>NZ_CP178751.1:0-1200000 GCF_047323925.1 Pseudidiomarina salilacus
GGTCGTTGGAGACTACAACGTTGATAGGCGGGGTGTGGAAGCGTAGTAATGCGTTGAGCTAACCCGTACTAATTGCCCGTGAGGCTTAACCATACAACACCAAAAGTGTTGAGGGTTGCCTTGATAGACACAAGATTCGAATGACTTTATCAAATGGTGCGACGTAAGACGTCGCGCAAGCAGAGTGGCACTCACTCTCTATTACAATCACAGTTCATATTGTCCAAGTTTACGCCTGGCGGCCATAGCGAAGTGGAACCACCTGATCCATTCCGAACTCAGTAGTGAAACGCTTCAGCGCCGATGGTAGTGTGGGGTCTCCCCATGCGAGAGTAGGTCACTGCCAGGCACCAATTACGGGAAAGCCCTCAGCTTACGCTGGGGGCTTTTTTCGTTGTGCCAACGAACGACTGCGGGGTTCGTCGTTCGTACGTTCGGCAAGCCTCACTGTTCGTGCGCTCGCGGTGCTCGCTGTTCGAACAGCGCAGCGCACGAATCACGAATAGCGTAGCGTACGAATACCGAATCACGAATCACGGCTCTTCAAGTTCTTGCTCTTGTGTTACTGAGGGCGCTAAAATGCTGCTATGACAACGATACTAAACAATACCTCACTTAAATCGCTCCACACCTTCCGGCTTCCCTACAGTGCGCGCAAAATCATCGAGATTACCGATGCTGCTGCATTAGCTGAGATCGAAGACGCTTACTATGTATTGGGTGAAGGTAGTAATACGATCTTCACTTGTGACTTTGAGCCAACGTTGGTACGTATGGCTATCAAAGGCATTAAAGTAGAGCGCGCCGAAGATGCGTACTATCTTAGCGTTGGCGCCGGTGAGAACTGGCATCAGTTAGTTGAGTATACGCTAGCACATGATATGCCTGGCTTAGAAAACTTAGCATTGATCCCAGGAAGTGTTGGCGCAGCTCCGGTACAGAATATTGGCGCTTATGGCGTAGAGATAGGTCAATACATTCACCAAGTACGTGCTTGGGATAAGCAATCTCGCACTTTTATGAGCTTCAACCAGCAAGCGTGTCAATTCGCTTATCGTGATAGCTTGTTTAAACGCAATGCGAACCGCTACGTAATTGTTGAGGTAACGTTTCGCTTACCCCATGCATGGGAGCCGACGCTCAATTATGGCGGTTTAACTGAACTTGCAGGCACACGTTCGGCCTCAGCAATTAAAGACGCGGTGATCCAAATACGTCAAAGTAAGCTACCCGATCCCAAAGAGATTCCGAACGCTGGCAGTTTCTTTAAAAATCCAGTTATCTCGCAGCAACAGTATGCCAGCTTACTCGAACGGTATCCGCAGGCACCAAGCTATCCGACCGCGGATGGAAATGTCAAAGTGGCAGCGGGTTGGCTTATTGATACGCTGGGTCTTAAAGGCTTTAGCATCGGTGGCGCAGCCGTGCATACGAAACAAGCATTGGTGTTGATTAACAAAGCGAATGCTACGGGTGCAGATATTTTGCAGCTGGCAAATGAAATTAAACGGCAAGTAGCTGATGCGTTTAGTATTGAGCTCGAAATTGAAGTGCGGTTATTAAATCACAAGGAATTGATTAGCTAATGGGTAAGAGAATCGACCGGATTATCCGAGTCATTGAGTTGCTGGCTGACGGTAAATTTCATTCCGGTGAAGTCATCGGCAGAGAAATTGGCGTCACGCGCACAGCTATTAGTGAATACATCAAAGACATCCAAAAGCTGGGACTTGATGTTTTTCGGGTAACCGGCAAGGGCTACCGTTTGCACGCACCGCTGCAATTGATTGACACGAACATTGCTCACGATCTTGTTTGTGAGAGGGTCGTTACTTCTACTAATGATCTGATCCGCGAACGGTTACGAGACAAATCTGAATTACCGGCCGGTTATGCCATTGTCGCTGAGGCTCAGACTGCTGGGCGGGGCCGCCGAGGAAAGAATTGGTTTTCACCCTTTGGCAGTAATTTGTATATCAGTTTGTATTGGCCTCTGGAACGTGGAATGACTGCGGCTATGGGGTTGAGTGTCGCGATTGGAACTGTCATTGCTGAAGTTCTGCAAAGTTACGGTGTTGCTAATACTGCGGTGAAATGGCCCAATGATGTGCTTGCAAGTGGACGCAAGCTTGCTGGCGTACTTATTGAACTGGAAGGGAATGCAGTTGAATCTGCACATGCTGTGATTGGGGTCGGTATTAACGTTGATATGCCCAAACACATGCAGGCGCCGATCGAGCAGCCATGGACTGATCTGAGTACTGAACTGGAGCAACGCGTTGATCGGAATGCATTGGTCAAAGATTTAGTCGCTGCATTCCGTGAGGGGTTGGCAGTATTTGAACGCGAGGGACTCGCTGCGTTCTTATCTCGTTGGCAACAATTTGATCAATTGGTGGGACGTGAGGTCACCATATTAGTCGGTGATAAAAAGATTCGTGGTACTGCCGTCGGTATCGCAAACGATGGTGGTTTAAATGTAGAGGTCGAGGGTGTGGTGCAAAAATATCACGCTGGAGAGGTTAGCTTACGAGATGCAAATGTATAAATTATTAATTGATGCTGGAAATACTCGTATAAAGACCGCCCTTATGGACGCTGAAGGCCATGTAGAGCCATTATTTAATACGACCTACGAAGACTTACATAATGAATCATTAAAGCCCGCTATAAGTGCAGTATGGCTCGCTGCTGTAGCTGGAGATGCTAGACGCAACAGCATTGAGTCTTGGTTGCGAGAGCAGGGTGTTGAATTAAAATTGTACGAAGTTCATTCAGAACAGTTTGCTTTCGGTGTGCAGAATGCCTATTCGACCCCGGAGAATCTTGGCGTTGATCGTTGGCTGGCGATGCTGGGGGCGTTTAATGAGCAACAGAAGCCTACGGTTATCGTTGATGCTGGCACTGCGATCACCGTGGATTGGGTCGACGAAAATGGCAAGCACTTGGGCGGTTGGATTGCTCCCGGCGTTGAATTGATGAAGCAATCAGTGCTGCAGCGCGCGCCTAAGGTCTTTAGTGATACCCCGCAGCTCTATGGTCGTGCCAATCAACTAGGAACGTCGACGCCGGATGGTTTGCTCGATGGCTGTGTAAATAATTTCGCCGGACTAGTGCGGCAAGCTTTACACGTAACAGAGGTTGAACTGGACTGGTTTGATTATCGACTGATCTACAGCGGTGGTTCAACGCCATTGCTTTCTAATGACTTAAAGCGGCGCGGCGAACTGCGCTCTGAGTTGGTGCTACAAGGACTCGCTTTGTACGCCCGTAACGCATAAAAAAACCTCCCAACTGGGAGGTTTTTTATTGCTAAGCGATACCTTTACGATAAACGATCACGAAAATCGTTGTACTCGAATTTACGGATTAAATCGAACCTGCCGTCACGACGCAGAATCGCAATGCTTGGATGTTCGACACCGTTAAAAAAAGTCGTTTTAACCATGGTGTAATGCATCATATCTTCAAACACGATGCGGCTACCTGGCTGCAATGGCTCGTCGAAACTGTAGAGTCCAATGACGTCGCCGGCCAAACACGAATTTCCGCCCAACTTATAAGTGTGCGCTAACACACCAGGCTCGCGTGCACCGGTAATGGTCGGACGATACGGCATTTCGAGCACATCTGGCATATGCGCTGTGGCAGAAATATCGAGAATAGCGATAGGACCATCGTTTTCGACGATATCGACAACCTCGGCAATCAGCGGACCGGTTTGCCACGCAACGGCTGAGCCTGGCTCGAGGATGACATCGATATCATAGGTTTCACGCAAGCGTTTCAGTTGTTTGATCAAGTGATCAACGTCATAGCCAGCGCGGGTCATTAAGTGACCACCACCTAAGTTGAGCCACTTCATCTGTTTAAGTAGGTCACCAAACTTTGATTCAACCGCTTGCAGTGTCCGTTCCAAGGCAAAAGAATCACACTCACACAAGTTGTGAACATGAAGCCCTTCAACACCTTCAAGATCAACACCCTCGAGATCGCGAGCACGAATGCCTAAGCGTGAGCCTGGCGCACTCGGGTCATAGAGTTCAGTTTCTGCCTCTTGATGCTCAGGGTTCACCCGTAAGCCAATTGACACGCCTGCAGCAGCCACTTGCTGGCGGTAACGCTGCCACTGACTCAAGCTATTGAACGAGATATGGTTCACTAATGGCAACAGCGCATCTATATCTTGCTGTTTATACCCTGGTGCGTAAGCATGAACTTCACGTCCGAATTCTTCTGATGCAAGGCGAGCTTCCCAGACTGAACTTGCGGTACAACCGACAAGATACTCACGAATTAATGGGAAGGTGCTCCACATGGAGAAGCCTTTAAGCGCAAGAATAATATGCGCACCACTTTCAGCTTGCACCCGTTGCATCAATTTTAAGTTACGCTCCAACAGCGCCTCGTCACATAAGTAACAAGGCGAAGGGATTTGCTCTGAAAAATAGGCTTTATTCATTATGTTAGCGCTTAAATGGTGAGTCGCATTCGACTACTTGCCAAGGCAATCCATATTTGTTCAGGCGCTCCATGAACTCATCTGGATCGAATTGTTCCATGTTCCAAACACCAGCCTTCATCCAGTGGCCTTGCAACATCATTGACGCACCAATCATTGCTGGAACACCGGTGGTGTAAGAGACTGCTTGTGCACCCACTTCGGCATTACAGGCGGCGTGATCACAATTGTTGAAAATAAAGATGGTCTTCTCTTTGCCATCTTTCAGTCCGGTGACATAGGTACCGATACAGGTTAAGCCGGTGTAGCCTTCGGCTAGAGAACCTGGGTTCGGTAGCACCGCCTTCAAAAATTCGAGTGGGACGATTTTTTGGCCCTGAAACTCGACTGGTTGGATAGAAGTCATGCCGACATTTTCGAGCACGCGTAAGTGCGTCAGGTATTGGTCACCGAACGTCATCCAGAAACGCGCACGCTTAAGGGTCGGGAAGTGCTTCACCAAAGATTCTAGCTCTTCGTGGAACAACAAGTAAGACGGACGAACACCCACATTCGGATAATCTAAATCTTCACGAACGCTAATTGGATCGGTTTCGTGCCACTCGCCATTTTCCCAATATTTACCGCGTTGTGTGATTTCACGAATATTGATTTCTGGATTGAAGTTGGTGGCAAAGGCCTGGCCGTGATCACCACCGTTACAGTCGACGATATCTAGGTAGTGAATCTCATCAAAATAGTGCTTCGCAGCATATGCAGTAAACACGTTCGTCACGCCTGGATCGAAACCAGCACCTAGCAATGCCATGATGCCTTTTTCTTTAAAGCGCTCATGGTAGGCCCACTGCCACGAATACTCGAACTTAGCTTCGTCTTTAGGTTCGTAGTTGGCGGTATCAAGGTAGTGCACACCAGTTTCTAAACACGCATCCATGATCGGGAGATCTTGATACGGTAGGGCTACGTTAATCACCAAATCAGGTTGTACCTTGCGAATCAAGGCAGCAACTTCGCTAGCTTGGTCAGCGTCAACTTGGTAAACACCAACAACACGGTCTTTACCTGCTTGTTCTTGCAGCTTCTCGCATTTTGCGACGGTGCGGCTGGCCAAATGTATTTCAGAAAAATACTCAGGCAACATTGCACATTTTTTGACAACTACGCCAGCAACGCCGCCAGCACCAATAATTAAAACTCGTGACATGAAAACGCCCCTTCTTTTGCTTCGATTGACGGGTGATATAAAGGCAAAAAGATAGCATATTTTCGGTCAAACAGCATCTAACTGTTGTCCGTAGAGGAAAATTCTTCCAGCCAATTCCTCACTTCTTGGCGCAGTTTACGTTCAAACTCAGCGCGACTTGCTACCTGCGCGAGCTGCAACAGTTGCGCGTAAGATGTAGTTGGTAATAAGCGATTAGGATCAATAGTAGAAGCTGAAGCGGAAATGTAGGTGAGCACATACCACCAAGCGAAGCGAATATTAGAAAAGGGCAAATGGGATTGCGTGAAACCTTTCAGCAAGGGCACTATGGTTTGTTTTAGCAGTTGTCGCGAAACATTGACTTGACCAGCGTTATGCCAAGCGAGCTCGGCCTGGTGTAACTCGGCTAAAGCTGTAAGTAAAGACTGACTTTCAGCTTTCAAGCCTAACGCATAGATGGCGCTAACTTCACCGCTTGCCATATTGCGTTTAGCTCCGCGGCGTATTTCGATCAATGGTGTTTGTTGCCAAAACATCAATACTTCAGGAGTCGCTCCGAAACTGGTACCAAGTGCGCAAAAGCCCTGCGCCACACCGCGCTCAATGACTGCATTTAGCATGTTTAAACCCAGTCCATGGCGTTGTAGTTGTGGTTGTATCGCAATCCGCACAATACGTTGCCATTGCCAGGTTAAACAAGCGGGTTGTTGTCGATAGAAGCCAAGCGCTTGTGGCAGTAAACGACCTTTTACGCGGCGTTCGCCGTTTAGCACAGCTGCTTGCAGGTGTCTGCCAACGGGAGCTTCATCGGCCAACCAACAGACACCGAGTAGCTGCTCTTGTTGCCACAGCAAACAAAGGTGTTGAGATGGGTCATCAAGTAAGAGGCGTAGATCATTAGGACTGCTTTGATAATGCGCTTCGAGTAACAAGCTCATGACGGCTTGTAGCTGTTGCTCATGCAATTCGTGAGCACGACACCATTGCCATTGATGCTCAGCGGTAGAAGCTAATGTTGCAATTTGTGGCGTGGCACTGCGCAACAATAGGGCCGCGTCAAGCCATTGCTCACATGCATCACCCTCTGCCCATCGCAGCGGCACCGTAAGTGTATGCTCACGTACTTGAAAGCGTTCGCGCAGCCACTGATTAAACCGTTGGGCAAAGCCTTTACCACAACCTTCGTAACCATCGACAGTTGAGGCGATAGCCCATACTTGAAATTTAGCACAGAGTTGTTGCGTAATGTGTAAGGGCAGTGCCGCTGCTTCATCGATAACCAGCAAGGGTGCGGAGGTAAAGTCGCGTTTGAGCAACTGATCCCAAGCCATAAACTCGACTTTATCAGCACTCCCCACGTGATTTAGTAGGGTTGCAACTGCGCGTGGATGAGGTCCGGTGACGATGATCTGGCGCGGACTCAAGCTTTGCAATTGTTTGATGGCAAGTCCGACAGTCGTACTTTTACCACGCCCGCGATCAGCCATGAGTAAATGCGTGGCATCGCACTCAGTGGTCATGGCTTTAATAATCTGCGCTTGGGTAGGACTTGGAAACTCAGGTGGTGTCACAGACTTTTCTGCTAGCTGCGGTAATTGCTTTAAAGCTTCCCAGTCTTGCCATGAGCTAAGCCATTGCACCAGCCCAAACTTTTGCGCGTGACTGTGCAAACGTTTACGCATCGGGCTCGACTGTGGTGGCAGGATCAGCCACAAACAGCCGCCACCCTCTATGGTGCCGGCGACCGCTGCAAGTGCATCTAGATGCAACCCACGAAACATATCGACCAAAACTTGTTGCTGAGTTTCGCCGAGAACATCTCGATAGTGATGCAAAGCAGGGGTGCCAAGCTCGGTACCAAGTTGCATGAGTGCAGGGTGCAGCGCACCAACACCTTCGATAATGGCGTCTCTTTGTTCAGCCGAGCTAGGGCTAAAAACAAAAACAGCACGTTGCCGTGCTGTTTTGAGCTGCTTTAACCAAGTTTGATAACGGTTAGCATGCATAACTTATAAGAACGAAACCCCGAAGAATTTCGATGCTACAGTGTTTGCGAAGACCACTGCCAAGATGACCGGAATGAAGGTACCGATAGCGAAGTTCACATACTTGTGTAAGAACGATGTCCGGTAGTTTTCATTACCTTCGCTAAGTTCTGCTGTAAGATTTTCGCGCTTCCAACGGAAGCGAACGAACAAGCAGATCAGCAGACCATTCAATGGCAAGATAGTGTCGTAAAACACATCCACGATGACATCAAATAGTGACTTATCGACACCTGCATAGCTGATAAAATTCGATACGAAGGGCAAGAGGCCAAAGGATGTCGCCGCTAGTAAAGTCAATAGCGTAATGGCGATACCCATCACCAGCAGCGCTTTACTGCGCGAGATATTGCGACGTTCCATCAATGATGAAGTAGGGACTTCAATAATTGACACCAACGAGGTAATTGCAGCGACAAAGGCAAGCAGGAAGAACACCGCAGCAGCAACACTTGCGAATCCGTAGCCGATGATTTCTGACAACTGCATGAAAATTTGCGGGAAGAACGAGAAAATCATCGACACTGACGAGTCATTCAGTGACTCCGGATTCGTATCTGGGTAGATTGCAAAGATGGCTGGTAGCGTCATCAGGCCTGCAATAAAGGCGACCGATGTATCGGTCAAAGCGACTAATTTGCCTGAAGTGACAATGTCGTCACTGCGGCGGAAATAAGAGCCGTAGGTGATTAAAATACCCATACCTAGTGACAATGAGAAAAACGCCTGCGCTAGCGCGCCATTAATGACACTGCCGTCAATTTGGCTAAAGTCGGGAATCAAATAAAACTTCACGCCTGCCATAGCATTGTCGAGCGTTAATACGAAGCCAACCAACAACAACAGCATTAGGAATAAAGTCGGCATCAAGATCTTTGAGGCGCGTTCGATACCTTTGCGGACACCGCCAACCAAAATGAAATTGATGATCAATGTGACGGCGACCAGGTAGCCAATAAATGAGTAATCGTTGACGAACTTACCAAAGTAATCGGGTTGTGATATTTGATCTAAGTTGCCTGCTAAGGTCTGGAACAGGTAACCAAAAATCCACACTGTGATGACCATGTAAAAGACTGCGATCATGAAAGGCGTTAGCGTTGCTAACCAGCCAGCGAAACGCCAGCGTTTGGTTTGCATGCCCAATTCGGCATAGGCTTTGTAAGGACTATGCTGTGAGCGACGGCCAAGACCCATTTCCGCTAGCATGACAGGCAAACAGATGAACGCGACAAAGAACGCATAAATAATTAAAAATGCACCACCGCCGTTCTTGGTTGCAGCTACGGGAAAGCCGACTAGGTTACCAATGCCAACCGCGGAACCTGCTGCTGCTAAAATGAAACCGATTTTCGAGCTGAAGTGCTCGCGAGATGTGCTCATAAGGAGACCTTCATTTATAGTTATTATTCGACACGCGATGGAGCCTGCGGTAGGCTCCGTTGATTAATCGCTCAATCCTAGCGCATGCCAATGCGCGCGGCAAGCTTGATAGCTGTAACAAAACAATGCAAGAAGACCTATTTGATAATTCGACAAATCCACCGATTTTGGCGATTGGTAAACAGAGTTATGTGCTGAAACAATTCGCTGATGCAGTCGTGGATGAGGTTATTAATGAGCTGCGACAGCTGGTAAAGCAAGCGCCTTTTCGCCAGTTGCAAACCCCAGGTGGGCAGCAAATGTCAGTGCAAACTACATGTTGTGGAAGCTGGGGATGGCACAGTGATCGCAAAGGCTATCGCTATGTTGACGTTGACCCAGTAACTGAGCGTGCGTGGCCGGAGATGCCTGTAGTGTTTGCCAAGCTAGCGCAACGGGCTGCGACAACTGCTGGTTTTGCCGGATTTAGTGCCGATAGTTGCTTGATTAACCGCTATCTTCCCGGCACTAAGATGGGACTGCACCGTGATCAAGACGAGCGCGACTTTAGTGCTCCCATCGTTTCAGTTTCACTGGGTTTACCGGCGACTTTTCTTTGGGGCGGTCTCGAGCGTAAAGGCTCACCGCAGCGCATCATCCTAAAGCACGGCGACGTGGTGGTTTGGGGTGGCGAAGATCGCTTGCGTTACCATGGGGTGATGCCGTTAGCAGATGGCCATCACCCGCGCCTCGGCAGACAGCGGGTGAATTTAACCTTTCGTAAAGCGGGCGATTAATACATCATACTGTAGAGTTGGCGACGATATTTTGACGCCAAAGGATCGCCCTTGGGGAGACCGTTGAGCATGTCTAAAGCTTGTTTTTTCGCCTCAGCCACACTGAAGTCGCGGCGCAAAATCGTGAATACTATTTCCAGTGCTTCTTCCATGCGTTGCACTTGATAGAGTTTGCCAGCTAACTCGAGTTGTAACTCAAGATTATCCGGTTCAGCTGCCAGTTGTTCTTGTAATGCTTGCAGTTCAGGGCTGTCGGCGGCTTGTTTGGCGATTTGCAGCTTACTCACCACATGTTGGTAATAGCTATCTTGGTCGGCCAAACCGATTTCTGCCAACAAGGTTTCAGTTTGTTCAAGTCTGCCAACACTGCAAGCGGCATCCGCTAAAGTTAACTTCGCCTCAGTATCATTGGGTTGCAAGTCAAGAGCTTGTTTGGCTAATGCATAAGCGTCTTGAAATTGTTCGTTCTGTAACAGCTGTTGAGCTTGTTGCAGTAGGTCAGCGCCAGGGCCCGGCACATGCTGTTCGATACGAGCACGAATACTCGCTTCAGGCTCTACCCCAGCGAAGCCATCAACCGGCTGCCCATCTTTAAAAAATGCTACCGTCGGCAGGCTGCGAATGCCAAATTGCGCGGCTAATTGTTGTTGTGCCTCGCAGTCGATTTTCGCTAGCGTTACCCGGTCACTGTATTCGGCTGCGAGTTTTTCTAAAACCGGCATCAACTGCTTACAAGGTTCACACCAATCCGCCCAAAAATCGACGATAACAAGCTTTTGTTTTGAGCCTTCTAGAATAATTTGCTGAAAGTTTTCAGCCGTTACATTGATTCCTACTTGTGCCACGGAGCTTCCTCAGTTTCAGGTATTTGCCTAGATATAAGGGTGGTCACTCTAAATTCAACTGAACCACCGTAACAACTTGCGCTTAAACGAAGTGTAGGGGGGATAACGGAAGTTGGGATCGAGCCAAAACGGACGTTGCATCACCGCTTTTAGATGGCTAAAGGTGTCAAAGCCGAATTTGCCATGGTAGCGCCCCATACCACTTGGGCCGACCCCCCCAAAAGGTAACTCAGGGTTAAGCATAAACATTAAGGTGTCGTTGTTGCATTGGTTACCGGCATGTGTCTGTTCGGTTAACTGTTGCAAGCTACGTGCGGATGCGCTGAAGCCATAAAGCGCCAACGGCTTATCGCGCTCGCGAATAAACTCCACCGCAGTCGCTAGATTCGGCACGCTGATGATCGGCAAAATCGGGCCGAAGATTTCTTCTTCCATGACTTTACTGTCTACCGCGACATCGGTGAGTAGGGTAGGCGCGATAAATCTTTGCTCGCGATCATGGTCCCCGCCATGGGCGACAGATCCGTCATCAAGATAGTCGACCAAGCGCTGCCAATGCTGCTCATTCACAATACGGCCATAATCTTCAGCTTCGCTAGCATCGGTTCCGAAAAAGTCCTCAATAGCCGCACGCAACTCATCAACTAAGGCATCTTTAGCACTATCTTGCACCAGTACATAGTCCGGCGCGATGCAGGTTTGCCCTGCGTTCAACCATTTACCCCAGGCTATGCGTCGTGCGGTGGTCTTTAAATCGGCATCAGCGAGCACCACGGCAGGGCTCTTACCACCTAATTCCAAAGTGACAGGCGTTAGATATTCGGCGGCCGCTTTCATGACAATACGACCGACGCGACCACCACCGGTATACATGATGTGATCGAAACGTTGTGCTAACAGCTCTTGCGCAGTCTCGGCACCGCCAGTCACAATTTGTACTGCTTCGCTCGGTAAATAATCAGGAATCAAACGGGCCAGTAATGTGGCCGTATTCGGAGCCAGTTCAGATGGCTTCAGGACCACACAATTACCAGCTGCAAGAGCTGCTACCATTGGGCTTAAGAGTAATTGTAGAGGGTAGTTCCAGGCCCCAATGATCAGCACTACGCCAAGCGGTTCTGGTTGTAAAAAGCTTTTACCGGGCCATGCCATTAACGGTTGTGACACCTTGCGTGGTTGCATCCATTTACGCAAATGTTTAAGCGTGTGCTTAATATCACTGTGCAAGAAGCCGATCTCGGTGAGCCAACCTTCGGCGGCACTTTTGCCAAGATCTTGTTCTAATGCATGCAAAAGTGCTTGCTCATGGTCGTTCAGCAGCGCTGTAAGCTGTTGCAACTGTTGCTGGCGCCAACTCAGCGGGCGGGTGAGCCCGCTGATATAGCTGTGACGTAAACGCTGCATCATATCGTTCATGCAAATCCACCTAGGGTAATAGTTTTGGTTTCCTGATATTCCGCAAGGCCATACTTGGAGCCTTCACGGCCAATACCAGATTCTTTTACGCCGCCAAAAGCATTGTAAGCATGCGAGATTGCACCGGCATTAACACCGAGCATACCGCATTGCAGCGCACTCGAGACGCGTTCGATACGACGGTAGTCCTCGGCACAAAAATAACCGGCTAAGCCAAATGGCGTATCGTTTGCCTTGCGAATCCCCTCTTCTTCAGTCTCAAAGGTTTGCAGAGCGATAACTGGACCAAATATCTCTTCTTGAGCAATCGACATCTGAGCATTGACCCCGGTGATGAGGGTAGGGGCATAAAATAGTTCGCCGACGTCATCCATAACTTTGCCACCAGTTACGCACTCAGCTCCTTGCTCCAGCGCCTCGTCAACCAAGCGTTGGACTTTTTCAATGGCATCTTTATCAATCAAAGGACCATAGTCGACATCTTCTTTATGACCCGGTCCGACGCTCAGTTTCGTTAATTTCTCTTGTAGTTTCTTGGTAAAATCTTCGGCAACACTTTCTTGCACTAAAACGCGGTTGGCGCTAATACAAGTTTGTCCGGCGTTGCGGAACTTACATATCATCAGTTGTTCAACGGCGAGCTCGAGGTCAGCATCATCAAACACGATAAAGGGAGCATTACCACCTAGCTCAAAGCTGACCTTTTTGACATTGCTGGCGCATTGTTGCATTAGCTTTTTGCCAACCGCGGTAGAACCGGTGAAGGTGAACTTGCGCACCCGAGGGTGCTCGGTCAGTACTTTACCGACACCTTTTGCATCAGTACTCGGAACAAAGTTTAAAACGCCATCTGGAATGCCCACCTCACTTGCAAGCTGAGCCAAAGCCAGCGCCGAGAGGGGCGTTAACTGTGGCGGTTTAACCACCATGGTGCATCCGGCCGCGAGTGCTGGCGCAACTTTGCGTGTGATCATTGCGTTGGGGAAGTTCCATGGCGTAATTGCCGTACACACGCCTACGCCTTGTTTCGTGATCCACACGCGCTTGCCTTGATCTTGCAACGGCAGAATATCACCATAGCTGCGTTCCGCTTCTGCTGCGAACCATTCAACAAAACTAGCGCCGTACTCGATTTCACCAATAGCTTCGGCAACAGGCTTGCCTTGTTCTGCCGACATTAATTCGCCTAATGCCTGTTTGTTCTGCTGCATCGCATCAAACCAACGCCGCAGAATAGCTGCGCGTTCACCAGGTAACTTTTTCTGCCACCCTTCTAACGCGCGCTGCGCTGCTTCGATCGCCCGCTCGGCTAGCGCCGCGTCCGCATCAGCAACTTCGGCGATGACTTCGCCCGTTGCTGGATTGGTAACTTTAAAGCGCTGGTCAACCGGGACCCAATGACCATCAATAAAAGCGTTGGTTTTGGTTAATGAACGCATCGAGTGAGAAGTCATAGTCTCTCCCTTTTTAAAATGCAGCGTGCGAACTGCAAGAGTGAGGCACAAAATTTACAAGTACTTGTTACCGAGTATGTTCTTTCTACGCACGGGTTTCAAACTAAGTTTAACTTGCAGTTTTAGGGGGATTCGCGTATAGTTCGCCGCCTCAGGGTTACTACCGCTAATGATGGGAGCGGCTCAACCCCTGATTTGCTGGGGTTCAGCGCCTATTATCCTGCCAGAGTGTTCATCGTGTTCTGTAGCCAGGCGTACTTCCCCCTTATACGCTTTACAGAAACATGTGAGAAAAATATGTCTGAAGTTATGACTGGCCAATCGTTCGCCGATTTGGGCCTAAGCTCTGCTGTGCTTAAGCAGCTCGAAAAAATGAATTTCACCACGCCTACGCCAATCCAGTTGCAAGCGATTCCTGCACTGTTGGCCTCGCAGAACGTCTTGGGCGAAGCTCAGACGGGTACCGGTAAAACAGCAGCTTTCGGCTTGCCAGGTTTGACGCTGTTGGATGCGAGCTTGCGTCAAACGCAAATGCTCGTTGTAGCACCAACACGTGAATTGGCCATTCAGGTAGCTGAAGCTATTACTGAGTTTGGCCAGCAACAGCGTGGCCTTGAAGTAGCTACCGTTTACGGTGGTGCCGCGTTCGGTCCACAAATCAAAGCATTGCGCACCGGCGCACAAATCATCGTAGGTACACCAGGGCGCTTGCTCGATATGCTCAAGAAAGGCGTATTGCAGTTGCAAAACCTGCGTATGGCGGTCCTTGATGAAGCCGATGAAATGCTCAATATGGGCTTTATTGATGACATCGAAGCGATCATGGCTGCGGTGCCTGCTCAGGCACAACGCGCGCTATTTTCTGCGACTATGCCACCAGCGATTCGTAAGCTGGCGAAAAAATTCTTGATTAATGAAGCTGGTGAACAGCCAGTGAATATTCAAATTGCGCCAAAAAATGCCGCCAAGTCGACCATTCGTCAACGCGCATGGCAGGTTCGTGGTGTAACTAAAATGGTGGCGTTGACGCGTCTTCTAGAAACTATGGAATACCAGCGTGTGTTGATCTTCGTGCGCACGCGTAGTGACACCATGGAAGTCACTGAGTTGTTGCAACGTTCTGGTTTTAAAGCATCGCCGTTAAGCGGAGACTTGAATCAGACCCAACGTGAGCAAACCGTAAGCCAATTGCGTAGTGGTCATATTGAAATTCTGGTTGCCACAGATGTTGTTGCGCGTGGCCTTGATGTTCCTGAAATTACCCACGTCATTAACTATGACTTGCCTGGTGATACCGAGGCTTATGTGCACCGTATCGGCCGTACGGGTCGTGCAGGTCGCAGCGGCGAAGCCATTTTGTTCTATCGCGCGAAAGAAAAACATTTGTTGCGCCACTATGAGCGTTTAACTAATAGCGGCATCGAGTTTTTTGAAATTCCAACTGCGGCTGAACTGAGCACGCATCGCCAACAAGCATTGCAAGACAAAATTGTTGCGCAAATAGCGAAAGGCGAGAACGCAGAACTTAGCGCCATCGTTGAGAAAATGCAGCAAGACACGGGTTTGTCGGCAACAGACATTGCGGTTGCGTTGTTAGCACAACAACAAGCGGCACGTCCGCTGATTGTCCCTGCTGATCCAGCGCCGAAGAAGTTTGCTGAGCGCCCAGAGCGTGCTGATCGTGGTGATCGTAAGCGCAGCGAAAAGCCGCGTGCCGGTAGTCGTGACCGTCGCGATGCCAACGTTGAATTCGATACCTATCGTATTCAAGTGGGTCGTGAACACGGCGCTCGTCCACAAGATATCGTCGGCGCGATTGCCAACGAGGGTGATATCGATAGCCGTTATATCGGTCAAATCCAACTGTTTGATAACCACAGCTTGGTTGAATTGCCAAAAGGTATGCCAACAGGTGTTTTACGCTTGTTGCAAAAAGCGCGTGTACGTCAACAGAAAATGGATTTAACGCTGGCTGATGCGCGCATTGCTGCGCGTCCACCGCGTAAACCTAAAACAGACCGTCGCCCTCGTCGTTTTCAATAAACTGAACGGCACAGCGAACTAAGATCGCGGCAAATTATCTAAAAAGGCTTGTGCCTCTTGGATAATTTGCCGTTTTTCGTTGGCATCACGCTTTTCCCATTGCTTCAGAATCAGTCCCATCCGCCCATTCTTGACCAGTTTATCGTGATGACGATCGATAAAGTGCCAATACAAAAGATTAAATGGGCAAGCATTCTCGCCAGTTTTCGCTTTTACATCGTAGTGACAGGTGTCGCAGTAATTTGACATCTTTTGGATGTAACTACCGCTGGAAACATAAGGTTTGGTCGCCAAGATGCCGCCATCGGCAAATTGACTCATGCCGCGTGTATTGGGGAGCTCTACCCATTGCAGCGCATCGATATAAATCCCCAAATACCAAGCGTCGACTGCATCGGGATCGCACTCCGTCAGGAGCGCAAAGTTGCCGGTAATCATCAGTCGCTGAATATGATGCGCATAGGCAAAATCTAACGATTGCCGAATCGAATGGTGTAGGCAGTTCAGTTTGGTATCAGCATCCCAATAGAATTTCGGTAATGCTTGCTGATACTCGAAGTGGTTCTGCTGCGCATAGTCCGGCATAAACTGCCAATAAATAGCGCGGACAAACTCGCGCCAACCAATAATTTGTCGAATGAAGCCTTCAATTTGATTCAGGCTGATGCGTTCGGGATCGCGCTGCCAAGCTGCAATCGCCGTCTCGACAACGTACCGTGGACTGAGCATCTTGGTATTGAGCGCGAAGCTGATGCGCGAATGATACAACGACCATTGGTCAACTAGCATGGCATCCTGATAATCACCAAAGGAGGGCAGGAGTTCGGTGACGAAAAAGTCGAGTAACTGTTTGCTCTCGCGGCGCGTCACCGGCCAAATAAATTGCTCTGCATTAATGTTTCCTATGGTTTTCACTCGTGCCTGCGTCAGCATTTCGACGATAGCCGATACATCGTGACTAAACAGTAACGGCTGCGGCTGCGATTGGCGGCTGGAAAGCTTTTTACGATTGTCTTTGTCGTAATTCCACTTACCGCCAGCGGGCTTATCGTTCTCCATTAAATAGCCGGTTTGCTTGCGTACACGGCGGTAAAAACTTTCCATTAGGTAGTTGCGAGAGGCCCCAAACCATTGCTTGAGAACGTCACGTTCGGTTAAGAAATGCTCGCTATCAAACCAGCTACAATGCACTTTTTCATGCTGCTCTACCCAATCCAGTAACTGCTGATCCAGTCGGTATTCATCAGGTTGCTGTAGCCAAACTTCGGTAGCTTCACAGGAATCGATCACGGCATCGAGATTCGCGGTTAGATTTTGCTGGTTATCTGCTTCATCTAAGGTCAAATAAAGTACCGAGCGACCAGCATTGGCTAAAGCATTGGCGAAGTGCCGCATGGCAACGAAGAAACCCACTACCTTTTGGATGTGATGCTGACAATAGTCGGTTTCTTGGCGCATTTCGAACATCACAAACAGCGTGTCGGGATGCTGTTCTTGGAACCAAGAGTGTTGCGCATTCAGTTGATCGCCAAGCAATAATGCGACACGCTCAAAGGAACGTTGCTTGAGTTGGCTCAGTTGTTGTAGGCAAGCGCCATGTAATTGCGTCATGATGGTTATTTACTAGACTGGTTGATAGCAAGAGTACGATCACATGACGTGAAAAGATCGTCAATTCAGCGCCAAAACATAGCCATAACTGCAAGATTTTGGCATCATGCGCAGTATTCCAAAAGGATTGTCACAGGCAGGAAAATTATGCAGCCAGTTAACGTGTTATGTATCAAATGGGGCCAGAAGTACGGCGCGGATTACGTCAATACATTGTATTCGATGGTGAGCCGCCATTTGTCACGACCTTTTCGCTTCGTCTGTTTGACCGATGATAACGAAGATATTCGTGAAGAAGTCGAGGTGAAGCCTATTCCAGCCATTGGTTTCGCTGATTTCGATGAACGTAAACCTTGGACCTTCGGACATGGATGGCTCAAGCTGACCTGCTTTGCGGAACCTTTATACGATTTGCAAGGACCGACGTTGTTTCTAGATTTAGACATAGTGATTGTCGGTAGCCTTGACGAATTCTTCGAGCCTGAAGGCGAATTCTTAGTGATCAAAGAATGGGATAAGTCTGACGCGACGGGTAACACATCGGTGTTCCGCTTCAACATTGGTGCCCATGTTGACGCACTTGAGCACTTGAAAAACGATCCAGTAGGCTCGCGTAAAGACGTGCGTAACGAGCAAGAGTTCATCACCCAGTTTGTCGCTCGTCAAGGTAAACTTAAGTATTGGCCGGCTGAATGGTGCCGCAGTTTTAAACGTCATTGTTTGCGACCTTTCCCGCTGAGCTTTTTCCAGCAGCCGCGTATTCCTGAAGGTGCCAAGGTTATTATCTTCCACGGTCGCCCGCACCCAGATGATGCTATCGCTGGGCGCAGTGGCAAATGGTACCGCAAGGTCCTACCGACAGAATGGATCAAAGAATACTGGCGTTAAGGCACTCCCATGACGCTTTGGTATCGTCTGCTTATACGACTGCTAACGCCACTAGCATTGTGCTACTTTTGGTTACGCGGTCGTAAAGCACCAGCTTACCGTCAGCGCTGGTCGGAACGGCTGGCGCTGCAAGCCGTACCAGTACAAGCGCGACAAGGATTGCTTATCCACTGCGTTTCGGTGGGCGAAACCGTTGCTGCCAAGCAACTCATCGAGCAATTTTTAACTAGCTATCCTAGGCTGCCGATCACCTTATCATCAATGACACCGACGGCGGCCGATTTGGCGCAACGTTTGTTTGGTGAACGCGTTCATCATCTGTACTTGCCAATTGATACCCCAGGCGCCATGCGGCGATTCTTTGACAAATTAAATCCGCGTGCGGTAGTGGTGCTAGAAACTGAGGTTTGGCCATGCTTATTGCGTGAAGCCAATCGCCGTGCCGCTCCGGTGATTCTGCTAAACGCACGCTTGTCGGAAAAATCGTTAAAAACCTACCAAGGTTATGGTTGGCTTCTCGGTCCTATTTGGCAGCAGTTGACTTGGGTCGCTGCACAAGACGAGGCGAGCCATCAACGTTTTTTGCAATTGGGTGTTGCTACGGCAAACGCGCACATTCGTGGTAATTTGAAATTCGATAGTCAGGTATCTGCTGATTTATTACATCGGGCAGCTCAACTGCGCCAAGAACTTGATCGCCCAGTATTGGTGGCGGCGAGTACGCATAAAGGCGAAGACGAACAATTGTTAAATGCTTTTGCTCACCTGTTAGAACAACTACCTCAGGCCTTGTTGATTTTAGTGCCTCGCCACCCAGAACGTTTTCAAGCGGTGGGGCAGCTGGCAGAGCGCCGTGGTTTTGCCCTTGCTTATCGGAGTCGGGGTGAGCAGCCAACGGCGCAACAGCAAATCTGGCTTGGTGACACCATGGGTGAGCTAATGCAATGGTACGCGGTTGCTGATGTGGCTTTTGTCGGTGGCAGTCTGATCCAGCGCGGTGGTCATAATCCATTAGAGCCAGTGGCCACGCACACCCCAGTGGTCAGTGGTCGACATATCTTTAACTTTAACGAAATTTATCAGCGTTTAGATAATGCAGAGGCGGTTCGCTGGGTCGAAGATGATGAACAACTGACCAGTGTTTGGTTGGAACTCTTGCAACAACCCGGCCAATGTTTAGCCATGCAACAACGGGCGACCGATGAATTCGCTCGTGATCAAGGTGCAACCCAAGCTATGTTACGCGATGTGCAAATGATCGTGACGCCAACCCCAGATGGAGCAACCACGATGCGACAAGTAGATGAAATAACAGATGCCAACAGAGCTGTTGCTTGGTATCGCAACGACTATTTTTCGTCGTTTGAGATGGCGTATTTCGACCCTGATTATTGGCAGCAACAGCAGTTGGTGGGTGGCTCCGCAACAGGCCGGAGTAAGGCTTGGTTTATTGAACACGGTGAGCAGGGGATGCTGCTGCGACACTACTATCGCGGTGGACTCGTTGGCAAATTCAACAAAGATCGGTTCAAGCGTGAAGCGCTCGCTGATTCGCGCGCAATGGCTGAATTTAGCTTGCTGTTGCGCTTACGCGAGCTTGGCTTACCAGTGCCGAATCCTTTAGCTGCGAGGTTTCAGCGTGCGCCTGTATGGGGCTACCGCGCGGATATCCTAGTTGAAGTCATCCCCAACGCCAAGGATGTTTTTAAGCTGCTTTGTGAGCGTCAGCTCGATAGCGAGCAATGGCATAAAGTCGGCGCTGTCATCCGGCAATTGCATGATGCTAAGGTGTATCACTCCGACTTAAATTGCCACAATTTAATGTTAGACGCGGATGCTAAAGCGTGGATCGTTGACTTCGATAAGTGCGGTTTTCGTGAGGCTGGTGAGTGGCAACAAGCTAATTTAGCGCGACTGTTGCGCAGTCTTCGCAAAGAGCAGCAAAAAGCAAAAGAGGCCAAGCACGACTTCCATTGGTCGGAAGCACGAGATTGGCCTCTATTGTTAGCAGGTTATGATCAACGCGCTTAGTCGCGCGTTTGACCGGTACCTGTTACTACAAATTTTTCAGTCGTAAGTGCTTGTAAGCCCATTGGGCCATAAGCGTGTAGTTTACTGGTTGAGATACCAATTTCGGCACCTAAACCTAACTGTCCACCATCGCTAAAGCGCGAAGAAGCATTCCACATGGTGACTGCCGAATCGACTTCACGGATAAAGCGTTGTGCACGTGCTTCATCTTCGGTCACGATAACTTCGGTGTGGCCACTACCAAACTGATGGATGTGGTCGATCGCACCAGCAAAATCAGGCACTGTACGTACCGCAATTTCAAGCGCCAAATACTCTTCACCAAAAGCGTCATCAGCGATCACATCTGGCTTATCAAAGTAATCGGCAGAAGCTTTATCACTGTGAATTTTCACATGCTTCTCAGCCAGCGCTTGCGCGACTTTAGGCATGAATTCAGCGGCGATAGCTTGGTGTACAAGTAAGCCTTCTAGTGCGTTACAAACACCTGTACGTTGGGTTTTACCATTCAGCAAAATGGCCAGCGCTTTGTCTTGATCGGCAGCTTTATCCACGTATAAATGACAAACACCTTTATAGTGCTGAATCACTGGGATTTTGCTGTTGTCGCTGACAAAGTGAATGAGGCCTTCACCGCCACGTGGAATCACTAAATCGACGTATTGATCTTGCTGCATTAAGTCCATCAGCAGTTCACGATCTGGGGTCGGTACTACGGTGATCACATCTTCTGGAAGATCGCTTTCGCGCAGCGCCTGATGCAATGCAGCAGCGATAGCTTTACTACTCTCAATCGCTTCACGACCGCAGCGTAAAATGACCGCATTACCCGATTTGAAACACAACGCGCCGGCATCGGCCGTTACGTTTGGACGGGCTTCGTAAATCATGCAAATCACGCCCAGCGGAATGCGCATTTTTTCTACTTTGATGCCATTCGGACGCTCATTGAAAGGCATACGCTCGCCGACCGGATCTTGTAGTTCGATGATCTCTTCAATCGCGGTTGCCATACCTTCAATACGTTCAGGGTTAAGTTGCAGGCGATCAAGCATCGCCTCAGAGAGCTGCTTGTCACGGCCGGCTTCCATGTCTTTCTCGTTCACCGCCAGGATTTCGTCGCGGTGGCTACGAATAGCATCGGCCATTTTTTGTAGAACAGCATTTTTTTCAGCAGTCGTTAAATTGGCGACTGCACGTGCTGCAGTTGCAGCACGTTTGGCAATTTCAGTTGCTACGGAGTTACTCATTCATCCTCCAAAATCATTAAGTCGTTACTTTCGATGACTTCTGTAATCGGGCTGTAGCCATATTGCTCAGCAATACTGCTAGCTTCTTGTCCTTTGATATGTAACAGCTCATGCGAGCTGTACTGACAAATCCCTTTGGCAATGGCTTCGGCACTTTCGCCGTGGCGAATGACCACCGCATCACCGCGATTAAAATCACCTTGAACATCAACAATACCTGTGGTCGTTAGCGGCGCGCCTTTAATTAAGGCTTGCGCAGTAGCTTCGCTCACCACAATCTCACCTTGCGAAATCAGGGTGTGACGCAACCAATGCTTCTTGTTGCTCATTGGGTCTTGCTGGCGCTTAAATAGGGTTCCTGGGTTCTCACCTTGCAACAGCAATTCAAAGGTTTCACCCTTACGACCGTTCACAATATAGGTGTCGATACCATGCGAGGTGGCTTTCTCAGCTGCCTCAATTTTGGTACGCATACCGCCCGTCGCGATTTTGTTGGTGGTGCCTCCAGCCAGCGCAAAGATCTCTTCGGTAATCGTATCGACCTCGGGTATCTTTTTAGCGTCTGGTTTGACCCGCGGGTCGGCATCGAAAAGACCATCAATGTCCGAGCAAATGAAGAGCGCATCAGCATCAACGAGCGTTGCCACCATAGCGGCAAGATTGTCGTTGTCGCCGACTTTCATTTCATCGGTTGCCAAGGCATCGTTTTCATTTACGATGGGCAATACACTGTGTTCTAACAATGTGTGAAGCGTGTTGCGAATACTGACGTAGCGTGCCCGATCTCGTAAATCACCATGTGTCATTAATACCTGTGCACATGGGAAGTCAAAAAAGCGTGACCAGTTTGCCATCATGTCGTTTTGACCGACGGCTGCCATTGCTTTTTTAACAGTGACTGGAATCTTATCGCTGTCATAACTGATATGCTTGCGGCCGGCAGCAGCACTGCCTGATGATACCAACACAACCTCTTGGCCGCGCTCGTGGCACTCGATAATAAATCGAGCTATCGCAAGTAAATATTTAGTGCTCGTTCCTGTGTCGTCTGGCGCAATCAACGCACTGCCTACTTTTACAACAGCCCGCTGCCAGGAAGGCATTTTCATAGTGGCTCCCTCTTGAAAAATTCGTTTGTATACTAACAGAATTGCGGAGGTGACTCCAGTTAACAGGTATAAGTTTAGCTTATGCTGATCATACGAAGGTTAAATTTAGGAAATATTAACGTGGAGGTGAAAAAAACTTGGGGCTGAGCAGCGGCGTCAGTACTGAGCCGCTGTTTGGCAGGAAAGCGAACGAACTAAATTAGTTACTTGGTGGAGTGTAGCCTTCGATTTCGACGTCTTTACCCTCGAACAAGAAAGCCGTCATCTGTCGCTCGAGAAAAGCGCGGTCGTTAGGATCCATCATATTAAGACGTTTTTCGTTGATGAGCATGGTTTGCTTCTTCTGCCATTCGCCCCATGCTTGCTTAGAGATATTCTCAAATATTTTTTGGCCTAACTCGCCAGGATAAAGTTGAAAGTCTAAGCCTTCAGCCTCTTGCTTTAAATACTGACAGAATACGGTACGACTCATAACGACCTCATAATAGATAAACTTAGCGCCATTTTACGCGCTATTCAGATGCCTGACAAACTAGCTTGCGCGCTTGGTTGTTGAGAAACTTCGCTATTGGTGCTGGTAACCCATATTGATCGAGGTCTCGCCAAGCGATACGCTTGCCGTTGATGTTGTTACTCGAACTTAAGTAAACTCGCGCCGCCAGTTTATAATGCGTGAAGGTATGCTTGAACTCCGCCTGGGGTGTTTGCTCATTAGGTGCTGATGGCAGCTCGGGTAAACACCAGAGTGAGGGCCAAATGCCGGTTGCAGAGCGCTGCTCGAGGAAGACGCCATCAGCGTCAGCGTCAAGGACAAAGTAACCTGGTTTAGTGGGCGTCTTCTTACTCTCCGCTCGTTGCGGAAATCTGTCGGTTGCTTGATGAGTTTTCGCCAGGCACACATCAGCAAGTGGGCATTGCTCGCATAGGGGGCGCTGGGGTTTGCAAATGGTCGCGCCCAAATCCAGTAAACCTTGGGCGAAGCGTCGAGCAGAGGCTAGCGGTTTATAAGCCTCAGCAAGTTGCCAATAATGCTTGTCATCGCTCGCTTTATTGACCAAAAACGGCAACATAAAGAGTCTGGAAAATAAGCGTTTTACGTTGCCATCGACGATGGCTGCAGGTTGGTCGAAGGCAAATGCACGAATGGCACCGACCGTGTAGGGACCTATGCCAGGAATTTCGCGCAGCTCGTCCGCTTGCTGTGGCAATTGCCCCGCATACGTCGCGACGACGGCTTGCGCTGCAGCATGCAAATTACGGGCGCGACGATAGTAGCCAAGGCCCTGCCATAACTGCATGACAGTTTGTTCGTCGGCTGCCGCAAGGGCGTGAAAACTGGGGAGTTCCTTGAGCCAACGTTGGAAATACGGAATGACCGTACTCACCTGAGTTTGCTGCAGCATCAACTCACTGACCAAAACATGATAGGGATCACCTGCTTGTTGCCATGGAAGATCGTTGCGCCCATGTTGCTCTTGCCATTTTACGACCCGCTCGGTGAATCTCTCGGGTTGGATACAAGCTTTTGCTTTTTCGATAAAACTTTCAGAATGAATCATGATTATTGTTGCAATAGAGTTGTGCTTGAGGGGATTTTGTAAAAGTCATGTAAACCCCCCAATAATTTAGGAAAAAACAAGGAAAAACCATGTATTTCGTATATACTAAGCGTTAATTAATTCATAGGGAAATTAAGGAGCATCTCGTGAATCGTATCGCCGTAATTTCATTAGCAGTAGTCGCTGGTCTCTCAGCAGTCGTGCCTGCCTACGCGCAGGATACCAATGAAGGCCATTGGTGGGTCGGCCCGCGTTTGGGTCCTTTAGGTACTGACTCTGATCGTGTTGCTATCGACAACAATCAGTTACGTACGTTTGATGGCGGATTCGACAGTGCTTTCTATGGTGTGGAAGCAGGTTTTCAGTTTACCCCAGAGTGGGGCTACCGTGTGTACTACGATTACATTCGTGGTGACTTAGAAAACGCAGACACCGCTGACGGCCGTATTTTCGGTATCGACATGATGTATAACTTCACTAACAACGTGTACGGTACTTTAGGTATCAACAACACCGAAATCGGTGATGTGTCGAACCGTTTCTTGCGTGTTAGTGCGGGTTACCGTGAACAGCTCAACAATGATTGGCAGTTGTTTGTTGAAGGTGGTGTACAACAGAACGATGGTGATTTAACCGAATTCTTGTTGATGACTGGCGTGCGTTATTACTTTGGTAAAGCAGCACCAGCTCCAGCTCCGACGCCAGAGCCTGAACAAGCTGCGGTAGTTGATTCAGACGGTGATGGTGTGCCAGATAATCGCGACCGTTGCCCAAATACGCAGCCTACTTACAAGGTTGATGAATACGGTTGTGTGATGTATCAAAACGAAACCATCACGCACGAGCTGATGATTAACTTTGCGTTCGATTCAGCGCAAATTCCAGCAGGTGAAAAAGATGAGCTGCAAGACACTGCAGACTTCTTGAAAGAATTCCCGCAGTTGGATATCCGCATCGAAGGTCACACTGACAGCGTGGGTACAGTGCAGTATAACCAAGGCTTGTCAGAACGTCGTGCGAAGTCTGTTGGTGATAGTCTGATTAAAGACTTTGGTATCGAGCAAGAGCGTGTGAGCACTGTAGGTTACAGTGAAAACCGTCCACTGGTACCAAATGATTCGCCAGAGAATCGTGCGAAGAACCGTCGCATCGAAGCGAAAATGTCTGTCACCAAAGAAGTACCGGTGAAAGAAGACAATTAATTTTTCGTAGTGCTAAGAAAAGGCGCGCTAAGTTCAGCTTAGTTGCGCCTTTTTTGTCGTTTTAGAGACTTTAAAAGTTATGACAGACGAGAAGCAAGCCATAGACACTCAAGCGAACCTTGCAGAAGCTCAAGAAAAAGGTCGCTATATCCGTAAGATACGCAGTTTTGTTAAGCGCGAAGGTCGCTTAACTAAAGGCCAAGAGGCTGCATTGCAGCGTAGCTGGCCACTAATGGGACTGACCCATGAAGCCGGCGTAGTCAATTTCAATGAATGCTTTGGACGCGAAGCCGACACCATAGTCGAAATTGGCTTTGGGATGGGGCATTCGTTGGTCGCCATGGCAGCAGCGGCACCAGAAAAGAACTTTATCGGCATTGAAGTGCATCGTCCAGGTGTTGGTGCTTGCTTGATGGCTGCAGAAGCGCAGCAGCTGACGAATTTGCGCTTGTATGAACATGATGCCGTTGAGGTTTTTGACGACTGTTTCGTCGATGATTCATTGGCGGGAGTGCAGGTATTCTTTCCTGATCCATGGCACAAAAAGCGCCACCATAAACGTCGACTTATTCAGCCTGAGTTTGTTGAGACGTTACGGAAGAAACTTCGTATCGGTGGTGTCTTACACTTAGCAACGGATTGGCAGAACTATGCCGAGCATATGTTGGAAGTCATGCAAGCCGCTGAAGCTGCTGGGCAATGGCAAAATCTATCGCCAACCAATGACTATGTGCCGCGTCCTGAAGAGCGTCCACTGACCAAATTCGAACGCCGCGGCGAACGCTTGGGGCACGGTGTTTGGGATCTGAAGTTTGCGCGTAAAGCCTAAATACTCATACCATTTCGTCAAGAATCGAGTTTAAAAACCGCCGGCCTAGGTCGGTGGTTATCCATGCCTTATTTTGCTCAATCACAAGTCCTTTAGCGATGGCTGGCGCCAAAGCTTGCTGCGCAACTGACAGCGCCAAGCCCGTGCGTTCGGTAAACAATTGCTTTTGCATCGGCTCATTGAGGCGCAGCAGGTTCATAAAGAACTCAAACGGGAGTTCACTGGCGGCAACCTCCCAAGTCCGATATCGCAGTGGGCGTGTAAGATCGAGATAGCCCTGCGGATGCTTGATCTTCTCGCAGCGCATAATCCGTTGTTCATCTGCTAGGGTGATTTTGCTATGAGCCCCACAACCAATACCGAGATAGTCACCAAATTGCCAGTAGTTGCGATTGTGGCGACTTTGATGCCCCGGCTTTGCGTAAGCGCTGACCTCATAGTTTTGATAGCCCGCGGCCGCTAATTTTTCATGCCCACGTTGGTAAATTTCCCATAAAACTTCGTCATCAGGAAGTCGTGGTGGACGGCTGGCGAACGAGGTATTCGGCTCGATCGTCAGCTGGTACCAAGAGATGTGGGGTGGCTCAAGGGCTATGATGCCAGCTAAATCTGCCATCGCAGCGGCAACCGTCTGCCCCGGTAGTCCGTGCATGAGATCTAAATTGAAGCTGCGCAGACCCAGCGTGCGCGCATGTTGAGCAGCGGTAAGTGCTTGTGCAGGATCGTGAATACGGCCCAACTGCTGTAGCTGCGTAGCATCTAGACTTTGCACGCCAATTGACAAGCGATTGACGCCAGCGGCTACGAAGCCGGCAAAACGCTCCTGTTCGAAGGTTCCCGGATTTGCCTCAAGCGTCACTTCGCAATCGTCGCTGAGCGGTAGCTGTGCAGCGATACCCTCAAGTAGCCGCGCAATTGCTGCGGCGGAGAACAAACTTGGTGTGCCACCACCGATAAAAATACTACTTATTGGGCGGGCTTGAGCCCACTCAAGATCGGCGCGCAAATCATCCAGCAGCCGGTTGACGTAAGCTTCTTCAGGGATGTCATGCTTCAATGCGTGCGAATTGAAATCACAATAGGGACATTTTTGAATACACCAAGGTACGTGCACATAGAGCGCGAGCGGTGGTAGCTTCATGCGCCGTGTTCCAGGAGCTGCTGCAGTTGTCGTAGCGCCTGACCACGGTGCGAGAGCTCGCGCTTACGGTCCGCACTAAGTTGCGCTGCGGTACAACCTTCGCTAGCGACGTAAAACAGTGGGTCGTAACCAAATCCTTTATCGCCACTAGGTACAGTGGTGATGATGCCACGCCAACGACCGTGACAAATGATCGGGGTGGGGTCTTCCGCATGTCGAAGAAATGCCAACACACAATGGAAACTTGCGCCGCGTTCGGCTTCGTCAACGCCCTGAAGCGCTGTGAGTAATGTGTCGATGTTGTCTTGATCTGACGCATTGAGGCCCGCATAACGCGCCGAATAAATCCCAGGCGCTCCGCCCAACGCGTCGACTGCTAATCCGGAATCGTCAGCCAAGGCTGGTAACCCAGTTATACGTGCCGCGTGACGTGCTTTTAAAATAGCATTTTCGATAAAAGTGAGGCCGGTTTCTTCAGCTTCTGCAAAATTCCATTCTGCCTGTGGCCGAACATGCCACTGAAAAGGCAGCAATAGTTCGGTTAACTCACGGATTTTTCCCGCATTTCCAGTTGCTAAGACAACTTCTTGCATGACAGCTTTACTCGTTTTAGGCACAATGGATGCATTATAAAGGATGCAGCGCCTCGACCAAAGGAGAAACCTGTGGCGGATTTGACCAGCGTGATGTTACTCATGGGCTCCTTGCTACTTGTCAGTATTCTGGCAGCAGTGGTCTCATCACGCTTGGGCGCGCCGTTACTCTTGGTATTCATGATTGTCGGCATGCTAGCCGGCGAAGAGGGCATCCTCGGGATCGAGTTTAATCAGCCGGAAATTGCATTCTTTATCGGCTCTTTGGCATTGGTCATTATTATCTTTGACGGCGGCATGCGTACCAAGAAAGAGCGCTTTCGCGTTGCCTTGTGGCCCGCTATTAGTCTTGCCACACTTGGCGTTGCCCTGACCTGCAGTTTAACTGCCGTCGGTATTGTCTACTTATTTGATATCCCTTGGCCCATGGCGTTGCTAATGGGCGCTATATTGAGTTCCACCGATGCTGCGGCGGTCTTCGGTATTTTCCAGTCACAAAACCTGAAGATCAAACAGCGGGTTGCCTCAACCCTTGAAATTGAATCGGGCACCAACGATCCGATGGCGGTCATTCTAACCATGACCATGACCAGCTTAATTGCGAGTGCCGAGGTATTCTCGTTTGCCGCTGTCAGTTTAGAGGTGCTACAACAATTGCTAGTGGGCTTACTCGGAGGTTGGCTAGGCGGCAGAACTTTTGTCTGGATGGCACGCAAAATCACTGTGCAGTTTAGTTTCTTTCCTTTGCTGGCTGCTGCCAGCGCAGTAGTCGTTTTCGCGCTGACCTCAACCCTTGGTGGTAGTGGCTTTTTAGCTGCTTATTTGATGGGGTATGTCATCGGTAATGCGCGATTACCGCAGCTGGTGCATATTTTACAGGTACAAGATGGTTTAGCTTGGTTAAGTCAAATCATGATGTTTCTGATACTTGGCCTGCTGGTGACACCATCACATTTGATGGATAACTTGGTGTTGGCGCTAAGTGTCGCCGGGGTGATGATATTCTTAGTGCGGCCGTTAGCAGTATTTTTGAGTTTGCTACCGTTTTCATTCCCAATTAAAGAGCAAGTTTTTATCAGTTGGGTAGGTTTGCGTGGTGCAGTGCCGATTATTCTCGCTCTCTATCCGTGGTTGAGTGGCCTGCCCGACCAAGAGTTATTCTTCGATATTGCCTTTGTCGTGGTACTGGTATCTTTGGTATTGCAAGGCTGGACTATTGTGCCGATGGCGCGTTGGTTGAAGCTTGAAGTTCCTGCTGAAGCTGAGCCGGATCGACGCATGCCACTCGATCAAGTGGGCAGCGAAGAACCTTTAGAATTGTGGTCGTATCAAATTACCGAGCGTTCACCTGCTTGCGACCATGCCTGGCATGAGCTGCGTTGGTCAGTACCACTGGAGTTTGTCGGTCTAGTGCGCAAAGGGCAGTGGTTACGTCCCGGCGAACGTCCGCAATTACGTGAAGATGACAAGGTATTGGTTGTCGCGCAAGTAAAGCATATTGATGAAATTAGTCGGGTTCTTTCGGCCGGCGGTAAGGCGCGTTCGTTGAATGCGACAGACTTCTTCGGTGATTTCACTTTGAATGGTAATTTGTCATTGGCAGACATAGCTGCGTTTTATCCGCTTGGGGAGTTAGACGAAAAACTACAAAGCAAAACGCTGCACGACTACTTTTCGTATAAATTCCACCGCCGCATGGTGGTGGGGGATCAGTTGGTGCTCGGTCAGGTCCAACTCACCATTCGCGAGTTGGACGAGCAAGATCAAATCACTAAGGTTGGCGTGAAGCTGTTAGATTAATTGCGCCAAAATTCGTCAGAGAAACGCAGCTCTTGGGTTTCGCCATCTTTTTTGATGGTGATAAAAAAGCGTAACGTTTCGAGATTAGTGAAACGAGTTTGTGCGAGATAATAAACCGCATCGCCCTCAACGACTTCTTGGAATTCTAAGCGTTGCTGGACGCTTAGAGGATTCATTGCATAGCCTTCGATCGATACCCGTTGTGCCGGCTTACCTGCGGTTTCCGCTGCTAACACCGCAATATTGAGGGTGGCGAGCGTATCACTGCGCTCAAGTTTGTATTGCCGAGCAATCTCGGGCTGCAGGAAGGTAGAGTTAAACGCATTGTAATGCACTTCCCACGGACCTAAACGTTTGCTTTGTTCAGCCTGTGCGACATTAAATGTCGCACCAAGACAGACGCTCACTAATAGGAATAACTTGGCTAAAGTACGCATGAGTACCCTCGATGATTAAACCCGAAACACGATCATCAGTGCCTGAATGGCAATGATGAGTACCAACACCGATAGGTCAAGCCCGCCCATTGGCGGAATAATGCGACGAATCGGCGCTAAAAATGGCTCAGTTAGTTGTGCTAACATTGCTGTCATCGGATTATAGCCCTGCGCAAACCAGCTTAATAAAGCCCGAATCAAGACAATCCAGAACAACAACCAAAGGAATTGGCCAATGGCGGACATCACCGCCAAGTACAGCAAGTCAATCCAAATAAACGGATAACCATGAACTGCACTTAGGGTCACAAATTTTGCGAGGCTCACCACGAAGACCAGAAATAGGGTCGCTAAGTCCCAAACACCAATGGTCGGGATGATGCGGCGTAACGGCTTAACCAAAGGGTCGGTGATAGTTACGACAAACTGACTGAGTGGATTATAAAAGTCGGCTCGCGCTGCCTGTAACCAAACACGTAAAATTACCACCATCAAATACAGCTCGAAAATAGTGATAATAAGAAAGTTTATAAGCTCCATTCGCTTGTTCCTTTAAAACAATTCGGCCATTTCTTGATTGCGTTTTACGGCAGCTTTGACCGCATCTACTGAGATTTTATCAATATCATAAGCTTGATATTGCTCAATTCCTTTGGCGGTAGAGCCACCTTTACTGGTAACTTGTTTACGCAAATCTTCTAATTCTAGTTCGCTGTGAATTGCCATTTCAGCCGCACCAAGTGCTGTCTGTTGTACCATTTGTCGCGCTTTATCGCGATCAAAACCAAGCGCAACTGCGGCTTTTTGTAAGCTCGCCATAAATTCAAAAAAGTAAGCTGGGCCACTTCCGGCAACTGCGCCAAGAATATCCAGCTCGTCTTCATCACTAACCCAAAGAGTGGCACCGACACCATCAAAAGCAGTAGTGATAAAACGCTTGTCACTGTCGTCGACACGATCATCAGCAACGAGGCCAGACATGCCCTTGCCGACCAAAGAGGGTGTATTAGGCATCACTCGAATCATCCGAATGTCAGCCCCGAGATACTGGCGATATTTACTGATGCGAATTCCCGCTGCGATGGTAACGATGAGTTTGTCGGTTAAATCAGTCACCTGCTCACGCAAAGCGGCACAGACATCAGCCATTAATTGCGGTTTTACTGCTAGGACGATTACGTCAGCTTTATTGGCAACTTCGGCGTTATCTTGCGAAGTATGCACGCCAAGCTCAGCGGCGATCTTCTCGAGCTTTCCCGTGCTTGGGTTACTGACAAAAATTGCGTCGGCAGGATAACCACTTGCGACCATTCCACCGACGATGCTTTGCGTCATATTACCTGCACCGATAAAAGCGATAGTGCGATGCTGAGTTGTCATGAATTACTCCTTTTTGCTTGCTCGAGCGCCAAATAGTGCAGTACCTACGCGCACCATGGTTGAGCCCGCGCCGATAGCCGCGGTGATGTCTTGGCTCATGCCCATTGAAAGTGTATCAACACTTTCATATTGGGATGATAATGCAGAAAACAACCGTTGCATGGCGGTGAAACTCTGTTGTTGTTGCGCTGCACTTGCATGCGCAGCCGGAATCGTCATGAGTCCGCGTAGCGTTAGGCGGCCGGCGGCGGCAATATCCGCGGCTAAGGCCGCTACTTCATTCGGTGCAACGCCTGATTTACTTTGTTCATCGTCAATGTTGACCTGAATCAAGACTTGTAATGGCGGTAGCTCTGCCGGGCGCTGCTCGTTGAGTCGGCGAATAATTTTGCTACGATCCACGCTTTGTACCCATGCAAAATGCGCGGCGATATCGCGGGTTTTATTGGACTGAATAGGGCCGATAAAGTGCCAGACAAGAGCGTCAAGATCGGTCAGCTGTTGCTGCTTTTCTAACGCCTCTTGTAAATAGTTTTCACCAAAGTGTCGCTGTCCCGCCTCATACAGTTCACGGATTGCATTGGCAGGCTTGGTTTTGCTTACAGCTAACAATTGCACCGATTCTGGTCTACGATTGTGTTGATCGCAGGCGCTTTCGATCTGCTGGCGGACTTCTTTTAAGCGCTCAACTATGCTATTCATTGGACTCTGGCTCATTGCTAACACTCACTCATAATAAAAAAGAGAAAGCGTATGGATATTACTGAGTTACTGGGCTTCGCCGTTAAACATAACTCGTCGGACTTACACTTATCAGCGGATTCACCGCCTATGATACGTGTCGATGGGGATGTTCGTAAAATCAATATTCCATCTTTGTCGCACAAACAGGTGCAAGAGTTGGTTTACGACATCATGAATGACCGGCAGCGGAAAGAATACGAACAAAATTTGGAATGCGACTTCTCATTTGAAGTTCCTGATTTAGCGCGCTTCCGGGTCAATGTTTTTGTCCAAAATAGAGGCTGTGGTGCGGTATTACGTACCATTCCGAGTGAAGTTTTAACGCTAGAGCAGTTGGGTGCGCCAGAAATTTTCAAAACCATTGCCGATCAACCTCGAGGGTTGGTGTTAGTGACGGGGCCAACTGGCTCGGGTAAGTCAACCACTCTCGCCGCGATGGTGGATTTCATCAATGAAAGTAAGCATCACCATATACTGACCATCGAAGACCCGATCGAATTTGTGCACCGTAACAAGCAGAGCTTGGTCAACCAACGTGAAGTGCATCGTGACACTCATAGCTTCGCAAATGCACTACGCTCTGCTCTGCGGGAAGACCCTGATGTCATTCTGGTGGGTGAGATGCGTGACCTAGAAACCATTCGCTTGGCGATGACTGCAGCCGAGACGGGCCACTTGGTGTTTGGTACATTGCACACCACCTCGGCACCCAAAACTATAGACCGTATCATCGACGTGTTCCCCGGTGACGAAAAACCGATGGTTCGTTCCATGCTTTCAGAATCCTTACGTGCGGTTATTTCACAAACGCTGTTGAAGCGTGTTGGTGGCGGACGAGTCGCAGCGCACGAAATCATGATCGCAACTCCAGCTATCAAAAATCTCATTCGTGAAGACAAGGTCGCGCAGATGTACTCATCGATTCAGACGGGTGCTGCGCACGGTATGCAGACTCTTGACCAAGGTCTGCTAAACTTATTGAATCAAGGCTTGGTTTCGCGTCTCGAGGCGCGCGCCAAAGCTGCTAACAAAGAGGCGTTCAAGTAGTTATGGCGCAAGAGGAAAAGCGAGGAACAAGTATGTTGCTCAACAAACTACTGCAAATCATGATCGAAAAGAACGCTTCAGATTTGTTTATTTCAGCAAACCTGCCGCCGAGTGCCAAGATTAATGGTGAGCTGCGGCATTTAACCGAGCAGAAACTGTCTGAAGAAGGCGCCTTAGACTTGGTAAAAGATGCGCTCGGTGAAAAACATCACGATGAATATTTCAAAGATCACGAAGCGAACTTTGCGATATTCCGTGAAGGTATCGGTCGCTTCCGGGTCAGTGCATTCTGGCAACGGCAACGCGCCGGTATGGTTATTCGTCGTATCGTCACCGAAATACCCACGGTGGAAGAACTCAAGTTACCTGAAGTTCTTACCAAGCTGATCATGGCAAAGCGTGGCCTATTTTTGGTTGTGGGTGGTACGGGTACCGGTAAGTCGACCAGCTTAGCGGCATTGCTGGGTTACCGAAATCAGCATTCGCGTGGTCACATTATTACCATCGAAGACCCGATTGAATTCGTCCATGAGCACGGCAAGTCTATGGTTACCCAGCGTGAAGTTGGTACCGATACGGAGAGTTTTGAATCCGCACTGAAGAGCTCGTTGCGCCAGGCGCCGGACGTTATTTTGGTCGGTGAGATCCGCTCTCAAGAAGTCATGGAATATGCGCTCACCTTCGCTGAAACCGGTCATTTATGTGTGGCAACTTTGCACGCCAACAACGCGAACCAAGCGATTGAGCGGATCATGCACATGGTGCCGAAAGAGAAAATCGGCAAATTGATGTTCGACTTGTCGTTGAACTTGCGCGGTATTGTGGCGCAGCAATTGATTCCGACCGTTGACGGTGGGCGCTTAGCTGCCATTGAAGTATTGCTCAATAGCCCTATCGTGGCGGAGAAAATTGCCACCAACGATATGGGTGAAATAAAAGAGATTATGGCGAAGTCGCGAGAACTGGGTATGCAAACCTTCGACCAAGCCCTTTTTGACCTTTACAAAGCTCGCAAAATCACCTTTGAAGACGCATTGCGTCATGCTGATGCACCAAACGATTTACGCTTGAAAATTAAACTCAGCGGCGAGAGTCGTCCCGGTGAAGAAGGCCCACTCAAAGGTGTGACTGTAGATTTCGAGTAACTTCGAGTAAACTATCGCTCTTTTACAAGTGCGGTAGTACGAGGTTTTCATGCGCGTTCTCGGAATCGAGACATCTTGTGACGAAACAGGCATTGCTATTTATGATACCGAGCAAGGCCTGTTAGCTCATCAGTTGTATTCCCAAGTCAAATTACATGCAGATTATGGTGGCGTGGTGCCAGAATTGGCATCGCGCGATCATGTGCGGAAAACCTTACCACTTATTCAAGCTGCTTTAAGCGAAGCTGGACTCACGAGTGCCGATATTGATGGTGTTGCCTACACTGCAGGACCAGGTTTGGTTGGCGCCTTACTCGTAGGTGCATGTATTGGTCGTAGCTTAGCCTTTGGCTGGCAGGTACCGGCGATAGCCGTGCACCATATGGAAGGGCACTTGCTGGCGCCCATGCTAGAAGATAACCCACCAGCATTTCCGTTCGTCGCACTACTCGTCTCTGGTGGCCATACGCAATTGGTGCGCGTTGATGGCATCGGTAAGTATGAATTGCTCGGCGAGTCTGTCGACGATGCTGCTGGCGAAGCCTTTGATAAAACCGCCAAATTGATGGGGCTCGATTATCCCGGTGGGCCGCGACTGGCCGCTCTAGCGGACGGTGGACAGCCCGGTGTTTACAAATTTCCACGGCCGATGACCGACCGACCCGGTTTAGATTTTAGTTTTAGCGGGTTGAAAACTTTTGCGGCAAACACTATTGCAGCTGCCGATGCAAATGAGCAAACGCGGGCGGATATTGCTCGTGCCTTCCAAGATGCAGTGGTCGATACTTTGGTCATCAAATGCCGACGTGCATTACAAGCAACCGGTTTAAAGCGTCTCGTGGTTGCTGGTGGGGTGAGTGCCAACAAGGCCTTGCGCGAACAACTGCAGGCGTTTACTCAGCAGATAGGTGGACAGGTCTATTTTCCACGGCCTGAATTTTGTACCGACAATGGGGCGATGATCGCATTTGCTGGAGCACAACGACTCCTTGCAGGTGAGCAAGTGGATACAGTGATTAAGACCTTTCCGCGTTGGCCATTGGAGCAACTACAAACCCCAGCAACCGCCGATTAACGACGGCGCATGCGTTGCTCGTGACCTTGGCGCAGACGCGATATGTTGGCTTGGTGGCGCCAGATGATAAGTATTGAAATCATAATCACAGGCACCGTGTACTGAGGTTTAATCCAATAGGCATAAAAAGGTGCCAAGGACACGGTTATGATAGCTGCCAACGAGGAGACGCGGCTGATACGAAACACCACCAGCCAAGTGGCGATGAGTAACAGCGCCATTTCCCAAGCGACCGGAAACATTGCGCCTAAGGCGGTTGCAACGGCTTTTCCGCCACGAAAATGAAAGTACAATGGGAAAATGTGACCAAGACAAGCAGCTACTGCAATCATGCCCAGGAATAAGGGTTCGATACCGAGAAAGTAGGAGCCCCATACCGGCACCATACCTTTGAGAACATCAAAAAATAGCGTTAGAAATGCTGGGACTGCGCCACCCATACGGTATACGTTGGTTGCTCCTGGATTATTGGAGCCATGCTGGCGCGGATCCGGCAACCGAAACAGTTTGCAGATAAGCACTGCACTGCTGATGGAGCCAAATAAATAGGCGACAATGATGGCGAGAACAATTAATGCACCCATGAGGTTTTTTTTCCGGCGCGCTTTCCGTTACTATGCAAAGCCATTAGCATAAGCGCTTTGGCGTCAAATTTCTACGCTGATAAATAGAGTAGGGCAGAATGGATAAAGTGTTCGTAAAAGGCTTAAAGACCGACGCCTACATTGGCGTTTACGATTGGGAGCACGAGCAACCCCAACCATTGCTTTTTGATTTAACTATGCTGTGGGATCAGCGCGCAGCTGCCGCCACCGATGACATTCAACAGGCATTAGATTACGATAGCTTGAGTAAAGCGGTTGTGCAGCTGGTTGAGGCGCGACCTCGGCAGCTCATCGAAACCGTCGCACAAGAAGTTGCGGAATTGATTTTGAGTGATTTTGCCGTAGCTCAAGTAACTGTGACAGTTTACAAGCCGCAAGCCGTTGCAGCTGCCGAAACTGTTGGTGTTGAAATAACCCGACAGCGCAACTGATATGACATTGACGCAAGTATTTCTTGGTCTTGGCAGTAATCGCCAACGTCGGCAGCATATGCAAGCTGGCATTCGTGCTCTTCATGACCGCTTCGCCAGTGGTCAGCAACCGATGCGCGTTGCGCGCATGTTTGAGAGTGCAGCGGTAGGTTTTGACGGCCATGATTTCTACAATACCGTAGTGGGATTTCATACCGATTTACCGCTTACTGCCCTGAGCGAAGTATGCAAACAAATTGAACAAGCGAACGGTCATCCATCCTCTTTACCCAAATACAGTCCGCGGACCCTCGATATTGACTTGTTGCTTTATGGCGACTTAGTGTGCGCCAAGCCGATCCAATTGCCGCGTCCCGAGGTTTTGTTTAATGCTTTTGTGTTGTGGCCGCTAGCCGAGTTGGCGCCGGGCTATAAGCATCCTGAAACCCAGCAAAACTTTGCAGAACTTTGGCAGAATTTTCATAGCGAGCAGGTGTTAAAACCGATAGAATTTCGCTACCCAGCACTGCCTTATTTGATCACCCCCGAGAGCGACAAGGAAGCGGCATTTTGAGTACGTTCGAAGCGATTATTTTAGCCTTAATCCAAGGTCTTACCGAATTTCTGCCAATCTCAAGCTCTGCGCATTTGATCTTGCCCTCGCAATTGCTTGGTTGGCAGGATCAAGGCCTGGCCTTTGATGTAGCCGTTCATGTAGGTACCTTGGCGGCGGTCATGTTTTACTACCGCAAAGAGGTGGGAGAATTGCTGGTTGGCTGGTTTGCTAGTTTTCGTGGCCGCCATTCGGCCGCTGGTCGTATGGCTTGGTTTTTGGTTTGGGCTACAGTGCCGGCTGGGCTAGCGGGGCTGTTCGGTAACGACATCATTGAAAATTATGGACGCTCGGCACTGGTCATTGCCGGTACAACGATTCTCTTTGGTTTGCTGCTGTGGTTTGCCGATAGCAGAGCCAGCGAGCGCTCATCACTAGACAAACTCACGTTGCGACAGGCGTTGCTTATTGGTATTGCACAAGCAGTTGCGCTGATCCCAGGCACTTCGCGTTCAGGTATTACAATGACTGCAGGTCTGTTGCTTGGCCTTACGCGTTCGGATGCCGCAAGATTCTCATTTTTGCTGTCGATACCAGTGATTCTGCTGGCAGGGGGCTACAAAGGTATACAACTAGTGCAGCAAACCGCACCAGTTGCCTGGGACCTCGTCGCAATCGGCACTTTGGTCGCTTTTGTTTCGGCTTATGTGTGTATCAAACTGTTTTTACAAGTGATTGAGAAAATGGGCATGCTGCCATTTGTGATTTACCGTCTACTTCTCGGCGTTGTTTTACTCTGGCTCTTCCTCTAACGCATTACTAATAGCAGCTGCTCGGGCGCGGTTCACCGCCGCGCCAATTTCCGGACCTTTAAGCGACTCACCGCGCTGTGCTGCGGCCGCAATCACCTCACCGGCATTTACTGCAACGGCTGCTACATATGCTCGCTGCAAACGTTCTAGCGTCGCCTTGGTAACACCTTGCAGTTGCCACAACTGCCGCAGCTTTTGCCAACGTTCTGGCCGACGCCAACAATCTGCCTGGTGTAAACAGTTAGCGAACAAGTCACTCGCCGCAACATCGTGGTGTTTTGCATGACAACGCTGGGCGATCAGTGCTAATGCCCGCCATTCATTAGGGACGCGTAGACGGGCACAAAACTGCTCAATTTGTATTGCAGTTAGTTCGGCCATGAGCAACAAAAAGACTTGTTCAGCCTGTTGTTCTGGCACTTCGGGGTAGCGCGCTTCTAGCCGTTGTAATAATGCGTCGTCGGCGAGCTCTGGATACCATTGGGCCAGTGCGTCAACATTGGCTAATACGGAAAAATAGACCCAGGGACGCGACGTATTCAGCGCTTTCACGGTTTCGTGCCAGACCCGTTCATTGGCCAAGCTCTCCAGCTCGCCATCGGCACTTATTTGCTGCATGAGTGCCAAGGTTTCACTGGCGATATAGAAACCATCCTTAGCGAAGCGAGCAGCGAAGCGCGCTACCCGCAATACCCGCAGTGGATCTTCCACAAATGCTGGCGAAACGTGCCGCAGACAATGCTTCGCAAGGTCCGAACGGCCGCCATAAGGATCAATCAAGTGGCCGTCAGCCGCTTGGGCGATTGCGTTAATGGTGAGATCGCGGCGCCGTAAGTCCTGTTCCAGTGTCACGTCCGGCGCGGCATGCACGCTAAACCCCTTATAACCGACGCCCTGTTTGCGTTCAGTACGCGCCAGTGCATACTCTTCGCCAGTCTGCGGGTGTAAGAATACCGGAAAGTCTTTACCAACCTGCTGAAAACCCTGCGCGAGCATTTCTTCGGCAGTGGCACCTACGACCACATAATCACGTTCAGTGACCTGTTTGTCCAAGAGACTATCGCGAACTGCCCCACCAACAAGATATATTTGCATCGGTACACCCTTTTAATTTTAGTTGATGATCGCGAATGACTAGCCCTGATGCAAGTCAATCGTTACACTGACTTTAGTTTCATTCAGCGAAGTTCAACAAATTATGTATCTGAATTACTTTGGATTACAGACAGAACCTTTTTCGATTGCGCCTGATCCGCAATTTTTATACATGAGCGAGCGCCATCAAGAGGCCTTGGCACATCTTAGTTATGGCCTGCAAGGGAGCGGCGGTTTCATTTTGTTAACCGGCGAAGTGGGGACTGGCAAAACCACAGTCTCAAGAGCTTTACTTGAGCAGTTGCCGGAAGCCACTCGTACTGCGTTCATCCTCAACCCCATGCTGAATGAAACTGAATTGTTGGCAACCTTGTGTGACGAATTTGGCATTCGCTACGCTAAACGTAATATCACTAACAAAAGACTCACCGACAAACTGCAAGAATTTTTGCTCACGGCGCACGCCGCGGGCGAACAATGTGTGGTGCTGATTGATGAAGCGCAGCATCTGCGCCCACAAGTGCTCGAGCAATTGCGCCTGTTGACCAACCTCGAAACCAACCAGCACAAGTTGTTGCGGGTAATTCTGATCGGCCAACCTGAATTGCAAGACTTGCTGCGTCGTCGCGAGTTACGGCAATTAGCTCAGCGCATCACCGCACGTTACCATCTCTTACCGTTGCAAGCTGCTGACACCCAGCGGTACATCAACTATCGCTTGCAGGTAGCAGGCGCGCAGCGAGAGTTATTTGATAACGCAGCGTTAAAACTGGTGCATTATTACAGTGAGGGTATTCCACGCCGGCTGAATTTGCTCTGCGATCGGGCGCTACTTGCCGCTTACAACGACCAAGTGCAAGTCGTTGGCAAAGCTCAGGTGAAAGCCGCTGCGCGTGAGCTCGACGTGACCCCCAGCCCAACACCGCGGCGCACGTCCATAGCCTTAGTGGCAACGGTGGTCATTGCCTTAGTAGGAACCGCTGCCCTCAGTTGGTGGCTCAATAGTTCTGCAGCCACGGCAAACACGCGTGCTGTCGCGCAGCCGGTGACCATAGCAAGTGCTCAACAACCGCTGCAGTCACTGCTACGCGCTTGGCAGCTACCACAACCACCCGCTGAAGTTGAACTGTGTCGTTGGCTGGAAGAATATCAGCTGGGTTGTGTGCAAGGTCGACTACGCTTTGATCGCATCAAGGCACTGAATTTGCCCGTGCTGTTGCAGTTGCAAGATGGTGGTTGGCAGGCGGTCACGACTGACACCGCGACACCTAATGCGAATTGGACCGGTGAATTTTTGGCTGTGTTTCCATTGCCTCCTGGGTATCAGTTGAGCTCTGCGGATACTTATCAACACTGGTTGAGTGAACAGTTACGGCCGACCACAGCGCAGCAGCAAGACTCTTTGGCTGAACTCGTGACCGCGCTACAACAACAACATGGCTTGCCGGTATCAGGCGAACTTGACGGGCTCACCTTGGCATGGTTGACCAGTCACCATACCGATTTTGGTCCGCGCTTAGCGGCGCAGCAGGAGCAACAATAGCTATGTCTTCCGTGTTAAAAGCATTACGCCAACAACAATCTAAGTTTATTCCGCAACAGCAAGCGATTGAATTGGCACCGGCGTATCAGCGTATTGCGCCGGTAACGCGCTGGATGCCGTGGCTAGCAGTGCCGGTTGCGGCATTGCTCGGCTGGTTTGCAGTGGGGTGGTTTATGGCTCCAGCGGCGCCGATGGAAGCGCAACCACAAACAATATCCGCGCCAACGTGGCGACTCGGTGAGCCGACTCGCATCCGTCAGGTAGAGCTCCCCACCACGACTTCAACCGAGGTGGCAAAGGTCAATACGGATCGGCCTTTACCTAGCTCAACACCAGAGCCAGAGGCTTCTCCAGTGAATGACCGCGGAGTTGATCTTGAGCAAGTCCCCGCAGATTTGCTCGCGGCGTTTGATCAGGCGGTAGCGGAAACGGGGGGAGGCACTGAGGCGTTTGCAGAGGACTCAATCGTGCCGCAACTGAGTGCTTTATCTCAGCAATTACAGCGACAAATACCTTCCTTTAGTTACGATGCGCATCAGTACTCCTCACGCGCCGATAGTCGCTTCGTTTCGCTTGCTGGGCAACGCTTATGGCAAGGTGATCAATGGCAGGGAATACAGGTGCTTACGATTGCTCCGAATCATGTTGTATTGGCTTATGGCAATACAGCTTTCCGGCAACCGGCATTGCAGGACTGGACAAGACCCTAGGAACTTGGTATTAAAACACCTGTTTAAATCTTTTGTTTGATTTAGTTGAGGTGTTGTATGGCTGATTACCGAGTACCCCGCGAGGACATCCAGTTCTTATTGCAAGACGTTTTTCATGTTGACCAAGATTGGGCGCGTTTCTCACAACTTGCTGAAGTTGATATGGAAATGGCCTTGGCAATTGTCGATGAAGCAGCAAAACTCGCAGAAAACCAGATTGCGCCCAATGCGCGCGCTGCCGACGAAGAGGGCGTAAAGTTCGCCAACGGCCAGGTCACGACGCCACAAAACTACAAAGAGAACTTCAAGCAATTAGCCGAAGGCGGCTGGGTGGGGGTTACCGCGAATCCAGAATACGGTGGCATGGGTCTACCGAAAGTCGTTTCAGCGCAGTACGAAGAGATCTTGTGCGCAGCAGATATTTCGTTCTCTCTCTATCCAGGCCTTACCGCCGGTGCCATTATCACCATCGATCAGTATGCGTCTGATGAGCTGAAAGACCTGTATTTACCTCGCATGACGTCGGGTCAGTGGACCGGCACCATGTGCTTGACGGAACCTCATGCTGGTACTGATTTAGGTATTATCCGCAGCAAAGCTGAACCGCAAGCCGATGGGAGCTATGCTATTTCAGGCACGAAAATATTCATTACTGGTGGTGAACACGATCTGACCGAGAATATTGTGCATTTGGTGCTGGCAAAATTGCCGGACGCACCCGCTGGTAGTAAAGGCATTAGCTTGTTCTTAGTACCTAAATTTTTGCCAGACGCTGACGGTAATGTTGGTGAGCGGAATCAAGTGCATTGTGGCTCTATTGAACACAAAATGGGGATCCACGCCTCTGCTACTTGTGTGATGAATTTTGACGGTGCGAAAGGTTGGCTCGTCGGTGAACCACACCAAGGCTTACCAGCGATGTTCACCATGATGAACTACGAGCGTTTAGGTGTGGGTATTCAGGGACTCGGCGCTGCCGCACGTTCGTACGTGAATGCGCTTGAATATGCACAAGATCGCATTCAAGGTCGTGGTGCCAAAGCAACCCGGCAAATGGAGAAAGAAGCAGACCCATTGCTCGTGCATGGCGATATTCGCCGTATGTTGCTAACTATGAAAGCCTTCGTTGAAGGCGGTCGGGCGTTCTCGACTTACGTCGGGCAACAACTAGATATCGCCAAGTACAGCGACCACCAGCAAGAGAAAGAACGTGCTGATGCTCTGGTCGCGTTGCTCACGCCGATTGCTAAAGCATTTATTACTGACACTGGGCTGGAAGCCACCATTCTTGGTCAGCAAATCTTCGGTGGGCATGGCTATGTGCGTGAGTGGGGACAAGAGCAACTGGTGCGCGATTGTCGTATTGCACAAATCTATGAAGGCACCAACGGTATCCAAGCACTAGATTTGCTTGGTCGCAAAGTTGCCGGTTCACGTGGTCAGTTATTGCAGCCGTTGCTCGAAGACATTCAAGCGTTGCTGGCAGAGCCGCAAGCTGAGCTTGCTAAAGAATATGAACAACTGGGTGAAGCAGTGAAGCTGGTCGCCAGTGTCACTGAACAGGTACTGACTAAAGTTGCTGCGGATGAGAACATCGTCAATAGCGTTGCGGTTGAATACCTACATTTGATTGGTTATGTCACTTACGGCTATTTGTGGTTGCGTATGGCCAAAACTGCAGAACCTTTGGTTACTGAGCGGCCGTACTTAGCGAGTAAAGTGAAAACTGCGAAGTTTTATATGGCGCGACTGTTGCCGCGTATCGAAGGTTTGGCCGCCGCCATTAACGACGGCAGCCAATCATTGTACTTACATGAACTGGGTGATTTTTAATCACCCAGCGAAAGTAAGGTAGCGTTGCCACCAACAGCAGTGATGTTGTTGGTGCGCGTTTTTTCGGTAACGAAGCGTGGCAGATAGTGTGGTCCGCCCGCTTTTGGACCGGTTCCTGATAGACCACGGCCACCAAATGGCTGTACGCCCACCACCGCACCGATCTGGTTACGGTTGATATAAACGTTACCAACATCAATCCGGCGTGCCACATCAGCAGCAAAGGTTTCATTGCGGCTGTGGATGCCAAAGGTCAAGCCAAAGCCAGTAGCATTGATGCTATTGATCACTTCATCAATCTTATCTGCTGAATAGCGGATCACATGCAGAATCGGACCAAAGTTCTCTTTCACCAACTGATTAATGCTATCGATTTCAATTGCGGTAGGTGCCACGAAAGTACCACCGTTGACGTAATCAGGCATAGGTGCGCGAGCAATCAAGCGACCGGCTTGTGAAATATCGTTCACATGTTGTTCAAGGCTGTGCTTCGCAGCGCCATCGATGACTGGGCCAACATCGGTTTCATGCAACATAGGGTCGCCAACTTTTAGCTCTGCCATGGCACCTTTGAGCAGTTCAATGACGCGGTCCGCGATGTCATCTTGCACGAACAAAACGCGTAACGCTGAACAACGTTGACCGGCACTTTTGAAGGCACTGGCGACGATATCTGTTACTGCCTGCTCAGGCAGGGCGGTGGAGTCGATCAGCATGGCGTTTTGGCCACCGGTTTCGGCAATCAATGGGGCAATGGTCGAAGTGCGCGCTGCCAGTGCGCGGTTAATCGCCTGTGCAGTGTAGGTAGACCCGGTGAAACATACACCACCAATGTCTTCTTGACTGGTCAAGAACGAGCCCACTTCGGCACCGCTACCCGGCATGAAGTGCAATACATCACCTGGGATACCGGCGTCGAGCATAAGCTGGACGGCGCGGAATGCAATAAGGCCGGTTTGCTCTGCTGGCTTGGCGATGACACAGTTACCAGTAACGAGTGCTGCGACTACTTGGCCAGTGAAAATAGCGAGCGGGAAGTTCCATGGGCTAATACAGATGAAGGTGCCGCGACCTTCAACTGATAACTCGTTGGTTTCGCCTGTTGGTCCTGGCAACTTAATGCGCTCGCCCATCAGCTTACGCGCTTCAACCGCGTAGTAACGACAGAAATCGACCGCTTCACGCACTTCGTCGATACCATCCTGTAGGCTTTTACCAGCTTCCAAAGTACACAGCGCGATTAACTCTTCGCGATTGGCTTCCATCAAGTCAGCGAATTTCTCCAGCGCTTGTGCGCGGATTTCGACATCCGTATCACGCCAGCGACGGTAAGCAGCATTCGCACTGTTCAGTGCTTGCTCAGCTAAGGCTTTATCGCCCCAGCAAATGGTACCGATATTACGGCCAGTTTCCTGTGGGCTATGGATCGCTACTTGGTGATGTGCGGTGACCACATCGCCATTGACGATAGGGCCGCCTTGCCACTGTTTGTCACGGTATTGCTGCACCGCAGCAATAAAGTCATCTGCTTGAGAATGAATGTTCATGTTCAATCCTAACGAGTTCTTCCGATCGCCAAAAATCTGCGTCGGTAGTGGAATTTTGGTGTTTGCTAAGGTTTCGTACTTAGCAATGGTGCGCATTGGGTGCTTGATCAGTTCATCAACCGGCGTCGCTGGGTCGACCAGTTTGTGCACGAATGACGTGTTCGCACCATTCTCTAACAGACGTCGCACCAAGTACGGTAACAGGTCTTTGTGAGCACCGACGGGGGCATAAATACGCACGGTCACGTTCGGGTCTTCTTGTAACAGAGTGTCGTACAAGTCATCGCCCATGCCATGGAGTCGTTGGAACTCGATGCGACGTTGGTACTGTTCGTTCAGGTGACGAATCGCGACCACTGTTTGCGCGTTGTGGGTGGCAAACTGCGGGTAAATGGCACCATCAGTTTGCTCGCACAACAAATAATGCGAGCAGGCTAGGTAACTTACGTCAGTACTCGCTTTGCGAGTGAATACGGGGTAGCCGGTTAAGCCATTCATTTGGCACAGCTTGATTTCGCTGTCCCAATACGCACCTTTTACCAAGCGTACTGGAATTTCATCACCGCATTCTTTTGCTAACGCAGTTAGCCACACCAGCGTCGGGAGTGCACGTTTTGAATATGCCTGAACAACAAGACCGAAGCGTGGCCAGCCTTTGCAGACACCACTGCGATAGACTTTCTCGAACAGTTCCAGCGAGAGTTCATGGCGATCCGCCTCTTCAGCATCAATGGTGACGCCAACATCGGCTTGTTTCGCTAACTTCACCAAGTCGGTCAAGCTTGAAGCTAGCTCGGTGAGAACGCGCTCATGGTTAGCCGACTCGTAGCGTGGGTGCAGGGCGGAAAGCTTGATCGAGATGGTCGGTCGCGGCGCTTTCGGGTTGTTAAACTTCTCTTTCGCGACCACTTGAATTGAATTCACGTAGTCGTCGAAGTAACGGCGCGCATCGGCGCCCGTTAAGGCGGCTTCGCCGAGCATATCGTAGGCATGGGTGTAGCCTTTGTCGCGATTGGCGCGGCTATTCTTCAATGCTTCTTCAATGCTGCGACCCAACACGAACTGCTTACCCATAATGCGCATCGCATTATAGGTTGCTTTACGCACCACCGGCATGCCTAAGCGGCGTGTCAAACGACGGAACACACCTCGTGGTGTTTCCATTGGTTGCCCAGTGGGGTTGATCACGGCATTAGTGAGCGCAAGCCCCCAGGTTCCAGAATTTACCAACCACGATGAGCTCTCACCCATGTGCTTTTGCCAGTCACCGCCGGAAAGACGATCTTGAATCAAAGCATCGGCAGTGCGTGCATCAGGGATGCGCAGCAGGGCTTCGGCCAAACACATGAGAATAATGCCTTCCTTGGTATCTAAACTGTACTCTTGTAAGAATGCGTCGACACCGCCACCGTCAGCTCGCTCGCGCACGGTTTTGACCAGTTGCGCGGAACGTTCGGTTACAGCATCAAGCGTCGCATCATCATTCGGTACCAGTTGCATCAGTTCATGCAAATACGCGTCTTCATCAACCAAATAGTTGTCGGTAATTGCGCGTTGCAAAGTGCCAAGGTCGGCACCGCTATACTGAGCCGTAAGTACTTCACTGGCTTTGAACATAGCATCTCCTGTAGGACTCAGCCGTACGGCTAAATAGGGACATTTTTCGCGCGCCAGTATATGCCTTTTTTAGTGCGCGTAAAGCCCATACAATCAACTTTTTCTAAAGTTTCCTTAGGCCGCCACGGTGCAACTTTTGCGCAGCGCTGTCAAGCCTTGTCGAGTTGACCAATAGCCTACCTGCGAGTACCTTAGACAGGCGTAAAACATTCATTGCAAAGAGAGTCGTTGTGAGTCAAGAAATCGAACTAAAACTGTTAGTTGAAGAAGCACCTGCCGATAAGGTCATAGCGCTTTGTCAGAGCCTCGCGAAACAAGTTGAGATGACCGAGATGCATCTTAGTAACAGTTATTTTGATACCGACGACTTGCGCCTACGGCAGCATGATATGGGGCTGCGTATTCGCCAGCGAGGCGAACAACGTGAGCAAACCATTAAATTAGCCGGTGAAGTGCTTGGTGGCATGCATAGCCGCCCGGAGTACAATGTTCCCACTGCCAGCGACAAGCCTGATTTAACGCTGTTCGATGAAGCGATTTGGCCCGAAGATTTTCCGTTCTTCGATATTAATCGCGACCTAAATGAATTGTTTACCACAGATTTTACTCGTTACCGTTGGCGCATTCCGAGTGCTGATGGAATCATCGAATTGGTCTACGATCGCGGCAGTATTCGTGCTGGAGACACTGAACAAGCACTTGCTGAAGTCGAAATCGAGGTACAAGACGGTGCCGATGTGAACGACGCCTACAAGTTGGCGCGGCGTTTTATTACGCGACTCAATGCGCGGCTGGGCAGTTTGAGCAAAGCTGCACGCGGCTATTTGCTGGCGGGTAAGTCAGTGTTGGAGCCTTTTACCCATGCGCATTTCGTGCAGCAACGCCCAGATGATGACGTCGGCACTGGACTCTATCGCGCGCTCGGCTATGCGTTGCAATATTGGCAGCACAACGATGCGTGTTTAGCGGCACAACCGAGTGTGCGGGCAGTTGCAGGTATCACCGATGGCATTCGCTTAAGTAAAGTCGTATTGCAACAACTACAGATGCTCGAAATTGATGTCAGTGATCACATTATGCGGCTCGATCAAATGCTCGGACACTTGGGCTGGTTGAGTCGTTATGATGGCCTCATCGAGTTGACTGCGGAAGACGGGGCTTATCATCGGGCGTTGAATAATTATCCGAAGCTATATGAGGAGATTGTAGAGCAACAGCAGCACGCGGTGCAGTTAGAGCTCGTCCAAAGTCTCAGTATTCGCGATGATTATCAACTAACCTTGCTCGAGCTTGGTGCCTTGTGTCAACAGCAGCCACGCCATGAACAGTTGATGCAGTTACCGCTCAAGCAATGGGCGGCGCAACGTTTACGTGAAGACTGGCAAAATGTGGTGGATGCCTTTAGCCGCGAAGGCGAACTCAAGCCTGAGTACTACTTGAAGCAACTCTCGCTGCTGCAAGCGTCGCTGCAACTAGGCTACTGCGTTGGCTTTCTGTTCGATGCTGAAGATCGTGAAATGTTTCGCTCGCCTTGGCAGGATATGGCCCGCGGGATCCGTGAAATTATGGCGTTAAAACTATTACGTGAAGCCATCAAGGATAACGATGACGCACAACCGGAGAAGCTGTTAAATTGGCAAGCGGTGCAATTGGAATCATTGCTCTATGCACTCGAACTGTCACGCAAAGCGGCGTTAAAGCAAGAGCCGTATTGGTTGACGTAAGATGACAGAATCACAGTTGTTGCAACGCATCGATACCATAAGTGCTTTTGTTGCTCGCGTGCGTGAGCAACAACCTGATGCAGTCAAGCTCGATGCACAAGGGAAGATTAGCATTCCTTCAGTCAGCTCGTATTTAAGTGAATTGCAAAACTTGATGTCTGAAGCTACGAATGAAGCGAGCGCTCAAAGTATTCTGCGGCGTACTCGCGAGCGTTGGTTTGCAACGCTTGCGGCAGCCGACCTTGCCGACCAGATTGCATTACCCACCATGCTCGAACACATCAGTGCTGCAGCCGACGCGCTGATTACGGTCGCGCGTGACTGGGCAATGCAGTCGTTGGTCGAGCGCTACGGTACGCCACTTGATGGAAATGGCAATACGCAGCAATTGATGATCATTGGTATGGGCAAGCTCGGTGGCCGAGAACTCAACTTTTCATCCGATATTGATTTGATTTTTTGCTATCCCGAACGAGGTGAAACTGATCATCCGCGCAAACCCCTTGAAACCGATGTGTTCTTTACCAAGCTGGTGCAGGCTGTGGTGAATTTACTCGACACAGTCACCGGTGACGGGCGGGTATTTCGCGTCGATCTGCGGTTACGGCCGTTTGGCCAATCTGGGCCTGTGGTCACCAGCCTTGCGGCGCTTGAATACTACTACCAAGAGCAAGGACGCGACTGGGAACGTTACGCCATGGTCAAAGCGCGATTGATTGGCGCTACTGCGCAGCAGCAGAAACAGCTGCAACAGTTGTTACGTCCGTTTGTCTATCGCCGCTACATCGATTTCTCAGCAATCGATGCCTTGCGCAAGATGAAAAACCTCATCACCCAAGAAACGCGACGCCAAGGCGTACAGGACAATATTAAATTGGGGCCAGGAGGTATTCGCGAAGTCGAGTTTATTGCGCAAACTTTCCAACTCATTCGTGGTGGTCAAGAACGGCAATTACAGACACAAAGTCTTTATCAGGCCTATACGGCAATCGCCGAGTTAGAGCTCCTACCAGCCGCTACGATTAACACCTTGCTTGATGGCTACGGATTCTTGCGTAAGCTGGAACATGTGTTGCAGCAGCTGAACGATGAGCAAACACAGACATTGCCGACCGAAGCTGAGAAGCAAGAGCGTGTGGCGCTTGCCTTTAGCATGTCTTGGTCCGAGTTATTGGCGAAAACTGAAACGGTTATGGCAGCTATCCACCAGCATTTTCGTGATGTGATTGGCGACAACGAGCAAGACGAAGAAGATGCGGGAGCTTTGCAGTTACTTTGGCAAGACATGGTCGAGGAGACGACTGCCCTTGATGTATTGCTCGAAGCAGGCTTGAACAAGCAACGCGCCCAGCAAATTTGGCAAGCAGTTAGTGAACTGCGGATGGAGCTCCGTAAGCGCGGTAGTGGTCCGCGTGGACGCAAAGCTATGGCGCGTTTGGTACCTACTTTATTACAGCGCGCCTTGCCTTTGGCTGATGCCGAAGTGGTCATTGAGCGTGTGTTTGGCGTGTTGCGGCAAATTATGACCCGCACTGCGTATGTCGAATTATTGGTTGAAAATCAGGGCGCGCGTGAGCAACTCATCAAATTATGCCGCGCCAGCTCGTGGTTAGCTAAACATCTAGCGAACTATCCGATTTTGTTGGATGAACTGATCGATCCTCGCCATCTATATGAGCTGCCTGAACTGACCGCATACCCAGTCATTGTGAATGAGTATTTGCTGCGGATTCCAGAGCATGAAGAAGATCTGGAAGCACAAATGAATGGCTTGCGCCAAGCCCGGCAATCCTGTCAGTTAAAAATCGCTGCGGCTGACATTAGTGGTGCGTTGCCGTTAATGAAGGTCAGCGACCACCTGAGTTATTTGGCCGAGGCGATTATCGGTCATGTGGTGCGCCTTGCATGGCAGCAACTGACCCATAAATATGGTGCGCCCCCAGGGCGGAGTCTGGAAGATACCGGCCTAGCAGTGATTGCTTACGGAAAATTGGGGGGGCTGGAGCTTAGCTATAGCTCCGACCTTGACTTGGTTTTTGTGACCGATAGTGACTATCAAGGCGAGACGGATGGTGCCAAGCCCATTGAAGTTCAGCAGTTTTATTTGCGCTTGGCGCAGCGAATCCTGCATTTATTTACCACTCGTACCATGATTGGCATTTTGTACGATGTCGATATGCGTTTACGGCCCTCTGGCAAAGCGGGGCTTTTGGTGACGCGACTCGAAACCTATGAAGGCTATTTACAGGATGAGGCATGGACCTGGGAGTTGCAGGCTTTAGTAAGAGCGCGTGCGGTATTCGGCCAAGCCTCATTACGTGAGGCATTCGCCACTATGCGCGCACAACAGCTGTGCCGCTCGCGCGACGCTCAAGAGTTAGCTGATCAGGTGGTGACCATGCGCGAAAAAATGCGCGCCCATAAGTTACAGAAAACTGAAGGCCACGCTTTCGACTTAAAGCAAGGTGTTGGGGGTATCACGGACATTGAATTTTTGGTGCAGTTTCTAGTACTACGTTATGCGGCAGAATACCCTGAACTTACCACTTGGACAGATAATGTGCGTATTCTGGAACAAGTGGCCAATCTCGACTTGTTGCCTGCTGAGCAAGCGAATCAATTGATTGCGACTTATGTACGGTGTCGAGAATGGTTACATCAACTTGCGCTCGATGACCGTGGTAATGTGACGCACCAGCCGGTAGCAAAAGAACGTAAAGTGGTCACCGAGGCTTGGCAGCATTGCTTCGCTGCCGTGCTCGAAGATCACAAGGATTAACGGCGATAAAGGTCGGGATCGCTCTCGTTTGGTCGTGTTTTGAAGCGTCTATGTACCCATAAATATTGCTCAGGGCATTGCATGACGGCGTACTCGACCATTTGATTAACGCGAGTAACATCGGCCACATCATCGCCCGTCGGAAAGTTCTCAAACTCCGGATAGAACGTCATATCGTAGCCACTACCGTCGTCACGACGAAAGCAGGTGACAGGCAATACCGCACAATTGTCATGCGCCGCAAATAACAGCGTACCGGTTGTGGTACTGGTCTGTTCAACGGCAAAAAAGGGTGCAAATACAGTACGGCGTCGACCGTAATCTTGATCGGGCAGGTAACCAGCAATTTCACCCTGAGCGATAGCTTGCATCATGCTGCGCACATCGGTACGCGGGATCATATATTTGTTGGAGCGCCCACGTCCGCGAGTTTGCAAAAACTCCATTACCGCATTGTTGTGTGGACGGTAGAGTCCCACTGCAGGTTGCACAAAACCGTGCAAGCGCGCATGCACTTCAAGGCTCAGAAAATGAAACAGCAACAACAACACACCCTTGCCTTCTTGCAACGCAGCCTCGAGGTGTTCAACGCCGTGTACATGTAATTTGCGGCGAATGCGCCAGTCGGGCCACCACCATGCCATACCGGTTTCGAAAAATGCGACGCCGGTATTTTTCATGTTTTTGGCAACGAGCTTTTCAATCTCAGTGGCAGTTTTATCAGGAAAGCACAGCTCAAGATTTCGCCGAGCGATATCCGCACGGCGCGGCACGAATTTGTAAAACAGGTTACCGAGACCACGGCCCATAGCGAGCTGCCAGCGATACGGTAACCAGGAGATAAAATAAAGAAGGCCGACCCCTAACCAGGTCAGCCAATACTTAGGAAGTAAAAACCTTGCTTCGAACTTCGGTTTCTCAATTATTTTCATTAATTAGACTTGCGTTAATTGCCATCAGATCTTGTTCACCGATCTTACCTGAAGCTTGCTGCAGTGTCAGTGATTGACGGATGTAATTATAACGCGCAGTCGAGAGATTACGACGAGCATTGTAAAGGTTACGGGTACTATCAAGTACATCTACAATGGTACGAGTGCCGACTTCAAAACCGGTTTGCGTCGCTTTCAAAGCCGATTCAGCAGAAACGACAGCTTGTTCAAGTGCACTAATTGTTGAAATTGAAGCGACCACATCATAAAAAGCGTTACGAACTTCACGCTCTACACTGCGGCGGGTAAATTCCAACTGTTGGCTGCTTGCAACATAGTTTGCACGTGCTTGCTCAGCTTGTGATGAGGTACGGAATCCACTGAAAATAGGCACATTCAAAGATAAACCAATCGATGAACTATCCATCCGCGGAGTGTTGTTGGTGCGACCTTGTACTTCGCTTTCGCTATCTGAAGTGCTGAAACTGCCCGATAGTGAAACACGCGGGTAATGCCCGGCTAAGGCAAGATCAATTTGCTGGTCAGAAATTTCGACGGCAACGCGTTGGACTAGCAACTGTAGGTTTTTGTCTTCAGCCGTGGTGACCCAACTGTCAGCAGCTTCTGGCGATGGCGAAGTTGGCGAAAATGACTCGGTATCAAGTCGTGCCAAGTCTTCGTGGTACCGACCGGTGATTTCACGTAGGCCTTCTTGTGCGATTTCGACTGCGTTACGAGCTTGGATTTCACGCGCTACGGCTTGGTCAAACTGCGCTTGCGCTTCATGAACGTCAGTAATTGCAGTAAGACCAACAGAGAAACGCTGTTTCGTTTGCTCTAATTGACGCTCAATGGCGCGCTTTTCGGCCTCGGCAAATTCGAGGTCATCCATGCGCTCGAGTACTGAGAAGTACGCGTTTACGACGCGAATCATCAATTGCTGGCGCTCGTTTAAATAGTTCACTTCTGCTTGGTAGGCTTGTTTTTCAGCGATTTGGGTTTGTTCCCAAGTCGCTTTATTGAAAACCGTTTGGCTTAAATTGACGCCGGCATTCCAGCCGGTCGAAGTGACATCGTACATAAAGATGTTACCACCGCTGTCAAAATCAAGCGTCTCGCGAGTCGAGCGGTTGTAGCCAGCCTCGAAGCCCAGTTGTGGCCACCAATCGGCTTCGGCGATATTGAGTCCTTGCTTAGCCGCTTCACGTTGCGCTTCGGCTTGTTTCAGCGTTGGATCATTTTGTAGGGCAAGTTGGAAAACCTGTGCGAGGTCATCAGCGTATACTACAGAGCTACCTGCAGCGAAGGTAAGGCCGATAACAGCAGAAAGAATCGTTTTTTTCATGAGTTCAGTGGTCCTGAATGGTTGTTCTGGCTCAAATGACCGTTGCTAATTTTGTTTGGTATTTTACATACACAATTGAATGATTACTAGCATACTCCGATGGCTTGTCGGATTCATGCTTTCAGTTGCAACAGAAATCGGTTAAATGTAACCAATTATGAGCAAAACGTGCGAATTTACTGTCGTTTATTTATTTTAGTAGATTCTAATATACGAAATCAAAAGACAAAAGGTTTACAGTGCAAAAATTTAATCATCAAGATTTTAAGATTATAGAACGTGAATCGATACGTGAGGGATTTTTGAGCCTTTATCGCTACCGCATTCAGCATCGTTTGTTTGCCGGCGGTTGGTCAGCGGTTTTTGATCGCGAATTAATGGAGCGTGGGCATGCGGTAGTGGTTTTACCCTATGACGTGCAGCGTGACAGTTTGGTATTGCTAGAACAATTTCGTATTGGCGCGCTTGAGCAACAAGACTCACCTTGGTTACTTGAGTTTGTGGCCGGTATGATTGACCCAGGCGAGAGCGCTGATAGTGTTGCACACCGCGAACTCGAAGAAGAAGCCGGTTTGCAAAGTGATAAAATGCACTATGCAATGACCTACTTGTCGACCCCCGGCGGCTGCAGTGAAAAAATTTCGGTTTATATTGCCGAAGTCGACAGTAGCAAAGCGAGTCGTCACGGCGGACTTGCCACTGAAAACGAAGATATTTTAGTGCATGTACTTTCGCGTAGCGAAGTGGTTGCCTTGCTGGAGCAAGGAAAAATTAACAACGCTGCCAGTGTCATTGGTCTACAATGGTTACAACTTCATTTGGAGCAACTCAAAGCATCATGATTAAAGATGTCAAACGCCAACGCTATCAATTTGACTTAGCGGCCTTGCAACGCTTGGCTGCCGTCAACTATGCAGCATTGCTTAAAGTGGTTGCACAAATGAAGCAAGGCGGTGAGCGCTTGATTAAAGTAGGGCAGCATTTACATTTTCGCGTTGCGGTGTTGCAACGTGCACCCTACACCACGGACATTCGCATTAAACAACAAGCTTTGAGTAAACAGCTACCGGGGTTAGTGGAAGCTGAACTTGAAGTGCGTTTGTATCATGATGCGCAACTGGCCGAGGTGACTCGGAGTCAACATGTTCAGCGTTTACAGCCAGTCTATCAACAGCCCAATCCAGCTATGCATCAAAGTAATGAAAAATTCCAAGTGAATAAATTTCTGCAGGAATGGCTCGAACTTATTCGCGAACGCGGACTTGCCACCGAATACTAGCTTGAGTTTATGCTCGTCCTGTAACAGTATATGAGCATCCTATAACTACAATTCTTGTCACCGAAAAGAAGAGCGCATGTCAGACTATAAAGCAGATGCGATAGAGGTCCTCAATGGCCTCGAGCCGGTGCGACGCCGCCCCGGCATGTATACGGACACCACCCGTCCTAATCACCTTGGTCAAGAAGTCATCGACAACAGTGTTGATGAAGCTTTGGCTGGCCATGCTCAACAAATTATTGTTACTTTGCACCCCGATCAATCCTTAGAAGTTGAAGATGATGGTCGCGGTATGCCGGTTGACATTCATCCTGAAGAAGGAGTTCCCGGCGTTGAGTTGATCATGACGAAACTCCATGCCGGCGGTAAGTTTTCGAATAAAAGCTACAACTTCTCTGGTGGTTTGCACGGCGTTGGTATTTCCGTGGTAAACGCGCTGTCAACGCGCGTAGACATTAAGGTTAAGCGCGACGGCCAAGTTTATGAAATGGCTTTCGAGCATGGCGACAAGGTCAGCGAGCTTACCGTTACCGGCACAGTTGGTAAGCGCAACACAGGTACCAGCGTGCATTTTTGGCCTGATGCCAGCTATTTCGACTCGGCTAAGTTCTCGGTAACCAAGCTAACCTATTTGCTGCGCGCCAAGGCAGTTTTGTGTCCCGGCCTGAAAATTATTTTCCGCAATTTAGTCGATAACAGTGAACAGAGCTGGCAATACGAAGACGGTTTACGCGACTACTTAGTTGAAGCCGTAGAAGAATTGCCGACCCTGCCAGAAGAACCCTTTATTGGTAGCTTCAAAGGCAAAGAAGAAGCTGTCGATTGGGCAGTTACTTGGTTGCCTGAGGGTGGCGAAGGTATTGCTGAAAGCTACGTGAACTTAATTCCGACTCCACAAGGGGGAACCCACGTCAACGGCTTACGGCAGGGGCTTCTAGATGCGATGCGCGAATTCTGTGAGTTTCGTAACTTACTCCCGCGTGGCGTTAAGCTAACGCCAGAAGATATCTGGGAGCGTTGCTGCTTTATTCTGTCGGTGAAGATGCAAGACCCACAGTTTGCGGGGCAAACCAAAGAGCGTTTGTCCTCTCGGCAAACTGCAGCCTTTGTTTCAGGCGTGGTGAAAGATGCGTTCAGCTTGTGGCTGAATGAACATACTGAACAAGCCGAACAACTGGCTGAATTGTGCATCAATAACGCCCAGCGCCGTATGCGGGCGAGTAAAAAAGTGGTCCGTAAAAAAGTCACACAAGGTCCACCGTTGCCGGGCAAGCTCACGGATTGTGCGAGTCAAGATACTGCCCGTAGTGAGTTGTTCTTAGTTGAAGGTGATTCCGCAGGCGGCTCGGCGAAGCAAGCGCGGGACCGCGACTTTCAGGCCGTGATGCCACTGCGCGGTAAGATTTTGAATACCTGGGAAGTAGAATCCGATCAAATCCTCGGCTCACAAGAGATCCATGATATTTCAGTTGCCCTTGGCGTTGACCCTGACTCTGACGATTTAGAAAAACTGCGTTATGGCAAAATTTGTATTCTTGCCGATGCCGACTCCGATGGCCTGCACATTGCCACGCTGCTCTGTGCCTTGTTCGTAAAACACTTTCGCGCGTTGGTTGACCATGGTCATATTTACGTGGCAATGCCGCCGCTTTATCGAATCGACGTTGGTAAAGAAGTCCATTATGCGCTCGATGAAGACGAGAAACAGGGTATCCTGGATCGAATTGAGGCCGACAAACGCAAAGGCAAAGTCAACGTACAACGCTTTAAAGGCCTGGGTGAAATGAACCCGTTGCAGTTACGCGAAACAACCATGGATCCGAATACGCGACGCTTGGTGCAGTTAACTGTAGATGAAGTTGAGGCCACCCAAGAGTTGATGGATATGTTGCTCGCTAAGAAACGTTCTGGCGATCGCCGTGATTGGCTTGAGAGCAAGGGTAACCTTGTCGACTTGGCAGAGTTGTAAGGAGAAATACGAGCATGTCGATGGATACCAACATTGTCGAACGCATTCCGTTACGCCGTTTTACCGAAGATGCGTATTTAAACTATTCCATGTACGTCATTATGGACCGCGCCTTGCCACACATTGGTGACGGCTTGAAGCCGGTCCAACGGCGGATCATTTATGCCATGTCGGAGCTAGGGCTTTCGGCGCTAGCAAAGTATAAGAAATCAGCGCGTACGGTCGGTGACGTGCTCGGCAAATTTCACCCGCATGGTGACAGCGCTTGCTATGAAGCTATGGTGCTGATGGCGCAACCGTTTTCATATCGCTACCCGTTGGTTGACGGGCAAGGTAACTGGGGCTCTCCGGATGATCCCAAATCCTTTGCTGCGATGCGCTATACCGAAGCGCGGCTATCTCGCTTTAGCGAGGTACTGCTTAGCGAGTTAGGGCAGGGAACTTCAGATTGGGTGCCCAACTTTGATGGCACTATGAAAGAGCCGCGGATACTGCCGGCCCGTTTGCCACACATTCTACTCAATGGTGTGACCGGCATTGCGGTTGGCATGGCGACGGATATTCCGCCGCACAATGCACGTGAGGTCGCTCATGCTTGCGCGTTGCTGCTCGAAAAACCAAGCGCTGATTTAACTGAGATCATGGAACACTTACGTGGTCCCGATTACCCGACTGATGCTGAAATCATCACACCGCACGATGAAATCGTGAAGCTCTATGAGTCAGGTCGCGGCAGTATTCGGATGCGCGCCAAATATGCGTTGGAAGACGGTGAAGTGGTGATTTATGCGTTACCGCATCAAGCTTCTGGCGCCAAGGTGTTGGAGCAAATCGCTGGACAAATGCAAGCGAAGAAATTGCCAATGGTATCGGATTTGCGTGATGAGTCCGACCATGAAAACCCCACGCGATTAGTCGTCGTGCCGCGCTCCAATCGTGTTGATATTGAGCAAATGATGCAACACTTGTTCGCGACCACCGACCTCGAGAAACAATACCGCGTTAACTTGAACATGCTCGGCCTAGACGGTCGTCCTCAAGTTAAACCGATTCTGAATGTGTTAAAAGAATGGTTGCAGTACCGTCAGCAAACAGTTGTGCGCCGCTTGCAGCATCGCCTAGATAAAGTCTTGGCGCGCTTGCACATCCTAGAAGGCTTGTTGATTGCGTATCTGAATATCGACGAAGTGATTGCCATCATTCGCTATGAGGATGAGCCTAAAGCTGAGTTAATGAAGCGCTTCCAACTGACGGAAACCCAGGCTGAAGCAATTCTTGAGTTGAAATTACGGCATTTGGCGAAACTCGAAGAAATGAAGCTTAAAGGCGAACAAGACGAGCTAGAGAAAGAGCGCGAGCAGCTTGAGTTATTATTAAGCTCTGATCGTCGTCTGAAAACGCTTATTCGCAAAGAAATTCTAGCTGACGCCGAGAAGTATGGTGACGATCGCCGTTCACCGCTGATTGAGCGCGAAGAAGCCAAAGCACTCAGCGAGCGTGACTTGACACCTGCTGAACCGGTCACCGTGGTGCTGTCGCAAAAAGGCTGGGTACGTGCAGCTAAAGGGCACGATGTTGATGGTACTAGCCTCGCCTACAAATCTGGTGATAGCTTCTTAGCCAGCGCGCAAGGCAAGAGTAATCAGCAAGTGGTGTTCCTCGATAGTTCCGGCCGGAGCTTCTCCTGTGAAGCCCATTTGTTGCCGTCGGCACGCACGCAAGGTGAGCCATTAACCGGGCGCTTTAGCCTGGTTTCTGGTGAAACCATTGATCAGGTGATGATGGCTAAAGATGAGCAGCGTTATTTGTTAGCCTCTGATGCGGGCTATGGTTTTGTCTGTAAATTTGCTGATTTGGTGAGTCGTAATAAGAATGGTAAAGCTATCTTAAACCTGCCAACGGGTGCGAAAATTTTGCCACCGAACAAAGTTGAATCACTCGAGAATGACATGTTGGTGGTGGTTTCTAACGAAGGCCGAATGTTAATCTTCCCAGTTGCCGATTTGCCTGAATTAGCCAAAGGTAAGGGCAACAAGATGATAAGTATTCCGGCATTGCGAGCACAATCCCGTGAAGAGTATGTGGTGGCGACCAACGTCGTTCCTGGCGATGCCGCGATCACCTTGCTGGCAGGCAAGCGCAAGCTGACGTTGAAACCAGCAGATCTTGAACATTATCGCGGTGAGCGCGGACGTCGTGGCAACAAGTTACCGCGTGGTTTGCAGCGCGTTGATGCGATTGTGGTCGAAAGCCAAGACTGATCGGACGTTTTTTTGGTGTAAAACAGGTATACTAGCGAGCTGCAATCATAAGGAGACTGCATGCTCGCTGTTGTACGTATACTTTTATTAGGCTTGTTTATTGTCCTATCCGCCATTGTTGGCGTTATCGCCTGTGCCTTACGGCCATTTCACCCTAACAACACGCCGTTTTGGGCGCACTGGTACGGTCGCATGCACCGCATCTTAGGTGTTGAGCTTGAAATTCGTGAGCCTGAAGGGATAGAAGATAAAGGCCCGTACGTCTATATCGCGAACCATCAGAATACCTATGATATTTTCACCCTCAGCCGGGCAATGCCGAAACGTTCGGTGAGTATCGGCAAGAAAAGCCTGAAGTGGATCCCCTTTTTCGGTTGGTTGTATTGGCTGGCCGGTAACATTCTTATCGATCGCAAAAATACCGGTCGGGCGCGCGGCACCATTGATCAGGCAGCACAAGCGATTCGGCAGAAAAAGATCTCGGTATTGTTGTTCCCAGAAGGAACACGAAGTTATGGTCGGGGATTACTGCCGTTTAAAACCGGAGCTTTTCGCACGGCACTGCAAGCGGAAGTACCTATCGTACCGATCTGTGTGTCAAATCTACATGGGCGGATCAAACTGAATCGTTGGAACAACGGCAAAGTGATTATTGAGATGCTTCCCGCCATTGACACCTCAGGCTATTCTGGTGACAGTGTGCGCGCATTGGTAGCAAAATGTCATGAAGCAATGCGCAGCAAAATTAGCGAACTTGACCACGAACTGGCGCTTGCCGAGGAGTCAAAATAATGACCATGAGTAAAGACGAAATTCAACAACAAACAACCGAAACTGTGGCTGCTTTGTTAGACGATGGTGCGCCTGCAGATGTTGATTTTCCAATTGAGCATCACCTAGCGAGCCCCGATTTTACCAAACTCGAGAAAGCCGCTGTAGAATTAGTGAAACTTGGTTTTCACGTTGATGACGCCGACGAGTTCGAGCTCGACGATGGCACGCGGTGGTTTGCATTTGCGGCGCTTAGCGAATTGCCGTTAGATGAAGCGCAACTGATTGAACAAGCTCAACAAGTGAACGATATTGCCAAAGCCACCGGGGTCGAATACGATGGCTGGGGCACGTATTACGGTGACGACGAAGAAGAATAAGTAGTCAGCACGTCGCCGAGCCCCCAATAACAATAACTAGGGGCGTTCTCATGATTGCAGATTTAGGTCTTATTGCCGGCGTGGCGCTACTTATTTGGTTGGCGCTGCGCGGTGTCAACATCCTGCTCGCGGTGTTGCTGTCGATTTTATTGATCGGTCTTACCAACAGCATTCCTATCGCCGATGTTTTTCTTAAACACTTCCCATTTGGCGCTTCTGGCGCTTTTAGTTTTGCTGGCAACTTCCTACTGCTGTTCTTATGTGGTGGCTTGTTTGGACGGGTCATGGCCACCAGCCATGCGGCTCAAGGTGTTGCTATGGGGATTGCCCGACGGCTCGGCCAACGGCAAGCCTTGTGGATCGCTATGCTCGTCTGCGCACTGCTAACCTACGGCGGTGTGGTGGTCTTTGTCGTGATGTTTACTATGTATCCGATTGGCGTCACGCTGATGCGCACGGCAAACATCCCACGGCGCATCTATGCTGCTGCTATCGCGCTAGGTGCGGGCACTTTTACTATGACAGCGTTGCCAGGAACGCCTTCTATTCACAACGTCATCGCGGCTCGTAGTTTGGGTACGGATCTCTTTGCCGGTGGTTGGCTGGGGATTGTTGCGGCCTTAGTGATGATGTTTGTCGGTATGTGGTATCTACAGTGGCAATGGCGTCGCGCCGTTGCCAATGGAGAAAACTATGTGGCCAATGATAAAGATCAGCAAATGGCCGCGTTAGCACCCAGCGATGATGCTCACCTACCGAGTCTACTGCGTTCAATTGCACCTGTGGTCATTGTGTTAGCTACCATAGTGCTGCCACGACTACTGCAAAGCTTTGGTTTGGCCTATGAATGGCAGAGTTTTGCCGCCGGTCAGCCGGTACTATGGGCGAGTTTTGCTTTATTAGTCGGTAGCTTAAGCTGTTGGTTATTGTTTGCACCATTGCGTGGACAGTTTGTTACGGCAGCAGGGCGCGGTGTCGATGATGCAATGCTGCCATTGATTAATACCGCAGCGGTGATTGGTTTCGGAGGGGTGGTCATTCAAACCAGCGGTTTTCATGAATTTGCTGGGTGGTTGCTTGGCTTAGAAATACCTTCGTTGTTGTCTGTTTTTGTCTCGGCCAACTTGATTTCAGGGGTCACTGCTTCAGCCTCTGGTGGTCTACAAATCTTTATGTCGAGTCTTGCTCCAGAATATCTAGCTGATGGGGTAGCGCCGGAGTTATTGCATCGGATTGCCAACCTAGCTGCGGGTGGCTTAGATTCGTTGCCGCATTCGGGGGCAGTGATTGCGCTGTTTACGCTGATGGGGTTGAGCCACAAAGAAGCCTATAAAGACATCTTTGTGGTCACCGTATTGATTCCAATGCTTGCTGCATTAGTGGCAGTGGTTGCGGCGCTGCTGTTATAGCGCCGCAATTTTCGCCCGTTGTTGCTGTAATTGCTGCAATGTCTCTTCAGCGTTTTGCAGCTTCTCGCGCTCTTTTGCGATAACGTCTTCTGGTGCTTTCGCGACGAAGTTTTCGTTACTTAGCTTGCGCGCAAACATGGCAACTTCTTTCTCGGCTTTTTCCAGTGCCTTATCGAGCCGCGCCAATTCGGCCGCGGTATCGATGAGACCCGCCATTGGAATATGAATCTCCATACGTCCAACCAATGCCGTTGCTGAAGCTGGCGCATCATCGACTGTGGCTAAGAATTCCAGCGACTCTAGCTTTGCCAACGCACTCAAGAAATTGGCATTTTGCTCTAACCGCGTACGAGCAGTGTCATCGGCATTGGCAATCAATACCGGTAATGGTTTGCTCGGCGATAGATTCATTTCGCCACGAATATTGCGGATCCCAACAATCACTTGCTTCAACCATTCCATGTCATCACGGGCATTCGCAAAGCGCTCCGGCTGCGGCTGCGGGTATGCCTGTAACATGATGGTGTCGCCTTTAGTGCCAGTGAGTGCGCCTGCAAGCGGGGCAACACGCTGCCAAATCTCTTCAGTGATAAATGGCAGCAGCGGGTGCAATAAGCGCAAGAGCTGCTCGAGAATGGTCACCAGCGTATTGCGCGTGCCACGTAACTCAGCTTCAGAGCCGTTAAACAGCACCGGCTTAGTCAGTTCCAGATACCAGTCGCAGAACTGGTTCCAAGTGAACTCATAAGCAATCGCCGCCGCTTGGTCGAAACGATAGTTATCGAGCGCATGGCGGAACTGTTTCACCGTATCGTTGAAACATTCGATGATCCACTGATCAGCGAGTGATAGCTGCATGTCGCCGCCTTGCACACCGCAATCCTGTTCTTCGGTGTTCATGAGTACGTAGCGACTTGCGTTCCAGAGCTTGTTACAGAAGTTCCGATAGCCTTCGAGGCGCTTCATGTCCCAGTTGATATCGCGCCCAGTTGAAGCCAGGGCGGCAAGGGTAAAGCGCAACGCATCGGTACCATGAGCGGTGATGCCTTCAGGGAATTGTGCTTGGGTACGTTTAGCAATTTTTGCTTCGAGTTGCGGCTGCATCATGTTGGCCGTGCGTTTCGCCACCAAGGTTTCGAGATCGATTCCATCAATCATGTCGAGCGGATCCAGCACGTTGCCTTTCGACTTCGACATCTTTTGTCCTTCTTCGTCACGGATCAAACCGGTAACGTAGACGGTTTTGAACGGCACTTGCGGTTTGCCATCTTGGTCTTTTAAGAAGTGCATGGTCATCATGATCATGCGCGCAACCCAGAAGAAAATGATGTCAAAACCTGTGACCAGTACATCGGTCGGGTGGAAGGTGCGCAAATCGTCGGTGTTTTCCGGCCACCCCAAGGTCGAGAAGGTCCAGAGGGCTGACGAAAACCAAGTATCCAAAACGTCATCGTCTTGGCGCAAATTCACCTGCGCATCCAGATTATGTTCGGCGCGTACTTCTGCTTCATCGCGGCCGACGTAAACATTCCCGTTATCGTCGTGCCATGCAGGAATGCGGTGACCCCACCATAGTTGGCGTGAAATACACCAGTCTTGGATGTCGCGCATCCAAGCAAAGTACATATTTTCGTATTGTTTTGGCACAAACTGGATGTCGCCGTCTTCTACTGCTTTAGTGGCGACTTCAGCAAGTGGGGCGACGCGCACATACCATTGATCGGTCAGATGCGGCTCAATTGGCACACCGCCACGGTCACCATAAGGAACTTTGTTGGTGTGCTTCTCGACTTTGTCGAGTAAGCCGGCCGCTTCAAAGTCAGCAACCACTTGTTTGCGAGCATCGAAACGATCTAAGCCTTGGTATGCTGCTGGCAAGGTACCATCGAAGCCGTCAATGGCGTCAATAGCCTCACCCGTTGCGGTGTACAAACCTGCTTGGTGACGCACTTTGGCGTGATCATCAAGCACTGCAATCATCGCCATTTGATGCCGTTTGCCAATTTCATAGTCGTTAAAGTCATGGGCCGGGGTGATTTTCACGCAACCGGTACCAAATTCTTGATCGACATAGCTGTCGGCAATAATAGGAATGCGACGCTTGACCAATGGTAACTCGATAAACTTACCCACTAAAGCTTGATAGCGTTCATCGTCTGGGTGCACAGCGACACACACGTCACCGAGCATGGTTTCAGGGCGTGTCGTTGCAACCACTAGGTAATCTTTACCATCCGCAGTTTGCGCGCCGTCCGCAAGTGGGTAACGCAAATGCCAGATATGACCTTGTTGCTCTTTATTTTCCACTTCGAGGTCAGAAATTGCGGTTTGCAACTTCGGATCCCAATTGACTAGGCGCTTACCACGGTAAATTAAGTTCTCCTTGTGCAAGCGCACAAAGACTTCTTTAACCGCGTTCGATAAACCTTCGTCCATAGTGAAACGCTCACGGTCCCAGTCGACCGAGTCACCGAGGCGACGCATTTGACTGGTAATAGTGCCACCGGATTGCGCTTTCCACTCCCACACTTTCTCAATAAAGTCATCACGACTCATATCCGTGCGGTTGATGCCTTGTGCCGCCAACTGCCGCTCGACCACCATTTGAGTAGCGATACCAGCGTGGTCTGAACCCACTTGCCAGAGCGTATTGTGACCATCCATCCGCTTGTAGCGGGTGAGGGTGTCCATAATGGTGTGCTGAAAAGCATGTCCCATATGTAAGCTGCCGGTCACGTTCGGCGGTGGGATCATAATGCAGTAGCTGCTGCCTTGGCCGGAGGGTTTGAAATAACCTGCCTGCTCCCATTTTTCATAGAGCGCTTGCTCAATAGCATGTGGCGAATACGTTTTGTCCATGCGAAACCTTCACGACGTTAATTAATTGGTTGTTGCTAATTCTACCGCGTTTACGGTACTCAGGTTAACGCCTTGCTGGCGATACCATTTAAATCTTTCACGCGCTAGTTGGCGCTGCGCGTCAGCATTGGGTACTTGATCGATGATCAACTGTGCCCCGGCAAATTGCGGTGCTGTTGGCATTAAGTTGACGATGACTTTACAGCGTCGCGTCGCAACCGCAGCTTCAGGCCAGCACAGCTCAACCGGTGCGCCTTGCGGTGGTCCTTCGCCGGCTAGGTTGTGTGGGATAAATGCATCAGCTGGACGTTGCCAGAGCAGTTCATCTAGCGCTTCAGCTTGCGCTTTATCAGCGCACCACACGCGAACGCTGCCAAGCTCACGCCAGCGTTCGGCGATCACTTGGCACAATAACGGCAGTTGCTGTTGTTCGGCAACGCCATCCATGACGTAAAAAATGCCGTGCACCATAAGCTTAATCCTGCTGCCCAGAACCCGCGCGGTTCAAGAGAAATTGCGTTAACAGCGGCACTGGACGTCCAGTTGCGCCTTTTTTCGCGCCGCTCCGCCATGCAGTACCTGCAATATCTAGGTGCGCCCAATGATACTTCTTGGTAAACCGTGATAAGAAGCAAGCCGCGGTAATAGTGCCAGCGTCACGGCCACCGAGGTTGGCCATATCGGCAAATGGACTCTCCAGCGCTTCTTGATACTCATCCCATAACGGTAAACGCCATGCCCGATCACCACTTTGTTCCGCCGCGCTCAGTAATTCATGAGCCAACGGGTTGTGACTACTCATCAAGCCACTGGCATGGTGCCCAAGGGCAATGATACAAGCCCCGGTTAAGGTGGCAATATCGACCACAGTGTCTGGATTGAAACGCTCAACGTAAGTGAGTGTATCGCACAGCACGAGGCGCCCTTCCGCATCGGTGTTCAGCACTTCTACGGTTTGTCCGCTCATGGTCGTGAGTACATCACCAGGGCGATAAGCTTTACCGTCAGGCATGTTTTCACAGCCGGCAATAGCACCGATAACATTGATCGGCAGATTCAGCTCCGCTAAGGTCTGCATCGCACCCAAAACTGAGGCTGCGCCACCCATGTCGTATTTCATTTCATCCATGTTGGCTGACGGCTTGATGGAAATACCACCGGCATCAAAGGTAAGACCCTTGCCGACCAAAATGATCGGTGCAACGTCATCAGCCGCGCCTTGGTAGTGCAATAACGTGAGTACTGACTCATGTTCTGAACCGCGTCCGACCGCAAGATACGCATTCATGCCAAGCTCCGCCATCTGCGCTTCGTCGACGGCACTGAATGACAGCTTGTCGTAATGCCCCGCCATTTGCTCGGCTTGCTCGGCTAAGTAGCGTGGCGTACAGATGTTCGGTGGCATATTGGCAACGTCGCGACAGACATTCATGCCTTTACTCACGGCCAAACCGTGTTGAATTGCTTTTTCGCCCACTGGAAGCTCGCGCCGTGTTGGGACGTTAAATACCAGCTTGCGCAACGGCCGACGTGGCTCTTCCTTGCGCGTTTTTAAATGGTTAAAAGTGTATAAGCCAGCTTGTGCTGCTTCGACCGCTTGACGGACTTTCCAGTAGGTATCACGACCTTTAACATGCAGCTCACTGAGAAAACAAACCGCTTCCATTGAACCTGTTTCATTCAAAGTATGAATGGTTTTCTCGATAATTTGTTTATACTGACGTTCATCGAGTTCACGTTCCTTACCGCAGCCGACGAGCAAAACGCGTTCGCTGAGAATATTAGGAACGTGGTGGAGCAGTAAAACCTGTCCGGCTTTGCCTTCGAGATCACCGCGGCGAAGAAGGTTACTGAGATAGCCTTCACTGACAGCGTCGAGTTGTTCAGCCACACCAGATAAACGGCGTGGTTCGAAAACTCCGACGACGATACAGGCAGAACGTTGTTTTTCCGGACTGCCGCTTTTGACGCTAAACTCCATAGGTGCTCCTGTTTTCTGCGGTTGACAGGTTAGGGCTGCCATAGAATAATTCTTGGTAAAACGACAAGTTTACTGAAAAATTGCGTATTTTCCAGCAAAAACCAAAGTTAAGAGTGGTCACTAGTGCGTATATTCCGCTATTTAATGCGAGAAACCTTTAAATCTCAGATCGCTGTTTTAGCGGTCTTGATGACCATTTTTGTCAGCCAAAAATTTGTTCGGGTGCTCGCAGACGCCTCAGCTGGCGAAATCCCCGGCGAATTGGTGATCAAATTACTCGGCCTGAATCTACCCGCGCTGGCGGCGCTGATACTACCGTTAAGCCTTTTTTTGGGAATCTTGTTGGCCCATGGCCGCATTTATGCGGACAACGAAATGACGGTACTGCATGCCTGTGGTGTCAGTGAGTGGTATGTCACCCGAGTGACCCTGGTGTTAGCAACCATTCTTGCCATTATCACTGCAACTCTAACTTTGTGGCTGGTGCCTTGGTCGCTCGAGCAAGAGCGGCAAGTCGAAGAACGCGCGCGCTCAGATTCAGGGCTTTCGGTCATCATGCCGGGCCGCTTCCAACAGGCGAGCAACCAAAAAGCGGTTATTTTCGTGCAAGGTCTGACTGAGACCGGTGAGCTTGATGAAGTTTTCGTTGCCCAGTCTTTACGTGATGAAAATAATCGTGTGATCGGCGGTAGTGTCGTCATGGCAGATACCGGCAATGTGGTGGCGAATGAAAGCGGTTCACAACAGTTGGTGTTGAATCGCGGCACGCGTTACGCCCGCAGTGGCGAAGATAGCGATTATCAGGTGATGGAGTTTGGTAATTACCAGTTGCAGATCAAAGAGCAAGAGACGACTGAGTACATTCGCAAATTAGAAGCCTATGAAACCACAGAATTGTGGCGAGAGAATAACCCTGAAGCTGCGGCGGAATGGCAATGGCGCGTTGCAATCCCTCTAGCAATGCCGCTACTGACGCTGATTGCGGTACCTTTAAGTCGCGTTAACCCACGTCAAGGCAAGTTTGCGCGCATGACACCGGCACTGTTGATTTACCTCGGCTATTTCTTGTTGTTGATGGCCGCACGTTCAGCCGTTGCTGACGGAGCTATTCCTGCTTGGATAGGCTTGTGGTGGATTCATGTGTTGTTGTTGCTTTTTGGACTTATCTTGGTGGGCAAAGGCCGGCCGTTTGGTTTGCGTTTGTTAGCGCAGTTGCGGAGGTCTTAAGATGCTGAAATTCACCATTTTAGACCGCTACATCATGCGCTCAGTGTTAGTGACTTCGTTGCTGAGTTTGGCCGTGTTAGCGGGTTTGTCTTCACTAATTCGCTTTGTTGAGCAGCTCAAATCAGTTGGACGTGGCACTTATTCGGTGGCCGATGCAGGCCTGTTTGTGCTGTACAGCCTACCGCGCGATATTGAAGTATTTTTCCCTATGGCAGCCTTGCTCGGCGGCCTTATCGGCATGGGGATGTTGGCGAGCAACTCAGAGTTGGTAGTGATGTTAGCTGCCGGTCGTTCACGCTTAAACATTGTTAGTTCGGTAATGAAAGCAGCCGTGGTGATGATGTTGGCGGTGATGGCGATGGGCGAGTGGGTTGCTCCGCAAATGGAAGCGCAGGGGCGTGAACTTAGAGCTTCGGCAATCTCTGGTGGCAGTTTGATCTCCGCCCAACAAGGGGTATGGGCTAAGGACGGTACCAATTTCGTGAATATCGCGGAAGTTGAGGACACGGGCCGACTGCGTGATCTGACGGTTTACGAATTTGATGCACAGCGCCAACTTACCTCTGTATTATTTGGCGCGACCGCAGTGTTTCAGAATGGCCAGTGGGTGTTGAACGAGGTCACGAAAACACAATTTTCCTTGGAAAAAATTGATCAAGAGAATCTCCCTCGTTATGTTTGGGAGTCCTCTCTTACCCCCGATAAACTGGGTGTTGTTACGGTAAAGCCAGAGGCACTGTCGATATCAGGCTTGCTTGATTATCTGGATTATTTGTACGCCAACCAACAAGCTAGCGAACGCTATGAACTGGCGCTCTGGCGTAAGTTACTAGCGCCACTCACTGTGGCGGTGATGTTGCTGGTGGCGTTGTCATTTATTTTTGGTCCACTGCGTTCAACCACAATTTGGGCGCGCATTATTCTTGGGGTTGTGACTGGCTTTGGGTTTCATGTCAGCAACGAGATTTTCGGGCCGTTAGCACAGGTCTATCAGCTACCACCAATGGCAGGCGCTGCCTTACCCAGTTTGCTGTTTGCTGGCGCTGCGCTGTGGATGATGCAGCGGCGTGGAAGTTAGCGTAATTCTTTCCAGTAATACAATTGATTCGCTTCTTTGGAGAGCGTAACCATTTCAGTACCGGCGGCATAATCATGCCAGGCGCGGCGATTTTTAAAATCGACCAGCACCCAAAGGTTGCCAATACCAAATGCGCAGGTCAGTACCCGAATGAAGGCTTGCTTTTTGGTGATGAGCGAGCCATCTCGTTGTTGCACCTTTAAACGCCATGCACGCATACCGAGCGTTTGTCCGCTGCGAGACCAAAACCAACCAAAGAACAGGCCCAGAATGCCAAGAATATAGAGGCTGTAGAGCGGCGAGTTGTTGAGCCATGCAGCATGGTCCATGCCTTCTGGCAAAGTGACGGCACCTGTTGTGGTCAACAAAGCTGCGAAACCAAGTGCTAGACCTGACGCCAGCATGATAATGGCGACGGCCACGAGTAAATCGTAGACCCACGCGGCCAAGCGGCGCCAAAATGAGGCACTTGGGAACGAGGCGTGTAATTGTTGCGAAATACTTTGTACGGTCATGACCACTCCGAGTTAATCGATGCTTGATGATTATCCTTGATGGCCACCAAAGAGGCAAGAAAAGCGCCTGTATGTAATGCAATCGAGCCGATTTGTTCATGTTTTAGCCGAACAGTCAAAATCCCAATAAATTTTCTTGATCGGAAACTTAGCTTGCGTATAATGCCTCGCACTACCGACACACATGTCAAATCTTCAAGCCGAAGTGGCGGAATTGGTAGACGCAGCGGATTCAAAATCCGCCGCTGGTAACAGCGTGGGGGTTCAAGTCCCCCCTTCGGCACCATTAAAATCAATATCTTAAACATAACCCATCTATTGTGAGCTGTTAAAACTAGCTGGTATACACTGGTATAGTTTGACCAACGCTTGGTTTACATCTTCTAAAGCTTGTTACCATCCTGTGCATGCGGTGTTTATCGCAATTCTCTGTTATGCTTAAGCACATCGGAAACACACGAATCAACGTGAGTTTACCTCGAGGTAATATGACTAAAGAAACAAATCAAGATACGCACGAACAACCTGAATACGAGGTTGAGATTCCGTCGCGTGAACAACTGCTAGAAGCTGTCGAAGCGCGTCTGAAACCAACCACGTTCGAAGAAATTATTGAACGCTTCAAATTGACCGATGAGCGTCAGCACATTGGCGTTAAACGTCGGCTTCGTGCGATGGAGCGTGACGGTCAACTCATCTATACCAAAGCCAACGCTTATGGTTTACCCAGCCGCATGAACTTAATTAAAGGTCGCATCATCGGCCACCGTGATGGCTTTGGTTTCTGTAAGCCAGACGAAGGCGGTACCGATTTATTTATTGCACCGAATCAGATGTATGCAGTTATGCACGGCGACCGTGTGCTGGTGCAAGAACAGGGCAAAGATAGTAAAGGGCGTCGCGAAGGACGCATCGTACGTGTCATAGAACCCCGTGAAGGTAATATTGTTGGGCGCTTCTTTATTGATCACGACCTTGGTGTTGTGGTGCCAGACGATAGTCGCCTTAACCAAGATATTTTAGTGCCAGAAGAGGCACGTAATGGCGCTCGGCATGGCCAGATTGTGGTGGTTAAAGTTACTCATCGACCGAACCGCCGCACCAGCCCCATTGGTGAAGTGGTTGAGATACTAGGCGAACATATGGCGCCGGGTATGGAAATCGAAATTGCTATTCGCGAGCATGATATTCCAACTGAGTGGAGTGCTAAAACGGAGCAAGAAGTTGCCCGTGTTGCCGAAACTGTGCCTGAAGAAGCTTATGAAGACCGTATTGATTTACGCGATTTGAAACTTATCACCATCGATGGCGAAGATTCGCGCGACTTTGATGATGCGGTTTGTGCCGAACGCGAAGGCGATGGCTGGCGCTTGTGGGTGGCAATAGCCGATGTCAGTTATTACGTGCGACCCAATACGGCGCTTGATAAAGACGCACTAGAACGCGGTAATTCGGTTTATTTCCCGAATTTCGTGGTGCCAATGCTGCCCGAGAAGCTGTCGAACGGTTTGTGCTCTCTCAACCCAGATGTCGATCGGTTGTGTATGGTGGCTGAAATGAAAGTTTCAGCCCATGGCAAGTTGCAACACAGTAAGTTTTATCCGGCAGTGATGAAATCTCATGCCCGCTTAACTTATACCAAGGTTGCGGCGATGCTTGATGGCGATCCGAAGTTACGTCGAGAGTATGACCATGTACTCGGTAACGTAGAAGAACTGCACAATTTGTTTAAAGTATTGAAACGTGCCCGTCAATCTCGTCATGCAATTGAATTTGAAACCTTAGAAACGCGGTTTATTTTCAATGCTGAGCGCAAAATTGAAAGCATTGAACCGGTGCGTCGCAACGTCGCCCATACCATCATTGAAGAATGTATGATTATGGCCAACGTAGCTACCGCGCGCCTGATTGAAGAGCACGATGAAGCCGGAGCCTTGTTCCGTGTGCACGAGCCACCAGCAAGTGAGCGCCTGACCAATTTCCGCAGTTTTTTAAGTGAACTTGGGCTGACTTTGAAAGGCGGTGACGATCCGAGTCCCGCTGATTATGCCGAAGTGCTTGAACAAGTGCGCGAACGGCCTGATGCGGAGCTGATTCAGACCATGCTGTTACGTTCGATGCAGCAGGCTGTTTACAGTCCTGACAATGCCGGACATTTTGGTTTGGCACTTGATGAATATGCCCATTTCACGTCACCTATTCGGCGTTATCCGGATTTAGTTTTACATCGCGCTATTAAGTCGTTGTTGAAAAAGCAGCAAGGCCCGAGTAAGGCTCTGGAAGGGGCGTGGATGTACCCAGACGAGCAACTTGATGAACTCGGCGAACATTGCTCAATGACAGAGCGCCGTGCTGATGATGCGACTCGTCAGGTTGATGAGTGGCTCAAGTGCGAGTACATGCAAGACCATATTGGCGAAGAGTTCGGTGGTGTCATCGCCTCGGTCACCAATTTTGGTCTATTTATTCGTATCGACGATTTGCACATTGATGGTTTGATTCACGTAAGTAGCCTAGATAACGATTACTATCATTTTGATAATGAAAAACACTTGCTGATCGGCGAGAATAGCCGCCGCGTCTATCGCCTTGGTGATAAAGTGCGCATTCGCGTTCGCAGCGTCAATCTTGACGAGCGCAAAATCGATTTAGCGCTACTTGCCGCAGAAAGTCCTGCCGGTAAAGACCGCATGGCGGGTGGCTGGAAAAAAGATGAAGCCGCAGGCGACAAAGCCGGGCAACAACCGCCACGGAAAAAGAACAAACAGCAAAAGAGAGCTCATGTCAAAGCCAAGCGCGCGAAAGTCGAAGCCAAGCGCAAAGCGATGAAAGGCAAAAAGAAAAGGTAACTCGGTCGTATGAGTAAGAAAGTAATGGTTTTCGGCTTACATGCAGTGCGTGCGCTATTGGAGCGTCATCCAGAGCGCATCATTGAAATATTTGCGCAGCGTGAGCGTCAAGATCAAACCCTGCAACAACTGATTCAACAGGCCCAAAAACTGGGTTTGCGCGCACAGTTTGTACCGAAACAAACGCTTGATAAAAAAGCCGAGGGTGGCAATCATCAAGGGGTTATCATCGTCGCTCAAGAGGCACCGCTATTAAGTGACAATGACCTACCTGATTTGATTCAGAAAAGCCAAGGTCCGGCATTATTTTTAGTTCTCGATGGGGTGACTGATCCACATAACTTAGGTGCTTGCTTGCGTACTGCGGATGCGGCCGGTGTGACCGCTGTGATTGTTCCTAAAGATAAATCTGCCAGTCTCAATCCAACGGTGCGTAAAGTCGCCTGCGGGGCCGCGGAAACCATGCCATTAGTGCAAGTCACCAATTTAGCTCGGGGCTTGAAGCAGTTACAAGAATTACAAGTATGGGTGATGGGGACTGCTGGTGAAGCAGAGCAATCGGTTTATGCAGTCGATTTAAAGGGACCCGTTGCTTTGGTCATGGGGGCAGAGGGCGACGGTATGCGCCGCCTGACCCGCGAAACCTGTGACGAACTGATCAAGATTCCATTGCTAGGAACAGTTTCGAGTCTGAACGTATCGGTGGCAACCGGTGTTTGCTTGTTCGAAGCGGTACGCCAACGCCAAAATCAGCAGGGGTAATTGAGTGAAAAAGATGCCATTACTGCGTCTACGTCCAATCATTCTGTCCATTATCGTGATGGTGCTGTTGGCATTGGCATGGCTTCCTACAGGTGAGTTTGCGCCGGGTGACCGCACCAATAAACCGCAGCTTTATGTCATTTACGAAGAGGCGACAACACCTGAACTTGATGATGTGCTCTTTGATTTGCAGCAGCGCATTGAACAACGCCATGAGTGGCGCTTAGTTGAGCAACCTGCCGCTTACGCCTGGCAACTGACCGTCAGTGTAGAAGTGGCTGAGCAGTTGGTGATTAACGGTCGTCTATTGACGCCACAAGCAGCGTCCGAGCAACGCTTCAAAGTACAGGGGCCGCCCGCTGCCCAAGGTGCATTACCAGAGCAATTCGTGAAAGTGCTGATTGATCTCGTCGAAAACGGCGAAACTGCCCGCGCTGGCTTGTGATCGCGCGAAAAATCAGCTACACTCCCGCCGCTTAAATCAGTCTGATGTTAATTCACTAAAAGAAAGCGTTCCTTGCTGCTGCGGTGTGACTGAGCCAATCAGTAGCTATGAACCATAAGGAGCAGAAATGCGTCATTATGAAATCGTATTCATGGTCCATCCGGACCAGAGCGAGCAAGTACCTGGTATGATCGAGCGCTACAGCGAAACGATCAAACAAGGTAACGGCACCATCCACCGTCTGGAAGACTGGGGCCGTCGTCAATTGGCTTACCCAATCAACAAGTTGCACAAAGCACATTACGTGTTGATGAACATTGAAGCGTCAGCTGAAGTTGTCGAAGAGTTGGAAACAGCTTTCCGTTACAACGATGCAGTTCTGCGCAACATGATCATGCGTAAAAAAGAAGCTGTGACTGAAGCGTCTCCTCTGACTAAGAAAGAAGAGCGTAAAGGTGATAGCCGCAACGAAGAACAAGGCGATAACGAAGCAGCGTAAGCTGGTTTGCTAACGTCAACCTATTGTGGAGTTAAGTAATAAGTTTGAGTTAGGTGGAGTGCTACTGCAGCCACCGAAAGTCACACAAAGTCCAGCTGGAATTCGCCATGTGCGATTTATGCTCGAACATCGTTCGCAGCAATTCGAGGCAGGACTCCCGCGTAACGCGTATGTTCGCATACAAGTCGTGATTAGCGGGGAACTCGCTCAGCAATGGGAACCTGATTTGACCGTTGGGATGCAATTACAAGTCAGTGGTTTTTTACAACGCGTAGAAGATCGCAATGGTAACCCCAGACTTGTGCTACATGCCCAGCAACTTGTGAAGATTTGAGGAGACCATCATGGCTCGTTTTTTCCGTCGCCGTAAATTCTGCCGCTTTAAGGCTGAAGGCGTAAAAGAGATTGATTACAAAGATATCGCTACTCTGAAAAACTACATCACTGAGAGTGGCAAAATCGTTCCTAGCCGCATCACTGGCACTTCAGCGAAGTACCAGCGTCAGTTGGCGCGTGCCATAAAACGTGCACGTTATTTGTCGTTGCTGCCTTACACTGATTCACATCAGTAAGCCGGCATCGCGAACGATCTCAGAAACTCAGAGGTAGCGAACAATGGAAATCATTCTATTAGACAAAATCGCCAACTTAGGTAGCTTGGGTGACCAAGTATCTGTTAAGTCTGGCTATGCACGTAACTTTTTGTTCCCACAAGGTAAAGCAGTTCCTGCAACCGACGCGAACGTAAAAGCATTCGAAGAACGCCGCGCAGAATTAGAAGCGAAAATCGCTGCTGATTTAGCTGCTGCTGAAGAGCGTGCAGAAAAAGTAAACGCACTTGACCCAGTTGTGATCAGCTCTAAAGCTGGTGACGAAGGTAAATTGTTTGGTTCAATCGGTACGCGTGACATCGCTGATGCAGTAACTGCTGCAGGCGTTGAAGTGCAGAAGAGCGAAGTATTATTGCCAAACGGTACCTTGCGTGAAACTGGCGAATACGAAATCGAATTGCACTTGCATGCCGACGTATTCGCAACAGTGAAGTTGCAAGTAGTTGCTGCTGACTAAGTAGTCTGGCAAACAGCTTAAAGAAGCCGCAGTCTGGAAACAGATTGCGGTTTTTTTTTGCTTTTTTTCAGCACGCTGTAAACCTTTGACAGAGAATCTGCGACTCATCTAGCAAGAACAAGAAAGGGATGCGATGTGACGGCACAAGTTTTAACCCACAACAGCTTTCAGGACCCCGATGCGGATCTGGTCAAGGCGGCAGCGAAGGGCGATATTAATGCCTTTCAGCAACTTTTCGAGCGTCACCAACGCAAGATCTATGCATTGGTTTGGCGCTTGGCCGGTGACAACGCGATGGCAGAAGACCTGACCCAGGAAGTCTTTATCAAGCTGTGGGACGTGATAGATAGCTTTCGTGGCGAGAGTAAATTCAGCACTTGGTTGCATACGGTTGCAACCCGCGTGGCGATTAGTGAACTGCGCAAGCAACGGAATTGGCAGCACTTGCAATTGACGGACGCGAGCGACTACGCCGAGCAGTTGACGCACAATGAAGCACCTGACCTGGGTACGCTCGACCGATTACTGCTGCGGTTACCGCCGCAGACCCGTGCGGTGTTCGTCTTACACTGCATCGAAGGGCTGCGACACGAAGATGTCGCGCAAGAATTAAGTATAGCGGTGGGCACCAGTAAAGCACAGGTGCACCGCGCGCGAACGATGTTAGAGGAGTGGTTAAGCCATGAGTAAACAAACACCGCAACAGTCGCTTGACCAGTTGATTAACGCTGCCCGCGAGGACGATATGCAACCGCGTTCCAGCCGCGATTTATGGCCAGGCATTGAGCACCACTTGCAGCGGCGCGTCGTTGACAAGCCGCAGCGTCGCTCTTGGTTAGCACTCACTTGGGCGACAGCTGCTTGTTTGGTGTTAGCGGTCGGTGGCGTAACGTTTTACGGAATGCAATCACCGCAGTTAGCGCAACAAGCACCACAAGTTGCCTTGCTAACCATGTTAAATCAGCAACATGAGCAACAACGACAACAGTTGGTCACGCATTATCAAACCGTTGGTATGCAGCAAACCAGTAGCTATGTCGATGCAGAGTTGCAACAACTGCGCACCAGTATTCAAACCGTCAGTGCACAGCTCGTGGCTGAACCCGATAATCAAGCGCTGTGGCAATTACTACAGTGGTTGTACGACAAAGAGCTCGAACTTTTGTCGTCCCAATTTACCGTTAGCAACAGTAAACAACTGCAACAGATTTAAACGAGGAAAAAGACCATGCAAACATTGAATAAAGTTATGCTAACTGCAGCCTTAAGCTTAGTTATGCTGCCAGCGCAAGCCAAACAAGAAAGCGTCGATCAGCGCCTGCAAGTGCCAAGCAACGTCGTGGTGAGTGTCGACAACCTGCGTGGTGACATCGATATTTTAGGTGCTGACATTGATTACGCCGATGTCAAAGGCAAGCTTGACGAATACGCGACCGGCTTCACCTTTGAACTAAATGGCAGCAATTTGACCATCAAGGTTGAGATGCCCGAGCGCGGCAATTTTAGCGGTGATGAAGAAACAGAACTCACGATTCGTTTACCGCTATCAGCCATGTTAGAGGTGAACGGTGTTTCGACTGACTTTGACGTGAAAAACTTCAGCAGTGATGTGCGGGTCAACACGGTCAGTGGTGACATCGAGGCGGATGATTTGAACGGCCGTATTCGCTTAAGTACAGTGAGTGGCGACGTTGATGGCGAACGCCTAGCCGGTGAGGTTGATTTAAAAAGCGTCAGTGGTGATGTTAGCGATGAAGAGAGCCAAGCAACCCGTGTCTCCTATCGCTCTACTAGCGGCGATGTGACGGCTGATACAGTGGCACGCCATGTAACCGCTGAGAGTGTCTCGGGCGATGTGAAGTTACACCTGCAAGAAGTTGATACGCTGCAAATTAAGTCGGTAAGTGGAGATCTCGAGGCCCGCACAGCACTTGCTGCAAATGGTCGTATCGAAGCAAACTCAGTCAGCGGTGATGCAAAACTCACTTTAACTGGTGCGCTCAATGCGCGTATCGAAGCTGAAGTGAGCGGCGGCGGTAGTATCGAAAATCGCCTCAATGACGCGCGCGTCGACGAATCAGAGTGGGGCACAGGTGCATCACTGACAACCGAACTAGGTGACGGTTCGGCGCGGGTGGAACTTACCAGTATGAGTGGCGACATCGTATTGCAGAAAAATTAAGCAAGCCAACCAAGTAAATGATGAAGTAGAAGCGGATCGCAGTGCGATCCGCTTTCTTATGTCGCCAGCTTTTTGTATAGTCTTACCCATTCGTCGTTAATCACCTGAGAGTCGCATGGCCGCAAATCGCCCCGAGAAACAATCCCGTTCTGACGCTAAATTAGCGGCAATGAAAACCCCGCCGCATTCAATTGAAGCTGAACAATCTGTGTTGGGCGGATTAATGCTAGATAATCAGGCTTGGGATAACATCGCTGGCGAGATCATTGCCGATGATTTTTATCATCGTGGTCACAAATTGATCTTCCAAGCCATGCACCGCCTTACCGAGCGCAACCAACCGATAGACTTAGTGACTGTATCGGAGGATCTGGAAAGCGCAGGTGAACTACAAGACATCGGCGGCTTTGCTTATTTGGGAGAGATTGCTAAAAACACGCCGAGTGCTGCGAACATTCGCGCCTATGCGCAAATTGTGCGAGAACGCGCGGTACTGCGCGAAATGATTGCTGTGTCGAACGAAATCACCGAGTCATGCTTTGATACGCAAAATCGGACCAGCCAAGAATTATTAGATTTCGCAGAGCGTAAAGTTTTCAATATTGCTGAAAAGCGGATGAATAATGACGACGGCCCGCAAGCCATTGCGCCTATTTTGCAGCGCACCGTAGATCGCATTGACGAGCTCAGTCGCAGCAAAGATCCGAATGGCGTGACGGGTAAAGCGACGGGGTTTGCCGACCTTGATGGTATGACCGCGGGACTACAACCGTCTGATTTGATTATTGTTGCAGCGCGACCGTCAATGGGTAAAACCACCTTTGCCATGAACTTGGTTGAGAACGTTGCACTGAAATATAAAGAACCAGTGTTGGTGTTTAGTCTCGAAATGCCATCAGAACAAATCATCATGCGGATGATGGCCTCGCTGAGTCATGTTGATCAAACCCGGGTGCGTAATGGTCGGCTTAAAGAAGAAGATTGGAGCCGTATCGCTTCAACCATTTCGATTCTAAAAGAACGCAATAATATTTTTATTGATGACTCATCGGGGCTAACCCCCAATGAAGTGCGATCGCGGGCGCGGCGTGTCTATCGTGAGCATGGAGGGTTATCGATGATCATGGTCGATTATCTGCAGTTGATGACGGTGCCGGGCATGTCGGAAAACCGCACCTTGGAAATTGCCGAAATTTCACGCTCGTTGAAAGCCCTAGCGAAAGAGCTGAATGTGCCAGTGGTGGCATTGTCCCAGCTCAACCGCTCACTGGAGCAACGCTCGAACCGTCGACCAGTGAACTCAGACCTACGTGAATCTGGCTCTATTGAGCAGGACGCTGACGTGATCATGTTTATCTATCGAGATGAGGTCTATCATCCAGAGACGGAATATAAAAATATTGCGGAAGTGATTTTAGGGAAACAGCGGAACGGCCCCATTGGCACTGTGACCTTGAAATTCCAAGGGCAATTCTCACGCTTCGATAACCTCGCCAAACATGAGATACCCGATGGACCGGAATATTAATCGGTCATCTTAAGCGCAGTTACTACAAATACCGTGGGCTTCAATGGTTTGTGTTTCAACGCGGAAGCCATGGTCCTCGGCTTGTTTACGTAGCGCGTTGTAAACGCCCTCCGATTGAATCTCTTGTACTGTGCCACAACTGTCGCAAATCAACATTTGCACCGGATGCTGGTGGTCGAAATGGCTACACAATACGTAACTGTTCGACGACGATATTTTGTGTACAAAGCCTTGTTCTTGCAAAAAATCAAGAGCGCGATAAATCGTCGGCGGTTTCGCGTTAGGCACCGCAGCTTTCAGCTTGTCGAGCAGGTCGTAGGCACCAACGGCACCAGTTTCGCCAGCGAGGATTTCAAACACTTCGCGGCGGGCAGGGGTCAGCCTAGCGCCACGTTGTTCGCAGAGTTTTTCGGCTTTCGTAATCAATCGAGCGGTTTCTTTTGTCGTCATGTCGCAAAGTTTACCACGCGAATAAACTATGGGATAGACTCAAGGTAAAGAGGAGCATAACAATGACAACAACCCAACTCAAAGCAAAACGTAGTCGCCGCCGACTACTTATCACACTATTTAGCGCTGGACTTGCGTGGCAAAGCCAAGCTATCGCAGCACCAGAATTTGATTTTCGCGAGGTAACGGTCGAGCAGTTACAAAGTGCGATGGACTCAGGCGAGCTTACTGCCGAACAAGTCGTGCGCCATTATTACCGGCAAATCGCGCAACACAATCGTCGCGGCGCCGACTTACGAGCCGTTAATCAGTTATTGCCGTTGGACGAGGCGCTTGCTATCGCGCGGCAACTGGATGCCGAGCGCGCTGACGGGTCCACGCGCGGGCCATTGCACGGCGTCCCAGTATTGTTAAAAGACAATATTGATACTGCAGACGGCTTGGCAAATACCGCGGGCTCCTTGTTGTTGAAAGATCATCAACCGAGCCAAGATGCATTTTTAGTCAAGCAACTGCGTGCTGCTGGGGCAATCATCATAGGTAAAGCTAATTTGAGTGAATGGGCAAACTTTCGATCAACGGCATCAAGCTCAGGTTGGAGTAGTGTGGGTGGACAAGTGAAAAACCCATTTGATACCACTCGCAGCCCTTGTGGCTCGAGTTCAGGCTCTGCCGTTGCAGTAAGTGCGAATCTAATCCCGTTAGCGGTCGGTACCGAAACCGATGGCTCGTTGGTCTGCCCTGCAGCGATTAACGGTATCGTCACCATTAAACCGACACTTGGCTCAGTCAGCCGTAGTGGCATCATCCCTATTTCACATAGTCAAGACAGTGCTGGGCCTATGGCACGCAGCGTCAGTGACGCGGTCTACATGCTTGAGGCAATGCTCGGCGAAGATGCTGCGGACAGCGCAAGCTACAGCGTAAGCATCGATTATTCTGCTCACTTAAAAGACGATGGCCTCGCTGGCAAGCGCATTGGCGTGATGCGCGAATTGACGGGCTATCACGCTGGTCTTGATATGGTCTTCGAAGGACAGTTGCAAGTGCTGGTCAACGCCGGGGCTGAACTGGTTGAAGATGCGAGCTTCAGTAACGGTCGTAATTGGGGCCAAGACGAATTTACCGTGTTGTTGCATGAGTTTAAATATGACATGGCCGCGTACCTCGCCCAGCATCCAAAGTTGGCGTATCGCAGTTTAGCCGATTTAGAGGCTGCCAATAGTGAACAAGCGGATGCGATTATGCCGTTTTTCGGGCAAGAACTATTCACTATGGCAAACGCGCGCACCGATGATCAGCAAGGCGAATATGAGACGGCGCGCGACCGTGCCAAACAGGCGGCCGGTAAAGACGGTATCGATGCGACCTTAGCCGAATATGAAGTGGATCTCTTGGTTGCACCGACCACAGCTCCCGCGTGGAAAATTGATTTAGTCAACGGTGACCACTACTTAGGTTCAGCAAGTTCACCAGCTGCAGTCGCTGGCTATCCGCACATTACCGTGCCAATGGGCTTTGTACAGCATATGCCAGTAGGCATGAGCTTCTTTGCCGGAGCGAATAGTGAACCTGTGCTGATTGAAGCTGCTTATGCTTACGAACAGGCGAGCCAGCAGCGGCGCGCACCAGCGCTGATGCCGCGTAGCCATTAACCACTGTCGTCACTTGCAAAGCGGAGCTGAAACCGTAGAATACGCGCTCCGCTTTTGCTGCTTCATCGAACTTTAGGTTGATAGAAATGAATGATGTATCGACACCCAGTTTAGCTACGCCAAGTATTGCCATTGCGCCAATGCTAGATTGGACGGATCGCCACTGTCGGTATTTTCATCGGTTATTTACTCAAAAAACCGTGCTTTTCACTGAAATGGTGACCACTGGCGCTATAATCCACGGAAAGTATGATCATCTCACTTTCGATCCTGCCGAGCAGCCCGTGGTATTGCAGCTTGGAGGTAGTGATCCGCAAGCAATGGCGGAGTGCGCAGCGCGAGCCTATGAGCGGGGTTACCAAGCCGTCGATATCAACGTTGGCTGTCCATCGGATCGGGTGAAAAATGGTAGCTTTGGTGCTTGCCTCATGGCCGAACCTGAAACGGTCGCCGCATGTGTAGCAGCGATGCAAAAAGCGGCGCCTGGGTTACGGGTGTCGGTAAAAACGCGGCTTGGCATTGACGAGCATGACAGTGACGCCTTTCTTTATCGTTTTATCGACACTATTGCTGCCGCAGGCTGTCAGTACTTGACTTTGCATGCACGTAAAGCGTGGCTGAATGGTTTAAGTCCAAAGCAAAATCGCGAAATACCACCTTTGCAATATGAGCGCGTCTATCATGCCAAGCAACGTTATCCAGATCTCCACCTGATGATCAACGGCGGCATTACGACTGCTACCGACATAGTGAACCACTTAACCCAGGTTGATGGGGTGATGATCGGTCGCGAAGCCTACCAAAATCCTGCGTTCTTGGGGTGCTTCGACGCACTATTAGACGATCCAACGACCGTGCCGACTGCACAAGTAGCGAGTTTCGCCGAACAAGTGCAGGTGGTTGAACAAATGATTCCCTATATCGAGTCTCACCTGCAACAAGGTGGTCGTTGCTGGCATGTGGCACGGCATATGCTAGGCCTATTCCAAGGTCAGCCGGGCGCCAAACGCTGGCGTCAGCACCTTAGTCAACAAGGGCCGCTAGCGAATGACGCCGAGCAATTAATGCGTGATGCATTAGCCTTAGTGTTGGTCGAACGTGAAAAATTTGACCAACGAATAGCGGAAATGACGAACGAGTCAATTTAGCTAGACACCTCTCAATGCCATTGTTTAAAATTAAAAATGCCTATAAAACAGCGGGTTATGTTTTATTTTAAAAGTTGGCACAACCTTTGTATTACTCCTTACGACTTAACTAACAACCAGTTCGCAGTCGGTTGCTTTAACCCACGTAAGGAGAACATGATGAAAAAGGTAATTGCAGGTTTAGCATTGGTAGCAGCTTCATTTTCAGGTACAGCAGCAGCTGAGGGTATGTCACTTGAAGAAGCGCTAGCGAATTCGTTGAAGGCGCAAACAGCGCAAGTCAAGCAGCAGATCGTGCAGCAAAACAAAAGCGGTTACGACTATGCATTGGCTGCACTTCAGCACCTCGTGCCGCAGCGCTATGTAGTGGTCGCGCAAGTGGCAGCTACTGAGCAACGCAAGCAGGACAAAGCGCAATCGCGTGGAGAGTAAACCATGCTCAGCAACACCGCCACTTGGTTAGTCATTCTTACCCTCGCACCTGTAGTCAGTACAGTCGTTGCAGGTGCGGTCGTTGCGATAAATCATGCGGTTAACGCATCAAACACGGGGTGATTTTCGCGCAGAGATTGTGCTAGTCTGCTGTTCACAACAACAACTAGAATTATCTCATCGAGGAAGCCCCCGTGAACAAATTTGCATGGTTAGGAATGGTCAGCGCCGTAAGTCTGGCTGTTACTGGTGCGCTAAACGCACAAGAATACACTGCTAGCGACAAGGCGAAGCAAATCGCCCAAGACAATATGTTGATCGACACCCACATTGATGTGCCTTATCGCATTGCCAATTTGTGGGAAGATGTCACCCAAGCAACCGCCAAAGGTGAATTCGATTACCCGCGTGCAGTCGAAGGCGGCTTAAATGTCCCATTTATGTCGATTTATATTCCTGCCCAGCTAGAACAAACCCCAGGTGCCAGTAAGCAACTCGCGCACCAACTAATTGATAGTATGGAAGCGTTAGCATGGCGTGCGCCGGATAAATTTGCCATGGCTTACACCGTTGCCGACGTTGAAAAGCAGTTTGAACAAGGGCAAATTTCGATTGCCTTAGGAATGGAAAACGGCTCGCCGATGGAAGGCGATATGGTTAACCTGAAAGAATTCTATGAGCGTGGCATTCGCTACATTACCTTATCGCACTCATTATCAAACCACATCGCTGACTCGTCCTACGATATCCGTCGGCAGTGGAATGGCCTCAGCCCGTTTGGCAAAGAGCTGGTGGTTGAAATGAACAACATCGGCATGATGATCGATATTTCTCATGTCTCTGATGATGCCTTTTGGCAGACCTTAGAAATTACCAAAGCACCAGTCATCGCATCGCACTCGTCGTTACGTCGTTATACCCCGGGCTTTGAACGCAATATGAGCGACGACATGATCAAAGCGCTGGGTGAAAATGGTGGCGTGATCATGATTAACTTTGGCTCGACCTTCGTAACGCAAGCGGCCAACCGTTACCGCGACATGATTAACCAACAAATCGAACAAGTAAAAGAACAGTACGGTGAAGAAAGCGAAGAAGCCAAAACGCGTATTGCCGAACTGCAAAAAGACAATCCATTCCCATTTGCTACTCTTGAACAGGTGCTCGACCATATCGATCACGTGGTTGAATTGATCGGTATTGATCACGTCGGTATCGGCTCCGACTACGATGGTGTGGGTGACTCACTGCCGGTAGGGCTGAAAGATGTATCGACTTATCCTAATTTGATTCAAGGTTTGCTCGATCGCGGCTACTCAGAGGCCGATATTAAGAAAATCATGAATGAAAACCTGCTCCGCGTCTGGCGCCAAGTCGAAGAATACGCAGCAAACCATTAGAAAATCGGTATTCGTAGTTCGTCCGCTGCGCTGTTCGTCAAGCCTGAACAGCTCGCAACGCGAGCGTACGAATGACGAACAGTGAGGCGGAGCCGAACGTACTAAACACGAGTAACGCTGTTGCTTTTAGCTCATTTCCGTGTATAATTCGCCGCCACAGTTGTTGATCCCCAAAGCGGGGACGACCTCTGGAAGTTAGGTACCACAGCAATCCCGATAGGGGATTGAATGTTGATTCGTTGGAAAGACCTCGCCCGGTATGCTGCCAGGGTGGCGGTTCTTTTTCTGTGCTCTTTTTTAAATGCTCTTTATTTTGAGGCTTTGATTTTTTATGGCTAATCAAAGAATTCGGATTCGACTGAAAGCGTTCGATCACCGTCTGATTGACCAGTCAACTGCAGAGATCGTAGAAACTGCAAAACGCACTGGTGCTCAGGTACGTGGTCCAATCCCTCTGCCTACGCGCAAAGAACGTTTCACCGTGTTGATTTCTCCACACGTGAACAAAGATGCACGTGACCAGTACGAGATCCGTACCCACAAGCGTCTGATCGATATCATGGACCCTACTGACAAGACTGTTGACGCGTTGATGCGTCTCGACCTTGCAGCTGGTGTTGATGTACAGATCAGCCTAGGTTAAGCGGGCAGTAATAGGATTACACACGAGAGGTTTTAACAATGGCTATTGGTCTAGTCGGTCGTAAAGTAGGAATGACACGTGTCTTCCAAGAAGACGGCGCTTCTGTACCTGTTACTGTGATTGAAGTGACTGCTAACCGTGTGACTCAGGTTAAAACTGAGGAAACAGACGGCTATCGTGCGCTTCAAGTAACAACAGGCGACAAAAAAGCGAACCGCGTAAGCAAACCAGCTGCTGGTCACTTTGCGAAAGCAGGTGTTGAAGCAGGTCGTGGTCTCTGGGAATTCCGCCTAGAAGACGGCGAAGGTGATGATTTCGCAGTAGGTTCTGAAATCACCGTAGAAATTTTTGCGGACACCAAAAAAGTAGACGTTACCGGTACCTCTAAAGGTAAAGGTTTCCAAGGTGCTATCAAGCGTTGGAATTTCCGTACTCAGGACGCAACCCATGGTAACTCGTTGTCACATCGTGCGCCGGGTTCTATCGGTCAAAACCAGTCTCCTGGTCGGGTATTCAAAGGCAAGAAAATGGCAGGCCAAATGGGTAACAAACAAATTACCGTGCAAACGCTAGACGTAGTACGTGTAGACGCTGAGCGTGGTTTGTTGCTGATTCGTGGCGCTGTCCCTGGTGCTACTGGCGGTGATGTCATCATCAAGCCAGCAGTCAAGGCTAAGGCGTAACGTCTGAGGAGAATGGTGATGGAATTAACATTAAAAGACGCAAAAGGCGCTCTTGAAGTTTCCGAAGCTACCTTTGGACGTGAGTTCAACGAAGCTTTGATTCATCAGGTAGTCGTTGCTTATGCTGCTGGCGCCCGTCAGGGTTCTAAAGCACAAAAGACGCGTTCTGAAGTATCTGGCGGTGGCAAAAAGCCATGGCGTCAGAAGGGTACTGGCCGCGCTCGCGCAGGTACTATCCGTAGCCCAATCTGGCGCTCTGGTGGTACTACTTTTGCAGCGAAACCACGCAGCCACGACCAGAAAGTAAACAAAAAAATGTACCGCGGTGCGATGAAAAGCATCTTGTCTGAATTGGTTCGTCAGGACCGTTTAGTCGTGGTAGAAAGCTTTGGTGTTGATGCACCAAAAACCAAAGATTTGGTTGCTAAGCTGAAGGCAATGGAACTGAACGACGTGTTGATCGTGACCAAAGAGCTTGATGAAAACTTGTTCTTGGCTTCACGCAACTTGCATAAAGTTGACGCACGCGACGTACAGGGCATTGACCCAGTAAGCCTGATTGCTTTTGAGAAAGTTTTGATGACTGCGGACGCAGTGAAGCAACTTGAGGAGGTATTATCATGATGCGTGAAGAACGTTTACTCAAAGTGATTCTTGCTCCTCACGTTTCTGAGAAATCAACTGTGGCAGCTGAAACTGCAAACACTGTTGTTTTCAAAGTTGCTAAAGACGCTAACAAAGCTGAAATCAAAGCGGCAGTTGAGAAACTGTTCGAGGTTGAAGTTGAAGGCGTTCGTACGGTCAACGTGAAAGGCAAAACCAAACGCACCGGTATGCGCTTCGGTAAGCGTAGTGACTGGAAAAAAGCGTATGTCACCCTGAAAGAAGGTGCTGACATCGACTTCGTCGGCGGCGCTGAGTAAGAGGAGGAATTCACATGGCATTAGTTAAGTGTAAGCCTACGTCTCCAGGTCGTCGCCACGTCGTTAAAGTGGTTAACGAAGACCTGTACAAAGGTAAACCTTACGCGCCTTTGTTGGATAAAAACAACAAAAAAGGCGGTCGTAACAACAACGGTCGTATTACTGTTCGTCACATCGGCGGTGGTCACAAGCATCACTACCGTATGATCGACTTTAAACGCACCAAAGACGGTATCCCTGCGAAAGTTGAGCGTTTGGAATATGATCCAAACCGTTCAGCGAACATCGCATTGGTTCTGTATGCAGACGGTGAGCGTCGCTACATTCTTGCCCCTAAAGGCTTGAAAGCTGGTGATTCTGTACAGTCTGGTTCAGATGCACCGATTAAAGCGGGTAACGCCTTACCACTGCGTAATATTCCAGTAGGTTCGGTTGTACACGCTATCGAAATGAAGCCTGGTAAAGGTGCTCAGCTGGCACGTTCAGCTGGTGCTTATGTTCAGGTTTTGGCTCGCGATGGCAACTACGTGACGGTACGTATGCGTTCTGGTGAAGTTCGCCGGATCCCATCGGACTGCCGTGCAACCATCGGTGAAGTCGGCAACGCAGAACACATGCTGCGTCAATTGGGTAAAGCTGGTGCGAAGCGCTGGCGTGGTGTTCGTCCTACCGTCCGCGGTGTGGCGATGAACCCAGTTGATCACCCACACGGTGGTGGTGAAGGTCGTACTTCAGGTGGTCGTCATCCGGTTACCCCGTGGGGTACACCGACCAAGGGTTATAAGACCCGTAAGAACAAGCGTACTGATAAATTCATCGTACGTCGTCGCACTAAATAAGAGTTGAGGATTAAACATGCCACGTTCTCTTAAAAAAGGTCCATTTATCGACCTTCACCTGCTGAATAAGGTGGAGAAAGCGTTGGAAGCCGGGGACAAGAAGCCTATTAAAACTTGGTCTCGTCGTTCAATGATTATCCCTGATATGATCGGCCTTACAATCGCTGTTCATAACGGTCGCCAGCACGTACCAGTTTTCGTTTCTGACGAAATGATTGGTCACAAGCTTGGTGAATTTGCACCAACCCGCACTTATCGTGGCCATGCCGCTGATAAGAAAGCCAAGAAACGCTAAGGAGAGTTAAGATGGAAGCTATTGCTATTCATAAGTTTGCTCGCCTGTCTGCGCAGAAAGGCCGGTTGGTAGCTGACCAAATTCGCGGTTTGCCAGTAGCGAAAGCGCTGGACATCCTGAACTACAGCCCGAAAGACGCAGCTGGTCTGCTGAAAAAGGTGCTGGAGTCAGCTATCGCGAATGCTGAACACAACGAAGGCGCCGACATCGACGAGCTGAAAGTTGCAAAAGTAATGGTTGACGAAGGTCCTACCATGAAACGCATCAAGCCTCGTGCGAAAGGTCGTGCTGATCGTATCTTTAAGCGTACCAGCCACATTACTGTGGTTGTTTCAGATAGCTAGGAGATAAGTTATGGGTCAGAAAGTACATCCTAATGGTATTCGCCTAGGTATCACCAAACCATGGAATGCAACCTGGTTCGCGAATACAAAAGATTTTGCCGACAACCTGCACAGTGATCATCAGGTTCGCCAAATGCTGCAAAAGCAACTGAGCAACGCTTCAGTTTCTCGCATCGTTATCGAGCGTCCTGCTAAAAGTATCCGTGTGACTATCCACACTGCCCGTCCAGGCGTAGTGATTGGCAAGAAAGGCGAAGATGTTGAGAAGCTGCGTCAAGCGGTTTCTAAATTAACTGGCGTGCCAGCGCAAATCAACATCTCTGAAGTTCGTAAGCCAGAATTGGATGCACAATTGGTTGCTGAAAATATCGCTGGTCAGCTAGAACGTCGTGTGATGTTCCGTCGTGCGATGAAGCGCGCGGTACAAAACGCAATGCGTCTTGGCGCCAAAGGTATCAAAGTGGAAGTTAGCGGTCGTTTAGGCGGAGCAGAGATTGCTCGTTCTGAATGGTACCGTGAAGGTCGCGTACCGTTGCACACCTTGCGTGCAGATATCGATTACGCAACTGCAGAAGCTAACACCACTTACGGTATTATCGGTGTAAAAGTTTGGGTCTTCCGTGGTGAAGTACTGGGCGGTATGCCAGTCGAAGAAAAGCCACAAGCTCCAGCTAAACGCCCTAAAGGCCGTAAGTAAGGAGAAACTAAATGTTACAACCAAAGCGTACAAAATTCCGTAAGGTTCACAAGGGCCGCAACCGTGGTCTGGCGCAAGCAGGTAACAAAGTTAGCTTCGGTACTTTCGGTTTGAAAGCTGTTGACCGTGGTCGTATGACTGCGCGTCAAATCGAAGCGGCTCGTCGTGCCATGACGCGTCACGTGAAACGTCAAGGTAAAATTTGGATCCGCGTGTTCCCTGACAAGCCAATTACACAGAAGCCTCTTGAAGTGCGGATGGGTAAAGGTAAAGGTAGCGTGGAATACTGGGTAGCTCAAATTCAGCCAGGTCGTGTCCTGTATGAAATCGACGGTGTTTCGGAAGAGTTAGCGCGTGAAGCGTTTGACCTTGCGGCACGTAAGCTGCCATTCAAAACCATCTTTGTATCTCGGACGGTGATGTAATGAAAGCGAACGAACTTAATGAAAAAACCGTTGAGCAGCTGCAAGAAGAATTGCTGGGTTTGCGTCGCGAGCAGTTTAACCTGCGTATGCAAGCAGCGACTGGTCAGCTGAATCAAACTCACATGTTGAAGCAAGTGCGTCGTGATATCGCACGTGTGAAAACTATTCTGAATCAGAAGGCAGGTGCGTAATGGCTGAAGAAAAACGTATTCGTACTCTGCAAGGTCGTGTCGTTAGCGACAAGATGGACAAGTCTATCGTTGTAGCTATCGAGCGTCGTGTGAAGCACCCTGTATATGGTAAGTACATTACCCGTACAACTAAACTTCACGCTCACGACGAAGACAACTCATGTAAAACTGGCGATACCGTGATTATTCGCGAAACGCGTCCAGTATCCAAGACTAAAAATTGGGCATTAGTTGAAATTGTAGAGCGCGCAGAAGTTATCTAATTTAGATAGCGAAACGCTTAAAAAAGGCCTCCAGGAATGGGGGCCTTTTTGTTTTTGTTGTGATCGAAACTCGCAACTAATTCATAAACCTCTATAATTAATGGAAAATCATTACAAATGGGAGTATCGAGCATGGATTCGAGCGAGAAAGCCCGTCTCAATCCCCCTGTGTTTTACAGCGCAGCGGGACTTATCTTTATCATCTTATTATTTTCAAGTCTTTTCCCTGATGCCGCATCTGGCACTTTTGACAGTATTCAATCAGCAATCATTGAGAACGCCAGTTGGTTCTACGTAACCGCTGTCGCGATTATTCTGTTGTCAGTTGTCTACTTGGGATTTTCGCGTTTCGGCACCATTAAATTAGGGCCAGACCATTCAAGTCCGGACTACTCAAAGCTAACCTGGTTCTCAATGTTATTTTCGGCAGGTATGGGCATCGGCCTTATGTTTTTCGGTGTTGCCGAACCTGTGATGCACTTTCTAGCACCTCCGGTGGGTGATGCCGGTACCGTGGAAGCTGCGCGGGAAGCAATGAAAATTACCTTCTTCCACTGGGGGCTGCACGCTTGGGCGATTTATGCCATTGTGGCATTGATTTTAGCGTTCTTTGCCTACCGACATGGCTTACCACTGACCTTGCGCTCAGCGCTCTACCCGCTTATTGGCGAACGCATTTACGGCCCTATCGGTCATGCGGTTGATGTATTTGCGGTTATCGGTACCGTTTTCGGTGTTGCAACGTCGCTTGGTTTTGGTGTCGCGCAAGTCAATTCTGGACTGGGTTACTTGTTTGGTCTGCCAGTGTCGAACATGGTGCAAGTAGGGCTGATTATTGGCGTTACCGGACTCGCAATCATTTCCGTAACAACGGGACTAGATAAAGGCATCCGTCGCTTGTCTGAACTCAATATGGGTCTTGCAGTATTGTTACTGCTATTTGTCTTAATTGCTGGCCCGACCGTGTTCTTGTTGCAGGCATTTGTGCAAAATACGGGCGCTTACGTCTCTGATATTGTCGGCAATACATTTAATCTCTTTGCTTATGAAAAGACCGATTGGATTGGCGGTTGGACGCTATTCTACTGGGGCTGGTGGTTAAGCTGGGCACCATTTGTCGGTTTATTCATAGCACGGGTATCGCGAGGCCGCACGATTCGTGAGTTTGTATTAGGAGTATTATTAGTGCCAGCTGGCTTTACCTTGATGTGGATGACGGTTTTTGGTAATTCAGCTATCGACATGATACTCAACCAAGGAGCGGAGCAGCTCGGAGAGCTTGTACAAAATGATACCCCGGTCGCATTATTTGCGTTTTTAGAGCAGTTTCCTTTTAGCACGTTCTTGTCCGGTCTAGCCACCATCATGGTGATTGTCTTCTTCGTCACATCATCGGATTCCGGGTCCATGGTGGTTGATATGCTTTGTTCTAATGGTCGTGATGACACGCCTGTTTGGCAGCGTATTTTCTGGGCGAGTGGCGAAGGGGTCGTTGCCATCGTACTGCTCTTAGCCGGTGGTTTGGGAGCTTTGCAAACTATGGCTATTGCCGCGGCATTGCCGTTTACCGTTATTCTGATGATCACAACCTTTGGTTTGATCAAAGCCTTGCGGGTAGATGTACACAAAAAGGATGCGCTACAGAACAATTACTTGACCGGTTCCGCGCTGAGTAATAAGAATTGGCGCGAACGGCTCCATAACATCATTGACTTTCCCAGTCGCCAAGTTGGACAGCGGTTCCTTCAGCAGGTAGTGAAGCCGTCGTTTAGTGAGGTTGCCGAAGAAATGCGCAGCAGCGGACTTACGGTTAATCTGACGACCGATGAGACTGATACACTCGAGTTTCGCGTGGTGCATGGCGATGAAATCGACTTCGTTTACCAAGTGCATCTGGTCAGTCATATTCAACCAGCTTTCATTTATGCCGATGCTGATCCACAAGACGTTAGCGAAGAACAAAAATACTATCGCGCTGAAGTCCACTTGCGCGAAGGTGGCCAAGACTACGATATTTTGGGTTGGTCGCGTGATGCAGTGATCGGTGATGTGATAGATCACTATCATAAACATATGCACTTTTTGCATGTTTTACGGTAAGGAGTCACCATGAAAAAGAATGTTTTAGCCCTAACTATTGGCGCGCTGTTGAGCGCGCCACAGGCGTTTGCGCAAGACTCGCAAACGCAAGGGGAGGTCACTGCTGCGCAAGTAGAGCAATTGCTTGAGCAAATGCAGCAGTTGCAGCAACGCGTTGCTGAATTGGAACAACAATTAGCCCAACAGCAAGCTGGTGCAGAAACGAACGAAGAAACGAGCGAAGAAACAACAGCTGTTGTTGCGGCAGAACCACTTAAAGAGCCGGTGGCCCGGCAACGGAACTCGAATAATCGTGAGTTGCGTGCGCGCATTGAACGCTTAGAAGAAGATGTCGACGCTGCACAAAACGCGCCGATTGAGATTGGTGGCGCAGTTCGGGCCCAATACGTTTGGGAAGACTACAACGATGGCAATAAAGATCGCGGTGGAGACCTCGATTTTGACTTGTTACGTATCGATTTCCGCGGTGAGATCGGAGATGTGATTTTGTCCGCTCAGTATCGTTGGTTTCAATACATGGAGTCGGTGCAGCACGCTTGGGTGGGTTATAACTTCGATGAAAACTGGCAAGGGCAATTGGGTATCACCAAAGTTCCGTTTGGCGTGACGCCGTACAATTCCAACAGCTATTTTTTCAGCACCAACTTTTATGTTGGACTTGAAGATGATCATGATGCTGGGGTGAAACTGCGCTATCGTGACCCCGAGTGGGACTTTGACATCGCCTTTTTCAAAAATGACGAAAGTGGTGGCGTCGATGGCTTCACCAGTGCTCGTGAAGATCGCTATGCCTACGATCCTCTGGGCGTAAGACTCAGTGACGAGGGGATTTACGATACCCCGACTCTGCAAGTTGCAGAAGCCAATAGTTTTGCTACGCGGGTCGCGCGCAAGTATGCACTGAGTGATGACAGTAGTTTCGAGTGGGGCTTATCAGGTCAGTTCGGCCAAATGAACGACGGGGTTGATAATGTCGGCGACCGTTATGCGCTTGCAGCACATGGTGTATACAGCATTGATCGCTGGACCTTCACTGGCCAGTTTACCCAGTACGAATACGACATGGACATGGCAAATGAGGGGATTGTGGTAGGTGCTTATGCCTTCTATGACACTATTCCTGCGGAAGCAGATTTGTACAATTTCAATGTCTCTTACAGCTTGCCAGTGCAACTGGGTCCTATTACCAACCTGACGTTTTACAACGACTACAACCTGATGACGAACAAGACCGGTAATCTAGAGGATACCGTCATGAATGTTTTAGGAGTCGCGGTCTCCGCCGGTGGACTTTATACCTATTTCGATTTGGTCACGGCAAAAAACCAACCCTTCGCAGGTGGTACGCTAGCGGGTAACTCAAGCGACTACAATACGCGCTTTAACATCAATATCGGCTATTACTTTTAGTCAATCCATGATGATTTCGCTGCTTGGCACTTGCTGCCAAGTGGCGAAATAAGTACATTGGACAAATTCAAACGGTCGTTTAAGTTGAGGTTACAGTGACAACTCCTTACCCACATCTGCTCAAGCCCTTAGATCTCGGTTTCACCCAGTTAAAGAATCGCGTTTTAATGGGGTCGATGCATACTGGATTAGAAGAAGAAAAGCATGGTTTTGACAAGCTGGCTGCATTTTACGCAGAGCGTGCCAAAGGTGGTGTAGGGCTGATTGTTACCGGTGGCATTAGCCCCAATTTTCGCGGTCGTGTGCAGCCCTTTGGGGCCGAGTTAAGTAAGCCTTGGCATGTGAAAAAACATCGCAAAGTGACCGATGCAGTGCATCAGCATGGCGGCAAGATTTGTATGCAAATTTTGCACACGGGGCGCTACGCCTTTCATCCTTTCGCAGTGGGTCCAAGTGCCATTCGTGCACCGATTTCTAAGTTCACACCAAAAGCCATGTCGGAACGTCAAATTCGCACCACCATTAAGCATTTTGCGCGCTGCGCTAAGCTTGCTCAAAAAGCCGGTTATGATGGGGTGGAAGTGATGGGATCCGAAGGCTACCTGATCAACCAGTTTTTATGCCCACGCACCAACAAACGTACTGACCAATGGGGCGGTAGTTTTGAAAACCGTGCGCGCTTAGCACTAGAAATTATGCGGGCAGTGCGTGCTGCGGTAGGCACTGATTTTATTATTATTTACCGCTTATCTATGCTCGATTTAGTGCCTGAGGGGCACGAGTATGACGAAGTGGTGAAACTGGCGAAGCAAATTGAAGTAGCAGGTGCGACTTTAATTAACAGTGGTATCGGTTGGCACGAGTCGCGGGTTCCGACCATTGTCACTTCGGTGCCGCGTGCGGCATTTAGTTGGATTACGGCAAAGCTGCGCGAGCAAGTGAAGATTCCTGTGGTAGCAGTGAATCGAATCAATACGCCGGACATCGCTGAAAAGATTTTAGCTGATGGTGAGGCAGATATGGTTTCGATGGCTCGGCCGTTGCTAGCCGATGCAGCCTTCGTTAATAAAGCCGCCGATGATAAAGCGGATCGGATTAATACCTGTATTGCGTGTAACCAAGCCTGTTTAGACCATGTATTTGAAAACAAAAGAGCAAGTTGTTTGGTCAATCCGCAAGCTTGTTATGAAACTGAGCTGGTGATGCCGCCGGTAACGACGAAAAAACGCATCGGTGTGGTTGGTGCCGGCCCCGCTGGTTTAGCTTTCGCCTGTTACGCGGCCGAACGTGGTCATGAAGTTCATCTATTTGATGGCGCCAGTGAAATTGGTGGACAATTTAACTACGCTAAGCAAATTCCTGGCAAAGAGGAATTCCATGAGACCATTCGTTACTTTAGCAAGCGACTGCTAGACACTGGTGTGCAAGTGCATTTGAACAGTCGCCAAGATACTGAGTCGTTGGCGCAACAAAACTTTGATGAGATTGTTTTGGCAACCGGAGTGGTGCCGCGTGCGATTGACATTCCTGGCCATGACCATCCGAAAGTCTTGGGGTACCTAGATGTCTTGCGCGACCATCAGAGCGTAGGTAAAAAGGTAGCGCTGATCGGTGCCGGTGGTATTGGCTTTGACGTTGCCGAATATCTCAGCACTGAGCACTCGCCAACACTTGATGTTGCCGAATGGTCAGCCATTTGGGGCGTTGACCACGACTATGAAACACGCGGCGCATTACGCCCGCAAAAGCAAGAATCATCACCACGGGAAATCTGGCTGTTGCAGCGTAAAACCAGCAAAGTGGGCAAGTACCTGGGCAAGACCTCAGGCTGGGTACATCGCGAAACTTTGAAGAAAAAAGGTATTCACATGGTTCCTGGTGTGACTTACAAACGGGTCACAGACGAAGGCTTCTGGATTGAAGTGGATGGCAAAGAGCAACTACTAGCAGTTGACCATGTCGTCGTTTGTGCGGGGCAACTACCGCTGCGTGAACTGCACGACGCGCTCAAAGAGAATGGGCAAAGTGTTCATCTGATTGGTGGCGCTGACGTGGCCGCCGAATTGGATGCGAAACGCGCTATTCGTCAAGGTGCCGAATTGGCAGCGCAGCTATGACGACGTTGTACGACTTACATTGTCATAGCCATTTCTCTGATGGCGAATTAAGCCCAGCGGACTTGGTTGAACGGGCGGTGGCTAAAGGGGTAACCCACTTAGCGCTGACTGACCACGATACCGTCGCAGGCCTCGAGGTAGCGAGCGCTCACATCAGTGCGCAGCAATTACCCTTAGAATTGATTAATGGGGTCGAAATCACTTGTCAGTGGCAGGGATTTGAAATCCATATCGTGGGACTGAACTTCGCCGCTGATCATCCAGCTTTGGTTGAGCTCTTGACTGAGCAGCAACGGTTGCGTCGCCAACGTTACGAACAGATGCTGGCAAAGCTGCATAAAGCGGGCCTTGAAGTGGCACCGCCGCTAGCCGCAGAACTGACTATGCCAACTCGCAAGCACCTCGCTGAGGCGCTAGTTGAGCAGGGTTTTGTAAAAGACTTTGAAAGTGCGTTTCAACGCTTCTTGGGGAAAGGCCAGCAAGCATACGTGCGAACCGAATGGGTGAGCATTGAACAAGCCATAGCGGCGCTGCAAGCCGCAGGTGGCTGTGCGGTGCTTGCCCATCCGCATGCCTATCGACTCAGCAACAAATGGTTGCGTCGGTTGCTAACTGAAGCCAAATCATGGGGGCTTGATGGTGTCGAGGTCGCAATTAGTCAACAGCGACCTGGTGATCGCTTAGCATTAGCTACTATGGCAAAAGATATTGGCTTAAAAGCATCGGTCGGCTCAGATTTTCATGGCCCGCGACCATGGCGAGATCTCGGTAAAAATCTTTGTCTACCACCGGCGCTTGTGCCAATATGGCAGCAATGGACGCCAGCATAAGACGCAAACAAGTAAACTATGAGTCATTATTTCACGATTCACCCAGAAAACCCGCAAGATCGATTGATTAAACAGGCCGCGCAATTGCTGCAACAAGGCGGAGTGTTGGTGTATCCGACAGATTCTGGTTACGCCATTGGCTGTCGTATCGGCGACAAGAACGCGCTCGAGCGTATCTGCCGCATTCGTGACATCGACAAGGATCACAATTTCACCCTTATGTGTCGTGACCTCTCAGAATTGTCGACCTATGCGCGAGTTGATAACACTGCGTTTCGTTTGTTGAAGAACAATACGCCAGGCTTGTATACCTTTATTCTCAAAGGCACTAAAGAAGTACCTAAGCGTCTGCTCAATCCAAAGCGCAAAACTATCGGTATTCGGGTCACCGATGATCCTATTACCACCGCGCTGCTTGAAGCCATTGGTGAGCCCATCATGTCGACCAGTCTAGTGCTTGGTAACAACGACTTTGCGGAGTCAGACCCTTATGAAATTCAAGAAAAATTGGAACATCAAGTGGATGGTATTATTGATGGGAATCACCGCGGCGAAACACCTACAACCGTGATTGATTTGGCCGATGACCGGGTCCAAATTACACGAGTGGGAGCGGGCGATATCGCGCCATTCGAACACTTAACATGAGCCATGGCTGAACAATCTTCTGCGCCACAACAACAATCGTTACCGCTAGGTTTCGTCCGCGGTGAGCCGGTTATTGAAAAACCAGAAGATCTTTATATTCCCCCTGATGCACTTGAACTTATCCTCGAAAGCTTCTCTGGTCCGATGGACTTGTTGTTGTACTTGATCCGTAGGCAGAAACTGGAGATCACCGAACTACCGATACTTCCCATCACGCGACAGTACATGGAATATGTCGAGATGATGAAAGAGTTAAAACTAGAATTGGCAGCCGACTATTTAGTCATGGCTGCCATGTTGGCAGAAATCAAAAGCCGAATGTTACTGCCACGTCCACCAGCGGAAGAAGACGATGAGCACGATCCGCGTGCCGAATTAGTCCGCCGTTTGCAAGAGTACGAGGCGATTCGCACAGGTGCTGGTTACTTAGACGAAATGCCGCAAACAGGGCGCGATCACTTTGTCGCTCAGGCTGAAACTGATGCCCGTGAGTTGGTGAAGCAGCAGTTGCCAGATATCGCTTTAGCCGAATTGGCGGTGGCTTTTGCCCACGCGATGGCGCAGGCAGAGCTGCAAAATCATCATCAAATTCAACGCGAGCGTTTGTCGACCCGAGAACGCATGAGTCGCATTCTCGACTTATTACAAACCAAACAACGCTTAAGGTTTGCCGAATTGTTTGAGGCAAAAGAAGGCAAACAAGGGGTAGTGGTGAGTTTCCTTGCGGTCTTAGAACTGGTTAAAGAAAGCCTGATCGAAGTCGTGCAGGTTGACGCTTTTAGTGAAATTCATGTCAGCATTCATAGCACTTCGGGAGAACAGAGCTATGCAGAACCGCCAGCTTAAACAGATATTAGAGGCGCTGTTATTTGTTGCCGAGACGCCAATGTCCATTGCTCAACTTAGCGACTATCTGCAGCAGCAGGGAATGGACGTGACCCGCAAGCAGGTGCGTGAATTATTGGATGAGCTACAGGCCGATTACGCTGAACGAGGCGTGCAATTGCAGGCCGTTGCATCGGGTTATAGATTTCAGACGCGCGCTGAATTAGGTGGTATAATCGCCGGTCTTTGGCAAGAGAAGCCGCCACGTTATTCGCAAGCGTTACTAGAGACCCTTGCTCTGATTGCGTATCGACAACCCATTACCCGTGGTGATATCGAAGAAATTCGTGGTGTGAGCGTGAGTTCGCAGATCATGAAGACCTTGCAAGAACGCGGCTGGGTTAAGGTGGTTGGACATCGCGAGGTGCCCGGACGTCCGCAACTCTATGCGACCACAAACGAGTTTTTGGACTATTTTAATTTACAAGATTTATCTGAGTTACCTGCGATTCCCGAGCCACCAGTAAAGGCATCGAATACAGGATCAGTTACTCAAGTAACAACCGCTGAGACAGCGACCGAAGAGAGTGAAAGTACCCCATGAGTGAAAAGTTACAAAAAGTTCTCGCCCGTTCTGGCCATGGCTCGCGCCGTGAATTAGAAACGCTGATTGCGGCGGGACGCGTGAGCGTTGATGGTAAGGTCGCCACTTTAGGTGAGCGTATAGATGCCGACGCAAAAGTGCGTATCGATGGTCACGAGGTAACAATTAAGCCGCCTGAAGACGTGGTATGTCGTGTATTGATGTATCACAAGCCAGAAGGTGAGCTGTGCACACGCAAAGACCCAGAAGGTCGCCCCACGGTTTATGACCGTTTACCGCGGGTGCAGGGCGCACGCTGGGTAGCGGTTGGGCGCTTAGACGTCAACACCTCAGGTTTGTTGCTGTTCACCACCGACGGTGAGCTGGCCAATCGACTGATGCACCCAGGTCATCAAATTGAGCGCGAATATGCCGTGCGGGTGTTCGGTGAAGTCACCGACGAAATGATCAAGAAATTACAAAAAGGTGTGCAGTTGGAAGACGGACCTGCTGCCTTTAAAGAAATTAAACGCGGTGGTGGTGAGGGGATGAATACCTGGTTCCGCGTCATGCTAACTGAAGGGCGTAATCGCGAAGTGCGCCGTTTGTGGGAATCGCAAGGTGTAACCGTAAGTCGCTTGATGCGGGTTCGTTACGGCAATATTCGACTCGAGCAAGGCCTGCCACAAAGTGGTTGGGGTGAGCTACCGCTCGAGCAAATCAACTATTTACGGCAGCTGGTTGGCTTACCTCCAGAAGAGCGCAGCTTTGTCGACCCGCGGAACCAAGAATCGCGGCAGAAACGTTATGCACGCGCGCGTCGCAATCAAGCGAAACGCCTGCAGAATGCGAAGCAACAACCACGTCGCAAATGAAGCTACTTGCCGACTGGCAATGTCACGGGCCACTCTTGGCGCTGTGGCCTTATCGAAATGATGTTTGGCGGGCCGATGCTTGGCCCGCTCAACAAGCTATTCTGACGCTCCTTCGCGCGCTGGCGCCCTATCATCCGGTACGCTTGGGCGTGCATCCGCCGCAACTACATAACGCTTTAGCGCGCACTGTGAGTGACCTTGAGCTTTTTCCTATCAGCTATGATGACGCTTGGATACGCGATATTGCGCCGTTTTGGCTGGCCGAGCCGAGTGGCGTAACGGCACGCATCGGGCAATTCACAGGTTGGCATGGTATTCATTCGGTCATTCAGCGAGACCAACAATTTGCGCGCAAGTTAGCAACGCAAATGCGGTCACGATACCGTAAGCTACCCTTGGTCATTGAGGGGGGAATGCTCAGTACCGATGGTGCAGGCACCGCCGTAGTGCATCGTAAAAGTCTCACTCAACGTAATCCTGAACTTGGTTGGCGCGCTATCGAGCATAGTTTAAAACGAGCATTGGGGCTGCATAGCGTCATTGCTATCGATCATGCCTTGTCAGCTGACGAAACCGGTGGCCATGTCGACAATCAATTGCAGTTCGTTGATGCAAAAACCTTGGTGTGTGCGCCTAGTGCACAAGATCCATTATGGAATGAAGAACTTACCGCTTTGCAGTCGCAAGCGTGGGCGGCTGAATATATTTGGCTTGAACTGCCGCCTGTGCAGGCCATTCAAGATCAACGCGACCGTTATTTTGATGTGCAACGTCATAGCGGTGCGCTGCCAAGAGGCGATCAGCCGTTACTTTGTAGTTATGCCAATTTACTTAGGTTGCCAAAGGTGATTGCGGTGCCCCAGTTTGGCTTAGCGACCGATGCCGATGCAGTTCGCATTTTACAAAAGGCTTTTCCGCAACTTGCGGTGGTCGCAGTTCCAGCGCTGGAGTTTGTTAGAGGGGGCGGTGGCCCCCACTGTCTTACTCATTGCTTGCCGCAAGCGTAAAAGTTACGTTCACTCGCGCTTGCACCTGCTGTTCGCCCGGTAAGCTTACACTCGCACTATCTGCTGCTTGCGCAACGCGGTAGCGTACTTCCGGTTGCTGTGGCTGCGAGTTCTCTTGAATACTTTGAACGGTCATCACGCGCATACCTGCTGCGGCTGCTAATTCTTCGGCTTTCGCTCGCGCGTTGCGTACCGCTTGGGTTAATGCTTGTTGATAAAGAGCATCACCGTTACTCACTTCAAAGCGTGGTTCATTGACATTATGCACACCGTTATTCAAGGCGTGTTCGATGAATTCGCCATGTTGTTCAGCTACGGCAAAGTCGACTGTCATTCTCCGTGATACTTGATAACCACTTAACTTTTGTTCGCCGTCGTCGTAGTTGTAACGCGGATAGATACTAATCGCGTACGACTGAATCGCCTTATCTTCAACATTCTGGCTGCGTAGATACTCAATCAATTCAGCGGTGATGCTATCGACTTCTGATTTGAGGGTTGGGATATCCATGCCCATGCGTTGCACGGATAACTCGACTTGCACCCGATCCGGAATTGCATTTACCTCAGCTGTGGCGTTCACATTTAAGGTCGATGGCGCTGCGGTCGTTGTTGTCATTGGCTGACATCCGCTTAGGGTTACTGCTGCAACTAACGCAAAGAGTGGGAGAATACGTTGCATAAGGGCTTCCTTTTCACTTGTAGGGTTTTTACTATGAGTCTGATTATAGGAAATAATTCACTCGCATGAGGGTAAATAACGTGACAAATGACGCTGACCAACAAACAACGGAAGAACAGCAGCAGGCGGAAGAAGCGGTGGTGCGTCTACTCGGTCGCCGCGAACATAGCGCTCATGAGTTGCGGCAAAAATTACGCCAGCGCGGTTTTACCGAACCAGCTATTGCTTACGCGTTGGGCAAAGCACAACAACAGGGTTGGCAATCGGACGCACGTTACGCTGAAGTTTGGTTGCGCAGCGAACTTAATAGTGGCAACGGTTGGCTGAAAATCAAGGCGAAGGCTCAGAGTAAGGGTATCGCTGAAGATACATTGCAACAAGCCTTGCGTGAAGCGGGCCCTGATTGGCAGGAAATTTGCTTCGACTATGTGCTGCGTAAGTTTGGTGAAACACCGCCAAGTGACCGCTCAAAGCGAGACAAAATGATGCGTCACTTGCTGAATCGTGGCTTCCGTTTTGGCGAAATAAACAACGCACTAAAACGTCAGCAAGATGGCGACGACTACTAGTCGAAAGCCCCTATTCATGGTAGTCTTGCGCGCTAAATAACCGAAAGTTTTCACATCGAAAAGTTGTCGTAGGGAAGAATTCATGAGTATGACCAGCGCGCAAATCCGCGAAGCGTTTTTGGCTTATTTTGCTGAGCGAGGCCACCAACGAGTTGCTTCAGCTTCGTTGATTCCAGGAAACGATCCGACCCTGTTGTTTACCAATGCAGGCATGGTGCCGTTTAAAGACGTATTCTTGGGTGATGAGCAACGTGATTACAATCGCGCCACCTCGTCGCAGCGTTGTTTACGCGCCGGTGGCAAGCATAACGATTTAGAAAACGTGGGTTACACTGCGCGCCACCATACGTTTTTCGAAATGCTGGGTAATTTTAGCTTTGGTGACTACTTCAAGCGTGAAGCGATTCAATATGCTTGGGAATTTCTCACCGACGTTTTGCAGTTACCGAAAGAAAAGCTATGGGTGACGGTATTCACCGAAGACGACGAAGCCTATGACATTTGGGCGAAAGAGATCGGCGTACCAGCAGATCGTATTTCGCGTATCGGTGCGAAAGACAACTTCTGGGCCATGGGCGATACCGGTCCATGTGGCCCTTGTTCGGAAATTTTTTACGACCACGGTGAAGAAGTATGGGGTGGACCACCAGGAACCCCTGAAGAAGACGGCGATCGTTATATCGAAATCTGGAACCTCGTTTTCATGCAATACAATCGTCAAGCCGACGGTGAGTTGCAACCCTTACCGAAGCCGTCGGTGGATACCGGCATGGGGCTTGAGCGCATCGCCGCAGTATTACAGCATGTGCACAGCAACTATGAAATTGACCTATTTCAAGCCCTTATTAAAGCTGCTGCAGAAGCCACTGGCGTAAGTGATTTGAATAGCAAATCACTGCGCGTCATCGCCGACCACATTCGCTCATGCAGTTTCTTAATTGCTGATGGTGTGCAGCCATCAAATGAAGGGCGCGGTTATGTATTACGCCGCATTATTCGCCGCGCAGTACGTCACGGTAATATGCTTGGCGCGCAAGGTGCATTTTTCTACAAGCTTGTACCAGCGTTGGTGACACAAATGGGCGAAGCTTACCCAGAGCTGGTCGAAAAGCAAAAAGTTATCACCGATGCCTTGCTTCGTGAAGAAGAGCAATTCGGTAAAACGCTCGAGCGCGGCTTGGCCATTTTGAATGATGCGTTAGCCGATCTAAACGCAGAGGTAATTCCAGGCGAAGTGGTGTTTAAGCTATATGACACCTATGGTTTCCCTGTGGACTTGACTGCGGATATTGCCCGCGAAAAAGGGCTGACCGTTGATGAAGCAGGGTTTGAACAAGCGATGGAAGCACAGCGTAAACGTGCGCAGCAAGCGTCGCAGTTTGGTGTTGATTACAACGAGCGTTTGAAGTCTACGCAACGTTCAGAATTTACCGGCTACACCGAGGTTCAAGGCACCGCAGAGGTTGTTGAATTGTTTGCTGATGGCCAGCAAGTCCAAGAGCTGAGCGCTGGACAACAAGGCGTCGTCGTATTATCACAAACGCCTTTCTACGCTGAGAGTGGTGGCCAGATTGGTGATCGCGGACGTTTAGTGGTTAACGGTGGGAATTTCGTTGTAGAAGATACGCAATACATCGGCAAAGCTATTGCCCACCATGGTAAAGCGGAAGGTACGTTGAAAATCGGTGACCAAGTGAATGCTGAGATCGACGCCGAGCGACGTGCTGCAATCAAGCGCAATCACAGTGCGACTCACTTGGTGCATGCAGCTTTGCGTAATATTCTCGGAGAACACGTCACCCAGAAAGGCAGCTTAGTAACTGCCGAGCGTCTGCGTTTCGACTTTTCTCATTTCGAGGGTTTAAAAGCCGAGCAAATCGATGCGATTGAGCGACAAGTCAACGAAAACATTGTGGCCAATCACGAACTTGCAACCGCCTTGATGCCAATCGAAGAAGCTAAGCAAGCTGGCGCCATGGCGCTGTTCGGTGAGAAGTACGACGATCAGGTGCGCGTCGTGCGCATGGGCGACTACTCGATGGAGTTGTGTGGTGGTACCCACGTGCAACGCACCGGTGATATCGGTAGCTTCCGCATTGTCAGCGAAGCAGGTATCGCCTCTGGTGTGCGCCGCATTGAAGCTGTTACTGGGATGGCGGCCCTCGCATTTGCGCAGCAGCAACAACAGTTGTTACGCAAAAGTGCGGCGCTACTAAAAGCCGAGCCAAGTCAGTTACCCGAACGATTGCAGCAGCAGCTCGATCGTAGTAAGGGCCTTGAGCGCACTATCGCTGAATTACAACAGCAGATGGCGGCACAAGCGGGTGGCAGTCTGGTCGACAATGCCGAAATTATTGCCGGTCACAAAGTGATCTTGGCACAACTCGATGGCGTAGAAAGTAAAGCTCTACGCGGTATGGTTGATGATCTCAAAAACCAGCTCAACAGCGGTATCGTGGTACTTGCTGTCGCAAACGACGGCAAGGTGAGTTTAATCGTGGGCGTTACCAAAGACTTAACAAGTAAGGTAAAAGCCGGTGATGTGATTAATGTAGCTGCAGCAGAAGTCGGTGGTAAGGGCGGCGGCCGTCCTGACATGGCGCAAGCTGGTGGCACTGAAGTCGCCAACATCGGTACTGCACTGGCAGCGGCAAAACGTCGGATTGAGGAGTTATTGCGGTAAAGCGCACCAATTCTCATACATGCACCGGTAATCAAGCTGTCATGCTGCAGATTTCCTTGCTAGAATATTTGTTGTATGACATCTGGTGATGTTTCATGCAACATAATGAGTATAAAAGCAGGCTGGTCGTGTGGAGTTTCTCATGGATGCCCACACATAAAGAAGAGTAGGGAAGGAGCAGATAACATGTTGATCTTAACCCGTCGAGTGGGTGAGACCTTAATGATAGGTGATGAGGTCACAGTCACGGTATTGGGTGTCAAAGGGAATCAAGTGCGCATTGGAGTAAATGCGCCCAAGGATGTCTCGGTGCACCGTGAAGAGATTTATATGCGTATTCAGGCAGAGCAAGAAGATAAGCCGGAATCGTCTGAGTAACTAAGTAGCACCTGAAAAGCTGATGCTTGTCATCAGCTTTTTTGATCGTTAAAAGCGTAAAACAAACGCTTCTGCAGTTTTTTTGTGCGAGATGTTTAAAATTCCCACAAACGAACTTCAAATCAGAAAAAATCAATTGACATTATTGGCTGTGCCATTAGAATGCAACGCCACAAGTAAGCGGTGAGGTGGCCGAGCGGCTGAAGGCGCTCCCCTGCTAAGGGAGTATAGGGTTTGTAGCTCTATCGAGGGTTCGAATCCCTCCCTCACCGCCATTTGCTTACTTGTCAGCAACGCACTCGTAGCTCAACTGGATAGAGTACCTGGCTACGAACCAGGCGGTTGGAGGTTCGAGTCCTCCCGAGTGCGCCATTTGCTGAATGTTAGATACTACTAGAAAACCGATATGCGCACTCGTAGCTCAACTGGATAGAGTACCTGGCTACGAACCAGGCGGTTGGAGGTTCGAGTCCTCCCGAGTGCGCCATTTCTCTGATTTATACCTCTTATACACCTTTGTTGCACTAACCCCTTATAAAGTTGTGTTATTCTGCTTTTAAGTTACGCTTAGAAAAAGCTCTTAAAGCGCGGAGATAGCATGCAAGAACAACTCTTCGAAGCCTTCAGTATTATGGTGACCGGTATGGTGACCGTATTTGTGTTCTTAGTATTACTAATGGCAGCAATGCTGGTGTTGAAGCGTTTTGCCGCTGAGCCGCTCGACGCCGAGTCGAATGCAATGAAAGCTGCTGCAACCCCCACGCCCATTCAATCTGCTGATGATACGCAACGCCTCGCAGCAATTACCGCTGCCGTGCATGCGTATCGCCGCGATCATGAATCAGCCGAGTAAGAGGAGTACCACGGATGAGTAAACCTTTGTTGTTAACCGAATTAGCCTTTCGCGACGCCCATCAGTCGTTACTAGCTACACGTTTTCGCTTAGACGATATGCTGCCAATGGCGGCCCAACTTGATGAAATGGGCTATTGGTCGATGGAGTCATGGGGCGGTGCAACCTTTGATTCATGTATTCGCTATTTGGGCGAAGACCCGTGGGAACGCATTCGCGAAATCAAAAAAGCGATGCCAAAGACACCTCAGCAAATGTTGTTGCGCGGACAAAATTTGCTCGGCTATCGTCACTATGCTGATGACGTGGTGCGACGTTTTGTTGAGCGCGCCAAAGAAAATGGTGTCGATGTGTTTCGGATTTTCGATGCCATGAACGATGTACGTAATCTCAAGACCGCTATTAAAGCGGCAAAAGAAGTAGAAGGGCACGCGCAAGGCACCATGTCCTATACGGTAAGCCCCGTCCATACTCTGGAAAAATGGGTGGCGATGGCCGAAGAGTTGGCTGATTTAGGCTGTGATTCGTTGTGTATTAAAGACATGGCTGGTTTGTTACGCCCGCAAGCGGCGCATGAGTTAATTACTGCGTTGAAAAAGGCGACCGATTTGCCAATTGCAATGCAATGTCATGCAACTACAGGCTTAAGTACAGCGACTTATCAAAAAGCGATTGATGCTGGTATCGATATGCTTGATACGGCGATTTCGCCGTTGAGCATGACCTACGGCCACACCGCAACAGAAACCATTGTGGCGATGACGGAAGGTACCGACCGCGATACGGGTATGGATCTAGAAAAATTTGCCCCAGTTGCAGACCATTTTCGTGCCGTACGTAAAAAGTATGCGCAATTTGAGGGCTCTCTTAAAGGTATTGATGCGCGTATTTTGATCGCCCAAGTACCGGGCGGCATGCTAACTAACATGGAAAATCAGCTACGCGAACAGAATGCTGCGGATAAATTTGATGACGTGCTCGCCGAAATTCCTCGAGTACGTGAAGACCTTGGTTTTATCCCATTAGTGACCCCGACGTCACAAATTGTTGGAACGCAAGCTGTGTTAAACGTGCTTAGTGGCGAGCGCTACAAGTCGATCTCTAAAGAAACGAAGGGCGTGTTACGCGGTGAGTACGGTGCCACTGCAGCGCCGGTAAATAAAGAATTACAAGCTAAAGTGCTTGAAGGTGATGAGCCTATCACTGTGCGCCCGGCGGACCTGATCGATGATGAGCTCGATAAACTTACCGCTGAGTTGCGCGAGCACGCTAGGGAAAAGTCGTTACGACTTGCCGAGAACGAAGTGGATGATGTGCTTACCTATGCACTGTTCCCGCAGATTGGTCTCAAATTCATAGCGAATCGCGACAATCCAGATGCTTTTGAACCAGTTCCAAGCGGTGATGCCGCCGCTGTAACATCACAACAGCCAGCTAAACAAGCAAAAGCCTCAACGCAGAGTGGTTCAGCTGTTTATGATGTCAAAGTGGACGGTAAAGTGTTTACGGTTGAAGTAGGTCCCTCTGGAAGTGTCAGCGCAAGCGAAATAGCTTCAGTCTCGAAGCAGGACGCGCCTGCCGAGACATCCACAGGGAATAGCGAAAGTGTGGCTGCGCCGCTTGCCGGCAATGTCTTCAAAGTGCCGGTGAAAGTAGGGCAACAAGTGGCGGAGGGTGATGTTTTAGTCATTCTAGAAGCAATGAAAATGGAAACTGATATCCGCGCAGAGCGTGCTGGCAAGATCACTGCTATTCAAGTGAGTGAAGGCGACAGCGTCAGTGTTGGCGATCCTCTCGTGAGCATGGAGTAAGCTTTATGGAACGCTGGGAAGTACTCTGGCAGAGTACCGCACTGTCTGCGTTCACGTGGGGACAGGCGGCGATGATGATAGTAGGTGCAGTTTTGCTGTACCTTGCCATCGTGAAAAAGTTTGAACCGCTACTGCTGTTACCTATCGGATTCGGCGCTGTATTGGCCAATATTCCACTGGCAGGCTTTACCGAGCCGGGCGGTATGCTCTATTACATTTACGCCGTGGGCATCGATACAGGGGTATTCCCGCTATTGATCTTCATGGGTGTCGGTGCGATGACTGATTTCGGGCCCTTATTGGCGAACCCTCGTACGCTGTTATTAGGTGCCGCTGCGCAGTTTGGTATTTTTGCGACCCTATTTGGTGCAATTGCCCTCAACGGATTGCCGGGTTTCGATTTTAGTCTCAAGGATGCCGCGGCAATCTCCATTATTGGTGGTGCCGATGGTCCAACAGCTATTTTCTTAGCCTCGAAATTAAGTCCTGATTTACTTGGTGCGATTGCAGTTGCCGCTTATTCGTACATGGCTCTAGTTCCTATTATTCAACCGCCCATTATGAAAGCGCTCACGACCAAAGCCGAACGAGCCATCAAAATGGAACAGTTGCGTCAAGTTGGGCGGCGCGAAAAAGTTTTATTTCCACTTGCAGTATTGTTATTGACGCTATTGTTTTTACCTACTGCAACACCTTTAGTCGGGATGTTCTGTTTGGGTAATTTGATGCGTGAAGCTGGAGTGGTCGATCGTCTAAGTAAAACTGCACAAAATGAATTGATTAACATCACTACTATTTTCTTGGGGTTGGCAGTCGGCTCAAAATTGAGCGCGAGTGAATTTCTGAGTGTCCAAACACTAGGTATTTTAGGCCTCGGTGCCGTTGCTTTCTCGGTGGGTACAGCCTCGGGAGTGTTGATGGCCAAATTGATGGCGCGCTTTAGTAAATCACCGATTAATCCGTTAATCGGTGCGGCAGGTGTTTCGGCAGTCCCTATGGCGGCGCGCGTGGTCAATAAAGTCGGGCTTGAAGCAAACCAAAGCAACTTCTTGTTGATGCATGCGATGGGGCCGAATGTCGCCGGCGTGCTAGGTTCAGCTGTTGCCGCTGGTATTTTGCTGGCGCTGGTTGGTTAAAACTGGCGGCCGCTGAACCAAAGCAGCAAGGTGTATATAATCGCGATGAAAACGCTGATAATAAGGATGTAGAAAAAGCCTTTGCGTCCTTGTTTCAGCGTTAAGTTGTTCGCTTGCAGGAACAGCCACCACAGTAAGCCAAGTACCAAGGGTATTAAAAATAGATAGCGGATCATGATTGCTGTTTTCGCTCCATCCAAAGTTTTAAATCAGTTGCGGCAAGCATTGCTTGCTCTAACAAGGGTGCAAGTCGGGTAATATTATCAGCGACTTGGTCAAGTTCGTTATTTTTCATTGCGCGTTCGAGTTGCGCCGCAAGCTTACCCACCCCGATTAAGCCTAAATTTGCCGCCGCGCCTTTAAGGGAATGGAAAAAGCGTCGGGCTTCTTCATGTTGACCCTTACTCAAAAAGTCGACTACGCGTTGCGGAGCTTGCTGATAACTCTCATATAACCGCGTTACTAAATTAACATACAAGTCGATATTGTGATTCAAGCGATCCATTGCTGCTTGAAAATCGATATCGTGGTGCAGCGGGTAGTTGATGCTTGGGCTGCTTTGTGTCGCGTCATCGTTGCTAGTTCCTGCATTGTTCAGATCGCGGCGACACCACTTTTGCACGGCTTGTTGCAGCATGGTCTCATCAATAGGTTTGGCGATATGGTCTTGCATACCCGCGGCGCGCGAACGCTCAACGTCTTCAGCCGCACTGTTTGCCGTCATGGCAATAATCGGTAATTGCTCGTACGAAAAGTTGGTACGAATTGCTTTTGTCGCTTGATAACCATCCATGACCGGCATTTGAATATCCATCAGGACCATGCCGTATTGGCGTTGCTCGGTGAGCGCCACGGCTTCACCGCCATGGGCGGCGACATCAACCTGCAAGCCCATATGTTCCAGCATTTCTTTAGCGATGTGTTGATTAATGTCGTTATCTTCGACTAACAACACACGGCAACCGTTGTGTGCGGTTCCTAAAGGTGCCGTTGTTTGCGGCTCTTGGCTCACAGTGAGAGCAAACACTTTCGCTAAACTGCGCAAAATTGCGTAGCTGGTGTAAGGCTTCAGCAGGTGTTCTTTAACGCCTTGTTGGCGAGCTTTTTCAATCAATTCTGCGGCATGGTAACTGGTTGCCAAAATACACTTAGGGGCATGTTCTTGCAGATTTACCTGCTCGCAGAACTCGAGCCCGGTCATGCCAGGGAGCTGCCAGTCGACAATACACGCATCTACTTGAAGTTGCTCTAGGCCCTGTAAAGCATCTTCAGCGGTCCGGAAACTATGGGTTTTAATTTGTAGGCTACGGAGCACGTCTGTGACCATTTCACGGGTGGTTAAATTGTCCTCAATCACCATGACAGTTTTATCTTTTAAGGCCGTGATCACATTATCGGGAATGCGTGTTTCAATCGGCTGTTGCAAAGGCAACTGCAGCTCGATGAAAAAGGTGGTTCCTTGGCCTGGACTACTGACGACCCCAATCCCGTGCTCGTTCATTTGCTTGACGATGCGCTGGCTGATGGCTAAACCAAGTCCAGTACCGCCGTATTTGCGGGTGGTCGAGGTATCGGCTTGAGTAAATGCTTGAAACAACCGATTGCGTTGCTGTTCATCCATGCCAATTCCGGTGTCGGTCACCGATAGGCGTAAGTAGAGATCGGTCTGGGTTTGGTCTAACTTGTTCACCGACACCACGACTTCACCGTAGTCGGTAAATTTGATGGCATTGCTGACCAGGTTGACGAGAACTTGGTTCAGCCGCAGCGGGTCACCAATTAACTTGGTCGGAATCGTGGGCGGAATGTTAATAATGAATTCAAGATTTTTATCGTGCGCACGGTAAGCAAACAAGTCTGCCAGATTACCGAGCACTTGCTCCAAATCGAAGGGGATTCTCTCAATATTAAGTTTATTGGCTTCAAGCTTCGACAGGTCTAGTAGGTCGTTAATAATACCCAAGAGGATCTTAGAGGAACCTTCGATGGATTTTAGGTAACCGCGCTGTTTATCCGATAGTTCGGTTTTCAAACAAAGTTGCGTCATTCCCAGAATGGCATTAATGGGCGTACGAATCTCATGGCTCATGTTGGCAAGAAACTCACTCTTCGCCGTATTCGCTGCTTCGGCAGCAGCAATTGCCCGTTCGAGTTCGGCAACAATGCGTTGATGATCGTCAGCGTTTGAATTCTCGGCCATTGCGCTACTTTACCTAATGAAACGTGAATTCATGATGCCACGATAGCGCTACAACGCCAAGTTATCTTAGCCGTTATAAATAGGCTGAGATCATAGACGTAGCAGCGTTTTATCAGTAAGCTTTGTCGATAACTTTTCGATTCGTTTATGAAACAGGAGCGAGTTTGCAAACTTCTTTGTTAAAGACGCTAGATGCCCTGGCAAGCCGTCAGGATGCAAACGCTGTTCGCTTGCTACAACGCGGAATTGAACGTGAATGCTTGCGGATCACTGAGACGGGTCACTTGGCCGCTACTCCGCACCCGCCGGAGTTAGGCAAAACCCTTACGCACCCGCACATCACCACTGATTATGCTGAGATGCTGTTAGAGTTTATTACCCCGGTTGCGACTGATATCCAAGTCACGCTTGACCAGTTAAGCGATATTCATAGCTACACCTACAGATACATGGGTGATGAGTTGATGTGGCCGTTGAGTATGCCCTGTGTGGTAGGCGACGCCAGTGATATTCAAATTGCGCAATATGGTGATTCGCACAGCGGCCGCATGAAAACATTGTATCGCGAGGGGTTAACGCGTCGTTATGGTGGCGCTATGCAAATCATCGCTGGCGTTCATTACAACTTCTCCGTGCCTGATGCCATGTGGCAAGCTTTAGCTGCAGACCAGCAACGACAAGTCGACGCTGAGTTTGTGTCTGAGCAATACTTCGGCATGATTCGCAATTACAAGCGCGTTTGTTGGATTATTCCCTATTTGTTTGGGGCTTCACCGGCGCTGTGCCAATCGTTCCTCAAGCACACTGATACTGATATCGAATTGAAGCCACTGGGTAAGGGCACCGTTTATCGTGAGTACGGCACCTCGCTACGCATGAGCGATTTGGGCTATACCAATAAAGAACAGGCTGACCTGCAGGTCACCTACAATTCGCTGTGCGATTATGTGCAACGCTTGCGCCGCGCGATTACTACGCCGTCACAGCGTTTTTCGGCGATTGGAGTGAAAACTGAGCAGGCTGATGGCAGCATCGATTACCAGCAGTTGAATACCAATATTTTGCAAATTGAGAACGAATTTTATTCACCGATTCGACCAAAGCGGGTCGCTAAAAATGGCGAAACACCTACCCAAGCATTGGAACGCGGCGGGGTCGAGTACATCGAAGTACGCGCGCTTGATGTCAATCCATTTAGTCCTGTCGGTATCACTGCCGAGCAAATTCGTATGCTCGATTTAGTGCTGCTGTATTGTCTATTGACGGAAAGTCCAGAGTTAGACTGGGATCGGCAGTTGGTGACTGAACGCAACTTTACTAAAGTGGTGTTGGATGGACGTAACCCACGTTTGACGCTTGATGATAATGGTTATGATCGACCCATCGCCGATTGGCTGGAAGCAATTTTTGCCGACCTACAACAGATCGCGAAGTTCTTGGACGGCGATGCGGGTAGCGCTTATCAACAAACCGTCAGTGAACACTATCCGATGGTATTGAATCCCGAACTGACCTTATCCGGGCAGCTACTGAGCATTTTGCGTGATGAAAATGTCGATAACAGCCGCTTGGGTATGCGTTTAGCAAAGGCTTATCGAACCGAACTCAGTCAGCCGCTACGCTACTTTAGTGAAGCTGATTTTGTCGCCTGGCGCGATGCCTCAATTGCTGAGCAGCAACAACGCGAACAACAAGACGCGAACACTTCCTTTGCGGCCTATCTTGATGCTTATTTTGCTAAGGCTGCAGAAGCCGGGCAGCGCGGTAGTTAAGTAATGGGGTTGGCGGTGAAACCTGTAGTTCTTGCAGCAAGTCTTGTGGTGTTAGCGGGATGTGCTTCGGCGCCGCCTGAGCAGCCCGAAGACTTGTGCGAAATCTTCTATGAAAAGCGTGATTGGTATGACGCCGCAGCGGACATGCGTGAGCGTTGGGGCGTGCCCATTCAAATTCCTATGGCCATCATGTATCAAGAAAGCTCGTTTAAACATGATGCGGTGCCGCCCCGCGATTATTTACTGTGGATCATTCCTTGGGGACGGGTGAGTAGTGCGTATGGTTATTCGCAAGCGAAAACACCTACTTGGGACGACTATGAACGCGAAACCGGCAACAGCTGGGCTTCCCGTGACTCGTTCGAAGATGCGATTGATTTTATGGGCTGGTTCATAGACAAAAGCCACCGAGTTAACGGTGTCTCCAAATGGGATGCCTACGCCCTTTATTTGAATTATCACGAGGGCTGGACCGGCTATCAACGCGGCACATACCAATCCAAAGCCTGGCTCAAGCGTACCGCGCAACGAGTAAAGGAGCGCTCCGGACGCTATGGCGCGCAGCTACGACAATGTGAGGATGACTTGCAGAAAGGCTGGCTGTGGCGATTATTTTTTGAGTAAACCGAACTTATTTACTTAATCGAACAGATTTTGCTGTTCTAAATGACGCGATTCGAAGGGCAAGAAGCGTACCTGTTTGACCATACTCTCACTGCTCTCGATGATTTCTAGCGCATAACCATCGATGCGCATGCACATCGGCTGTTGTGGAATATCGCCAAACAGTTCAATAATCAGGCCACTGACAGTTTTCGGACCATCGGTGGGCAGCTCCCAGTTCAACTCTTTGTTAAGATCACGCAGGTTGGCATTGCCCTCAACTAGCAACGAGCCGTCATCTTGGGGCTTTACCAAGTCACTCGGGGCGGGGGTAATGCTGGTCGTAAAATCACCTACGATCTCTTCCAAGATGTCTTCTAAGGTTACCAGCCCCTGAATGTCGCCATACTCATCGACAACGAGGCCAATGCGCTCTTTATTGTGCTGGAACTTCAATAATTGCACGTTCAGCGGCGTACCTTCCGGAATATAATAGATTTCGCGGGCGGCGCGAATCAATTCAGCTTTGTCCGTGTCACTATTGGTTTTAGTGACAATTTGCATAATGTCACGGGCATGTAAAAAGCCAATGGCGTCGTCAATCTCACCCCGATACAACAACAAACGCGTGTACTGTGCTTGTGATAGCTGTTTAATAATGGACTTAAAATCATTCTGCACGTCGATGCCGCTGATTTCAGAACGCGGGATCATCACATCTTCTACGGTAACCTTTTCAAGATCCAAAATACTTAGCAGCATATCTTGGTGACTGCTTGGAATCATTGATTGCGCTTCGTTGACTACGGTGCGTAGTTCTTCCGAACTTAATGCGGCATGGCCTAATGTGGTATTCGGATTTACGCCGATGATGCGCATAAAGCCATTGGTAATAAAATTAACACCGACGACAACCGGATAGGCGATGGTCAACAAGGGTTTTAAAATAAATGAGCTCGGAAAAGCAACACGCTCCGGATGCAACGCAGCGATAGTTTTTGGCGTTACCTCAGAAAAAATAAGTACCAAAATGGTGAGTCCGAAGGTCGCAATGGCAATACCGGCATCACCAAACCAGCGAATACACAACACTGTAGCAATCGCTGAAGCAGCGATATTGACCAAATTGTTACCAATAAGAATCAGGCCAATTAAGCGGTCCGGACGGTCCAACAGGTACTGCACACGTTTGGCACCGGCATGGTTTTGTTGCGCTAGGTGGCGCAGGCGATAGCGATTGATCGACATCATGCCGGTTTCAGACCCTGAAAAATACGCCGATAGAAGAAGTAATAGACCCAAGATAATAAGTAGGGTCGACGTCGCTATCTCGTCCAAGAAGTGTACCTATGATTTATACATGAGTGCCTAATTTAATCAGATGGTCTGACAAGTCAAGCGTTGCAAGCAGAATTGCTGATTTAGATAACCTATCAGCCCAATAAAACATCGCGCACGAAACGGCTACCGAAATAGCCAAGACTGAGAACAACGCTCGCGACCACGCTTAGGATCACCAGACCACGTCCGCGCACTTGCCAAATACCATGTGCCAACACCACCACTAGATACAGCGCAGCAGCTAGTGTGCTGAGTATAGTTTTGTGTGCTTGGCCCTGCGCAAACATGTTTTCTAGAAACACAAAACCACTGCCAAGCGCGATAAACAATAGTAACGTACCTGCACTAATGAGTCGGAAAAAGTAACGTTCGACCACCATCAAAGGTGGGAGGTAACTGGTGAGCGCATTTACCCGATGATTTTTCAACAGGTAGCTTAAATACAAGAGTTGCACAGCGTATAAGGTCGCTAGCATGAGAATTGCATAAGCGACGAGACTGAGGACAATATGAATCACCAAACCGTGGGAATTGGCAATGCTGGCACCCCAGTCTGCCGGGCTGGCGATGAGAATGACACAGCTGACCGCAGCAAACACGTAAATGACTGGGCGCAAAATAAGGCCGCTATTGCGCTTGACGCGTACCAACGAAAACAGTGCTAACAAGAAGGCTACGCTGCTTAAACTGCTGGCGACATTCAGATGATCGAAGGCATCTGCGGCTAAATGTTGCCACAGCAGAAAACCATGCAATGCTACAGCTGCTACCGCCACCCACCAACTAGTGGCATGGGTCGCTCCGGTGCTGCTTAGCTGACGCCACAGCAATATTGCACTGGTAAGGTACAGCAATAATGTGAGACTAAGTAAAACCAGCATGTAAAGTCCTGTATTCGCAAGCGTTAACCAAGGCAAGGACAATCAGTATATGCATTGTCGCAAGGAAACCCAATAGGATCAGGAAACTTTGCTTGAATTACGATATAATCGGCGCCAGATCATATACAGCTAGCTGTTAAATGGATAATCACTGATGTTTGAGAATCTTAGCGAACGTCTCTCGCAGTCGTTGAAAAATATTACCGGTCGTGGGCGTTTAACCGACGACAATATCAAAGACACTTTACGTGAAGTGCGCATGGCTCTGCTTGAAGCTGACGTAGCTTTACCTGTGGTCCGTGATTTTATTGCGCGAGTGAAAGAGCGTGCGGTCGGCACTGAAGTCAATAAGAGCCTAACGCCTGGGCAAGTATTCCTGAAAATTGTCCAGCAGGAACTCGAGCGGGCCATGGGCGACGGTAACGTCCCACTCGATTTAGCTACCCAGCCGCCGGCAGTTATTCTGATGGCTGGTTTACAGGGTGCTGGTAAAACCACCAGCGTCGGTAAATTGGCGCGCTATTTGCGTGAAAAGCAAAAGAAAAAAGTGCTAGTGGTTTCCGCTGACGTTTATCGTCCGGCGGCCATCAAACAGCTAGAAACGCTCGCCAGTGAAGTCGAGGTCGAATTCTTTCCGTCGAGCACTGAGCAACGGCCGGTAGATATTGCCAATGCGGCTATCAGCCATGCACGCAAGAAATTTATCGATGTGGTGCTGGTAGATACCGCTGGTCGCCAAGCTATCGATGAAGCGATGATGGCGGAAATCAAGGAGTTACACGCGGCCATTAAGCCGGTGGAAACGCTCTTTGTCGTCGATGCGATGACCGGTCAAGATGCCGCAAATACCGCCAAAGCGTTTAGCGAAGCTTTACCTTTGACCGGTGTGGTGCTGACCAAAACTGATGGTGATGCGCGCGGCGGTGCGGCGCTATCGATTCGTCACATCACCGGCAAGCCAATAAAATTCTTGGGCGTTGGTGAGAAAAACACTGCGCTCGAGCCGTTCCATCCAGAACGCGTAGCGTCGCGGATTTTGGGCATGGGCGACGTGCTGTCGCTGATCGATGAATTAGAGCAAAAAGTCGATCGCGCAAAAGCTGAAAAAGTTGCGAAGAAGGTAATGAAAGAAGGCAAGTTCTCACTCGAGGACTTCCGTGAGCAGCTGGCGCAAATGCGCGAGATGGGCGGCATGATGGGGCTGATGGATAAGCTCCCGGGCATGGGCAAAATGACCAGCCAAATGAAAGGTCAAATGGATGACAAAATGACGGTGCGTATGGAAGCTATTATTAGTTCGATGACACCTAAAGAGCGTGAATTCCCTGATTTAATCAAGGGTTCGCGCAAACGTCGTATCGCTGCTGGCTCTGGCACCCAGGTGCAAGACGTCAATCGCTTGCTGAAGCAATTTATGCAAATGCAAAAGATGATGAAGAAAATGAAAGGCGGCGGTATGGCAAAAATGATGCGTAGTCTCGGTGGCATGGGTGGCAAATTACCCCCGGGGATGTTCCCCAAAGGCTAGAGAATACTTGCATTGAGCAGAAAAATCGGTAGAATTGCCGAGCCCTTCGACCCCGGTCGGAGGATTTTCTATTTACTTAACATTAAAAACTGTATCGAGGAACGTAATGGTAACCATTCGTTTACAACGTGGTGGCGCGAAAAAGCGTCCATTCTACCAGATGGTAGTGACCGACAGTCGCAATGCCCGCGACGGTCGTTTCATTGAAAATGTAGGTTTCTTCAACCCGATCGCTCGCGGTCAAGAAGAAAAACTACGTGTTGATTTGGCTCGTGTTGATCATTGGATTGGTCAAGGCGCAACCGTTTCTGAGCGCGTAGCGAAACTTGTTAAAGATGCGCGTAGCGCAGCTTAATTGACGTAAGTTTGGGTAACGATGACGCAGACTCCTGAAATCGTAGTGTTGGGCCAATTAGGCGCAGTTTACGGCGTAAAAGGTTGGCTGAAAGTTCAAAGTTACACCGATGACGTTGAAGCCATATTTGATTACCACCCTTGGCAAATTCGCAAACAGGGTAAAACGCAAACAGTTAAAGTCGAGGAATGGCGTCGACACAATAAAGGACTGATTGCCAAATTGGTTGGAATCGATGATCGTGATGCAGCTCATTTATTAACGGGCGCAGATATCGAAATTCAAGCTGACCAGTTACCAGAATTGCCAGAGGATGAGTTTTACTGGCGCGATTTGATTGGTATGACCGTAGTGAATACTGAAGGTTATAACATGGGAGTCGTAGACCAGTTGATGGCCACAGCATCGAATGATGTGATGGTGGTGAAAGCGAACAGCAACGACGCATTTGGTCGATTAGAACGTTTGATTCCGTTTATTCAGAGTCAATACATTCAAACGGTCGACAGAGAAAACAAACGCATCGTTGTCGATTGGCCCTCGGATTTTTAATGGCTGAACAGCTACAGGTTGGCGTGATTACGCTGTTTCCTGAAATGTTTCAAGCGATTACCGAGCATGGTGTGACAGCGCGGGCTGTACGCGACGGATTATTGAGCATTCAGTTGATTAATCCCCGCGACTTTACCCACGATAAACATCGCACTGTGGATGACCGTCCTTACGGGGGCGGACCTGGAATGCTGATGATGGTGCAACCGCTGACTGATGCGATTGCAGCAGCCAAGCAACAGGTAGGGGCCGACGCCAAGGTGATTTATTTATCACCGCAGGGTCGCAAACTTGATCATGTTGGCGTGAGTGAACTCGCTGAACGTGACAAGTTCATCTTAATCGCCGGTCGCTATGAAGGCATCGATGAGCGAGTCATTGCTCGACATGTTGATGAAGAATGGTCGATTGGAGATTACGTGTTAAGTGGTGGCGAGTTGCCGGCAATGGTCATGATTGACAGTGTCGCGCGGTTAGTCCCTGGAGTGTTAGGGCATCATGCCTCAGCTGATGAAGATTCGTTTGCTGATGGCTTACTAGATTGTCCACACTACACACGACCAGAAGTGTTAGATGGTGAGGCGGTACCGCCGGTGTTGTTAAGCGGTAACCATGAACAAATTAGACGCTGGCGTTTGCAACAGTCGCTTGGGCGAACTTGGTTGCGACGTCCAGAATTGTTAAATAACCTAGCTCTGACTGACGAACAGCGTCAGCTACTCGATGAATTTATTCATCAGTATCAGGCCGACGCAGACGCGGGTAGTTAATCTAGGCAAGTGAGGCTAACATGGCAAAAGTAAGTCAGAATTTGATCAAAGCGATCGAAGACGAACAAATGAAAAAAGACCTTCCGGACTATGCTCCGGGCGATACAGTGGTCGTTAATGTTAAGGTAGTTGAAGGTAACCGTGAGCGTCTTCAGGCATTTGAAGGTGTGGTTATCGCGAAACGTAACCGTGGTTTGCATTCTTCATTCACGGTTCGTAAAGTGTCAAACGGTGAAGGCGTTGAGCGTACATTCCAAGCGCACAGCCCACTGATCGACAGCATCACAGTGAAGCGTAAAGGTGCGGTACGTCGTGCTAAGCTTTACTACCTCCGTGAGCGTTCAGGTAAATCTGCACGTATCCGCGAGAAGCTGTCTTAAGCATCACGCACTTGAAAAAACCCGCCAATGGCGGGTTTTTTTATGCCTAAAATCAGGCACAATGGGTTTAGCACATCTTTCAAGTAGTAGGACACAATCATGACAGTAGACAGCCAAGCAAGATTACAGCAATTACGTGAAGCCATTGATGAAACAGATAACGCGTTGCTGCAACTGCTCTACCGTCGTCGTCAACTTGCTGCAGAAGTAGGGGTGGTCAAACGTCACCTCGGCCAACCCTTATTTGTGCCTGAACGTGAAGCGTTATTGATTGAAGCTCGGCGGCAAGAGGCGCAGCAATTGGGCCTTTCTCCCGATCTGATTGAAGACGTATTGCGGCGTGTTATACGGGAGTCGTATTTGCAGCAGCAAGCGGCTGACGTTCATCTTGAAGATAAAGTGATTGTTGTCGTTGGCGGTGCGGGCGCACTTGGTGGTTTGTTCGCTGAACGTTTTGCTGAAGCTGGCGCTAACGTGCGCGTGCTCGACCGAGATGATTGGGACCGTGCCGAGACCCTTTGTGAAGGTGCTGATCTTGTCTTGGTCAGCGTGCCCATTGCCCTTACCGACACTGTGATTGAGCGCTTGCCTAAATTGCCCGAGCATTGCATTTTGGCCGATGTCACGAGTATCAAGAGTAAGCCACTACAGCAGATGCTCAAACAGCACACAGGGCCGGTCGTGGGGTTGCACCCGATGTTTGGCCCGCAAGTCGCAACCCTTGCCAAACAACTTATTGTGGTGACAGCAGGTCGTGCGGCAGCGGAATATCAATGGCTATTGGATACTTTGAAGCGTTGGGGGGCACAGCTCTATGAAACATCAGCCGAACGTCACGATGATGCCATGGGCTTCATCCAGGTGATGCGTCACCTCTCGACCTTTGTGTACGGCGCGCATTTGGCGAATGAGCGTGCGGATTTACAAGAGTTGCTCGATCTGAGCTCGCCGATTTATCGGCTTGAACTGATGATGGTCGGCCGGTTGTTTGCTCAAAACGCCGAATTGTACGCCGATATTATCCTTGCCCACCCAGAAAATTTCGCCATGATGCGCCGTTATATAGCCACTTTTGACGCCGTTTTACAGCAGTTGGAAAGTGGAGATAAACAAGCATTTATTGAAAAATTTGCCAAAGTTAGCGCTTATTTCGGCGAATTTTCTCAGAAATTCCTCGAAGATAGCCAACGTTTGTTAGCGAGCGCTGGCGATTCGCATCAACTCAGCCAAGTCGCTCGGAGCTAATGGTTTTTGCAGTAGATGATTGATACCGGCGGCTTGACACTCAGCCTCATAGTCAGCCGGTGGATTACCTGACACCATGGCGGTAAGTGGTGTGTCATCACCCAATTCAGCGTGTACCTTACAATAAAGCTGCACACCGTTAAAATCGGGTAGTTGATGATCAAGTAGAACTAACTGTGGGCGTTGTTGCATGATCAAGTCAAGTGCTTCGCCTCCAGACTCGGCAGTTAGGATGTCTGCCTCTTGAAAATGGCTTAGCATTGCGCGCATGACTTCAAGTGAAATAAAATCATCGTCGACAATCAACACTTTAACGCGTTTGTCTGTCATATCTACCTCCAAATCTCAATACGTTGTAAGATATCAGAGCCAACGTTGTTTTACGAATAACGAATAACGAATAACGAATCACGGAGTCGTCATGAAGATTTGGGACAGTTTTGTACGTGGCTATCATTGGCTACTCGTCATCGGTATCGCTGGACTCTGGTGGACTGCTGACCAAGGCATGATGGATTGGCACATGCGCATCGCCTTTGCCGTCGGCGGTTTGCTGCTAACTCGCTTTATATGGGCGTTGGTAGGTAGTGAGAATGCGCGCTTTAGCTCTTTTGTACGCGGCCCGGGCGAAGTTGTACAGCATCTCAAGCATTTGCGAAAGCGCGATTACCAACCGCAAAATACCCATAACGCTGCGGGTGGTTGGGCGGTGTTGCTGATGTGGCTGCTGATTGCTTTTCAAGTGGGCACCGGGCTATTCACGACCGACGAAATATTCTTCTCTGGCCCGCTCGCTTCGTTGGTAAGTAGCGACATACAAGGGCAATTAAGTGACTTGCACGAGATTAACTTTAACGTGCTATTAACCGTTATTGCGTTGCATGTTGTGGCGATTTTCGTGTACCGACTTAAGGGCATCAATTTGCTGAGCGCGATGGTGCACGGCAAACGTGATAATGTTAGCCAGCCACGATTGGTGAATGCGTTGTGGGCATGGGCGCTAGCGATTGTTGTGATCGCCAGCACCTATTATTTTTGGTGGTAGTTTAATCTTTGTACTGATCGTGGCAGCCTTTGCAATTTTTAGCTGCGGTCATAAACGCACCACGAATTTCGCCCTGGTCACCAGACTCAGCGGCTGCTAGCAAATTGCGGGCGTCAGCTTGCAGTTGCTCAGAACGCTCTTGGAAGTCATCCCAATTATCCCAGATAGCAGGCAGGGCGTCGGTGTTGTTGCCTGGCATCGCGCCCTCATGGCTAAAGCCCGACCAAGGTACTGCGGTCATGTTGGCGAACACTTCTGCGCGCTCAGTAAAGATCGTTAAATCAAATGGCATATCACCTTTGATCATGTCACCCATGTAGGCAAAATTGTTTTGCATCACTGAGAACGCTTTTTGGCGGTACTCAACAGCTTTATCGGCATCGTTAAATGCATGCTGGGCAACAACACTTGCACTAGACACGGCAACAGCCGTTAAAACGGCAACTTTTATAGACTTCAAAAACATCGTTTAGACTCCTTGTAGTGGATGCTATTAAGATAATACAACGCTTCAACGAGATAACTACGCTGTTTATCCCTTATTAGATTGCGTTCACCTAATCTCTCGCCTTAATGTACGCTAGAACGGTAAGTTTTGTAAAAACATAACAATCTAGAAAGGGGACGCCGATGATTAGCAGTAACCGCCTCAGCAAGTTGGCGGTAGCGATGTGTGCAGCGCTGCCAGCGCTTGCTTCTGCATCGCAGACCACAACTGTGCAAGGGTTGCATGACAACTCATCTGATTATGTCGCGCTGCAAAACGCGACCATCGTTACTGAGCCTGGTCGAGCATTAGAAAATGCCACGCTAGTGATTCGCAACGGTAAAATCGAACGCATTAACGAAAACAACCGTGCGCCAGATGGTGCACGGGTAATCGATGTGTCCGGTCATACAATTTATCCAGGGTTTATTGACGCCTATAGTAATTATGGTGTTGCGCAGCCTGAGAAAGCTCAGCGTGGACCTTGGTTCTCGACACGTCCGCAATATAACAACAAACGTGAAGGCGGGAATGCGAGTAACGACGCTATCCATGCCCATGAAACTTGGGTAGACACTGCGGCCAGCGATAGTAAAACAGCTGAAAGCTACATTCAGCAGGGTTTTACCGCAGTGCAAAGCGCACGTTTAGACGGTGTATTCCAAGGCCAAGCGGTGACGCTATCACTGGCTGATAAAATTGCTAACGATGTGATTTATCGCGCACAGGCACAGCACTTTGGTTCTTTTGATAAAGGCAGCTCACAACAGCAATACCCGAACTCATTGATGGGCTCGATTGCGTTGATTCGACAAACCTTGTCGGATGCCCAATGGTATGAACAAGCTTATGGTAAAGATGCCTACCAAGGCAGCCCAGTTGAATATAACGCTGCCCTGGCCGAGCTTGGCCCCATTGAGCAAGAAGGTATTGTTTTCAAAGTAAACGATGATAAATCATTATTGCGCGCTCAAGCAGTGTTTAGCGAGTTTGATGTACCAGTAACCTATGTCGGTTCAAATTACGAATACGCGCGTTTGGCTGCGGTAAAAGCAACCAATGCGAAGTTGATTCTGCCACTAGATTTTCCTGCTGCGCCAGAGGTGTCTGGAGTCACCGACAGTCTAGACGTTGACTTAGCCGATTTACGCCATTGGGAACGCGCTCCAGGCAACGCTGCCGCGCTTGCGAGTGCCGACATCGACTTCTCGTTTACGTTGCACCAGTTACAAAAAGCCGGTGATTTTTGGCCAAACTTGCGTAAAGCCGTGCAACATGGCCTAGACAAAGATCGTGCTTTAGCTGCACTGACAACAATTCCTGCGCAAATCGCGGGTGTCAGTGACAAAGCTGGCAAGATTGCCCCTGGTTACATGGCTGACTTTGTGATTGCCGAGGGTGACTTGTTCACTGATGGCACCATTAAATCAGTGTGGTTACAGGGTCACGAAAAAGAACTCGCACCGTTGCGCCAGGCTGACTTCAATGGCAGCATCGCGGCGGACATTGCTGGCCAAAGCGTAACCTTTGAGCTCAAGGGCGATGATCGCGTTGGCGGCGAGGTTAAAGTCGGTGACAACAGTAGCAAGTTGCGCAGTGCACGCCGTGACGAGGGGAGTCTTTCTTTCGTTGCCAACGCTAACCTAAATGGTGATGACGGCGTTTGGCGCTTCCAATTAGAACAGACTGCTGAGCAAAGTTTTGCCGGTGTTGCCATAGGTCCAAACGGCAATGAGGTGCGCTTCAACGGCACACGTTCGGAGACAACTGCAGAGAGCGCGGTTACTGAAAATAACCCAGCTGAAATGGCTGAGTACGTCAGTCGTCTAACCTATCCGAATGTTGCTTACGGTCATGATGGCTTGCCAGAGCGTCAAAACGTGCACATTAAGAATGCGACGGTGTGGACAGCAGATGAAGCCGGTGTTTTAGAAAATACCGACATTTTGATTCGTGACGGTGAGTTCTATCGCATTGGTGAAGATCTACGCACGCCATCAGGTTATACCGTGATTGATGGTACGGGTATGCATGTGACCCCAGGGATTATCGACGAGCACTCGCATATTGCCATCGATCAGGGCGTGAACGAAGCTTCAGAAGCTATTACTTCGGAAGTTCGTATCGGTGATGTAGTCAACCCTGACGACATTCACATTTATCGTTCACTCGCTGGCGGTACCACCATGGCGCAATTGCTGCATGGTTCAGCGAACCCGATTGGCGGTCAAGCACAGGTTATCAAACTGCGCTGGGGTGCGACTGCAGATCAAATGAAATTTGATGCAGCGCCACCATCGATTAAGTTTGCGCTTGGTGAAAACGTCAAACAAAGCCGCTATCCATCTTGGTTAAGTTCGCGTTATCCGCAAACTCGGATGGGTGTTGAAACCTTGATGCGTGATGGCTTTACTGCGGCACTTGAGTATCGTGCAGCACAAGAAGCCTACAGTAAATTGAGCCGCAGTGAGCGGGAGAAAGTTGCCGCGCCGCGTCCTGATTACCGGTTGAACACTTTGCTCGAGATCCTCGACAAAGAACGCTTTGTGCATGCTCATAGCTACGTGCAATCAGAAATTCTGATGCTATTACGTTTAGCTGAAGACTTTGACTTCACCTTGACCACGTTCACGCACATCCTTGAAGGTTACAAAGTGGCGTCGGAAATGGCGAAACATGGCGCCGGCGGTTCTTCGTTTGCCGATTGGTGGGCCTACAAATTCGAAGTCTACGATGCGATTCCGCAGAATGCGTGTTTGATGGCGGAGAAAGGCGTCCTTACGTCGATTAACTCCGACAGTAATGACTTACAGCGTCGTTTGAATACCGAAGCGGCAAAATCAGTTACTTACTGTGGCATGTCAGAACACGAAGCGTTACAGATGGTCACTTTAAACCCTGCTAAGCAGCTTAAGATTGATCAGTACGTTGGCAGTATCAAAGAGGGCAAACATGCCGACTTTGTGCTGTGGAATAACCACCCACTGAGTTCTTATGCTCGGGTTGAACAAACGTGGATCAACGCCCGTAATTTCTTTAACCGTGAACGTGATGAACAACTGCGTGCTGAGCTGCAAAGCGAGAAGCAAGCCTTGATTCAGAAAGTATTGGCTGACCCCGCAGCACAAAATGGCGCTGCTAACGGTTACAAACGTGAACAACCAGCGTGGCATTGTGATACTGAACACGACACCTGGTTAGGCACCTTCACTGCACACGCCCACGGAGGACACTAATCATGAAAAAGCTAGTATTAGCAGCGATGGCTGCCACCGTGACGCTCAGTGCGGCAGCCCACGACATCGTACCTGGTGAAGCACAGCAACACCCCATAGTGTTGCAAGGTGGAACCTTATTTACCATTACTGACGGCGTTAAAGCAGATACAGACTTACTGTTGCTAGACGGAAAAATCAGTGCTATTGGTCAAGATCTCGAAGTACCCAGTAATGCACAGGTGATCGACGTGAGTGGTAAGCACATTTACCCAAGCGTTATCGCTTTAGACACTACCTTGGGCTTGACCGAAATTGAAGCCGTTCGTGCGACTGAAGATAGCAATGAAGCCGGCGATATCACCCCTGAAGTCAGTGGTCACGTTGCGTTTAACCCAGACTCAGAAGTGATTCCGACGATCCGCTATAACGGTGTCACCCATGCGCAAATCGTCCCACAAGGCGAGCTCATTGCCGGACGCTCAAGTTTGCTACAACTTGATGGCTGGACCTATGAAGACATGGGCGAACGCCTCAATGTAGGTGTGCATGTGAACTGGCCGCGCGTTGGTATCAGCACCTCTTGGTGGGAAAGTCGTTCACCAGAGGAACAACGCAAAGCTAACGCTGAAGCTCGCAAGAACCTTGAGCGCGCATTTGTGCAAGCGAAAGCCTATTACGATGCCAAGCAAGCGGGTGAGTTAGAAGGTACCGACTTACGTTGGGAAGCAATGCTCGGCTTGTTCGACGGCTCGTCGACCTTGTTTGTTCATGCCAATGATCAACGGCAAATTGAAGAAGCAATGGAGCTTACTAGCGAATACGGCTTTAATTGGGTGTTAATGGGCGCGCGTGACGCGTGGCGCATTGCTGAGCAATTGGCCAACGCCGAGGTGCGGGTGGTTTATGGTGCGCCTTATGGCCTACCTACGCGTCACGATGAAGGCTTCGACCAAGCTTTCGCTACACCAGCGGCTTTAGCTGCGGCAGGCGTAGACTTCGCAATTAGCTACCCAGGTTATTGGGACGTGCGGAACTTACCTTTTGCTGCGGGTAACGCAGTTGCCTATGGACTCGATAAGGATGCTGCCTTAGAAGCCATTACTTTAGCTCCAGCGAAGTTTATGGGTGTCGACAACGTGGTAGGTTCCTTGGAAGTTGGCAAGCAGGCGACCGTAGTGGTGTCTGCAGGTGACTTACTTGACCCGATTGGACAGAAAGTTGAGATGATGTTTATTGAAGGCCGTTTAGTCGACCTAAACAATCGCCATCTGCAACTCTATAACAAGTATAAGCAAAAGCCTTAAGGCATTTGTTAACAAAAAGGCCGATGTGAAAACATCGGCTTTTTTCTTTGTGTTTTCGTGTAAATATACGCGCAAACGCTTGTGTTTCTTGAGTTCTGTTGGCACTATCTACACGACTCTAATCTAATAATAACAACTGAAGTAGGTGCGTAATGTCGGTAATCCGTCATTTATCGAACGATGGTAAAGAGCTAACTATCTCTATTCATGGGAAGTTTGACTTTAATCTGGTCAATGACTTCCGCCGCGCATACAGCTCCATTGGTGATGAGAAACCATTGGTCTACATTGATCTACGTGAAACGGAATATTTAGATAGCTCAGCGCTAGGGATGCTGCTAAACATGCGCAAAGCGCTTAGTGACAACGTTCGCGGTATTCACATCATCAATTGTCGCCCTGAAGTAAAAAACATTTTAGACATCTCGCGCTTCGATAAATTATTTACTATCGAATAGCACGCCACTTGAGGCAAGGCATATGCTGAAGCCGTCACAACAATACGTAATCGATGTTTATCATGACGATAGCGCTATGGCTCATGCGCTGGTGTCGACGATTCAGCAATTGCGTCTCACCAAACGTATTCGCGAACACGCCATAGAGCGTTGGCATGCGCAGTTACAGCCTACCCATGCAACCCTTGTTGTGACCGAACAGCCAACCCTTGAACTCTTGGTGGCGCTCAGTTGTCCGCAACAGTTATTGGTCATTCCGCAAACCTATGAGTTTCCTCGCCATCGGCATTGGCAGGGTGATTACCTGCGTTGGCCCGCGCGTGTACCCGAATTGATGCATCGCTTGCAACTCACGGTTAGCAACTTCAATATGCAACGCCAATTGGGTGCTGTGCGCGAAAGTTTGGTTTGGCATACCCAGCGTGTCGAGCGCGAATATGAACTTATCGAGCACATTTTTCGTAACGCACTGAGCCGCAATTTTCTTGAATACCAGCACATTCGAACCTTGGTTGCGCCAGCGGCAAAATTTAATGGTGACCTTTGCTTAGTAGCACCCGGACCCTTGGGTAATCTTTATGTGATGTTAGCTGATTTCACGGGGCATGGGTTGGCTCCAGCAACCGGCGCACTGCCGCTTTCGCAAGCATTTTTTGCGATGGCCGATCGCAGTGTCGCGATCGCCGAAATGGTGACCGAGTTTAATTATCGGCTTCATCATTTATTACCCCATGAAATGTTCTGTGCCTGTATTGTGTTGGAGCTTTCTGCTAACGGTGAGCGGCTAAGTTACTGGAACGGAGGCATGCCGCCGGCCATTGTGTATTCCACTACTGGAGAAATTAAGCATCAATTACATGCGCAGCACTTGGCTCTTGGAGTGTTGAGTAACGACGAGTTCGACCAACAAGTCTCGACTATCAAAACAGCAAGTACTGACTGTATTGCCTTGTACACCGATGGCGTGATTGAAATGCTCGGGCAGAATCGTGAGTTTTTTGGCTTGGACGCGTTGCAAGCGCTGCTACAGAAGTACCCGAACCCTACACAATTTGAGCAACTGGTTGCTAGTTTAGAGAAGTTTCGTGGTACCCAACCGCTGCAGGATGATCTATCACTGGCAGTGTTGCAGTGCTGCCCGACCGGCCTTGCGTTACCTGAGGTGCAAACTGAATTACAATCGTTACCTTTCAGATTTGCGACAGAGCTGCATCCAGTCGACCTGCAAAGGGTCGACGTAGTAAGCACCATTGTTGGTCTGTTAAGTCGCTTGCCAGCGCTGCATGGGCATCGTACGACGCTCTATTTGCTGCTGGCTGAGGTCTACAATAATGCGCTTGAACATGGTTTGTTGGGGCTTGATTCGCGCATGAAGAACGATCCAGAAGGCTTTGCTTATTATTATCAATTGCGCGCTGAGCGCCTCGCGGCCTTAACTTCGGGCAGTGTCACTATTGCCCTGACTTATGATCATAGTCGCCATTATTTGACTTGTTGCGTGCGCAATAGCGGAGCGTCTTGGCAGTTACCGGAGCAGTTAGGAACTGTTGATCAAAGTCAGCCGTACGGACGAGGCCTCGAATTATTACAGCAACTTGCGGAGCGGCTTGAATGGCGGGATGAAGGACGCGAAATTGAGTTCGGTTATCAGTTACCACCCCGTTTGTAGTGCTCAGCCACCAGCAAGTTTAACTTTAAAACCCTGTTGCTCTAAGAATTGTTGCGCGGCGCTCCGTTGGTCACCCTGTAATTCAATAGTGCCGTTTTTGATACTGCCACCGACACCACAACTTTTGCGTAACTGTTGCGCATAGTCGCGCAATAAATTTTCCTGTTGCGGTAAGTCGAAGATCACGGTAACACCTTTGCCTTTGCGCCCTTTGGTCTGGCGTTGGATACGCACCACTTGGCTTTTATCAATCTGTACTGCTTCCGATGCGGTTTCAGCGGTGGTTTCATTGGCGCGAAAACCAAGATTTTGTAATTGTTCAGATAAGCTTGACACAAAAACCTCGTGATTTACTCTTGGAATAAATAAGCAACGTGTTATATATTTTTCGAATAAGTAATCGAAACGACTTCACCGAACGAGTGTCCTAATGAAATTACAGCAACTACGCTATATCGTCGAAGTATTAAATCATAATCTCAATGTTTCAGCGACAGCTGAAAGCTTATTTACCTCGCAGCCGGGAATAAGTAAGCAAGTGAGAATGCTCGAAGACGAATTAGGCATTCAAGTTTTTGAACGTAGTGGCAAGCATCTCACTCAGGTGACGCCAGCTGGGCAAGAAGTGATAGCCATTGCGCGTGACATTCTCGCACAAGTCGACGGTATTAAAGCGGTTGCTAGTGAACACACGCAACCGGATCAAGGTAAGCTCCATATTGCCACCACACACACCCAAGCGCGCTATGCACTACCAAGTAAAATAAAGCTATTTATGGAGCGCTATCCGAAAGTCTCATTGCATATGCATCAAGGCTCACCTGAAGCTATTAGTGCCGCTGCAGCAAAAGGTAAAGCGGACTTCGCGATTGCAACAGAGGCGCTGCATCTCTATCAAGATTTAATCATGCTGCCTTGCTACCACTGGAATCGTTCGATCATTGTGCCTCGTGGGCACGCGTTGGCGGCTGAGAGTAAAGTGAGCATCGAAGCGCTAGGTGCGCAACCCATTGTCACCTACGTGCATGGCTTTACGGGACGTTCTGAACTCGATAAAGCGTTTAGTCAGGCGGGTATTGAACCTAATGTGGTGTTCACGGCGACGGATGCTGATGTAATCAAGACCTATGTACGCGCAGGGCTTGGCGTTGGTGTCGTTGCCACTATGGCGTATGATTCGAGCGTCGATAGTGACCTCGTCGCATTACCAGCAGAACACTTGTTTGCGCCAAGTACCACTAAGATTGGTTTTCGTCGCGGCACCTTTTTGCGTGGGTACATGTACGACTTCATTGAAACCTTTGCGCCACATTTGACCAAGCCAAAAGTAGAAGAGGCGATGCAACAGCGCACGCAGGACGCTGTCGATCACCTCTTTAAAGATTTTGAATTACCGTTGCTGTAGTTTTAGCACTCGATAATATTGACCGCGAGACCGCCTCGTGCGGTTTCTTTATATTTCGTTTTCATATCGTTGCCGGTATCCCACATGGTCTTGATGACCTTATCCAGCGATACTTTGTGGTCACCGCTGCCACGTAAAGCCAGACGCGCGGCGTTAATGGCCTTGATGGCACCCATAGCGTTGCGCTCAATACAGGGCACTTGTACGAGACCACCAACTGGGTCACACGTGAGACCGAGGTTGTGTTCCATGCCGATCTCAGCAGCGTTTTCAACGTTACTTACGTTGCCGCCCATCAATTCAGCGAGCGCTCCTGCGGCCATGGAGCAGGCGACACCCACTTCGCCTTGGCAACCAACTTCGGCACCACTGATCGATGCGTTTTTCTTATAAAGAATACCGATAGCAGCAGACGTTAATAAAAATCGTACGACGGTTTCTTCGTCGAGTGGCGCAATAAACTTATCGGCATATTTCATCACCGCTGGAATGATGCCAGCGGCACCATTGGTGGGCGCTGTAACGACCCGACCACCCGCTGCGTTCTCTTCGTTCACGGCGAGCGCAAATAGGTCGACCCAGTCCATGGTTTGCATGGGGTCAGCCGAGCGCTCATTCTTCAGGCGCTGGTATAGACCTGGCGCACGACGCCGTACTTTAAGTCCGCCGGGTAGAATACCTTCGGTTTTGATGCCGCGGTCAATACATTCATCCATGGTGCGCCAGATATGCATAAGGCCGGCACGAATATCGGCTTCACTGCGGAATACTTTCTCGTTGGCCAGCATTAACGAACTAATGCGCATGCCATGCTCGTTACATAACTCGAGCATTTCCGCTGCACTATCAAAAGGATAGGGGATGGGTTTCGACGATTGTTCGATGGCTTCTTCGAGGGTGTCGTCAAAGTCGGCATCGCGCACGATAAAGCCACCACCGATAGAGTAATAAAGGTCTTTGAAAATCACCTCATCACCATGGTAGAGCTTGAGCTCCATCGCATTGGCATGACGGGGCATGGTTTTGCGACGGTGGAAAGTAATGGCGCCTTCACGCGGAAACTTGATTTCGTGATCGCCCAACAACTTCAAGCGTTGAGATTTTTCGGTTTCCGTTAAAAACTCATCTACCTTGGTGGTGTCGACGGTTTCCGGCTGCTCGCCGGCAAGCCCTAAAATAACGGCCTTACCGGTGCCATGGCCTTTGCCAGTTTGACCGAGTGAACCAAACAATTCGACTTTGATGCCAGTGGCTTTGGTTAACCCCACAGCTTTGTCGGCAGCATGCAAAAATTCGTAAGCCGCGCGCATCGGGCCAACGGTATGTGAGCTTGAAGGGCCAATGCCTACTTTGTAGATATCGAAAACACTAATCATAAATTTTGTCGTAAACCTATTCGTTAAGAGAACGATAAAGCGAATGACGCTCAGGATACACGTGATCGGCTAATTCTCGCAAAATTCCTGCCGTCGCACCCCAGATATTTCTATGCTGATATGGAATAAAGTATACGCGATCGTACAAGAAGCGCTGCATCCGATAAGCAAAATGCCGTTGTTGATGCAGCACATGTGCAACTGGGACAGTGAAAATTTCAGCAACCTCATTCGGATCTGCTTGCAACGGCGCCGCCGGATGAATAAAGCCGACATAGGGGCGGATAATAAAATTACTAATCACTGGATAGTCTTGTAACTGTCCGATACATTCAACCGCATCGCGCGGCAAACCGATTTCTTCTTCAGTTTCACGCACCGCTGTTTCCCAAAGGCTGCCATCATCTGGTTCTTGGCGGCCGCCGGGAAAGCTAATTTGTCCGGCATGATGGCGCAAGGACGCCGCGCGTTGCGTGAGCACCAACTGCAATTCGCCATCACGCTCCCACAATGGGATGAGTACCGCGGCTGGGCGAAAGCGTTTGGGGATGATGCGCGGTGCTTGGCGCGGCGCATGCAGTTGAAAACGGTGCAGAAATTCGTCACGGGTCATGCGCCGACCTCCGTCGGAGCCAGCACCGGTAATATTTTTGCCACCTTGTCGAGGGTTTCTTGAAATTCAGCCGCGACTTCTGAGTCGACCACTAAACCACCACCTGCCCAACAATGAATACGCTTATCGCAGGCGACTAAGGTGCGAATAGCGATGCTCGTATCGGCGGCGCCATGCTGCGAAAAGTAGCCAAAACTCCCGCAATAGAAACTGCGGCGGTGTGGCTCTAATTCATCGATGATTTCCATTGCGCGAATTTTCGGTGCGCCAGTAATCGAGCCGCCTGGATAACAAGCCGCTAAAAGATCAAGCGCGTTGCTGTGAGCCGGCAACTGGCCCACAACAGTACTCACTAAGTGATGTACAGCAGGGTAGCTTTCAATGGCAAACAGGGTCGGTACCTGCACTGAGCTCGGCTCACAGACTCGGCTCAAATCGTTGCGGAGTAGGTCGACGATCATGACATTTTCAGCGCGATCTTTGCTGGCACTTTGGAGTTCATCCGCCAGTCTCTTATCCGTAACCGGATCGCTATGGCGAGGACGTGTGCCTTTGATCGGCTTAGTTTCGACTTGTCCCATTGCACTGACGCGCAAAAAGCGTTCTGGAGAGTGACTCAATAAAGCACCTTCCGGGAGTCGTAAAAACGCCGAGAAGGGCGCTTGATTGGTCGCTCTTAATCGCTGGTAGGCGGTCCATTCATCGCCTTGATAGGGAGCGCTAAAGCGCTGCGCAAGATTAATTTGATAACAATCGCCTGCCTGCAGGTAGTCTTGAACTTTGCTGAAGTGTTGCTGGTAATCCTCGGCGCTCATGTTGCTCTGCCATGCAGCAGTGAGTGCGAAGTTCTTTCGCTGCGCTAACGGTTGTTGGTCGCGTGATTGCCAGAACTGGCGCCATTGTTGCTGTGTTTCTGCGTCCGAAAGTAACCATGTTTTGCCCGACTGGCGTTCGCGAATCAAGGCATTGTGATAACACCCTACGGCTAAGTCGGCGAGTGCAATGTCGGCAATTGCTTGATTAGGTAGTTGTTCCAGAGCTCGTCCGGCATCATAGCTAAAGGCGCCCGCCAAGCCACCTTGAAACGGCAACTCTGCAGGCCCCTCATAAGTAGGAACTTGTGATAACAATTGGGTTAACTGGTGCGGCCAATCTGCGGCCAAGCTAACGACCTGTTCAGGCTGCCAAAAAATAAAGTCGTAATGACTTTTAGGATGCTCACAGCTATCCAAAAATAGCGCCCAAGGCTGTTCGGCAATGGTGCCAAATAAGTCAGCAAAAGGGCGCTTGAGTTCGATTGTTTGAGCAACGATGGGCACAGCTTTTGACTCCAAAAAATATCTTGGCATAGCTTAACACAGTGCTTGCTAAAACTGGTCAGCGCGGAGCGAAAACGCTATGATAGCGAGCAATCGTAACCCGTTGATGTTGAGGTAGACATGGCCGTGATTCGCCAAGCTGATTTTATCGAAAGTATTGCCGATGCGTTGCAATACATCTCTTATTACCATCCACTAGATTTCGTACAAGCGCTGGAACAAGCGTATCACCGTGAACAGAGTGAAGCAGCGAAAAACGCAATTGCGCAAGTGCTCACTAACTCGCGCATGGCCGCACAAGGGCACCGCCCGATCTGTCAAGACACGGGAATTGTGACCTGCTTTGTGAAAGTGGGGATGGGAGTGCAGTGGGATAAAACAGATTTAACCGTACAGCAGATGGTTGATGAGGGCACTCGCCAAGCGTACACAAATCCTGACAACCCGTTGCGTGCATCGATTGTCGCGGACCCTGCCGGCAAACGCAAAAACACCGGTGATAACACACCAGCTGTGGTGCATATCGATATGGTGCCGGGCGATCAGGTTGAAGTTATGATCGCCGCAAAAGGTGGCGGCTCTGAGAATAAGTCGAAGATGGTCATGCTGAACCCGAGTGACTCGATCGCTGATTGGGTGGTTGAGACCATGCCTAAACTCGGTGCCGGTTGGTGCCCGCCGGGTATGATTGGCTTAGGTATTGGCGGAACTGCAGAAAAATCTGCAGTATTAGCAAAAGAAGCCTTGATGGACCCAGTGGATATCCAAGAGTTACTTGACCGGGGGCCGCAAAATGCCGAAGAAGAATTGCGCTTAGAAATTTATGAGCGCGTCAACAAATTAGGGATTGGTGCACAAGGTCTCGGTGGCGTGACCACCGTCATGGATGTGAAAATTAAATCAGTACCGACCCATGCCGCGTCAAAACCTGTAACCTTGATTCCAAACTGTGCAGCAACGCGTCATGCACACTTTGTCCTGGATGGATCGGGTCCGGCTGACTTGCAACCACCAAAACTCGAAGACTGGCCTGACATAACCTTTGAGCTTGGTGATGATGCGCGTCGCGTCAATCTTGATGAAATCACCCAAGCAGATATTGAAACTTGGAAGACCGGCGAAACCGTGTTGTTGTCAGGCAAAATGCTGACCGGCCGTGATGCTGCGCACAAACGCATCAAAGATATGCTAGATAATGGCGAGGAACTGCCTGTCGATTTCACCAACAAGTTTATTTACTACGTGGGTCCTGTCGACCCTGTCGGTGATGAAGTAGTGGGTCCGGCTGGCCCAACAACGGCAACGCGGATGGACAAGTTCACCGATATGATGCTGGATAAAACCGGTATTCTGGGCATGATTGGTAAAGCGGAGCGCGGCCCAGCAACAGTTGCCAGTATTAAGCAACACAAAGCCGTGTATCTGATGGCGGTAGGTGGTGCTGCCTACTTAGTCGCCAAAGCAATCAAGAAAGCCCGTGTGGTCGGCTTCGAGGATCTTGGTATGGAAGCGATTTATGAATTCGAAGTCGAAGATATGCCAGTGACCGTTGCTGTCGATAGCACGGGTGAGAACGCGCACGAAACCGGCCCAGCAATTTGGCGAGTGAAGCTGGAAGCCGCTGATGCTTAGTCTGGAGCTGTGGCAATGGTTAACGGCTGGCGCTGCTGCGCTAGTCGTTGGCGCAATCTTGGTGTGGCTGTGGCAGCGCCCGAAGGTGCATCAAGTAGCACAACTTGAGCAGCGGCTGCAGCAAACAGAACTGTTGCAGCAGCAGTTGCAACAAGAGCGTAGTCAGTTACAAGCTGATTTAGCAGCGAATCAAAGCAAGTTAGAGAGCACGCTGAAACACGCTGAGGAAAAGCAACGCTTACTAGAAGCTAGTGAAGAGCGCATGAAAAAGGAATTTGAGCGCTTAGCCCAGCAAATATTTGAACAAAAATCCGAACGTTTACAGCAAAGCAGCAAGCAATCTCTGGAAATTACGCTAGCACCGTTTAAGCAACAGCTTGAGGCCTTTAAAAAGCAAGTTGAAAGTCAGTACACCGAAGAGTTAAAACAACGCGCTTCGTTAACTACAGAAATCACCTCGCTGAAAGAGCTCAACAAGCAAATGGCCGCCGAAGCAGATGCCCTTACTCGCGCGCTGAAGGGCGATACTAAAACGCAAGGCAACTGGGGTGAGGTGGTACTTGAGCGTATTTTGAATCAGTCTGGATTGCGCGAAGGACACGAGTACGAAACTCAAAGCCACCATCGTGATGAGGACGGGCGCTCGTTTAAGCCCGACGTAGTCGTGCATTTGCCCAACGAGAAAGACGTGGTGATTGACTCCAAAGTGTCACTGGTCGCTTATGAACGCTATTTCAACAGTGATGACGATAAAGCTCGTGAGGCAGCGTTAGCGGAACACGTCAACTCGTTACGAGCACATATTAAGGGGTTGTCGAAAAAGAACTATCAGCAGTTAGATAGTGTGCGAACGCTCGATTATGTGTTGATGTTTATTCCCATTGAGCCAGCATTTTTATTGGCGGTAGATCGGGATCCTGAGCTCATTCGCTTGGCGCTTGAACATAACATCATGTTGGTCAGCCCGACCAATCTGTTGGTGGCGCTGCGTACGGTAAATAATATTTGGCAGTACGAGCATCAGAATCGTAATGCGCAAAAAATTGCGGAAGACGCAGGTAAGCTTTACGATAAGTTTGTTGGCTTTATTGAAGACATGCAGCGCATCGGCAACAGTCTTGATACGGTGCGTAAACATTACGATGGTGCAATGAATAAGCTCTCAAGCGGTCGCGGTAACCTTATCGGTCGAGTTGAGAAGTTTAAAGAGATGGGTGTGCAATCGTCTAAAAAGCTCGATAGCAAACTACTTGATGATGACAGCGACGCCTAAGCGTCGCTGTTTTTTAGTTGTTTCGCACTAGCGAACAATGGTTCCCCACAGATCATATTCGTCAGCATGCTCAATTTGCACCTGCACGATATCACCTGGCTGCACTTCGTATTCGCCATTTAAATATACCAACCCATCGATTTCTGGAGCATCCGCGTAACTGCGTCCAATGGCACCTTCGCCATCAACTTCATCAATAAGTACTGCCAAGGTCCGGCCAATTTTCTGTTGCAGCCGCGCCGCACTGATTTGTTGCTGGACTTCCATAAAGCGCGCGTAACGTTCCTGCTTTACATTCTCTGGAACTGGGTCTGGCAGTTCATTGGCTTTTGCACCCTCAACATCTGAGTAGGTGAAACAGCCGACACGATCGAGTTGGGCGTCACGTAAAAACTGCAATAGTTCTTCAAATTCTTCTTCAGTTTCACCCGGAAAACCGACAATGAAGGTACTGCGAATGGTCAGATTCGGGCAGATTCTTCGCCAGCTTTGGATGCGCTCAAGCGTCCGGTCGGCTGAGCCTGGACGTTTCATCAAACGCAAAATACGTTTGTTGGCATGCTGCAACGGAATATCCAAATAAGGCAAAATTTTGCCCGCAGCCATTAGTGGGATGACATCATCCACTGACGGATACGGATAAACGTAATGGAGGCGAACCCAGATACCAAGCTTGCCGAGTGCTTCACAAAGCTCAAGCATGCGTGTTTTTACTGGTTGGCCATCCCAGAAGCCAGTCTTGTGCTTGACGTCAACTCCGTAGGCGCTAGTGTCTTGGGAGATAACCAGCAGCTCTTTTACTCCAGCATTGGCGAGTCGTTGCGCTTCTGCTAACACATCGCCGACCGGGCGACTGACCAGATCTCCACGCATTGATGGAATGATGCAGAAGGTACAGCGATGGTTACAACCTTCCGAAATTTTTAGGTAGGCAAAATGCCGAGGTGTGAGTTTTACCCCAGTTTCTGGGACTAAATTTTCAAACGGTGCACGTTCCGGCTTAGGGACGTATTGATGCACATGCCCCATCACTTCCTCATATGCGTGAGGACCGGTAATCGCCAGCACATTCGGGTGGACTTCACGAATTTCATCGTCTTTCGCACCTAAACAGCCGGTCACAATGACTTTACCGTTTTCGTTCAGCGCTTCTCCGATTGCATCGAGTGACTCTTGAACCGCGCTATCGATAAAGCCACAGGTATTCACAATCACCATATCGGCGTTGTCATAGCTGTTCACGATATCGTATCCCTCAGTGCGTAACTGGGTCAAAATACGCTCAGAATCGACCAGGTTTTTGGGGCAGCCTAAGCTAACGAAACCTACTTTCGGCTGGCTTGGCGCTGCAGCACTTTCAGGGATATAGTTTTCTACTGACATAAAGTTACTCGGCGTTCGCAAAAACGTTATTTAAGTAAGCTGCGATGCGTACACCGCCTTGTTGCAAGCGTTGCTTCATTACAGGCGTATAATTATAGACGTAATCCCAACTCAAACTTGTCTCATCGGCCGCAGGGTAGACCTCATCACGCAACTGTGAGCTTTCATTGATCCAAACATAAGGATCAGGCGTTGCCCAAGTTTGCGCTTGTTCATCGGTAATGCGGCGTTGCAACCAGTTGGAAAACTCAGTGTAGGACAGGTTTTGATGTTCCACCAAGCCGGTGTCCCAAACGCTATGTAGGTTGCTATCTTCACCGTAAAACTTAACTTTTACATCATTCCCGCCGCGGTCGTTTAAGGCTGCTGAGCCGACGTGTAATGGCTGGTGCAAATCACCGATAATGTGCACGATGAAGCGCAGTGCAAGTTGTTTTTCATCGCGTGATGCGGTCTCACTTTGCAAAGTCGCAGTGAAATCCTCCAAGGCGCTCATGGCATCACCTTGTGGAGGACAATCATCAGCGTGATAATCGTGCGGCTGTTGTAGCGTTACATAATGAAATGGATTAGCGGTTTTTTGCCAAAATTCGCTTGGGTTTGAACGCATTTCATCAGCGTAAGTCGATGCTTCTGCGAGTGATTCTGGACCTAACAGGTCTTCGATTGCTTGTCGTGCGGTAGGAGTTAAATAGGCTTCGGCAATCTTGCCAGTGATGCGATGGCCGTTTTGTCCCCATGCAGAGGCAGTTGAAGTATAGAATGCTGCAGAGCAACATAAGGATACAGCGCTCAAAGTGAGCAGGGCTGAGGTCATTGGTTTCATAGGTAAAGCCGTAAGTTTGTGGGCGTATTGGCCTACTATTTTACGGGATCTGTGGCAGAAGCCAACGATCTTTTGTGGTGTTGAATTGTTCGTCAGCCACAACAGCTGGAATTGCGCCATTGATCATGTCGATAGCACGTTTACCCCAAGTTGTAGTCGGGCAACCCACAGCGCCTTCAACTGTTTCCCCCTGATTTTGCTCAATCGGCAGAAAAACTAAATCGATAGGTAATACTTGGTTGTGGTAATTGAGTAACATCGGATAATCAATTGTAAAATCTAAACGACCAGCACTGATCATCGCGAGCAGGTTCGCATGGGCATCACGCCCAGAGATCTCTGAGTAACGTGAGGTTTTGTGTAAAAAACGCTCGATATATGGCTGTAAGTTCCCATAAAGCCGCGTAACAGGCTGTCCAAACCGGTACTTGCGCGTTTTCAGCAGTTCAACCAAATCGACTGGGTCGCCGAATTTGGTGCGCCATTCTTCAGCGAGTTCTTTGCGGGTAATGATACCGTGCGGGGGATATTCGAAAACCGTTGCAGAATATTCAATTAAGTCGGTTTCAACGCCGTGTCGAATCAGACAGGGGTAGCAAACATTCTGTCCTTGACTGAGCAGTGCGCCGATACGGGCTTGTGGATAATTAACAATTTCGTGCTTGGCTTCGGGGAGCGCACGCTGAAAGGCTGCGATCATAGCATCGCAAACACCTTGTTTGGCAAAATAGCCATCGACGATGTGAAAGGGTGGCGAATTATTAATTCCCCAGACAATATCGGCTTGCTCTTCTTGGGCATGAACAAGAGGTGAGCTTGTTAAGTAAGCGATGATCCATAGCTTTGTTAGGAAACCGCATGCTCGTTTTAACAAATGCCAGCCTCGTTAAGTTGTTGTTACCATGACTCCATGATAACGAGGCCTACACAAATCCGCTAGTGTAAATTTTCAGCACGCATATGGTCGACCCAAAATGCAGTGGCGCCGCAAACTGCGACCGGAATCATGATGAGATTAACAATTGGAATCGATGCTAAAAATGCGACGACGACGCCAAAGCTGAGGCTTTTTCCTTGTCGTTTGCCGAGGCTCATGCGCATTTGTCGGAAGGGTACTTTATGATTGTCAAATGCGTAGTCGGCGTATTGAATCGTCATCATCCAACCACCCCAGAGTAACCACAATAATTGTCCAATGACAGGCACAAAGAGTAATAATAGTAGGAAGCCGATAGACCGAGGAATGAAATAAACTAGCTTCTGCATTTCTCGCCCGAGCGTGCGCGGGATATCCTTAACCAGGCCGGCAACACCATTGTCAGCAGGCACAATTCCGGTCAAGCGAGCCTCAACTTTTTCAGCTAAGAAGCTATTGAATGGCGAGGCGATAATATTAGCGACACTGGTAAAGGTGAGTGCAAATAACAATACCACGGTGAGAATCACCAGTGGCCACAGAATAATCTCGAGCCACCTCAGCCACTCGGGGAGCCAAGCAAGGAAGTCGCTCACCCATACTGTGGTGTAGTGGAAAATGGCGTAGATGGCGACTGAAAACAGCACGATATTGATGAGGAGCGGGATCAGAGCATAACGCCGCAAGCCCTTTTGGAAGGCCAGCTCAAAGCCTCGGCCCACGTAGCTTGCACCGAACTCACTGTAAACGGCAGCTGACGTTGTGTGAGATCCTTGTCGCGACATCATTGGCTCCTTTAACTTTCGATTTGTGGTGCTTTGCTAAAGCTTTACGCAGTATAAGCGTTTATTCTACTTAACCAACCCTTGAAAATGTTACAAAATCTAGCATTATGAGGGCAGAACAATAACAACGAAGCGGCCAAATACATGCGCCTTAAGCACATAAAATTGGTTGGATTTAAGTCGTTTGTCGATCCAACCAAAGTACCTTTTCCACATCAGATGACGTGCGTTGTCGGCCCCAATGGGTGCGGCAAATCGAATGTTATCGATGCGGTGCGCTGGGTACTTGGCGAAAGTTCAGCGAAGAACTTACGCGGTGATGCGATGACCGATGTCATTTTTAACGGTTCCGGCGCTCGCAAACCAGTTTCACAAGCGAGTGTAGAGCTGGTCTTTGACAATTCGTCTGGGCGTATCCAAGGCGAATACGCGAACTATGCTGAAATTTCGGTCAAACGACTGGTCACCAGAGATGGCCGCTCTGATTATTTCCTAAATAATAGTAAATGTCGTCGTCGCGACATTACCGACTTATTTTTGGGTACGGGCTTAGGGCCGCGTAGCTACGCAATCATTGAACAGGGAATGATTTCCCGACTGATCGAGTCGAAGCCGCAGGAATTGCGCATCTTCATTGAAGAAGCGGCAGGAATTTCCAAATATAAAGAGCGGCGGCGGGAAACTGAAAATCGCATTCAGCACACGCGTGATAATCTCGATCGGTTGAATGACGTGCGCGACGAACTCGGAACACAGCTCGACAAATTACAACGTCAAGCTGCAGCTGCCCGGCGCTATACGGAACTTAAGAAACAAGAGCGCAAATTTAAAGCTGAATTACAGGCGCTGCGTTGGCTCAACCTTGAGCAGCAAGCTGAGCGGCTGCGACAGACCATTCGTGAGCATGAAGCCGAGTTAGAAAAATGGCTCGCAGAACAACGTGGTAGCGAGCGTGGCACCACCGAGTTGCGCGAGCAGACCAACGACACCAAGGCTAAGTTAGATAAGATTCAGGAGCAGTTTTACCAGCTCGGTAATGAGATCACGCGCACCGAGCATCAGCTGCAACGTTTGCGCACTGAACAACAACAACGGCTGCAACGAGAGCAGCAATTACAGGCTGAACTGACGCAGCTCAACGATACTTATCAACGTGATGTCGAACAAGAAGTTGAGCTGAAAATGCAGTTGGAAGAGCTGCAGCCCGAAACTGAATTATTAGCCTTAGGTGCCGATGAAGCTCAGCAGCGCTTTCAGCAGCATGAATTGGCGTGGGAAGCGTTACAACGCGACTATCAAGCTTTTCTCGATGCGCAGCAACAACAGCGCGCAGAGTTGCAACAGGTGCAATTACAGCAAGAGCGAATTGGGGCCGATTTACAGCGGGCCACACAACAGCGTAACGAGTTACAAGCGGCGGCTGACGAGTTGAAAGTTGAGCAGCAACGTTTGGCTGCAAGCGAAGTTGCAGAGCAATTAGCACAGGCGGAGACTGAAGTCGCGGCAGCGAATGAATGGCTGCAGCAGGTCGCGGCTGACCAGCTGCAGCTCCGTGAACAATGCACTGCTATGGAACACCAACAGCAACAGTTGCAGCGCACCTTACAACAGCAGTTGGGGCGCCAGAGCTCACTGCAGACATTACTAACCGCAGCGCAGCAAACGCATCATACTGATCAACTGGCATCCTGGTTGCAACAGCGGGGCCACACCCTTGCCGGCACAGTTCGAGAGTTGCTGAACGTTGATGATGATTGGCGCTTCGCGGCTGAGCAAGTACTTACCTTCTGGCTATCTGCAGTGGTTGTGAATGAACAACTGGAGCAGTGGCCAAGCGAACTCGGTAGTAAGGTGGTGACGCTTACCACCACTGCAGCACCACCCAATAGTTTGGCAGCACAAGTGCAAGGACCATTGCGCCAGTGGACGTTGTTACAGCGGATAGCGCTGGTCACCGACACGGAAGCGGCGCAAAAACAGCTAGCGGATCCGCACTGGCTGCTGGCACTCACGCAAAATGGTGCGGCTTGGGGACCTGGCTCGTTTCAGGCGGCGCACATCGAAGCGGAAAGTAGTCAACTGCTGCAACAAGCTGAATTAGCTGAACTGGAACAGGAGATCGCTGCTGCTGAACAGGGGGTGGCTCAACTCGAAACACAACAGCAGCAACAGCAAACCCAATTGCTTGAGTTGGAGCAACAGCAACAACAAGCACGTGACCAACTCAATGAACTACAAGCGCAAGTGGCAACTTGGCGAGAAAAGCAAAAGTGGGAGCAACAACAACTGACGCAATTCCAAGACAAAGCTGAACAGATTGAACAACGATCAGCTGCGTTGGCGACACAGGTTGAAGAATGGCAACTGCAACGCGAAGAACTGACTTTGCAACTTGAGATGCTAGAGCAGCGAGCGTCAGAGGGCGATTTAGAAAGTTGGCAGCAGCAACGCGAGCAACTGCAAGGCGAACGTCAGCAGCTGCGCGAGCAGGCGCAACAACAGCAACAGCAAGCGCAAGAAAAGAAGATCCAAGTAGAACAACTGAAACATCAGGCACAAAGCGTACGGACGCTGATTCAGCGACTCGAACAGCAACAGCAGCAAACTCAAGAACAGCTGAGTTTATTGCAGCAGCCGGACGCTGATAGCAACGAAGAAACTGAAATCTTGGCCATGCAGCTTGAGGAGTTGCTCGCGCAACGCGAAATGCTTGACCAAGATCGGCGCGACTGGGCGAATAAGCTTGCCGAGCTTGAACAGCAGTTACATGACGTCGCCAGCGGCGCCAAGGGTGTCGAAACTCAAATTGAGAAAGCGCGGCAGAAATTACAAAGTAGCCAAATGGAGCTCGCTGCATTACAGGAGCGTACCCGCAATGTATTAGCGGTATTAGATGAAATGCAGCAACCGCTGAAGCCAGTGCTCGAAGAGTTGCCAGAAAATGCCGATGAAAAGGCTTGGCAACAGGAAGTAGAGCGACTGCAAAGTGCCATTGCACGCTTAGGGGCAATTAACCTAGCGGCGATTGAAGAGGCTGAAACCTTAGGTGAACGAAAATCTTATCTTGATCAGCAACACGAAGACCTTAGTGCCAGTTTGGAAACTTTAGAGACTGCGATTCGGAAAATCGATAAAGAAACCCGCCAACGTTTCAAAACCACCTACGATGCAGTGAATAGTGGTCTGCAGGAATTGTTTCCGAAAGTCTTTGGCGGTGGAAGCGCCTATTTGGAACTAACCGAAGATGACCTACTCGAAACTGGTGTCGCTATCATGGCGCGACCACCAGGTAAGAAAAATAGTACAATTCACTTGTTATCGGGTGGTGAAAAAGCGCTGACGGCCTTATCATTGGTGTTTGCGATTTTCCGTCTGAATCCGGCGCCTTTTTGCTTGTTGGATGAGGTTGATGCGCCGCTTGATGACGCAAATGTCGGGCGTTTTTGTCGTCTCGTAGAAGAAATGTCGCAAACGGTACAATTTATTTATATTAGTCATAATAAAGTGGCGATGGAGATGGCCTCGCATCTAGCAGGTGTCACTATGCAAGAGCCTGGGGTATCGCGCCTAGTAGCCGTGGATGTGGATGAAGCAGTGGCTCTCACTGAGGCCTCATAACCGCAGTCATAAAATAAACTACAGAATCATGGAAAGTCCGTAATGAGTACCATGCAAATTGTTTTTAGTATTATTGGGTTACTGTTGATTGGTCTAATCATTGGCCATGGCATGTGGAATATCCGCCGCAACGAACGCCGCGCACAAGAATTACAACAGGAACTCGAACGCAAACGTCAGCGCGCCAATGATCCGGCGGGCTTTGACGAAGATGGTATCGGACCCGTACGTGTCATTAAAACAGCGGCAGCCGCGCAAACCAAACAAGTGCGGCGTGAGGAAGCGCGTGAACAAGCAGTCGAAACGCCGGTAGAACAAGAATTTCACACCAATGACGATGATCTGGACTTGCCATCGTTTACGGTCGAACCTGACGAGATCAAGAAGCCGACGGCCGCTCCGGAACCCTCTACACAAACGCAGCGCAAAGCCCGTAGTGCAGCGCCGCGTAAAGCTGTTGAGGCAAATGAAGCGCCAACCCAGCAAAGCATGGACTTACCGCTTGATCCGGACGATGAACCGGCGGTAACGCAAGCACCCGATATGGTTATTGCTTTGCATGTGGTCGGTGCCTTCAAAGGCCCACAACTGCTTGAGCAATTAACAGAACTTGGCTTTAAATACGGCGATTTTGATATTTTTCATCGGCATGTTGATACGGCGGGGAACGGGCCAGTGTTGTTCAGCTTGGCGAATATGTTCAACCCAGGAACCTTTGATATCGACAACATGGAACACTTTGAAACCAAGGGCGTTGCGTTGTTTTTGGCGTTACCGATCAAAAGTAATTCAACCCAAGCGTTCAACATGATGCACAATGCAGCGGACAAGCTCGCTGCAGCGATTGAAGGTGGCCAAGTGCTAGATGAACATCGCAACCCATTGACTCGGCAAGCGGTGCAACATATTCATCAGAATATTCGAGAATACGAACGTAAACGTCTAATTCGGCAGTAAACAACTATGAGCTCAACGCAACTTCAAGCGCGCGTAGATGAACTACGTGCGCTCATTACCCGTTACAATCGTGAGTACTATGAACTCGATGCACCCTCAGTTCCTGATGCAGAGTACGACCGCCTTTTCCGTGAATTACAGCAGTTAGAAACAGACTATCCAGAATTTAAATCAGCGCATTCACCGACGCAAAAAGTTGGCAGTGCGCCGTTAGCTGAATTCTCGCAAGTGACGCATGAAGTGCCCATGCTGTCGCTCGATAACGCCTTTGACGAAAGTGAATTTGAAGCATTTGCCGAGCGTGTGAAAGAGCGTCTTGATACCAGCGCTGAAGTGATTTATTGCTGTGAACCTAAGCTTGATGGGTTGGCGGTAAGCTTGTTGTACGAAGACGGGAAATTGGTGCGGGGTGCGACCCGAGGGGATGGTCAAACCGGTGAAGATATTACCAAAAATGTCCGTACCATTCGCAATTTGCCCCTGCAGCTGACCGGCAGTTATCCGGCGCGCGTAGAAGTGCGTGGCGAAGTGTTTATGCCAGTCAAAGCTTTCAATACCTACAATGAGAAAGCGCTGGCGCGCGGTGATAAAGTCTTCGCCAATCCGCGTAATGCCGCCGCTGGCAGCCTCCGTCAACTCGATTCAAGGATCACTGCACAGCGGCCCCTGCATTTTTATGCCTATAGCATGGGTGTAGTGAGTGACGACCTTGATCTTGCTGACTCTCATTACCAACGCCTACAGCAACTTGTCAGTTGGGGGTTACCAATAAGTGCTGAAGTAAAACAGGTGGAGGGGAGCGTCGGCTGCAGCGCCTATTATGCGGACATTCTTAAACGTCGTGAAAGTTTGCGCTACGAGATTGATGGTGTGGTGTTAAAAGTCGATAACATCAGGCAACAGCAGGACCTTGGTTTTGTCTCGCGCGCACCCCGTTGGGCGATTGCCTGGAAGTTTCCGGCGCAAGAAGAAATGACCGTATTAAACGGTGTTGATTTTCAGGTTGGACGCACCGGTGCTATTACACCGGTCGCACGTCTGGAGCCGGTGGCGGTAGGCGGTGTAACCGTGTCAAATGCAACCCTACACAACGCTGATGAAATTGCGCGACTGGACATTCATATTGGCGATACCGTCATTATTCGACGCGCTGGTGACGTCATTCCACAAGTGGTTAGCGTTTTACCCGAGCGTCGTCCAACCGATGCCCAAGCCATTGTCTTTCCGTCAGATTGCCCAGTGTGCGGGTCGCATGTCGAGCGTGCCGAGGGCGAGGCGGTAGCGCGGTGTACCGGTGGTTTAATTTGCGCTGCCCAGCGCAAAGAGGCGTTGAAGCATTTTGCCTCGCGTAAAGCCATGGATATCGATGGGCTGGGCGACAAGTTGATTGAATTGCTAGTTGAACGTGAGTGGCTTAAATCACCCGCCGATCTTTATCGTTTGAAAGCTCGAGAACTGGCAATGTTGCCACGGATGGGCGAGAAATCAGCGGAAAACATCGTAACAGCGATCGCAGCAAGTAAAACCACAACCTTACCGCGGTTTTTATATGCCTTAGGTATTCGCGAAGTAGGCGAGGCGACCGCGGCTAATTTAGCGAATCATTTTGCTTCTTTGCCAGCGCTAGCTGAGGCAGATCAAGCACAGCTTGAGGAAGTTTCTGACGTCGGTGGTGTAGTGGCAAGCCATATCTATCAATTCTTCCGTGAACCCCACAATCAGCAAATTATCGATGAGTTGCTGGAGTTGGGCATCACTTGGCCTGCCGTGGAACAGCTGACGCAAGCAGAGGCGACCCTGGCTGGTAACACTTACGTGCTTACTGGCACCTTGACAGAAATGACCCGAGATGAGGCGAAACAGGCGTTACAGGCTCGTGGAGCAAAAGTAAGCGGTAGCGTTTCGAAAAAGACGACCGCGGTGATTGCCGGTGATGCTGCGGGTTCAAAGCTCACGAAAGCCGAACAGCTCGGCGTGCCAGTGATGAGTGAGCAAGAACTGCTAGCGTTATTACAACGCTAGCTATCTTCACTAACACGGGTGACATCAACGACCAACTTTAGCCGCTGGCCAGGTTGCAAATAGTTGCGGCGGCTAATTTGGTTCCACTTTTCAATATCACCTATAGTCACATTGAAGCGTTGCGCAATACGTGCCAAAGAATCACCTGAGCGTACGCGATAATGGATGTTACGTGTGATACCAGCGGGTTCGTCTTGCTGCAACCACACCACTAGATTTTTACCTGGGCGTAACGGATCCGTTGGCGCCATACCGTTCCAACTCGCCAGCTGGCGTAGATTGACATTGTACTTGCGGCTCAAGTCCCAAAAGGTGTCGCCACTGACGATAGTGTGATTGATTTTGGTTTTGCCACGACTCTTCGATTGCGTTGATGCCAAGCGTTGATCGGCACTCAATTGATATTCATCAAGATCCAACGAAGCCGCGGGAATCAGTAGATAATCGCCAGCACGAATCAACGAACCGCGTAAATCATTGGCCTGCTGAATCGCTTGGGTCGTAGTGTGATATTTCTTTGCGATGACAATCAGACTTTCTCCTGACTTCACCTTGTGTCGTGTCCAGCGCACTAAATCCTTCTGTTCAGCAACTGCCAACCAAGCGCGCAGTTGTTCCGCATTCTCTGCAGGCAGCAGCAAACGATGCGGACCTGCCGGATCTGTCGCCCAACGGTTATAACCTGAATTGTAATGATGCAACTGAGCGAGCTCCATGCCAGCTTTTTCGGCGGCAAGAGCCAGATCAATTTGGCTTTCGGTTTCAACGATAGTCAAATAAGGCTGGTTCTCAATCGGTAACCAGCTGACTTGATAGCGATCTTGATGCCGCAGAATATCCGCAAGAGCGAGTAGTTTTGGTACGTAAGCGCGCGTTTCGCGCGGCAAATCCAGCGACCAAAAGTCAGTTGGTTTGCCAGCTCGCGCATTTTTACGAATCGCCGAATTAACCCGTCCACCGCCAGAGTTATAGGCGGCGAGAGCGTGTAGCCAATTGTCGAAGCGCTTATTTAAATCGGTTAGATAATCAAGTGCCGCATGCGTTGACGCGTAGACATCACGGCGGCCGTCATACCACCAATTGATATCGAGTCCATAATGACGTGCGGTGCCCGGAATAAACTGCCAAACCCCTGCGGCACGGCCATGGGAGTAGGCAAACGGGTCGAATGCACTCTCAACGATAGGCAGCAAGGCTAGTTCAAGAGGTAAGCCACGCTTTTCGATTTCTTCAACAATCAAGTGCATGAAGGGGGCTGCTCGCTCGGCCACACGATTCATGTAATCTGGATGTTTCAGATAAAAATTACGTTGCGCAGTAACGCGTTCGTTATCGGGCACGGTAAAGGTCATTTGCCGACGGATACGCTGCCAAATATCTTGTTCTTGTTGCGGTGTTAGCTCAACTACTGGGGGCGGTTCGATAATATTCTCTGGCTGCAAAATCGGTGCCAGTGGCTCTTGCGGTTGTTCACTCACTAATTCAGGAGATGCTTTACGAGTAGAGCGTTTTTGTTCAGCCTGCTGTTGAGGTTCTGGTGTGGTTTGACATCCAGCTAACAAGGCTGCGCTCAGGGCGAGCAGAGACCATTTTTTCATGGGTGAATAATCCTTTGCTTCTTCTGCGTAAGCTAAACTTCTCGCAGTGTACGAATTTAAAACTGATCTTTCCACTGTCTTAGCTTGGCAAATGCCGTTGCTGATTCAGCGCGAAGAAACGGGTTAATTGCAAGCTCGGTAGCGATGGTCGAGGGTAAACTAGGTTGCCCCGCCGCGCGCAGCTCAGAAATTGCAAGGGTCGCCTCATGAATCGCCTGATTGTCAGGCTCAGCAGCTGCGGCAAAACGCAAATTCGCCAAGGTATATTCATGTGCTGCATAGACCGCGGTAGTTCCCGGAAGTTTAGCCAGCTTTTGTAAAGACTGATGAAACTGTTCTGGCTGGCCTTCGAACATTCGACCGCAACCAGCGCTGAACAGGGTATCGCCGCAGAACACAGCGGAATCGGTCACATAACTGATGTGATCGAGCGTGTGCCCGGGGGTCTCCAGCACGGTAAATGCGTGTGAGAGTCCAGCAGGAGTGAAGGTGTCGCCTTCTTCTAAAGCGTGGCTTATCGCCTTAAATTTAGAGTTGCGCGGGCCATAAACCGGCACATCATAGTGTTGCAACAACGGCTCGATACCATCGGTATGATCCCAGTGATGATGGGTGACCAATAGGCTCGCCAGTTCAACCTGATGGCTAGCAAGCCAATCGAAGACCGGCTGTGCATCGCCAGGGTCAACAACAACAGCAGGCGCACCTTGCTGTTGCTGGATAATCCAGATGTAATTGTCATTCAATGCTGGTAGTGCAGAAATATGCATAACTGCCTCTTTGTGATACAACGTTGAGAGCAGTATACAGGTGAGTATCCATGATGTTAAAACCCGCGTTTCGTGAAAAAGCTGTAAAAGCCCCCGAGCATTGGCACCAAGTGGCGCATGGTGCATGGTTAAAGGCTGAGGTAGAGCAGGTGCTGGCGCCACATATTGAGCGTTTATATGGTTATCATTTAGCGAAAGTAGGGTGCTTAACTGCTGAGTTAGAACTACCGCGCAATGCGATACGCCACCACATGACTGTTGGTGATTGTCAGCAAAACCCTATCCAAGTTCGCGCCTTGCCGACTGCATGGCCTTTTGCCGAAGCCGCTTTAGATGCGATTGTTATGGTTAATCAACTCGAATTCGAGCAAGATCCACATCAAGTTTTGCGTGAAATGAGTCGTAGCCTGATTGCTGATGGCAAATTGATTCTGGTGGGTTTTAACCCTCTGGCACTGAACCAAGTACAAAGGTTGTGGCCGAAAAAAGTGAACCAATTTCCTTGGTGTGGACGTTATTTTAGTAAAATGCGAATATTAGATTGGTTATCACTATTGAATATGGAAGTAACGACACAACATTACTTTGCAGCGTCCATGTTGCAGCAACGCTGGCCATTTCTAGAAACAGGAGTGACTAAGTTGGCACGCTGGATACCGCAGGTAAGTGCACTGTATGTGATCGTTGCGACCAAGCGAGAGTTTCCGCTGACACCTGTAAGCGAACGAGTAAAAACGCAGAAGGTCAGGCCTAAACTACAAACAGTTCCACTAGCGAATCAAACACGAAGATAGGAGTTCTCATGTTAAGTTCTCAAGAGTTATGCGCAACAGCAAAAGCCAATGTAAAGGAAGTTGATGTTGAACAACTACAAGCAGCAATCGCTGAAGGGGCGCGTGTCATCGATGTGCGTGAGCCCGGAGAATACGCCGCAGGTCATATTCGTCAGGCAGTGAACATGCCGCGTGGCGTGCTTGAGATGCAACTCAATCAACATCCTGATGTAGCGGGGTATGAGGACGCACTGCAGCGCATCGCCGAACAGCCGCTCTATCTGATTTGTCGTTCAGGTGGCCGTTCAGCGTTGGCAGCAGAGTCGTTAGAGCGCATGGGTTTTAGTAACGTGTTCTCAGTTGACGGTGGCATGCAAGCGTGGGAAGAGAAAAAGTACCCGCAAGTCACTGGCGAGTAAGTCGAGTAAGTTACAAAGAGTCAAGGTAGCCAGTGTCTTCCGCTAATGTGGAACCGCTGGCTGCAGCTCTTGCCAATTCATCACAACGTTCGTTTTGCGGATGTCCTGCATGGCCCTTGACCCATTCCCATTTGATTTGATGGCGCTGACAGGCAGCATCAAGTGCCTGCCATAAATCGGCGTTTTTGACCGACTTCTTTGCAGAGGTCCGCCAACCATTGCGTTTCCAGTTATGTATCCAGCTCTCGATACCTTGTTTAAGGTACTGACTATCCGAAGTTAAAACGACTTTGCAAGGTTCTTTGAGTGCTTGCAATGCTTTAATCGCGGCGAGCATCTCCATGCGATTATTCGTTGTCAGTTGATATCCCTCGGCCAACTCTTTGTGATGTTTACCATATTCGATAACGACGCCATAGCCGCCTGGTCCCGGGTTACCTAAACAAGAGCCATCGGTGTAGATGTGAACCGTCTTCATGACTCATCCCACAACGGCGCACCAATGAGTTTGAGGCGTTCACGGTGCGCGGCTAATTCGTCATCAGTGGCTTTAATGACTCGTAAGGGAGGTTTGTTCTGCACACGACTCCAGTCACGTGGCACACCGTCTTTGCTTTGTTGCTTGTTTTGCGCCGCCAACTCCAGTTTGGTTTGGCCGCCGGTCATGGCTAAATAAACATCGGCCAGCAATTCGGCATCGAGTAATGCGCCGTGAAAGGTTCGATTGGAGTTATCGATACCGTAGGCGCGACAGAGGGCATCAAGATTGTTTTTTTGCCCTGGTCGCATCTCGCGTGCCAGCATTAAGGTATCGAGCACCGCACAGTAATCCTTGGTCTGACCGAAACCATTGCGCAATAGCCGAAACTCATGATCAATAAAGCCAACGTCAAATGGGGCGTTATGGATAACCAACTCACCCCCTTTGATGAATTCTAAAAACTCATCTGCGATTTGTGAAAATACGGGTTTGTCTTGCAGAAACTCATTGGTAATGCCGTGTACATCGATCGCACCTTGCTCAACCACTCGTTGTGGATTGATATAAACATGAAAAGTGTTGCCAGTGAGCTTGCGTCCGATGAGTTCCACCGCTCCAATTTCGATAATCCGATGACCTTGGGCTGGATCTAGGCCAGTGGTTTCGGTATCGAGCACAATTTGCCGCATAGTTGGACTTCCCTTTAACTTGCAATGGTTGAAAGAGTAACTGAAGATCGTCCCTATTGCGATGCCTTTGAAGGGGCAAAAATAGTAAAAATGGAGCGATCTGATGCTTTTTCAGGCAAACGAAATAAATCTTCAAAAAAAAGGTTGACGGCAGGCAGTCGCCCTCGTAATATTCGCTCCGCATTCAGGGGGCACCCACTCGGGGCCACCGAATCTTGGAAGCTGGAGCGGTAGTTCAGTTGGTTAGAATACCGGCCTGTCACGCCGGGGGTCGCGGGTTCGAGTCCCGTCCGTTCCGCCACTTCCAAAAAGGTTTTCACCGCTGCGGAGCGGTAGTTCAGTTGGTTAGAATACCGGCCTGTCACGCCGGGGGTCGCGGGTTCGAGTCCCGTCCGTTCCGCCATTTCAACATGTTTTTTCTGTTGTGGAGTGTTGCGCGATGAGTAGGGAATCTGCCTGCTTGACGTGTGGGGCCTGCTGCGCGTTTTTTCGTGTTTCTTTCTATTGGGGCGAAGCTACTGGCGCTCCTGGCGGTATTGTACCGTCCGAACTCACCGAAAACTTCCATCCTCATTTATTATGCATGCAAGGTACCAACCAAGCTCAGCCTCGTTGCGTTGCGCTCGAAGGCGAAATTGGCCAACAGGTAGGTTGCCGCATATACGAAAACCGCCCCTCACCCTGTCGTGAATTTGTCGCCGGTGATGAAGGTGAAAACGCATACTGCAACAAAGCGCGCGCCCACTACGGTTTAGCGCCACTCATTCCAATAAAAGAAGTCGCCTAAGCGCCACGAAGCGCTCAATTGCAATAATTGCGCCACGAAAGCGCTTGAGCCCCCTAGCGGCAACGGTTACATTATGGAACGTTAAAATAACCACTAGGGAGCATATTTTATGCGTAAGAGCTTAATTGCAGTCGCGATTGGCGCGGCACTTACCATGGCCGCTTGTGCAGATAAAGAAGCTGCACAAAGCGCAGAACAACCAACCGAACAAGCCGCAGAGCAGACTCAAACTGCACAGGATAGCGGTACTGAGTTTAACCAGAGCAATCCGTTTTACGCGGAAAGTTCCTTACCTTTCCACGCCCCGGACTTTAATAGCATTGAGTTTGATCATTATCGTCCTGCGTTGTTAGCTGGAATGGAAGAGCACGCTGCAGAAATTGAGGCGATCGCCACGAATGCAGAAGCACCTACCTTCGAAAACACCATCGTTGCGATGGAAAAATCGGGTCGTTTGTTAAGCCGTGTTTCTGCTGTGTTTGGCAACGTGGCTGGCTCAGCGGGTAATGATGATTTCACCGCTCTTCAAGTCGAAATGGCTCCGAAATTCGCTGCTCACAGTGACAGCATCATGTTGAATGCTGATTTGTTTGCCCGCGTCAAAGCAATTTACGATGCACGTGATCAGTTTGAGGGTGAAGAGCTGCGCTTGATCGAAGACACTTACAAAGGCTTCGTACGCGCTGGTGCAAACCTTAATGAAGAACAAAAACAACGTATCCGTGAAATCAACTCGGAAATGTCATCAGTTACGACCGAGTTTCGTAATAATTTGATGACCCTTGTCGATGAAAACCTGATTGTGGTCGAAGATGAAGCAGAGCTTGCCGGTTTAAGCGATTCGCAAATTGCTAATCTGGCGAAGACCGCTGAAGCGAAAGACATGCCTGGTAAATATGTGATCACGATCACTAACACCACTCGCCAACCTATCTTGCAGTCGTTAGAGAATCGTGAGTTACGCGAGAAGGTTTGGAAGGCTTCAGCAATGCGCGGTACGGGTAACACAGCTACCGACAATCGCCCATTGGTGAAGAAACTTGCGCAATTGCGTGCAGAAAAAGCTGAATTGCTCGGTTATGACAACTGGGGCAACTACGTACTTGAGCAAAGCATGGCGTCAACGCCAGAAGCTGCACAAAAGATGCTGCGTGATTTGGTTCCTGCAGTGGTAAGTAACGTTGAAGGCGAAATGGCTGAAATCCAAGCGGTCATCGACGCAGAAGGCGGCGATTTTGAAGTACAACCTTGGGACTGGGCTTATTATGCTGAAAAAGTTCGTGCTGAGAAGTACGCAATTGATTCAGCAGAAGTGAAAGAGTATTTCGAATTTAATCGTGTGATTGAAGATGGCTTATTCTTTGCTATGAACCAGCTGTTCGGTATTACCTTCGAAAAACGTGATGATATCCCAACTTACGCGGATGACATTTTGGTGTATGAAGTCAAAGATGTCGATGGCGAGTCACTAGGTTTATTCTACGGTGACTGGTTTACGCGTGACGGGAAGCGCGGCGGTGCGTGGATGAGTTCATTCGTATCACAATCACACTTGTTGGGTAACAAGCCAGTGATTTTGAATAACATGAACATCACTAAAGCGCCTGATGGCGAACCAACACTATTGAGCTTTGACGAAGTAAGCACCATTTTCCATGAAATTGGTCACGCCCTGCACGGCATGTTCTCTGATGTGAACTATCCATCACTTGCGGGTACTTCAGTATCTCGTGACTACGTTGAATTCCCATCTACGTTCCAAGAAGACTGGACCATCAATCCGAAAGTTCTGGCGAATATGGCCAAGCATTACGAAACCGGCGAGCAGATCCCACAAGAATTGCTCGACAAAGTAATGGCGGCGAAGAACTTCAACATGGGCTTCGACACGCTTGAGTACATCTCAGCTGCATTACTCGACTTCGAGTATCACACCTTGACCAGTGAAGAAGCACAAGCGATTGACGATGTGAATACTTATGAGCAAGCAGCACTTGTGCGTAATGGTGTGAATGTTGACGCGGTTCCACCACGTTATCGTTCAAGCTTCTTTGCCCATGTATTTGCGGGCGGCTACTCTGCTGGTTACTACGCTTACATGTGGTCAGAAGTGCTTGCCGCTGATGCCTTTAAATTTATGCAAGAGAACGGTGGTTTGACACTCGAAAACGGTCAAGCATTCCGCGACACTATCTTGTCAAAAGGTAACAGCAAAGACCCGATGCAACAGTACATTGACTTCCGTGGCCAAGAGCCAACAGTTGATGCGCTACTTGAGCGTCGTGGTTTGACCAAGCCAAGTATCGACTAAGCAATCGAGCACTCGGTAAAAAGGCAGCTGCGGCTGCCTTTTTCGTTATTCGGGGTTCGTACGTTCGGCGTTGCCTCACTGTTCGTCCACTCGCTGTGCTCGTTGTTCGAATAGCGAAGCGGACGAATGCCGCTGTTATAAGTGCGGTGAATACTCAATTTCAAGTCATGCTTACTGGTCTATAACGGCCATCCTTGCTATACTTCGCGCCACTTTTCTAATCCTTTCCGAACCTAGTAAGGAACCACTATGGCGACTGATAGCTCAAAGATTATCTACACGGAAACCGATGAAGCGCCACGCTTGGCGACCTATTCATTGTTACCGATTATTCGTGCTTTTACGCAAGCTGCTGGTGTTTCAGTTGAAACGCGTGACATTTCCCTAGCTGGCCGCATTATCGCTGTGTTCCCTGAGTATTTAACGGAAGAACAGCGGATTAACGATGCCCTGGCGGAACTTGGCGAGCTCGCTAAAACGCCGGAAGCCAACATCATCAAACTGCCAAACATCAGCGCGTCAATGCCGCAAATGACCGCTTGCATCAAAGAATTGCAAGAACAAGGCTATGCGCTACCTGATTACCCATTTGAGCCGAAGAACGACGAAGAGCGCGAAATCAAAGCGCGTTATGACAAAGTCAAAGGTTCAGCAGTAAATCCAGTATTGCGTGAAGGTAATTCTGACCGCCGTGCACCGGCATCAGTCAAAAACTATGCGAAGAAGCACCCGCATCGCATGGGCGCTTGGAGCAAAGATTCAAAAACCAGCGTAGCACACATGGATGACGGCGATTTTTATGGTAGCGAGCAGTCAACGACCTTCGCTGAAGCTGACGAATTGAAAGTCGTGCTAAATACGCCTGCCGGTCAAACTGTGCTCAAAGACGGCGTGAAAGTACTTGCCGGCGAAGTGGTAGACGCTGCGCGCATGGACGTTGCGTTGTTAAAAGAATTTTTTGCGCGCGAAACTGCAAACGCCAAAGAAAAGGGTGTGCTGTTATCACTGCACCTGAAAGCCACCATGATGAAGGTCTCTGACCCGATCATGTTCGGTCACGCGGTGAAAGTATTCTTTAAAGATGTTTTTGATAAGTACGGTGAATTATTTGCTGAACTTGGCGTTGACGTGAACAATGGCTTTGGTGATGTATTAGCTAAAATTGCTAAATTGCCAGCTGAACAACGTGCTGAAATCGAAGCTGACATTCAGGCGGTTTACGACCAGCAGCCAGCCTTGGCGATGGTGAATTCGCACAAAGGCATCACCAATTTGCACGTGCCGAGTGATGTCATTATCGATGCTTCAATGCCAGCGATGATCCGTGATTCAGGTAAGATGTGGAACATTAACGACGAGCGTGAAGACACTTTGGCGATGATTCCAGACCGTTGCTATGCCGGCGTTTACCAAGAAACTATCAGTTTCTGCCGTGAAAATGGTGCTTTTGATCCAGCGACCATGGGTACTTGCCCGAACGTTGGTTTGATGGCTCAGAAAGCGGAAGAATACGGTTCACACGACAAAACTTTTGAAATGCCAGCTGACGGTACCGTGAAAGTATTGAATAAAGCGGGTGAAGAAGTGTTCTCGCACGATGTACAGCAAGGTGACATCTGGCGTATGTGCCAAGTCAAAGATGCACCGATTCGTGACTGGGTCAAACTTGCGGTGAATCGTTCACGTCTGAGCGGTATGCCAGCAGTGTTCTGGTTAGATGCAAACCGTGCCCACGACGCTGAACTCATTAAGAAAGTAAATGAGTACTTGCAAGAACATGACACTGACGGTCTAGATATTCAAATCATGACACCGGTTGATGCAACGCGTCATACCCTGCAGCGCATGAAAGAAGGTAAAGATACCATTTCGGTTACCGGTAACGTATTGCGTGACTATTTGACTGACTTGTTCCCAATTCTTGAATTGGGCACCTCAGCGAAAATGTTGTCAATCGTACCGTTAATGAACGGTGGTGGTTTGTTTGAAACAGGTGCAGGTGGTTCAGCGCCGAAGCACGTGCAACAGTTCGTTGAAGAAAACTATCTGCGTTGGGATTCACTCGGTGAGTTCTTGGCATTAGCAGCTTCACTTGAACACTTAGCACAGCGCACCGATAACCAACGCGCGCAAATCCTTGCTGATGCATTGGATAAAGCGACTGCTAAGTTCCTTGAGAACGACAAGTCACCAGCGCGTAAGATTGGTGAAATTGATAACCGTGGTAGCCATTTCTATTTGGGCATGTACTGGGCGGAAGCCTTGGCGGCGCAAACAGAAGACCAAGATCTAGCGGCACGCATGGGCAAACTCGCAGCGTTCTTAAATGAGAATGAAGCGAAAATTGTCGCTGAACTGAACGAAGTTCAGGGCAGCCCAGTAGAAATTGGTGGTTACTATCAGCCGAACGGTGAGTTAGTCAGCAATGCAATGCGTCCATCGGCAACATTGAATGACGCGCTTGCGAGTCTGTAGCGCTTAGCAAGGCGAGATAATAAAAAGCCGCAGTTGTTTGGTAACTGCGGCTTTTTTGTATCCGATTACGAATGAATTATGGCAAGCTGCGGCGCGGTTGGTCCGGTAATAAGTAGCGAATACGATTACGACCCTCGGCTTTGGCTTCGTACAACAGCTCATCTACCAATTTAAAAGTAGCGTCCCAATTCGGCTGCTTATTCGCATCTGTTGCGACCATTGTTAAACCACCGCTAAGCGTGATCTTGAGGCGTCCTGCGTCAGTTTGAAAGGCACGTTCACTGATATCTTTGAGAATTTTTCGAGCCACCTGCACGGCTTGGTCAGCTTGAATATGCTCAAGCACTAGCAAGAATTCTTCGCCGCCCCAACGCACCGCCATGTCATTACGGCGAATTGCAGCTTTCAATCGCCGCCCAAACTCAATCAGAACCTCATCACCGACAGGGTGCCCGTGGGTATCATTGATGTTTTTAAAATGGTCAATATCGAGCAAAATGACCGCATGCTGATCGGTTTGCAAGCGCCGATCATCGCTTACTAAACGGTCGTAAATAGCACGGCGATTATAGAGTCCGGTCAATGGATCATGCAGAGATTGCTGGTGTAACTCGCCATTTGCCTCGTTAAGTAACTGATTGAGGCGTCGTGTTTTGCGGTAACCGTAAGCAAACATCAGGAGCACCACTAGTAACGAACCGGCGGCGACGAGGAACAACTGTTGCTGTCGCTCTTGGTTTGCCAACTGTTGCTGCTGTAGCTGAGCTTGTTGCTCGAGCAATTTAATTTCGTAAGATTTTTCAGCAGCTTCATAGCGTATTTGCAATTCACTTATCTGTTGGTCACGCTCTTCTTCTGCCAACTCAGCGGTCAACTGTACCTGTTTTTGTAAGGTTGCTGCTTGTTCTTGATAGCGCTCAGCGATTTCATAAGCGCGGGCGATATGGGTCAGCAAAATGGCTTGCTCGCGTTTTAAGGCGAAACTATTGAAAACCTCTGCCGCAGCGAGCATTTCGACGATGCCTTGGTCATGATCGCCTTGCAACACTTTGACATAACCAAGGTTGAACTCAGTTACGGAACTTTCACGTTGGTTATTGATTGATTTCGCCACCGCCAAACCTTGGCGCAGATACCGCTCGGCATCATCCAGTTCGTTCATTAATAACTTCGCCGCGCCGGCATTGTTGTAGGCCAGCATGAGGACTCGCTCATGGTCTTGTGCTTCGGCAATGTCAGCAGCTTCGAGAAACGCATCGACAATTTCCTGCGATGGACCTTGCTCATATTGGCGTGAATAAGCGCGAATTAAGTACAGCTCAGGCAAGTGGTGAGTAATACCTGAGCGACTGGCATCAGTAATCGCAGTTTCTGCAGTTTCAGCAGATGCTTGCCAGCGTCCTAAGTTGGCTTGAATACGCGCCAAGTGGAGATTCAAAAACTGGCGCCGGCGTTGCTGTCCACCTTCATCGGTTTCTGGAATCAGCGCTTGTGCTGATAGAAGATAATTCAGCGCATCGCTAAATTCATTATTGGCCTGTAACACGCGGGCAAGCAAATGGTTGGCGTGATAGCGAACGCGGACATTACTAGCAGCCGGTAGTAAAGTGATGATGGTAGGTACCAATGCAACTGCTTCGTCGGTATTACCATTGGCAAGATGTGCTTCTGCTTTGACTACTTCAATTTCAAGCAACGCATTGTTGTTACCACTGTTACGCGCCAATTTTTCAACTTCATCAGCAACTGCCAGGGCCGCACCTAACTGTTCGTCAAAGGCCAAACGTAAGATATTATAGCTTTGCGCACGAACGAAAGTTTCAATCGGCGTCGAGGCGTCGATGCCGCGCAGGAGATCAGCAAAGGCTTGCTGATCACTCGGATAAAAATCGCCATCAAGCAGCTTATCGAGGCGCTGTTCAAGCTCTTGGTCACGTTGGATTTGCGTATTAGCACCATCGACTATTTCATCGTCGGGTACACCGAACACATTGGGGGGATTTGCGGCGAAGCTTGGTGTGATGCAAGCGCAGAACAGCAAAACCATGATGGTGTGATAACGGGATTGATGCACAATTAGTTCGACTTTAGTTTGCAACTGAATAACTATTCATCACTTTACGCTTATATGTAAAACCTGTCTAGCGCTCAAAGGCTCGGAAAAATTCAACACAATCATCAAGATATTCATCGAAGCCAACGAAACCATGATTCCCGCCCGAAATAATGGTTTGTTTAGCATGTGGTAGGGCTGGCAATGCCTGACGATAATCCAGCACATCATCACCCGTTTGAGTAAGCAGCCAACATTGGTTTGCGCCAAGCGGCGATGGGTAGGCAGGGGTTATTGCTTCGAGTTGGTCTAGATAATCGATACGCCACTCATAAGGGCTATTGTCATGAAAATTAATTGCAGTGCCGAGAGCACGCCGGAGACTTTCGGCGGCATGCATCGAAGGATTGATCAACACCACAGGCAAATCGTATCGACAGGCAAGGGCATGTGCATAAAAGCCACCTAGTGAGGAGCCCATGACGGCAACTTTTCGTGGCGCGATGAGTGCATTGAGCTGTTCAACTAATTCACTCAACGTTTGCCAGGCGAGCGCTGGAATATGTGATAACGATGGCGCGAAAAAACGAATATCGCGTGCGGCGCAGTGGGCTCGCATTTGCTCCGCTTTGCTACCAAAACCGGACGAGCCGAAGCCATGGACAAAAATGATGATCGGCTGCTGGCTCATGGCTGCTGCTCGGTAAAGTAAGCTGCGTCACCCCATACTTCCTGCCCATGAAACATCATGAACTGGATCACCAGCGGCAATAAGTGGGCGAGAATGCCGCAAGCATCACGCAACTGATCACGGTTGAGCTTGCCATTCCAGGTAGCGCCCCCGTGAACGAGTTGGTTGCGCAAGGTATACAAGCGGTCCATCACAATACTCAGACAGGTAACGGTGTCGCGTTCGGCAAGCGCTTGGTGCGCAGCATGCTTGGCTGATTCAAAACTGGCCTTCCAAGTGTCCTCCGCACAGCGTCCAGTGGCGCTATCCCAAAAGGGTTGGAATACGTAGGGGTTGTTCATCAAACTGCGGATCTTGTTTGGGTAGTGCTGCCAGATCATATTGTACAAATGGCTTTGTTCATCGTAGCCGACAATTCGGCCAAAGAATTGCGCGTAGGTATCACGTTGCGTCAGTCGCGCATCATTGGTGTATTCGCTGGCATAAGCAGCGTTAAAACCGATCCAGAGGAACAGAAACTCAGCGTCTAAGTCGTCGCGTTGACGCTCTTGCTGGGCGCGATAAAGCCAGCTCAGCGCGCGATGCACGCGCAACGATAACCCTGTAGACCATTGATCGCGTTGTTTGCGTTGATAACTTTTGAGCATCTCATGGTTAAGCTCAAGCGGCACTTTCCAGTCAGACATAGTGCATACCTATTGTGATTGTGTAGCTTCCAATGCTTTAAGCACATCGCGGGTAAAATCGTGCTCATTGAATCCCGGCTCGCCGGCGAGATCATAGCCACGGCGGACGATAATGAGATTTTTGCTGGGTACTAAGACTAAGAACTGCCCACGATTACCGCGTGCAGCAATGGTGTCATCCGGTAATTCAGGGAAACGTTCGTTGTACAGCCACCATTGTGCGCCATATCCGGGGCTTGTAGTTGGAGGTTGCGCTGGCGCTGGTGTACTGATGTATTCGACCCAGTTGGCGGGCAAAATTTGCTCATCATTCCAACGACCGTTTTGCAAATGCAATAAACCTAGTCGTGCGAGGTCGCGAGCGGTTGTCCAAACTTGCGACGACAAAATAAAGTCACCTTGCCAATCGGTCTCTAGAAATGTGTGCTGCATACCGATTTTGTCGATCAGCTCAGTGTAGGGAAAGCGTAGGTATTCGTTGGTATCGGTAAAGCGCTCACGCAAGGTGCGCAAGGCGAGCATGGTGTCGTTATTGGCATATTTCCAACGGCTACCTGGAGCTACTTCTAACGCCGTTTCAGTAGCCGTATCGCTGACGAGACCACCGCCCATGTATACGCGGTCGGTACGATTGCCAGCACGGTTACTGTCTAATCCCGAGGCCATGTGTAACAGATGTTCGAGCGTGATCGTGCCACGTGGGTCAAGCGGATGCGACCAATTCTCTAGAGCCGCTGGTTCATCAACAGTGATGCGCTCTTGTTGCACCGCTACGCCAATCACACTGGCGCCAATGCTTTTCGCGACCGACCAGGTGCGTTGTGCGGTAGTGGGGGTAAAACCTTCGGCATAACGTTCAGTTAAAATCGTTTCAGTATTAGCAACAAGTACCGCCGAGGTGCGCGCACCACTGCCATAATGCTTGCTGAAAGCTTGGTCAACTACTTGCTGCAAAGCCTGTTGTTGCGCAGCAGACAATACGCTTACGTCGGCCTGCCACGGCGCACCATCGTCGTGGTGTGAAACTTCAGTGCGTGGAAAGGGCTGGTCGAGCTGCTCAATACTTGCCAAGGTTGCACCCACGGGCAGATCGACACAGCCAAGACGGGGGCGCCAAACTGAAAGCCGCGTGTATGCGCCATTGTCGTAAGCAACCCGCACCCACTTCTCAGCATGGTTGATTTCCGGCTCGAGTTGCGTGACTTGCTCGGCAATCAGCGGATAGATGCCGGTTAGTTCATCACGTTGAATCGCATTCCAGTCTTTGTTGGCATTAAACACTGCGCTACAGGCGAAATTGGCGAGGTAACCGGCAGCATAAGCGTTGCGAGTCGTTTCAGTTTCTTCGGCAAGTGCAGCGGGACCGTGTAGGGTCAAACTGACGATCAGTAATGTCGCAGATCGAATTAGGTGTCGCATCAACAGCTCCGGTTTATTTTTTATGATTTAAAGTAATTCTAAAGACCTCAGTTTGATTGGTCACGTAGAGCACCCGACGGTCAGTCTCAACTAATGTGACATTCGCCGTAAAATCAGGCAACGCGATGCGTTCGGTGAGCTCACCCGCAGGCGTATAAACATAGATTCCCTCTGGGCCAGCAACGTAAAGCGTGCCATCAGCGGCAACCGCCATACCATCCATGCCCTGGTCATACTCACCTTCCAGCGCAGCGAACAGCCGTTTGTTGCTGACACCATCGGCGGTGACATCGTATGCGTAAATCTTCCACTGGTAGGCATCTGTGACGTAGAGCACCGATTGGTCTGGACTAAGAATGATGCCGTTAGGGCGCTCGAGCTCATCATCAATGAGGCTGAGCTCACCGTTGTGCAGTGCAAACACCCCCGCAAAATCGAGCTCTTGTTCTTCTGCAGATACCGCAAAAGGCGGATCAGTAAAATATAAGGTACCACTATCAGCGAGCACTAAGTCATTCGGGCTATTGAGCCGTTTGTCTTGATAATGACTGGCTAAACTGGTCTGCGTACCGTCGCTATTCAGGCGGGCAATGCGGCGTGCTTGGTGTTGTGCCATGAGCAAGCGGCCTTCGGTATCCACAATCAGACCATTAGCACCGCTTGATGGACGCACAGCAACGGTGGTTTCACCTTCTGGTTGCCAACGATAAATAGTGCTTGCTGGAATGTCCGAGAACCATAGCGCGTTGTCATACCATAATGGACCTTCGGTGAAACGGTGACCTTCACTTATTAGGTCAATTTGGTGATCGGATTGCGCCTCGGCGGGTTGGCAAATTGCGACACTAAGCATGAGTAAAATGAGTAACTTATACATGGTAAGCCTCCAAAGTTTGTGTACTCAGCTTAGCCTATGTGGCTGAAAAAGGAAGCGAAAAGGACCATGACATTGCCGCCGCTATCGGGCACAATAACTGCCTATTTAAAAAGTATAACGAAGCCAAGCAGCGCATGACGGAACCAGCACAACAAGCAACGCCAGAATTTATTCATTTGCGGGTACACAGCGATTTTTCGATGATCGATGGCCTGGCAAAAGTCGGCCCCATTTGTGAGGCTACAGCAGCAGCTGGCATGCCTGCTCTGGCCTTGACCGACCAAATGAATATGTGCGGTTTGGTGCGCTTTTATCGCACCACCCATGGCAAAGGTTTGAAACCTATTGTCGGTTGTGACCTCTGGGTATTGCCAGAAGGTTGGACGGAAGACAGTCGTGAGGCGCCCTTCCGATTAACCGCGTTGGCGTTGAACAATGCAGGCTATCAACAGCTCACACAATTGATCAGCCGCGCTTACTTAGCGGGTCACCGCATGGGTAAACCCTGCATCAATAAAGAATGGCTCGCCGACCATGCCGATGGTTTATTGTTGCTAAGCGGTGGTCGTGAGGGTGATATCGGGCAAAAACTCTTACAGCAGCGCGAAGACGAAGCGGTATCAGCGCTGCAATTTTACCAACTCCATTTTCCCGATCGTTTTTACCTTGAATTACAGCGTACCGGTCGCGCACACGAAAATGACTACGTGCACGCTGCCGTCAATTTAGCCGCAAAGCACGAAATCCCTGTGGTGGCCACCAATGAAGTGGTGTTTTTAAAGGCTGACGATTTTCATGCGCATGAAGTGCGGGTCGCAGTTGCCGATGGTTACACGCTCGATGATAAGCGTCGTCCGAAAAAATACAGTAGTGAGCAGTACTTAAAAACGCCTGAAGAAATGGCGGAACTGTTCAAAGATATTCCAGAAGCCTTGGCCAATACAGTAGAGATTGCCAAGCGTTGTAATGTAACCATTACCCTCGATGAGTATGTTCTGCCAGAGTTTCCAACTGGCGGTATGACACCTGAAGATTTCCTTGTAAAAAAATCACGCGAAGGTCTTGAAGACCGTTTGTTGAAGTTATTTCCAGATGCAGCTGAACGTGCCGAGAAACGTAAAGAATATGATGAGCGGCTGCAGATTGAACTCGACGTTATCAATCAGATGGGGTTCCCGGGCTACTTCTTAATCGTGATGGAATTTATCCAGTGGTCGAAAGATCACAATATTCCAGTAGGTCCAGGGCGAGGTTCAGGTGCCGGCTCGTTAGTTGCTTATGCGTTAAAAATTACTGACCTCGATCCGCTTGAGCTCGATCTGCTTTTCGAACGTTTCTTGAACCCTGAACGGGTATCCATGCCAGATTTCGATATCGATTTTTGCATGGAACGCCGTGACGAGGTCATCGATCACGTGGCAGAGCTGTACGGGCGTGAAGCTGTCTCGCAAATTATTACCTTTGGTACCATGGCAGCCAAAGCATCGATTCGCGATGTTGGCCGCGTACTTGGTCATCCCTATGGTTTTGTCGATAAGATCACCAAGCTCGTTCCGGGCGACCCTGGCATGACCTTAGCTAAGGCCTTTGAAGTCGAACCGCGACTTGCAGAGCTTTACGATCAAGATGAAGACGTGCGTGATCTCATCGACATGGCACGGATCCTCGAAGGGGTTACCCGCAACGCAGGTAAACACGCCGGTGGTGTGGTGATTGCCCCGAAACGCATCACCGATTTTTCGCCGCTGTATTGCGATGAAGAAGGCAAACAGCCGGTTACGCAGTTTGATAAAAACGATGTTGAAGCCGCAGGTTTGGTTAAGTTCGACTTTTTGGGACTGCGTACCCTAACCATTATTCAGTGGGCATTGGATATGGTTAATGCCAAGCGCCAACAGCGTGGTGATGAAGCGATTGCGATTGAGCGGATTCCGCTGGACGATCCGAAGTGTTTCCGGCTCTTGAAGAAAGCCCAAACAACCGCAGTGTTTCAGCTTGAATCCGGCGGCATGAAACAGCTTATTAAGAAGCTGTTACCCGATAGTTTTGAAGATATTATCGCCTTAGTAGCACTGTTCCGTCCTGGCCCGTTGCAATCGGGCATGGTGGATAACTTTATTGATCGTAAGCATGGCCGCGAGCCAATTTCCTATCCAGATAAAGATTATCAGCATGACTGGTTGAAGCCGATTCTTGAGCCGACGTACGGTGTCATCTTATACCAAGAACAGGTCATGCAAATTGCGCAGGTACTCGCAGGCTACTCGCTTGGCGGTGCTGACTTGTTGCGTCGCGCCATGGGTAAGAAGAAGCCCGAAGAAATGGCGAAGCAGCGGGAAGTATTCCGCGACGGTGCAGCGCGAACCGGCATTGACCCTGAACTAGCGATGAAGATTTTTGACTTGGTCGAGAAGTTTGCGGGTTATGGCTTTAACAAATCGCACTCAGCCGCTTACGCTTTGGTTTCGTACCAAACGCTGTGGTTAAAAACCCATTATCCGGCCGAGTTTATGGCTGCGGTAATGTCGGCGGATATGGACAACACGGACAAAATTGTCACCTTAGTTGACGAATGCGAGCAGATGGGACTTAAAATTCTGCCGCCCGATGTTAACGTGGGGCAGTATAAGTTTACCGTCGATGATGCGGGCAACGTGGTGTACGGCATTGGTGCGATAAAAGGCGTAGGTGAAGGGCCCATTGAGGCCATCCTTGCGGCGCGGGCCGAAGGCGGTGCTTTTAGCGATTTATTTGATTTTTGCTGTCGCGTCGATTTGAAAAAGCTTAATCGCCGCGTGCTGGAACGTTTGATTCGTGCTGGCGCGATGGATTCGCTTGGACCGCATCGTGCCGCTTTAATGGCGACGCTCGAAAAGGCGATGCGCCAAGCAGAGCAGCATGCACGGGCTGAAGCCATTGGCCAATCGGACTTATTCGGTGTATTGACGCCGAGTGATGACAGCAGCTCGCTCGAACATGAGTTTGAACAAGTTGCGCCTTGGCCGGAAGCAGTGTGGCTAGACGGCGAGCGCGAGACGCTTGGGCTATACTTAACCGGACATCCAATTAATCGCTATCGCAAAGAATTGCGCAATTATGTGCCATGCGCGCTGGCCGATGTAAAGCCGACGGGCCGCGACCAGACCACCACCATAGCTGGTTTAGTTATCGATATGCGAGTGATGGTCAACAAGAAGGGCGCACGTTGGGCTATCGTCACGCTAGATGACAAGTCAGCCCGTTTTGATGTACGCTTTTTTGCACAAGATTACGAAAGTTCGGAACATTTGCTCGCGAAAGATCAAATTTTGGTCATAAAAGGAGAGGTCAGCTTTGATGATTACTCCGGGGGCAATACAATGACCGCGCGCGAAGTAATGACCATTACCGGGATGCGTGAGCAATATGCGAAGGCATTACGTTTGCGCTTGCGACCTGAGCATCTAGAAGGACAAGGGCTGAAACGCTTACACGCAATACTCGAAAATTATCGCGGAGGTGTTTGTCCCTTACTGTTCGACTATCAAAGTAGCGATGCCAGCGCACGTTACCAGGCCGCTACAGATTGGTATATTACGCCAGAAGATGAATTATTGTATGAGCTTGAAGAACAGCTCGGAGCCAACCAAGTTGCGCTAGAATTTTAGTGGTAGTGGGCGTTAGCCGTGCACTACCCATGGGAGTCCAAATGAATTTGCAATTTTTAGAGTTCGAAAAGCCAATTGCCGAATTACAAGCTCAAATTGAAGAACTAAAAGCGGTCGGCGAAAAAGGTAATTTCGATATTTCGATCGAAGAAGAAATCGCCAAGCTACAAGAAAAACGCGAACAACTTATCGAAAAGATTTTCGGCGATCTGGGTGCATGGCAAGTTGCGCAAATGGCGCGTCACCCAATGCGTCCTTACACCCTAGACTATATCCAGCATATTTTTACTGACTTCGACGAGTTGGCCGGTGATCGCGCTTTTGCCGATGACCGCGCAATTGTTGGTGGCACTGCGCGCCTAGACGGCGAGCCAGTGATGATCATTGGTCATCAAAAAGGCCGCGAGACCAAAGAAAAGATTCGTCGCAATTTTGGCATGCCAAAGCCGGAAGGTTATCGCAAGGCGCTTCGCTTAATGGAAATGGCGGAGCGTTTTAAAATGCCGATCATTACCTTTATCGACACGCCGGGAGCATACCCTGGTATCGGTGCTGAGGAGCGTGGTCAGTCGGAAGCAATTGCGCGCAACCTAAAAGTCATGGCGCGATTGTCAGTACCGATCGTCTGTACCGTGATTGGTGAGGGCGGTTCTGGAGGCGCACTAGCGATTGGTGTGGGTGACCGCGTCAATATGCTGCAGTATTCAACTTATTCGGTGATTTCACCAGAGGGCTGTGCGTCGATCTTGTGGAAGAGCGCCGAAAAGGCAGCAATCGCGGCAGAGGCGATGGGTGTAACCGCTGGACGTAGCCTCGAATTAGGTTTGATTGATGCCATTATTGATGAACCGTTGGGCGGCGCGCATCGCGACCACGAGAGCATGGCACAGCGTTTGAAGCAACAACTACAAAAAGACCTTGCGTCACTTAAAGGTCTTGAACGCGAAGCATTGTTGGCAAAACGCTATGAAAAACTGATGTCGTTCGGCTATTGTTAAAGCAACACTTAGCAACGATGTCACTGCTGTGAAGCTCGCCTATCGTGATCTTTACCCTGAATTTGCTGCAGCGCTCGCGAACCTGACGCTGCAGCCACAACAACAAATCGTTGCCTGTTTGGGCGGTGGTGCTGATTCACAAACCATTCTTGACCTACTCGATCGTTGGCGCTCTGAGCACCCAGAACAGCGTTACTTGGCGATTCATCTTGATCATCAGTTTCATCCAAATTCGGGAACTTGGGCACAAGGTTTAGCGCGTGATTGTGCGCGTCGCCAGTTTCCTCATCACGGTGAAGTGCTGACCGTTGCTCAAGGTAATCGGGTCAGCAAAGAGGCCGCCGGTCGCGAAGCTCGTTACCAACGTCTCACCGAACTCGCAGATGCCGATGCCATTATGTTGTTGGGCCAACATCGCAATGATCAAATCGAGACCTTGTTGTTGCAATTGAAGCGCGGTGCAGGACCAAAAGGTTTGGCAGCGATGGCAAAACAAACCGATGCTGGTCAAGGGGCGGGCACACAAACCTGGCTAAGACCTTTACTCGGCGTCAGTAAAGCCGAAATTTACGCCTACGCGCATCATCACAAATTATTCTGGATCGAAGACGACACCAACCAAGACACGCGGATCGAGCGTAATTTTTTGCGTCACAAAGTCGTGCCGGTGTTAGAGCAACGCTGGCCACAATTCGGTGCCTCGGTGTTACGCAGCGCGAGCTTATGTGCCGAACAACAGCAAGTGCTCGAAGAATTATTGACGGCGCAGCTAGCGACTCTTTGTGATGCCAGCGGTGCGCTTCGAGTGGATAGTTTGCGAGCCCTATCGCCCGCGACACAAAGGGCATTATTGCGCCAGTGGCTACAACAACAACAGGCAACCATGCCGTCGTACGCGCAACTTGAGCAAATCCGTGAACAAATGCTCTACACCAGCAATGACCGTCAGCCGTGTATTGAGTGGGGACGCTTTCGTCTGAGCCGCAGTCGGCAACGTACTTTGCAACTTAGCCAGCGTTAGCACACTAAGGAATCTAGATTGTGTTACACCCAGCCACTATTGAGAAAAATCAACGTCGCGCGCTTGGGTTCGGACTTGCTGCGGTGGGACTTTGGTCAACGGTGGCAACCGCCTTTAAAATTGCCTTGGGGTTTTTAACGCCATTGCATTTATTGTTTTTGGCGGCGCTTACCAGCACCCTAATATTTTTCCTGCTATTGGCCTGGCAAGGGCGAATGCGAGAAACTTGGCGACTGGCGCGCAGTCGTTGGCGCTTTTATCTGCTGCAAGGCACCATTAACCCTTTTGTTTACTACTGGGTGCTGTTTGCTGCCTATGATCAATTACCCGCGCAACAGGCTCAGGCGATCAACTACACTTGGGCGATTACCATGGCGTTACTTGCGGTGCCCATTCTCAAACAGAAGCTTAGTGCCAGAGAACTGGCGGCGATGGTGGTGGCGTACGGCGGTGTGGTGCTGATTGCCACCGGTGGACAATGGGATTTCGCCGCAACCAATTGGTTTGGTATTGGCTTAGCGCTGCTCAGTACCGTATTGTGGGCAGGGTACTGGTTAATCAACACGCGCAATACCGATGCGCCCATTCCAGCAATGTTCTGGTGTTTTGCCTTTGGTACGCTGTTATTAGCCGTTGCGGTCGCCATCGATCCACGCCCGCTACCATGGCATGAGTGGCGTGCCTTGGCAGCTGCTGCTTATGTCGGTATTTTTGAAATGGGTCTGACTTTTTTGCTGTGGTTGACCGCCATGCGCACGGCAGAGCGTACTTCTCAGTTATCGATGTTGATTTTTTTAAGTCCATTTATCAGTCTAATACTGATTTATTTTATTCTTGGTGAAGCGATTCAAATCACCACTTTGATTGGCCTGAGCTTGATCTGCTTAGGGCTGTACTTGCAGAGGAAGCCTACATGAACGGAACATTTACGGACGTGTTACTGCTGTTAGCGATTGCGGTCGTTCTGGTATGGGCGTTTCGCCGTATTCGTTTGCCGGCTATTTTGGCTTATCTGGTGGCTGGGATTATTGCCGGTCCCGATGTCACTGCCTGGATCAAAGACCCAGATGATTACCATTTTATCGCGGAACTTGGCGTTGTACTGTTGTTGTTCTCGTTGGGACTAGAATTCTCTTTGCCCAAAATGATTGCAATGCGTCGGCTGGTATTTGGCTTAGGTGCAGGGCAGGTGGTGATTTGTACACTGCTATTTGCAGGATTAGGTTACCTTTGGTTAGGCGATTGGACCGCAGCTATGGTCATTGGTGGAACCTTAGCGCTTAGTTCAACTGCTGTGGTGATCAAGCAACTTGGTGAGTCATCACAATTAACCACCCGCAAGGGTCAGTCAACAGTTGCTGTGCTGCTATTTCAAGATATTGCTGTAGTGCCGATGCTGATCATTATTCCGTTGTTGGCTGCCGGCGATGGCGACGTCAATATTTGGCAGAGTCTTGGTATCGCACTACTCAAAGGTGCAGGTATCGTGGTGGTGCTCATGGCAATCGGGAAATGGGTGTTACCGCATATTTTTCGTGAAATTGCGCGGTTGCGTACCGACGAGTTATTCGTCCTTGCGACGCTTTTGGTGGCTTTGGTAGCCGGTGGTTTGACGCATTTATTTGGGTTATCGATGGCGCTCGGTGCATTCCTAGCAGGTATGATGCTCGGCGAAAGCAAATACAAGCATCAATTAGAAGCTGATATTCGTCCGTTTCGCGATATCTTGATGGGATTATTCTTCATCACTGTTGGCATGCAGCTCAATCTCGACGTGTTCTTGCACAATCTGCATTGGATTGTGCTCGCGGTGCTGGGCGTCGGCTTGCTCAAAATGCTCGTGGTGCGAATACTTGCTGGCATGACGAAAGAGCGCGAGGAAGACGCTTGGGGAGCAGGTTTGATGCTGTTCCAAATGGGTGAATTCGGTTTTGTATTGGTTTCTTTGGCGCTCAGCTATGCCTTGTTGCCGGCGGAAGTTGCCTCGTTACTGGTGGGGGTTGGCGTACTCGGTATGGCCGTGACTCCGTTGGTAATTCAAAATTGTCGAAATATCGTTGCGCCATTGATGCGTCGTGGACGTGCGGAAGACTCTGAGCAGCACCAACAACCTAATATAAGTGAGCCGAAAAAAGTACTGGTGCTTGGCTTTGGTCGAGTGGGTCAGACAGTGAGCAGATTCTTGACCAACGAAGGTATCGACCATTTGGCCATTGATCATGATACCAAACGGGTGCAAGAAGCGATTGCAGGTGGTGCTGCGGTGTTCTTTGGTGACGCTGCACGGCGTGACATCTTAAAAGCTGTGCATGCCGACCAAGTGGAATTGATTATTATCAGTTTTGCCGATGACTTAAAAGCTTTAGAGGTGTTGCGGGCCATTCGTGAAATTAACGAGCATGCGGAAATCATTGTGCGCTCACGTGACGATGTGCGACTAGAGGCAATGATGCAAGCGGGTGCAACTCAAGTGGTGCCAGACACGCTGGAAGCGAGTTTGATGTTGGTTTCGCAAATTTTAAGTCGCTCAGGGGTGCCGATTCGTCGCATTCTGGCTCGTCTCGATCAAGCACGGCGCAGTCATTATGGCGAGATGCATGGATTTTATCCAGGTGAAACAACAGATATGGATCCTGAGAAAATTGATCGCTTACAATTTCTTCATGCGGTGCAGTTGACTGACAGTGCCTACGCCTGCGGGCGCGAACTGGCACAATTAGCTTTGGACGATTTAGATGTGCAGGTAAAGTCGGTGCGTCGTGGTGAGCAAGAGTTTGGTGAAGTGAATGGTAATTTTACTCTTAATCGTGATGATGTCGTGGTACTAGCTGGTGGTCCAAGAGCCATTGAAGCCGCCGAGAGTTATTTGTTGAATGGTTAATGTTTCAGTTGTTACAACCTGCAACATAATCTCGCTTAATTATCTACAGTAGTTGCCGCATACTATGCGGCAATTAAGTTTTCAAATGGAATGATCCCAATGGCTTTTAAAAAACGCGCATTACTCCCCCCGCTTATCATCCTAATCGCAATTGCCTTAGTGGTATTGCTGATGAGCTTGCGACCACAGATCCCCATGCGTTCGATGGAGCGACCTGCGGTTTTGGTCGAAGTACAAGAAGCACAGCCTGAAAATATTAATATGATCGTGGCAGGCCAAGGTAACGTTCAGCCTAAACACACCACCAATTTAGTGGCGCAAGTAAGCGGACAAATTGTGGAGATATCACCGAACTTCCAAAACGGTGGTTTCTTTAACGAAGGTGATGTGTTGTTACGCATCGATCCGCAGGATTACGAGGTCGCGTTACAGAGCGCTAAAGCCAACCTAGCGCAAGCAAAGGCAGCGCTCGCCGAAGAAAGTGCACGAGCGCAAGTGGCCCGTGAAGAGTGGGAATCGTTAGAACTGGGCGAAATTCCAGCGCTTGGTTTGCGTGAGCCTCAAGTTGCTAGCGCGGTTGCTGCGATGCAGTCGGCGGAAGCGGCAGTTGCAAAAGCTCAGCGAGATCTTGACCGGACCGTGATTCGGGCTCCGTTTGCAGGGCTTCTGAGCAATAAGAATGTTGATTTAGGACAGTTCATCAATGTGAGCAGCCAAATTGGTCAGTTAATGGGAACTGAAACTGCTGAAATTCGCGTGCCGCTCAGTGATCGCGATCTGGCATTTTTAAATTTACCGAGCACTGAACAAACGGATAATTTCCCCCGCGTACAATTGCGCTCTGAAGTCGCTGGCGTTACCCATACTTGGCAGGGTAACTTGGTTCGCAGCGAAGGGGTTCTCGATAGTAACAGTCGCGTTATTTATGGCGTTGTTGAAGTAAAAGACCCGTATAACCGCAACGGCGACACACACCCTGAAATACTGCGTTTTGGTCGCTTTGTTGCACTCGATATTGAGGGCTTGTTTGTCGAAAACGTCTTCCGCATTCCACGTTATGCGTTAACCGCTGACGGCAATGTCTGGCTTGTTGATGAAGACCGTCGCCTACAACGGCAACACGTTGAGGTATTGCGTGCTGAAGAAAACGCAGTGGTCATTAACGAGGGTCTCAAAGCAGGCGATCAAGTGGTGTTAACGCAATTAGCAAACGCGCTACCAAGCATGAAGGTGCGGTTGCCAGGTGACCCATTGCCACAGCAAATGGAACGTAAGCCAGACGAGAATAGTAAAGATGCGGTAGGCGACGAAGACGCCGACCAGACTGCTAACACGAACAAAGAATAAGGAGGTACTGGGATGGACAAGCAACAACCTGTACCCGAACAGCAGTCGCGTGAAACTGGATTTATCGCTTGGTGGGCGAATAACCCAGTTGCCGCCAACCTATTGATGTTACTGATTATCATCACTGGTATTTTCATGGTCGGGCAAGTGCGCAAGCAAATGTTTCCCGAACTTGAATTCAATATGATCAGTATTCAAGTTCCGTTTCCGGGCGCGGCACCACAAGAAGTTGAACAGGGTGTTATCGTGCTTATCGAAGACGCCTTGGAAGATGTCGATGGTGTTGAGCGTATGACCTCGACCGCGCGCGAAGGCGGCGGCTCAGTTTCGATTGAAGTTGAGAACGGCTACGACGTGCAAGTGGTCATGGACGAAGTAAAAATGTTAGTGGATGCAATCCCTAACTTTCCGCAGCAAATCGAGAATCCAAATATTTACCGCATGCGACCGCAGCGCGAGGTTATCTGGATTAGCGTTTATGGTGACATGACCGAGCGGAATCAGAAGGAACTTGCCAAGTCGATTCGTGACGATCTGAAAACCATTGGAGGAATTACCAAGGTTGAAGTGGTGGGGGCGCGTGATTATGAAATCTCGATTGAGATCTCCGAACAAGATTTACAGCGTTATAACCTGACCTTCCAACAAGTCGTCAATGCGGTGCGCGGAACCTCAATTGATGCCGCCGGTGGTTCGATTCGCACGCCGAATGGTGACATTCTGTTGCGGACCAACAACCAAGCTTATTACGGTGAAGAATTCGAAAATATCGTGTTGATTAACCGCCCGGACGGCACTCGATTGACGCTTGGTGACATCGCTTCGGTCAAGGACGAATTCATTGAACGTCGGCGTTTTACCCGCTTCGATAACATGCCTGCAACCTTTGTGCAGGTGCAATCCGTTGGCGATCAGAACGATCTGGCGGTTGCTGAAGCAACGCGCAATTACATTGAGCGTAAGCAAAAAGAACTGCCACCGGAAGTTAAAATTGCCTATTGGGGCGACTCCTCCTACTACTTACAAGGGCGTCTTGATTTGATGCTCGACAACATGTGGTTTGGTGGTTTCCTAGTGTTTTTGATGTTGTCGTTATTCTTGCAATTGCGCCTCGCGTTCTGGGTCATGATTGGGATTCCTATTTGTTTCTTGGGAACCATTGCCTTGATGCCGTTACCCATGTTCGACATCTCCATCAATATGATCAGTTTATTTGGTTTCATACTGGTGTTGGGGATAGTCGTCGATGATGCGATAGTCATCGGCGAGAGTGCCTACTCCGAAATCGAGAAGCATGGCAAGAGCATTGATAACGTCGTACGTGGTGCGAAAAGAGTCGCGATTCCGGCAACCTTTGGTGTGCTAACCACCATGGTAGCATTTATTCCGATGCTTATGGTCGATGGTGGTATGGGCGCGATTTGGGAGTCTATCGCATGGGTCGTGATTCTATGTTTAGCGTTCTCATTGGTTGAGTCTAAATTGATTCTGCCGGCACACATTGCTGCGATGAAATACAGCAAAGGCGGCAATGAGAAACAAAATGGCTTCCAGCGTGTCCGTAACAAGATTTCAAGTAGCTTACAAAGGTTCGTTCATGGCTACTATCGGCCATTTTTGGCGAAGTGTTTACATTACCGGTACACCACACTTGCAAGCTTCCTCGCACTCTTCATTCTGATGATCGGTTTGATCAGCGGTGGTGTGGTGCGTTGGGTATTCTTCCCGAACATTCCAAGTGACTTCATCCGTACCAGCATCGAAATGCAGCCTGGTTCGTCTGAGGAAGCGACGATTCGCGCCTTGGAAACTTTGACTGAAGCGCTCTATCGCGTAGATGACAAAGTCTCGGAAGAGACCGGTGAAGACGTAGTAAAACACTCGACAACCTGGCTGAATGGCACCACCAGCGGCATGGTCATGAGCGAGCTTGCCAAAGGTGAAGAGCGTGAAATCGATGGTTTTGAAATCATCAATCGCTGGCGAATGGAAACACCGGAAATAGCTGGAGTGAAAGCTGTCAACTTCCAAGGCAGTATCGGTGGTGGTGGTGGTTTTGATGTGGAGTTCCAGCTCGCCGGTGAAGACCTAAACCAGCTCTCGGCAGCGGCGAAAGAGCTGAAAGAAGCGCTGGGCCAGTTCGATGGGGTATTCGACATTGAGGATACCTTTGGGGCGGGCAACGACGAGATCATCTTGGAACTCAAACCGTTGGCGACGGCAATGGGAATCACCCTTTCTGAACTTTCGAATCAAGTGCGTTACGCCTTCTACGGCGCCGAAGCGCAGCGTATTCAGCGTGGTGATGAGGAAGTTCGAATCATGGTGCGTTATCCACTTGAAGAGCGCCAATCAATTGGTAACTTAGAGGACATGAAGTTACGCACAGCTGACGGTGGAATGATTCCATTTACCGAATTGGCCAACATTCGCTTTGCCAAGGGTTACAACACTATCACGCGGATTGACCGTGAGCGCTCGGTGAATGTGCGCGCTCGAGTTGATAAGGATCGTATTGAACCTTTTGAAGTCGTGCGACAAGTTATGTCGCAAGAGATTCAGCCGATTCTCGATAAGTATCCAATGGTTAATGCCAAACTCGAAGGTGCGTCGCAAGACGAAGCAGAGGCCACCAGTTCATTAGCGGTGGGCTTTGGTTTAGCACTGTTTGCGATCTTCGCGCTCATGGCAATTCCGTTGAAGTCTTATAGTCAGCCATTGATTATCATGTCAGTGATACCTTTCGGGATGATTGGTGCGGTGGTTGGCCACTGGATTTTAGGCATGCCGATCTCGATTCTGAGTTTGTTCGGTATTATCGCGCTTGCTGGGGTGGTGGTGAACGACTCCTTGGTCATGGTGGACTATGTCAACCAAGCACGGCGTGACGGCACGCCGCTACGTCAAGCAGTGCAAGATGCCGGCTCAGCACGTTTTCGTGCGATCGTACTGACTAGTTTGACCACGTTCTTCGGTTTGTTGCCGATCGTGCTTGAAAAGAGTTTGCAGGCGAAAATGGTGATTCCAATGGCAATTTCATTAGCCTTCGGTATTCTCTTCGCCACGGTTATTACGCTGCTCTTGATTCCGTGTCTCTATATCATTCTTGACGATGCCAAACGCGGTATCAAAACCATGTTGTCTTGGTATGGTTTGGCGGAACATCCAGCGCCAAGATCGGAATCAGACAAGTTTGTCACTTAATGGTAAACTAATGACCTTACAATGATTCATCGAAAGGCGCCCTGAGGTTCAGGGTGCTTTTCGCTTATCTGGAAGCTGCCAAGTGGTGCAGTGGTGAAGGTCGACCCTATGAGTTTATCGTTACTTGATGTTCTAACAATGGCCTTTTTTGTGAGCGTCTGGTTTGGTTACACCCAGTTTGCTCGCATCCGTGCGCGATCCACCTATAGCTTGTCTTACATATTGCGGCAGTTGCGTATTGACTGGATGTCGACGCTTACACGTAAAGAGCACCAGATTGCTGATGCGGCGTTGCTTGGCAACGTCGAGCGCGTCGTCACTTTCTTCGCATCTTCAACCATTCTCGTGTTAGCGGGCGTGTTAACCCCGTTAGCCTCGGCCGAAATTGTGGTGCAGGTATTGCAATCTTTGCCGTTCACCGCTGACACATCACCAGATAAAGTACGCTTTAAGCTTGCTGGGTTGGCGTTGATTTTCGTTTTTGCCTTCTTCAAATTTACCTGGGCGATCCGCCAGTTTGGCTTTGTCTCGGTACTGATGGGCGCAGCTCCGCAGTACCGCAGTACCGACTTCAGCGACGAACAACGCACAACCTTTGCGCATCAAGCTGCGAAAGTTTTTGACCAAGCGGGGCATGAGTACAACAACGGATTACGGGCTTATTACTTTGCCCTTGCGTATTTATGTTGGTTTTTGCACCCAGGATTATTTTTTCTCTCGACCGTTGTGGTCATTTCCGTGCTCTATCGCCGCGAATACCGCTCGCGTGTGTTGCGCGCTTTGCTCGCGACCAAGGACTTAGAGCCGGGCCGAATCAAACTAGAGGAGTCACAGAACAGTGAAACACAGTGATGTAAATGTGTTGGATTGGACCGTGCAGGGCTACCACGGTGAGTTAACAAGCGCACAAAGTGCATTGCGCGGCACTGCCGCTGAGTGTGCAAGCGGCGCCTTAACCTTTAGTGACTATGGTGTATTCGTATTCGAACCGCAGCAGCCGAGTGATAAAGATGTAGTGATTTCTTGCGCTGTCCACGGTGATGAAACGGCGCCAATTGAAATCGTACGAGACATGCTGCATGGCATTCTAAACGGTGATATTCAGCCGTGCCAACGTACGCTCTTTTTGCTTGCTAACCCGGCCGCCATTCGCATTGGCAAGCGCTTCGTTGATGAAAATATGAATCGCCTCTTCAGTGGTGCGCACGCCAATGGACAGACGCCTGAACATCAGCGTGCAGCAGCCATGGAGCATGCCGTCAGTGATTTTTTTGCGGCTGCACCAGCGGGCGAGCGCAAGCGCTATCATTATGATTTACATACTGCGATCCGCGATTCGCAATACGAGAAGTTCGCCGTCTATCCGTTTACCCATAGCGGCCCCTATAAAAAAGAGCAACTGACGTTTTTAGCGGAGTGTGGTGTCGAAACGATTTTATTGAACCAAGCACCTACCACAACTTTTAGCTATTATAGTGCGCGCACTCATAACGCTGACGCGTTCACCGTTGAACTTGGTAAAGTACGTCCGTTTGGCGAAAACGACCGTAGTAAGTTCGCCGCAGCAGAAAAAATGTTTACTCGATTGATCAGTGAAACTGATTTGCAGCTACCGGAGTTTGATGCAAACCGCACAAAAGTATTCGACGTCTGCCGTACAATAAACCGTACAGTTGAAGACTTTAGCCTGCATTTTCCTGATGACGTTGCCAATTTCACCGAGTTTAAGCATGGCGAACTGTTAGCGACCGACGGCGACAAAGAATACTTAGTGGAGCAGACTAGCGAGCGCATTATCTTCCCAAACGCCAACGTGGCTCTGGGGCAGCGCGCTTTATTGACGGTTGCTGAAATACCTGTTGAGCAGCTGAAACTGGTCTGATTTTTACGTATTGTTACCTTCGCCTGTTTGCATGTCAGTTGACGTAAAGGTAAAGTTAGCGCAATTTTTCTGAGAACGAGAAAGTTATGGCTACGGATAAAAAACATCAGTTGGAAATCGTAACTGAACCACAGTTTTTAGACGGTTCAGCATTGCAGATTCCAATGCTACAGATCCTCAAAGAAGACGGCACTGTGCACAAAGCTGCAAAGTTGCCCGATATCGATAAAGAGCTGGCTTTAAAAATGTTCGATACCATGCAGTTCATCCGCATCTTGGATGAGCGCATGATTGCTGCACAGCGCCAAGGGCGTATTAGCTTCTACCTTTCTTCACTCGGCGAAGAGGCAGCGAGCATTGGCTCCGCAGCAGCGCTCGATGACGGCGATATGATCATGGGTCAGTATCGTGAACAGGGAGCACTAGCTTATCGTGGCTTCACTGTTGAGCAATTCATGGACCAACTGTTCTCGAATGAGCGCGACCTTGGCAAAGGTCGTCAGATGCCCGTGCATTATGGTTGCGCAGACCTCAACTTTATGACCATTGCTTCGCCGTTAGCGACGCAAATCCCGCAAGCGACAGGCTATGCGTACGGCCAGAAAATGGATAAAGACGGTAAATGTACCATTTGCTACTTCGGTGAAGGTGCTGCCTCAGAAGGTGATTTTCACGCTGCATTAAATATGGCTTCGGTTTATAAAGTGCCGGTCATCTTCTTCTGTCGTAACAATGGTTATGCTATCTCGACGCCATCGCAAGGGGAGCAATACGGCGGCGATGGCATCGCGCCGCGCGGTGTCGCTTATGGCATGAAAACCATTCGCGTTGATGGTAATGATATTTTTGCAGTGTACCAAGCTACCCAGTTGGCACGTAAACTGGCTGTTGAAGACAACGAGCCAGTGTTGATCGAAGGCATGTCATATCGCATGGCGGGGCATTCAACCTCTGACGACCCTACCGGTTATCGTACCCGTGATGAAGAAGCCTCATGGCGTGCTAAAGATCCATTGAGCCGCTTCCAAACTTATTTGATCAAGAAAAAATGGCTCACTGAAAAAGACGCAGAAGAAAACTTCGCTGAGAAAAAAGCTGCTGTGCTTGCTGCTCTTAAAGAAGCAGAGAAAGTGCCAGCACCGCACATTGATGAACTCATCAAAGATGTTTACGACACGCCAACGCCACAGTTGCAAGCGCAACTGGAGCAGTTGAAAGCGCATATTCGCAAGTACCCAGAGGCGTATCCGAAAACAGCGTCACGTATTGATGGGGGAGACAAGTAATGGCGAAAATGAATTTACTACAAGCCATCAATAGTGCACTTGATATCGCGATGGCGAAAAGCGACAAAGTGTACAGCTTTGGTGAAGATACCGGTGCCTTTGGTGGGGTATTCCGCGCAACCTCGGGACTGACTGAAAAATACGGTCGTCACCGCAACTTCAATACGCCACTGGTCGAGCAGGGCATCCTTGGATTTGCCAATGGTTTGGCATCGCAAGGTAGTTACGCCATTGCCGAAATTCAGTTTGGTGATTACATCTTCCCAGCGTTTGATCAGATCGTGAACGAATCAGCGAAGTTCCGTTATCGTTCAGGTAATGAGTTCAACGTCGGTGGCTTGACGATTCGCACGCCATACGGCGGTGGTATCGCCGGTGGTCATTACCACTCGCAATCACCAGAAGCCTATTTCGCCCACACGCCGGGCTTAAAAATTGTGATTCCACGTAACCCATACATGGCAAAAGGCTTGTTACTGAGCTCGATTTTCGATCCGAACCCAGTATTGTTCATGGAGCCGAAACGCTTGTATCGTGCCTCAACCGGTGAAGTGCCGGAAGAAGAGTACACCCTTGAGTTGGGCAAAGCCGACATCGTACGTGAAGGTAAAGACCTGACCATCGTGGCTTGGGGTGCGCAGGTTGAAATGGCGGAAAAAGCCGCAGAAAAAGCAGCTGAAGACGGTATCGACTGTGAAGTTATCGACTTGGTAAGTCTATTGCCTTGGGATATCGATACTGTAGCCGAATCCGTGATGAAAACCGGTCGTTTAGTGGTGACTCAAGAAGCGCCATTGACCAACGGTTTCGCCAGCGAAGTAGCCGCGTCGATTCAAGACAAGTGTTTCTTATACTTAGAATCACCGATCGCGCGTGTCTGTGGTCTCGATACTCCGTATCCACTGTGCCACGAAAAAGAATACTTTGTCGATCACCTGAAAGTGTACGAAGCGATTAAAGCTTCGATGACTTACTAAGAGGCCGTGCATCATGAGTAAAGATTTTATCTTACCGGACATCGGCGAAGGCATCGTTGAATGTGAAATCGTTGAATGGCTCGTCCAAGAAGGCGATACCATCAAAGAAGATCAGCCCGTGGTTGATGTGATGACGGACAAGGCGCTGGTGCAAATTCCTGCCAAAGAAGATGGCGTGGTCACCAAGCTCTATTACGCCCAAGGCGACATTGCCAAAGTGCATGAACCTTTGTTCGCCATCGACTCCGGCACTGAAGAAACCGTAGCCCGTAGTTCTACTACGGGGAAACCCTCAGCCGAAACCAATGCGCCGGCATCGGACACCAATACTTCGTCTGCGGAGACCAGCTCTTCATCATCAAGCAGCACAGTCACCGACTTCATCTTGCCTGACATTGGCGAAGGTATCGTCGAGTGCGAAATCGTCGAGTGGCAAGTCAAAGAAGGCGACGTCATCGAAGAAGACCAACCGGTCGTCGACGTGATGACCGACAAGGCATTAGTGCAGATCCCCGCGAAAGAGCATGGCGTCGTTGAAAAACTCTATTACGCCAAAGGCGACATCGCTAAGGTCCACGAACCCTTATTTGCCATCCGCGTCGAAGGCGAAGCCAATGACGTAGCCCGTAGTTCTACTACGGGGGAACGCTCATCCGACACCAATGGTGCCTCATCCGACACCAATGGTTCTTCCTCAGCACCGTCAGTCGGCCAAACGTCAGCCCCACAAGCCGCGCGCCAAGGCAAAGCTATCGCGAGCCCAGCCGTGCGTCGCCGCGCCCGCGAACTTGACATCGATATCAGCCAAGTTCCAGGCTCAGGTGCTAAAGGTCGCGTGCTGAAAGAAGACGTTGAAAACTACGTATCTGGTGGCTCAACCAAGACGCAAACTACAACCTCACCACAGACGTCGGACACCGCTGCCAAACCAGTAATAACTGCCGGTGGTAAGCGTACTGAGTCCATTCGTGGCGTGAAAGCAGCAATGGCCAAAGCGATGACCGAATCGGTCAGTACCATTCCGCACTTCACCTACGCGGATGAATTCGACCTAACCGCGGTTATGGCGTTGCAGAAGCAGCTTAAAGAACGCTACAAAGATGAAGGCATTCGCATCACCATGATGCCGTTCTTCATCAAAGCCATGTCACTTGCGTTAAAAGAGTTCCCCATTATGAACTCACAAGTGAATGCTGACTGTACTGAAATTACTTACTTCGACGACCACAATATCGGTATGGCAGTAGATACCAAAATTGGTCTGTTGGTACCTAACGTCAAGCAAGTACAAAACAAAAGCATCATCGATATCGCCAACGAAGTGACGCGCCTTACTCAAGCGGCACGTGACGGCCGGGTCGCACAGGATGATATGAAAGGTGGCACGATTTCGATTTCAAATATTGGTGTGATCGGTGGCACTGTAGCAACGCCGATTATCAACAAGCCTGAAGTCGCTATTGTAGCGCTAGGCAAAGTCCAAGAGCTGCCGCGCTTTGACAGCAATGGCAATGTTGTGGCCCGCAAGATCATGAACGTTAGTTGGTCCGGCGACCACCGTGTCATTGATGGCGGTACCATTGCGCGCTTTAACAAACGCTGGCAAGAGTTCTTAGAAGACCCGACTTCGATGCTGGTGCATATGGTCTAGGCCGAAGCGCACTCAAGGTTAGCAAAAAGCCCACAAAAAGTTGTGGGCTTTTTTTTGCGTTCTGCGCGGCAAAAGGGTTAGTATCAGTAGCCACATAATTATTACAACAACAACGGAATGAGTTATGCAGTTAAAGATTTCTTCTCTGGCATCGATTGCCTTTGCTGGCGCCTTATCGGTTACCAGCGCAAGTGCCGCGCCTTTGTTACAAGATAATGCGCAGGAGCGTTTTCAAGAAGCCTATCAAGCCTTCCAACAAGCGCAACAAAATGCCGAAACACCGCGCACAGAGCTACAGAAACTCGCGTTCGCATCCTATATGCGAGGGCGCGAATATTTCGGCGCTGACCATATCAATACGGCAAACTTGGCGATGAATTACTTGTTTCTGCTAGCCGCAAATCAACGCCTCGGCGAGCAATCGCACGCACTCGCTGCGCTAGTCGTGCGTGCCTATCAAAACGAATACGATGCAACAGCTATTGAGCTGCTCGATCCACTATTGCTGGCATTAGAGACGATGCCTGAGTATAACGAAGCGCAAGTCGCGGAATACGAAATCGCTTTTGCTAATGTGTTTGGTGCGCTGAAAGAGAAGAATCCTGAAATAGTGTTGGATGTTAAAACCGCAATGGCAGAAGAGCTACTGCGCCTCGGCCAAAGTCGCCCTGAACTGTGGAATTCCTTGTATAAAGATAGCGTCAAGTTGCACGGGAGCGAGCATTTGCTCACCGCGAAAACCGCCTTCTATGCAGCCATGGAAGACGTGGGGCAAGATAAAATGATGTCGGCCATCGATAAGCTTGAGCAAGTCGTTGCGATGCCGGCCAATGACCGTGCCGCAGTCCTGCAGCTGCAATTGGCAGCGAACTACCGCTTAGTCACCTTTTATGCCAAGGAAGGAATGACCGAAGGCGCAGACAAGGCTCTGGCGCGGATTGGCCAAATGAACAACGAGCTCAATGGCACCACCGTTGAGCAGGCGGTGTATCGAGTTAATCCTCGGTATCCCGAGGACATGGCGCGCCAACAAAAAGAAGGTTCAGTGTTATTGAATTACGAGATCGCAACCAATGGTCGAGTCGAGAACATCACGATCGTAGAAGAAACTAATAGTGATTTTGGCAAGAGCGCGAAAGAAGCACTTTCACAGTGGTTGTTTGTACCGGCCTATGAGAACGGTCAACCGGTGCGGTTGACCGATCAGCAGGTGCAACTTGATTTCGCTCTGTCCAGAAGCAGTGATGACAACGATTAACGCTTCGCAATCATGCGCCGGACCAACCCCGGCGCAAACCTTTGTAAGAACGGTGCCAGTTTAGATAAGCCCGAACCCACTACAACTTCAGCTTTTTGCGCGGCAATGGCTTTGAGCGATTGCCGAGCACATTCTTCGGCAGAAATTCCACCGGCATTATCCGGATCAGGCTTACCAAGCGCTGAGCCGTCGCCAGTCAACGAATTGTGCGCAACTTGCGTGTTGATGAAGCCCGGTAAAATAGATGTCACCACGAGCCCGCTTGCGGCTGTTTCAGCGCGTAGCGCGTCCATAAAACCAATGACACCAAACTTTGCACCATTGTAGCCACTGCGTAGCTTTGTCCCGACTTTACCTGCCACCGAAGAGACGGTGACGATATGGCCGCTGCGACGTTCAACCATGCGTGGCAACACCAGCTTGGTCAGGGCAATCACGCCAAAGTAATCGATTTCCATCAACTGTCGATAGACTTGCATATCGGTATCGACGATCAATGACCGCTGCGACACGCCAGCATTGTTGATTAAGATATCAATTACTTGATCGCCTAAAGCTGCCTTGGCTTCGGCCGCCGCTGCTTCGGGTTGACTGAGGTCCAATGCCAACACTTGATGACGTTCTGGGTGTGCCAGCTCACTGCGCACTTGCTCGAGCACCTCGGCGCGGCGCGAAGTTAAGATTAAATGCGCGCCGGCCTCAGCCAACTGCTGTGCCATGGCTAAACCGATGCCTGAAGAGGCACCGGTTAACCAGACAGTCTTGCCTTGAAAGTAGGTCATGGTTTAACCCACCGCTGGGTACATGTAGTTCGACTGAATACCGAGTGGAATGCCAAGCATCCAGTAGATCACCAAGAACGCTGACCACAACACCAGTAAGCTGACGGTGAATGGCAGCATCAAGGCTACCAGCGAGCCAATACCAGTACCTTTGACATAACGCTGACAGTACAGCACCACCAGCGGGAAGTACGGTAACAATGGCGTGATGATATTACTGGTGGAGTCACCGACACGGTAAGCTGCTTGCGTTAAATCAGGTGAGTAACCGAGTTGCATCAGCATAGGTACGAAAATCGGTGAAATCAGTGCCCATTTAGCCGAGGCAGAACCGACAAACAAGTTGATGAAGGCGACCAAGAAGATGATGCCAACCATAGTCACCCCGCCAGACAGCTCGAGCGAACTCAGGAAGGTCGCGCCTTTAATAGACAACAGGATACCCAGGTTCGAATCACCGAAGGCTTTAATGAAAAGCGCACAGAAGAAGGCCATAACCATGTAGTACGCCATACCTTCCATGGATTTAGTCATCGCGCCAATGACGTCTTGTGAGTTCTTAAAGTTGCCCGAAATGTAGCCGTGCACGATACCAGGGATGATAAATAGTAAGAAAATCAGCGGTACGATCATCTGCATCAGTGGCGCAGCAAACGAAGCAAGTTCACCGGTTACAGGATCCGCAAGTGGCGTATTTTCTGCCATTGAAGCCCACGTTAGTAGCGCTAAGCCGACCACCATAGTGATGACACCAGCGAAGAATGCTTTGCGATCGCGCGGGGTGACATCGTCAAGCGCCGGCATATCTTCTTGATCACCATCGATCGGTGTTTTGCTCAAGCGCGGCTCAATCACGCGGTCAGTTAGATACCAACCAACGAGTACCACGACAATTGAGGACATCGCCGTGAAGAAGTAGTTATTCAACGGATTCAATTGAATGTTCGGGTCTAAAATTTGCGCCGCAGACTGGGTAAAACCTTGCAGTAATGGGTCAATTGCCGATGGTACGAAGTTCGCACTGAAACCACCCGATACCCCAGCAAAAGCCGCTGCAATACCTGCTAATGGGTGACGGCCCGCAGCGTAGTAGATAACACCACCGAGTGGAATGACCAACACGTAGCCGGCATCTACAGCTGTATGGCTGACAATTGCGATCAGAATCAGCACTGGCGTCAGCAATACCTTAGGTGTGACATTCAACATCAGCTTGATGGCAACGTTGATAAAGCCGCTGCGCTCAGCAACGCCGACACCCAGCATGGCAACCAACACCACGCCTAATGGCGCGAAGCCCATAAAAGTGCCGACCATATTGGCGAGAAAGTCTGCCATTTGCTCGCCACTGAGTAGGTTAGTAACTTTCACATTCTCGCCCGTCAATGGATGCATCGCATCGAAATTGACACCGGAGAGCAAGTAACTAAAGACCCAGACGATAATGAGTAGTCCAAAGAACATAACGGCTGGATCAGGAAGCTTGTTACCCACCTTCTCGACTTTGTCGAGCATGCGGTTGAGTAACGAAGGTGATTCAGACATGAGAGACCCCTTTAAGTATTGTTATTTTTTATGAGACGAAAGTATCATACCCCAACAACTCACAAGCACAAGAGACAGTATGATCTGCGGTACAGATGAAGCAGGGCGTGGCCCTATCGCCGGACCCGTGGTTGCGGCAGCGGTGATTCTTGATCCCAACAATCCCATCGAGGGCATCAATGACTCGAAAAAACTATCAGAAAAGAAACGCTTAGCACTGAGTGAAGAGATAAAAAAGAAGGCCCTTTATTGGGCGATTGCGCAGTGTGATGCCGAAGAAATTGACCAGATAAATATCTTACAAGCTTCATTAATGGCGATGAAAAGAGCTGTTGAAGCGTTAGGGCTAAAGCCAGAAAAAGTGTTGGTCGATGGCAACTACGTACCTAAGCTGCAGGTGCCAGCCGAAGCCGTTGTTGGTGGGGATGCTTTGCATGCCTGCATTGGTGCGGCATCAATACTGGCGAAAGTGGAACGCGATCGACAAATGTTGGCGTGGCATGAGGTTTATCCACAATACGATTTTGCGAAGCACAAAGCTTACCCCACGCCCGCACATCTGGAAGCGTTACGCATTCATGGTGTGTGTCCAATCCACCGTAAGAGTTTTCGGCCGGTAACACGGGTGCTCGCTGCGCAGGCAGCAGCACAAGCACCGCAAGATTAAGCACACGCGCGACGTATTATGTCGCGCAGCTGTTGCTGCGCGGGCGCGATTTCATCCAAACGAATAAACTCGTCCGGTTGATGCGCTTGTGCAATCGATCCAGGCCCCATGACAATGGTTTGGCAGCCAAGATCCTGCACAAAAGGCGCTTCAGTACAGTAATTCGCAGGCTCGGCGGCGTTGCCGGTGATTTCCTGTACTAAGTGCACAATGGCTGAGTCAGGGTCGCAACGGTAACCCGGAATCGCTTCGTGCAAATGCTCCAGACATACAGCGTTAGGGAACTGTTCTCGCACCGGCTGTAATTTGCGCTCCAGTTCGCCGTACAAGTCGTCCATATGCATGCCTGGTAGTGGCCGTAAATCAATGTGCATCTCACAGCAGGCACAAATACGATTCGCGGCGTCGCCGCCATGAATATTGCCGAAATTGAGTGTCGGGTAGGGCACGGCGAAATGCTCATCGTGATACCGCTGCTGAAATTCACGTTGCAGTTCACGTAAGCCACTAATCACATCGTGTATCACTTCAATTGCATTAATACCAGCGCCAGGATTGGAGCTGTGGCCGCTTTTACCCGTGATGCGAATACCTTCGGTTAAATGACCTTTATGCATGGTCACCGGTGTCATTGAGGTGGGTTCACCGATGATGGCATAGTCCGGCCTTAAATCGCCAAACGCTGCCAGTTCACGAGCCCCAGCCATGGTGGTTTCTTCATCGGCGGTCGCCAAAACATAAAGTGGCTTTTGCAGTTTGCTTAAATCGAGGTTGCGAATGGCTTCCAACGCAAATGCAAAGAAGCCCTTCATATCGGCACTGCCAAGTCCGTAAAGCTTGCCATCCGCCTCGTGCAGTTCAAATGGATTGCGGGTCCAGCGACCTTCATCCCAGGGCACCGTATCGGTATGTCCAGCAAGCAATAAGCCTCCTTTGCCATCACTGGTCGGCGGCACGTACTTCGCGAGCAGATTAAATTTTCCGGCTTGGCGTTCAAGCTCGTTCACTACTACGGTGAAACCAAGTGTCGTCAGCCACCCAGCAAGTTTATCGATAACGCCTTTGTTGCTGGTATCCCAGTGTGGATCGATGCACGACACCGAGGGCGTAGCGATAAGTTCGCGATACAGGGTTAAGAAAGGGGGTAGCTGTGACATGCCAAGACTCCGAGTTAAACGTTAGCTGTCACAGCATACCTGATTTTATTAGAAGTGATAACTCGCTTCGACGCGCAGACCGTCGCCAAATTCACTGTCTTGATAACGGGCACCTACGGCAAACTGCGGCGTAATGTAAAAGCGCGTGCCGAATTGATACTGGCTATCGCTGCCGGCGTCAGTATAGTCGACCCAACCGAGTCCACCATAGATTTCAAAGCGGTCGATACGGGTGCGAAGGTTACCTTCAACGCCCCAATAGGCACTATCTGCACCGCCGAAATCAACGTGGCCTAGCTTACCCGAAAAGTCCGCGACTAAATTGTGGTTGAGCCACAGATAGCGACCTAGCTTGATACCTTGTGCATCGCGGCCGTCGCCAAATGGACCATCGTCGCCGTCACGCAAATAGCCACTCACGAACCATGGGTTATTGAAGGTGTAGCTGCCTTCAATCACCACGCTATCACCACCGCCATCGTGATCATGGAAACCACCACTAAGGTAGTTAAAGGCTTGGCCCGTTTGCGGCGCCTCAAACGGGTCGTCGTTATTCTGCGCGAAACTCGGTGCCGCTACTGCTAGCGCACCACTGACCAATGCGAATGAAACAACTTTGTTTAAGGTATTCATTAGACACAACCTCACTGTTATGAATGTGGCAATGAGTTTGCAATGTAAATAGCCAAGTGGAAAGTTGGTTTACCAAAGATTTACCCTGTCGATTTTCGTCCATTTCGTTGTTTTTGGCGGGTAAAGAACCTAAAATATTCGGCTGTTTTCCTAAATTCAGAAAGGGTCCCAATGAAATCCATTCCACATATTGATATGAGCCTCTATAACCAAGATTTCGAGGCATTTGCCCAGCTCGTGGGTGAGGGATACGAAACCAATGGTTTTGTAGCGTTAACTAAGCATGGTGTGGACCAGCAACTTATCGAAGAAGCGCTCGATATTTGTCGTGAGCTTTTTGCGCTGCCAGAAGACGTGAAAAAGCAGTACCATATTCCAGGTGGTGGCGGTGCGCGCGGCTACACGCCATTCGGTACCGAGATTGCCAAAGACGCCAAGCATGTTGACTTGAAAGAGTTTTGGCATGTCGGTCGTGAAATCGAAGGTGAACCGCCGTATCCGCAGTTGACGCCAAATGTTTGGCCACAAGAGCTGCCTGAATTTAAAGAAAAAATCCTTAAACTCTATACCGCTTTAGACGCGCTGGGTTTGCGAGTGTTGGAAGCATTGGCAGTGTATTTGAAGCAGCCGCGTGATTACTTCAACGACAAAGTTGATTTGGGCAACTCGATTTTGCGCCCATTGCACTATCCGCCGATCATTGACGAAGGTACGCCATCGGTGCGCGCCGGTGCTCATGAAGACATTAACGTATTGACCTTGTTGGTCGGTTCGCGTGAACCAGGCCTTGAAGTGTTGGCGAAAGATGGCACTTGGATCCCTGTCACTATTATTGAAGGCGCTATTATTTGTAACGTTGGCGACATGTTGCAGCGCTTGACCAACGGTGTGTTGCCATCAACCACGCACCGCGTAGTGAATCCTCCGGCACCTTTCAGTCACAAGTCGCGTTATTCGATTCCGTTTTTCCTGCACTTCAATCCAGACTTTATGATTGACCCGCTTGAAAGCTGTATTACGGAAGAAAATCCTCAGCGTTTTACTGCAATTTCATCACATGACTACTTGATGGAGCGGTTGCGCGAAATCGGTTTGGTGAAATAAGTGAAATTATTCAGAACGGCGGCGCTTGGCGCCGCTTTGCTTGGCCTACTGAGCTGCGCACAAACGACAGACGCCCCAGAAGAGTTTCAACTCACCATAGCGCACATCAACGATCATCACTCCAACTTGCTACCGAGTGAAAGCACTAAAATTAATTTTCGTGGTGAAGAATTAAGTGTCGAAACCGGTGGTTTTGCCCGCGTAGTCGCGCAAATTGAGCAGATCCGCGCCGCCAACGAACATGTCCTCGCCTTGCATGCTGGAGATGCGATTACGGGGACCTTGTTCTACACCATTTTCAAAGGCGCTGCTGATGCGGCTCTGATGAATCAAGTCTGTTTCGATGCCTTCGCACTGGGTAACCATGAGTTCGATAATGGCGATGCTGGACTAAAGGAGTTTCTCGACAGCTTAGCGCTCACAGATGAGTGTGCCACGCAAGTTTTAGCGGCCAATGTGCAGCCAGAAGTTGGCGTTTCGCCGCTCACTCCGAAAACGCGTTGGGACAGCTTTAAACCCTACAGTATTTTCAAAGTTGGCGAGCAACGTGTGGCAGTGATCGGTATTGATATTGCCATCAAAACCAAGAACTCATCGCAGCCAGACGCCAGCACCCTGTTCGCCGATGAACTTGAAACCGCCGCATTTTATATTGCTGAGTTGCGCAAGCAAGGCATCGAGAAGATTGGCCTGCTGTCACACATTCAATACAAAAATGACCTGCGCTTGGCGTCCGAATTACCTGCTGTGGATTTTATCATTGGTGGTGATTCACACACGCTATTGGGTGATTATGCACGCCACGGCTTACCAACGGTGGGGCCGTATCCAATGCAGGTGCAAAATGCCGATGGTGAGCCGGTGTGTATCGCGCACGCATGGCAATACAGTCAAGTAGTGGGAGAGTTACAGATCCGTTTTGACGGTGACGCGGTGAGTCAATGTGGTGGCCAGCCGCATTTGCTGCTGAGCGATGAAGCACCGCAAGCGTTGCAGCAAACTGCAGGTTTCACTGCAGTTGCCGAAGACGCCGAAGCAAAACGCTTATTGGTTCACTATCAAGACGATCTTGATGCCTTAACCCAAACGGAAATTGCCACCGTAGCTGAGCGTTTATGTTTAAAACGCATGGGACCAACGACCTTGCCAGGTTGTGGTCAAGGCCGTCAGTCAGATGCCCATGCGGTCGTCGCTGAAGCTTTTTTAGCCAGCGCTCCACAAGCTGATTTTGCTTTGCAGAACGGCGGCGGTGTGCGCACCGAATTGCAAGCTGGCCCGCTGACGATTGCCGATGCTTATCAACTATTGCCGTTTGCCAATACCTTAGTAGAAGTGCAGATTAGCGGCGCTGAAGTCAAAACCGTGCTCGAACAGGCGATCCATTATGCGCTGTCGGATACGGGTTCGGACGGTGGCTATCCGCATGGCGCTGGTATTCGCTTTGATGTGGACCTAACTCAGCCGAATGGCGAGCGGGTGAGTGGACTCCAAGTGAAAACCGACGCAGGGTGGCAGTCATTGCAGCCAACGCAAAGTTACACCATGGTTACCAACAGCTTCTTAGCGAGCGGCGCCGATGGCTGGCGTTTACTAGGTGAACTCAACGCTGATGGACGCATTAGCGATACCTATGTGAACTATGCGCAATCTTTTGTTGATTGGGCGCGAACTACAAAAATGATTACTCGGCCGACCGAACATAGCACGCAAAGCTATCGGGCGGCGGACGAATGAAGCGTATAGAAGTATCCGATACCGCGCGTTTTGATTTAACCGTCATCGTCTTGGCCCTGCTCACCATGTTCGGGCCACTTTCCATTGATATGTACCTGCCAGCTTTCGGCGATATCGCCGCAAGCTATGCCACTGAAGCGAATCGCGTTGAATTATCGCTGACTTCGTTTTTCCTTGGCTTGTTCGTTGGTCAGTTGCTTTATGGCACTGCTTCAGACAAATGGGGACGTAAGCCACCGCTCTATTTCGGCTTAGTGATTTACATTATTTCGTCACTGGCATGTGCTTATGCTCCCAATCTTGAAAGCCTCATTGTGCTGCGCTTCTTCCAAGCTATTGGCTCATGCGCAGGGTTAGTGATAGCGCGAGCAATGGTGCGCGATCTCTATTCACCACAAGCGTCAGCGCAGGTGTTCTCGTTTTTGATATTGGTGATGGGTATCGCACCGATTTTGGCGCCATTGGCAGGCGCTTATGTGACTACCTACCTCGGCTGGCAAGCGATTTTCTTTATTGTTGCGGCACTTGCGGTGGCTTGTATGGCGATAGTTCATGTTCGTCTACCCGAAACGCGGGGTTTTAATGGCGCTGTACGGATGCGGCGCAGCTTGCCGATTTATTGGGATGTACTCAAAGATCGTGGTTTTTTGCGTTACTCACTGGCGGGCGGCGTCGCGCAGTCAGGTATGTTTGCCTATATCACCGGTTCTCCCTATGTGTTTATTGAGCATTTTGGCTTAGCACCAACCCATTACAGCTGGCTCTTTGGTGCTAATGCCATTGGTATTATCGGTATGGCACAGTTTAACGCTTGGCTGTTGCGTCGCTATGATTCGCGCAAGATCCTCAACAAATCGCTACCGTTTTTGGGCATAGTCGCAATCGCGACTTTAGTGGCGGCAAGCTTGAATACCAGCATGTGGTGGGTGATTGCGCTCGTGTTTGCTTACGTCAGCACGCTCGGAATGGTGTTCCCGAATGCGATGGCTGGCGCTTTGGCCGAGCAACAAGAACGCGCTGGTTCAGCCTCGGCGGTGACGGGTAGCTTACAATTTCTGATTGCCGGAATTGTGTCTGCGGTGGTCAATGTGGTGGGGCATCAGCACCCCCTTGGGATGCTGATGGTCATCGGCGTTTGTGGCCTTAGCGCAGTAACTTTGTATCGGCTACTGCGTATTCCGGCCACAACTGCTGCTTAAGGGGTGTAGTAAGTGGGGGTTTCAACGCCCACTGGCATACCCAAGGCGAACACCCAAATAAAGAATAACGCGCTCCAGCCAAGCAAGAACATGATGCTGTATGGCAACATGGTAGCAATCAGGGTGCCGATTCCTATGTCTTTTTTGTAGCGTGCCGCGACGGCCAAAATGAGACCAAAATAACTCATCATCGGCGTAATGATGTTAGTGACAGAGTCACCAATTCGATAGGCGGCCTGGATGACTTCTGGTGCATAACCAATCAGCATCAGCATAGGCACAAAAATCGGGGCGGTAATGGCCCACTGTGCCGATGCCGAACCGAGCATCAGGTTTACAAACGCACACATCAGAATAAATAGAATAAAGACTGCAGGACCCGTTAAACCAACTTCTTGCAGGAACGTAGCGCCTTTAATGGCAAAAATACTACCAAAGTTGGTCCAGCCGAAGAATGCGACAAATTGCGCCGCAAAGAACACCAACACGATATACATGCCCAAAGTGCTCATAGATTCTGACATGGCGTCAATGACGTCGCGGTCTGTTTTCATCACCTTAGTGATGCGTCCATAGACGTAGCCCGGAATTGCAAAAGTAATAAAAATAAAGGTTACGATACCTTTTAAAAACGGCGAGCCTGCGACTTTACCATCCTCTGGATTACGTAGGATGCCCCATTCCGGAACTATCGTCAGCGCCAGTAAAATGCCCAACAATAAAAAGCTCAGCCCTGCACCTTTAAGACCTTTTTTCTCAATCGGTGTTAATGCCTCGATTTTTTGTTCACTCAGATTGATGCTGGCTTCTTTGATGTCATATTTACCCAGTTTGGGCTCGACGATCTTTTCGGTGACAAAGGTACCCATTGCCGCAATTAAAAAGGTCGAGATCATCATGAAGTACCAGTTCGCTTCTGGGCCAACATAATAGTCAGGGTCAATAAGATTTGCTGCTTGCGTGGTGATACCAGCAAGTAGTGGGTCGACCGTACCAATCAGCAAGTTCGCGCTATAGCCAGCCGAAACCCCTGAAAATGCTGCCGCAAGACCAGCTAAAGGATGGCGGCCGAGGGAGTGAAAGATCATTGCAGAGAGCGGCACAAGAACCACATAGCCAAGCTCAGACGCGGTATTTGAAATAACCCCCGCAAGAACGACCGCGAGGGTCACCATGCGCGGATGCGCGTTCATTACTAAGCCACGCATGGCAGCTGATAACAAACCAGAGCGTTCAGCAATTCCCACGCCGAGCAAGGCAACCAGCACCGTACCTAGCGGCGTAAAGCCAGTGAAGTTGGTGACTAAGCCGGTCACAATGCGTTGCAAACCTTCGGCATTGAGCAAACTCACAACTTCAATGACTTCACCACCTGGGCGAGGATCTTGTGCGCTCAGACCCAAATAACTGGCAACGCCACTTAAGAACACCACGCCAATGGCGAAGAGGGCGAACAGAGTGATGGGATGTGGTAATAAGTTACCCAACCATTCAACGGTGTCGAGAAAACGCGTGAAAGCACCGCGCTTTTGCTGTGGGGTATTCGCTTGCGTCATGCAATGCTGCTCCTTTGGCTTTGTTCTTCGTTTTTTGAAAAAAAAAGCGATTGTACATGAAAATAGGCTGTTGTGGGGCTGGCTGGCTTGCGTTGTCTAGGTTTTTAGTTTAGCTTTGTCTAAATTAAAAGCGTTATTCGTTATTCGTTATTCGTTAGGGGGCTTTATGGGTAAGTTTGGAGTGCTGTTATTGGCGGTGGTGATGGGGGCTGGTGTGCATGCCGGTGAGAGCGACGAGCGGATTGAACGCTCGCGGGAGCTAAGTCAGCAATTGCAGCAACAATTAGGGGCAAAGCTGATGGCTGCGATGAAGGCTGAAGGGCCGGTGCACGCGATTGACGTGTGTCACCTTGAGGCACCATTGATTGGGGAGCAGGTCAGTACTGCGGGTGAAGTTGAAGTTAGACGCACTGCGGTACGCTACCGTAATCCGGCAAATGCGCCGACGCAGCAGCAGGTAGCGGTCATGGAGCAGTTTGCTGAACAGCTCAAGCAAGATCCGTCGCAAGTGCCGGAAACTTTAGTGACGCTAGACAACGGTGAGCAACATTATATGCGCGCTATCGTGATGCAGCCTCAATGTGCGGCGTGCCATGGTCACAGTGTGAAAGAGCCCGTACTACAGGCGATTGCCGAAAAATACCCAAATGACCAAGCAACCGGATTCAAAGTGGGTGACTTGCGTGGCGCATTTTTAGTGAAATGGATGAGTGAAGAGTAACACCATGAAGAAGAGTCGTAAGCTTCCCGCTAAATATGAAGCGCGGGTGATGCCGTTGTTGTTGTCGATTTTTATGACCTTTATTGTATCGCTAGTAAGTAGTTTACTGGCTGTCGGCTTTTCCAAGGAGCTTGTGACTCTGTGGCCACAAGCTTGGGTCACCTCTTGGGTCGTCGCATTTCCAACCTTATTGCTGGTTATGCCGATGGTGAAACGCATAACCAAGATTATCGTTGCACCACCGGAACAAGGTTAAAGCACAGATTGCGTCAGCACTACGACTGCCATAATGATGAGGAAAATCGCAAAGCCCTTTTGCAACTTATCACGCGGCAGTCGGGCGCTAATCCACGCTCCTGCGAAACTACCGACAATACCGGCAATAGTTACAATTGCGATGGTGGTCCAGTCGAAACTATAACCTTGCTCACTCAGTGCGGTGAAATATTTAGCAAAGCCAACAAAAGACTTGAGTGCAATGATCATGAGGCTAGTGCCGATAGCTAAGAACATCGGCACGCCGCCCAGTAAAACCAAAGCGGGCACGATTAAGAAGCCACCACCGACGCCAACAAAGCCTGTTACGGCGCCGACAACCAAGCCGTCAAACATGATACGGGCAAGCTTAATTTCTTTTGGTGTGTCACTCTGTATTGCCGGTTTACGCCACATCATAAAGGCAGCAACGGCCATTAGGATGACGAACACGAGAAGCTGGATCCGCGGGTCGATGGCACTGCCCGCCCAAGCACCTAAGTAGGCACCAAGCATCCCCGGCACACCAAACAGCCAGACATGACGCCAAGAGACGATTTTTTTACGGGCGGCGATAAAACCACCAAATAAACTGATAAAGGCAACAATGAGCAGCGATGATGCAATCGCCATGTTACCGGGCATATCAGCTAGGTAGAGGAGCACTGGAACGGTCAATATCGACCCGCCAGAGCCAAACACACCAAGGCTAATACCGATAAGAATTGCGCCTAGAATTGCTCCTATCATGACAGTTCCTTATATAAATACGAATGTATATCTCAAAAAAGAATAAACATATGCTCTATTGTAATAAGTTTTACAAACAAAAGCTTATTCGAGTTTTCCGATTGCGTTAATCGCAGCCATAAAGCTGATATTCACTTGAACTATCCTACCTGATCCCTTACTTTAGTGAAACACGAAATAAGGAGGTCTTATGAAAAACATCGTTCGCTACAGCCCTTCAACAGGCGCAGGCTCTCCTGACGTATGGGGCATATATGAAGCTGATACGGGTTCTATTCAGTATATAGTGGCTGATCCGCAAACTCGCGAAGCAGCGTTAGTTGATGTGGTACAGAATTTTGACCCACGTTCAGCCAAGACTGACTTCAGCAGTGCTGATCAAGTGCTAGCTTTAGCCAAAGAAAACAATCTCAAGATTACTTGGGTACTCGACACTCACCCACATGCCGATCATTTAATGGCATCTTGGTATTTGAAAGAGCAGACCAACGCTCCGAATGGTATTGGTGAGAAGGTTTGCGAAATCGCTGAGCTGTGGAGTGATTACTATTATCTTCCCAATGCTTTTGAACCTACCACTGATTTTGATTATCTATTCAAAGAGGGTGATAGTTTCAAGATTGGCGAATTAGAAGTAAATGTATGGCTGTCACCTGGCCACACGCTCGGCTCGATCACCTACATTGTCGGTGATGCAGCATTTGTACACGACACCTTTATGTACCCTGACAGCGGAACATCGCGTGCCGATTTCCCTGGCGGCTCATCAAAGGATCTGTGGGACTCGTTGCAGCGTATTCTTGCATTACCAGAGAACACCCGTCTTTTTGTCGGTCATGATTACGGCAAAGGTGGACGCGACCCTCAGTGGGAAGCCACGGTTGCGCAACATAAAGCGAGTAATATTCATTTGGCAGGTAGCGTAAGTGAAGCTGCCTATCGTGAGCAACGCGATGAGCGTGATGCAACTTTAGCATTACCTGATCGCATGTTACATGCGCTGCAAGTGAACTTGCGCGCTGGTAAATTGCCTGAACCTGAAGCTGACGGTCATCGTTACTTTAAGATTCCGGCAAATAAATTTTAATCGTTCGTCATTAGCAAAAGAGGATATAGACATGGGATTACGTATTGGTGATATCGCGCCTAACTTCGAAGTTGATACAACTGAAGGTAAAATCAGCTTCCACGATTGGGCCAAAGGTTCTTGGGTATTTTTCTTCAGCCATCCAGCAGACTACACCCCTGTGTGTACGACTGAAATGGGCCGCACTGCGCAGCTTGCGGAGCAATTCGCAGCTCGCAATGTGAAGCCTTTAGGTCTGTCTACTGACTCTGTTGAAGAGCACCAGGGTTGGATCAACGATGTCAACGAAACACAGAATACGACTGTTAAGTTTCCAATCGTTGCGGACCCAGACAAAAAAGTGGCTGAGCTGTACGAAATGATTCACCCAGGTGAAAGCCAAACTGCGGCAGTGCGTTCAGTGTTCATTATCGACCCAGACCACAAAATTCGCTTAACCATGACCTACCCAATGAGTGTCGGTCGTAACTTTGCGGAAATCTTGCGGGTGATTGATGCGCTACAAACTGGTGACAAGCACGGTATTGCTTGCCCAGCGGATTGGGAACTTGGCGGCGACGTCATCATTCCACCAAGCGTATCTATGGAAGAAGCTGAGAAGAAATTCCCGCAAGGCTTTAAAACTGTGAAGCCATACTTGCGCTATACCAGCGTTAAGTAACGTCTAAAGCGCTAAAATGCGTTAAGCAGGTCAATGGCAAGATTGATGTGCATATAAAAGCCAAGCTATTGTTTAGCTTGGCTTTTTTGTTTTTAAAAAGCCTGTTTAATGCTGCTGAAAGGCAGAGAGAAAATATTTTTTGTTATATTATAACATTGGCTCTAGTGTTATAATATAACACTTAATTAAGGTTGATATTGAGGGCATCATGTTAAAACAAAGACTGGGTTCGTTTGTCATTATTATAGTATCGATAGCGAGTGGTTCAGTTGTTGCTCAAGAAAAACAAACTGAAAAACAAGAAAATAAACATACTCATCACCACACGGTGGAGCGGATTACGGTAACTGGTTCACCGTTTGCCTATGAGCGATCAGAAACAGCGTCTGCCATCTCTGTAGTCGAGGGTAATGAAAAAGCGAAGCATGAGAGTCTCTCGCTAGGCGATACTCTAAATCATTTGGCTGGCGTGGCTTCAATTAGCACCGGAGGGCAAGCCGGAAAGCCCGTTATTCGGGGCTTAAGTGGTAACCGCATTCGTGTTTTACAAAATGGGATTGCACAAGACTTTCAACAGTACGGGGTTCGCCACCCACCAACGGTGAATCCTCTGACTGCCAGTCGAGTTGATGTGGTTCGTGGCCCGATGAGTGTTTTGTATGGAGCAGATGCTTTGGGTGGCGTGATTAATGTCGTAGGACAGGCGCTCCCTATCGGTAGTAATGAATTGATAGAGAGCCTAGACCTAGGGCTCCAATATCAGACTAATAATGACCTGAAGAGTATCAGTATAAAACTCGATGGAGGCCGAGATAACTGGGGTTGGGCGGGCGCAATAAGTCAATCAGATGCAAATAATTTTACCACGGGTGCTGTTACTGAGAGTGATTTAGGTGTTAGCTCGGCACCGAAATTTTACGATACTGTCCCATATACCGATTTTTCTATTGGCAACGCTGATCTAGCGCTTGGGTACAGTGGTAGCGATAGTGATGTATCGCTGCGGTATTCCTATTTTGAGAATAAACAAAACTTTTTGCAGGCTGATAGTACACCGACCGGCCAGATTCTTGTGAATGAGCATTTGTTATTCGACACTGCTTATCATTTGACTTCTGATTTGACGCTGCATGGCATACTTAGTTGGCAACGAAATCAACGAGACGCTGGTACCGGCTTTACTTATCAACAGATCAACGGTGAAAATAATGATTTAGCAATTGGACTTGAGCGCTATCAAGCAAAATTATTGCTTGAGCATTATCAAAGTGACAATTGGCAAGGCCAATTTGGGCTCGAGGTGGTCGACAAACAACAGCGTACTACGGTAGGACAATTAGTTCCTGATGCTGATTACAACGGCTTTGCTGCATTTGCCTATGAACGATTTGAAAACTATCTCTTGATTGCTGAAGTAGGGTTGCGATACGACCGCATTGATCAGCAACCTGCTAATCCTTCGCAAAGTTGGGTAACTAACTTTGATCAACAGCAATGGAATACTTGGACCGGCTCTGTTGGATTAAGTTGGAAACTTGCCGATGAATGGTTGTTTTTTCAACGTCTAGGGAGAGGTTTCCGTGCGCCCTCAATTTTTGAGCTCTACGCCAACGGTGTACATGGCGGTGTAGCAGCTTATCAGCAAGGTAACTCATCACTTAGCGAAGAGTATGCATTCAATAAAGAGATTGGTTTGAGTTATCTGACTCCAGACGTGAAAGCAACTACCACAGTTTTCCACAATCGTATTGATGACTACATTTATCAGGCGGATACCGGGGAACAGCACCTACCGTCAGGACTGCCTATTTTTGAACTCCGTCAAGGCGATGCAACCATCAAAGGTATTGAGCTGGACACTCAATGGTCACTGACTGATAACCTTGTTTGGCAACTGACATACAGTATGCTGGACAGTGACTTACGTGAATTGAGTGGTGAATTGCCGCTGATGCCAGCAGATACCTTTTATAGTCAGTTGACGCTTAGTTTAGATGATAGTTTGGGTTTAAAAGATGCGCGCTACTTTATTGATTATAAACACGCTTCGGGAAAAGCTATTGCAGGTGCTTATGAGCCGTTCGCGCAATTTGACCGGATGCCTTTTGGGACAGCGTCAACGCGACCCTATAATCTTGTTGGCGTAGGTATTCAAGGTGAGCTTGAACTAGATGGCAGGACGGTTAATGTGCAGTTGATCGCGAGTAATTTGCTTGATGAAAGTTACCGAGACTTTCTCGATACCTACAAAGGTTACACGCTTGGTATGGGACGAAATATCCAATTCCAGGTAAGCTTACCGATTAAATAAAAAAAAGGTCGCGTCGATGTACGACGCGACCTTTACCCGTTCAAGTAAACTGCAGTTAAGCTGCGTCAGACTTTTTGCCTTGGTTAGCTAAAGCCCACTCACGCGCTGCTTTACCAGCCATAAGTTCTTCGTGAGCGAAGTCGTCAACGTTGATGACACGCAGGCGACCTTCTTCGGCACGCTTGAGAAGTGCCACTTCGTCGTCACTCAAGACACCGAGCTCTTTACCTTTCTCGGCCACTTTGTCCAAGAAGATAAATGGCATGCGCTCGTTAGCAGCACGCTGCACGCGGTCGTGTAACGGTTCAGCATCGATAATGTCAAGCAAGGTTTGCTCGAGGTATCCGAACTGACCTTCTGGTGCTAAGAACTGACCAGCACCCAAGCGTTCGCGACTTGCGTTTGGCTTCAACAAGATTTTCGCGACTTTGCTGTCGAGACGATCCGATGGACGCTTCACGAAACGACCGAATGGATACATGATGACGCGCATCGTTTTACCGACAAAGCCGAAGTTATCCAGTAGCTCAAGTTGCGCTTCTTGCAGCTTGTGCAAAGTGTCCTGCATCGCCCAGTGCAACAACGGTAAGTCGTCATGCTGACGGCCTTCGTCGGCGAAGCGCTTCAACGTTGCAGAACCGATGTACAAATAGCTCAGCATGTCGCCCAAGCGCGCAGAAATGCGCTGCTTACGCTTCAATGAACCACCAAGCACGCCCATAGCAACGTCTGACAACAGAGCTAAGTTCGCGCTGAAGCGGTTCATTTGCTGATAGTACTGTTTCGTGCTGTCTTTGTACGGAGCGCTGCTGAAGCGGTAGCCGCCTAAGCCAAGTGCCAACGAGCGTACGAAGTTGCTCATGGCAAAGCCGATATGACCGAAGATAGCTTTGTCGAAACGGTTCAACGCTTCAGAGCCAGACTCCGCTGACGCCAGCATTTCTTCAAGAACATAAGGATGGCAGCGAATCGCACCTTGACCGTAAATCATCAAGCTACGGGTCAAAATGTTTGCACCTTCAACAGTGATCGCAACCGGCACGCCTTGATAGCCACGGCCAAGGTAGTTGTTTGGACCCAAGCAAATACCTTTACCGCCATGAATATCCATAGCGTCGTCCATGCATGAACGTAACTTTTCAGTCATATGGTACTTGGCAATCGCTGAGATAACAGATGGCTTTTCGCCTAAGTCGATACCTTTGGTCGAGAAGCTTGTGACCGCATCCATCAAGTAAGCATTACCACCGATGCGTGCCATGGCTTCTTGTACGCCTTCCATTTTACCAACAGGTAATTTGAACTGACGACGAATGTACGCATATGCACCCGTTGCCAAGGCGATAGATTTCACGCCACCGGCGCTGTTCGAGGGCAGGGTGATAGCACGGCCGACTGACAAACACTCGACCAGCATACGCCAACCTTTACCGGCCATTTCTTTTCCGCCGATGATGAAATCTAGCGGTACGAACACGTCTTCACCGCGAATTGGGCCGTTTTGGAACGGCACGTTCAGTGGGAAGTGACGACGACCGATTTCAACACCTTTGGTATCGCGTGGAATCAACGCAGCAGTGATACCTAGTGATTCTTTATCACCAATCAAGTGCTCAGGGTCATAGAGTTTGAAGGCAAGACCAAGCACGGTCGCAACCGGAGCCAAAGTGATGTAACGCTTATTAAAGTTCAAGCGAATACCGACTACTTCTTTACCTTCCCACTCTCCTTTACAGACAACACCCGTGTCTGGAATCGAGCCGGCATCTGAGCCTGCTTCTGGGCTGGTGAGCGCAAAACAAGGTACTTCTTCACCGCTGGCAAGGCGCGGTAAGTAATAGTCTTTCTGTTCTTTGGTACCGTAATGCTGCAGCAGTTCGCCTGGGCCTAATGAGTTAGGTACACCAACGGTGCTGGCCAAGATAGTGCTCACACCCGCTAACTTTTGCAGCACCCGCGACTGGGCATAGGCAGAGAACTCGAGACCACCGTATTCTTTCTTGATGATCATCGCGAAGAATTTTTTGTCTTTCAGGAACTGCCAGACTTCTTCTGGCATATCAGCCAGCTCGTGTGTAGCTTCCCAGTCGTCCATCATTTTGCAGACTTCTTCAACTGGGCCATCTAGGAAAGCTTGTTCTTCACGCGTCAGTTCTGCCTTTTGAATGCTGTGGAGGTTTTTCCACTCTGGCGCGCCACGAAACAGCTCGCCTTCCCACCAAGTGGTACCAGCGTCGATCGCGTCTTTCTCAGTTTCTGAGATTTCCGGCATGACTTTGCGATACATACCGAGCAGCGACTTGGTAATAAAACCACGACGCACCGCGGTGATGTTGAGCGGCAGAAGAACAATCGCCAGCAGTACCCATAGCACGGGACCAACGATGTCAAAGAAGCTACCAATCGCGAACATCGCCACCAAGCCAAGGCTGGTAACGAGCAGCGAACTGCGGTAGTAAAGTAGACCACCAAAAACAAGCAAGGTGGCAATGATCCATAAGGCGACACTCATAATGATACTCCGTCGTTGTGGTTAGAGGTCAGACCAGTAATTTATCTTACGAGAGTAGTCAATTTGGGGATCAAATTCAAGCCTCATCGCACTTTTTAACTGTGTTATTGTCTGAGTATTGTGAAGCAAAACGGTCAGCCTTCACAAAAGTGAGCAGAAAGGAGCGGAGCAGTATGAAATCAACGGCAGTATGGTTGCTGACAGCGCTAACATTTTTACCTATTGGCCAAGCATTAGCAGCAGACTTAAAGCCTTATGATGCGCGTTACGAAGTGCAGCGTGGCGGCTCCAACTATGGTGAAGCGGTGCGCAGTCTGGTACGCAACGAAGATGGCAGTTTCCATCTGCACAATGAAACTGAAATCTCCTTCTTATTCTTGTCTGATGTGCGCCGTTATGACGCGCAATTTTCGTTTGAGGACAATCGAGTGAGCCCACAGGAATTCTACTTTAAACGCAGTGGTACCGGGCGTAACAAGTCTCTGCATGTGCGTTTTGATAATGCAGCGCAACAAGTCATCGAGGTGGACTCGGGAGCACCCTTGCCAATTGAATGGAATCCCCAGTTAATTGATGAGGCGAGTATGCTCGAGCAGCTGCGCTTTGATCTGACGCATCAAGATGACAGTGAATTCACTTACACCATCGTCGATGACAAAGGCGAACATGACACCCAAAAATTCAGTCGTGGTGAGCTTGAAACCTTGCGGTTACCTTACGGTGAAGTGGAAGCTGTGAAAGTGCAGCGGGTGCGTGAAAACTCGCGCCGTGAAACGCTATTTTGGTTTGCGCCTGCGCATGATTTCGTTCTGGTCAAAATGCAACAGAGAAAAGAGGGTGACGAAGTCGCCACCCTATTGTTGGAACAGCTCAATTAATCAGTCGACGGCATAGCCTTGCGGACCAAGTAGGGCGCCGTCAAGCTCTGCGCCTTTCTCGGTCAGTTGCAGGCGGCCAGTACACAACCACTGGACAACTAACGGATAAATGCGGTGCTCTTGCGCATGCACGCGTTGTTGTAGATCGTCCGCAGTGTCTTCTTCGAATACCGGCACCACCGCTTGCAGAATCACCGGTCCACCATCGAGCTCCTCGGTGACGAAATGCACCGAAACACCATGCTCCTTATCACCATTATCTAGCGCCCGTTGATGGGTGTTTACTCCACGATATTTGGGTAGCAGGGAAGGGTGGATATTGAGCATGCGACCGTGATAGTGTGCAGTAAAGTCAGCCGTCAGAATACGCATAAAACCAGCGAGCACCACCACGTCAGGCGAGAAACTATCGACCAGCTGTTGCAGCTCGGCGTCGTAAGCTTCACGCGTATCGAAATCTTTGTGCGACAGCACAGCGGTGGCGATGCCAGCTTTTTCGGCTTTGCTCAAACCGCCAACCTCAGCTTTATTACTGATAACGGCAACGACTTCACCGTCGATGCGCTTGGCGGCACAAGCATCGACGATGGCTTGCATGTTAGTGCCAGAGCCACTGATAAGTACGACAATGCGTTTCATTAACGAATTTCTACCTGTGCTTCGTTGTCGTTACGGGCGTCGACTTGGCCAATCACCCAAGCGTCTTCGCCTTGGGCGCGCAGTTCCTCAACAATGGCAGCGGCTTCCGATTGGCGTACTGCCATGATCAGACCAACGCCACAGTTGAAGGTGCGATACATTTCTTTGGTTGAGACATTACCGTTGTGTTGCAACCAGTTAAATACTGCTGGCCATTCCCAACTGCTGTCGTCGATGACTGCTTTCGCATCATCAGGTAACACGCGAGGAATATTTTCCCAGAAACCACCTCCGGTGATATGGGAAATTGCATGCACCGAATGTTGTTCGAGGACTTTCAGCACCGACTTCACATAAATCTTGGTGGGGGCCATCAGGTGATCAGCAAGTGGTTTGCCATCGAGTTGCTCGTTGGCAACATCAGCGCCACTTACTTCAATGATTTTGCGGATCAAGGAATAGCCGTTCGAATGCGGACCGCTTGACGCAAGCGCAATCAATGCATCGCCGGGCGCAACCTTGGTACCGTCAATAATTTCGGCTTTTTCTACCACCCCAACACAGAAGCCAGCGATATCGTAATCACCGTGCTCATACATGCCAGGCATTTCCGCTGTCTCGCCGCCAATCAGTGCGCAACCTGCTTGTACACAACCTTCCCCAATACCTGTCACCACGTCGGCAGCGACGTCAACGTCTAGCTTGCCAGTGGCGTAGTAGTCGAGGAAGAACAACGGTTCTGCACCTTGGACAATCAAGTCATTGACACACATAGCGACCAAATCGATGCCGACCGTGTCGTGCTTGCCAAGGTCAATGGCAAGACGCAGTTTGGTGCCAACACCGTCGGTGCCCGACACTAAAACTGGTTGTTTATACTTGGTAGGCAGTTCGCACAAGGCACCGAAGCCACCAATCGAGCCCATGACTTCAGGGCGCTTGGTACGCTTGGTTACACCTTTGATGCGTTCGACCAACGCATTGCCTGCGTCGATATCGACACCAGCATCTTTGTAGCTCAACGACGGTTTTTGATCACTCACGGCAGGGGTCCTCAATCGGGGCAAAAAATTTGCGCGCTAGTGTACCACTTTCCGTACAGGACTGCGATATACTATGCGCGCATATTCGCCACTAAGGTTTGCCATGACTACAGCCATTCTTTGCCGCGCTGATCGCTCGCATCTTGATGCACTCGAAGCGATTGAGCAGGCAAGTTTCAGCACCGATCGCATCAGTCGTCGTAGCTTCCGTCGCTTTATTGACCAAGAGATTGGTGACTTTCAAGTGGCGTTAGTAGACGACCAAGTGGTGGGGTATTTTATTGTGCTGTATCGCCAAGCTACGCAACTGGCGCGGTTGTATTCTTTGGCGGTAGCACCGCAGTGGCGTCGTCAGGGCATCGGCTCGCAGCTACTTGAAGCGGCTGAAGATGCCGCTGACGAGCAACATTGCTTGTTCTTGCGACTTGAGGTTAAAACCGACAATTTCGCTGCGCAAGAGATGTACCACAAGGCTGGTTACTACGACATGGAAATCCGTCCCGAGTATTACGAGGACGACAGTGATGCTCTGGTATTACAGAAGTTGTTGCCGCGCTATGAAGAACCTGCCGGACAAAACGATGCACAAAAGCTAGTCCCGTATCGCACGCAAACCACCGAATTTACCTGCGGACCAGCAAGTTTGTTGATGGCGATGGCATTTTTTGACATTCCTTCGACCGATCCGGAGCATGAAGAGCTCGAGATTTGGCGCGAAGCGACCACTATTTATATGACTTCTGGCCATGGTGGTTGTGGCCCACATGGACTCGCCCGCGCCGCCCGCCGGCGGGGCATGGATGTGACCCTGCATGTGAGTCATGACGGCCCGTTGCTGTTGGATTCGGTGCGCAATAGTGAGAAAAAAGCGGTGATGGCGCGCATCCAAGAAGCCGATATTAACGCTTTGCGGGCGGCGAATGTACCGATTTGCGTAGGTGATTACAGCTTGGCGCAACTTATTGAAGATTTGCAGCTGGGCAGTTTAGTGGTCGCTTTGATCAGCACGTATGTGTTTGACGAAAGCAAGGCACCGCACTGGGTGCTCATTTGCGCCGCCGACGAAAACTACATTTATATCAACGATCCAGACCAAGATTCGCTACCCTGGCAGTCGCCTGCGGAGCGTCAATATCTGCCTATTCCGTTGGCGACTTTTCGTCGGGCTTTCGGCTTTGGTAAGCGCAAGCAAAAGGCTGCTTTGGTATTACGCCGGCGACAGCAATAAACTACTTAAAGTTTCGCTGATATCGGTATTCAAGCGTAATTGCGCTAGGCTGTCTGCGCGAGTCGTACCAAGCGTCAGGAGGGCGATGGGTTGCGAATCTGCCGCGGCTTGGCGGGCAAAGCGAAAGCCGGAAAACACCATCAACGATGACCCAATCACGAGCAGCCCACCGCTGTTGCGCAAGGCGGCTTGTGCGCGCTCAACCCTTTCACGCGGCACGTTATCACCAAAATACACTACGTCGGGCTTTAATATGCCGCCGCACGCGGTGCAGTCGGGTACCCGAAAGTCGCTAAAATCAGTTTCAAGATCGGCATCACCATCGGGCGCACTGCCAGCCTGCAGTGCCGCAAAGTGCGGATTCAAATCGATACAGCGTTCATGCATGGCCAAGCGCGGCGATCGCGCCTGACAGCTCATACAAACCATGTCGTTTGCGTAACCGTGTAAATCAATCACATCGTGACTGCCGGCACGCTGATGCAGGCCATCTACGTTTTGCGTAATGATAGTGCCGAGGAGGCCCTGGTGTTGCAGCTCTGCAAGCGCATGGTGCGCGGCATTGGGCTGCGCATGATAGAGCACAGGCCAGCCGTGCATGCTGCGCCCCCAGTAACGTTTGCGTAATTCACCATCGCGCATAAACTCTTGATGTTGCATGGGAGGATTGCGCTTCCATTGACCTTTGGCATCACGATAATCCGGAATGCCAGAATCGGTGCTTAACCCAGCCCCAGTTAGAACGGTAACTGGCTGCTGTTGTTGTAAAAATTGCTGGAGGGCACTCGCGGCCTGAGTAACGTCGCTGATCTGCATGCTAGACTCTTACTTCAACTAATCCTTATTTATGATACAACGTATGTATCAGTGTTTTCGATCGAACCGGTTCATTTTAAAAGAGGGGATGTAGATGTTTGATTCGCCATTTGATGCAGTAGATTTTGCTGGGCTGCGCCTGCGTAATCGTTTTGCGCTAGCACCGATGACACGCGTAAGTGCCGAAGCCAATGGCCGTGCTAACGCAGCTATGGTCGATCATTATGTACGCTACGCCAAAGGTGGTTTTGGTCTGCTAATCACTGAGGGTATTTATCCTGATCAAGCCGCGAGTCAAGGCTACGCGTATCAGCCGGGGCTGGCGGATGCACTTCAAACCGAATCATGGGTACCTATCGTCAAAGCGGTGCATGCAGCGGACAGTAAAATCATTGCGCAGATCATGCATGCTGGCGCACAGCTGCAATACAACCGCTATGTCGACCAACCAATTGGTCTAACTGAGCAAAAGCCAATGGCAAAACCTCTGGGTTTGTACGGTGATCAAGAAGCTTGGTTCGAGCCAAAACCAATGACCGAGACTGATTTTGATCAAGTCATGAACGGCTTTTTGGGTGCCATCCGCAATGCGCAAGCAGCCGGTTTTGACGGCGTCGAACTGCACGGCGCCAATGGTTATTTGCTCAACCAGATGCTCAGCACACATTTCAACACTCGTGAGGATAAATTTGGTGGCTCGCTGGAGAAACGCGCCAAGTTTATACTGGATTTGGTGAAATCGGCACGTGAAATGGTCGACAATGATTTTGCGCTTGGCATTCGTTTGTCGCAAATCACTATCACTGATCAAGATTATCAATGGCCGGAGGGCGAAGAAGGATTTGCATGGTTAGTCCAGGCGTTAACCGATGCAGGTATTGATTTTATTCATACCACTGACACCAGTGCGGACCGAGCTTCGCTGCGTGACGGTGACCGTTCGCTTGCTGAGGTTGTGCAAGATACTGGCGTTGCCTTGATTGTCAACGGTGGCATTAATGACGAGAACTATCAGGATGTCGCGAATAGCTATCCTGACGCGCTATTGGCGCTTGGCAAAGCCGCACTGGCTGATCCCGCGTTTGTACGCAAAATACAAGGTGGTGAACCCGTCGACGCGCTCGACTTCGCCATGTTGCAACCCATTGCCAACGTCGAGAACGAAATGCGCTGGCGCGCCGATCAGAAAGACTGACATGTGAAAACCTTTATCATTGAGTTTTGGCATTTTGGCTTAAAACAAGCCAACGCCTGTGTGTTCGGCGGGTTTCTACTCGCCGTCATGCTAATTACCCGCTACTGGTATCCCATTGACGGATTACACCGCTACGATTTCATCTTTCTGGCAGCTATTGCTTTCCAAGTTGTTCTGTTGATTTTTAAGCTTGAAACGCTACGCGAAGCCTTCGTGATTGTTGTCTTCCATTTAGTTGCCACGCTAATGGAACTGTTTAAGACGTCAGATGCGATTGGCGCTTGGGTTTACCCTGAAGCCTATGTGTTTGGCATCGCGAATGTACCTTTGTTTACCGGATTTATGTATAGCGCGGTAGGTAGTTATCTAGCGAGGGTCTGGCGCCTCTTTGATTTTCAATATTCCTATTATCCACCGAAATGGGCGACGATGTTGCTCGTGACTTTGGTCTACATTAACTTTTTTAGTCATCATTTCATTTGGGACATTCGTTGGATTTTACTAGCGGTAACGTTGCTGATGTTCTATCGCACTACGATATATTTTAAAGTGATCTCGAAGCATCGCAGCATGCCTTTGCTCGTCGGCTGGTTCCTAGTGGCGATGTTTATCTGGTTTGCCGAAAACATTGCCACCTTTGCTAATATTTGGATCTATCCGAATCAAAGAGATGGCTGGGAAATGGTGCCACTGGCAAAGTTAAGTTCATGGTTCTTGCTGATGCTGCTTAGCTTTGTGCTAGTCACATTGATAAAAGACATTAAGGAGTGCGAGCGCACGCCTCAAAAGGAGTCGGCCCATGCAGCCACGGATTAGTTATATTACCCTCGGTGTTGATGATTTAGCGCGCTCTGTTGCTTTTTATCGTGACGTACTTGGCTTACCTACCGAGGGTATTATCGGTACTGAGTTTGAACACGGTGCCGTAGCATTTTTTAAGATGGCCGGAGGTTTAACTTTCGCCCTGTGGCCACGCGAAAGCATAGCCCATGATTGCGGTGTCAACGTTGGCAGTCGTGATTCAACCGCGTTGATGCTAGCACACAATGTCGACAGTGCTGCTGATGTCGATGCCATTATGGCCTCTTTACCCAGCGACGCGGTAGTGAAGCCCGCACGTGAACTGTTTTGGGGTGGTTATGGCGGCGTGTTCCGCGACCCCGACGGCCACTTGTGGGAAGTCGTTTATAATCCTAAGCACACGGCTTGAAATCTGTGCTTGCGCCCTCATATTTGTGGGTAAGCGAGCAACAAAAGGATGATGGACGCATGAAAAAAGTAGCCGTTTTACTCTCAGGTTCTGGCGTTTTTGATGGCGCTGAAGTAAACGAAGCCGTGCTGACCTTATTACATATCACCAAACAAGGCGCGAGTTACCAGTGTTTTGCGCCAGACATCGAGCAAATGCATGTGGTTGATCATTTGCGCGGCGAGGCGGCTGGTGAATCACGCAACGTTTTAGTTGAAGCCGCACGCATCGCCCGTGGCGAGGTAAAACCCTTGAGTGAATTAAATGCGGCGGACTTTGATGCATTGATTTTGCCGGGTGGCTTTGGCGTCGCGAAAAACTTTTGTGACTTCGCGGTCAACGGTGCCGACATGCAAGTGAACGAACAAGTGCTCGCCGTCGGTAAAGCCTTTGTCGCCGCACGTAAACCCGCAGGTTACATGTGCATTGCACCCGTACTCTTGCCACACATTTATGGCCAAGGCGTGCGCGTTACCATTGGTAACGACAGCGAAGTCGCTGGTGCGATTGAAAAAATGGGTGGCAAGCACGTCGACTGTCCGGTGCATGACATCGTCGTGGATGACAACCACCGTTTGGTCACCACGCCCGCGTACATGCTCGCCGAAAACCTTGTTGATGCAGAAAAGGGCATCAGCAAATTGGTCGAAAAAGTGTTGTACATGGCAGCGTAACTGGTGAATAGATAAGCGTTCGAGCGCGGAACTTCTGGCGCTTGAACGTTGTCTTAGGTATAGTACGCAAGTTATGAAAAGAAAAACCTGGGGCTGATCTGGATTCGACGGGATACACGAAACCCAAGGTGCATGCCGAGGTGAGGCTGGCCTCGTAAAAAGCCTCAACTTAATAGTTGCAAACGACGACAACTACGCTTTAGCGGCTTAATAACCCGCTGAGTCCGACCCCTAGCGCTTTGTCTGTGAGACTAGGATCAGTCGGTTCACCCCAAAGCAGACTCGCGTGGAGGCTTCGCCCGTAGCCAAGACGTTAAAACCAATCGGGATCGTCACCTTAAGTAGCCTGTTAGTCGGCGACTTGGTGATTAACTAAAAGACTAACTAAGCATGTAGGACCGAGGATGTAGGTATTACGGACGCGGGTTCAACTCCCGCCAGCTCCACCAAATCCCATAAAAAGCCGCTCACCGAGCGGCTTTTTTATATCTGTAACGCGGCTGTAACACAAGGCTCGCGGTTATGAGCTAAACTCTCGTTTAAAAAATGAACACTTAAACAATAAAACAACGAGAAAACGACCATGAAGAATTACCTATTTCCTGCTGTCAGTATTGTCATCGTGACGGTAATCTTAGTGACCATTAATCAGCTGACTGAATTCACTTTTGTGCAAGATTACGCGTTGCTATTTATTATCGCGGCGATGCTATTTGGCGTTTGGCTCGGTAAAAAGGCGGCGGTGCGTCGCAATTAACGCACTGGGACTGAACTTTTTGCGGCTAGTCATAGCCGCGCTTGCTAAACCCTTCATAAGTTTTCCTTAAGTATTGCAAATTAAGCTCCTAGGCAATCTAAATTGCAAAAGTGAGTTATTCTCTAATGCGTCTTTTCCACAAGCTTGTGCGGGCGGTGCAGCCGTTTCGGGTGCTGCTATTGGGCTATTTGACTGGGCTGCTGATCTTATCGCTAAGTCGTTTGGCCTTAATGCTATGGCAGTACGAACGTGTAGCGGCGAGCGGAGGTTTCGGTGAGCTAGTGCTGTTGGGCGTTCGTGCCGACTGTATTCAAATGGGATACTTGACGCTGCCGATGCTGCTGCTACTCCCGGTTTTTTGGCTGCGTCCGCTGCGTCGATGGGGCTCTACTATTCAGCGAACTTGGTTTGTGGGTGCGCTTACTTATGTGGCCTTTATGGAGGTTGCAACGCCGGCATTTATCATGCAATACGATTTGCGTCCAAATCGCTTGTTCGTGGAATACCTGACCTATCCACAAGAAGTTTTTAGTATGCTTTGGGGTGGTTTTGCCGAGTGGTTGATGGCTGCAGCCAGTGCGTTGACGTTGGTCTTCGCATTACTGTTGAAGTTCAGTCGGCGCTTGCGTGCGCCAGAGCGTTTAACTTCATCTGTGCTGATCGTCTGGCCGGTGTTGCTGGTGTTGATGGTGTTGGGAGTTCGTTCAACGCTCGATCACAGGCCCGCAAATCCAGCCTTGTTCGCGGTGACGGGTGATGCGTTGGTCAACGATTTGGTGATCAGTTCGGCGTATTCAGTTGAGTATGCGCTTTATAGCATGCGGCATGAGGCGGATGCGGGGCTTATTTACGGCGAGGGAACACTCGCTGCGATCATGCAAAAAGTGCGGCAGGACGATTATCTTGCCGATAAGGAATTTCCATTCGAGGCCTACCCGACGGTGCATTACAACCAAGCTTCGCGTAGCTATGCGCAGCCCAAAAACATCGTGGTGATTCTCGAAGAGAGTCTTGGTGCGACTTTTGTAGAAAAGCTCAACGGCATACCGGTAACTCCAGAGATTGATGCTTTAGGTGCACAAGGCTGGTGGTTTGAACACCTGTATGCGACGGGTACACGCTCGGTACGTGGTATAGAAGCTGTAATCACAGGATTTTTGCCTACCCCGGCGCGCAGTGTGGTGAAATTGCCGTTATCGCAGCAGGGCTTCTTCACTTATGCCGATTTGCTGGCACGACAAGGCTATTTCACTGAATTCATGTACGGTGGTGAAACGCACTTTGACAATATGCAGCGCTTTTTTGTCGGCAATGGCTTTGCGTCGGTGCGCGGCGTCGATGCAATAGAGAATCCGGTATTTATCGGCAGCTGGGGTGCCAGTGATGAAGATCTATTCAATAGCGCACACGCACGATTCGAAGCTCTTAACGCTCAGGCACGACCGTTCTTTTCGCTCGTATTCACGTCGTCTAATCACGAGCCTTTTGAGTTTCCCGATGGGCGTATTGAATTGTATGCGGAACCCAAACAACGCGTTGAGAATGCCGTGAAGTATGCCGACTTTGCCCTCGGTGAGTTCTTTCGTAAAGCGCAGCAGAGTAGTTATTGGGAAGACACTATTTTCTTGGTCGTCGCTGACCATGATACGCGGGTCTATGGCGATGAATTAGTTCCGGTGAGTAAGTTTCGGATTCCTGGCTTGATTCTTGGCGGCTCCATTGAACCTCGCACGATCAGCGCGGTGACGAGTCAAATCGACTTGTTACCGACGGTCGTCTCGTTGGCTGGCGTGTCGGCATGGACGGCGTCATTGGGACAAGACTTATCTGACGCAAGCCAGCCACCGGCTAACCGCGCGATGATGCAATTCGGCTCGAATTTTGCTTGGCTGCAAGGCAGTGACATGGCGATTGTGACGCCTAACGACGATTTTACCGGGGTGCTTGATCCGCAGCAGCAACGTTTTCAGGCCGATGCTACCGTCCAATCGAGTTTGTTGGATAGTGCAACGGCGCATGCAATTTTACCGTCTCTGTTGTACCAGCAGCAGGCTTATCACGTGCCGAATCACGTTAGCGGTGACCGGCTGAACGGTTCTACTTCAAGCGCAGCACGACATGCTCAGCAGTAGAAGCGTTGTCTAGCTGCCAAGCGGCATGAGTCACTACTGAGCTGTCACCGAAGAAGATCTCAAGTTTTTGCGCTTTGTCGAAACTACGTAACCCTTGAATCTCTAACCATGGTTCTCGAGACCATACACTGATGCGCACGCCGCCCTCAGCTATCTCGCGCATGTCGATACGCACAGGTAAGGTGCGAATGTCTACCAGACTCTGTTCTGAGGTGATTTGGAAACTATGTGGGTCAGGCAACAGGAGTAGCAATTTCTCCAATTCATGAAAACCAGCGTTACCAGCGTTAAATTTCATCGGTAGTCCGGTTTTCGCAACCTCTTCGGGGCTTACCTTTACATGGATATCGAGCAAATAGGGATGTGTTTGCTCAACATCGGCAACGCTGGCGATGCCGGTTGCATCAGCTTCGATTGCGGCGACAAATGACGGGTAATCATATTGCTCAAGTAGCGTCGGTAACTGCTCGTTTGCGGCCTCTATGGCGAATAATTCATGCGCTAATTCAAGCGGTGTGACACCTTGCTCTATTTGCTGTTGCCAATCACGGTTAGAGGATTGCGCTTCAATAACGCTCAGTAGGGTTGCACCGGTCACATAGGCACTGGTGCGCACATCAAGCGGGCGGTTCATGTTGGAGGTGAAGCTCGTAAATAGCTTATCGAAGCTCTCAACAAAGGCTTCTTGCGTTTGTTGAGTGGCAGTCATCCCTACCCATTGTGCAGTGCCCTCAATTTGTTCCATGTAGGCTAGATAAGCGGCAACCGCTGGTACTTTGTCTGCAATGATGGCGCGCAATTGCAACCAGTCATCGATTAGTTCTGGCTCTTGCGTTGTTAAAACACGTCGCGCCAACTCGTATTGCAGCGCCAACAAGGCGCGAGCTTCAATGGACTCGAGCGCCTCAGGTGGCAGAAAGTTCACTTCGTTGCGCTTGGTAAAGGAACGTCGTTGGTAACCATGAAAAGCTTCGTGGATTAAGGTGCTGATGTCCTCTATTTCGCCACCGTCGGTTATGTTGATAGCGGTGGCGAGCTGATCGTCGGGTAATGCGAAATCAATTTCATACTTAAAATCATCAAGACCGGGCAGTAGGGTCGGGTAATAGTAAAAGTTGTTTGCTAATGCTTCGCCGGTATAATCATCAACTAAAGGTGCATTAGCAGGGGTGTAGACAAGCGTTTGTTGACTCTCATTGACGACAATAAAAGCTTGCTCTAAAGGCCAGAAGCCAGGCCAAATCGCGCTAAAATCGGTGCCTTTTTGTTGGATTTGCTGGCCGAAACTCAGGAGATCCTGCTTAACACTAGCCTCATTGTTAGGCTCACTGGCACCCGTTGTATGAGCAACGATGAATACCGCAATACCAAGTGTCACCCCAGATATTGCTTGTTTCATTAAGCGGCGGCGCTCTCTTTGGCAGCTTCACTCGAACCCTCAACCTCGGCTTTAGCAGCAGATTTTACGGTTTTCTTTTTCGCTGGCTTCTTCGCACCCAATGCTATGAGAACTTGCTCACGTTCACGCGCTAAAAAGAAGGCTAAATCTTCTAATTTTTGTTCGTCGCTCACCGCTTCACTGCGCTCGAGTAACGGGAGTAACTCATCTACCATGTCCAACATTTTATCGTGGGCGTCAGCTTCAGCTTTACTGGTAAATGTCATTTTCTCTACTCCGTTTCGAACAACAACGTATTGCGTTACAACAGCCATTATTTATCCCCATACGTGTTAGTAAATAATACTGTACGTTTATACAGTTTAATAGGTCGCACCGCAACCCTTTTTACTTGGTTGAATTTTCTGCTACGTTAACACCTTGTTATAAAATTAAGGAAGCTATTCCATGAATTCACTTTTTATAGTTTTGCTCTTATCTGGAGTTGAATGCTTGACTCCCGGCACCGACTATATGGCACTTGAATTTCAGGAGTTCGATCAAACCATGGAGGCCGGTTGGCGCGAAGTTGCAAACCGTGAGGGGTGCACTGAAGCCGCAGCCGATTTAATTCAACGTTATCGCGACAGCAAGCCAGATCTCCGCGAAGGACAACTGAGCATTATGCGCTGGCACGAAGGCCAAATGCGTGCCGAAGCGGGGCAAAATGAACAAGCGGTCGCCTTATTCAAGCAGACTTATACTGAATCTGACACTATGGGCTGGAATTATTATGTGAACGCAACCATCGCTTTTATTGAGCAAGATGCTGAGGCGCTTCAACAAGCACATGATCAGCTCTCAGCACTACCCAAGCCGAGTGGTATGAACATGACAGATGCCGACGGTAACCCGGTCGACATTCAATGGCCCCCGAACTTGCAGGTGGTTGAAAATTTAATGTCTTGTTTTGGCCGCAGCTATAGCGAAGCTTACGGAGATTGCAACTAGTCGTGAGAGCAGACTGAAGACCAACTGGCTTGATAGTGACTCAAACGCACTCTATCGGTGTGAGTTTTAAGCCAGTTTTTCCTGTAAAAAATCTAACGCGGCAGACACCGCAGCTGACATATATTTACGCTCGGGGTACACCAACTGCACCGGCACCGGTTGTGGCATGAAACCTTCAAGAACAGTTTCAATCTCACCACTGGCCAGTAGTTCATTTAGTGAATAGCTCGGCATATAGGCCAAACCGAGATTTGCTCGCAGCGCAGCGCGCATGGCGCGGTTGTCCGAAACATAAAAGCGCCCGTTTACGGTCACTTGAAAGAGCTCACCTTGCTGATAAAAACGCCACTGGCGATCAGTGATGCGCGCGCTATCGGTGATGCATTGATGCTTTGCCTCTTTATGGCTTAGCTCAAGCGGATGTTGCGGTTTGGGATGCTTGGCAAAATAGCCTTTTGAGCCGACCAAGACGATATTTAAGGGTTTAAGTTTACGGAAATATAACCGTGAGTCCTTAAGCTCACCACAACGAATGGCAATATCCACGTTCTCGGCAATGAGGTCGGTAATTCGGTTGCTAAGCTGCAAGTCGACATCAACTTCGGGAAAGCGTTGCAAGAACTCTGGCATTAGTGGTGCTACTTGGGTCGCACCAAAATTAACAGGTGCAGATAAAGTTATGCGACCACTTGGATTACTGCGCATCGCATGAATATGTTCAAAGGCTTGTTCGGTTTCGCGGACAATATCGCGACAATGTTGATAAAAATTTAAGCCGGCAACGGTAGGATTCAATTTACGCGTAGTGCGCGTTAATAGCTTCGTCTTTAGGTCTTGCTCGAGGCGTGCGATCGCCTTACTGACAGCACTTTTGGATATTTCTAGTTGCTCAGCAGCGCGGGTAAAACTACCGTGTTCGATAATCGCGGCGAATATCGCCATATCACTGATACGACTTAGCATAAATTCTTTTGTTGCCTAAGAGAAACAATGTTATTCAAAAATAGCATCTAATCATTTCGAATGGAAACAATATACTTGTCCATGCTGAAACACAGATAATTCACTTTGGAGAATGACATGAAACTATCAAAAAAATTCTGGCAAGCACTAGCGCAAGTCGCACAAGGTAATATGGTACATCAAGGCAACTATAAAGTTGCGCAGCGGCAGCCGCTCATCAAACCACATGGTTACGACGAGTTGACGCAAAAACTCAAATGTTGCTGTTGTTAATAATGTAAAGCCGGGGAATTTCTCCGGCTTTTCACTAGTTTTCTTCGAAATATTGAGATAAGGTCGTAGCGCAACATAATTAAAACAAAATGGACAATAAATGCGCTACTTCATCTTAATCGCTTGTTTTATTTTCTCGAATGCTGCTTTTGCGCAAGCAACTAAGTGGTTTCCTTTTGAAAATACCAACGGTCATATCCGTATTCCGGTAACGGTTGCAGGCATTGATACCTTTGCGATCATTGATTCTGGCTCGCAAGTGAATGCTATCAATCTGGCGTTTATGGAAGAGCACGGCTTAGAATACGACAGCCACCAGCGTATCAATATCAAAGGTGCGCACGGTGTTAAAGAACGTAAGATCTACCGTGAAATTCCGACCACTCTAGTGGGGCTTGATTTAAACATGGAAATGGTTGGCATTGACCTTGGTCATCATAGCAATGGTGTTTTGTTGGGTGCACCTGTTCTCAACCAGTTCGTACTGCAGTTTAATTATCCTGAGGGCAAAATGCGCATCGCTGCACCCGGCACCTTCAACCTTCGCGAGGTTGGCAACCTTGAAATGCGCGCGCAAAAAGGTTCAGGTCAGCCCCTTGTGAAAGTAAATTTGAATGATGAAATAGAGCGTTGGTTGTTGCTGGATACGGGCAATTCAGGTGGTATCTATATGGAACGGATTGTTGCAACCTCGCATGATTGGCTGAAAAAGTATCCTTCGGAAATGGGCTTGTCGCGCGGTGTTAACGAAGTCGCAAATGTCGAATATTTTCAGCTGCCGACCTTGGGTTTTGGACCTTACACGCTTGAGAATATTCGTGTGGTAGTGCCGGCTGAAGGCGAAGCGATGGATTTTGGCGATCGTTACAGCAATGTGAATTCGCGCACCCGAGGCGTAAAGATTAGCGGTATTCTGGGGCACGATGTGCTTAAGCATTTCATTCTGACCCTCGATTACAACAACGGCCTCGGTCACGTTTACGTAGCACCCTAAACACAAAGAAGAGTAACTAATGCGCTATATTTTCTCACTGATTTTCTTGGTTTTTTCTCAAGTTTCCTATGCTCAAGCCACCGATTGGATCGATTTCGAACAGTCGAATGGTCATATCCGCATTCCTGTCACCGTTGCTGGTATCGATACCTATGCAATTTTTGATTCTGGCTCGCAGGTAAATGCTATTAATTTGGCGTTTATGGAAGCTCACGATTTGGAGTTCAAAGCCAATCGTAAACTCGATATCCAAGGTGTTAATGGCATTAAAGAACGTAAAGTCTACCGTGAAATTCCAACGAATTTAATTGGTATGGACCTAAGTATGGAAATGGTCGGTATCGATTTGGGGTCGCCAGAGGGTGGCATTTTACTGGGTGCGCCGGTACTGAATCAATTTGTCTTGCAGTTTGATTATCCGAATAGTCGTATGCGCTTTGCCGCACACGGCACCTTTAGCCTGCGTGACGTGCAAAACTTAGAAATGCGCTCGCAGCGCGGTTCAGGCGTGCCGGTAGTACGCGTCAATCTAAATGATGAAATGGAACGCTGGATGCTGCTCGATACTGGCAGCACCACTGGCTTGTTCATCGATCGTATCATTGCCACCTCGAATGGCTGGTTAGAGCAATACGAAGTGGTTGAAGGCACGATCACCGGGGTGAACGAAACCTCTGCAGTTGATCATTTCCGCTTGCCAAATCTCGGTATCGGACCCTATGGTCTCGCCGATGTGATAGTCACGGTGCCAAGCGAAGATGGCGGCGTTGATTTCGGCGGTCGCTATTCAGAAATAGGCTCCCTTAATAAAGGTATTCGTATCAGTGGTATTCTCGGCTACGACGTACTCAAGCATTTTATCCTCACGCTCGATTACAAAAACGGTCGCGGCCACATCTGGGCTCCTTAATTTTGCCTTTCGCGTAAATTTAATCAGTTGCGCGAACCTCCCGCTTACCTGTAGCGTCTTTATTGTGAACTCACGGTGGAGGCGCTATGCAAAAAGCTTATCTCGAACTCAATGTGTTGGCCTTTCAAGAAGGCGATAGCGCTGCGTTCGGTCGCCTTTATCAGCATTATCATCCACGTTTACGCCATTTTGCCTTGCGTCGAGTTGCGCAGCCAAGTGCAGTGGATGATTTACTCCACAATGTGTGGCTCAAGATTCAGTGCAACGTAAAACGCCTCAACGATGTGAATATTTTTGAATCTTGGTTGTATCGATTATTGCGTTGGCAAATTGAAGATTATTATCGGCAACAACAGCGAACAATGACCATAGATCCGACTGACTTGCGCGCTCTACAAGATGAACAAAGCATGGCTGAAATCACGCCAGCGCCAGGCATACTCGCGCACTTACATCAACTGGCTGTCGATGAGCGAATGATCATCGAATTACATTATCTACACGAATTAGAAATAGCAGCGATTGCTTTAGTTTTAGAAGTGCCAGCAGGGACGGTAAAGTCGAGACTGTTTCGTGCACGCCAACAGCTTAAAGCAATCTATTTGGCTTCTTTGGAGGGCTAAACAATGAAAGACGACAAAGAGTTTGAGCAGTTACTACAGCAAGATGCCGCTGAATTAAAGCGACTCATGCATGAAGATACCGGACTCAAGGATTATTTGAGTGAGGGATTCAATTCTCGCTTTAATTGGATTATGAAAATAGCCTACTTAATGGCGGTGGTGCTGACGGTGTGTATTTTCTATACCGGCTATCAATTTCTGACGGTTACAGCGGAGCATCAAGTGTTTTGGGGCGTCTTACTGATACTGGCGTTTCAAGCCCAAGTCGCAACGAAAATATGGATTTTTATGGAGACAGGACGCAATCACACCGCGCGTGAAATCCGCAAACTTGAGTTACGATTAGCGCAACGACAACAAGCGCAGCGTTAATTGCGGGTGACCACTATATCCAAGGTTTCCTCAGGTACTGGCTTGGCAATAAGGAAGCCTTGGATCCGATCACAGTTGAGTTCGGCTAGCTTGGTCATGGTGGCGTCGTCTTCAACGCCTTCAGCAACGACGGTTAAGCCGAGCTCGTGCGCCAATTCGATAGTTGATTTTACAATCTTGAAGCTGCGCTCGTTGTGACAGATTTGTGAGACGAATAAACGGTCGAGTTTGACTTCATCGACGGCTAAATCATGCAGGTAAGACAAGGTCGAGTAACCCGTTCCAAAGTCATCCACCGAGCAGCGTATGCCCATTGACGAGAGTTCGAGCATGGCACTGCGCGCTTTGTCGGGATTATCAAATAGCTCACGTTCAGTCACTTCGAAAATCAGATGATCACGCAACGACTCTGGAATGTCGTCACGGACGAATGGAACGAAGAAATCGTCGACCAGATCATGGCTGGTAATATTGACGCTGATCACCACTTCGATGCCCAGGCGTTGGAACCAAACGAGCTTTTTAACTGCTTCCAAGATGACCCAGCGCGTGACTTTACGGATCCCCCCGGACTTTTCCAACATAGGGATAAAGCGATTCGGGCTAATGAGTCCGAGGCTTGGATGTTGCCAACGGATAAGCGCCTCGATGTGATGACGACCATCGCTATTGAGTGACAATTGTTGTTGATAGTGCAATACAAACTGCTTACAGCCGACTTTGTGAAACTCATCGAGGAGTTGCAGTCGTTCAGCGTTTGGTTCTATCCGTTGGGTGTACTCAAAGAACGGAATACGGCGTTTGCGAGCGTGTGCAAGAGCGGTCAGGGCATGACGTACGAGTTCTGCGGCATCAATCTGTTCTGAGTCGCTTTTGGTTAAGCTGGCGACGCCATAGACCGGGCTTGGCTCGATATCATTCCAGCTAATATCTTGGCTGGTCGCCAACTGCTCCACCAGTAGCGCTATCGACAAAGGTTCGCTGGTGATAACACCAAAAAGGCCACTGCCGAAGTGGGCATGAGTTGCACTTTGCACGCGTTGCAGACGTTGTGCGAAATGCTTAACGGTGTTCACGGCAGAGGTGTAACCAAAGGTGGTGATAATAGAATCGATATTGGCTATTTTGACGACCACAATCGTCAGGCGTTGCTGTGCATCCAGCGGCAGCTGATTATTGATGATGTCAAAAAAAGCTTTGCGATTGAGCAGACCCGTAAGGTCATCGTGCGTTGCCGCGTATGCGACTTGCTGCTGCAGATTCTTACTGATTTTTAGTTCATCACTGAGCTCTGCGGTTTTAGCTTGCACCTCACGGCGTAATAACCAGCCCCAGCTCGCTACCGCCAAAGTCGCAACCAGCAGTGCGCTAATCAACCACGCCAAATCTTTAACCTGCTCTAGAAGAGAGGGTTGTTGCCATTCAAGTTCACTGGCCCAGCGTTCACTGAGTTGCTGATATTTTCCGGTGACCACCAGATGCGCCAATTGACTATTGAGCAAATCTAAAAGCTCAGTGTTGCCTTTACGCACACCGAAGGCGTAAGGCTGTGGCCAAAAGGGGGGACTGGTAAGTTGCAATGGCAAATCATAACGCTCAATTAAAGCTCTAGACGTCGTCGCGACCTCGACGCAAGCGTCGGCCAAGCGTTGGGTGACGACTTCAAGGCAGTTGAGTTCATCACGGGCAAAAACCAGTTCCACGTTGTAATCGGTAGCCACAAACTGATCTTCGGCGTAAGCACCTCGTGCCACTGCTACGCGTCGGTTCGCAAGCTGATCAAGCGAGGTAAACTGCGGACCATCATTGCGCGCAAAGATGCCATGTGCGACATAAAAAAATGGCTGGGTAAAATCAAATTGTGCACTGCGCTGTTCAGAAGCAATTAACGGTACAGCATCTGCGTCACCGGTTAACACCGTTTGCAACGCAGCGTTCCATTGCATCAGTTGGATATCAGCTTGATGGTCCGTTACGTTTGCCATCTCCCGCTCGAGATCAGAGATAAACCCGTGCGCGGAACCATTTTCATCTATCCATTCCAACGGCGGATAGTATTGTGATCCACTAAATTTGATGGTTTTTCCAGCAGATGATGGGGTTTCATTGGCATGTGTGGAAGCAGCCGAGGCTGCATAGAGCAGTCCGGCGATGAGGCTGGCTGTATAAAATTGAACAACACCCATCTTCCCGCCAAGTTGTATGTTTTGTGTACAGTTCGTAAAGTATATGTTCTCTCGGATAATGGCAAGAAAATTGGTCGGGAACTTTGTGATGAACTCCTGAACGTATTTCTGAAGCCTAGTTTAAGACTTTCTTAAGTAATGCAGCCTAAAGTGCAGTCATCAGCACAGCGCACTTAGGTTCTATCGGAGAAAGTCATGTTGTATCAACTCGTCACCAAACAACACCAGCAACGGCAAACTGTCGAAAAATTTATCTGCGATCGTTACTGGACCAGCTTTCATGCTTGTTTGCTCACACTGCCAGAGCACTTATTGGCGGTGTATCAAGACGACGAATTAATCGCTGCCTGCGGATTGCAGTTTGCTGATGAGCGGCAACTGTTCTCCGAGTATTATCTGAGTCGTCCATTGGAGCAGCTCCACCTCAATGGCATGCGCTTTCCCGAGCGTCGTAATGTGGTGGAAATTGGTTCGATGGCGGCGCGCAATGGTGATGATTTGCACCCTTTGTTCGCCGCGGTAGTCGAAATCGCGAGTCAACTCAATAAAACCCTTGTGGTGTTTACGGCAACTCGGTATTTACAGCGCACTCTAGCGCGTTCCGGAGTGACGCTGACGACGCTTGCTGACGCGCATGAAAGTGCCTTACCAAATGACCTGCAGGGCATTTGGGGGGATTATTATCGACATCATCCGAAAGTGGTGTGTGGTTGGCTGGCGCAGGGCTTCGGCCGTTTTACTGCAACCACGGAGGCCGTCGCATGCTAAAGCTGTTGTTTCAGCGATTGCGTGACCACGCGCTCCAGCAACCACAACAGATCGCGTTGCGCGACGCCGAGCAAGTGTTGACCTATGCGCAATTAATTTCCCGTGTGAGTGCGTTGAGTTTGCAATATCAACAAAGTGCCCATCAACGCTTTGCGCTGGCACTCGACAACAGTGTCGAGTGGATACTGCATGACTTGGCATTGTTGCATGCCAACAAAGTTGTGGTGCCACTACCGAGTTTTTTCACACCGCAACAATGCGAAGCAGTGCTGACGGACGCTGGGGTGACACAAGTGCTGGAACGACAAACTAGCGGGGGCGCTATCAGCTATCGCTCCAGAACTGTGAGTCAAGCGCCAGAACTCCCTCGTGGCACCTGTAAAATCACCTATACATCGGGCAGTACCGGCAGTCCGAAGGGCGTGTGCTTGGGCGCTGAGCATCTGCTGCGAACCGTGATGGCTTTAAGTCAACGCTTAGGCAGCGTCACCGTAACGCGGCACTTAGTCTTACTTCCACTCGCGGTGTTGCTGGAGAATATTGCCGGCGTTTACCTGAGTTTGTGGTTAGGTCATGAGGTTCGCCTAGCTGCAGTGAATGAACTGGGATTGCAGGGTGCTAGCAGTTTAGACGTGCCACGTTTTTTCAGCGCCTTAAAAGTGCTGCAACCACAAAGCTTGATTCTGACTCCGGCGTTAGCGCAAGCCATTATTCGCGGTGTTGAGCAAGGGGCTCTCGATACCGAGCAATTTAAATTGCTCGCTGTTGGTGGTGCTTATTTATCCGCAGGGCTTGAACACCGAGCGCACGCCGCTGGTTTGCCTTTGGTTCAGGGTTACGGGCTATCGGAATTTGGCTCGGTGGTGAGCTTCAACGATCCACAGCAGCCGGTTGCTGGAACGGTCGGAAAACCGCTCCCGCATGCCACAGTCGAGCTAGTGGATAACGAGATCATCGTCAGCGGCAATGTCATGCTCGGTTATCTGAATGATCCCACCAGTTGGTATCAGCACCGTTTCGCAACGGGCGATTATGGGGCGTGGGCACCCACCGGTGAGTTGTGTTTGCGTGGTCGTAAAAAGCATACCATCGTCACCGCGTACGGCCGCAACGTTGATCCGGAGTGGCTCGAAACTGAACTGACACAATACTCGGCAATCGCACAATGTGCGGTCGTAGGTGCCGAAGACATTGCGCTCACTGCGCTCATTTTTGCCTCGCCAGCGCTTGATGCAGCTGAGTGTGAGCAGGTTATTAGCGACATCATTCAGCGCGTTAATCAACGCTTGCCTGCCTATGCGAACATTCGCGCATGGCACCTGTTAGATACCCCTTTTACCGTGGCGAACTACTTATTGACTGGCACTGGACGTCTTCGTCGCGCCGCAATCGCTGCTACTTATTCGCAACTTTTCAATACCAAGGAGCCTGACCATGGGATTCTTTCAACAACTGTGTGAACAAACCCAAACGGAACAACGCTATTTGCTAGCGGCGCCAGTGATTCAACAAGCATTGGACGGCAGCATTAGCATCCCACTCTATCAAGCGTTTTTAACGCAGGCTTATCATCATGTGAAACATACGGTGCCATTACTGATGCGCGCAGGCAGCCGGATGCAGCAGCAAGATGAATGGCTGCGCAAAGCCATTATCGAATATATCAACGAGGAATATGGGCATGAACGCTGGATTCTGAACGACATTAAAGCTACCGGTGCAGAACCAAAGCAAGTTGCTGAAGGGCAACCCCACACTGCGACCGAGGCGATGGTGTCATTGGTCTATCAAGCGATTGACAGTGTGCATCCAGCGGCTTTTTTCGGTATGGCCCATGTACTCGAGGGTACCAGTGTAAAGTTGGCGACACGCGCCGCAGGGCAAATCAAAGTAAGTTTGGGCCTACCCAATAGCGCCTTTAGCTATCTGCTTTCGCATGGTGATTTAGATATTGAGCATGTCAAATTCTTTGAAGATTTAATGGATAAGGTGACTGACCCGGCTGCGCAACGCGCCATCATCCAAACCGCGAAACATGTGTATCGGCTCTACGGCGATATGTTCCGCGCGTTACCAGAGCTAGCCGCAGAACCGTTGGAATTAGCCTCATGAGCAGCATCGATTGGCAACAACAGACTATTCTGCTCACTGGTGCTAGCGGTGGGCTTGGCCGCGAACTCGTGCGCCAGCTCAGCGCCCGCGGTGCGCGGGTCATTATGATCGCGCGGCAACGCGCTACCTTGCAGACCTTAGGTAAAACCTATGGACAACCCTGGTTCGTGCTTGATCTTAATGCCGGCGATGCGGTGCAGCAATTGAGCGATTATCTAAGCGCACAAAACCTGCGTGTGACGGGCTTGATTAACAACGCCGGACAAAGTTCGACAGGGACGTTTGCGAGTCGGGATGCGGCGACTATCGAGCAGTTACTGAACACCAACTTAATTGCGCCGGTCAAATTGACTCATGCCCTCCTACCGCAACTGCAAAAACAGCAGGGTTGGGTGCTGAATATCGGTTCGGTGTTTGGTGCCATCGGTTATCCGGGGCAGACGCTCTATTGTGCCAGTAAGTTTGGCTTGCATGGCTTTACCCAAGCGTTGGCTCGGGAACTTGCGGGGACTGGCGTCAAGGTTCTCTATGCAGCGCCAAGAGCGATAGCTACCGACATGAATCAGGGTTTGATGGCGGCGATGAACGAGCGTTTGGGAAGTACCGCGGATAAACCCGCAGCAGTTGCTGAACAGCTGCTCAAACAGATAGAACAGCAACGTCCGGAGCAAACGCTCGGTTGGCCAGAAAAGCTTTTTGTCAAAATCAACGGCGCATTCCCGCAGTGGGTTGCCGCCAGTATGCGCAAGCCACAACGCTTGTTATTTGAATTAATGCAGGAGAAACGCACATGAAAAACCAATGGTTACTCGTCGCTATGTTGACCAGTTCAGTACTCATCTCACAGCCAATACTGGCGCAGGAGGCTGCTGCATCAACAGCAATGCTAGAGACAGTTCAACAGCGCTGGGCGGAGGTGAATTATACGCTGTCTGAGGATGCCCAAGAGGATGCCTTTGCAGAACTAGAGCAGCAAGCGCTCGCTTGGACCGAAGCTGAACCTAATAATGCGGAAGCGTTCATTTGGCTAGGCATTGTTCGCAGTACCTATGCTGGCGCTAAAGGAGGCTTGGGCGCCTTGGGGCTTGCTAAAGCTGCGAAAAAGTCATTGGAGCACGCGCTAACGCTTGATCCAACAGCACTGCAAGGCTCTGCGTACGGTAGCTTGGGCACGCTCTATTACAAAGTCCCAGGTTGGCCATTTGGTTTTGGCGACGAAGACAAAGCGCAAGAGCTGCTGCAAAAAGCCTTGGAAATTAATCCTGATGGTATTGACCCTAATTACTTTTATGCCGACTATCTGTATGAGCAGGGCCATTACGCCAAAGCTAAAACGGTCGCAGAACATGCGCTTGCTGCAGCGCCGCGGCCACATCGCCCCCGCGCCGACGCTGAACGTCGACGTGAAGTTGAAGCCTTACTCGCGCGGATTGCAAAAAAGGTAAGATAAATGCACGTGTTGCTCGTCGAAGATGACAACTTGCTCGGCCAAGCTGCAGAAATAGGACTCACTGACCGTGGCTTCACGGTCAGTTGGGTGCGCACTGGAGCGGCGGCAATTGCGGAACTGAATCGCCATGAGTTCGAGGCAATGGTACTTGATTTAGGCTTGCCTGATCTTGATGGTTCGCGAGTCCTAGCGGCAACGCGCAAAAAAGGGCTGACCTTACCCATTTTAATCTTGACGGCGCGTGATCAAGCCAATGATATTGTCCATCACTTGGACAACGGTGCAGATGATTACATGACCAAGCCGTTTGATCTCAACGAGCTCGCCGCGCGCCTGCGGGCGCTGGTGCGACGTCAACGAGGCTACGTTTCAGCCGAACTCAAAGCCGGCTCAGTCAGCCTCAACTTAAATACTCGCTCAGTCAAAGTCGCGACAGAAGAAATCAACTTGTCACGGCGAGAATTTGAATTGCTAAAGGCACTTATGCTGGCGCCCGACCATGTGCATAGCCGCGATAAACTTGAGTTGGCAGTATTTCAAGGCGACCAAGACATTGAGAGTAACGCGCTCGAAGTCCACATTTCGCATTTGCGCAAAAAGCTGGGTCACAAAGAGTGGATTGAAACCATTCGCGGCGTAGGGTATCGACTCAAATGCGCTGGTTAAAGCAGTGGCAGCAACGACTGCGTTCGATTCGACGTCGCGTCTTGTTGCTTGTTTCGCTGGTTTATTTGCTGAGTTCGGGTATTTCGTCGCTATGGATTTACCTAGAAGTGAGCGAAGAAGTTGATGAGCTATTTGATGCAGAAATGGTCCAGCAAGCGAAAACCTTAGCAACACTGATGCGCGGTCATGCTCTTCATGAGCAAGAGGATGTGATCGTTGCAGCGCTTGGTGCCCATGAGTATGAAGAGCGTGTTGCTTATCGCATGGAAAGCCTCAGCAGCGCTTACGCACTCGTCACCATGGGGGCGCCCACAAGCGCTGAATTGCCCTATGCCGAAGGTTTTCAGGTGGTACAGACCCCAACCGGTGTGTGGCATAGCTTTGGCATGACGCCTGCCAACGGCTCCTATCGTTTATTATTGATGCAAGAAGATAGCTTTCGTTCCGAGTTGCGCACGGACTTAGTCGTCGATACATTGATCCCCATTTTGTTTTTATTGCCCTTTATTCTGTGGTCGGGCTGGCTCGTGATTAATCGCAGTTTTTCCAGCTTTAATCGTTTAGCGGAGCAACTTCGGCGACGCAAATCCGATGACTACCGAACCTTTCCCCTTGAGCAAGACGACGAAGAAATAGCGATCGTGAAGCGGGCGCTGAATCAATATGTCGAGCGAATTGCAAAGACCTCACAGCGCGAGAAGCGATTTTCAGCTGACGCAGCGCACGAACTGCGCACACCTTTGGCGGCATTAAAAACGAGTTTACAGAATTTACAAGGAAGCATCACGGCGCGCGATGCTAAGCAGGTCGAGCACACGATCGAAAGCACCGACCGGCTGATTGACTTAGTCGAGAGTTTGCTCACCCTATCGCGAGCGGAGCTGCCGCCAACTACATCGCAACAATTGAATCTGGCTAGCATTGTTCGCGACATCATCGCAACGCAAGTGCCACGTGCAGAGCAACGGGGCCTGCGCTTTGTCGTTGAATTACCGAAGCAAATTATCCTCAGTGGCGCTGCAGACTATTGGCACGTTTTGCTCAGCAATTTGATTGATAACGCCATCAAATACGCACCAGCCGACACTGTCATCGTCATCGATTTTAGTGCGCATCAGCAGCAATTATTCATCGTTAATCAAATCAAGGACTCTGCTGCAGTTGACGTACAACGAGTGGGTGAACGCTTCTATCGCGGCCAACATCTGAATATCAAAGGTTCAGGTTTGGGAGCAAGTATCGTCGCAAGTCTCGCGCTACAACTGAAAGCTGCTGTTACCTATCAAGTAGTGCAAAACCAGTTTACTGTTGCCATTACATTGCCTAAAACAGAAGAGCGCTCGTTTTAGAGCGCTCTTCTGCTGAATCTCACAAGCCGAAGGTCTGCTCTACTGCTTGCAATAGCTGCGCTTCTGCAACGTAGCCAGGAATGATCTGTTGGCCGATCAGAATCGAAGGTGTGCCGCGCAAACCAAGCGCCTGAAAGGCTTTCATATTACTGTCGATCACCCGAGCACTCGCTGGGTCTGGTTGCAGTAATTGCTCGGTATCCGTGGCCGCAGCGATCTGACGCAGAGATTGTGCATTATGCATGCCCGATTTTCTCATCATCAAAGCGTGCGCCCGAGTAAATGCAGAGCGTTGGCTGCGCCAAATATCGAGCGCAAAATGCGATGAGTTGGTTGCTAGCCCCTGTACTTGTTGTTGCCGCAGCGGGACGTACACATTAATGACTTGCACATCCGGATGCTTTTTGACTAACGCCTCGAGACCCGGCTCGAGCTTTTTGCAATAAGGACAATTGTAATCGGTAAAGACCACTATTTGATGTGCTGCATCAGCGGCGCCCAACGTTGGGTGAGACGGATTTTTATAGAGCCAGTCATGATAGTTATTAAAAGCTTTTCGTTGCGCAGACTGTTGCTCGACAAACTGTTCGAGGCTCTGCGCCACGCTAGGAATAATGTCTGGGTTGCGCCGAAGTAGCTTTTCAATGTTAGCTAAATTTTGTTCTTGCTCAGCCGTGAGCTGCTGCGCAACCACAGGTTGCGCGAAAAGACTCGCAATGCCTAAAGCTAAAGCAGCTGTTAGATAAGAAACTTTGGTAAATGTCATGTTTTAATCCTCTAATTGAATGTGTTCACCACGCGCCTGCGCTAGGGCACTTAGCACAGCTTGGCTGGTTAAAATAGTTGGCAAGGCAATACCCTGCGGTGCGGCAGGGCCATAAACTTTGTTAAATGGCACGCCATAGGTGTTATTACTGCGAAGGTATGCAGTTATTTGTTCGTTGGTCATGGTCCAATCACCACGCAGGCGCACAATATCACCTGCGGCAAGCGACGAATAAACCGGATCCTGCAACAGCACACCAAGCTTATTGGCCTTGCAGGTGACGCACCAATCGGCTGTGACATCAACAAAAACTACTTGGTCGGCTGCTAGTGCTGTGTCAATTGCAGTCCGGTTCAACTCTTGCCAGTGGTGGTCTGGTAGCAGTTGTGGTGCCCATTTATTGAGTGTTAGAAGCAATACTGCAATTGTTGCCGCACCGGCCAGAAAGCTGCCGCCGAGGGTGATGAGGACCCCACGTTTGCCATAGCGTCGACCTATCATAAGCAGTGAAAGCACCAGCAAAACGATGACCAACAAGCTAATGGCGGAAAAGCTGACGAAGTTGAACAGTAACGTTAGTAGCCAAACAGTAGTGGCCAGCAGTAATAGACCCATAATGGGTTTTACCCAAGCCAACCACGCACCCGGTTTTGGCAATAGTTGTACTGTTTTCGGCCACAATGCCACCAGTAACCAGGGTAACGCCATGCCCACCCCAAGGGCGGTAAAGATCACCAGAATGGTCGGAACACTTGCAGCCAGTGCAAAGGCAACCGCGGTTCCCAAAAATGGAGCTGTACAAGGAGTGGCAAGTAAGGTCGCCAGTGCTCCTTGCGCAAAATGGCCTAGGTACGAATGGTCACTGCCTGTTGTTGCGCTCCAATTTTGCAGGCGTTGTGGTAAACGTACGGTCACAGCGTCGAACAAGCTCAAAGCAAATAGCCAAGTAACAATCACCATTAACAAAATGAAGTAGGGGTTTTGAAATTGAATCCCCCAACCGATGCTGGCGCCGCTAGCACGTAATGCAATCAGACCTAGCGCGAGCAACCAAAACGATGCAATCACGCCGAAAGCAGTGGCAAGAAATTGTCGGCGAATACGTTGTTGTGAAACACCGCCACTACTCATCACGCTTTGCAATTTCAAACCCAGCACTGGTAACACACAGGGCATAATATTGAGGATCAAGCCACCTACTAATGCCAGCGCAAGGATCCACAACAACGATGGGCTAGCAACTTGTGTTGCGGCTTGGCTTGCGATGGAACCAGCGCGCGCGGTTACCGCGTAGGCTTGCAGTAAGTTTTCATCACGTACAGAAACAACCCAGTCAGTTGCGGTTAAATCGGGTAATTCTAACCAGTGCGACACAGCGTAAACCGCAATCAGCTTGGCGCCATCGAGGCGTAATTCATCGAGTTTAAACTCCACATCTTCGAGCTCAGGTTGTTCACTGTGCAGGTAGAGTGTGGGCGTTAGCCAGTCACTATCGCGGGTGATTTCAACAGCGAGCTGAGCTGATGTGGCGGACCAAGTCGCACGGGTGTCGTCGCTTTCACTTTGCATTGTTGGCACTTTATCCAGCGCGCTCTCGTACTTGGCAATCGTTGATGCATCAGGGTGCAACTGGTTGGTGTCGTAGGCTAAGCGTATGGGGAAATCCGTAAGGACACAGACATTGGTGCACGACGACATAGTTAAGACACCAGCAAGCACACCTTGTGGCTGGTTGACTTCAAGTGTCAATGGAAAGTGAACTGCTTCTGCGTAGCCGATGGTGGTTAGGCCGCTGACCTCAAACTGCTGTGGAAAAGGCCATTGCCAGCTTACCTCGTTGATGCCGTGGCTTTGTTCTTGCCATGACAAAGTGGGTGGAATACCTCCAGCGCCGGGACTGCGCCAGTAGGTTTTCCAATCGTCGTCGAGCTGTACTTCAAGTAACGCCTGAATTTGCTCGTCTTGTTGCTCACCCGTCAGGCTAAGACGTACTTGCACCGGCGGGTGCTCAGGCATCTGCAACCAACCGGTAGAGCTGGTTTGCGCGGCTACACCGTAGCTGAACAGCATGAGCAATAGGCCCAGCACCGCAACGCCATAGCGGTTTAAAAAATGCATAATTTAATCTCCTTAAATGAGTAGTGATGGTTTGCTAGCGCAAATCAACTCATTCAAGGAAGCAGCAATGAACCAGATGGAATCGTTGTTTGGGTGGCCGAAGTGGTGGTCTAAAACTTGCGCTTGGCGTTCGCAGACTCTGAATTAACGACGCCAGCATCGCAAATGCGACAAAGATAATGGGGCTCAGATCGCTTTGCGTTTGCTGTAGTAACTGACTGGTGAGTTCACACTTTTCACTGTGACTATCTGGGGCTTGTTGAACTTGTTCGGCACTATTGAAATGCTGTGTTTGGTGCGGACATTGCGTTACGATCCCGAAGTTTTGCCCCCAGCACAGCGCAATAACCATAAGCAATAAAATGCTGATGGCTGCAGGATGCCGGCATTGTGAACTCCATTTTCGGAACATCTTGTCTCTTACTTTCTTACTTCAGTTACAACTAAAACTGATTTTGCCTTGCTACGCCTGCAAATACAACCTTAGTGATGGGGATGCTCTGCATCCTCAGTTATACGACAGCTTTCCGAGAGGACTTCGAGCTCAATAGTCGTGTGGTAAAGTTGAAATTCGCTTAACGCATCATTGATTGCCGTTTTAACATGCAAATAGTCGCTGCTGGATTCAAAGTCATTGGCGAGTTCGACATGGGCAGTAAGTACGTGCGATTCGCCATCCAGCGACCACAAGTGCAGATGATGAATGTTGGCGACCCCTGAGACCGTTTTCAACGCAGTTTCAATTTTCTCGAACAATTCTGGGTTTGGGTTTGCCTGGCTGAAAAGCTTCAGTGTCTCAATTAGGTTTCGAACCACGTTGATTAGAATGAAAGCGGTGAACGCGATGGAGAGCAATGGATCAATAATCGGCAAATACACGAAGTGCATGACAATAGCACCGATAAGCACAGCGACCCAGCCAAGCACATCTTCCAGCAGGTGCCAATTTAAGACGCGTTCATTGAGGGTCTTACCTCCGGAGAGTTTAAACGCGGCATAGCCATTGACGACAACACCTAAAATAGCCAAGTAAATCATGCCTTCGGTATTGGGCATCACCGGGTCAGCTAAGCGCGGAACCGCTTCAAACAACACCCAAGTCGAGCCTGCCAGCAACACCAATGCATTTATCAGCGCGCCCAGTAGACTGAAGCGCTTATAACCGTAGGTAAAACCGACCGTTGCTTGCTTCGCGCCCAATTTATTGAGGATCCAGGCCAAACCGAGCGACAAGCTGTCGCCCAAATCATGCACTGCATCGGCAATAATCGCTGTACTGTTAGTGAGCACACCGCCGATGAACTCAATGATAGTGAAGAAGAAATTCAACCAAAACGCCATACCGATGCGGCGTGACGAAGTTTCACTGTGGTGATGGTGAGCATGTGGCCCATGATGGTGGTGATGACCCATGACGCTCCCTTGATAACGGTTTTTAGGTAAAAGCGACCCTATGGTAGAGCGAAACCTTGATCGAAATCAAAGTTTTACTGACATAACCCCATAGAATATAGGGAAAAGAAACCAAGGAGAGTCTTATGAAAAAATCAATCTTAGCTACCAGTTTATTAGCACTCGGTCTCGCCGCTCCAGCGGCAGCTGAAATTTCAGTCAACGTTGGTGCGATCGGCGTAATGCCGAACGATGATAGCGCAAACTTGCCGGTCATCGAAAGTGTTGCTGGTTTGAGTGCCGGTACCACTGGTGTCACTGTGGATGATAACTGGCAACTCGGTATTACTTTCGACTATAAAATCGACCCAAATTGGACGCTTGAATTAGTAGCTGCAACTCCATTCAAGCACGAAATTGAAGGAACTGGCGCACTTGCAGGCCTGAAAATTGGTGAAACTAAGCATTTGCCACCAACTTTGTTAGCGCAATATCACTTTGATCTCGACAATGATGCGATTGACCCATTTGTTGGTTTTGGCGTGAACTACACCACTTTCTTCGATGAGAAAGTAAGTCCAGAACTGGGCGCTACTTTGACTGACTTAGCTGTTATCACAGCTGATGACGACGTTGAGCTTGCCCTATCAAGTAGTTGGGGTTTTGCAATGCAAGCCGGTGTCAATTTCAAGCTGAATGAAAAATGGGGTGTCCATTTTATGGTAAGCCGCATGGCAATTGATACGGTTGCGGATGTTCGCATTAATGGTGCCACTGCGGAATCTGTCGCGGTAGATATCGACCCTACTGTCGCCATGCTCGGTATTCGTTATAGCTTCTAAGGAGACGAATCATGCAACTACTACGTGAGTTCTTTACTGACCCTGTATTGTTCTTTTCTTTTACAGGCTTAGCAGTCTTGTTGGGGATCTGCATTTTTTACGCGGTGTATTTCATCAGCAAAGCGAGCCACGCAGAAGATAACTGATCGTCCAGGTGCCGACCTTCGTATTGTGACTTGAGTGACATCATCCCAACGGAGGTCGGCCTTGAGTGAACGGTTAGTTTTGTTTTATGACGGCGGTTGTCCGCTGTGTGTGCGCGAAATGCGCCATTTGCGCGCGCTGGACAAGCAGCAGCGTCTACAATTTGAAAATATTTGGCAAGCCGACTTTAGCGAGCGTTTTCCTGAGATTGATGTAACTGAGGCCAATCGTATTTTGCATGGCCGAATGCCCAATGGGGAAATGATTTATGGTCTCGATGTGACCCACGCTGCTTGGTCTGCAGTCAATCGTGGCTGGCTCACTGCGGCTTTGCGTTGGCCTATTATTCGCTGGTTTGCTGACAAAGGTTATCTTGGTTTCGCCAAACATCGTAATCGCCTCTCAAAACTTATTACAGGTCAAGAACGCTGCCTGCAATGTTCTCTCGATGAATAGTTGTGCTTGTCGCCTTTCTGCTTATTGATTAATCTGTACAAGTCGATGTTCAAACATCTTGTTAAGGAAAACTTGTGCGCATCTTTGGGTTAATCTTCCTAGCTCTGTTCTTAAGTCGCACTGCTACAGCCAATCCCATTATTGTTGATGATCGCGACTTACTGCAATTACATGAACACAGTGAAATCCTGCGCGGAGTTCCTGTGGAGTGGGGTGTTGAGGAAATTCTGGCAGCAGATAGACAGGGGAAGTTCGACGCATTCAGTGGTGTGGCGGCGAGTGCGAGTAAAACAACCGCGACCTGGTTAAAGCTTGAGCTTAAAGCTACTGATGGACTGGGGTTGAGAGCATCAGAGAAGGTGCTCATAGCACATGCTATATCGCAACAAAGTGCAGATTTTTATCTTGTTAACAACGGCAGCACAGCCGTTATTCATGCTGGATTGGACCATGCATTCCAGCAATCTCAACGGGTTAATTACCGGCATCCTGCGATATCCCTATCGACAGCAGAACTTCCGCAAACTATTTACATTCGTTTTTACGACCAGGCGGGAAGCGTTTTTCCACTTAAATTATTAAACAGTTCTACCTTTGAACGAGAGCGTCTGCAAGAAAACCTTACCTTTGGCGCTATTTTCGGCATCATTATTGGGTTGTTTTTTTACAATCTCATTCTCTATATGCAACTGCGTGATACCAGTTACCTTTGGTATGTCGTAAGTATGGCGGCTGCGCTCGTGTTGTTGTTGGAAGGCACTGGTATCGGACCTCAGATCTTGTGGTCATCGATTCCTCATCCGTGGTATCTGAACCGCGTCAGTACGGCGGCGATGTGGGGCTTTTCTTTGGTGATGTTTAGTTTGTATTTTCTGCAGTTGCGCGTCCATCTTCCCTGGGCCTACCGGTTTCTGGTTTTTATTGCAGTTGCCCATGCCGCCGTTTATGTTTTGCATGCAGTTGGTTTTACTCAATACGCGGCAATTGTGAGTAACACTTTCGCTTTGATTAGCATTCCGCTCCTGCTCGTGGCGGCTATCTGGCGTTTCCGCCAAGGCTTTTACCCTGCGCTGTTTTTCACCTTAGCGCAAAGTGTCATGTTACTCGCTGCGCTATTGATGGTGATGCGGCAATTGGCGTTGGTGAAACCTGAACAGATCGTCTCTTACTGGTTTCCTGCAGCAGTCGCGCTTGAGGCTATTCTGTTTTCTCTTGCCTTAGCGTATCGCATCGGCGAGCTCAAATCACAACGCCATGCGGCAATGATGGATGCTTATCACGACAGTTTAACGGGAGCACTTAATCGCCGTGGCATGATGAATAAGTTATCTAAGTTACGCGGCACACAGGGCTATTGCTTAGTTCTTATTGACCTTGATGGGTTTAAAGCTATTAATGATAACTGCGGACATGATGTTGGTGATACCGTATTACAATATGTAGCGAAACGCGTCACCAATGCAGTGCGAAGTGGACAAGGGTGGGTGGTGCGTTTTGGTGGTGATGAATTTGGTATCTTGATACCGAACAAGTTAACCGCGATTCAAGCGTTCTGCGAGCGCGTGCGCGTTGCGATTGAAGCGCCGATGCATATAAATGGCCAACTGATTAATGTTGGGGCCAGTATCGGTTGGCATTGTACGGATAAAATGACCGATTTTGAGCCTGTATATCGTATGGCGGATCAGGCAATGTATCAGAATAAGCAACAGCGGCGCCTTAACAATTCAGCGCCATAACGGCGGTAAACTCCTCAGCAGAGAAAGGAATGACGCTCAAGCGGTTGCCTTTTTTTACCAGTGGGTTGTCGGCTAATGCTCGAACTTTTTTGATTACATCTAGACTTATTACGTTAGAAAACTTCGCCACAAATCTCAATCGAACCGCATCCCAGCGTGGCTTATCTCGGCTGGCTTTGGCGTCGAAGTAGGGCGATTTCGAGTCGAATTGCATGGGGTCAGGAAAAGCTGCTGCAAAGACTTCTGCCACTCCAGCAATGCCAATGGTCTTACAACTAGAATGATAAATAAGCACTTGGTCACCTAATGCCATTTCGCGCATAAAATTGCGTGCCTGATAATTGCGCACACCATCCCATAAGACACCTTGTGCACCGGCATTAGCAATGTCATCAATGCTGCATTCATCGGGTTCCGTTTTCATTAACCAGTAATTCATGCTTTACCTTGTTCGTTGTGCTTGCTTTACTAAATGCTCCAATAACGACAAATAATAAAGGATTCAAATGAGTAAAACACTAGTATTGGCCGAGCGGGTATTGTCGATTCGGGGCCGCGTTGGCATTACCGATGAGCAGGGTCAGCAGTGTTATGAGGGACGCGGGGACTTTTCTTTGTTGCATACGCGCTGGCGCATTTTCCGCGATACCCATGAGGTCGCGCTGATTAAAAAGAAATTTTTCGCGCTACGCCCAACATTCCGGGTGAGTGGCGAACTCGGTGAATTTGTCATGCAACGCAAATTGCTCTCGTTGCGACGTCATTATCGTGTAATCGGTGGAAAATACGACGGTGCTATCTTTAGTGGTGGTATTTTCGACCTTAATTTTAAGATTGAGCATAACGGCAAGTTATTGGCGCAGGCGCAAGAAAAGCTGGTTTCATTGCGCGACAAACATAGATTAGAAGTGCTTTCAGACGATCGGCACGACGAGCTGTTTACGGTCATTGCCATGGTGGTTATGCAAATGGAAAAGCATGCCGATGACTAGTCAGCATGCTTATCAGATTAGTTAGCGTATTGGCTGCCGAACAAAGCTGCGCCGATGCCAAGCACGCCCAGCGAGAAGCCCAATACAATAAAGATCAACGCCCATAGCAGCATCGCCTTGGCCCAATTGGATTTGGAGCGTTTGGTGCTACTAGAGAACGCCCAAACGACAAACATGATGATGTTTACCAACGGAATGAAGGTAATGAAAAGGGTGAGCATCCATTCGCCGATGGTGACGGTATTGTGGTCCTGAAATTGGTTTTGCTGCATTGTTGTTATCCTTGTTGCGCATGCGAAATAAGTCGCAGTCAAAAAACATAAGCTTAAGTTGTAGATGTGTCAAAGGAATTACCGACATGATGAAAAAATTAATGATCACGTTAAGCATTGCCGCAGCTTTAACGAGTGGAGGAGCGAGTATGGCATCTGAGTATACGGTTTATGTAGTGCGGCATGCTGAGAAAGCAGTCGCAGAGTCCGATCCACCGTTAAATGAACAAGGTCAATCGCGCGCCGAACTGTTGGCACAAATGCTCAGTAAAGCGCAAATCATGGCAATTTACAGCACTCCCTATCAACGCACTCAACAAACCGCAAAACCTTTGGCTGAGCAGCTTGGCTTATCGGTACAAAGCTACAAACCCGCTGCTAGCGAGAGCTTAGTGGCACGTGTGCATGCGCAAGCTGAAAACACTTTAGTGGTAGGGCATAGCAATACGGTCCCAAGTATTGTGCAGCAGTTTGGGTTCGAAGTTGCAGATCTTACTGAGCAGGATTACGGCGATTTGTACGTGATTCACATCAATGACAAAAAACGCAGTCTGTTACGCTTTGTCGTGCCTGCTTTTGCGCCTTAATCCGTGCTCATAATCACACAATCGCGGCCTTGCGCTTTGGCTTGATAGAGCGCTTTGTCTGCGCGTCGGATCAGACTTGCTGCAGTCTCATCCGATTGCAGAATAGCCACACCAAAACTTGCGGTGATATTAAAGTCTGCAACCAATTCGTGCATGTCAGTAGCGCGGATAGTCTCTCGCAAGCGCTCGGCGAAGGCGGGCACGTCCGTCGCCTTGATAGTTGAAATTAGGATAGCAAACTCCTCACCACCCCAACGCGCAATCATGTCGCAGTCACGTGCGGAATCATTGAGTATGCGCGCTATGCGTTGCAGTACTTTATCGCCCGTGGTGTGCAAGTAGCGGTCGTTGACTGCTTTAAAATGATCGAGATCCATGAGTACCAAGGCTAAGGTCGAATGGCCATCATGCTGTCGGATTTTGTGCTTGAGGAGTTCGTCAAAGGCGCGGCGGTTGGCAAGTTTCGTCAAACTGTCCTGATGCGCCAGTTGCTGCAACGAAGCCGTTTGTTCCCGCACCAATTCTTGTAGCCGCGCTTTGCTGCGCGCCAGGTTGTAGACGCGTAGGCGAATAATCAAGAACACGGTAATTAACAAGGCTACAGCAACTGCGAACCAGTACATAGGGCGTTGCCATAAGGTCGGAAGCTTGTGGAAGGTAAAAGTCGCGGCGTCACTCCAAGTGCCATCAGGGTAGGCGGCTTGAATTTCAAAAATAAACGCGCCCGGCGGTAACTCGGTGTAAGCCACCGAGAGTCGGTCGAGTGGCACGTTATACCAATCTTCGTCATAGCCGGCGAGCATCGCACGGTACGCAATCCCTTCTGGATAGTGATAACCTAAGCCAGCGAAGTAAAACTCGATTCTGCCAGAATTGGCGGACAAGTAGGTATTGGGTGTAATCGCTTGTCCATCGACCTCTACTTTTTCAATCACAGGTTTGGGAGGCGTTTGTTTTATTTGCGAGCTCTGTTGCGGCAAGTAATGCCCAACACCGCGCGAGGTCGCGACCCAAAACTCATCACTACTAGTGACCAACATTGCTGGACCGCCAGTGTTAATTTGCGCACTGGCGAGACCGTGAAAACCTTTATAGAAAGATGATTCGATAGGTGTGATCGGATTGTCATCGAACAATGCACGTTCAAAATCGTCATTGTTGATGTATAGCAAGCCGCGTCCGCTTGCTAACCAGACATCGCCATTATTGTCGCGTACCACATCAAAAAACTTAATAACGGGAAAGCCGTTATCTGAGTCAAAGAGTTGCCATTGGTCGGTTGATTTGGTGTAGACCAAGAGTCCGCGATCTGAAGTCACATAGATACGCTCGAGGTCCTCATGAAAACCGAAAATAAACTCAGCGTCACTAACTGAACTCAAATCAACTCGTTCTACTTTGCCATCACGAAAAATCGACAACCCCCGCATACTGCCAATCCACAAGTCACCGCTATTAGCTTCGTGCAACGCGTAGATAATCTCATCGGGTAAACCGCTTTGCTTGTTGAGGTAGTCCGGCGGTTCTAATGTGCCATCGGTATTGATTTTACTGCGCATGACACCAATTGAGGTGGCAGCATAAAGGTAACCGTCACGGGCGAGCACTAGAGCACGATAGTTGCCTTCAGAAAAGCCTGAGGTTTCATCGTAATGGGCCAGTTCTTGTTCGTTTTGGAGTACATATAAACCATTGGTAAAGGTACCAACATAAAGGCGTTGCTGCGCATCTATATCAAAACTGAGAACGCTTTCCTTGGCAACATTACTGGTCACAGCATAAGGCTCGATGACCTCTTCAACAATGCGCTTAATGCCTCCTAAGCCGCCTACTAGCACGCTACCATCGGGCAATTCGGTCAGCGCTCTGACATAGTCATAGCCTAAGCCGTCTTCATTACGATGACTATGAAACTGAGCCGCTCTAAATTGTATTAACCCTCGGTGAGTACCGACCCAAAGAATGCCTTCTCGGTCCATAAAAATCGATAGAATATGATTGTTGGGCAAGCCATTCTCGACCGAAGTCATTTGCGGTGGCTCACGGGTTAATGTGGTGAGTCCGTGCTCATGAGTACCCACCCAGATGACGCCATCGGCGCTTTGGTAAAGCTCGGTAATAGTGCTCGGATAGGTCACCGGCCATGGCGTGACCGCCAATGATTCTTGATCAATTTGAAATATCTTGCGATCTACGGCGGCATAAATGAAGCCGTCTTGAGCCGTGACAATTCCGAAGGAATAACCCTTAGGGAGAGCTGCTAAGTCTACAAAACGTTGCTTTGCGGCGTCAAAATAGGCAACACCACGGTCGGTGCCCGCCCAGACTCTACCAGACGCGTCTTGGGAAAGCTGTAAAACGGCATCACTTGGTAGTCCCGCTTGGCTGTCAAAAGTGGTTCGCTGGCCGTCACATTCACGCACCACTCCGGAACTGACGGTGCCGAACCAAGTGCATGAAGGCGATGTAAATAAAGCAAAATCAACGCGATCGTAAACCCGTGGCGAGTTACGCCAATGGCCGCCATCGCTGCTATGTCGAAAATATGCGACACCACCGCGAGCGCCAGTTGAGACAATTTCGCGAGTGTAAGGGTTTTCGCCGATAAAAAGTGTCCCGGGGTCCGGCACGCCGACCTCGTCAAAATACAATAGGAAATTGCGACCGTTAAATCTTACTGGGCCTTCCCAAGTTGATATCCACAAATAACCGCGACTGTCTTGGTTAATATGATTGATAGAGTTGTGCGGCAGACCGTCATCAGTGGTCCACACACGCATAGCGCGGTCGCTCAACGGACGCGGTGATGCTATTGCATTTGCTGCATGGGAAAAGTAAAGCAGCAATGTTAGAATCAAAAATCGCTTGGCTATCGGCATGAACTTCTGCTTTCCGTAAAGCTGCGGCACAACTTAAAACGCAACAGCGAGATGCAATGAAAGACGAACGCGACCTCAGTGAACTTATTGAAATCATTCCTGATGCAGCCCTTGTTGTCAATCAGCAGGGCACTATTGTGCTAGTGAACCGCTTGGCTGCCGACATGTACGGTTATGAGCATAGCGAATTACTGGGCGCTTCGCTCAATCTTTTACTACCAGAAGCCATTCGTACGCGACATGATGCTCATTTAGCGAGCTTCTTCGGGCGCGCCGAGAATCGTCCGATGGGTCGTGGGCTGCGTTTTCAAGGGCAACGCAAGAGTGGTGAGCTCTTTCATGTCGATATTATGCTCAGTCATGTTCACATTAAAAAAGTGTCCTATGCGATTGCTTTTATTCGTGATCTCACGCCCATGCGTGAAGCTGAAGATAAAATTCGTCGTGAACTGGCGATCGAGCGGCAACAGGCACTTACCGATTACTTGACAGGAGTCGGTAACCGTCGCGCGTTTGTGAGTGAGCTTGAGACAAGCATCGAAGAGTTAAGTCAAAGTGGTCACCCATTTGCATTGGCACTGATCGATATAGACAATTTTAAACAGCTGAACGATTCATTTGGCCACGAGGTGGGTGATAAAGCTTTGCAGCAAATTGCCCACTGCATTCAGGAGCAGTGCCGCGGCAGTGATTTTCTGGCGCGTATCGGGGGCGATGAATTCGCGTTGATTCTGCCGCTTATCACACCAGACGCGGTACAAGCGGTTATTGCCAGAATTAACAGCGGTGTAGCAACCTTAAGTAATCAGCAGCAATGGCAGGTCTCGTTGTCGATCGGCGTGTGCTTTTGTGATGCGTTGACAGCAGATTTGACCGTCGAGACAATCATGCGGCATGCAGATGCAGCGATGTACCAGGGTAAGCGTAACGGTAAAGGGCGGATTAACGTGGCGAGTTTGACGTCCGTAGATTCTGCATAAAGGCCATCAAAGATTTAATTGACATTGGCTTCGCGTACAAATAACCCTGCACTTCTTCACAACCTTCGCGGGCAAGGTATTTAGCCTGTTGATGGTTTTCAACACCCTCGGCAATGACGCGCAGATTAAGCGCATTCCCCATGGCGATAATAGTTTTTACTAGGCGCGCATCTTGCGGATTTTTATTGATGTCGCGAATAAAGCTTTGGTCTATTTTCACTTCATTGATAGGTAACAGGCGCAAGGTGCTAAGCGAAGAGTAGCCAGTACCAAAATCATCAAGCGATACTTGTACACCGCGCTCGGTTAACACTTTCAAAGCGTTGCGAATGCCCTCCAGATTCAACAGTGCCGACGTTTCGGTCAACTCAAGTTCAATTGCCGACCATGGCCCATCAAGTTCGGCTAAATTATGTAAAAAGCGTTGTGTGCTGTGCGAAGTGTCGAAGTCATTTGCGGACACGTTGAACGATACTCGTGGAATCGCCTCGTGCAATAAGCCAGACTGTTGTAATTCACGGATGGCACACTGCATGACAAAGTCGGTGATGTCACTAATCAGACCATGTTGTTCGGCTAGCGGTATGAAAACATCGGGCGAGATCATGCCGTCTTCTGGATGGTGCCAACGACATAGCACTTCAACACCAGAAATCTCATGACCGCCGAGTTTAAACTGCGGTTGATAAACAATAGTTAATTTATCTTGTGCAATGGCCGCCTTAAGTTCAAACAACAGACGGTTGCGCTTTGAGGCGTTCTCACCGTATTCACTTTTATAGACCCGCAAGCGATTGCTGCCCATGGATTTTGCTTCTTCCAATGCCATAGTTGCGGCAACGATGAGTTGTTTCGCACTGGTGCCGTCATTGGGATAGCGCGCTAAGCCAAAACAAGCTGTTAATGAAACGTCAGGCAAGTTTACGAGCCGCAACGCACGTACTTTCTGCTGCAGATGCTGAATTTGTGGCAATACTTCATCTGGCCAAGCAGCGGAGGGAATAGCTACGGCAAACTCATCGCCACCGAAGCGACTTAACAGGGCGCGTTGAGTAAAGTGTTCGCGCAGTAAGTTCGCCAGTTCTTGCAAGTAGCGGTCACCCGTTTCCGTTCCTGCATTTGCATTGAGCTGTTTGAAACCATCTAAATTGAGCACCACCAACACCAAACTTTGCTCATGTTCTTTGCAGAACAGCAACTCACTGTCGAGCTCGCGACCTAGCATATGCCGATTCAATAAGCGCGTGAGGGGATCACGCTCAGATAGATTGCGTTCACGGTCAAGTGCGTGTTTGGCTAACAGGTAGAGAATTCCAGCGGTTACAACGACGTAAGCCCAACCTTTAAACGTCTGCAATTCGGTGAGCAGGTTAGAATCAGCGACAAAAGTAAGCAATATCTGGTCGGAGAATCGAATCCAAACCAAACCTAAAATGAGATAAATAAGAGCGATGGTTCCGGCAGCGCGGCGCGGTGACATGAACGACTGTACTCCTTGAATTGCTTATGTATTAACAGTAGCAAGGAGTACAGAATTTGCCAGTTTTTAGTTGCTTAAGTAGTTGTTATGAAACTTCAAATGTTCTTCAATAAAGCTCGCGATGAAATAATAACTGTGATCATAGCCTTCTTGCATGCGCACTTCGGCAATCAGGTCGAGCTCCTCAGCTAAATCGTGCAACACGCTAAAGTTAAGTTGCTCAGCTAAAAAGTTATCCGCACTGCCTTGGTCGACGAGTAATGGCGGACATGCTTTGCCAGCGCGCAGCAGTTCCACCGCATCGTATTCGCGCCAAGCTTGGCGGTCATCACCTAAATAACCACTAAATGCTTTATGTCCCCACGGACACTGAGTCGGGTGCGCAATAGGTGCAAATGCCGAAACGCTGGCAAAACGCCCGTGCTCGCGCAACGCCATGATCAGGGCGCCGTGCCCACCCATGGAGTGGCCACTGATACTAAATTGACCGGACAACGGCAGTTCGTGGCTGACCAGATCGAGGAGCTCTTTGGTGATGTAGTCGTACATTTGGTAGTGCTTAGCCCACGGCTGCTGCGTTGCGTTGACGTAAAAGCCAGCGCCCTTGGCAAAGTCATAAGCGTCGTCATCAGGCACCTCATCGCCGCGCGGACTAGTGTCGGGAATAATGAGTGCGAGGCCAAGTTGGGCGGCGACACGTTGTGCACCAGCCTTACTGCTAAAGTTCTCGTCAGTACAAGTGAGTCCCGACAGCCAGAGTACGGCAGGAACGGGACCATGTTTACCAGCATGTGGCGGCAAGTAGACGCTGAACTGCATGGTGCAGTTCAGTGTCTCCGCGACGTGTTCATAGCGGCGCTGTTCGCCGCCGAAGCAGCGCACGTTGCTTACCAGTTTCAGCTTGCTAGATGACATCGTCAGCATCCTTATTTTTTGTCGAAATGAATGACCGAGCGAATCGATTTACCTTCGTGCATCAACTCGAAGGCATGATTGATGTCCTCAAGACCCATAGTGTGAGTGATGAAGGTACTCAATTTGAATTCGCCATCGAGGTAACGCTGAACGTAGTCGGGCAACTGGCTACGGCCTTTAACGCCACCGAAGGCACTGCCGCGCCACACGCGACCGGTCACCAACTGGAACGGGCGGGTAGAGATTTCTTCGCCAGCACCGGCGACACCGATGATGACCGATTCACCCCAGCCTTTGTGGCAGCACTCAAGTGCTGAGCGCATGACTTTGACATTACCGATACACTCAAATGAGAAGTCGACGCCGCCGTCGGTCATTTCAACAATCACTTCTTGAATCGGCTTGTCGTAATCGTTCGGGTTGACGCAATCGGTCGCGCCAAGCTGTTTGGCAATTTCGAATTTGTCTTCGTTGATATCAATCGCGATGATGCGGCTTGCTTTGGCCATCACTGCGCCAATGATGACCGCTAAACCGATGCCACCAAGACCGAATACTGCAACAGTATCGCCTGCTTTCACTTTTGCTGTGTTACGCACTGCGCCCATGCCGGTAGTGACGCCGCAACCGAGCAAGCAGACTTCCTCTAAAGGCGCTTCTTTACTGACCTTAGCAAGGGCAATTTCTGGAACGACCGTGTACTCCGAGAACGTCGAGGTTCCCATGTAGTGATAGATTGGCTTGCCATCTTTCGAAAAGCGAGTTGTGCCGTCGGGCATCAAGCCTTTACCTTGGGTGGTGCGGATCGCTTGGCACAGGTTTGTTTTACCTGATTTACAGAACTTACATTCACCGCACTCGGGCGTATAAAGCGGAATCACATGATCGCCAACTTCAACACTGGTGACACCTTCACCGACAGCTTCGACAATACCGCCACCTTCGTGACCAAGAATCGCTGGGAAGATGCCCTCGGGATCGCTACCTGACAGGGTATAGGCGTCAGTATGGCAGACGCCGGTAGCCACGATTCGCACCAGTACTTCACCTTTTTGCGGTGGCATCAAATCGACTTCTTCAATCGATAAAGGTTCGCCTGGTCCCCAAGCAACTGCCGCGCGTGTTTTGATCATTTCCATGGTTTCGTCCTTTTACATCTGAGTAAGACAACTAGTTTAGTCAATCAATGGTACAACGTACGCAGCGATTCGACAAAACGACCCAAAAAAAAGCCGCTCACGAGGAGCGGCTAAAATTGCAGAATAAAGCAACTGCTAGATGAACTTAAAGTGCATTACCGTCGCTATCAAGAATAGTGACTTCACCTAAGTTCAGACTACGTACGTCGTCTTCGATTTGACTCAAGTCGCCAATGATGACCCAAGTTAAAGCGTCTGGGCGGAGCACTTCGTCAGCAGTGTCCTGTACGGTTTGTAATTCCACCGAGTTGACACGTTGACCGTAAGTTTCTAACCACTCCATGCCTCTACCTTTTTCAAGCGTATCGACAATTGAGCCCAGCAAAGCTGACTTAGTTTCATATGCACCTGGCAATTTCGCAGTTTTGTTCGCAACAACTTTCGCGAGCTCGTCTGCCGTTGCAGGGTTATCACCTAAGTAACCGTTGAATTCTTTCAAGATTTCTTGAATCGATTCTTTGGTTTTGTCCGTTTGTACTGGCGCAGACGCCAAGATCATGCCGGCTTCGTCAGCTGCAAACCAGCTTGAACGCGCACCATATGACCAACCTTTGTCTTCACGCAGGTTCATGTTCAAACGACTGGTGAAGCTACCACCAAGGATGGTGTTCATCACGTCAACGGCGATTTCGTTGTCTGCACCGTCGGCTGGTGCCAAGTGACCGGCAATAATGGTCGACTGTGGCGTGCCTGGCTGATCAATCAAGTACACGCGCGCTTCTTGCTGCGGTTGTACGTCGGTGAACTGCTTGCTCGGTGCTGGAGCCGCTGGCGCTTGCCATTGACCCAAGTACTCTTCAAGCAACGGCTTGATTTCAGCTTCAGTTGTTGCGCCGACAATCACCAAACGTGAAAGATCAGGGCGTAACCAGGTGTCAGCATGGGCGACTAAATCGGCGCGGGTCAAAGAGTTGATCGATTCTTCGGTGCCTGAGCCAGTAAATGGAATGCTATACGCATGGTTGTCACCGAAAATTAGTTTCGGTAAGACGCGATACGCTTGTGAAGTCGGTTGTGCTTTCTCTTTCTTAATATTCTCGATCCATAAGCCACGCTTACGTTCGATTTCCTCGTCAGAGAATGCTGGATTCATCAACACGTCCGCCATGATTTCAAGGCTTGGTTCAAGATTGGTAACCAAACTATCCATGCTAACGGTTGAGTTATCTAAGCTGGCACTAGCGAACAAGTTGGTACCTAAAGTTTCTAGCTCTTTGCTTAACTCAAGGCTATCACGTGAAGTGGTACCTTCGCGCAACATGCTCATGGTGTAGCTCGCTGTACCAACTTTACCGCCAAAGTCAGCAGCATAGCCGCTGTCAATGACAAGGCGCATTTGTACAGTTGGTACGTCATGACGCTCAGCTAACGCAACTTCTAAGCCGTTTGACAAGGTAAAGGTAGTCAATTCAGGCAAGTCTAGCTGTGGCAAGTCACCTACTTCAGGAAGCTTCGAGCGGTCAGCTTGCGCTTCACCAGCTGCATACTTTGGCTGTGGTACAACGTTCAAGACGAAAGCACCGTCAGTCAACCAACGTTGCGCAGCTGCTTGAATCGTTGCAGGCGTCGCGTTTTTCAGCTGTTCCATGCTGGTTTCATAATAGCCTGGGTCGCCGTGATAAACTTCACCAGCTGCTAATACGTCAGATTTACCACCGAAACCACCGATGCGCTCAACGCCACGCACAAAGCCAGCTACTGAGCTGAATTTAGTCCGCGCGACTTCTTCAGCCGTTGGGCCTTCAGCGATGATTTTTGCAAGTTCTTCGTCGATAATCGCTTCGATGCGATCCATGTCAACGCCTGGCTTGGCATCAGCGATGATGAAGAACTGTCCCGCTAAGGTACGTTCGTACTGGAAGCCTGAAACCATGCTCGCGATTTGCTCATCATAGACCAGACGCTGATACAAGCGTGAGTTCTTACCAGATGCTAAAATGTCAACTAACAGACTCAAGTAAGTCGAGTCGGCAGTGCCCATTTCTGCAGTATTCCAAAGCTTGTAAAGACGCGCTGCAGGAACGTTATCTTCCATGGTTGCACGTTTGGTGCCTTCGCTCTTAGCAATCCAGCTCTCAAGTTTTTTCAGTGGCTTACCAGGCGCAATATGACCAAAGTACTTGTTCATTTTTTCTTTGGCAGTTGCCACATCAATGTCACCAGCCAACACTACAACCGCATTGGCAGCGCCGTAGTAATCGTTGAACCATTGGTGCACATCTTCAAGTGAAGCAGCGTTCAAGTCTTCCATTGAACCGATGACCGACCAGGAATACGGATGCCCTTCAGGGAAGGTTTGCTCAGCTAAGTAGCCGAATACGCGACCGTAAGGCTGTGCTTCGCCTTGACGTTTTTCGTTTTGTACGACGCCACGTTGCTCGTCAAGCTTCTCTTGCGTAACCGCGCCAAGCAAGTGCCCCATGCGGTCTGATTCCATCCACAAGGCCATATCAAGGGCCGGGGTTGGTACGTTTTGGAAGTAATTGGTACGGTCACTGTTGGTGGTACCGTTCATGTCGGTCGCGCCGGCACGTTCAAACGGACCAAAGTACTCGTCGTCGTAGTTTTCAGTACCGTTGAACATCAAGTGTTCGAATAAGTGTGCGAAGCCAGTAATGCCAGGGCGTTCGTCTTTCGAGCCCACTGCATACCAGACGTTCACGGCAACGATAGGGGCTTTACGGTCTTCGTGGACCACCACGCGTAGACCATTATCAAGGGTGAAGCTTTCGTATTTGATTTCGACTTCAGGTAAATTTTGTTGCTGCATCACTGCGGCTGCAGTGGTGTTATTGGCTTGTTGTGCCGTAGCAGTACAGCCACCGAGTAGCACTGATGCTACCGCGACAGCGGTTAACGTTTTGGATAATCGCATAGCTCTCTTCCGTTTTTGTTGTTTAACCCGTCGATAATAAAACAGTGGGGGAGTGTTGTAATGGTGTAAACAGTGAAAAAATGTAACAAGATTGGTCTAACGGCACAGCGCTTCCAATTGGCGTGCTAATCTAGGATAATGGCGCGTCGTTGTCAGGCAAGCGAAGATACTGAGTGTGGGAAAAACAACTATCATAGCGATTGCGGGTGCGTCCGCATCAGGGAAAAGCCTTTTCGCCTCTACCGTCTACCAAGAATTGGTGGCCGAGTTGGGCGGTAATGGTATCGCCATTATCAATGAAGATGCGTACTATCGTGATCAGAGTCATTTGACCTTCGAACAACGTCAATTGACCAATTACGACCATCCTTCCGCGTTCGAACATGAGTTGTTGGTCCAGCATTTAAAACAATTGAGTAGCGGTGAAGCCATTGCCATGCCGCAATACAATTATAAAACGCACACCCGTACTGATGAATCCATTCACGTGCAGCCTGGTAAAGTGATCATGGTAGAAGGGATTCTATTGCTCCATGACCCACAATTGCGTAAGTTATTCGATATCTCGGTTTTCATGGATACACCTTTAGACGTTTGTTTACTGCGTCGTATGCTGCGAGACGTTGAAGAGCGCGGTCGTACCATTCAGTCGGTAGCCGAGCAGTACGAAGAAACCGTACGACCTGCATTCTTTGAGTTTATCCTGCCTTCGAAGCAATTTGCTGATTTGGTAGTGACGCGCGGCGGTCAAAATGAGATTGCCATCGACCTGATAAAATCGAAAATTCGCCAGTTACTGGCGGAATAAGAACCAACTAATAAAACGGTCATTTTATGAATAGTTTTCTCGGCATCGCCATTCTCTTCCTGATTGCCTTTTTGTTCTCAAGTAGTCGTAAAAATATTCGCTGGCGCACTGTTATCGGTGCCTTTGTTATTCAAGTCTCGTTAGGCGCCTTTGTGCTCTACGTGCCGTTTGGGCAAGACGTTTTGTACGGCGTTGCTGCTGGCGTTGCCAAAATCATTTCGTTCACCAGTGCCGGCATTGAGTTTATGTTCGGAGGCTTGGCCTCAGCAGAATTTGGCTTCGTGTTCGCGATTCAAGTGCTGAGCGTTATTGTGTTCTTCTCATCATTAATCTCAGTGTTGTATTACCTAGGTGTGATGAAATGGATTATCAAGATCCTCGGTGGCGCGCTGCAAAAAGCAATTGGCAGTAGTCGTCCAGAATCCATGTCTGCTGCCGCCAACATTTTCGTGGGACAAACGGAAGCACCGATGATGGTGCGTCCGTTTATCTCCAGCATGACACGCTCAGAATTATTCGCCGTTATGGTCGGTGGCATGTGTTCGGTTTCGGGGTCAGTATTGGCAGGTTATGCCGGCGTTGGCGTTGAGCTGAAATACCTTATTGCAGCTAGCTTCATGGCCGCTCCAGCAGGCTTAATGATGGCGAAAATGATCATTCCAGAGCTCGATAAGCCGCGTGAAGACATCGAAACCATCATTGACGGTACTAATAGCCAGAAAGCCGGCGATATTCAGGTTGAAGACCGCTCAGTAAACGTTATAGATGCCGCTGCTGCCGGTGCGTCAAGCGGTATGCAATTGGCTATCAACGTGGGCGCAATGTTGATTGCGTTCGTGGCCTTGATTGCCCTGATTAATGGCATTTTTGGTTGGGTCGGCGGCTGGTTTGGTTATCCTGAACTGTCGCTGCAAGAAATTTTCGGCTATGTATTCCAGCCCATTGCCTATGTACTTGGAGTGAACTGGGATGAAGCACAACTTGCGGGTAGCTTCATTGGCCAGAAGTTAGTTATCAATGAATTCGTCGCTTATCTCGACTTTGTGAACTACAAAGACCAGTTAAGTGAACATAGCCAAGTGATCATCACCTTTGTGCTCTGCGGCTTTGCTAACTTCTCGTCCATCGCCATTTTACTCGGCGGTCTCGGCGGTATGGCTCCTAGTCGCCGCCACGACATCGCGCGGCTTGGTCTGCGTGCACTGCTCGCGGCAACGCTTGCGAATATGATGAGCGCAGCTATCGCTGGCTTTTTCTTCAGTATTTCCTAGGTATTTAAACAATTTCCACAAAGCCCGCGCATGCGGGCTTTTTTGTTTCTATTTGTCGGTATTGTTTTGAAATTATGTTGCCTTTTCTTGGGGGGAGGGTATCTTTGTGACTTATGTTGCTAAAATGGATTGGTTATGACCGAAACAAAAAAGCATTATTCAATACGAGCGTGGCTTATTGGTCTTATTGCTAGTTGCGCTGGTCTCATGATGGGCGTGTGGATGGGCGTCGGTATGGCTCCCATCCCGCTGTTAAAAAGCGAAGGCGGCTTCATTTATTTCATGGGAATTGTTGAAGAAAGCGTAGCTAAGGGCGATATCCCAGAAGCTAAACGGCGGCTAGATACTTATTATCTGAGCACTGTTGATTTGCTCCTTGATGACCTTTATCAGAACGAATTTTTTCTTAATGAAGCGCAGATGAAAGAGTGGCAATTTGTGCTTGAGGAACGGATAAAGGAGACGGAAGAATGAAAATTTTAATGCCGTTACTGTCCTTTGTTCTATTTTGCATCGTGGGTATCGTAATAGGTTTCCAAATGGCGCGGATATCAACACTCGAAAATGAATTGCGCCGCTACGTTATTGCAGTCGAGATTCAGCAGCGATTGCATGATAATGACATTGCTACGGCGCATTCGCTATTAAAACGCACCCTCAATGAGTCTAACTTAATTGTCGAGGCTCTGGCGGACACTGATCGGGACTATTACGATAAGCATCGCGATAGAGTGGGACGCCAAATGACAACTGAAAATAACTTAGCGGAACCTGAATAGCCAAACTGTTTAAAACCGCTTGAAAGGGAAGGGCTGCCAAGTGCAGCCCTTTCTGTGTCTGTTATTTGTAAAGATATGCGCAAAGGACTTCTTTTGGGGCTGCTGACGGTAGCAGAGCTTTCCTGATGCCACACCGACGCGCCAATACACCTTTGATGCACAAGGGCAACTGACACAACTCACTGCCGGCAATGCGGTTTGGTCCTATTGGTATAACACCTTGGGCTTGCTGGAGAGTGAGCAACTGAGCATTGATGGTCTGCAGTTTCTGACCGACTATGGCTATAACACCGCGGGACACCGGGTGTCGGCCATTTATCCGTCGGGCCGTGTCGTGGGCTATGCCCCGAACGCGTATGGCGAGCCAACGCAAGTGGGGAGTTATGCCACCAATGCCAGTTACTACGCCAACGGCATTGTGCGTGGCTACGATACCCCGAATTGGCTAACGCTTTGGCAAACCCTAGACGCTCAGCAACGCCTTAAGAAGCGCGAAGTATTGGGCGGTGGCGTCCACGTGGTGGAGCTCAGCTACACCTACGATGCGAACCATAATATCCAAAGTATCATCGATGGCGTCAATGGCACCCATAGCGTTACAGGCCTCAGTTATGATGGCCTTGACCGCTTAGTTGCTGCCACGGGGCATTGGGGCCATGGTAGCTTTAGCTACGATAGCAACGGCAACATCGTGACGCGGCAGCTTGGTAGTGCGAGCGACACCTATCACTACGATAGTGCCAAACGCCTGACACATATCAGCGGCAGCACTGCGCGAAACTTTAGTTACGATAACCGCGGCAACGTCATTAGCAATGGCCAGCGCAGCTTTAGCTTCAACCGCGCGGGACACATCAGCGGCTCAGGAGGCATCAGCTACCGCTACGACGGCCACGGTCGCCGCGTGGCGAAGACAGTTTCAGGCAGCACCACTTACAGCTATTACAGCCAAGCGGGGCAATTACTTGGCACCTACGCCGATGGCGATTACACTGACTACTATTACTTAGGTCGTGAAATGGTGGCGCGCTACAGCGATAGCACGCAAAGCGATGCGCCTGGCTACACCGGCCACGTTGAAGACGACGACCTCGGCCTCGTGTATATGCAGCAGCGTTACTACGATGCCAACATTGGGCGGTTTTATTCGAATGACCCGGTTGGTTTCAAAGCTAGCAACCCGATGCTGTTTAACCGATACGCGTATGCGAATAATAACCCGTATAAGTATGTGGATCCGGATGGTGCTGAGCCCATCCCATTTTCACGAGCTGAACTAGCCGATACGCGCGCACTTGCAAGTGGACAAATAAGTCGGGGACAGTTTGCGAGTAGAGCCGCTTCACGCAGTGTTGGAGCAGGGGGAGTGCTTCGTTTGACTCCAACCGGACGAGCACTATCGTTGGCTCGGATGGTGATTGGAGCTGTTTTTAGTGAGTCTGATGATGCAGATGACTTTGTAGAAGATTTAAAAAGTAGATCCGAACCTGATATTAATAGTAGCAAGGGTAAGGTAAGAACTTTAACAGATGGAACGACTGTAGATGAAGCATTTGATGATTTTCCGGGGCAGGTTGGTGAAGCCTCAGACGGCTCAACAATAAAAACAACAAATGACGGAACTATAGCGCATGTTCATAGTTCTAGCACAGACAATGGGCGAAAAACATTGACTGTTACGAAGCCGAATACCAGAAGAGCAATAAAATTTAGAGAGCCTCAGATAGGCAGCAGAATACGAAGGTAATAATAGAAGAGAACCGTTAACGTCTATTGCGTCGAAATGAAAGCCAAATGGTGCATAATTGAATAATTACTTAACTAAAATAGAGAGTGAGCTTGGGAACTGGAGAGAGCTCCCAGAAAACCCATTTAAGAAAAGATTACATTATGCAGTCTTCTCTTCCTTAAACGATCAGTTGATTGATCAAGCTTTGTATGAAGCTATTTTTCAACTGAATGAAAACAATGGAAACAACAGGTTGATTTTTAAATCATTTCTAGATGTGGTCGGAAGAATTCCAAATCTGCTTATTCAACGTAATAAGAGGTGGGAAGAGGTAGAAAGTTTCCAAGACTCGAGTCTCGTAAATGAAGGTTTCTATATTACAGGGGAAAAGTTAAATTGGCTCGGAATTTATCATCCAGATAATTATTTTGTATTGGGCACCTCCCAAAATGGACTAGAGGATGTCTGTAAACATGTATATGGCCATGTAGATTGGGTACAGGAATTTATTAATCAATACGAGACCGGCAAGCTAGAGATCTATCAACAGGACTTTGAAGAGTTAAAAAGACACCTTTTATAGTGAGTATATAGCGGTGGCGTCCACTTGGTGGAGCTCAGCTACACCTATGATGCGAACCATAATATCCAAAGCATCATCGATGGCGTCAATGGCACCCATAGCGTTACAGGACTCGAGGGTGTTCAATATTCTGTGTCAGCACTGCTTCGTCCGTAAGCCATCGGCCTTGGTGTTGTGGTGACGTCAGTATCTTAGGTCGTGGGCTATGCCCCGAACGCGTATGGCGAGCCAACGCAAGTGGGGAGTTATGCCACCAATGCCAGTTACTACGCCAACGGCATTGTGCGTGGCTACGATACCCCGAATTGGCTAACGCTTTGGCAAACCCTAGACGCTCAGCAACGCCTTAAGAAGCGCGAAGTGCATGGCGGTGGCAATCACGTGGTGGAGCTCAGCTACACCTATGATGCGAACCATAATATCCAAAGCATCATCGATGGCGTCAATGGCACCCATAGTGTTACAGGACTCAGTTATGATGGCCTTGACCGCTTAGTTGCTGCCACGGGGCATTGGGGTCAGGGTAGCTTTAGCTACGATAGCAACGGCAACATCGTGACGCGGCAGCTTGGTAGTGCCAGCGACACCTATCACTACGATAGTGCCAAACGCCTGACACACATCAGCGGCAGCACTGCGCGAAACTTTAGTTACGATAACCGCGGCAACGTCATTAGCAACGGCCAGCGCAGCTTTAGCTTCAACCGCGCGGGACAAATCAGCGGCTCAGGAGGCATCAGCTACCGCTACGACGGCCACGGCCGCCGCGTGGCGAAGACAATTTCAGGCAGCACCACTTACAGCTATTACAGCCAAGACGGCCAATTACTTGGCACCTACGCCGATGGCGATTACACTGACTACTATTACTTAGGTCGTGAAATGGTGGCGCGCTACAGCGATAGCACGCAAAGCGATGCACCCGGCTACACCGGCCACGTCGAAGACGACGACCTCGGCCTCGTGTATATGCAGCAGCGTTACTACGATGCCAACATTGGGCGGTTTTATTCGAATGATCCTATTGGATTCCGTGATATACATAGCTTTAATCGTTATGCCTACGCGAATAATAATCCATATAAATACATTGATCCTTCAGGTATGTGCTCTAATGCTCCGGGAACCGATGCAAACGATGTTTGTCAAAGTGCATCGAATCTAAATATTAGTCAAAAAGGAATTGACCATATTAAGAAATCTGAAAATGACACTGGTAATTTAAGTGTTCAAGATGATGGTTTAGGTAACCCAACAGCAGGCTATGGACATAAAGTCACTCCACAAGATAATTTGAAAATGAATGATCCTATTTCACAATCAAAAGCTGACAGCTTGCTCGCGCAGGATATTGCTATTGCGGAAGGAGTAGTTGAGAATCTAGTCGGTTCATTACCTGTATCGCAGAATGAATTTGATGCTTTGACTGATTTAGCTTTTAACGTAGGAGCTGGAAAGCTAAGTCCGCAAAATAGTCCTGGCTTGAACGCAGCCATAAAAGCTGGTGATTATGAAGGTATGTCAAACAACCTGAAATATACACGAGGCGTTAATAAACAAGGACAATCTTTATCCTTGCCCGGATTAGCAACACGAAGTGCCGAAAGAAGGACTATTTTCCGAGGTAATATCCAGTATAAGAACCCATAATTAAAGAGATAAATAGTGTGTTAATTAGAAAAATAAAACTTGATGTATTAATAATAATAATGTGCATGTTTGGGATAAATGTGCATGCTAAAAACATAGACGAATGTATGACAAAAGCCTATTCTCAGATAGAAATGAATCAATGTGCAGGATTGTCTTTAAAGGCAGCCGAACAGGAGCTTGAAAGAGTTAGTAAGAAAATTGAAGAGGTTTACGCACACGATGAAAACTTCTTGAAGATGCTAGAAAAATCGCAGAGTGTTTGGAAGGAATCTGTTAAAGCTGAAATGGATTTAATGTTTCCTGCACCTGATAAACAAAAATCTTACGGCTCAGTATACCCACTATGTGCATCTGGATTTAAATTAAGATTAACTCTACAAAGAATAGAGTACTTAAAGGCTTGGCTAAAAGGACATTCTGGAGGTAACGCCTGTTCTGGTTCTATTATGCATGAATATTGTATCAACAATGAATGCTAGAATTTAATTATGGACCTATATGGACATCCATGATTGATAATTCCTAGATTCAACTAATAACTGCAACACTCGCTCATAGCCCGTTGCAATTGCTCTTTAAAAATTATGTCTGGCTGAATAAAGCCCAGTGTTTTCCTAGGACGTAAATTCAAGCGCTGCTGATATTGGGCTATCAACTTGTTGGTTACAGTGCGCAAATCAGCATAGATAGTGGGCTATGCCCCCAACGCGTTCGGCGAGCCAACGCAAGCGGGGAGTTATGCCACCAATGCCAGTTACTACGCCAACGGCATTGTGCGTGGCTACGATACCCCCAATGGACTTACGCTTTGGCAAACCCTGGACGCTCAACAACGCCTTAAAAAGCGCGAAGTGCATGGCGGTGGCACTCACGTGGTGGAGCTCAGCTACACCTATGATGCGAACCATAATATCCAAAGCATCATCGATGGCGTCAATGGCACTCATAGCGTTACAGGGCTCAGTTATGATGGCCTTGACCGCTTAGTCGCCAGTGCAGCTTTAGCTTCAACCGCGCGGGACACATCAGCGGCTCAGGAGGCATCAGCTACCGCTATGACGGCCACGGCCGCCGCGTGGCAAAGGCAGTTTCAGGCAGCACCACTTACAGCTATTACAGCCAAGACGGCCAATTACTTGGCACCTACGCCGATGGCGATTACACTGACTACTATTACTTAGGTCGTGAAATGGTGGCGCGCTACAGCGATAGCACGCAAAGCGATGCGCCTGGCTACACCGGCCACGTTGAAGACGACGACCTCGGCCTCGTATATATGCAGCAGCGTTACTACGATGCCAATATTGGGCGGTTTTATTCGAATGACCCGGTTGGCTTCAAAGCTAGCAACCCGATGCTGTTTAATCGGTATGCTTATGCGAATAATAATCCGTATAAGTATGTTGATCCAGATGGTGCTGAGCCCATCCCACTTTCACGATTTGAACTAGCCGATACGCGCGCACTTGCAAGTGGACAAATAAGTCGGGGACAGTTTGCGAGTAGAGCTGCTTCACGCAGTGTTGGAGCAGGGGTAGTGCTTCGGTTGACTCCAACCGGACGAGCACTATCGGTGGCTCGGATGGTGATTGGAGCTGTTTTTAATGAGTCCGCTAAGCCTTCGGTTCCTGGTGTTCCAAATGATTTAGTTGGTGACCAAAGTGACGACCGGGCCGGCCCAAATAAAAGTGGCAAAAAGCATACTTCAGGTCCTCTTACTCCTGAGAATGGGGGAGCTGGAGATTATGAGACAGATTTGGAAACCCTAACAGGAGGGACTCGCCTAGCCGGAGAGGGAGATTCAGCTCCGCCGGGAAGCCAAGTCGGAGAAAATGGAATATTTGGTAGACCTGAAAACAGCACTGGTGGAGCAAGTATTGACATCCCGGCCAAAGGGGACAAGCCTCATGAAACATTGCACTATGATAATAAATAGTAGATAGATTTTGGACGTAATTATGAAAAGTCTCCCGATAAAAACGGGCAACATAGAACTAAATAAGATTATTGAGTTAATCCTCGGATCACAGTTGATTGGTTTCGAGATACCGAAAAATCAGAGCTTGTCTTGTACTTGGTCATTGAGATTGTTCTTTGAGAATTGCAATGATGTTTTATGCTGCTCATCAGATGTTGCAAGTGTTGGTGACGGCAGTTGGCAAGAGTATGGGTACTTGAAACTAGATATGACAGACGAAAATTTGCTAGGTAGCCGAGATAAGTATAACTTCAGAGAAATAACACCAGTTGCATTCACAAAGATCTCTAAGTTAGTAAATAATGAAGATGATGTTGTTGCTGAGTGTGGGCTTATAATGACCACTGAAGAAGCGCAGCAAGTAGTAATATCTGCGGCATCTGCTCCGGGAGCAGTAACAGTTAAAGCTCAATTTTACGATGGTGAGTACGATCCCGAAATTCCTTTCGAGGACTTGGACGAGCTACCAATGTGACTCAATTTTTTGATGATTTATGAATCCAAAGCCCCGCCTTTCGATGGTGGAGCTTTTTTTAGCCTTTGAATGCTCACCCTCTGGCAGGATAGTTGACACTACTTAAAAATTAACCAGCTGGGGCGTTAAGGCTTGATTGTGCCACGCTATTCAGAAGAACGTAAGCAAACCATACTCAGTAAAATGATGCCGCCGTTAAACATGACCATTGCGGAAATTGCACGAACGGAAGGAATTGGCGAACAACCCCTTTATAATTGGCGAAACAAAGGAGGGTGTTCAAGATTCTGTGTCAGCCAAGTTGTTATAGGTCAATATGATCATCCCATCGGCCTTCGAAGTGGATGGTCAGCTGCGACAGCGTCAGATTCCAGTTTTGCACCAGGATTGACTAGCGCTCACATGCTTTTAATACATCCGCGTAAAGCAGCTGGAGCAAGCTGTTCTCATTGGCAAAGCCACCTTTGGTTTTAGTGATTTTACGGAACTGGCGTATAAATACCCCAAAAAATTTGAGGAGTTACGCGTCCAATGCCTACTTCTTGACATGTTTCCGCATGACGCCTTCTTGCGCGGTAGAGGCGACAAGTACGCCGTCGCGAGTGAAGAATTGGCCTCTGACCAAGCCGCGGGCGCCGCAAGCGACGGGGCTGTCGATGGCGTACAAAATCCAGTCATCTAAACGAAAGTCTTTGTGGAACCACATTGAATGGTCGATGGTTGCCATTTGAATGTCTGGCTGGGCAAAACTTGCGCCATGCGGTTGCAGTGCCGTGGGCAGGAAATTGAAATCTGAGGCATAGGCCAACAAGTACTTGTGAATGCGCGGATCATCGGGCATGGCGCCGTTGGCTTTAATCCAAACGTGGCGGCGTGGCGCGTCGACTTGCGGTTTAAACGGGTTGTTGGCGGTTACAAAGCGCATTTCGATGGGCTTTTCCGAAATAAACTTATTGCGAATTTTCTCGGGGATCAGCTCGGCATGCTCGCGGTAAATATCAATATCTGAAATCAAACCTTCTGGTCCGGGCACGTCAGGCATGCTGTCTTGGTGCTCAAAGCCAGGCTCATCTATTTGGAATGAGGCAGTCATGTAAAAAATGGGTTTGCCGTATTGAATAGCCTTCACCCGACGGGTTGAGAAGCTTTTGCCGTCGCGCACGTTTTCGACATCGTAGACGATGGGTTTGTGCGCATCACCAGGACGCAGGAAATAGGAATGCAATGAGTGCACCTTACGTCCTTCAGGAAGGGTTTCTTTCGCCGCTGACAGGGCTTGCCCGATGACTTGTCCGCCAAACACCGCACCGAAACCAAGGTCTTGGCTTTGGCCGCGATAAATTCCATTTTCAATGGTTTCAAGTGAGAGTAGGTCAAGTAAGTCGTGCAAAACTTGGCTCATAAACGTTCCTGTTAGCTGTCTCGTAAGGTGTTCTATTCTATAACAACCGCTGCGTTGGGGTCACGTTTTGCTTGATACATGGCAGCGTCTGCGCGCTGCAACAATTGTTCGAGCGTCAAATCTGGCGCTGCCATCGCCACACCGATACTGGCGTCGAGATGGAATACATGATCGGCGAGGGCAATAGGTGTACGCAAGTGTTCGATAAGCTTATTTGCGACGATTTCGACAGCACTACGTTGCTGCACGCGCTCAAATAGAATCACAAACTCATCACCGCCAATGCGTGCAATAGTGTCGTGGCTACGCACATTATGCATTAAGCGCTGGGCAATGGCATGCAGCACTTGGTCACCCATGGCATGGCCCCATTCATCGTTAATGTGCTTAAAACGGTCAAGATCAATATAGGCCACGGCAACATCGGTAGAGCGCGCGAGCACATGTTCGGCATGTTGATAAAAATAGCTACGATTCGGCAGCCCGGTGAGCGGATCATAGTGCGCTTGTCGTTCGAGTCGGCGCAACAATTGCTCACGTTCTTGTTCGATGCGGCGCTGCTCGGTTACGTCGCGGGCGACGGCGATGCGTAAGTTGTCTTCGGCGGCATAGCGAGCGGACCAGACAATGCATGCCACGCTACCATCTTTGCGGATGTAACGGTTTTCAAAGTCAGATTTACTCGCACCTAGCATGATCTCGTGCGCCGCAGCGCGGGTGCGTTCGTGGTCATCAGGGTGCATAAACTCGAACATGGAGTGCCCGAGCATCTGTTGTGGTGTATAGCCAAACACGCGCTCGCCGCCAGCACTTATGTAGATGAACTCACCCTCAGCGTTGACCACACAGATAGCGTCCATTAACAAGTCCATGTACTGACCAAGGCTTTCAAACAGTGCAAGTTTGGCGTGAGGCATCAGCAGTAGGTTTCCGTTATCGGAGTAGTTGTGATTAAGTTATAGCATGGTAGCGCAAGCACGCTAGATAAAGCGAGTTGAATCGCAATCTTTCATGCTTTCAGCGGCTTAGACAGTTGATCTTTACGGTGGATGATCCCATAGTGAACATAATTATGTGTTATGGCTGAACCGCAAAAATACGGCTAAGCTTAGAGGATGTATCGTTTCAAAAAGGAGTAAGCTATGTCGAGCCACGACAGCTTGAAAACGTTAAGTACGTTAGAAGTAAACGGTAAGACCTATCATTATCACAGCCTGCCGAAAGCGGCAGAACAACTGAAGCACATTGCGGATGTTGATAAGCTGCCAAATTCGATGAAAGTGTTGCTCGAAAACATGTTACGCAACGAAGACGGCGACACGGTGACCGCTGACGACGTTGAGGCCATCGCCAAATGGCTGCATGAGCGTAAGTCAGACCGCGAGATTCAGTACCGCCCAGCGCGCGTATTGATGCAAGATTTTACCGGTGTTCCAGCGATTGTTGATTTAGCTGCGATGCGCGATGCGGTGGCGAAAGCTGGACAAGATCCTGAACAAATTAACCCCTTGTCGGCAGTGGATTTGGTCATTGACCACTCGGTCATGGTCGACAAGTTCGCGACACCTGAAGCTTTTAAAGAAAACGTGCGGATCGAAATGGAACGTAATTTCGAGCGTTATCAGTTTTTACGCTGGGGTCAAAGTGCCTTTGAAAATTTCCGCGTGGTGCCACCGGGCACAGGGATTTGTCACCAAGTAAACCTTGAGTACTTAGGTAAAGTCGCGTGGACTCGCCAAGAAGGCGATAAGACCATGGTGATGCCAGATACCTTGGTCGGTACCGATTCGCATACCACCATGATTAATGGCTTAGGTATTTTGGGTTGGGGCGTCGGTGGTATCGAAGCTGAAGCCGCAATGTTGGGGCAGCCGGTATCCATGCTGATTCCTGAAGTTGTCGGTTTCCGGATGCATGGCAAATTGCCTGAAGGCGTGACTGCGACCGACCTGGTGCTAACAGTGACGCAAATGCTGCGTAAGCAAGGCGTGGTAGGTAAGTTTGTTGAATTTTACGGTCCTGGTTTGGATAACTTACCACTGGCCGACCGCGCTACCATTGCTAATATGGCGCCGGAATATGGGGCAACTTGTGGCTTCTTCCCAGTCGACAACGAAACCTTGCGTTATCTTGAATTATCAGGCCGTGATGAAGATACCATCGCGCTGGTTGAAGCCTACAGCAAAGCGCAGGGTATGTGGCGTGAATCTGGCGATGAGCCAGCCTTTACCGATTCACTTGAATTGGACTTGAGTACGGTCGTCGCGTCATTAGCGGGTCCGAAGCGTCCGCAAGATCGGGTAGCGCTGACGCAGTTAAAATCGAACTTTGATTTGATTCTCGAGCAGGCCGGCCGTGCCAACGAAAAAGACAAACAGGTGGAAGTACCGGGTGAAGATTACACTTTGTCGCACGGCGATGTGGTGATTGCCGCGATTACTTCGTGTACCAACACGTCCAACCCGAGCGTATTGATGGCGGCAGGTTTAGTCGCGAAAAAAGCGGTCGAAAAAGGTCTCGCGCGTAAGCCTTGGGTGAAAACGTCACTCGCCCCTGGTTCGAAAGTGGTCACCGACTACCTTGCCAAAGCAGGACTCACGGAGCACTTGAACAAACTTGGTTTCAATTTGGTGGGCTACGGCTGTACGACGTGTATCGGTAACTCAGGTCCGCTACCGGACGAAATTAGCAAGGCCATTAATGCCGGTGATCTCACGGTTTCATCGGTATTGTCCGGTAACCGCAACTTTGAAGGCCGCGTGCATCCTGAAGTAAAAGCCAACTGGTTGGCATCGCCGCCCTTAGTGGTGGCTTATGCGCTTGCCGGTACCACGCGCATCGATTTGAGCTCGGAGCCGTTGGGTGAAGACCAAGACGGTCATCCGGTGTATCTGAAGGACATTTGGCCAAGCAGTAAAGAAATTGCCGAAGCGGTCAACTTTGTTGATGGCGAAATGTTCCGTAAAGAATACGCAGAAGTTTTTGACGGTGATGAAGAGTGGCAAAGCATTCCAATCGGTGAGGGCAAAACCTACGATTGGAGCGATGATTCGACCTACGTGAAGAATCCGCCTTATTTTACCGAGATCGATAAGCCACTCGCGCCGATTGGCGACATTAAAGGTGCGCGCGTATTAGCGTTGTTTGCTGATTCGATTACCACTGACCATATTTCACCAGCCGGTTCAATCAAGCCAGATTCGCCAGCGGGTAAATACTTGCAGGCCAATGGGGTGGCGGTGAAAGACTTCAACTCCTATGGTTCGCGCCGCGGTAACCACGAGGTGATGATGCGCGGTACCTTCGCCAACATTCGCATTAAGAACCAAATGCTTGATGATGTTGAAGGTGGTTACACCGTGCACGTGCCTTCGGGCGAGCAGATGTCGATTTACGATGCAGCCATGAAGTATCAGCAAGACAACACGCCGTTGGTTGTGCTTGCAGGTAAAGAGTACGGTACCGGTTCGAGCCGTGACTGGGCTGCCAAGGGCACCATTTTGCTTGGAGTGAAAGCTGTTATCGCTGAGAGTTTTGAGCGTATTCACCGCTCAAATCTTATCGGTATGGGCGTGTTGCCGTTGCAGTTTGAAGAAGGGCAAGGCGTGCAAGCCCATGGTCTGACCGGTCATGAACAAATCGATATTACCGGCATCGATGCAGATCTTAAGCCAGGTCAAATGGTAACGGTCACAGCGACCAAAGATGACGGCTCAAAAGTCAGCTTTGATGTGAAGTGCCGTATCGACACCAATAACGAAATGCAGTACTACAAAAACGGTGGTATTTTGCATTACGTATTGCGTCAGATGCTCGCTGCCTAAGCAGCGAGCTTGCGTAAAAAAAGCCAGGCTTGTTGCGCAAGCCTGGCTTTTTTGTGTGTAACTTCATGTGTCACAGCTTTTAGATGTTCAGCGCGCGGCCACCATCGACTTTAATAAATTCACCGGTGACAAAGGGATTGTCGCGTAAAAAGCGCACCGTTTGGATCATCGGCTGTAAGCCGCCTTCGACTTCAAGCGGTGTCTCAGCCAGTACTTTTTGGCGGTGCTCACTGTCGTGTTCAGGCAAAAACAGAATCGGCCCCGGTTGAATACCGTTGACACGAATCTTCGGCGCGAGCTCTTTGGCGAAGCTTAAGGTCAAATTCGCCAATCCAGCCTTGGCGGCGCAGTAGGCGATGTAGTCGGTGGAAGGGCTGTCGGTGTAAATATCGGTGATATTCACGACTAAGGCATTGTCGCTCGCTTCGAGTTGCGGGCGCAACTGCGTGATCAAGGTGTAGGGCGCTTGTACGTGCACCTGAAACATCGCTGCAAGCATAGCCGGATCAGCATCGACCGCAGGGTTTTGAACAAATACAGAAGCGTTATTGACAAGGAGATCGAGCCGCTCGGTCTGGGCTTGGACCTGTGCAATCAGCTTTACCACAGCCTGATGATCGGTAAGGTCGGCTTGCACACCAATGGCGCCCAATTGCTCTAGCTCATCGATGCCAGCCCGCGAAGTATTGTAGTGGGCGAATACGCGATAGTTATCGGCTAGCAGTGCTTTCCCGAGTTCGAAGCCGAAACGGCGTCCGGCGCCAGTAATGAGGGCTGTTTGCGGCTGACTCATGCAATCGCCTCCATTTGCTCGGCAACGCGCTTGAGACTGGCACTCATCGCTTGCAAGTAATCAGGTACTTGCTGCCAAGCGGTGGCGTTATCCTCGGCGTTCAACTCGCCGAGAATATCAATGTCCATCGGCCGATCTTTTTGGCTACAAAGCGGATCTGAGCGATCGCGGCCCAAGCTTTCTTCGATTTGGTTGAACGCCGCTTTTAGCGCTACCGCATCAAGTTCAGTTTCAATTAAAAATAGCGCATTTAAAAATTGCTTATCGGTGTCAATCGCGACCGGCTGCGTGTAGGCCGAACGGGAATAGGTCGTGTGTCCTAGCCGGCTGAGCTGTTCACGCGCCTTGGCGAAGTTCTGCTCGGGCGCTAAATTGGCTCCCATACTGCATAAAAACACATAACTCATGGTAACAACCTTCCTCGTAATAAGTGTTAAGCATAACCTGATACGCAATGACTCGAAAGTCAGATCCCTGAAAGTTGCATTGATTTCTGTGGCTTGCTAGCCTGTAAGCAACAGAGCCAAGGGAAGGAATCGTGCCGAAAACCAGCGGCGGTAGTTCATATAGCTTTATTCACATTGCCCTGTTGTTACTCATCACGCTGCTTGCGCGACCCGCCCTTGCGTATAACGATAGTTACCAACTCAGTGGTCCTGACGCGCCGAGTCGCGAAGGCTACTTTACCTTATCGATCACCCCCGCGCCGCAGCAACAACTAACAGTACAACAAAGCCAATCAGCAACATTTGACAGCATTGATGCAGAATTTAAATGGTTTGGCGACTTCGAGCAAATCACCCTGACGGGTTTTACCGACGGCGAGTACTTTTTTCGTCTGCAACCACCAGCAGACGGCGCTGCAGCGCCGAGCAACGTGGTAAAGGTGACCGTGAATCACTATCCGCGTTGGCAAGCCTACAGCTTGTTTTATATTGGACTTGCGTTGTTTATCGTGTTGGTTGCTAGCTTACTGATATTGCGGAGGCGGGTATGAACGAAGCCAGCGGTTTCGCCTTGTCCAGTAGTCTAGGGCTAACGCTTGTGGTGCTGTTTGGCGTGGTTTGGATCTTGTTTGGCTGGTATCTGGGGCGCGCCAATAAAACCCATGAAGATTTTGCCTTAGCGGGGCGTAATGTTGGCTTTGCGCTGGCGGCGGCCACGGCAATGGCCACTTGGGTCACCAGTAATACCACGCTGGTGGCGCCGCAGCTTACCTACCAACTCGGCGTATGGGGCATGGTGGGGTATTCGTTTGCTGCGTTAGGACTGATTCTTTTTGCGCCATTAGCGGCTCGAATTAAGCAATTGATGCCCCATGGCTATACTTCTGGCGATTTTATCCGACTCCGTTATGGTCGTTTAGCTTGGTACGTGTTTATCGCTATTTCGGTGGTCTATGCATTCGGCTGGTTGGTTAGCTTAGGCATGGCTGGCGGCATTTTGCTCGAAGCACTTAGCGGCCTCGATTACCACATTGGCATGACTGCCATTCTCATTATTTGCGTGGGTTACACCTTATTTGGCGGGTTGCGTGCGGTCATTGCCACTGACTTTATTCAGGCACTGATTATTATCATCGGGGTGGTGCTGATTGCTTGGTTCCTCATTGATACCGTGAGTCTTGAGTCGATTCACAGCGAGGTGCAAAGCAATCATCCGCAACTGCTCGACGTCTTGTTTCCTGCCGCGATGATGTTTCTGTTTAATAATATTTTCTTCGGCTTAGGCGAAATTTTTCATTCCAATGTTTGGTGGTCGCGCGCCCTCGCTTTTAAAGGCAAAGTCGCGTTCAAAGCGTTTTTGCTGGGTGGTTTGTTATGGCTGCCGATTCCCATTGTCACTGGTTTTATTGCGCTGGCGGCACCGCAACTGGGAATTTTCCCGCCGAGCGCCGATATGGTCGGCCCGATGGTGGCAGCCGAGGTACTTGGCAAGGTAGGCGCTGTGGTTGTATTTATCGTAGTGTTCTCGGCGTTGGCCTCAAGCCTTGACTCCTTGCTGGCGGCAACTGCCGATCTGGTGACGCGCGACATCTACCATAAGAAATTACGCCCAGAAGCCAGCGATGCGCATCTGCTGCGCTTCAACCGCTACAGTATTCTGGGTTTAGGGATACTCACTTGGTTACTCTGTTTGCCGCAAATTGCGACACTTGGCGCTTTATTGAATTTTGCCGGTGCCTTTGTCGCCAGCACTATTTTTCCTATTGTGCTGGGTCTTTATACCCGTCGCCTGCCAGGGCGTTGGGCAGCTGCTGCCATGTTCTTTGGCACAGTTTTAGGTCTCACTGGTTACTTCGTGATCGGCTTTTATGTGGCTGCACTGGTGTCGTGCATTGTCTCGGCGACTATTTGTGGGCTAGGGTTAAGTTTTAGTCGTCGTGAATTCAACTGGGACGATTTAAATGAAGCAGAGGAGCAGCAGTCATGATCGTAGAATTAACTGCGTTTAGTACACTGGTGTGGGTCTGCTTAGCGTTAACTGCTTGCGCACCGCTCATTTTGCTAGCGTTGTGGCTTAAAGATTTCCTTTCTAAACAATTATGGTAATTCAATATGAACGTAAATGACGTCTCGTTTGAGCGTGAACGTCCGGATGTCTATGGTGATGCGCACCCCAAAGCATTGCTTCGAGCCATTCAAGAGGACGGTGATTATTTGGTGCAGTTAGCGAATCAGCATATTGTGTCAGGTGATCAATTCGATCAAGCGACCATGAAGCAGTTATTTCGCTTGGCGGCGAAAATAGAAAGCAATCCGAAACGCTTTCATTCGCCATTGCAAAATAAAATTTTGATCAGCGCGTTTTACGAGCCGAGCACCCGCACACGGCTGTCATTTGAGAGCGCTTGGCATCGCTTAGGTGGCGATATTATGTCGATTACCGACCGTTCCACCACTGGCATTGCCAAGGGTGAAAGCCTTGCAGATGTCGCGGAAATGTTTAACAACTACGGTGATTGCGTGGTACTGCGCGACACCAATGAATCGTCGTTGTTTGAGATGATGGATGCACTGCGGATTCCGATTATCAACGCCGGCAACGGCACCGATGAACACCCCACGCAAGCCTTAGCTGACATGTATGCAATATTTAAGTGGCGCCCGGCGCTACTTGATGCCAGCAACAACGAGAAAATTAAAATTGGGGTGATTGGCGTGCCTAACAAAATGCGCACTGTGCGCAGCTTGTTGAAGAGCCTATCCGTGTTTCCTCATGCGGTTGAAGAGCTGCTGATCATCCACGATGAAGCCAGTGCCGCTGAGTTGTTTGGGGCCGATCAGCGTGAAGAGCTGGAACTGCGCGGCATAAAGATTCGCACCACTACCGATTTAAATGCCGTGTTACCCGAGCTCGATGTGGTGTACATCAATGCCATCTCATGGGAAGGCGACACCTTTAATACCTATGGCAATAGCTTTAGTTTGAGCGCCAAGTCGCCGCTAAAACACGATGCCATTATTTTGCATCCGCTGGCACGTGGCGAAGAACTGGCAATGGATCTCGATAACACTCCGCACAACTGGTATTTCAGCCAAGCACGTGGCGCCGTGTTTTTACGCATGGCGTTGCTCACGTGTATGGTGGAGCGGGCGGAACGCGTCATTGACGTGGTGTGATAACGGACCAGATACGAGGAACGAGCAAACATGTGTGGTATTGCAGGAATTTTTAATCAACGCGCGGAACAAACTCCCGAAGCACAGACGCTGGTCAATATGGCGGCGATTATGCATCATCGTGGACCGGATGGATTTGGCTATGAAATTATGCCCGATACCGGAGTGGGCTTCAGTCACGCACGGCTGTCGATCATTGACTTGAACGAAGATCGGGCGCGCCAGCCGTTCGTCTCACAGGACCAACGACTGTTACTGGCGCACAACGGTGAATTTTATGACTTTAAACGTATTCGTGCCGATTTAACGGCGCAGGGTGCGCGGTTTCGTAGTAAAAGCGACTCGGAAATCGTCTTACATTTGTTTGAACGGGAAGGTCTCGACGAGACACTCAAACACTTACGTGGCGAATTTGCCTTTGCCCTTTACGACCAAAAAGATGACGCCATGTATTTGGTGCGCGATCGCTTCGGCATCAAGCCGTTGTATTACACTGAAACCGATGATGGTGTGGTGTTTGGATCAGAGCTAAAAGTATTGTTTGCGCACCCTAAGGTCAAACGTGAGTTCTCTTCAGAAGGGCTTTACCATCAGTTGATTCAAGTTATGGTGCCGGGCTCGACCGCCTTTGCGGGGATCCGCCAAGTCGCTCCAGGGCAAGTGGTAAAAATTGAGCGGCGCGACGGCCAATTGCAGATCAGTGAACACCAATATTGGGACGTGAACTTTCCATTGGAGCAAGAGTATCCAGGTGATGACGTCGATGAACAAAGTTACATTGATGGCGTACGTAAACACCTGCTAGAGGCTGTACAACTGCGTCTAACAGCCGATGTACCGGTCGGCTGCTACCTGTCTGGCGGTATTGATTCTTGCGCGATTCTGGGGCTTTCTGCAGCAGCAACGCAAACCTCGGTAAAAGCCTTCACTATTGGCTTTGATTCAGCAGAGTATGACGAAACGCCGATTGCCGAAGAAATGGCCGCTGCCACGGGTGCCGATCACCATATCATGCGCTTGAATGCCGATGATCTCTATGATCACTTTGTCAAAACTATCTGGCATACCGAACGCACCATTTATAACACCCTTGGCGTGGCCAAATACTTAATGAGCCAACAGGTGCATGCGGCTAATTATAAAGTGGTATTAACGGGTGAGGGTTCAGATGAGTTATTTGCCGGCTATCCGGCGTTTCGTAAAGACATGTTCTTACATGGTTTAGACCACCTCCCCGAGAGCGAGCGCAAAGCGTGGCAAGAGTTATTAGAGAAGAACAACAAACTCTTCAAAGGGGCGATGTTGGCGCGCGAAGAATTCGTCAGTCCGGCATTTAACGCCAAAATGGGCTTTACCCCAAGCTGCGTGCAACCCTGGCTTTCATGTGCCGATGTTGCGCTACCGCTGCTTGCAGAAGAGCGCCGTGCCGAAGTACGTGATTATGACCCAGGCAAGGCGATTGCTGACACCCTCGATGAAACTATGTTGCGGGGGCGGCATCCGCTCGATCGTGCACAATACGTCTGGATTAAGACCATGCTCGAAGGACAGATTTTGACTTGGGGTGGTGACCGCGTGGATATGGCGAACTCAATGGAAGCGCGTCCAGCTTTCTTGGATCATCATTTGGCTGAGTATGCCTTTACCGTACCGCCGCATTTGCGCATCAAGGGCAACAAAGAGAAGTACGTGCTGCGTGAAGCAATGAAAGGCTTATTACCAGAAGTGTTGTACAAGCGCGAGAAGTTCGCTTTTATGGCACCGCCAGCCCATACCGACCCGAAGAAATGGCAAGCAGTAGTGAAATTAGCGGAGCAGTTTTTGTCGAAAGAAGCTGTACAAGAGGCGGGATTACTAGACTTTGCAGCCGTGCAAGAAACCTTTGCCAAGCATGAAGATGAAAACACCGCAATCGAGGAAAAAGTGCAACTCGATGCGGTGATTAATCACATGTTAGGGGTGCAGATTTTGCACCATCATTTTATTAAGACCGATGTACCAGCACTTGCGGCGCAGCGCGCCAAAGAGCTGGGGTGGAAATCGTGCTAGCGCACGATTTCCATTAACACTTTACCAATCTCAGTATTGTCCTTGTAACCGCGTAAGCGCTCGGCATAAGGACCTGAGGCCATCACTGGCACATCCACTGCGGTGTGCCCGCTGGTGGTCCAGCCGGTGCGCGTGAGTTCACCGGTCAACTTCACTAAGGCATCCTGCAGCAGGTCAGCATCGTCACCGCGGTCGTCCGTAGCGCTCAATTCAATGGCAACCAGTTCGCTCCATTGCGCTTCGCTCACGGGTAAATTCAATAGCGGTTCGAGGTACGCACGCCACTGGTCACGAGGGCGCTCCAAAAGACCTTTAACCATGGTGCCAATGGTCGCTTTAATGTCCATCACGCGCTCTGAATACCACTGATATTCGCCCCCTTGCCCAAGGGTCAAGCCGCCGGTGGAATGGTCAGCGGTGACCACGATAATGGTGTTAGGGTTTGTCGCTTGATAATCTTTTGCGACTTGTAACGCTTGCGCAAAGTCATGCATTTCGTGCACCGCACAGGCGATATCGTTAGCATGCCCACACCAGTCGATTTTCGAACCTTCGATCATCAGTGCGAAGGGCTTACCCGATTGGGCCTGCTCGGCGTCGAGGATGCGCAGTGCATGCGTCGTCAGCTCGGCGAGATAAGGTTCAGAGTCAAGCGCGAAGGGCAGCCCCACAGGTGCGAACAAACCCAATGCTGGCGCTTGTGCTTGCTCAAGTTTAGCCATGTCAGTTACAACGTTCATGCCTTGTTCGCTCAACTCGGCTAACCAGTTTTTGTCGTCTCGATCAAAATAGCGCGTACCGCCACCAAGCAAGACGTCAAACGACCATTTATCACCAAACTTGGTGGTTGCATAGGAGTCAGCAATTTCGTTATACATCTGGCGTGACGGATGATGGGTAAAAAACGATGCTGGCGTGGCATGATTCACTTGTGAAGTGGCAACAGCACCAGTGTGCCAGCCTAATTCACGGGCTTTTTCCATAATGGTTTGTTGTGGATGTTTATCGGCATCTACGCCAATTGCGCCGTTGTAACTTTTCACTCCAGTTGCGAGTGCGGTCGCGCTTGAAGCTGAATCGGTGACCCAAGTATCGTCATCTGGATAAGTGGTTGAGGCGCCCACCAACATGTCATCAAACGGCGTCGGTGCCAGTGCGTCAGCGCCACGCTCACTCATCGCGTAACGATATGCTGAGATAAACTCAAAGCCCATGCCATCGCCAATCAAGAAGATGATATTCGGTGCCTGTTCAGTAGTTGCGGCAGCGTTAGCATTAGCGTCATCGTTGGCGTTGCTCTGCGTGCAGCCCGCGAGAGCAAGTGCGATTCCTGAGAGTAAAAGAGTGCGGCGAAATTTCACAATGGGGCTCCTAAGCGTTTTACATGTAGCGGCGATAATACCACAGCGCAAGTGACAGCTGTATGACGATCGTTGAATGCAAAAAATTTTGCGATTAAGCCTTGAAAGCAATTTTCTCAGTCCCATTTTTAAGGTGTGCGCGATGTCTCTGAGAGAGTCGCGACATTCACATAACATTGCTTCTTAGGAGAATGAACATGGCTACTATTGATTTATCACCACTTTATCGCAGCAGTATCGGTTTTGACCGTATGGCCCGCTTATTGGATGCCGCAATGCGCACCGATAGCAATGCCGCTGGCGGTTACCCTCCGTACAACATCGAAGTGTTCGGCGACAATCGTTACGCGATTACCCTAGCTGTCGCGGGATTTGCCGACGATGAGCTGAGCATCGAAGTTGAAAATGGTATTTTGAAGATTCAAGGACGTAAAGAAGAGCAGGACGAAGAACGGCAATACCTGCATAAAGGTATCGCTTTCCGCAGCTTTGAGCGCAAATTTAATTTAGCAGATCACGTTGAAGTGAAAGGCGCGAAAATGGAAAACGGCTTATTGACCATTGGTCTGGAAAAAATCATTCCAGAAGCGATGAAGCCGAAGAAAATTGAAATCGGTAACTCACTCAATTTGCTCGAAGGTAGCAAATAACCCTGTTATAAAAGGTGAGGGCGGTTAGTCGCCCTCACATTTTTGTTCCACTTCACGCCACACCACTGGCTCCCAATATTCCTCACGCACGGTGCTCAAACGTTTGTTGCGATTAAACTTCGCTGCAATGTAGTATGTTGTATCTGCTTTGACATCAATTTCTAACTGCTTGGCATTACTCATACTGCTTGACCGACGCACCCATGGATCGGTAATGAGCTCATGCAACTCAATGACATGTACGCCTGGATCTAACTTGTAAATTGATCGCCGTCTGAGCACGTTATCATCATCAATTTTAACGAAGTAAGCGGGAAATAAATCGCGCGCTTCTGGTGGTGTCACAAACACACTGACGCGTCCGCAACTACCATCGTCGGTTTTATCCACTTGCGCTTGCGCGACATCGACTTCAAGACGCCACCCCGGAATCACGGTTGCTTTTACGCGGCCACCTAAAGTCAGTGTCTGCGTATCGCGCGCAACCGTTACGTTGAAGGTTGAGTCATGCTCGAGTCCTTGCAGATGGCTGACAATAGTGTCGAGTCCAGCTCCACTAAAATCAATGTCATCAACTTGCAGCAAGCGATCACCTGCTTGGAGCTCCATTTCTGCAGCAACTGAATCATTTCGCACCGATAAAACTTCGCCGTTGGGGTGCACCACTGCGCCCCAGTCAAAATAACTGCGCGTCGGTTCTTCCATAGTAACAGTGGCGGCTTTGCCCTGGCTTTTGGCGGCAGCGATGGCGGCGGCGCGAGCATGCTCCCGTGCCAGCTGATCTTCTTGCGTCGCTGCGTTAAGCGGAGTGCTTAACAGGCTTAGCAATAGGGTGCTGAGTCCAAGTGCGGTGAGTTTCATTAAAACGTCTCCTGTGCTGTTAGCACTTCACGTTGTTGCCACAAGGCGGAGATCGTAGCATCGTCTGCACCACGCAGGTAGGCCTGCTGAATTTGGCGGTCGATACTTTCGAGTTGGTAATTGCCCGCCAGCAACATCGGCGTTTGTGGTCTCGCTTGGCCATTTGTTGACAGCGGCTGCACCACCATTAACCAAGCCACTGCAGCTGCTGCCGCGAAGGGCGTCAGCCACAGCGCAACCGCTTTCGAGCTTACTGGCTGCGCCGGTTTAATGGCGGTTTCTTGGCGTGCCGTTAGCTCTTGCCAAGTGACCGGTTGCAATGGCTCCGCTTGCGCTTTAAGCCGCTCTCGCAGCAGCTTTTCGCTAGGGCTGAGTGATTGCTTCTGTGGACCTGATGGGTTCATCTGGAACTCCTCTGTCGTAATTTCTTGAGTGCGCGATGGTAGCGCTGGCGTACGGTCGCGGCTTGCTCATTGAGCAGCTCAGCAAGTTCTTCGTGACTGTAGCCTTCGACCAAGTACAGCCAAATCAGTTGATATTCATGTTCGTCCAAAACGCTTAGCAGCGTGTCGATATCATCGAGCTGTTGTAGCCAGTCGGTTTGACTAAGCCAGTCGTCGGCATCGAGTTGTGCTGCGCTATCATCGCTATTGGTTTGTTGTTGTGGCTTGCGAAAATGCGATAGTGCGGTGTTTACCGTTAACTGTTTTAACCAACCGCCAAGCGCTTTTGGGTCTCGTAATTGTGCGACTTTTTCAAAGGCAATAAGGAACACGTCTTGAGTTAGATCGCGGGCTAATTCAGAGTCGCGGCACATGCCTTGAATCAGGCGTTGTACCGGGCGCTGATAGGTTTCAAACAGCTGTCGCTGACAATCGCGACGACCGGCTTGAGCGCCTTTGATCACTTGAGCGTCTAGCTGTTGCGCGAATCCTGTTAGAGCGTTCTGGGTCATGCGTGTCCTGCTGCATTCATCATGTTGATAAGATGCAACAGGACGGCGATGTGTGACAAGCCTCAAAATTGAATATCGGCAATGATTGGGTCATGGTCCGATGAACGGTAGGCATCGGGTGCATACCAATCCGCATTCTGTGAGTAACCTTCATAACTCAGCGCTGACGGTTCATCGGCATTGATGAGCCAATGCTGCTGCTTAATCACGCGGCCGTGCAGGGCATCGCTGACCAGCAGATGGTCAAGGCTGCCAGCTTGTGCATTGAACACATAAGAGTAGCCCTTAGGCTCAAAGTGCTCGGCGCGGTTATGGTAGCTCGCAGCATAGAAAGTTTGCATCGGATCTTCTTGCGCGTAGGCGTTAAAATCGCCGAGCACGATTTGTGCACTGGTTTTTGCCAACAGCGGTTGTTGCAGAGCTGCAATGAGGCGTTCGGCGGATTCAACACGAGCCGCATTCCAGCACGCTTGGCCATCGTTTTGATTAGCATTTGGGTCACTACTATCGCGCGGACACGAGCCTTTCGATTTAAAGTGATTGACCGCTACCACAAAAGTCTCTTGGCTATGCAACGGGCGCATGCGTTGGATCAAAGGATAGCGACTGCGGTTGCGAAAGACGCCCTCAGTAACAGTCGATACTGCGCCAACCGCCTCGACTCTGTCGCTGCGATAAATTAAACCGTTGGTGATGGAGGCACCGCCGAACTGCCCTTCGGCAGCTGCAACGAATTGCCACGGTTGGCCGCTGGCTTGCTTGAGTTGCTCAACCAAACGCACGATAGCACTATGGTCAGCGTAGCCGTCGTTTTCAATTTCCATTAGGCCAATAATATCCGCTTTAAGCGCTACCATGGCGGCAATGATTTTGGCTTCCTGGCGGCTGAAATCAGCGGCAGTTTCCGCACCCCGGTCAGTTGGGAAACTTTGCGCGACGCCATTGCCATTGAAGTAGTTCAAGACATTAAAGGTAGCGACGCGAATCACGCGCGGATCGGCTGACTTACTCGGTGCTGGCGGGCGCGGGTTGGTGGCAGTGAACTGCAATTCAGCGGTTGGTTGAATGCGGTAGCGCCCGTTAAATTCACTCAAAATGCCTTGCACATTACGAACACTGTCGCCGGCGCGCAGACTATTATCGGCACTGAGTTGCGGTGCCGGAAACGGCACTTGGCTTGGGTTAGGTGCGCGATTATCGTCAATCACTAAGCGCTGTAATTCGTAGCTTGCGGCCAGTTGCCGAGCACTGGCGCCGGGTTGCGTAACTTGTGTCGGGGTATAGAGTCGCTCTGCGGCAACATCAAAACTACCATGGCGATCAAGTAAATAGTTGCCGTTGACGATGAGTGTTTGCGGGATGCTGACGTATTGTCCTTCTAATTGTTCAAACGTCTTCACCGATGCTACAGGTAAAGTCAATTTTTTCGCTGCGGGTAGCTCAGCTCTGCCACAATCAATAATTTCCGTCACCTGATCTAGTTGGGTCAGTTGCTGTGCTTCGCTGACCACGCCATTGACGCGCACTTGATCACCAATTGCAACAGTAGGACCTGTGGCTTGCACAAATAGACCAGCGTCCTTGTCTTGCAGAAAAAAGCCACCGAGCTCACCGTCGCCTTGCCAACTCGCGGTGACGACGCCACTAATACTGACGCTTTGCCCCACTAACGGCGAGCTATCTGAATTGCCTTGTATTTGGCTTATCGTCTGTTCAGCGACACAATTTGAATTGGCGAGCGGGGCATCGACATCAGCTTGTTGCGAACAAGCCGTTAAGGCGAGCGCAACCGCGCTCAAGCTTACCCAATAGCGTTTATGAATCACGGTGGAGTTGTTGTTGTGCATAGCTTCCTACTTCTAATACATCGGCGGCGTCAATGTGTTCCGCGTCCATCATCGCAGCAATACGCTGCATTGCCGCTAGCAACTGAGATTGTTCCCAATCGGCCAGCCCCTGAAATTTCCGAATAAAGTCTTCTTGCAGTGGTTTTGGCGCGGCGGCAAGCCGTTCCGCTCCGCGCGGAGTGAGCGACAGCACCACGCGACGTCGATCTTCAGTGCTGCGTTCGCGATGAATTAGCTCGCGATGCTCCAATCGATCAATAACATTACTCACGGTGGCAGGGCTGAGCGTAATATTCTGCGCTACCGCACTAGCAGTAATACCTTCTGGCGCTGCGGCAACCTCGCGTAGAATCAGCAATTGCGGCGCGGTAAGTCCAGTTAATTTATTCAGCTGTTTGGAATAGAGATCGGTTGCGCGGATGACTTTGCGTAAGGCCAGCAACAACTCCTCGTACTTTTCCATAATAATTCCCCAATGGTTCCTAATAGCGTCGCGCGGACAAATCAGTGCGGCGTATTTGCACCACGACACCCAATTTTGGATGATCAAAATAATGGGTTTCGTGACTGATCACGCGGCGCAACTGGTCCAGCTTAAAGCTACGTAAAAAGCGTTTGTTGGTGAGTGGCTCGAGCGCAAGATCTGCTTGTGCAGTCAAATCTGCAGGTTGCCAATCAACCGCTGTAGGCTCGCGTAACTCAAGATCACTGTCGATATGCAGGTAATTTCCGACAAGGTAAATATGCATAGTGCCATCGAGCTGCCAAAGGGGAGTTGTTGGCGTTTCAAGTTGACTGGCGCTGGGCGCCGCTAAGGGTTCATCTTTTGCCGCCGCACTGAAATTGAATTGTGCGGTGCGTTGTAGTTCGGCCAATTGTTGCAGGCGTTCCGCGAGACCTAGCTCTGGCTTTTCCTCGCTCGTACTAAGTGCAGTCAGCTTGGCTTGCTCATCGGGAAGGGCATAACCTGCAAGTGAAAATTCATCGGCAAAATTGCGCCCACCGAAAAGTCGAACTTTGTATTCATCATCGGCGCCAAATACCGGTTGATACCAGCTTAAATGCAAAAGTGGGGTGCCGGTTCCGCGGCGCACTAATTGCTGGCGTGTTTCGCTCAATTCGAGTTGCGATGCAGGCGCAAGAAACGGCGCCGCAGCATTCTTAACCTCGCCACCGGGGCCGTTAATAACATCGGCTGGTGCTGCTGCCAATTCTCTCAGCATGCGTTCTTGCCGTTGCCAGTTCATCGGTAACCAGGGATCCAGCTCCCAGGGCGCGGCGCACAATAAGCGTTCGCGATTGAACTCTGGGATAACGGTGGGCGTTGCGCACTCTGGTAGATCAGCCAAGAGTGCGGTGATGTCAGGTACGAATACGCTAGGCAACGGATTGTAAACATAGTCCTGATAGCGTTGCGGCCCTTGCCACGGGAAAGACTCAACGGTGTCGCCAGCATCGCGGTGGGCAAACACTAAAACTTCGACTTCAAACCAACGCCATAGATCCTGTTCCGGTAACTGTTGCGCCTTGGCGACTTGGGTAAAACTGCTAACGGCAAGCCAACCAGCTAGCGCTGCTGTTGCTAAAGGTTTTCGGTACCAGCCCTGCGTCATTTCTCATCCTTTCGCTCGGCGAATTCTTCAATAAGTGACTCTACCAGTTTCAAGCGACCTTGAGTATCGCTGATTTTGGTAAGAACTCGTAAACGGTTAGGCCCTTCAAGTTTGTATTGGTTCGGTGCCGATTGAATCAATTGAATCAAATAAACCGGACTGACTTTGGTTTTCTCACCAAATTCGATGGTGATCCCCTGCGGGCCACCGTCGATTTTGCGAATGCCTAATTGCTCAGCGCGGTTACGCAATTCCGTGACTAGCATCAGATTTTGTGCGGCATCGGGCAGCAGCCCAAAGCGGTCGATCATTTCCACCTTGAGGGCACGAATTTCCTCGCTGTTATCCGAGCTGGCAATCCGTTTGTAGAGGCTCAGGCGCAGCGTAACATCAGCGATGTAGGTCTCCGGCAACAGCGCAGGTACCCGTAAATCAATCTCACAGCGTTGCTGTAGCAAGCTATCAAGGGCCGGTTCTTTACCTTCGCGCAAGGCGGTAACAGCTTGTTCCAGCATGTCCATGTACAAGGTAAAGCCGATAGTTTCAATTTGCCCACTTTGTTCTTCACCGAGGAGTTCGCCGGCGCCACGGATCTCAAGGTCATGGGTGGCCAGCATAAAGCCAGCACCCAAGTCTTCGAGCTGGGATATCGCCTCGAGTCGCTTCAAGGCATCTTTGGTCATGCGTTTTGGGTGTGGCGTCAGCAGGTAAGCATAGGCCTGATGATGTGAGCGGCCGACGCGACCACGCAACTGGTGCATTTGGGCTAGGCCAAGATGATCGGCACGGTCCATGATGATGGTATTGGCGGTTGGTACGTCGATACCGGTTTCGATAATAGTGGTACACACCAGCACGTTAAAACGTTGGTGATAGAAATCGGACATAATGCGTTCGAGTTCTCGCTCTCGCATTTGTCCGTGGGCTACGGTTACCCGCGCCTCTGGCACCAGTTCGGTAAGCTCACGTGCGGTTTTTTCAATAGTTTCGACATTATTGTGCAAGAAATACACTTGGCCACCGCGTAAAATTTCACGCAGAACTGCTTCGCGAATGGTCGGCTTATCGTACTCACGCACAAAGGTCTTCACCGCCAACCGGCGCGCTGGCGGCGTTGCAATAATCGACAAATCGCGTACGCCGTGCATGGCCATATTGAGTGTTCGCGGAATCGGCGTAGCGGTCAGCGTTAAAATATCAACGTCACTGCGCAAGCGTTTAATCGCTTCTTTTTGGCGCACGCCAAAGCGGTGTTCTTCATCGACAATCAATAAGCCTAAATCAGCAAACTTAACGGTGCCCTGCAGCAGTTTGTGCGTACCTACCACGATGTCGACTTTACCGGCTTCGATGTCGGCCAAAATCTGCGTGGTTTGTTTGTTGGTATTAAACCGCGACAGCACCTCGATCCGCACTGGCCAGTCGGCAAAACGGTCTTTAAAGTTTTCGTAATGCTGCTGGGCGAGCAGGGTCGTTGGTACCAGCACTGCAACTTGCTTGTTGTCATTTACAGCGACAAAAGCGGCGCGCATTGCTACTTCAGTTTTACCAAAGCCAACGTCTCCACACACCAGTCGGTCCATGGCACTGGCGACTTGCATATCGCTCAAGACCGCATCGATGGCCTGTAACTGGTCATCGGTTTCTTCGAACGGAAAGCTATTGGCAAAGCGCTGGTAGTCCTCATGATCAAGCTTGAAGGCATACCCAGGTTTGGCTTCACGCCGGGCATAGACATCGAGAAGTTCGGCTGCAACATCGCGGATCTTTTCGGCCGCTTTGCGCTTGGCGCGCTCCCAAGTATCGTTGCCGAGCTTATGCAGCGGCGCATGCGCTTCTTCGCCGCCACTGTAGCGGGATAGCAAATGCAACGACGCTACGGGGACGTACAGTTTACTGTCATTCGCGTATTCAATGGTGACAAATTCGGTAGTCATGCCGCCAGCTTCAAGGGTTTGCAATCCTTGATAGCGGCCCACGCCATGGTCAATGTGTACCACTGGCTGGCCAATGCGCAGTTCGGCGAGGTTGCGCACCATATTTTCGGTTGAAACCGTTGCTTTTTGATCGCGCCGGCGGCGCTGCTGAATGCGGTTACCTAGTAGTTCAGTTTCGGTAATGACTGCCAGCTTAGCATCGGTGGCAATAAACGAGTTCACTAGCGGTGCGACAACCAGCGCGTTGCTGCCGGTAAAGTCGTCGATGTCACTGAAGTGCTGCAACTCATGTAAATCGAGCTTGAGTGGCGCTAGGGTGTCTCGCAATGACTCACGGCGCCCTGCAGTTTCGGCAACGAACAACACGCGATACTTGGCTTGATGTAATGCCGCTAGACGTTGTCGTAATGCTTGCAACGGGTCTTTTAATTGATGATTTAGGGCAATTTCACCAATAACTTCAGTATTGAAGACGCGCGGGCCGGGCTGAGCTTTATCGTCTGGAACAAAGGCGCGCACGCGTGGCAATTGCTTGAAGTGGTGATGAATCTGATCGACCGGTAAGAATAACTGCGTTGGCGCTAGTAACGGCCGCAGACGATCGTAGCGGCGCTGCTCATAACGCTGTTCAATGTCGTGCCACAAATGGTCGAGACTGCCTTGTAAATCGCCAAAGGTAACAAGTAAGGCATCATCGGGTAAGTAATCGAATAAGCTTGCGGTGTGCTCGAAAAACAGCGGCAAGTAGTACTCGATACCGCCAGGTAACTGCCCTTGTGAGACTTGGTAATAAATCGAGTCGCGTTCGTTAGCAGCTTCAAAGAGTTCTCGATAACGGCCACGAAAACCTTCAATCGCGGTAGGGGTGATCGGAAACTCATGAGCGGGCAGCAAGTTTATACGTTCGACTTCACCCGCAGAGAGCTGCGTATCGACGTCGAAGGTGCGAATGGAGTCCACTTCATCGTCGAAAAAGTCGATGCGATAAGGCACTTCACTGCCCATCGGGAATAAATCAAGCAACGAGCCACGGGCGCAAAACTCACCATGCTCCATCACCTGATCAACATGGCGATAGCCGGCGCGTTCCAGCCGTTGCCGCAAACGGTAGCCATCTAATTGCTGACCTTTGTCGACTTGCAGCGCTTGCCCACTCACATAGTCGGTAGGGGCGATACGGTGCAGTAAGGTATTGATCGAGACAATCAATGCGCCATCTTGCATGCTGGGTAGTTTCGCCAATACGCTCAAGCGCTCAGAAATAATATCTTGGTGCGGCGAGAAGCTATCGTAAGGCAGGGTTTCCCAGTCAGGAAACACCATCACGCGCTCTCCTTTGGCACTTAAATAGCTAATTTCTTGCTCTAAGCGATGGGCTTGCGGCGCGTCGGGCGTAACAATCAGTAACGGCCGTTCATGTTGGTCAATCAGCCGTGCCAGCGCGAGTGCTGCACTACTGCCGGCGAGTCCTTGCCAGGTAAGGTCCTGTTTTGCTGATGTGGGGCGTGGTGGCGTTAGAATCGATGCCTTGCTCATAAGGTCCACTTTGTTAACTACTCAAGTGGCTGAAAGTATACCTGAAACTGTTACTTGGATCAGTGCGCATATTTCTTTATGCTTGCAGCGCAACCCCGAACCAACAGATGAGCGCTAGACACCAAGCTTATGTCGCAATCCGTCACTTTATTTTTGAGTTATCGCTATAGTCGCGCCCGTTATGGTCAGCGCTTTACGCGTTTTATCCAGCGCGTGTCGTTGGTGGGTATTGTGGTGGGCGTCGCGGCTTTGATCATTGTTGGTTCGGTGATGAATGGTTTTGAAGCGGAATTAAAACAACGCATTTTAACGGTTGTGCCACAGTTACAAGTGAGTGACGAGCAAGGGTTAGATAATTGGCAGCAAGTGGCAGATAGTTTGCCAGTGTTGACGGGGGCGCGTGCCGTCGTGCCCGAAGTGACCACTGCCGGCGTCATCCAGAGCGAGCAACGGCTACAAGCGGTGCAAGTGCAGGGGATTTTTCCCGAGGCGGATGGCAGCCATGTACAATTAGAGCCATTGCAGCAGCACTTAGAAGCGGGTCAATTGCAGCTTGAAGCGGGCACTTTTAACGTGGTGCTCGGTTATGCACTGGCGCAGCAGTTAAATATTTGGCCGGGGCAACAGTTGCGCTTGATCGCCGCTGGTGGTGGCATCTACACGCCACTAGGGCTAGTTCCCGCCCAACGATTAGTAACAGTGACTGCGGTGGTGAGAATGCAATCAGAGGCCGATCAGCATTTATTGGTCATGCATGGAGCCGATCTCGCACGGATATTGCGGATGGCAGAAGGCCAAGTATCTGGGTTACGCTATTACTTTGACGACCCGTTTGCAGCTCTTGCCGCAGCTGATGAGTTGACTAGTGAAGTGGCAGAACCTTTACAAGTGACCAGTTGGCAGCAGAGCTACGGACACTTATTTGATGCCGTGAGTATGGAAAAGCGCATGGTCAACCTGATGCTGGGACTCATTATTGCGGTCGCAGCCTTTAATATCGTGTCATCGTTGATGATGATGGTGCAAGACAAACGCGCCGATATTGCGATTTTACAGACCATGGGACTTGCACCACAGCGGGTGCGCAGCATGGTAGTGTTACAGGGCATGTTCACCGGCACCCTTGGCGCAGTTTTAGGTTTGCTGTTAGGAGTGCTGACAACGCATTTCTTGAACCCACTACTGACTGGCTTTGGTGTAGATATGAGTTTTGCTGGACCAACTGGATTACCTGTGGTGATGGCACCGTTACAGATTGCAGGCACTGTGTTGGCCGCGCTTGGTCTGACCTTTATCGCAACTTTATTCCCGGCGTGGCAAGCCAGTCGCATCTTACCGGCACAAGCTTTGAGGTATGAATAAACATGACGACCGAGGTGTTATTAGAATGTCGGCAGGTAAGCAAATCCTACCGTGACGGTCAGCGTGATTTGCATGTTTTGCAAGGCGTTGACCTACAACTTCGTGCAGGCGAGTTATGGGCCATCGTTGGTAGTTCTGGCTCAGGTAAAAGCACCTTGTTGCACTGCATGGGCGGCCTGGATCGACCTACTTCGGGGCAGATACTGTTCCAAGGCCGTGATCTCACTTCGTTGTCGACTCGGGCGTTGGCTGATTGGCGCAATCGTCAGCTGGGTTTTATCTATCAGTTTCATCATTTATTACCTGAGTTTAACGCGCTCGAGAATGTCAGTATGCCGTTACTGATTCAGGGGGTTGCCAAATCACAAGCCGAGCAACAGGCGGCAGAGTTGTTAGAGCGAGTAGGGTTAGCAGCGCGCGCACAACATCGACCTGCCGAGCTCTCAGGCGGTGAGCGGCAGCGCGTGGCAATCGCGCGAGCGCTGGTGAATAAGCCACGTTTAGTGCTGGCTGATGAACCCACTGGCAACCTTGATGATGCCACCGCTGGGCAAGTGATGGCGTTAATGTTAGAGCTGAATCGTGAGTTGCAAACGTGCTTTGTCATTGTCACACACGACACGCAACTGGCACAGCAACTACCGCATCGGGTGCAGTTACATCATGGTCAGTTGGTGCCACCGAATCAGGCTGAGAGCGCAGCATGCTAGGTCAATGGCGTCTTGCCTGGCAGCTTGCCCAGCGTTTTCGCCGCGGGCGCGAACGCAGTCGCTTCCTGTCGTTTATCTCGGCCTCGTCAACGTCCGGTATCGCACTTGGATGTATGGTCTTTATTACCGGGCTGAGCGTGATGAATGGCTTCTCGGAAGTGCTGCAGGAGCGCTTTTTGAAACTGGTGCCCCACGTTGAGTTCAATGCTGTAGAAGGGCGTTTAGACTACCCTGAAACGATTTTTGCGTTGGCAACGGATCATCCCGAGGTGACCGATGCTTGGCCGTTGATTCACACTCAAGCACTGGTACAGCAAGGGCGCGATTTTGTCGGAGTTCAGGTTACTGGGCTTGATCCGGAACGGGAACATGCCATTAAGGATTACTTAAAGGAGCAGCAATGGTCAGCCTTGACGCAACCGAACACTGTTATTTTAGGCAGTGGCTTAGCGCAAAAGCTTGGGGTTGCGCGCGGTGATAGCATTCGCTTTGTGGTGGCCGCAGAACGCGGTTTTCAGGCACCTAAACGAATGCAGTTAACGGTGATTGATACTTTCGAGTTTGGTGGCCAATTTGATCATCAACTAGCTTATGTGAACCTTGCCACGGCGCGTGATTTCGTTGGCTTAGACAGTGGCTTTAGCACCGTAGCCTTGGCCGTTGATGACCTATTTAGTGCTGAACGAGTGGCCAATGAAATCGGTTATCAGCTGCGCGATTATGTTTACTTAGAACACTGGATGCGTTCACAAGGCCATTTGTATCGCGATATTCAAATGGTGCGCATGGTCATGTACTTAGTACTTATATTGGTACTGGCGGTCGCGAGCTTTAATATCGTTTCGACCTTGGTGATGACGGTGCAAGAGAAACAACGCCACATCGGCATCTTGCGTACTATGGGCTTACGTACCAGCAGTTTGATGCAGGTTTTTGTGCTGCAGGGGCTGCAAAATGGTGTTTTCGGCGTGTTTGCTGGGGTGTTAGCGGGAGTGTTGCTGAGTCTTAACTTACCTTTGCTACTCAACGCGCTGGAGCGTTTGAGCGGCAGTACCTTGTTAGCGAGCGATGTTTATTTTGTCAATCAGATCCCAGTGCTACTGGATTGGCCGGATGTGTTGGTGGTGGCTGCGGTTGGTTTGCTAATGAGCTTGTTGGCAACTTTGTATCCAGCGTGGCAGGCCGCTCGTATTGATGTAGTGCGGGCGATTAACGCTTAAATTTTTTGCGCGCGCGCCAAGCACTGACAACCGACTGACGCCACATCAAACTCACCACAAAGTAGCCAAGGATACTGACAACAGTGCCAACAATTAGGCAGCCGAGTAAGAAAGCTGGGCCAATTGAGGTAATACTGTCGCCGAGCCATTGCCATGACAACTCGAAATAAAATGGTTGTGACGGCGCGCCAATGAGCCAAGTACCCACTTTATAGCAAAAGTAAAACAACGGCGGCATGGTGATTGGGTTTGATACCCAGACCAACGCGACCGAAAGCGGCAGATTGACCCGAAAAGGTATTGCTGCGGCAGCGGCCAGTACCATTTGAAAAGGCACTGGAATAAAGGCGAAGAACAGACCGATAGCGAAGGCACCGGCAGCTGAGCGCCGGTTCAAGTGCCACAGGTTGGCATCGTGTAATAACTTGCCAAACACCTTTAGGCTACGACTGTTTTTCACCGCCTCATGATTTGGCATGATGCGCCGCATAAATTTTCTTGGCATGGATAACTAACTCTTACTTTCCATTACAGGTACAACGTCCATGGATCGGTGGTTGTGCACATTCTTCGGCGGCTACTTGCTGTCGTTCAGCTTTACCGCTGTACTTACCTGGCAAGTCGCTCTATTGCTAGTCAGCAGCGCTTTGCTTTGTTTCATTATAGCTCACAGCGTGCGCTCATTGACGGCTGTGGTAACCCTCATTGGGTGCGTATTGTGCGGTATTCTATGGGGCGCTGGCAACGCCTATTTGAGCCAAAGTCATGCGCTTACCACTGATTGGGTACAACGCACTGTGCCCATCGCCTTGACGGTTACCGAGGTGGTTGCAACTCGGCCCGAATCATGGCAGTTGACCGGTAGTTTAACGCATATTGATAACGACCCCCAAGCGGACGGCTTAACGGCGCGTTTGAATTGGTATCAGCCACACGCAGACGGACCGCAACGGTTACCGCAGGCGGGTGAAATATGGCGATTGCAGGCCCGTTTAAAGTATCCACAAGGTACGCGCAATCAAGGTAGCGGCTTTTACCATCGCTATTTAGTCGGCCAGGGTATCCAGGTACTTGGCTCAATAAAGTCAGGGCAAAGGGTGGGAGGCAGTGTTACTTGGCGACAAAGTTTAGTCGCTGACGTACAACGCGCTACAGTCAATCACCCGCAGGCAGACATTCTGTTAGCGCTGTTACTTGGCGAGCGTTTTGCGATAGCAACTGAAACTTGGCAAACCGTGCAACAAACTGGGCTCGCCCACCTGATTGCCATCTCTGGCTTACACCTATCTTTAGTTGCTGGCGCGGCTTTGTGGCTGTGCTGGCACGGCTTGGCAGCGCTCACACGCCAGCGCCAACTCCGCGAGCGCCGTAACCTTTGGCGGTTTGTGCCTGCATTCGCATTGGTGGCGGCGGTCGGGTACGCCTGGTTGGCCGGCTTTGCCATTGCCACTGTGCGCGCTTTATTGATGTTTAGTGTATTTGCTTTGCATCGCTGGCTTGGGCTGAAAGTGTCAGCACCGCGGCAATTTTTGCGTGCGGTGTGTTTGGTTGTGCTAGTTGAACCTTTGGCACCGCTGCAAATGGGTTTTTGGCTATCGGTGAGTGCGGTAGCGGTGATTTTGCTACTCAATTGGCGTTGGCAACGTTACCAAGGCCGCATTCGAGCGGTTAAAGAGTTGTGGCGTTTCGAATGGTTTATCACTTGGTTATTTGTGCCTGTGATGCTGCTTGGCTTCGCTGGCGTATCGACGGCTGCGGCTGTGATCAACCTAGTGATCGTGCCGTTGGTCAGCTTTTGGGTGTTACCGCTGGCCTTAGTTGGCTTACTACCGACGGTGCTTGGAGCTTATGCGGTTGCCGCAGCAATTTTTACACTAGCGACTTGGCCATTGGAGCAGCTGTGGCCACTGCTTGAGTGGTTAGCGCAACAGCCTTGGCAATGGTTGGCCGCGGAACAGTTACCGACATGGCCATGGTGGCTCTTGAGTTGCGCCGTGGTGGTAGTGCCGTTGAACCTGCGCTACAAGCTTGGGGCCATGGCAGTGTTGCTATTGGCGTCCGCAATACAGCAACAGCTACCGCTTGAGCGCGAGTTGCGCGTGCACATGCTCGATGTCGAGCAGGGCTCAGCCATTGTCTTACAGCGCCAACAACAGGCATTCATTATCGATACCGGCGCTGCATGGCAAGGCGGATTAAGTATGGCGGAGCGTGTTATCCAGCCGTTTTTGCGGCAGCAACGCTTGCAACCAGAGCTTGGCCTTATCACGCATACTGACAACGATCATCAAGGTGGCTGGCAGTATTTACGCGAGGCTTATCCGCACCTTGCGTGGTTCGGTGGGGCCAATCCAAGCCCTTGTGTGGCTGGCCAAAGTGGCCGCTGGCATGACGTTAACTGGCGCGTGTTGCATCCGCGTAGCAGCGTTGCGGTTGGCAATCATTCCAATAATGATTCCTGTGTTGTCTTGTTTGAGTTCGACAGTTTTCGTCTACTGGTAACCGGTGACATTGAGCGCAGTGCCGAACGGCAACTATTGGCAGAGCTTGCGCCGTTGCAAGCGCAGGTGCTAATCATCGCGCACCATGGTAGCAAGAGCTCATCCGAAGGCTATTTCATTCGACACGTCAAACCTTCAGTGGCGTTAGTGAGCCGCGGTCGTAACAACCCTTATGGACAAATCCACCGCGAAGTTACCGAACGTTTTCAACAGTATAGAATTCCTATTTTTGATACCGCTCGCGGTGGCCAGGTGAGCGTGATAACTGATGGTAAACGCTGGCGCGTGGAACAGCCGTTCGCGGCCGCCAATGGCGCTTGGTTTGACAGCGATCCTTTGCAATAGCTAGCCAGTTACCCCTGAAAGCGGTTAGAATGACGGCATTATTTGCTATATGAATCTGATGCATGACTGCAGAGACAGTAAAACAAAAGACCTTTCGCCGCTTAATGGCGTACATCAAACCGTATCGTGCGGCGTTTATCTTTTCGATTTTTGGCATGATCGGTTATGCCGGTGTTGATACCTTCTTCTTTTCGCAAATCCAAACGCTTATCGACGATGGTTTGACCCAGAGCGATCCAACGATATTGCTTTATGGTGCGGTCTTTGTACCGATTATTTTTGTGCTGCGCGGGCTATTTAATTTTATTTCGACCTATTTTTTGAACTGGGTCGGCTTTCGCGTTGTGACCACGCTACGGCAGCAGTTATTTGACCATATGATGAAATTGCCGGTGTCGTTTCACGACAAGCACTCGACTGGTGATTTGATCTCTAAAATTACGTACACCACTCAACAAGTTGCCGAAGCGACGAGTCGTGCCGTGTTAATCTTGGTGCGCGATGGTGCTTTCGTGATTGGCCTGTTGGCGTTGATGTTTTATCACAGCTGGCAATTATCTCTGGTATTTCTGATCGTCGGACCGGTGATTGCCAAAATTGTCTCAGTGGTCTCCAAACGTTTTCGCAAAGTCTCAAGTCGCATTCAAGCAGCGATGGGGGACGTTACGACCACTGCTGAACAGATGATTAACGGGCATAAAGTCGTAGTGATGTACGAAGGTCAAAAACGCGAATCGAAGCGTTTTAATGACGTCGTCAACGTGACGCGCAATCAGAATATGAAGTTGATCAATTCACAAACTATCAGTACTTCGATGATTCAGTTGATTGCCTCATTTAGTTTGTCGATGGTATTGGTGTTGGCGAGTTTTCCCGAAATGCTAACACAGTTAACTGCCGGTGCATTTACCACCTTGCTTACGGCCATGTTGATGTTGCTGCGTCCGTTGAAACAACTGACTACGGTCAACGCTGACTTTCAAAAAGGTATTGCGGCCGCGCAGAGCATTTTCGCTGTGCTTGACGAGCAACCAGAAGTCGATAGCGGCAATAAAGTCATTGACCGAGCGCGTGGGGAAATCGAATTTGAGCACGTCACCTTTAACTACGATGACACCGACGCTCCTGCCTTAGATGATGTCAGTTTCCATTTGCAACCGGGTAAAACTCTTGCACTTGTCGGCCGTTCAGGTAGTGGTAAGTCGACTATTTCGAATTTGATCACGCGCTTTTATCGCCCGCAACAAGGCGTGATTAAACTCGATGGCAGTGATATTTATGATTACAAGCTGAAGTCACTGCGCCGACAGTTTGCCTTGGTGTCTCAGCATGTCACTTTGTTCAACGATTCGATAGCCAACAATATTGCTTACGGTGCGCATGGCGAAGTGACTGCAGAACGCATCCGCGAAGCGGCGGAACGTGCTTACGTGACTGAGTTTACCGATAACTTGCCGAATGGTTTGGATACCATGGTCGGCGAGAATGGCGTCATGCTCTCTGGTGGTCAGCGGCAGCGTATTGCCATTGCGCGTGCTCTGTTGCGCGATGCGCCAATTTTGATTCTGGATGAGGCAACATCGGCATTGGATACCGAATCTGAACGTCACATTCAGAGTGCCTTGCAGGATCTACAGCAAAACCGCACCTCAATTGTGATTGCGCACCGCCTATCGACCATCGAAAAGGCCGATGAGATCATTGTGCTGGAAGATGGTGCCGTAGTTGAGCGCGGCAGCCATAAACAATTGCTCGAACAGCAGGGTGCTTACTACCAACTACACAGCCTACAATTCGGTGGCGAGGTGCATTAATGCGTCTACAGCGAGCCTGGTATCAATCTCGGGCGCCGCTTTGGCTGTGGTTACTTTGGCCGTTGCAACTGCTATTCGTCGCGCTGAGCGGTTTGCGTCGGTTGCGCTTCCGTTACTTTCCTGCGAAACCACTACCGGTACCAGTGATTGTGGTGGGCAACATCAGCGTTGGTGGCACTGGTAAAACGCCAGTGACACTGGCGCTCGTCGATTACCTCAAAGCGCAGGGCGAACGTCCGGGAATTATTTCGCGTGGCTACGGCGGGCGTGGTCCCTTTCCCTATAATGTAACTCCGCAGAGCGATGCGCAACGTTGCGGTGATGAACCCCTGTTGCTCGCACGTCGCACTCAGGTGCCGATGGTGGTAGCACCTGACCGTTACGAAGCGGCCGCATGGCTGCTACAACAAGCGCCCAGTATCACAGTGATTATCAGTGACGACGGTCTGCAACACTATGCCTTGTCACGGCAGTTTGAAATTGCGGTTATCGACGGCAAGCGCGGTATCGGCAATGGTTGGCGTTTACCTATGGGGCCACTGCGAGAAGCGCCTGCGCGCCTTAAATCGGTCGATGCGGTCATAAGTAATGGCAAGCTTGAGAACTCGTTACCATTTGCGTTACAGCCTTATCTAATGGAACTGCGAGCGCAGCCTTGGCGGCGGGTTAGCGACGATTCGCCGGTGGCTACTTTACCAGAGGGTAAAACCTTAGCATTGGCTGGCATTGGTCATCCTGAACGCTTTTTTGCTACGGTAGGAACCATAGAAAAACGAGCTTTTACGACCCGCGCATTTGCCGATCATCATGCATTTAGCGATGCCGACTACGCTGCCGTGAGTAACTATGATGTAGTGCTGATGACCGAAAAGGATGCCACAAAATGGCGTGGCAACCCCGCGCAAGCTTGCTATTATTTGCCGGTGAAAGCACAGCTGCCCGAGGCATTTTGGCAGCAATTGCAGCAGGCTTTAAGGAACGCACGATATGACGCTTGATGAACGCACCCTTGCATTATTAGTATGCCCACTGTGCAAGGGTAAGCTGCTATGGCAAGCTGAAGCACAAGAATTGATTTGCCGTGGCGATCGACTCGCCTATCCGGTCCGTAACCAAATCCCCCATTTACTAGAGAGTGCAGCGCGGCAAGTAAGCGCTGACGAATTGGAGCAGTTGCCCAAATGAGTTTCACTGTCATCATACCCGCCCGCTATGCTTCGACGCGATTACCGGGCAAGCCACTTGCCATGATCGGCAACAAATCGATGATTCAGCGTGTTTATGAACGCGCCACCGCTGCTGGTGCCGCCGAAGTCATTGTCGCGACCGATGATCAACGCATTGTTGATGCGGTTGAAGCATTCGGTGGGCGCGCGATGATGACCGCCCCGCATCATCAGTCAGGTACCGAACGAATTGCTGAAGTGATTGATTATTTGGCGATTGCTGATGATCAAGTCGTGGTCAACGTGCAAGGTGATGAACCTTTTATTCCACCGGAAATTATCCGCCAAGTGGCAGATAATCTGCGCAATCAAAAGGTCGCTCAAATGGCCACCTTGGCGGTGCCGATTCATAACGTTGAAGAAGTGCTAAATCCAAATGCGGTAAAGGTGGTGACCGATAGCAATGGCTATGCGTTGTATTTCTCGCGAGCGCCTATTCCGTACGAACGTGACGCGCTGGGTCATGGCAAAATCGGTGAACTGGCGAACTACCAACGCCATATCGGTATTTACGCTTACCGCGCTGGTTTTGTTTGGCGTTACATCGAGTGGGAACCGAGTCCCTTGGAGAAAATCGAATCGCTAGAACAATTACGGGTCCTTTGGTATGGCGAGCGTATTCATGTAGCCGAGGCTATTGCCAATCCGCCGGCTGGCATTGATACGCCAGCCGACCTTGATCGTGCTAATCAGCAATTACTCGACTAACATAGCCGCCGGCACGTGCTTTGAGCGCGTGCCAACGCTCCCGCCACCACAATAGCCGTGCGTAGACATACGGGACCAAGAACAAACTGGTCAGCGTCGATAGCAACAGACCCCCGATGATAGCAATCGCCATTGGCGCGTAGGGCGGGCCGTCACCTCCGATTTGCGTGGTACCAAATGCTAAGGGGACTAAGCCCAAAACGGTGGTCGCGACCGTCATCAGAATCGGCCGTAGGCGGCTAACGCTGCCTTCAATAATGGCATGTTCCAACGTCTGACCTTCGGCAAGTAACTGATTAATCCGGTCGACCAGCACAATGCCGTTATTCACCACGATACCCATCAATATCAAGATACCGATCATGGCCATAATCGACATCCCTTGGCCGGTGAGCATCAAGGCCCAGAATACCCCGACTATTGAGAACAATAACGAAGTGATCACCGAGGTCGGCAGCAACACTGATTCAAATAATGCCGCCATCACGATGTAGATCATGACTACGGCAAGTAAGGTATTCACCAACATCACATTTTCCGCTTCTTGTTGGCGTTCAAAACTGCCATCAAGTGACCAAGTATAACCATCCGGTAAAGTTACTTGGTCGAGTAATTGAGTGATTTCCTCGCGGGCCTGATCAAGCGTTAACACCTCGTTGTTAATATTTGCTTGAATCGCCAACGAGGTGCGGCGGTCGAGGCGGCGAATTCCACCCAGCCTTGGCTGGATGCGAAAGTCAGCTACGGCCGCCAAGGGTACTGTACGCCCATCAAGCTGAATGACTGGTAAATTCTGCAGGGCTTCCAGCGACGTTTCCAAGTCTTCATCGAAGGCGATGCGTAATGGGATCTCGCCATTTGGGTCCCCACGGAATGAGCGCAGCCGTTGGCCGCGCAGTGCTGTCGCGATTTGCTGGGCAACAGCGGCGGTACTTAAACCAATGCGGTGGGCGCGTTCGCGGTCGATTTGCACGACATATTCAAACTGGCCTGCTTCTGCCTCACTGCGCAAATCACTCAAGCCTTCGATGCTCGCCAACAGCGGAATAAAGCGCTCAGTTAACTCTTGTAGTACCTGGGTTGATTGACCATTGAGGGTAATGCTAATGCCTTCATTACCACCGCCCCAACCGAATTGCGGTTCACTGCGCAACATTTTCGGAAATTGCGCGCGCATGGTTTCCATTAACTCGCCCATTTTAACCGGCCGCTCAGGCTGCAATAAAACCGTAGAGATCGCGTGGTTAGGCGTGTAATAGGAGTACACCGCATCAATGTAGAACGCCTCTTCGTTGGCGTAGAGAAAGTCTTCAAATTGACTGACTTCATCTTCGACCTCTTTGAGGCTGTACTGTTGGTGTAGGTTGTAATTGATAAATAAGCGGTCATTAAATCCTTCAGGATCTTGATCGCCGGTGACAGCGCCCATGGGCACCACAATACTGGCTAAAACGAGGATGGCAAAGAAGCCGGTCCAACGCGGGTGACGCCAGCTCCATTGCAACAGCTTGCGATAGCGCGACGGGCGTTCTTGCGGTTTACGTGAGCCCATCACCCGTGTCAGTTTACTGGCCAACAGCGGAATCAGTGTCTGTGCGATCAACAACGAAGCCAAAAGCGACAAACAAATAGCGATAGCCGTGTGTTCAAGAAATATCGTGATGTCGATCTTTTTGCCAAAAATATTGGGTAAAAAGACAATCGCTGTGGTAAGGGTACCGGCGAGGACCGCCAACGACACATTGCCGACACCCCTCAAAGTTGCTTGCTCGGCTTGATAGCCTTGTTCAACCTCGTACTGGATACTCTCAGTGATCACCACTGCGTTGTCGACCAACATCCCCACGGCGAGCATTAAGCCCATCAGCGATAGTACATTCAACGAATAGCCAAGAAAGTACATACCGCCCAGTGCAATACAAATGGCTATCGGCACTGACAACACGACCACCAGCGTGGTGACCAGATTACGCAAAAACAAATACAGCACGATAAAGGATAAACCGGCGCCAATGAGACCCGCAATCAAGAGGTCGTGGAGTGAAGTTTTGACGCTTTTCGCGGTGTCATCCATCACATATAGATTGATACCGTTGAATTGTGGGTCATTGCGTATCTCATCAACCACCGCGCGCACCCGTTCAGAAACTTCGACCAAGTTTTGCGACGACTCTTTGAACACATCCATACCAATCGCATAAGTTTGGTCTAAATGACGTCCATCGGTTTTACGTGGCATTTCGCGTTGCACTGTGGCGATATCGCCGAGCTTAAGCTGAGTGGTAATCGGGAATTGCCGAATCTCATACTCAGACTGAAACTCGCCAACTGGATTCACCAAGATACGTTCGTTGTCGTTTTCGATATAGCCAGCGGTCAACGAGAAATTCGCTGCTCGCAAGCGCGCAGTGATGTCGGCGGCATTGAGCTGATGTTGCAGCAAGCGCTGTTGATCAAGGCGAATCACAATGTTCTGTTTCTCAACACCGTACAAAGTGACTTGTGATACACCTTCGACCCTTTCAATTGGCCGCCGTAAGCTGCGATCTAACAAGTCGTATGCGTTGTTAAGGTCACGCTGACTGGAAATCCGTAGCTGGAATACCGGCATATCCTCAGTGTTAAACTGCATCACCTGAACGCGTTCGATATCATCCGGCAACAAGTGTTTGACTGCATCGACTTTTTCGCGAGCTTCGATGCTTTTGGCATTGATGTCTTCACCCCATTCGAATTGCAACACCACTTGCGCGTTGTCGCCAGAGGAATAGGAACGCATACGTTTGATGTTGCTAATAGTCGCCAAAGCTTCCTCTAATGGGCGCGTGATCAGGCGCTCAACTTCAGCTGGAGTTGAATTAGGGTAGGGCACGGTCACTACCATTTCGGGTATTTCGATACCCGGAAACTTCTCCAGCGGCAGGAGACGCGAACTGATCGCGCCGAGCAGTAGCATCGAGACAAACAGCATGCAAATAGTGACTGGGCGACGCAAGGCAAGACGGGCAAGGCTAGCGCCTATTTCAGCAGCAGTCATTAGGCTTGCTCCTCTGTCACAGTCCGCACTTGCTTACGATCAACGAGTAAGTACAGGCAAGGGATGAACAGCAAGGTAAGTAGGGTAGAGAACAGCAAGCCAGCGATGACGCTAATCGCCATCGGTGCGCGAATTTCCGCACCTTCACCCAGCCCCAAGGCGAGCGGCAATAAGCCGAGCACCGTGGTAAACATCGTCATCAAAATGGGGCGTAAGCGTTGCTGCGCAGCTTGGGAAACCGCGGTAAAGCGTTCAGCACCTTGCTGGCGCAGTTGATTGATCCGGTCAACAAGGACAATCGCGTTGTTGACTACTATCCCGGCGAGCATGATCAAGCCAATAAAGACGATCACACTGAGTTCAGTGCCCAGCAAATACAAGCCGAGTACCGATCCGGCCCCCGCCAACGGCACGCTGAATAAAATGAAGAACGGGTGCAACAGCGATTCAAACTGCGAGGCCATAATCAAATAGACTAAGAACACAGCCAAGGCTAAGGCCATTTGGAGTGATCGAAATGACTGCTGCATCTCGGCATTTTGTCCGGCGATATTGGCGTCGACGGTAAGCGGGAGTTGCACCTCGTCTAGCATCTGTTCTACGGCCGCGACGGCTGCACCAAGGTCGCCATAGGCAAGGTTAGCACTCACCACAGCGGTACGCTCTTGGTCGATACGGGTGATCTCACTAGGCCCCATGATCTGTTGAATGTCAGCAACTGCTTGCAAAGGGATTTCGCGTTCCGCACCGGGATTCACCACCATTTGTTGCAGATCGCGCAACGAATCACGATCAGCTTGTTGGCTGCGCACCAAGATATCAATTTTCCGATCTTCAAGACTAAACTGGGTTGCCACGCGGCCACCAATTTTGGTCGCGAGTAACTCGGAAACCGTGGCGCTGGTCAAGCCATATTGCGCCAAGCGTGCATGGTCAAAGAGAATCGCGATTTCTGGCTGACCATCACTCATGTTGGTTTGAATATCGGTAAAACGTGCGTCTTGACCTAATTCAGTCGCAACTTTTTGTGCCGCTTGTTGCAACAGCTCAAGCTCATAACCAGTGATTTCAATCGCAATCGGGCTGCTGAAATTAAATAACTCAGGGCGGCCGAGTTTGACACTCACACCGGGAATGCGGGCGGCGTACTCGCGCAAGTAGTTCTGCACGCGTTGCTCGGCAAACACATTGCTGGCATCGGCCATGACCACATTAAAGCGTCCCCATTGATTGCCATTCTGGCCTGGTGCGGCATTGAGCAAGCTACCGGTCCCGGCGATGCTATAGGCCTGTTTAACGCTTTGGCTGAGTTCTTCATTCGCGGCTAAGTGGGTTGCGAGACCATTCAGCACTGCATCGGTTTCGCTAATGGTTGCCCCAGGTTGTAATTCAACTTCTACGTAGAATTCACCCTGTGCCATGCTTGGCAGCAAACTTACCGGTAGCAACGGTACCAGGGCGTAACAACCGGCAGCGACCACCACGATTGCGGCGAGGGTGAGTTTGGCCTTTGCTAACGCGGCATTGAGCAAGCGCTGGTAGCCACCTGCAAGACGCTGATAGAGCCAGTCGAAGCCACGCAATAAAGGTCGCACTAACCATCCGAGTGCTTTGCCCAGCCCGCGCCAGATAAAAGTGACGGCTGTTACGATGGCGAGAGGTAACCACCGAAACAGCAATAACAACGGTGCCACGAGCCAGAAACGCCAACCTGAACGCTCAGCCGCTGGAGCAAAATGTTGTTGTGCAGTAATGGCGGCATCAGCGCTTTTTTGCTTGGCTGAAAGCATCGGAATCAAGGTCAAGGCAACCAGTAGCGATGCTAACAACGAGAAAGTGACAGTTAAGGCCTGGTCGGCAAACAATTGTCCTGCCAAGCCCTCGACAAATACCAATGGAAAGAACACCGCCATGGTTGTTAAGGTTGAAGCAATAATCGCTCCGGTGACTTCAGTGGTGCCGCGTTCGGCTGCGGTGGCTGCGTCACTGGATTCATTGTGGCGAGCAATATTTTCCAAGACCACGATGGCGTTGTCGACCAACATTCCCACCGCTAACGCAATACCGCCCAACGACATCATATTCAGTGAAATCTGATAGCCATGCATGAGGTTAAAGGTGGCGATAATCGAAATAGGAATAGCGAGCGAGATAATGACCGTAGGCCACACTCGCTGTAAAAATAGATAAATGATAACCATCGCCAAGAGGCCGCCAAAAATCGCCGCATCACGCACCTCTGCTATTGCGGCTTCAATAAATACCGCTTGGTCCGAAATGGGAGTGATTTGGTATTGTGCTGGAATGACCTCGCGTTGTTGGAGGTATGCCAAATGACTTTGAATTGCCTTTGAAACCTGCACCGTATTGGCATCACCTTCTTTGTATAGTGAAACTTCAACGGCTTCGCTACCGGCAATGCGACTAATTGAGTCACGTTCTTTGTAACTATTGGTGACGGTCGCGATATCGTTTAACAGAATAGGGCGCTCATTTCGGGTGGCAATATAGATGCTGCGAATGTCATCTAAATCTTCGAACTGATTAAGCGTACGTACCAAATATTCAGCCCGTTGCGCCTCAAGCCGACCGCCTGATAAGTTAATGTTTTCCTCGTTCAAGCGCTGCATGATGAGGCTCATCGGAATTTGTAGTTGCGTCGCTTTTTGTTCGTTGACCAAGACTTGAATTTCGTCTTCTAAACCACCACCGAGACGCACCGATGCGACGCCCTCAATACTCTCAAGGTGACGTTTGAGTTCCTCATCGGCAAAGGTACGCAGGCGCTTTAATTCGTCCACGTTGGGGTCTGCTAGGTATTGATAGCCAAGCGCGACGCGGAAGATGGGTTCCTCGGCGGGATTAAACCGAAGTAGCGTCGGCTTTTCTAAATCTAGAGGTAACGGCACCAGATCCATTTTCTCGCGCACATCAAGACTGGCCATGTCCATGTCGGAGCCCCAAGCGAACTCCAGCAACACATCGCTTTGCCCGGCACGCGAAATAGATTCAATACGCCGCACGCCTTTTACCGTGCCGAGCGCTTCTTCAATCGGCTTGCTTACCAGTTGTTCTACTTCGCTTGGCGCACCGCCAGGGTAGTCAGTGCGAACCGTTAAGGTTGGATACGACAGATCAGGTAGCAAGGTGACCGGTATGCGACCGAGTGAAACCATGCCAAACAACAGTACTGCCAGAGTGAACATGGCGACCGTGACCGGCCGCCGTACCGCTAATTTGGCTAAACTCATGATTGTTGCTCGCTCTTGATAACTTCAACTAGAGCCGCATCTTTCAGGTTTGCTTGACCGCTCACCACCAGCTGTTGACCGGCATCGATACCCGATAAAATTTCCACATGCGTTTCGTCTTCAAAGCCAAGTGTCACATCGACCTTATGCGCTACTCCTTCAGCATCAACGGTAAATACGCTGTGCGCGCCATCGAGGCTTTGTACTGCGTAGCGCGGCACCGTAATAGCGTCGTCGTGGGTAGCGTAGTGCAATTTGACGTGGGCAAACATGCCGGCCTTCAAGCTACGGTTGCTGTTATCGACACTGAGGACCACTTTAAATGTACCTGATTGAGTATCAACCACAGGGCTAATGCGATCGATAGTAGCGGTCAGGGTTTTGCCAGGCATTGCGCTCACTTCCAGTTCCGCCGTTTGGCCAACGGCAACAAATTGCAGTTCGCGTTCCGGCAGGTGCACATTCCCTTGTAGTTCGTCTAGGGCCACAATGTGGAACAGCTTTTGCGCTTGATATTGGCTGATCATGTTACCGGTTTTGGCGTAGCGGGTTGCGATAAAGCCAGCAATTGGTGCGCGAATCTCAGTTTCGGCAAGGTTAAGCTTTGCCATGTCATAGCGTGCTTTTAATAAATCTGCTTGATACCGCAACTTGTCATAGGCATCAGCGCTGATCATGTCGCGCTCGGCCATGTCTTTCACGCGTCGTAATTCTTGCTGAATGCTGTTCAACTCTGCTTCGGCTTGCGCTAATTGAATACGGTATTCGTCATCACGCAAACTGGCGAGGAGCTGACCAGCTTCAACGTAATCACCTTCCTCAACGTGCAACTGTTCAACGATACCGTTGGCTTTACTGATGACGTCAGTTTCTTCCCGCGCTTCGAGGGTTGCCGTAGTGCGGAAACTCGAGGTGATGGCCCCACGTTGCACTTGCTCTGTAGCAACAGGAATGCGCACCACCTCGGCTTCTTGCGCTGCGGATTGATTTGAGGCGCCGGCTTGACCGCAACCGTTTAGCAACAGACTTGAAGTCAGAATTAAAGCGGCCAAGCCGACATAACGTGTAGTATTCATTTGAGTAAGCCCTGTTTTTATTTTCTCTTTGTTCGTGCTGCTGATTAAGACGTTGCAGCGGTTGCAAAGGTTTATGCAGAGAGCGTGCCAAAATGATAAATATTTTTGAGTAGACAGGTAAGCTGCTGATTTTATTGATTTGAATGGGGCGTGGTTGTTTAAAAATAGCAAACCTTCGGTTGCTGATAAGCACAAAAAAAGCACGCCGAAGCGTGCTTTTTACTAAACCTTAGCGAAATTCGCTAATTAACGTTTAATTGGCGTAAATTCGCGTTGCGTTTCGCCGGTATACAGCTGACGTGGACGACCGATCTTCTGGTTCGCTTCGCCCATCATTTCGTGCCAGTGTGAAATCCAGCCAACGGTACGTGACAAAGCAAAGATCACGGTAAACATGTTGGTCGGAATACCAATTGCTTTCAAAATGATACCTGAGTAAAAGTCTACGTTTGGATAGAGTTTCTTCTCAACGAAGTATTCATCTTCAAGTGCAATGCGCTCAAGTTCCATTGCGACATCAAGTAGTGGATCTTGAATTTTCAGTTCTTTCAATACTTCGTGCGCGCTCTCACGCATCACGGTCGCGCGCGGGTCAAAGTTCTTATAGACGCGGTGACCGAAGCCCATCAGACGGAACGGGTCGTTCTTGTCTTTGGCTTTTTCGATGTACTTAGGAATGTTGTCGACCGAACCGATTTGTTTCAACATACGCAAACATGCTTCGTTCGCACCACCGTGTGCTGGACCCCACAATGAGGCAACACCTGCGGCGATACATGCATATGGGTTGGCGCCTGAAGAGCCCGCCAAACGCACAGTTGAAGTTGACGCGTTCTGTTCGTGGTCGGCATGCAGCGTGAAGATACGATCCATCGCTTTTGCGATAATCGGATTTACTTTGTAATCTTCAGCAGGCACTGAGAACATCATGTTGAGAAAGTTCTCTGAGTACGACAGATCATTTTTCGGATAAACAAACGGCTGGCCAATGCTGAACTTGTAAGCCATCGCTGCGATGGTTGGCATTTTGGCAATCAAACGATACGCGCTGCGCAGACGTTGTTTTTCATCGTGGATGTCTAAGTCGTCATGATAGAACGACGACAACGCACCGGTAACGGCACATAACATTGCCATTGGGTGAGCATCACGACGGAAACCATTAAAGAAATTGTGTAAACCCTGATGCACCATAGTGTGCTTGGTAATGGTGCTCTTGAAGTTATCGTATTGCTCTGCCGTCGGCGCTTCACCGTGCAAGAGCATGTAACATACTTCAAGGTAATCGGCTTGTGTTGCTAGCTGATCAATAGGATATCCGCGGTGCAGTAGAATGCCTTTTTCACCATCGATGTAGGTGATTTTTGATTCGCATGAACCGGTTGCTAAAAAACCTGGATCAAACGTGAAGTACCCGTGTTTTCCTAAAGTACGCACGTCAATTACATCATAGCCGGCTGTACCAGATAACACTGGTAGTTCAATGGATTGGCCGTCAATCTGCAGGGTGGCTTTACGATCAGCCATAAGGAAATCTCCTTGTTCTAGTCTGCTTCATCACTTAATTAAGGCGCTGTAATTTACTTGATCTTAACCGCGACTGTCAATTCAAACGGCCGTTTAGATCGGTTAATGAAGCTGCGCTCGATCAAGTAAACGTGGCATTGTTACGCAAAGTTGTTGCGATTGGATGACACTCGCGCGAGAAAAAATTTCGTTTAATCGTTATACGTGGAGATCTAAATTTTGGGTATTCGACTAAGGTAGGGTTGCGGAAAAACGCTGAATCGATTTACTTGATCTAAAGCGAAAAAATTCACGTTTTTCTTAGGAAAGTCGCGGTCAGAGAATTGTAATCTTTAGCTCTGGCTTATATACTTTGGCGGCGATCTCACAGGGTCCTCTCACCAATGTTCTAGGACGAGGATGTTTGAAGTTCCGAGCATGTTAACAATGCTTTTCTAAAAGGCACAACAATCGTGAAAAAACAAAGACCTGTAAATTTAGACCTTACAACCATTAGTCTCCCCGCTGCGGGACTTAGTTCCATTCTGCATCGAGTTTCTGGCGTAATCATGTTGATTTCAGTCGGACTGCTGGTGTGGGCGTTAGCTACGTCACTGCAGTCGAACGAAGGCTTTGCAATGGTGTATGAGTTATTCACCAGCTTCATTGCTAAGTTTATCGCTTGGGGCATCTTAACTGCACTTGGCTATCACTTATTAGCGGGTGTGCGCCACATGATCATGGATATGGGCTACTGCGAAGAGCTCAAATCGGGTCGTATTAGCGCACAAATCGTATTCGTGTTAGCAATCATTCTGTCAGTCTTAGCAGGGGTGTGGTTATGGTAAAAGTAGCTTCAACTTTCGGCCGTAGCGGTACGCACGACTTTATCCTGCTACGCGCAAGCGCCATCATCATGGCGTTGTACAGCATTTTTATGGTGAGTTTTTTGGTTTCAGCAGAAACCATCAACTATGCCGTGTGGACCAACTTGTTCGCGCACTTAGGCATGAAAATCTTCACCATGTTGGCGCTAACGTCAGTGTTGATTCACGGCTGGATTGGTATCTGGCAAGTCTTGACTGATTACGTGAAAAATTCTGGCTTACGAGCTTTCATTCAATTCGTAGTAAGTGTTGCACTTATCGTGTACTGGCTAACTGGCCTACTCGTAGTGTGGCCTGTGGAGGGTGTGTAAGTGAGCGTACAAACACTCGAATTTGATGCAGTAGTCATTGGTGCTGGCGGCGCGGGTATGCGCGCGGCACTGCAAATCTCTCAGTCAGGCATGACCTGTGCACTGATGTCGAAAGTCTTCCCAACCCGTTCGCACACGGTATCTGCGCAAGGTGGTATCACCGTAGCGTTAGGTAATGCGCACGAAGATAACTGGGAATGGCACATGTTCGATACCGTTAAAGGTTCGGACTACATCGGTGACCAAGACGCGATTGAATACATGTGTAAAACCGGTCCAGAAGCTATTTTGGAACTGGAAAACATGGGCTTGCCATTCTCACGCTTCGAGAACGGTAAAGTTTATCAGCGTCCATTTGGTGGCCAATCAAAAGCCTTTGGTGGCGAGCAGGCGGCACGTACCGCTGCAGCTGCTGACCGTACCGGTCACGCCTTGTTGCACTTGCTTTATCAGCAAAACGTAAAAAACAAAACCACCGTATTTTCTGAATGGTATGCGCTTGACCTGGTGAAGAACCAAGACGGTGCTGTGGTGGGTGTAACCACCATGAACATCGAAACCGGTGAAGTCTTCTTCGTGAAAGCGAAAGCAGTCGTTCTTGCCACTGGTGGTGCAGGCCGTATTTATGCTTCTACCACAAACGCGCACATTAACACCGGTGACGGCGTTGGTATGGCGCTGCGTGCTGGCGTGCCAGTACAAGATATGGAAATGTGGCAGTTCCACCCAACCGGTATCGCCGGTGCCGGTACTCTGGTAACTGAAGGTTGCCGTGGTGAAGGTGGTTACTTATTGAATAAAGATGGCGAACGCTTCATGGAGCGTTACGCGCCGAACGCGAAAGACTTGGCATCACGTGACGTAGTCGCACGGTCAATGATGACCGAAATTCGCGAAGGTCGTGGTTGCGATGGCCCATGGGGTCCACACCTGAAATTGAAGCTCGACCACTTGGGTCGTGACGTGCTTGAAAGCCGTTTACCAGGTGTTTGTGACTTAGCGAAAACTTTCGCACACGTCGATCCAGCGGAAGAGCCGATTCCGGTCATTCCAACCTGTCACTACATGATGGGCGGAATTCCGACCGACGTGAACGGTCAAGCATTGCAAATCGATGAAGACGGTAAAGCGACACCTATCCAAGGCTTGTTTGCTTGTGGTGAGATCGCTTGTGTATCAGTACACGGCGCGAACCGCTTAGGCGGCAACTCGTTGCTTGATTTGGTGGTCTTCGGTCGAGCAACTGGCTTGCACCTTGGCGAAGCCTTGGCAGCGAACACCGAAGCACGTGAAGCAAGTCAAGACGATATCGATGCAGCGCTAGCGCGCACTAATCGTTGGGAATCAACGCAAAAAGGCGAAGACCCAGCGCAAATCAAGAAAGACTTGCAGCAGTGCATGCAGTTGAACTTCTCGGTCTTCCGTGAAGGCGAAGCAATGAAAGAGGGCTTAGCGGAGCTGAAAGAAATCCGTGAACGCCTACAGAATGCGCGTCTTGACGATACCAGTGCAGAGTTTAACACCCAGCGTATCGAGTGCTTAGAGCTTGATAACTTGATGGAAACCGCATACTCGACGGCCGTTTCAGCGAACTTCCGTACCGAGAGTCGTGGTGCGCATAGCCGTGCTGACTACCCAGATCGTGACGATGAAAATTGGTTGGTACACTCAGTGTATCGTCCGGTTGACGAATCAGTGGTGAAGCGCGAAGTGAATATGCAGCCGAAGCTGCGTGAAGCATTCCCGCCGAAAGCGCGGACTTACTAAGGTTAGGTGACAACGATGAAGAAGTTGAGCATATCAGTTTATCGTTACAACCCGGATGTTGATAACGCACCCTACATGAAGGACTACACTCTCGAACTCGAAGAGAAGCAGGACATGATGGTGCTGGACTTGCTGTTGAAATTGAAAGAGCAAGATCCAACGTTAGCATTCCGTCGCTCATGCCGTGAAGGTGTGTGTGGTTCTGACGGTTTGAACATGAACGGCAAGAACGGTTTGGCCTGTATCACGCCATTGTCTGCCTTGAAAGGCAACAAAGTTGTGATTCGTCCGTTGCCTGGTTTGCCGGTGATTCGTGATTTGATTGTAGACATGACTCAGTTCTACAAGCAGTACGAGAAGATCAAACCGTTTTTGATTAACGACGACAAAACGCCACCTGCGCGTGAGCGTTTGCAGTCGCCAGAAGAGCGTGCGAAGCTTGATGGTTTGTACGAGTGCATTTTGTGTGCATGTTGTTCAACCTCATGCCCGTCGTTCTGGTGGAACCCAGATAAATTTATCGGCCCTGCAGGCTTGTTGCATGCGTATCGTTTCTTGATCGATAGTCGCGACACTGCAACCGAACAACGCTTAGACGATTTGGATGATGCCTTTAGTGTCTTCCGTTGCCACGGTATCATGAACTGTGTGAACGTTTGCCCGAAAGGTTTGAATCCAACCAAGGCTATTGGACACATCAAATCCATGCTATTGAGTCGCGCGATTTAATACTATCGCGTTGATTTGCTATAGTAATGGCCAAGCTGTATCGAAATAGCCATCCAGCTTGGATGGCTATTTTTTTATGAAACGAGTGTGAAGGAACAGCGATGCAAGACGGCGTAATGCAAGCCTGGCTAGAATCTTCCCACCTGGCGGGTGGTAATATGGCCTATGTCGAGGAGCTTTTCGAAGTGTACCTCGATGACCCTACTGCTGTTGGTGATGAATGGCGAAAGTTTTTCGACCAGTTGCCGCGTGAAGGTAGCGGCCAAGACACCAAGCACAGTGAAATTCGTGAGCAATTCCGAACCCTTGCTAAGAACAAGCTAAAGCAAGCAGGAACGGTTGTTGCCGGTGCCCCCGATCAGAAACAAGTGCGAGTGCTGCAGCTGATTAATGCTTACCGCTTCCGCGGTCATCAGCACGCGAACCTTGATCCACTCGATTTGTGGAAGCAAGAGCAAGTTCCTGACTTGTCACTTGAGCACCATGAGCTTTCAAAGGATGATTACGACAAAGAATTTAATGTCGGATCACTTGCCGTTGGGCAAGAAACCATGAAGCTTGGCGAGATTCACAAGTTACTCGATCAAATCTACTGTGGTTCAGTAGGCGCAGAGTACATGCACATTGTTTCAACCGAAGAAAAACGTTGGATCCAACAGCGTTTGGAAGGTGTGCGTGGATGCCCAGAATTCAGTAAAGAACATCAACAGAAGATCCTCAAAGAGTTGATCGCTGCCGATGGTCTGGAAAAATACCTTGGCTCGAAATTCCCAGGTGCGAAGCGTTTTTCATTGGAAGGCGGCGATAGCTTGATTCCAATGTTGAAAGCGTTGATTAGCCGCGCCGGCGAGCAAGGTACCAAAGAAGCTGTTATCGGTATGGCGCACCGCGGACGTTTGAACGTGCTGGTGAACGTACTCGGTAAAAAGCCACAAGACTTGTTTGATGAGTTTGCCGGTAAGCATGCGACCAACAAAGGTTCAGGTGACGTGAAGTACCACATGGGCTTCTCATCTGACTTTGCGACCCCAGGTGGCGATGTTCACCTAGCGTTAGCGTTTAACCCGTCGCACTTAGAGATCGTCAACCCAGTGGTAATGGGCTCAGTACGTGCACGGATGGATCGCTTGGGCGACAAAGACGGCTCAAAAGTATTGCCAATTACCATTCACGGTGACTCAGCGATCGCTGGCCAAGGTATAGTGCAAGAAACCTTTAACATGTCGCAAACGCGCGGCTTCCAGTGTGGAGGGTCGATTCGTATTGTGGTCAATAACCAAGTTGGTTTTACCACTTCGAAGCGTGAAGATACGCGTTCGACGCAATACTGTACCGACATTGCGAAAATGGTGCAGGCACCGATTTTCCACGTCAATGCAGACGATCCGGAAGCAGTGGTATTTGTCACGCAGTTAGCCATTGATTTCCGCAACGAATTCAAGCGTGATGTGATGATCGATTTGGTTTGTTATCGCCGCCACGGCCATAACGAAGCCGACGAGCCAAGTGCTACGCAGCCGCTCATGTATGCGAAAGTGAAGAAGCATCCGGTTGCGCGCAGTATTTATGCACAGCGTCTTGCTGACGCTGGCGTTATTAATGGCGATCAAGAGGAGTCGCTCGTTAGTGAGTACCGTGACCAGCTCGATAAAGGTGAAATCGTGGTCGACGAGTGGCGCGAAATGAAAGCGCACTCGAGCGATTGGTCGCAGTACATCGGCAACGAATGGGATGTTGAGTACGATGCAAAAATTAGCAAGGCCCAGCTCGAAGAGCTTGGCGTTGCCATGAGCAGCGTGCCTGAAGGTTATAAACTGCACTCGCGGGTGAAAAAAGTTTATGACGAGCGCCTGAAAATGGCGAAAGGTGAGAAGAAAGCCGATTGGGGCTTTGCCGAGACCTTAGCGTACGCTAGTTTAGTGGACCAAGGCATTCATATTCGTATGACCGGCCAAGACAGTGGTCGCGGTACCTTCTTCCATCGCCATGCGGTGTTGCATAATCAAAAAGATGCATCGACTTATATGCCGCTGAATAACATTCGCGAAGGCCAAGGGCCGATCGAAATTTATGATTCAGTGTTGTCGGAAGCTGCCGTTGTTGCTTTCGAATATGGTTACGCCACTGCTGAACCTAAAGCTTTAGTGCTTTGGGAAGCCCAGTTCGGTGACTTTGTCAACGGCGCGCAAGTGGTGATTGACCAGTTCCTTAGCTCAGGTGAACAAAAATGGGGTCGCTTGTGCGGCTTAACCATGTTGTTGCCACATGGCTACGAGGGACAAGGTCCAGAGCACAGCTCAGCGCGTTTAGAGCGGTTCTTGCAGCTGTCTGCGGATCATAACTGGTCGGTGTGTGTACCTACCACACCAGCTCAGGTGTTCCATATGTTGCGCCGCCAGCAATTGCGTCCGGTGCGTCGTCCGCTTATCGTGATGACACCGAAGTCGTTGTTGCGCCATCCGTTAGCTGTTTCTGATCTTGATGAAATGACCGATGGCGTATTCCAGAATGCGATTGGCGAAATTGACAGCTTAGATGCGAAAAAAGTGAAGCGGGTCATCTTCTGCTCCGGCAAAGTGTACTACGATCTGTTAAAAGAGCGCCGTGAGCGCGAGCAAACAGATGTTGCTATTATTCGTATCGAGCAGTTGTATCCGTTCCCAGCTGAAGAAGTGGCTGAGATTTTGAAAGAATACAAGCATGTGAAAGATTTTGTTTGGTGCCAAGAAGAACCGCAAAACCAAGGTGCCTGGTATAGCAGCCAGCATCATTTTAGAGCGGCAATTCCGAAGGGCGCAGACTTAACTTATGCTGGCCGTGAAGCTTCGGCTGCACCAGCAGTAGGTTACTTGTCTGAGCACAACAAACAGCAGCAAAAATTAGTCGATGACGCGCTAACCATTAAATAGGTGATAATTGACCATGGCTATTGATATTAAAGTTCCACAACTACCTGAATCTGTTGCTGACGCGACAGTCGCTACTTGGCACGTTAAGCCAGGTGATAAAGTATCGCGCGATCAAAATCTGGTCGATATTGAAACCGACAAAGTTGTCCTTGAAGTGGTTGCACCTGAAGACGGTGTGATTGGCGAAATTATCGCTGAAGAAGGCGCTACTGTTGGCGCTGATGAAGTGATCGGTAAACTTGAGAAAGGTGACGGTGCAGCTAAATCAGATGACAAAAAATCTGAAGCGTCAGAGAAATCTGCGGAGAAAAAGTCAGACGACAAAAAAGCTGACGACAAGCCAGCAGCAAAATCGGGCAGCGGCGAGAAACTTGAAGTTAAAGTGCCACAGCTACCAGAATCAGTTGCCGACGCTACTATCGCCACTTGGCACGTGAAAGCGGGCGAGAAAGTCACCCGTGATCAAAACTTAGTCGACATCGAAACCGATAAAGTTGTGCTTGAAGTTGTGGCTCCAGCCGATGGCGTGCTTGCTGAGATTAAACAGGAAGAGGGCGCAACCGTAGGCGCTGATGACGTTATCGGTATTGTTGAAGCCGGCGCAGCTGCCGAAAACACCGACACTGCTGAGAAGTCTACTGCTTCTGCGAATGACGATAGCAAGGATGACGACGGCGATAGCGAAGTCGCAGGTCCTGCCGTGCGTCGTTTACTCGCAGAACACGACCTCAAAGCGTCTGATGTAAAAGGCACTGGTAAAGGCGGACGTGTCACCAAAGAAGACGTTGAAAAACACGTCAAAGACGGTGGTAAGAAAGAGACGCCTGCAGCAGCCAAGAGCGAGAGCCAAGCTCCAGCAGCTGCTGGTGATCGCGACCAGAAGCGTGTGCCTATGACACGTCTGCGTAAGACCATCGCCAAGCGTTTGCTTGAAGCGAAGAACGCGACCGCCATGCTGACTACCTTTAACGAAGTCAACATGAAGCCAATCATGGACTTGCGTTCGAAGTACAAAGACGAATTTGAGAAGCGTCATGACACCCGTTTAGGTTTCATGGGCTTCTACGTGAAGGCTGTGACAGAAGCTCTTAAGCGTTTCCCAGAAGTGAACGCGTCAATTGATGGCGACGATATCGTGTACCATAACTATTTCGATATCAGCATTGCTGTGTCGACGCCGCGTGGCCTAGTGACCCCAGTGTTGCGTGATACCGACAAAATGAGCATTGCGGAAATCGAAAATGGCATCCGTGACCTTGCGATTAAAGGTCGTGACGGCAAGTTGACGATGGACGATATGCAAGGCGGTAACTTTACTATCACCAATGGTGGTGTGTTCGGTTCACTGCTATCAACGCCAATTTTGAACCCACCACAAAGTGCGATCTTAGGCATGCATAAAATCCAAGACCGCCCAATGGCAGTGGACGGAAAAGTCGAGATCTTGCCAATGATGTATTTGGCGTTGTCATACGACCACCGCATCGTCGATGGCAAGGAGTCAGTAGGCTTCTTGGTCACCATTAAAGAGTTGTTAGAAGATCCACAACGTTTGTTGTTGGACATCTAAATAGACTGAAGCCGCATGTTGCGATGTCATGACATTTGCACATGCGGCTGTCTTTTTTGCGCGCAAAACTGTAAAATACGCGCGAATTTTCGGGTAAGCAGCGCGACGCTGCTTTTGTTGTTCAAACGAATCGGAAGATCATCATGAATTTGCATGAGTATCAGGCTAAACAACTCTTTAGAGAGTTCGGTTTGCCAGTATCTGAAGGCTTCGCAGTTGACACTGCAGACGAAGCTGTTGAAGCCGCTAAAAAAATTGGCGGTGAGCGTTGGGTTGTTAAAGCGCAAGTCCACGCCGGTGGCCGCGGTAAAGCGGGCGGTGTAAAACTTGTTTCTAGCCTTGACGAAGTGCACGCGTTTGCCGACAACTGGCTAGGTAAAAACCTAGTGACGTATCAAACAGACGCAAATGGTCAGCCAGTTGCGAAAATCTTGGTTGAGAGCCTCACTGATATCGCTTCAGAACTGTACTTAGGCGCAGTTGTTGACCGTGCGACACGTAAAATCGTGTTCATGGCGTCAACCGAAGGTGGTGTTGAAATCGAGAAAGTTGCAGAAGAAACACCTGAAAAAATCTTGAAAGCCGTGATCGACCCAACGGTCGGCGCACAGCCTTTCCAAGGTCGTGAACTGGGTTTCAAATTGGGTCTTAACCCAGAGCAAGTGAAGCAGTTCACCAAGATCTTCTTGGGTCTGGCGAAAATGTTCGAACAGTACGACTTCGCTTTGCTTGAAATCAACCCGTTGGTGATCACTGAGCAAGGCAACCTGCACTGCTTAGACGGCAAAATCAACATCGACAGCAACGCGCTCTATCGTCAGCCAAAAATCCGTGAAATGCACGATCCTTCGCAAGAAGACGAGCGTGAAGCGCAAGCGGCGAAGTGGGAACTGAACTACGTTGCTCTTGACGGTAACATCGGCTGCATGGTCAATGGTGCTGGTCTAGCGATGGGTACCATGGACATCGTTAAGCTTGCCGGCGGCGAGCCAGCGAACTTCTTGGATGTTGGTGGCGGCGCGACCAAAGAGCGTGTGACCGAAGCATTTAAAATCATCCTTTCTGACGATGCAGTAAAAGCGGTTCTAGTGAACATCTTCGGCGGTATCGTACGTTGTGACATGATTGCCGAAGGCATCATGGGCGCGGTTGAAGAAGTTGGCGTGAAAGTACCTGTAGTTGTGCGTCTTGAAGGTAACAACGCAGAGTTAGGTCGTCAGAAATTAGCAGAAAGTGGCCTGAACATTATCGCAGCAGAAAGCTTGTCTGACGCTGCTGATAAAGTGGTTGCTGCGGCAGGAGGTCAATAATGTCTATCTTGATCGATAAAAACACCAAAGTTATCTGCCAGGGTTTCACTGGTGGTCAGGGTACTTTTCACTCTGAGCAAGCGATCGCTTACGGTACACAAATGGTTGGTGGTGTGACTCCAGGTAAAGGCGGTCAAACGCACCTAGGTTTGCCAGTTTTCAACACTGTGCGTGAAGCGGTTGAAGCGACCGGTGCAACTGCGTCTGTCATCTACGTACCTGCGCCTTTCTGTAAAGATTCAATTGTTGAAGCTGCGGACGCTGGTATCGAATTGATCGTGTGTATCACTGAAGGTATCCCAACTTTGGATATGCTTTACGTGAAAGAATACTTGACTCACAAAGGCGTGCGTATGATCGGTCCAAACTGCCCGGGCGTTATCACCCCAGACGAGTGCAAGATCGGTATCATGCCAGGTCACATCCACAAGAAAGGTAAAGTGGGTATCGTATCGCGTTCAGGTACTTTGACTTATGAAGCGGTCAAGCAAACCACTGACGAAGGCTTTGGCCAATCGACTTGTGTTGGTATCGGTGGTGACCCAATTCCTGGTTCAAACTTTATCGACATCCTTGAGTTGTTTGAGAAAGATCCAGAAACTGAAGCTATCGTGATGATCGGTGAAATCGGTGGTACTGCTGAAGAAGAAGCTGCAGAATACATCAAGCACAATGTAAGTAAGCCAGTGGTTTCTTACATTGCCGGTGTAACAGCTCCTCCTGGTAAGCGTATGGGCCACGCTGGTGCGATCATCTCTGGCGGTAAAGGTACTGCTGACGAGAAATTCGCCGCACTTGAAGCAGCTGGCGTGAAAACGGTTCGCAGCCTAGCTGACATCGGTAAAGCATTACGCGAGAAAACTGGCTGGTAAGCAGCGAGTTTAAAACGTTATGATGAAAACCCAGTAACTGCGAAGTTGCTGGGTTTTTTATTGCCCGCAATTCAATAGGTGAATCATGCTGCAATCGCCACTTCTGAAGACCATAAGTTTTACCCTGTTAGCGCTGATTGCTTTCGCCGGTAATTCGATCTTGTGTCGCTGGGCACTGGCTGATTATGCCATGGATCCAGTCAATTTCAGTTTAATACGCTTGCTCACTGGGGCCATGACCTTGTGGTTATTGGTGCGCTGGCAGCATGGCAAGTCAAGGGCCGAACAACCATGCGTAGCACGGCGAAAGCTGCCCTGGTGGGGCGCATTGTGGTTGTTGCTTTATGCCTACGCATTCGCCTATGCCTACATCGAATTAGCGACTGGCGTCGGCGCGCTGATACTGTTTACCGCAGTACAGCTTAGTATGTTGTTGATAGCGGCTTGGCGTGGTGAGCGTTTTGCCGTAATTGAGCTTGGCGGCATCGCCTTGGCACTGGCCGGTTTTACCTATTTAGTCTGGCCGCAGTTTGCCGATCCTTTATCCGCCGTGGCGGTCGCCATGATGTTGTTGGCGGGCAGTGCTTGGGGAGCTTATAGCACCGTTGGACGCGGTTCCAGCACTCCGCTGGTAGACACCCAGTTCCATTTTCAACGGGCGCTGCTGTTGGCCTTGCCGTCGTTATTATTGGTTGACTGGACTGGCAGCGGCGGGATTGCAGGTTCGTTGCTGGCCGGCGTGTCCGGTAGTCTGACCTCAGCGGTGGGCTATGCGCTGTGGTTTCGCGCTTTACCATTGTTACGTGTCAGTACTGCGGCGGTGGCACAACTTTCGGTCCCGCTCATTGCTGCGTTCGGTGGTTTGTTACTCGTCAACGAACCGATAACTTCGCGTTTTATCATCGCCAGCGCGGTTATTTTATTTGCCATCAGTTTAGTGATTCGTAGTAGAAATAAACAAAAATAAAACATTATCACCTAATAGAATTAATGATTTACATCTGGCTAACTTGCGCTAGGCTATTTAAAACGCAGTGCATTCGCACTGTCGGATTCCACATCAAAGTTGTCGCGCGGAGACACATTAATGAAAAAGTGGATATTACTAGCGATTTTGGCGCTTGCTGCTTGGAATTATCACCTCAATCAAGAAGCTGAGAAACGCGGCGAAGAGCGCGGTTTGATCAAAGAAATTGTTCAAGGGGTGCAGGGTGCAGTTTATAAGCGCGACCCCAATTTTCGCTGTGATGGTCGTCAATACTGCTATCAGATGAAATCAAAAGAAGAAGCCATGTTCTTTCTCTCCAACTGTCCCGAGACTCATCTCGACGATAATGATAACGGTATTCCGTGCGAGCAAGATTTTCCTGTTGAGCAAAATTGACCGGCAAAAGCACTAGGCAACCTACCTCAGAACACCTATGCTTGAAAGGTGCTGATAAAGGTTGTTGAAGATGCATAAAAAACCTGTGTTACTCATTCTGCTTGGTTGCGCCATAGGCATTTGGTTGGCCGCCGCGTGGTTGAAAGAAAACTCGGTGGCGAACGTTGTGGTGGCGATGAGTCGCACCGCCGATAACGAATGGTTCGTTTCGTACAAGTTCGACGAACCGGTGCAACGCGCCACTTTTGTACGCAATCCAGATCATTCCCGCATTAAACGCTGGCAGCCGCTAGAGCCAGATTATTACTTAGCGATCGACAGCGAGACGGATCAAGAATATATCGCACGCGTCGACGGCAATAGCTTTAACAGCGTAGCGTTTCAGCTCACCCCTAGCTACGTCATGTTACGTAAAGATTATGCACCTTTTGCGCCGTTTTCAGACAGCGGTGTTGGCTGGTTTAGTGGGCGTTTTAAAGTCTGCCCAGAAAGCTGTTCGAGTGCCTTGCGCTTCACTTATGACTTCTCGATGCAGGCGCCGTTGAGCGATTATATTCGGTTGCCGGGCGAGAGTGCGCGTGGCGAACTACAATGGCGCGAAGAAGCGAGCGATGGAGTGGTGGTCTATGTTGGCCCCCAAGCGCCCCGTGAGGCATTAGATGATGGTTTGCAGACCATTATCGATCCGATCCTGCCAGACAGTCTAAAGCAGCGGTTGGCGCGCGATGTGCCACCCATGAAAGCATTCTTTAATCAGCGCCTGCCGTTATTGGAGCAGCAACCCATGTTATTGGCATCCTTTAGCCCGACAGATAACGGCCGCTTTGGTTATCAAGGCGGGGTGATTGGCAATCAAATGATGCTGCACTGGTACGGGCACAGTATGGCGGAGCGAGCCACGGCACCTTATTTTGTGGAAGATACGCTATGGTTCGTAGCGCATGAAATTGCGCATCTGTATCAAGGTGGACAGTTCACTACCGACCAAGCATGGATCCATGAGGGTGCGGCGGAGTTTATGGCACTCAGTTATTTGCGCTCCATTTATGCCAACGGCATCTACTTGCAACATCGCGTGCGTAGCGCTGAAGAGAAGTGCGCAAGCACCAGCGACCCGATTGAGATTCATTATGCGTGCGGCCTGTTATGGGCACAGCAAATTGACGATCGTATCCGGCAGCAATATCCACATGGCCTGTACTTTCTCTGGTTTACTTACGTGAATGAACTCGCTACCCAAGGGCGACGGGACAGTGCCGATCTTTATTTTGAGCTGTTAGCGCAGTTGACTGACGACGTATTTGCGCAACAACTGCGTGCTCAGGTGGCAGCCCGTTATCCGCAACTTTGAACTTTTTTGCGCGATCGACCATACCTAATCAGCACGCTGCAAAAGCAGCACTTACGATTGGAGGATGCAATGAAACTATCGAAAACGGCTTTGCTAAGCGCATTGGCTGCGAGTTCAGTGCTCGTTAGCACAGCTCAAGCAGATGATCATCAACTCGGCCAAGCGCCTGGTTTTTATCGTATGAATGTCGGTGACTTTGTGGTGACCGCGTTGAACGATGGCACCAGCGATATGCCGGCCCATCGGTTACTGCATTGGGACGAAGATAAAATTCGTGAGGCCATGGCGGAGCATTTTATGGAGTCGCCTGTCGAAGGCTCAATCAACGGATTCTTAGTCGACACCGGTGAGTATCAGATACTTATCGATACCGGCATGGGGGCGGGCGTCAGTCCAGCTTTAGGCAAATTGACCACCCACTTAGCCGCTGCAGGCTATAGCGTCGACGATATTGATGCGGTGTACATCACGCATTTCCATGGCGACCATGTGAGTGGCTTAGTTAACGACGGTAAGCGAAGCTTCCCAAATGCAACTGTTTATGTGCATGAGCGTGACGCTACAGCGGAGAGTGCAGCTGCTAAGTACGCACCGTATCAAGCCGCGGATAAATTTAAGACCTTCGCCGATGGTGAGCAAATTCACGACGGCATCAAGATAAACCCAACCTCAGGACACACCCCAGGTCACAGCGTTTACCATGTTGAGAGTGGCGGTCAAACTATGGTGGTGTGGGGCGATACCTTACATGTCGCGGGCGTTCAGTTTGCCCATCCAGAAGTGACCATTCAGTATGACAGCGATCCAGCAGCGGCGCGTGCACAGCGCTTAGCGCTATTTAAAACGATTGCTGAGAATGAATACTGGGTGGCGGGCGCGCATATTGCCTTTCCGGGCATTGGTCGCATGAAGGCTGACGGTGACGGTTATCGCTGGGTTCCGGCAAACTACACCACACGTGTCGAAGCAGCCCAATAGGCTGCTTCGTACAAGTGCGTTCTGACTAGCGGTTAAGCGAGTTCTGCGATGGCCTCGTCGGCGGCAGCAAGTGCTTGTTGACGAGGCTCTTCACCAAGGTTGACACCTTCGGCACGAATCACGGTGATGTCAGTGATGCCAACGAAGCCTAATGCATTACGCAGATAGCTTTCTTGATGGTCCATGGCTGCTGCCGCGCCTTCGCTATAGATACCACCACGACCTGAAGCAATATAGACTTTCTTACCCTTCAGCAAACCTTCCGGGCCCTGTTCGGTGTACTTAAAAGTCACGCCCGCTTTCAAAATACGGTCTAACCAGGCTTTCAATTGCGTTGGAATCGTGAAGTTATACATTGGTGCGCCAATCACTAGCGTGTCTGCAGCAAAAACTTCGTCTAATAAGGTTTGCGTCAGCTCGTTGTTTTCTGCCAGCAAAGTTTCAGCGTCAAGATGCGGCACTGGATTACTGACCAGATCGCGGTAAACGACAGTGTCATCAGCTTTGGCGATACGCTGGACGATTTGCTTGCTGAGTTTACGGCTCACTGATTGTTCAATAAATAACCCCGAGTCTAAATGTAAAATACTCATATTCGTTCTCCAAAGTAGATAAATGCGCTGTGTTTTCAATGTCAGTAAGCTTACATGGGTTCCAAAAATGGTGGTAGATGGCTATTATGGAATCTATCGTTCCAAAAATGGAACGAAGTGTTGAGTCAACGCTTGCCGAGGAGGCCGTCTGATGTCTTTACCCGACTTAACCAACTATTTAATCTTTGCGCGCGTCGTTGCCGCCGGCAGTATTAGCGCTGGGGCACGTGAGCTTGGCATGCCGAAGTCGACCCTCAGCCGTCGTTTGACCGAGCTCGAAGAAGAGCAGGGCATTCGTTTGGTGCATCGCACTAGCAAAGGATTAAAGCTCACCGATGTTGGCCAAGCGTTTTTGATTCATTGCGAGGCGCTGGTCAATGCGGCCGAAGCGGCGCAGCAAGTCACTCAGCTGTTGCGTGAGACGCCCCGCGGCACCGTCCATGTCAGCGCTCCCTATGCGCTGAGTCAAAGTTTATTGACCGAGTTGCTACCCGCTTTTATGCGCGACTATAGTGAAGTGAATGTTGAGCTGATGGTGACCAATCGACCGGTGAGCCTGATTGACGAGGGAATTGATGTGGCCTTGCGAGTACGGGCAAACATAGAGGACTCGTCGCTCGTGGCGCGGCCGTTGGCCGATTCCCAACATACCCTTTATGGTGCACCCAGCTTAGTTGCCGCGCGTGGCGAGCCAAAGCACCCACTTGATCTGATTGATTTTCCGCATTTATCGTTGCACTACACCAGCGGGCGCTATGGTTATCAGTTAACTGCCGACGACGGTGAGCAGTTGAGTATTAGTATGCAACCAAAGCTCATCACCGACGACATGATAGTTTTACGCGAAGCTGCTATACAGGGCCAGGGATTGGTTTCTCTCCCCAGTTATTTGTGTATGGACGCGATACGTGCAGGGTTGTTACAAGAAGTCTTACCGAACTGGCGGCTACCGGTTCACATTATGCATCTGGTGTATCCCCATCGACGAGGCCTGTTACCTGCGGTACGCGTGTTTATCGACTATATGGTTGAACATATTCCTGCGGTAGCACAACGTTCGTTATTGATTGCCGACGCGTAGTTCAATACACTCATTCAAACGTTCGTTTGAAAAGAAGGCGAAAGAACATGGATTTTACCCCTAGTGCTAAGACGCTCGATTATCGCAAGCGTCTGATCCAATTCATGCAAGAACACATCGAGCCGATTGAAGCTAACTATCATAAAGAAAATCGGCGGTTGAATCCCGACGATAATTGGCGTACTTGGGAAGTGCCGCCGGTGGTTGCTGAGCTTAAGCAACTTGCGCGTGAGCAAGGCTTATGGAACCTGTTTTTACCTGATGCCGAGCTGGGTGCTGGTTTAACCACCTTAGAATATGCGCCACTCGCCGAAGTGATGGGGCATAGTCTGTTAGCGCCAGAAATCTTTAACTGTAACGCGCCAGACACCGGCAATATGGAAGTGCTGTATCACTTCGGCTCGGCTGCGCAAAAACAGCAGTGGTTGCAACCGCTGCTTGCCGGTGAGATGCGCTCGGTGTTCTGTATGACCGAACCCGATGTTGCTTCGTCTGATGCCACCAATATGCAAACCTCGATTGTTGCCGATGGAGATGACGTGGTGATTGATGGCCGTAAATGGTGGTCCACAGGGCTTGGGCATCCGGATGCTAAATTTGCCATTGTCATGGGTTTAACCGACCCCGATGCGGCAAAACATCAACGCCACTCAATGGTACTGGTGCCGTTAGATACCCCCGGGGTCAATATTGAGCGGATGCTGCCGGCATTTGGCGAATATGATGCACCGTACGGGCATGGCGAAGTGCGCTTTGACCAAGTGCGAGTGCCGAAAAGTAATGTCATTGGTGGGCTCGGCGCTGGCTTTAAAATCGCGCAAGGGCGTTTGGGGCCTGGCCGCATTCACCATTGCATGCGGGCACTCGGCGCGGCGGAAAAAGCTTTGCAACTCTATATGCGTCGTGGCCAAGAACGCATTGCCTTTGGCCGCCCTTTACTGCAGCTTGGTGGCAACATGGAGCGCGTTGCGGATATGCGCATCGCTATCGACCAAGCACGGTTATTGACGTTTTATGCAGCATGGAAGATTGACCAAATGGGTGCCATGAAAGCACTCACCGAGATCTCCGCGATCAAAGTTGCGGCCCCGAATGTGCTGCAGCAGGTGGTCGACGAGGCCATTCAGCTCTATGGTGGGGCCGGTATGAGTCACGATGTGCCCTTGACCCAACTCTTTGCAGTTGCGCGCGCGTTACGAATCGCCGATGGTCCAGATGCGGTGCATCGTGCCACCATTGCCAAAGTTGAATTAGCGAAATACCGGGATCCAGCGTGAGTGATTTAAGCAAACTCGAAGACAAAGCGGGTACGGTTCGTAGCGGCGAAGAGTTACCCGTAGCCGAACTAAGTCGCTATTTGCGTGAGCATTTTCCTGAATTGCAGGGCGAACTCAAGGTTACGCAATATGCTGGGGGCGCCTCTAACTGGACCTATCGTCTGCAGTTTGCCAATGCAGATTGGATCTTACGTCGTCCACCGGCTGGAACCAAAGCTAAGTCAGCTCATGACATGGGCCGTGAGTACCGCTTGCAAAAGGCGCTGGCGCCAGTCTATCCCTACGTGCCTAAAATGCTGCATTACACCGATGATGAGAGCATCATTGGTGCCGAATTTTATGTGATGGAACGGGTGGCCGGCATAATTCCGCGCAAGAACATGCCGCGTGAGCTTGAGCTCAGCGAACAGCAAACGCGGCAGCTTTGCCAGAACGCTTTAGACTGTCTGATTGAATTACACCGCATCGACATTCATCAACATGACCTGGCGGGGCTTGCGAAGGGCGAAGGTTATACCGAACGCCAAGTGCTTGGCTGGAACAAGCGTTATCGCCAAGCGAAAACCTGGAACGTACCGAAAAGTAGCAAGATCATGGCTTGGCTCGAGCAACACATGCCGCAAAATGAACGCTTGTGTATGACCCATAACGACTTTCGTTTCGATAACTTAGTACTAGATCCAACCGAGCCGAGTAAAATCATCGGAGTGCTGGATTGGGAATTGGCGACCATCGGTAATCCCCTGATGGACCTTGGTAACAGTCTCGCTTATTGGATCCAAGCAGATGATGATGCGATTGCGCGTTCGACCCGCCGCCAGCCGACCCATTTGCCCGGTATGTTAAGTCGTGAGCAGGTGATCGCTTATTATTGTAAACGCATGGATGTCGATGTGCAAGATTTCACCTTTTACGAAGTCTTTGGCCTGTTTCGTCTGAGCGTTATTGCGCAACAGATCTATTATCGTTATCACCATAAACAAACGCGAAATCCAGCCTTTAAGAACTTTTGGTTCTTGGTGCATTACTTGCACTGGCGCTGTCGCAAACTGATCAAACAACAGAGGAAAGCATGAGCCAATCAATGCGTAAAACAATTCTAATAACAGGCGCAAGTTCGGGCTTAGGCGAGGGCATGGCACGAGAGTTTGCTGCCCAAGGCCGCAATCTCGCATTATGTGCGCGACGTACGGATCGCCTTGAACAACTGAAAACTGAACTCGAAGCCAAGTATCCCGCGAGCAAGATCAGCATCAAAGCGTTAGATGTGAACGATCATGACGCTGTGTTTACCGTATTTAAAGAATTTAAAGCGGAATTTGGCACGCTCGATCGCGTCATTGTCAACGCCGGCATGGGTAAGGGCGCATCTTTGGGGACTGGTTACTTTTATGCCAACGTGCAAACCGCGCAGACTAATTTTGTTGCCGCCATTGCGCAGTGCGAAGCTGCACTGGAAATCTTTCGTGAGCAAAACAGTGGCCACTTGGTGACTATCAGTTCAATCAGTGCATTGCGCGGCATGCCACGGGCGATGACGGTTTATGCGGCCACTAAAGCCGGCTTGTTGTCATTGACCGAGGGTATTCGGGCGGATTTGATCAAGTCGCGTTCGCCGATTAAAACCAGCTGTATCTTACCCGGTTACATTCGCTCAGAAATCAATGAAAAAGTGAAAAACACGCCCTTCATGATTGATAACGAAACTGGTTGTAAATTACTGGTCAAAGCTATCGAGAAAGAGCCCGTGCAAGCCTATGTACCTGGCTGGCCATGGGCGCTGATTGGCTTTCTCATGAAGCGACTGCCACTCAAACTGGTGATGAAGCTGGGTTAATCGTTATTGCCAGCAGCTTCTAGGGTACAGCGATCGAGTTGACGGGTGGCAACACTGCGCGTTGCGGCGCCACCATCGGCAAGATCATAGACAAAGGAACTGCTGGCAACACTGATGTCACTGCGCGATTGACTGTATTGAATAACCAGCTCGCGCTCGTCCAACTCGATACCAATACAGCCATTCGCAAGCGGCGAGGTCGCAAGCCGTTGCCACTCTTTGTCTAGCAGCTTTTGTAGCCATACCTCGTAACCTTCCCATTCGCCGTTATCACCGCGCTGACATTGATACACATAGACCTGTGCGCCGTTATCGCTGGTGACCTCGGTTTGAATCGCCTGACAGTTAGCAACTGTTGGTGGTTCCGGTTGGTAAACCGAAAGCTGATAAATGAGTACCGCAACAAAGAGCACCGCGAGGGTAATACCTGCCGCCAGTAACCAAAGTCCGACCCGACGGCTCATAGCACTTAAGCGATTAATTAAACCCATGGTTAATCCTTATCTTCGTTACGCAGGTGAAGTTCAGGGGCGAGTAGGCGTTCGCCGCGATAGGCGCTGACCTTGCCAAATCGCGCGTGCCCAGCGTTCCACTCCTGCTGGGCGCGAACAATGCGTTGTTTATCGCGACTGACGAAGTTCCACCACATTTGTACCGGACTTTCATAGGGCTCCCCGCCCAAGACCAGCAGCGTGGTGTCAGCCGCTAACTCTAAAACCAACTCATCGCGGTCACCGCCCAAGTTAATGAGTTCGTGGGCGCGCACGGTTTTACCGGCGCAATCGAGACGGCCATCGACCACGTAAATACCGTATTCAAACTCCCGTTGCAGGCGTAGACGACTCACTGCCACACGGGGCGTGCGCAGTTGTAGAGCAAAAATCGGCTGAAACTGTAACGCCGGTGAGTGATAGCTACGCTGTTCCGATTGATAATCGCCCATGATCAGGGTGGCACTGGCTTCACCCAGCGCAAATTGGGGTAATTGCTGGTAATGATCGAAACGAGGTGAGGTTTGTTCATCGGCCTGCGGCAGCGCTGCCCACAATTGCAGGCCATGCAGCGGGTCGGAGACTTGTGCGTCGGCCACTTCGGCATGGGAGATACCATTGCCGGCGGTCATTAAGTTCAGTTGTTCGGCGCGCAAGGGTTGCTCATAACCAAGACTGTCTTGATGCAGTAACTGACCAGAAAATAGCCAGGTAATGGTTTGCAAACCAATATGTGGGTGCGGAGCAACGTCAAACTGCGCGTAGTCTGCGGCAGCGACAGGACCGAAGTGGTCTAAAAAACACCAAGGGCCAATCATGCGTAAGTCGCGTTGCGGTAAACTGCGATGCACGCGCAACTTCAACGTCAACTGCCGAGTGAGTGCGGGTAATACCTGCGCGTCGCGGCGGAGATGCTCAGAGCTACAGCTGGTAGGTTGGCTTTCAACGTCTTCGCTTCTGCGTGTCATCAGGGCGCTCCCAGTTAACAAAGTTGTCGTCAGTATGCCAGTTCTTACACAAAGGGTCGATATGCGACTATTCGCCGACTTCCTTATTGTATTAAGATTAGTTAAGGTGAAGCTAACCACAAGGAGCTAGCTATGATTAACGCGTTCATTCTGATCGTTATCGGCATAGCATTATTTTTTAGCGGTATCTGGGAACAAAATTTATTCACAATCATCCTTGGCCTGCTGTTAGAGGCAGGTGGTTGGATTTTATTTGTCTTAAAATGGCGCAGCGCGAAGCAAAAAGGAAACTTAGATAACAATGAAAAGTAGCGTAATCAAGCGCATTGGCGCTTTAGCAGTCATCGTTGCCGGCTTACTTGCCGCAGTATTGGCACCTGCAGGTGGCAATACCGCAAGCTGGCGTTGGTTTGGTTTGTTTTTACTAGTGTTAGGGGTGTACTTCTTACTTGGCCAAACGACCACGGCCGAGCAACGCCAACAAGCTGCCAGTGAGCGTAACGAAACACCGCCACTGCAATGGTATCAATCACCGATTTTGTGGGTGCCAGTAGCAGCAGTGATTATTGCCGTACTGTCGCTCATTCTTTAAAGCGGAGCCAGCAGCATGAATTTAACCACGCGATTGGTGATTTTGGCAGGCCTAGTGGGCTTGATGTTTTATAATGCCAGCGTTGATCAACTCTGGGCAGTGATTGTTGATTATGACCTGAATTGGTACAAACTTGGCGTGCCTTTAGCATGGGGCCTCATCCTCGGTGCCTTGCTGAATTTGCTAGGCTTGCGTAGCTTGCATAAGTGGCTTGAGCCGATCACCCTGATAGCGGTCTCCTTGTTGACCATGGGACTTACCGGTGCTGCAGCTGTTTATGGTGCGCATCAGATCGGTGGATTGATTATCGCGCCCCTTGCCATTAGTGCGATTGGCCTCGGTTTGTACCTGCTGGTTTACAGCTACGTGCGCTTTGCGGCACATGGCAAAGCTGACGAGGATGCAACCAAGGAGTAGCGGACCGCGATGGAGCTCAATTGTGATTTAGGTGAAGGCTTTGGCGCCTGGCGTATGGGCGATGATGCGGCGGTGATGCCGTACATCGATCGCGCCAATATTGCCTGTGGCTTTCATGCGGGTGATTATCTCATCTTACAGCGTACCGTTAGACTGGCGAAAGAGCATGGCGTCTGCATCGGTGCGCATCCGAGTTATCCAGACTTGCATGGCTTTGGTCGTCGCGCTTTGCAATTTGATAGCGACGAGATTCGCGCCATGCTGCTGTATCAAATCGGTGCGATTGCGGCCGTCTGTCATGCCGAGCAAGTCGCTTTACGTTACGTCAAACCACATGGCGCCTTGTACAACGCCATGCAGGTAGATCACGAATTATTTCGGGCGGTGGTGAAAACCCTCGCCGAATTCAACCGTGGCAAGCCACGTCCGCTGCAGCTAATGACACTCGCGAAATTACAAACCGCAACAGAACGTGAAATTGCCGCAGAGTATGAAGTCCCTTTATTGTTTGAAGCATTTGCCGATCGTTGCTACGAAGATAACGGACATCTGCGCTCGCGCCAATTTGACGGCGCCGTGCTGCATCAGCAGGAGGCGATTGTGCAGCAAGCATTGGCGTTCGCCCGCGGTGAGAGTATTAGTACTTACGAAGGTAATAGCTTGCAACTGGAGGCCGATACTTTGTGTGTGCACGGTGACAATCCACAAGCTTTGGCCGCGCTTAAGGCCCTTCGCCGAGCACTGAGTGAAGCATGTTAATCGCTGAGCAAGAATGGCGCTTCGTTACCGCCGCAGCTGACGCCTTAATGATTGAATTTGCGGCGCAAATTGACCTGACCATTAACGCGCAAGTGCACCGTTTAGTGCAATTGATTCAAGCCCACGATGGCGCAGGTATTATCGAAGTGGTGCCGAGCTATCGCAGCGTGTTGGTTTACTACGACGTGCTCAACTATTCAGAAGCCCAAGTGCGCAATAGGCTCGCACCTTGGGTCAGCCAAGTGCTAGACGAGCGTGAAAGCGGAGCGCTACAGCAATTGCAAAACAGTGGCACCTTGCATCAAGTAAAGGTCTGTTACGACGCTGAATTTGGTCTCGATATTGTGGCCGTGGCTGACGCTTTAGGCGGCACCGTCGAAGATGTGATCAAGTTGCATACCGCACCCGAATACCACGTGTACACCTTGGGTTTTGCCCCGCGCTTCGCTTATTTGGGAGACGTCGATGAACGGCTCCGCTTGCCACGCCATGCCACCCCGCGGCAAAAGGTGCCGGCCGGCAGTGTTGCGATTGCGGGTCAACAAACGGCCATATACCCCAGTGTGTCACCAGGTGGCTGGCAAATTCTCGGACGAGCCACCCAGCTACCTGAATTAAAAGCCGGTGACCGCGTACGTTTTATTGCGGTGTCTGCGAGTGAGTTCGCACAGTTGCAGGAGTCGCAATCATGAAACTGGCCACGGTGTTAGAAATTGGCCGCCCAGGGTTGCTGGCGACCTTGCAAGATTATGGTCGCTTCGGTTACCAAGCGCAGGGGATTACTCAGGGTGGGCCGCTTGATGAGCGCGCGTTTTTGTGGGCCAATCGCTTATTAGGAAATAGCTTTAACGCGGCACAAATTGAAATTACGCTCGGTGGTTTTTCTGCAACTTTTACCCGAGATACTTTATTTGTGGTAACCGGTGCCGAATTTCCTCTGACCCTCAACGACCAACCGCTGAAGGCTTGGCGCGTCGCACAAGCGCGTGCTGGTGACCAACTGCAGATCGCCTCCGGAGATCAGGGGCTGAGATGTTATTTAGCGGTGGCGGGTGGCTTTCAGGCGGCTCCCCAGTTGGGTAGCGTAGCGACCGTTATGCGCGATGCACTAGGGGGCTTAACGCAGGACGGTCGGCCCTTGCGTAATAGTGACCGACTCAGTGCGCCACTGTTGCGAGCGCACAGTTTGGTGAGTCGACGCCCCAGTAGCCAATTACATTTAAGTCTGCCGCCGCGTGTTACTTTAGATGTGATTCCCGCAGCCCAAGTGAGCGATTTTAGTGCTACTGCACGCGAATTGTTTACCAATCAAAGCTATCAAGTAACGGCGCGCCAAGATCGTATGGGCGTGCGCATTGAAGGTGAGAGCGCGTTGCCAGATCTGCCTGGGCAGATGATTTCTGAACCTTTACCCTTAGGTAGTGTGCAAATTCCCACCGATGGCCAACCGATAGCGATGCTCAACGACCATCAAACACTGGGGGGATATCCGAAAATTGGTGTTTTGAGTTGGCAGGCGCGGAGTCTGCTGGCGCAATTACCGGCGGGTCGCCGCGTGCAATTTCGCTGGCTTGAACTGAGCGAAGCACAACGTCAATTACGCCAAGCCTTACGCTTTTTTAATGTGACCCGCTAAAGCGCACGCCAATCGTACCGCAAGCCTTGTCAGTCGCCCCATAACCTGCGATCATAATGGTCATTTTTATTCGTCCCTTTTAGTAGGCATGAGTTCGGAGATTAAACATCCATGGCAGCAGACGCGCCCCGTAGTAACTTTATTCGTCAAATCATCGACAAAGACCTCGCCAGTGGCAAGCACAGCGAAGTGCACACGCGCTTTCCGCCTGAGCCAAATGGTTTTTTACACATTGGTCATGCGAAGTCGATTGTACTGAACTTTGGCATTGCTGAAGACTATCAAGGTACCTGTAACCTGCGTTTTGACGATACCAATCCACTGAAAGAGAAAGTTGATTATGTCAACTCGATCAAAGAAGACGTGGCATGGTTAGGTTACCAATGGAATGGCGAGCCGCGCTATTCGTCGAATTACTTTGATCAGCTGCATGCCTACGCGGTAGAGCTGATTGAAAAAGGCCTTGCTTACGTTGATTTCTCGACCCAAGAGCAAATGCGCGAAATGCGTGGCACCTTGAAAGAGCCGGGCGTAAACAGCCCGTACCGCGACACCTCGGTCGAGGAAAACCTCAAGCATTTTGCCGATATGACGGCGGGTAAATACCAAGAAGGCGAAGCTGCACTGCGGGCGAAAATCGATATGAGTTCGCCGTTTATGGTGCTGCGCGATCCGGTGATTTATCGTGTGCGTTTTGCCCATCATCACCAAACTGGTGATAAGTGGTGCGTGTACCCGATGTACGATTTTACCCACTGTATCTCGGATGCGTTGGAAAACATCACTCATTCCTTGTGTACCCTGGAATTCCAAGACAACCGTCGCTTGTATGACTGGGTGCTGGATAACATCAGCATCGATTGTCACCCGCAACAGATCGAATTTTCGCGGCTGAATCTGCAATACACAGTGATGAGCAAGCGTAAACTGAATCTGCTGGTCGAAGAGGGCAAGGTCAGCGGTTGGGATGACCCACGGATGCCAACCATTGCTGGTATGCGCCGCCGCGGTTATACGCCAAGCTCGATTCGTGAGTTTTGTCACCGTATTGGCGTGACGAAAATGGATAACCAGGTCGAGATGAGTATGCTCGAAGCTTGTATTCGCGATGAACTTAATCAGCAGGCGCCACGAGCGATGGCGGTGCTAGACCCAGTGCGGTTGGTGATTGAGAACTATCCAGCTGACCAGGTTGAACGCCTTATTGCACCGAATCATCCAAATGACGATAGCTTAGGCAATCGTGAAGTGCCTTTTGCACGGGAAATCTTTATCGAAGCAGAAGACTTCCGTGAAGAAGCGAATAAAAAGTACAAACGTTTGGTACTTGGTAAAGAAGTTCGCCTGCGTAACGCCTATGTGATTAAAGCTGAGCGTGTTGAGAAAGATGCTGACGGTAACATCACCACGATTTTCTGCAGTTATGACGCTGATACTTTAGGCAAAGATCCGGCCGATGGTCGTAAAGTGAAAGGGGTCATCCATTGGGTTGCCGCAGAACATGCACAGCAAGCTGAATTCCGCTTGTACGACCGGTTGTTCCAAGTGCCAAACCCTGGCGCGGAAGAAGACTTCTTTAGTACCTTGAATCCGGACTCGTTGGTGGTGAAACAGGGCTATGTTGAACCTAGTTTAGCAACAGCGGCAGCTGCAGAGCGTTATCAATTTGAACGTATCGGTTATTTCTGTGCCGACAGTAAAGATAGCAGTGCCGACCAGTTGGTGTTTAACCAAACAGTCGGCTTGCGTGATACGTGGAATGACGACGCTTAATTAAGCGTCGCCAATTCAATGCGGGCGGCCGCACCATACAAGGTGCTTGAGTCGCCCTCAACTTTTCCTTCAGGCGTAATAGTCGGCCATAATTCGGGCAGCTGCGCCAAAATCTCGGCAACTTCATCTAGCGCTGCTGCATTTGCCTCGCGTTGCTGCGCACTCAATTGGTTGATACGTGCTTTGGCAATTGCGGTAAAGCCGTAAGCATCCTGAAACTCATGTACGTTGACAATACTGCCTTGTTGCACGCCGATATCGTATTCTTCGCCGGCAGTTAACAGCATGCTACTGAGGCTCATCAATACGCTTTTGACTGATTTCTGTTGCACTTGTTCGGCAGCGTCAATAGCTGCTACTAGGTCGTTATAGGCTTGGTTAACTGCGTCATCCCCTCGCGCATTGTTGACCGTGTTAGCAAGTGTGCTCAGCTGGTCCGCAAAGCCATCAACGCCGCGAGCTTCGAATGCTGGCACTAGTGCTGCGTAGAGTTCATCTTCAGGATGTTTCATATGGGTTTTAGCCATGCCTAAGTGACCTTGGTCATAGAGCTTTTTAGCGACATATAAATGACCGCGAATCAAGCCGAGTTGCGCCAAATAAGCAGCATCGTTAACGCGCAGATCGACGACTCCTGAGCCTTCACCCTCACCTTCACCTTCGCCAGCACCGGCAAACGGCGCGACCATGGTGTAATGTTGCTCCGCTTGCAGCAAATCTTGCGCCACATCTGCTTGTGCCGCAGTGCTGCCTAGCAAGGTTGCGCTCGCCGCGCTGACCGCCAACCATACTTTTCTTTTCTCGTACATATAAGGTAACCTTTAGTTGCAGTGTCTTGTGTTGTTGTCAGACATTCGACTATCCTACACGAATGAGAGTTATTCTCAATAACGGGCGTTATGATTCTACATATTCAACAGGTTATTGATCCGGGCACTTTGTCAGCGATCGCTGACAAACTGGCGGCAGTCAACTTTGCTGACGGTCGTGAAAGCGCCGGTTGGGCAGCTAAACAAGTCAAACATAATCAGCAATTACGCGCGCCTCATCCCGTCATAGAGTTGCTGTTAAACCGAGTGAAACAACATTCATTGGTGCAGCAAGCGGCGCGTCCAGCGCAATTCGTCAACACCATGATCAACCGTTATGATGTGGGGCAGTGTTACGGCACCCACATGGATGACGCGTTAATGGGCCAGGTGCGCACTGATTTATCTTTTACGCTTAGTTTGACGGATACGCAAGCCTATGATGGTGGTGAATTAGTCATTGAGGATGCGACTGGTGAACGCAGTTGGCGACTGGCAGCAGGCGATATGTTGTTGTATCCAACGCAATATCTGCATCGTGTTGAGGCGGTCACCAAAGGCTCGCGAATTGCACTTGTGGGCTGGATTGAGAGTTTGCTGCGTGAACCGCAACAACGCGAGATTTGCTTCGATTTGCAACAAGCAATGCAGCACGAATTTGCTGCCCGTGGTAAATCAGAGCAATTTGATGTTTTGAGTAAAACTTACAACAATCTTTTACGCCGCTGGGTGAAACGCTAATGCAAGTGGTCTATCAAGCAGATAATGTGGTCGAAGCTGAATTACTCAAAGGGCTGTTGGAAGCGCATGGCATTGCCTGTCATACCGGCGGTTTTTTCTTGCAAGGTGCGGTGGGCGATCTGGCCGCGTCTGGCTTTGCCAATGTCTGGGTGGGGGATGACGACGTAGAGGCTGCAAGAGCCTTGCTCAAACGCTACGAGCAAGGCGAATTTGGCTTAAGCGAAGACGAAGACGCTGATTAGTTGGCGTCTTCGTTGTGCTCACAGTTGGCAGCGTTATTACACTCACCGTACAAGTACAAGCTATGGTTGGTGAGGGTAATGTTATTAGCTTCTGCGACCTGTAATTGGCGGTCTTCAATCACTTGATCTTCAAACTCGAACACGTGACCGCAAGTGAGGCACACCAAGTGGTCGTGGTGATGTTTAGCGCTCAGTTCAAATACCGAACGCCCACCCTCAAAGTGATGACGGGTAACGATACCAGCATCATCGAACTGGTTGAGTACGCGATACACCGTGGCCAAACCAATTTCTTCATTGTTCTCGAGTAAGATCTTGTACACATCTTCGGCGCTGATGTGCTGATTCTCCGGCTTTTTTAGAATCTCAAGGATCTTGACGCGTGGAGATGTGACCTTCAAACCTGCTTTTTTCAGTTGTTGTTCGCCGTTGCTACTCATTTGAATTCACTTTTTTCAGTTTTAGCGTGTCGCCATTATAGGCAAACATCGCAGGGAAAGGGAATTGCCCTTTAGGCTAATTGATCGAGGGCCATTTCCTCACGAATTTGTGCGCACCATTTTTGCACACGCTCTTTTGTCAACTCTGGCTGACGGTCTTCATCAACACCTAAACCTACGAAGTGATTGTCGTCGACCAACGCGCGTGAAGCTTCAAAGTGATAGCCTTCGGTTGGCCAATGACCAATAATGATACCACCGCGAGCTTCAACGATATCACGTACTGTGCCCATGGCATCGAGGAAGTACTCAGCGTAGTCTTCTTGGTCACCGCAACCGAAAATCGCGATCAATTTATTATTGAAGTCGATTTCTTCAAGTTCAGGGAAGAAGTCGTCCCAATCACACTGCGCTTCGCCGTAGTACCAAGTAGGAATACCAAACAGCAATAAGTCGTACCCAGCGATATCTTCTTTGCTTGATTTCGCAATATCAAACACGTCGATTAAGTTTTTGCCGAGTTCTTTTTGGATCATCTGAGCAACAGCTTCGGTGTTACCGGTGTCGCTACCGAAGAAAATGCCAACACTTGCCATAGTTTTGTTACTACCTTCGTTTGTTAAACGGAGCGCCGGTTACAGACCAGCTTCCCAAATGACTTGAATAATGCCTTTCGCAATAAATCCGGCACAGCCTAAAAATAGCACTAGCCAGACAAACCAACGACCAAATTTCGGTACATCGCCTTTTTTAAGAACGTCTTGAATCGCCAAGCCGATCAGTACAAAGAGAATAGCGATGGCAAAATTGGTGCCCAAAATCTCAATGGTTTCAAAGTGCTCTGACAACATAACAGACCCACCCGTGCTGCGAATAAGGATGCTGATTATAACACGCTAGACTAAGCGGTGCGACAATGTTGCTCGAGAAAGCTGCGGACCAAACGGTTAAAGATCCTTGGCTTTTCGGCGTGCAACCAATGCCCGGTTCCTTCGATGATTTTGATATCGACATCGGCAAAACGCGAAGTCACTGCATCACGATGGGCTTCGGTCAAATAATCGGAATCAGCACCTTTAATGAATAACACGGGGCCGGCAAACTCACCCTCGCGCACTGCGCCAGAAATTTCTTCGTAGCAACTGGCGAGGGTGTCGAGGTTGAGCCGCCAATGGTAACCATCATCATCACGCTGTAAATTTTTGAGCAGGAATTGCCGTACGCCGCGCGTTTCGATGTATTGCGCTAGCTGTTGGTCGGCATCTTGGCGTTTATTGACTTTGCTTAAATCAAGACTCGCGAGGGCATCGAGAATGTGATGATGACGTGCATCGTAGGCAACCGGTGCAACATCGGCGACAATCAGTGCTGCGACATGGTCTTGATAGGTGAGTGCGTATTCCATCGCCAGCTTACCGCCCATGGAGTGACCCACAAGCGCCCATTGCTCGATGGCTAATTCTTCGCGGAGCGCTTCAATATCTTCTGCCATAGCGCTGTAATTCATGTGCTCACTGTGAAATGAATCACCATGATTACGGACATCGACCAATACCAGTTGATAGTCGTCTTCGAGGTCGCGCGCTAAACTCTTGAGGTTATCTAAATCACCGAATAAACCATGGATAAGCAGCACCTGCGGTCCTTTGTTGCCCATGGTTTCGTAATTAAGTAACGCTGAAGTTGTTTTTGTCATTGCGAATTCCTGTACCCACGTGGTCGGATGGGTATAATAACCCGCATAGAGTCTGCCATAAACCGAAAAGAAGTGAGCGCATGAGCAAACGTATTGAGATTGATGATGAGTTATACCGTTATATCGCCAGTCATACCCAGCACATCGGTGAGAGTGCATCGTCGATTCTACGCCGCTTGTTGCAGTTAGAATCGTCTGCGCCGAACGCAGCGTCAGAAGCCCCGTTAAATAGTGCAGCAGCTGAACCCGAAGTGGGCACACGCGTGCACAACCGCACCATTTTCGACAGCATGACCAGTGCAGATCTTGCTGGGCAACGTAGTGTGGTTGCGCGCTTCTTATACATTTTGAGCATGCTGCACAAATGTCACCCGCATATGTTTGCCAAGGTACTGCAAATCAGTGGTCGCGACCGCCAATACTTTTCGCGTAGCGCGGCTGAATTAGAAGCAAGTGGCACTAGCACCAATCCTAAACAGATTCCTGATTCGGACTTTTATGTGGTGACCAATAACAACACGACGCGCAAGAAATCGATGCTCACCCAAGTGGCACTTGAACTCGGTTATGACGAAGCGCAAGCAGAAAAAATTAGGGATTTTCTATAATGGCTTTGCATGAACGTGCGGGAAAACCCGCTCAAGCACAGGATTTGACCAATATCGCGAAACTGGTCAGTGCTTATTTCGTCAATGAAGTGGATCCACGCCAACGTGCGCAACAAGTGCAGTTTGGTACCTCTGGACACCGTGGCTGTGCACTCGATAACTCTTTTAATGAGGCACATATTTTGGCGATCAGCCAAGCTTTGGTGGCTTACCGTGAAGAGCAGGGCATTACTGGGCCTTTATTGCTGGCGCGTGATACCCATGCGTTGTCAGAAGCAGCCTACATGACAGCACTTGAAGTCTTTATTGCTAATGGTGTAGAAGTGCACGTGCAAAGTGCTGACGGCTATACCCCAACGCCGGTGCTCAGTCGTGCGGTGCTGCGTTATAACCAAGGACGCAGCAAAGATTTAGCTGATGGCGTGGTGATCACACCTTCCCACAATCCGCCGACCGATGGCGGCTTCAAGTACAATCCCCCGCATGGCGGACCAGCCGATGCTGATGCCACCAAAGTGATTCAGAAATATGCGAATGCCTTGTTGTCGTCAGACTTACTTGGCGTGAACGCCGTGAGTTATGCCGAAGCAGTTGCAAGCCCGCTGTTAAAAGCAGTGGACTGGCGTAGTCAGTATATCGATGAGCTCGAGCAGGTCATCAATATGGCTGCCATTCGTGCTGCCAAGCTGCGCATCGGTGTCGATGCCATGGGCGGAGCAGGGGCAAGTTACTGGGCGCTCATAGCAGAACGCTACGGTTTAACCATTGATGTCTTCAATGCCGAAGTTGACCCAAGTTTCCGGTTTATGACCCTAGATAAAGACGGCAAAATTCGCATGGACTGTTCGTCGCCTTATGCGATGGCTTCGTTGTTAAAGCTTAAAGATGAATATGCGATTGCCTTTGGTAATGATCCTGACTACGACCGTCATGGCATTGTCACGCCCAAGCATGGCTTGTTAAACCCGAACCACTACCTTGCGATTGCGATTGATTACTTGTGTCAGCATCGTACTTGGCCTGCATCCATGAAAGTCGGTAAAACTTTGGTGTCGAGTGCATTGATTGATAGGGTCGTTGCCGCCAATGATCGTGAGCTGTTAGAAGTGCCGGTAGGTTTTAAATGGTTTGCGCAAGGACTTGCCGAGGGTGATTTAGCTTTTGCTGGTGAAGAAAGCGCTGGAGCGACCTTTGCCGACCGCCAAGGACAAGTATGGACCACTGATAAAGACGGCATCATTCTAGCCTTATTGGCCGCCGAAATCGTTGCCGTCACCGGCAAGGATCTTGGTGATTACTATGCTGATTTATGTGCCCAACATGGCACGAGCTATTATCAGCGCACAGATGCACCTTCGACACCAGCAATGAATAAGGCGCTAGCCGGTATTCGGGCTTACAAGTTGAAACTGAATGAACTTGCTGGCGATGCCGTGACGGCGGTGATGAGTAAAGCACCGGGCAACGATGGCCTCATCGGTGGGGTAAAAGTAACCACCGCCAATGGCTGGTTTGCTGCACGCCCGTCAGGCACCGAGCCGATTTATAAAATTTATTGTGAGAGTTTCGTCAGTGCTGAGCATCTCGCAACGATTGCTGCCGAAGCTCAGCAACTCGTGACAACTTGGCTAGCTGATTAAGACTTAACGGCCGAAGCTGTTTCTTCGGCCTCTTGTTCTGCTTCTTGTTCCGCCAGTTCGACCTGATATTGATGCTCATCGACCAATGAGGTGAGCAACTCATCTGAGGTTTGTGACGGTGTCAACAATGCATAACTACCCGTGAGCTGGTCGTCAGCTTTGGCACGGCGTGTCACGCGGTATAGTGAGTACAAGCTGACAATCGCGGTCAACGCCATAATCAACAAGAAAAAGAAATCAACCGCACCAAACTGCATTAGGGCAGCAACTGCTGGCGCACCGATAATCGAGCCGATACCACCGACTTTGATGATGGCGCCGGTAGCGCCGACCATTTGATCTTTGTCGAGGTAATCGTTGGTGTGCGCCATACCCAAAGAGTACATGGGCAGAACACAGGCGCCGAACAAGCCGACACAGAGGAAGATCAGCCACGCCACCGAAGCGTCGAGTTGTGCCAACACAAATGCCATCACCGCACCTGCACCAGCGCAAGCTGCCATAATGATGCGTCGATCAAAGCGATCAGAGAGTAAGCCGATGGGAGCTTGTGCCAACATGCCGCCAAGAATAAACGCCGCCATAAACAGTGACACTTGACCGACGCTTAGGCCGATGTAGGTCGCGTACATGGGGCCAATACCATAAAACATGGCATAACAGGCCTGCATAATAAAAGCGTTGACCATACCCAGAGGCACCAGTTTTAAGAGGCTGCGGATGGGTACTTTTTTCGGTTCATGGGTGGTCGGCTCAACCGTCACACTGATCAGGATTGGGATCAGTGATAGGTTGATCAGTAGCGCAACCAATGCAAAGGCGAGGAAGCCTGCAGGGTCAGCGATGCCAAGGATTAACTGTCCGGCAACGAGACCGCCGTAAATCAACACTAAGTAAATGGACAGTAAAGCGCCTCGGTTTTTGTTGTCGGCCATGGTATTAAGCCAACTCTCGACGATGACGAAAATCGCCGAGATCGCAAAACCGGTTAAAAAGCGCATAATGAACCACACGGTGGGGTCAATCCAAATCGCCTGAATCAGTATTGACGCCGCAGCGAGCGCCGCCAGCCCACCAAAGGCGCGAATGTAACCTACGCGACGAATATCTTTTGGGGCACGGGTGGTACCAAATAGAAAGCCAATAAAATAAGCCGACATGATAATGCCGGTGGTCAAAGTGCCAAAGTTTTCGATGGTTGCACGCAGGCTTAATAGCGTGCTGGTCATGCCGGTACAAATGCCGATCAGGGTGATACTGGTGAGAAGGGAACTGATCGCTCGCAGTTGTTGTTTAAGCATGAGCAACGATCCTTGGCGTTGGCGAGTGAATGTGTCGCGAATTGTAGCACGGATCAAATTTTTCGGAAACGTCAAGAGGTTATCCACAGCTTGTTACTTGCCGAGGGTTAGCGGGCTGTTTATGATGCGCAGAGAAGAGGATAAAAAAGGATCATGATGCAACGATTAGCACCGATCATTTTACTGCTGGTAGGGTTCTTTTGTGCTGCACAAGCAGCGGAAGAAGTAGATGACCTCTATCAGCATCGGGTAGAGGTCAATAGCCAAGCCGCCACCGAGCGCACCAATGCGCTGCGCGAGGCGCTGCAAGCAACACTACTGAAACTCAGTGGTGATGATGAAGTGTTGGCCAGTCCGATCGTCGACAATGCCCTGCGCAACGTGCGTGACTACGTGGTGCAGTATGGTTACCAACAAGAAACCGAAGCTTTGTATTTGTGGGCACAATTCGATCCGGCGCAAGTGGAACGTTTAATCCTTGATGCAGGTGGTGGTATTTGGAGTAGTCTGCGGCCCAAATTATTGGTTTGGTTAGTACAAGAAAACGAGGATCTGCAGCGTCGCATGTATGCTGCTGACAGCGAAGCTATTGTAGTGCAGCAGCTGCGCAATGCCGCACAACGCCGTGGATTACCGATTCAACTCCCCTTGTTAGATTTGAACGATACCATGACAGTTTCGGTCATTGATGTGTGGGCGCGGTTCATGGATACCATTGATTTTGCCAGCCAACGCTACAGTCCGGACGGTGTGATCGTCGCGCGCATTTATCAAACCATACCAGACCCAGCCAACCTAGAGCTGGTGACTGATAAATGGCAGGTAGATTGGACCTTGAACTTGGGTGAGTTACGTTGGCGCGGTGAGGCCACGGCCATGGACCCAGGTGAGCTTGGGGCAGCAGTGATCGCCGACGTAACGGCGCAATTGGCAGCGCGCTATCGAATTAGTAGCGAGAGTGATGTGAGTCAGCAATGGACGGTGCAAATTGACGATTTACCTGATCTAACCACTACCATAGCGGCGGAACAGTTACTTGCGAATATTCCTGCAGTCAACGATGTGCAACTGGTGGCTTATGGTCAGCATCGCGCTGAATTTAGTTTGAGTTTGACCACCGATCCGGCACGTATTCGGCAAGCGCTTGATTTAAGTCAAGAATTACAAGCTGTTGCGGTCGAAGGCGAGGATCCGACCGAGAGTAACTTATTCCGTTGGATCGCTGAAAAATGACGCTACAGCAGTTGCCGCTGAATGTGCAGTTACCGAGCAATGAAACCTTTGCAACGCTGGTGCTTGGCCCCAATAGCGAGGCCATAGCGGTGGCGCAACAAGGCGCGCAAAGCGTCACTTATTTGTGGGGGCGTGCCGGGGTAGGTAAAAGCCATGTGTTGCATGCACTGTGCGCAGCAGCACCCACACCAGTCATGTACTTGCCGTTAGCCGAACTCCAAGGTGCAACCCAAGCCGGTGTGCTCAAGGGGCTTGAGCGCTATCCGTTAATTTGTCTTGATGATGTGGATGCGGTTCTCGACGACGCCAATTGGTGCTATGAATTGTTCACCTTGTTCAACCGCGTGCGCGACGCAGAAAGTGGCCGCTTGCTGGTCACTGCAAGCGTTTCACCGGCGCAACTCAAAGCGGCTTATCAGGATGTACAATCGCGTCTCAGTTGGGGTGTGGTGATGCAGCTGCATGAGCTGGATGACGCGCAAAAAATAGACGCGCTACAATTGCGCGCGCAAGCGATGGGCTTGGAGTTACGGCATGACACTGCACAATTTATGTTGCAACGTTTAGGACGCGATATGGGGAGTTTGATCGGCAGTTTGAAGCGCCTTGACCGAGCTTCGATCGCGGCGCAACGTAAACTCACCATTCCTTTTATTAAAGCTGTTCTGGCAATTTAATCTTGGTCTTTCAGTTTTTTCAGACCCAAACCTAGTGCGCGTCCTTGATGCCGTGCGAACCAAGTACAACCGACAAACGCGAGACTGGTCAATAACAATTCACCTACCGCCCACCACAGTTGCTCTGGCGCTATGTAGAGCATGGTCAAACTATGCAAGAAGTACCACATCAGAATAAAGTTCGCCCAGGCATGAGTGTAAGGTTTGCCTTTGATGATGCCGTACAGCGGGAACAAGAGCGGGAGTACGTAGAACAGGCTGCGAAACAATATAGACTGCTCGCTATAACCAGTCCCAAACTGCCACACAATGACCCACGCCAGGAGCGCGATATAACTGACTAAGGCAAGCCAACGAAGGCGTTTAATGTAAGGCGTCATAGTTTACTACTCTTGTTGTAATTTGACTGCGGCTTGCCCCAAACGCAGGCCAAGCTGCGTGGCGAGCGTAAGCTCCTGTTTACTGAGCTTGCTCCCCGCCGCGTGTTCAACGTGGGAGGCGCCGTAGGGACTGCCTCCGGCCGTGGTTTGCTGCAGCCCTGGTTCAGTATAGGGAATACCAAGCACCATCATGCCGTGGTGTAACAGTGGCACTAGCATCGACAGCAGGGTTGATTCTTGACCACCATGCATTGAACTACTTGAGGTAAACACAGCCGCTGGTTTGTCGACCAAGGCGCCACGCAACCATTCAGCTGACGTGGTTTCCCAGAACTTCTGCAAGCCGCTGTACATGTGACCAAAGCGTGTCGGGCTACCAAGCGCTATACCTGCACAATCGCGTAGCTCCTCTGCTTCGATGACTAGATCACGCGCACAAGCGGCCTGATCATCGCAAGCAACAGTGCGCAGTAGCGGTTCAGCGCCGGCCTGCATGATACCATTAGCGATAGCATCTGCGAGTTGCTGAGTGGCACCACTGCGGCTGTAATAGAGGACAATGACCTTGGCTGCCGTGGTCATTTACAGAATCTCCAGTACGGCTTCTGGCGGGCGGCCTAGGCGTGCTTGATCTCCTTTCACCACAATCGGTCGCTCAATAAGCTTAGGGTGCTCAACCATGGCATTGATCAGTTGCTTTTCATCGTCGACATCTTTTAAATTCAATTCTTTGTAAGCATCTTCTTTTGAGCGAATGAGTTCGCGCGCTGAGATAAAGCCGAGCTTGCGCAGTAAATCACTAATATCAGCAGCCGTAAGCGGGTCTTTTAAGTACTCAATGATGCTTGGCTGAATGCCTTGTTCTTCAAGCAGTGCAAGGGTTTGACGACTTTTTGAACAGCGAGGGTTGTGATAAATGTGAACTTCAGACATGCTACTACCTTCTGCGAATAAGTATCTGTTTATAGCTTACGGGAAAGCCTATGTATTGTCGATTTTTGTCAGTTGCAGTGTTGGTTCTAGGGCTTGCGAGTTGCAGTCCCGCCGCCGATTTTCATACCAATCAAGAACAACAATTGCGTTGGCAAGATTTGCAGGGCGAGTATGTCATCGTCAATTATTTCGCCGAATGGTGTGCTCCCTGTTTGCGTGAACTACCGGAACTCAATGAATTTCATCACGCGCACAGTGATAAAGCACAATTATTTGGCGTTAGCTTTGACGGTTTAAATAACCAAGAACTCGCTGCGTTACAGCAAGAGTACGACATTCAGTTTCCACTGATACTTAACCAACCGGTACCGCAATTACCCTTTGCCACACCACAAATGTTGCCTGCAACCTATGTCATTACGCCAGACGGCGAAGTCAAAGGGCCCTTGTTAGGTGAACAAACCGAGGCTTCATTGCTACGCGCTATTAGTGCAGACTAACCCAGTTGTTGTAGGGTGTCGCGCTGCGCCATTAACTGCTCGATACGCGCCTGAATGCGGCGTTGCTCAAGGCGATTGTCGCTGGCGCGGTGGGCGTTGTGTAAATGGTCAATGGCGCGGTCAAACTGGCCGTACAAGGCCATCAGCTCCGCGTTCGCTTCATGCATGCCCTGGCTATCGCCTAAAGCGCGATGTGCATCTATCAATAATGAGTAAGCGATGGTGTTCGACGGTTCGCGCAGCAGATAGTCGCGAACTAGTTTCACCGCTAATGCGGGTCGATCGGCTTGGTTGGCAGCATTCGCATAGTTCATGGTGATGGTGCGTTCGTTTGGCATGCGCTGATAAGCTTGCTCAAGCATAGCTAGGGCTTCGTCAAAGCGTTGCTGAGCCAGCAAAATATCGGTTTGTACGTCAAGATAAAAGGTGTTGTAGGGTTGCGCTTGATAAAGCGGAGCCAATGCTTCTTCAGCAGCTTCAGCTTGGTCGTCATCAAGTAGGGCAATGGCATAGCCATAGCGTGCTGCGGTCGCAACTTGGGGGTCGTTACTGTTCATTTCACGGCGTGCAGCTTCAGCATCATAACGCTTCACATGGCGCACCAAGACGCGATATTTGGCTAACAGAAAATCTTGCTCATCGTTGGTTTGCCGATAGCTCTGGCGCAATTGTTCGGCACGTAAACGGGTATCACTGATGCGCGATTCACTTAACGGGTGGGTGAGCAGCATTTCCGGCGGCTTTGCAGTGTAGCGGTACTTCGCCGCTAAACGGCCGAAAAAGTCAGGCGCGCCCATGGGGTCGTAGCCACTTTCAGCCAAAATAGTCAGGCCAATGCGGTCAGCTTCTTGCTCAAATAAGCGCGTGTAGTTGATGCTGCGTTGTTGCATGCCCGCCATACTCGCTTGTACCGCTGCCATCCCCAGTTCTGGATTGACAATGCCGAGTAACACCGAGCCCAACATCGCAGCAATGGACGCTGGACCACTACGCTCCATGGCTTCCATGTTACGTACTATATGACGTTGCGATACGTGGGCAATTTCGTGCGCGAGTACCGATGCCAGTTCGGATTCATTACGTGTTTCGGCAATCAGACCAGTGTTGACGCCAACATGGCCACCGAAGAAGGCGAAAGCGTTGATTTGATCTTGCTGAACCCAGAAGAACTTGAACGGGAAGCGCACATCACTGGCGCGCAGTACCAACTTTGAGCCGACGTTATGTAGATAAGAGTTGAGCACTGGATCGCCAACAATTGGCGCGGAGGCGCGGATCTGGCGCATGTAAAAATCGCCAATCAGTTGCTCGCGTTCAATCGACATGGTGCCGCCGCCGGCGGTGCCAATATCAGGCAGTCGCTGTTGCTGCGCGCTCGCAGATACACTCAGCGCTAACAGAGCAGCTAAGCTAACAGTTGCGAGTTTGGTTTTAAGGGCAGACAGCATATGTGAACAACCTAATCGTTACAGCTTGTTTAATAGAGTCCATCATAGGTAAAAGGTTCCCATTTTTGAATAGTTTAAACTGTATATTTAATAGATTCGCGGCTATCATGAGGGCTGCCCTTTCAAAGATGGAGATACGTTGGCTATGTGGGATTACCTAAAGGCTTGGTATCAACGGAAGTTTTCCGATCCTGATGCAATTACCTTGGCTTTATTGCTGGTTGTTCTATTCCTGCTAATTGTCTTCTTCGGTCATTTGATCGCCCCTATTTTGGTAGCGGTAGCCTTAGCTTATTTATTGGATTGGCCGATCCAGCGCCTGCAAGCCGCTGGTCTCACCCGTACCTTGGCGGTGGTTATTGTCTTCGTGGTGTTCGTGGCCATCAACGTGTTACTGATTTTCTTCTTGGTGCCGGTTATCTGGCAACAGGGCGTCGCACTGATTACCGAATTGCCACAAATGGTGTTACGTACCCGTGAGTTTTTAGATCGGTTACCTGAGCTATTTCCTGGTTACATCAACGAAAGCTACATCGACCGTGTGGTGGCGAACTTTAATCAACGCGCCATTAATCTTGGTGAAACCATCATTAGCCAGTCGCTCAGTAGTCTGATTGGCATCATGGCGTTGCTGATTTATCTGATCATTGTGCCGCTGCTCATGTTCTTCATGCTGAAAGATAAACGTGAGTTGCTCGGGCATATTAATCGAACCTTACCAAGCAACCGCCGGTTGATCTCACAAGTCAGCGAAGAAATGAACTTACAGATAATGAACTACATTCGCGGTAAAGCGCTTGAGGTTATTATCGTTGGTGGCTTTACCTTTATCTGCTTTACGCTATTCGACTTACGCTATGCTGCCTTGTTGGCAGTGTTGGTTGGCTTGTCTGTGTTGATTCCGTACATCGGAGCGGCGGTGGTGACCATTCCAGTTGCCTTGGTCGCGTTGTTCCAATTTGGCTGGAGTCCGATGTTTGCCTACGTGATGATTGCTTATTTAATTATCCAAGCACTCGATGGCAACGTGCTAGTGCCGCTGTTGTTCTCTGAAGCGGTGAGTTTGAATCCCGTGTATATCATTGCTGCAGTGCTTATTTTCGGTGGATTATGGGGTTTTTGGGGTGTTTTCTTTGCGATTCCACTAGCAAGCCTCGTAAAAGCAGTGCTTACCGCGCTATCGTCGAGTGAGCCTCTGGCTGCTGAATTTACGCACCAGCCAAAGGCTTCAGAGGATTAAATGTTATTCGGCGCTCGCGAGGGCGTCGAGTACAACTTGATGGTGATCTTTAGTTTTGAAGCTATCAAAAACTTCAGCAACTTTACCGTTTTGATCGATTAAGAAACTAATGCGGTGAATACCGTCGAACTCACGGCCCATAAACTTTTTCGGTCCCCACACCCCAAAGGCGTCGGCGACTTGGTGATCTTCATCACTGAGCAAAGTGAAGTTGAGTGCGTCGCGCTCGGTGAATTTGGCCAGTCGTTTTGGAGCGTCCGGGCTGATGCCAACTGTGGTGACGTTGAATTTCGCTAAATCTTCTTGATGGTCACGTAACTGTTGGGCTTGTACGGTACAGCCTGGAGTCATCGCTTTGGGGTAGAAATACACTAATACTTTGCCTTGCTTTAACAAATCAGCAAGTGCCACCGACTGCTCATTAGCGTCTAATAACGTGAACTGTGGCGCGTCGTCGCCAACTTTAAGTGTTTGCATAACTTTCCTCTCGTTTCGTATAGAGTAGAACTGCGATAGTGGTCACTATCTTACCCTTGTGTTTGCTTACGTTCAAAAGTACCATTGTCGCCTTAAAAAAGATCAGGAGCAGCAATGTTAACAGGTAGTATCGTCGCCTTGGTGACGCCTTTTACCGAGCAGGGCAACGTTGATTACACCGCGCTTGCAGAGTTGGTAGACTGGCATGTCGCTGAAGGTACAGACGCCATCGTCGCCATGGGCACCACTGGTGAATCACCAACCATGAGTCATGAAGAGCATGTAATGGTGGTCAGTGCTGTATGTGAACTCGCAGCAGGCCGTATCCATGTGATTGCTGGCAACGGCTCCAATGCCACTGCCGAAGCGGTTCATTTGACCGAACGCATGGCAAATCTACCTTTAGCCGGCTTTTTGAACGTCAACCCATACTACAACAAACCTTCGCAACGTGGTCTCATTGAGCATTATCGTGCCTGTTGCGCCGCCAGTGACTTACCGCAATTACTCTACAATGTGCCAGGACGCACAGGCGCAGATTTGACCCCAGAGCAGGTTGCGGAACTTGCCGAGATTCAACACATTGTTGGCATTAAAGAAGCAACCGGTGACGTTGCTCGGGTAGCGGAGCTGCGTAAGCGCTGTGGCAATGATTTTATTTTACTCAGTGGCGATGACCCTACTGGCTGCGATTTTCTGCTAGCCGGTGGTCAAGGGGTGATTAGTGTCACTGCCAATGTTGTCCCGGGATTGATGAAACAAATGGTGACGGCCGCGTGTCGTGGTGAAACCGAACAAGCACGAGCGTTAGACGCGCAAATGCAAGGCTTACACGAAGCCATGTTTGTGCAAGCGAACCCGATTCCGGTAAAATGGGCACTGGCACAAATGGGTAAAATCGAGGCGAATTATCGTTTACCGATGACAGCGCCGGAACTTCCGCAGCAACAACACATCGAACAAACATTAAAACAAGCTGGTTTAGTAAGCGCGGAGCACGCATGAAAGTATCTTATTTAGCAATTTTGGGGCTCTCGACAGTTGTCTTGAGTGCCTGTAGTTTTACCCCACGCGAGCAAGCAGAGGGTGATTTTGAATACACGAATGTCGAGCTGCGCGAACCTTTGCGCCCGGCAGCAGGCAAGCAACTGCCGACGCCAAGCAATCGCTACGAAGTACCGCAAGTAAATGTGACAGGTGAAGTGGGTAAAGACGTCAACGTTTTGTCACCGGTTTTGGTGCGCGCCACTGCTGCTGGCAGTCGTCCAAGCGAGAACCCCGACGTGACCGCGGTCGATTTCTCTGAGCTCGATGGCATGGAGAATTTGCCGGCGTTCGTTTGGGAGAGTCTTTATGATGAGCTGGCGGAGCGTAATATTGAAGTGCGCGATGAAGCCGCCGAGCAAAGTCTGACGACTGGCTGGATCAGTGAAAACGTGCTGGTAACAGAAGATGAATTAGAAGTGACGGTCGAGCGCCGCTTTAAAGTGAATATGGAAGTTCCCGATCACCGCCGTATTGCGACGTTAAGCGTCGAAATGATCGATAAGAAGCAAAGCGGACCGGGTGCGGGTATGGCACCAGGTGGCGTAAGTGATAGTAATGCCGAAGCAGCATTACTGAACGGCGTTATTAACGAAATTGCGATTCGCCAACAAGAAATTTTTGCCGAAGCTGAAGCCAACGCGGTCGTCAATGTTGAACCAACCTTTAATGCCGATGGTATGCCGGCGTTCCAAGTTGATATCGGCTTTGATGTGGCATGGCCATTGACCGAAGAAGTGCTTGAAGCACTTGGTTTTGAAGTGGATGATTTGAACCAATCGACCGGTATGTACTACGTGAATTACCTGCGTGAAGCTGGCTTTAGCCTCGCGTTCTGGAACAGCCGTAGCGATGGTAAAATCGATTTGCCAGACGGCAATTATCAAATCAACGTCACCGGTGATAACAACACCTCGACGATCACCATCTTCCGTGGTGAAGAGCCGTTAACTGCGGCTGATATTGATCGCATTTATGGTCCTTTTGCGGCGGAGATTCGCCGGCAAAGCGCCCTGTAACTTGTAAACACGCTGGAGACCTTGTTGCTCATGGAAAAACGTACTGAACTTTATCGTGGTAAAGCAAAAACTGTGTATACCACCGATGACCCAGACAAACTTATTTTGCACTTTCGCAATGATACCTCTGCGTTTGACGGCGAAAAGGTTGAGCAGCTTGAGCGCAAGGGGATGGTTAATAATAAGTTCAATAACTTTATCATGGGCAAACTTGAAGCTGCGGGTATCGCTACGCAAATCGTTGACGTGGTCAGCGATACAGAAACCGTGGTCAAGAAGCTGCAAATGATTCCGGTGGAATGCGTGGTGCGTAACTATGCAGCGGGTAGCCTCGTGCGTCGCTTAGGTGTGGAAGAAGGACAAGCGTTAACGCCAGCAACTTTTGAGTTGTTTTTGAAAAACGATGCGTTGCATGACCCGATGATCAACGAGAGTCACGCGGTTACTTTCGGCTGGGCAACTGCAGAGCAGTTGGCCACTATGAAAGCACTGACCTTCGAAATCAACGATGTGCTTAAGCAGTTGTTCGAAGATGCGGGCATGCTATTGGTAGACTTCAAACTTGAGTTTGGTCTCGACAGCGCGGGCAACATAGTGCTGGGCGACGAATTTAGCCCTGACGGTTGTCGTCTGTGGGACAAAGAAACCCGTAAGAAGCTTGATAAAGATCGCTTCCGCCAAGGTTTAGGTGGCGTCGTCGAGGCGTACGAAGAGGTGGCACAACGCTTAGGTGTGCCGCTGTAAGTTATTTTTTATCCCAATCGTCGTCATCTTCATCGTGGGGATGACGCTCTGAATGCCGTTGCTTGAGCGACGGCATTTTCATATTTGCGGTATGGCGCAACAGCATAATGTTGCCAATCACCACACCAAAGACCAGCACTAAGCCTACGATCAGCCAAAAATCCATGTATCGTCTCCATGCGCATCTGCAGCATCGCAGATAGTATCAATATAGCGTGCTTTGAGTTCCGGTAAACAGGCGATGACGTAATCTTTACCTGCAATTTCACTCTGACCGATCACTTCAGCCAGTACCTCAACTGTTAACAACTGGTGGGCGTCGGTGGCTAAGCTTCCATAGCTAAGATGCCATGGCTCGGCGGCAACGCCGCCGCGGTATTGCCGGTAGGGAAAATAAAAGCCAAAGTCAGCGGCGTGCTGAGATAGCCACAGAGCGAGTGAATGGCATGGGCCGCCTTCCTCATACTCAGCTGGGATCAGCTCTAATTGTCGTGTTCCCGCGGCAAAGGGGCGCGGGTCAAAAACATCAAGGTCGGTGCCCCAATGGTGGCGACTGGCGCCGGGTAATGCCGACCAAGTCATGATGGCTTCGATTTTATCGCCCATGGTTAAGGTGTCGGCATCGAGCAGTTGGCCGTGTACATTGTAGAGGGGCGCGGCGCCACTGAATTTGCGATTCCAAATACTTTGTTGACGGGAGAAATTACGAAAACCTGAGGCAATGTCTATCGCTAGCCCTGTTTCTTGCGCGGCCGCAGCCATTGCACGATAGGCGCCGTAGACCGCCGGCTGCAGTCGCACCGTTGGGCGGCAGCATGGGTCGCTCACGACATGGCTGTCAACTTGTCCAGTCAGCTCTGCTACGCTCAGCACAACAATTGCTCCAAGATAGTTTCGTAGATATCCGTAAGTACTAGCAGATCTTCAGCTGCAACGCACTCATTGACCTTATGAATGGTGGCATTGACTGGACCGAGTTCGATAACTTCAGCGCCGGTGGGAGCGATAAACCGACCATCAGAAGTGCCACCAGCCGTCGACAATACTGGGAGCTCCCCGCGATGATGGCGGATCGCCGCTTGCGTCGCGCTTAACAATGGTCCCTCAGCGGTCAAAAAGGGCTGACCATTGAGTTTCCAGTCGATGGCATAGTCGAGTTGATGGGCATCAAGAATGGCGCGCACCCGCTGTTGAAGATCCTCTGCGGTGGTTTCAGTGCTGAAGCGAAAATTAAAGCTGACGTGAAATTCACCTGGGATGACGTTGCCGGCACCTGTACCGGCATGGGCATTCGAAATCTGAAAGCTGGTGGCAGGAAAAAAGGCATTGCCGTGATCCCACTCGGTACTTGCCAAGGTGGCGAGAGCAGGGGCCGCGCGATGCACTGGATTATCAGCAAGGTGTGGATAAGCCACATGGCCTTGCACACCAAACACTTTAAGTTCACCCGAGAGTGAGCCGCGGCGACCGTTTTTGACGACATCTCCTACCTGTTCGGTACTGGAGGGTTCTCCGACAATACACCAGGTGATTTTCTCGTTACGTGCTTCTAAGGTGTCAATGACGCGAGTGGTGCCATTGATAAAGGGGCCTTCTTCGTCGCTGGTCAGCAATAGTGCAATACTGCCCTGTGGTTCGGGGTGGCGCGCGAGAAAGCGTTCTAGCGCAACCACCATTGCTGCTAGGCTACCTTTCATATCGGCCGCGCCACGGCCGTACAACATGCCCTCGTGAAGGGTCGGGGCAAAAGGTGGAAAGCGCCACGCGTGCTCAACGCCTACTGGCACCACGTCGGTGTGTCCGGCAAAACAAAATAACGGGCCGTCGCTACCACGTCGCGCCCACAAGTTGGTGGTGTCTTCGAACACCATGGTTTCCAAACTAAAACCTAGTGCTGCTAAACGCTCGCCGAGCAGTTGCTGACAGCCAGCGTCGTCAGGCGTTACCGACGGTCGCGCAATTAGTTCAGCAGCAAGTGCTAGGGTCGGGTTACTCAGATCCGCTTGGTTCATTGACCGATAACCTGTTGCCACTTGGCTTGATCAAAACCTACCTGCAGCTGTGAACCTTGTTGCAACACTGGGCGTTTCATTAACGTTGGGTGTGCTTGTAACAGCGCAATCGCTTGTGCGTCATCAGCGAGGGCTTGTTCGCTGGCAGACAGTTGACGCCAGGTAGTACTGCGCTTATTGACCAGCTGTTCGCGCGGTATCTGTTCAAGCCAAGTGCTAAGTGTAGCACTCGACAGTGGTTGCTCACGTACATCATGAAAGTCATAATCAACACCGTGCTGCTCGAGAAATTTACGCGCTTTGCGCACAGTGTCGCAATTAGGAATACCAAAAACCGTCAGTTTCATCATTGTTTTTGCTTGTTGTTAATGGGATGGAAGGATTGAGCTAGCATTGTGGCAAAAGCGCGGTGGATTCTCCACAGTTTGTGTGGATAAGTCTGTGAGTTAGCTGCTGTGAACTAACTAAAGCATTGAAAATAATGATAAAAATGAGTTGGTTGAGTTTTAGTCAGGTTGTTCGAAAGCTGATCTGTCAAGTGAATTTTTGCTGACAAGCGGAGAAAATTAAATGGCCCATTCATTGTGGCAGGTTTTACAAAGCGGTCAAAAGTATGCAGCCATTTGGCCGCACCATTCGGTAGTGGCAGCAATGACCGAGACTCGGGTGGTACCGGCAGTAAAATTTGCCGCCAAGTTTATGCCTGCACTGGCGGTGATTAATTTTCTGGTGCAATGGCAATGGCAAGACGGTGCATTGTTACCGCAAGCGATTGTCACTTCATTGTTTTTGTTGTCGCTGCCATTGCAAGGCTGGTATTGGTTAGGGCGACGGGCGTTGAGCCCACTCGATCCGCGGCTCAAGCATTGGTATTTAGAACTGACAAAAAAGCTGAAGATGCAACCACAAGCGAAACCCATTCGCATGGATCTCGCTCGGGTGCTACGGCGGGCGTTAGATGAATTACCGCCTGATGAGCATTAGAGTTTAAACTCACTCCAAATAGGCGCGTGGTCTGACGGCTTTTCGATACCGCGCAACTCATAATCAATGCCACTGTCGACTAACTTATCAGCCAGACTTGCGGTGGCAAGAATTAAGTCAATGCGCAGCCCACGATTGTCATCAAAGCCACGTGAGCGATAATCAAACCAACTAAATTGATCGCTGACCTCTTGATGTTGCAGGCGGTAGGTATCGTGCAAACCCCAGTCGAGCAGGGTATTGAGCCATTCCCGCTCTTCAGGTAGGAAGCTGCACTTGCCAGTGCGTAACCAGCGTTTGGCGTTATCTTCACCGATACCGATATCGCAATCCTGATGGGAAATATTGACATCCCCCATCACCACCACTTGTTGCTCCGGATCCAGCTCACTATGCAAGTAATGCATTAAGTCAGCGTAGAATTTTTCTTTGGCTGGAAACTTCAGCGGATGGTCGCGGCTTTCGCCCTGCGGAAAGTAACCGTTAAGAATGCGCACACGGCTACCGTCAGCTTTTACAAAATCGCCCATGATCATACGGCGTTGCGCATCTTCGCTGTCGGTCGGAAAGCCAAACTGTGGATTCTCGAGCGGCTGTTTGCTTAGCAATGCCACACCGTAATGGCCTTTCTGCCCATGAAAAATCACGTGGTAACCCATGGCTTCTACATCAGCTAGTGGAAATTGCTCGTCGTGCACTTTGGTTTCCTGCAAGCCGATGACGTCTGGCTGATGCTTGTCAATTAAAGCTTGGAGCTGATGCAAACGTGCCCGAATGCCATTAATGTTAAATGAAATAAGCTTCATTTTGCGCGCGTTCCTTTGGTCTTTTTTGTTCATCGATAAGGTGCTAGCAAGCATACCAGAAGGCCGGAAAAGGCGCGACCATAAGGCTGTGTTAGCCAAGGTTTTTCGGTATACTGCCAAGAGCAAATAACAACAAAAAGCGTAAAAAGGGAGAGCAGTATGGCAACCGATTGGTTGCAGATCCGCGCCGGTAAACGCGCGTATCAGCATATTCAGGAGCATGGACTCGACCAAGATGCCATCGACTTGTTGGTCGGCGCTTCCGGTGGGCCTAAATGGTTTGTCTTACAAGGGCTTGATCGTTTTTTGTTCGGCGAGTTTTTTGCCGAACGGCAACGACCGCTAGATTTACTCGGTACTTCGGCGGGTGCTTGGCGTTTTGCCTCATTGGGGCAACGCGATCCCGTAGCTGCCAGTGACTTGTTTGCCAAGCTGTACAGCACGCAAACTTACAGTGCTAAACCCGATGTGCAAGAAATTACCGAAGAAGCCCGTAAGCTACTGCACACCTATATTCCCGATGATGCGGTGCACGATATCCTCAACCAAGACAAGTTCCGCCACCATTGGATAGTGGTGCGCTGTCGTGGGTTGACGGCCGTCGAAGGTAAAAAGCAACTGTTTGGTTTGTTGACGTCAGCACTTGCGAATTCGATGAAGCGCCAGTGGCTGGGCAAATTTTACGAACGGGTGATTTTTCATCATCCCGCATCGCCCGCAACCTTCACTGAACTTTGGCACGACTTGCCGACAAGTCACGCCTTGTTGAGCGAAGAAAACTTTAAGCAAGCACTATTAGCAACCGGCTCAATTCCGTTGGTGCTCGAAGGGGTGCGTGATATTCCTGGTGCACCTGCTGGTATCTATCGTGATGGCGGGGTGACCGACTACCATTTTGACCTCGACTTTAGTGCCATCGATGGTTTGGTGCTGTATCCGCATTTTCATCATGAGGTGATTCCAGGCTGGTTTGATAAGCGCAATAAAAAGCGTCGCACCACAGGGGCGCATTGGCCGAATGTGATTATGTTGACGCCAAGCGCAGAATTTGTCGCGCAATTACCCTACGGCAAAATCCCCGATAGAACCGATTTCGCAGATATCGACGTAGAAGAGCGAATCAAGTATTGGCAGCAAGCTGTGGAACAGGGTCGGTGGATGGCTGATCAGTTAAAAGAATGGATTGCTACTGGTGAAATTCGCAATAAAGTGCAACTCTGGCGTTAAGCGACGCAAGTTCACTTGCTAGAACACGAGGTAAACAAATGAAGTATCGCGGTTATGCAGATTTTTCTCACGCTCAAGCAGACAAAATTGGCGTTTTGGTAACGAATTTAGGCACCCCAGATGCACCCGATACGCCCTCGTTGCGACGTTACTTGAAAGAGTTTTTGTCCGATCCGCGAGTAGTCGAAGTGCCACGTGCACTGTGGTGGTTGATTCTCAATGGCGTGATTTTGCGAATTCGTCCAAAGCGCTCAGCTGAGGCCTATCAAACAGTATGGACCGAGCGTGGCTCGCCTTTGTTATTTCACACAGTCGCACAAGCCGAAAAGCTACAAGTTGCACTGAGTGAGGACTACGGCGACCAAGTTATCGTGCGTTATGCCATGCGCTATGGCTCCCCGAACATGCGTGATGTGATCGACGAAATGCTCCAGCATGGTGTACGTAAGCTGGTGCTGTTGCCCTTGTATCCACAATATTCGGCTGCTACTTCAGGTTCGACTTTTGATGCGCTCGCGCAGGATTTCGTTAAGCGTCGTTGGCTACCAGACTTACGTTTTATCAGTCATTACCACGATGATGCTGGGTATATCGACGCCTGTGCAGCGCAGATCAAAGCGTATTGGCAAACCCACGGGCAAGCTGAGAAGTTGATCTTCTCGTACCATGGCGTGCCCTTGAAGTACTTACAAAAAGGTGACCCCTATCATTGTGAGTGCCATAAAACATCGCGCCTCATTGCTGAAAAACTCGGTTTAAGTAAAGATCAGTATCTGACTACCTTCCAGTCTCGTTTTGGGCGTGAGGAGTGGCTTAAGCCGTATACCGACGAAACGTTGAAATCACTGCCTGGTTTAGGTGTCAAAAACGTACAGGTGTTCTGTCCCGGCTTCAGTGCAGATTGTCTTGAGACCATCGAAGAAATCGGCGAAGAGAATCGTGAGTACTTTATCGAAGCGGGCGGTGAGCACTACGCTTATATTCCTGCGTTGAATGATAACCCCGATCATATTGCCGCATTGACTGCTATAGTGAAACGCGAATTGCAAGGGTGGAGTGTGGTTACCGATCAGCACCATCGCGCCGAGCGCGCTAAACAACGCGAAGCCGTTTATGGCAAATTGAGTAATCCCGATTAAGCACAGGAGCATCGAGTGCAGTGACCGCTGACGTAGGGCAAGGAAGATTAGCTCAGGTCATCTCGCCGCTGCTTACCGAGCATCCCGGTAAGAGTGGCGTGATACCCTTGGTCGATGCGCGTGAAGCATTTGCCGCGCGGGTGTTGTTGGCGCGGCAAGCTGAAGTTCGGCTCGATGTGCAATATTATATTTGGCGCCATGACATTACTGGCACTTTGTTGTTTGAAGAACTGCATGCGGCTGCCGAGCGTGGAGTCAAAGTACGGTTGTTGCTTGATGACCACAACACAGCTGGTCTCGATGCCACGTTGATTGGCTTGCATCAGCATCCTAACATCGAAGTACGGCTGTTTAATCCGTTACGAGTGCGCCGGCCCCGTTTTCTCAATTATTTATTTGATTTTCGTCGGGTCAATCGACGCATGCACAACAAAGCTTTTATCGCAGATGAGCAAGTGGTCATCAGCGGTGGTCGTAATATCGGCGACGAATACTTTGGGGCCACCTCAGATGTGTTATTTGCTGATTTAGATGCGCTGCTGATTGGGTCTGTGGTTGCGCATGTGGTGAGTGATTTTGAGCATTATTGGCAGAGCGACTCGGCGGTGCCACTGGAGCGACTGTTTACCCTTACCAAACCACAAGATTTATCGACGCTACAGGCGATTGCCAAGCGTTATGAGCAAGACCCAAGGGCGCAGGATTACGTGCAAGCTATCGAATCTTTGCCGTTTATCCAGCAACTACAGCAGCAACAAATCGATATTTATTGGGCCGAAACCCAGCTCGTCAGTGACAGCCCTGCGAAAGCGCTCGGTCGTGCTCAACCGCAGCAGCTCGTTACCCATCAATTACAACAAGCGATTGGCGAGCCGCAGTCGCATGTGACGTTGGTATCACCGTACTTTGTTCCCACCAAAGCTGGGGTCGATGAATTGGTAGCGATGGCAAAGCGCGGCGTACAAATTATTGTGCTCACCAACTCGTTGGCGGCAACCGACGTCGCTGTGGTACACGCCGGCTATGCCAAGTGGCGCAAGCGCCTGTTACAGCACGGTATTCAGTTATTTGAATTACAGCGCTTGTCGGCCAAAGCGCGACGGCAACAACGCCGCGAGCGACGCCAGCGTCTGAAAGGTAAAGAGCGCTTTGGTTCGTCGGCATCAAGTCTGCATGCAAAAACTTTTATGGTGGATTTAGCACGCGTCTTTATCGGCTCACTTAACTTTGATCCGCGTTCTGCAGCGATTAATACTGAACTGGGTTTTGTGATGCACAGTCGTGAGCTGGCAGCGCGGCTTGAAACTGCAATCATTACCACCTTGCCGCAATATGCTTACCAGTTGCGTTTAATCAAGAATCGGGTGATTTGGGTGGAACGTTTAGGTAGTAGCAGACGAACTCTGTATTACAGTGAACCTGACGCGAGCATTTGGCGACGACTCGCAGTACGTATTCTTGAGCGCCTACCCATTGAGCGATTGTTGTAGTTATCAGCAAGTAAACCAGAAGGAGACAGTGATGCGATTAACCTTTTTAGGCGGTAGTGAGACGGTTACCGGATCGAAGTATTTGCTTGAAACTGAGACCACTCGGGTACTCATCGACTGCGGACTGTTTCAAGGTTACAAATGGTTGCGGCGCCGCAATTGGGAGCCGGTACCGCTAGGCATTAACGAAGTGGATGCGATAGTACTTACACATGCTCATTTAGACCATTCAGGCTTTGTCCCCGTGCTTTATTCACAGGGCTTTCGTGGTCGCGTCTATGCCCACTATGGCACCGTTGGTTTATGCCAAATCTTATGGCCAGACAGCGGGCGCATCCAAGAAGAGGATGCTAAGTTTTATAAAAAACACCAGCTGAGTAAACATGACAACCCACGTGCATTGTATGACGAAGCGACTGCTGAACAGGCACTTACCTTGTTGCATGGGATTGAATATGACAAGCGCTTTAGTGTCGGTGATATTCACTTTTATTTGCAACCTGCCGGACACATTCTTGGTGCCGCCTCAGTGATTGCCGAACACGATGGTGTGCGGATTGGCTTTAGCGGTGACATAGGGCGCCCCCATGATATTTTGATGCAACCGCCGCGGCCTTTGCCCGAGGTCGATTATTTACTACTTGAGTCAACCTATGGTGATCGGCGGCATAGTGAGGAAGATCCCTGGCAACAACTCGCTGATGTGGTGAATGAGACCGCGGCCAGTGGTGGTGTGCTGATGATCCCAAGTTTTGCCGTTGGTCGCGCGCAACTGCTGCAGCACATGTTGATTACTTTGATGCAAGAGGATCGGATCCCACGTCTGCCAATCTTTCTCGACAGTCCCATGGCCATCAGCGTTTCAGAGATCTACAGTGAACATCACGAGTACCACAGGCTCAGTGCTGCGCAATGTCATGCTGCCGAGCAGGGCATTATCTACACCCACAGCGTCGAAGAGTCGAAGGCTATCGCAAGCCAAGGCGCGCCGCACATCATTATTGCCGGCAGTGGCATGGCAACTGGTGGGCGCATCTTACATCATTTCAAACGTTGGTTAGGCGATCACCGCAGTACAGTGCTGTTCAGCGGGCATCAGGCGGGCGGTACCCGTGGTGCGAAAATGGTGCAGGGCATGGAACGCATCAAGTTGCATGGCCAGTGGTTGCCAGTTAAAGCAAGGGTTCGAGTACTCGATGGCTTGTCTGGGCATGCCGATTATGTCGAGATTGGTGACTGGCTCAAGCAATCAGCATTGCCCGCCGATGCCAAGTTATTTTTGGTTCATGGTGAGCCTGATGCGCTCGAGGCACAAGCCGATTACCTCAAACAAACCACCAGTTACGATGTGAATGTTGCCGGCTATCGGCAAGTGCTGCATTTTGACTAAACCTTGTTGGTTAAGCGACGAAGAGCATCACTACTGCAGTCGTTACGAAGGCTAGCAAGATATTCAGTACCACACCCTCACGGGCCATTTCTTTGACCGTGAGGCGCTCCGACGAGAACACAATCGAGTTTGGCGGCGTCGCAACCGGTAGACAAAACGCTGAGCTACAGGCAATGGTAGCTGGAATCATCAGTACCGCTGGTGGCAAATCAAGCGCCGTCGCTGCTGCCGCCAGAATCGGCATTAATAAGGTTGCCGTGGCAGTGTTGCTGGTCACCTCAGTCAAGAAAGAAACACTGAGCGTCAGTGCTAAAATAAGCAGCCACAAGGGCAGCACACCCAAGCCGGTTAAGGCTTGGCCGATAAGCTCACTCAAGCCACTACTCATAAACCCTTGCGCAAGGGCAATACCACCTGCAAATAACAGCAAAATACCCCATGGAATAGCCACTGCGTCTGACCAGGTTAAGAGGGCTTCGCCGTCTTTGTCGTGAATCACGAACATCAGCATCAAGCCAGCCAAAGCAATGGTCGCATCGCCAATGTAACTTAAACCAGTCAGTGCACTCCAGCCACCCAAAGGCGTGGTGCGCGTGATCCAGAGCAGCACCACCAAACCAAATATCAGTAACACCCGTTTTTCGGCACTGCGCATGGGGCCCGGTGCCGGAATCGTCAGGTTAATATCATTGCGGACATTGCGCGCTAACCACCATGCCATCAAGGGAATTGTGACAATCACAAAGGGCAGTCCAATCGCAAACCATTCGGTAAAACTAAAAGCAGTTCCAGTGGTGGTCTCATAGACCGAGGCGAAGATCAGATTGGGTGGGGTTCCGACCAAGGTTGCGATACCCCCGACTGAAGCCGAGTAGGCGAGGCCCAATAGCAACGCGCGTTGAAAGGTCCGGTCATCACAAGCATCAGCAAGTGCTAATGCGACCGGCAATAACGCGAGTACTGCAGCGGTGTTAGAGATCCACATCGACAGAATCGCTGTAGCAAGCATAAAAGCAAACAGCATGCGCTTGCCGTGACCATTGCCGACCCAATGCACAAGGCCGAGCGCCAAACGGCGGTGTACACCACTAAGTTCAACTGCTTTGGCGAGCATAAATGCCGCCATAAATAACCAAATGATGGGGTTACCTAATGCTGCTGAAACTTCATTGAACGGCGTAATATCTCCAAGCGGTAGCAAAATAAACGGCAGTAATGAGGTCACCGGTAAGGGCAACGCTTCGGTGATCCACCACCATGCGATCCAGACTGTTACCGCTAAGGTCCAGGCTGGCGCATGCGTGAAGCTAAACAAGACTTGACTTGCAAAGTACACCGCGACGGCGATCAGCGGTGCCGCAATAAGTTGCCATTTATGCATAACAAAGGCCTTATGAAGGAAGTAGCAAAAGCCTAGCAAATTATTGTCTTATTTGAAATTTAAGGCTATACCGCTTAGGGTAAAAAGTAGCACACAACAAAAAAGGAGTACGTGATGACGACGCGCAGGAAGTGGAACGACGCCATCCTGGTGCCGGTATTTTTGCCGGCGGTGGCAGTCATAGCCTTATTGGTAATTGGTACCTTGTCTAATCCGGAGTTAGCCGGGGAGGTATTTAGCGATGTGCTGGCGTGGATTACTGCCGATTTTGGTTGGTTCTATATGCTTGCCGTGGCAATTTTTCTGGTCTTCATCGTGGGGGTTGCCGTTTCAAAGTGGGGCAGGATTAAATTAGGTCCCGACCATGCTGAGCCTGAGTATAGTTTTCCTGCCTGGTTTGCCATGTTATTTTCTGCCGGCTACGGTATTGCCTTGTTATTCTTTGGCGTCGCCGAGCCGGTGTTGCATTATTCTAGTCCTCCGGTAGGGGCTGCTGAAACCGTTGACTCCGCCAAACAAGCAATGCAGATTGCGTACTTTCACTGGGGCTTTCATATCTGGGCGATTTACGGTCTCGTCGGCCTAGTGTTAGCTTATTTTTCGTTTCGTCACGGTCTGCCACTGTCAATGCGCTCAACACTCTATCCGTTAATCGGTGAGAAGATTCACGGTCCTGCGGGGCATGCAGTAGATACCTTTGCAATTCTCGGCACCATGTTTGGTATTGCTACGACTTTGGGGCTATCGGTCATTCAAATCAACGCCGGTTTAAATTATCTGTGGCCGTCAATTCCAGTGGGTACAACAGTACAAGTGATCGCCATTGCCGTGATCACCGTGTTTGCGATTATGTCGGTGGTGGCTGGTCTAGATAAAGGCATCAAACGCTTATCTTACGTCAACATGGTGCTGGTACTGTTTATCTTGTTGTTCGTATTTTTTGCCGGGCCAACGGTGCATATTCTTGAGACCTACCTGCAAAACACGGGGTCTTACTTAAATAATATCGTCGAGCGAACCTTTAATCTGCAAGCCTATTCACGCAGTGATTGGATTGGCAACTGGACGTTATTTATTTTCGGTTGGACCATTGCTTGGGCGCCTTTTGTCGGCTTGTTTATCGCGAAAATTTCACGCGGTCGAACCATTCGTCAATTTGTATTTGGGGTCATGTTCGTGCCAACAATGTTCACTTTCTTCTGGTTCAGTGTGTTCGGTGATACGGCACTCAACATGATTATGAACGAAGGCTACACTGCGCTCATTGCTGAAGTGCAAGACAACGAAGCCATCGCGTTGTTTAAATTGTATGAGCGCTTGCCGCTCACCAGTATTTTGTCGTTCGCCACCGTTGTGTTGATTGTCACTTTCTTCGTGACGTCTTCGGACTCCGGCTCACTGGTGATTGACTCGTTGGCGTCCGGTGGTCGCACCGATACACCCGTCTGGCAGCGCATTTTTTGGGCCAGCGCTGAAGGTGTCGTCGCAGGTGTCTTATTGATTGCCGGTGGCTTAGGGGCTTTACAAACCGCCTCAATAGCTAGTGCCTTACCGTTCGCTGTGATCATCTTAATTGCAGCCTTTGGTATGTGGCGAGCCTTGGTCATCGAAGGGCATCAGTACGCGAGTTTGAAGAGTGCGATGCGTACCCATCGTCGTGGCGTGCATCAAGGGCCGAGCTACTGGAAGAAGCGTCTTGCGGGTGTGGTTGATTTTCCGCAACAAGATGCAGTGCGAGAATTTATTGAGCATACCGTAAAAGACTGTCTCAACGATGTCGCTAAGGAACTGCGCGAGCATGACTGGGAGACGTCCGCGGAGTTCGATGAAGAGCATATTCGTTCGGTGCTGACGGTGCGTAACGGTAAAGATGTCGAGTTCAACTATGAAGTGCGTATGCGCGCTTACCAGCGGCCGGACTTCGCGATAGTCAATGCAAAGCGCCACGATAAAGAATACTATCGCGCTGAAGTGTTCTTGCGCCAAGGTGGCCAGGCTTATGACCTCTACGGTTATGAACCGGGTGATATTATCAACGACGTGATCAATCAGTTTGAGAATTATCTGCAGTTCATGCACATTTCGCCCGGTAGTTTACCTTGGGATTTGGCTGAACATGATGATGATCTTAAGTCACCAAGCTAAGTAATTCGGTCAGCGGCATGGGCTTGGCGAAATAGTAGCCTTGCCCATAGTCGCAGCCGAGCTTCTGTAGTTTTACTGCTTGTTCTGCAGTCTCCACACCTTCGGCAACAACTTCAATATCAAATTGCCGTGCCATGGCTAGAATACCACGCACGATAGCTTCATCGCCCGCTTTAGTGTCGATGTCTTGAATGAAAGCTCGGTCAATCTTAAGACAATCAATCGGCAGTGTTTTCAGATAACTCAAGCTTGAGAAGCCGGTACCGAAATCATCTAAAGCAATTGGTAAACCTGCATCTCGTAACTTCTGCATCACTTTGATGGCTTGCTTACTATCCTCCATCAACACACTTTCGGTGATTTCTAATTCTAACGTTTCAGGGGGTAACTGATAACGTTGCACGGTCGCAAGTGTGGTCGTTAAAAATTGTGCGCGCGAGAATTGCACTGCTGAGAGATTAACTGACATAGCTAGATCTGACTGCTTGTCGCGCAATTTCACCAGGTCTTGGCAGGCTTGGTCCAATGCCCATTCGCTCGCAGGAATGATTTGACCGGTTGCTTCAGCCATTGGAATAAAGCGATCGGGAGCAATCCACTGGCCACTATCGAGTTGCCAACGCATAAGGGCTTCAACCGATACAATTTTGCCGGATTTGAGATCAACAATGGGTTGATAAAACAATTGCAGTTTGCCTTCATCGATGGCTTGCTGAAACTGGTTGCGCAGATTGACATCTAGCCTGATGTTCTGTGCTAACTCTGACTTGTAAAAGTACAGGTGATTGCGGCCTTGGCGTTTTGCCATGGTCATTGCGTTATCCGCTTGTTGGATGAGGTCAACTGCTTGTTGGCTAGCGGAGCAATAGCATGCGATGCCGATACTGGCGGTTAGATACACGCGCTGTTGATGCACGGTGTAGGGTTCGGCAATGATTTCCAGTAGCTCGTGCCCGCGAGCATCGAGCGCCGTTAAGTTTTCTGCGCGCATCGCAAGCACGAATTCGTCGCCGCCGAAACGCGCACAGAAACCATTATGTTGGGTAAATTGTTTGAGGCGTTCTGCGACTTGTTTGAGCACTTCGTCACCCGCACTCAGCCCCATGGCTTCATTGATGGGCTTAAAACCGTCTAAATCGATAAAGTAGGTCGCCCATTGGCTATTTTTATTGTTAAGTGTATGTGCGCGAATTGCGTCGCTCAAACGGTGTTCGAAGGTACTGCGATTCAGCAAGTTAGTGAGATCATCATGTTGGGCTTGAAATGCCATCAACTGTTCGCTTTCGACACGTTCAGTGATATCTTCGTGAATGCCAATAAAGTGGGTGATAACGCCGTAGGCGTCGGTAACGGGGGCCAATTGGAGCTCGTCCCAGAACCAATCACCATTTTTGCGATAGTGTAAAACTTGGACATTGCACTCATGTTTGTCGCGTAAGGCTTTGCGGACTTTATCAATGGCTTCGGCGTTGGTTTTCGGGCCGATGAGAAAATCGCAGGATTTACCAACCAGTTCGTCGTGCTCGTAACCGGTCATCGCTAAGAAAGCATCATTGGCGTAAATAATCGGGCTGCTAGGGTCCTGAGCTCCGGAAATGATGATACCGTTGGTACTAGAATTAATCCCACGTTCCAGAATCCGCAACTGTTTGTCTTGTTCATTTTGTGCGGTCACGTCTTTGGCAATACCAAACACACCGGTAATTTCACCATCAATCTTAACTGGCAAATTGGTAACATTGATTTGCTTTTGTTCGCCGGTAGTAGTGAGAACGTTGAGTTCATAGCGGCACACTTCGCCTTTTAGCGCGCGTTGGAAAAATGCCTCAGCGAGGGCGCGTTCGTGCGGCACGATAAATACACTAAAATGGGCGCCGACGACTTGTTCCTGCGAGGCATACGATATTTGATAAACCGCTTCGTTGGCTTGTACCACTATACCTTCTTTATCGAGCGCAAATACCGCATCGGGATGGAATGCAAAGAGTGAACGAAATTGTTGTTCGCTCAGCTTGAGGCGCTGTGTTTGTAGATACAATCGGCTTTTGGCTTGGCGCAGGCGCAAGCTGTGACTGCTGAGTAATTCGTTTTGTTGGGTTAAAGCAAGAAACGCAATGCATGACAGCAACCCAAGCAGGGCAACAATCATGCGCAGATTCGAAGCGGACTCAAGCTCTTCAAAAGTGTACAGACTGACCGACAGTTTCAGTGGCTGACCGTAGGGAATACTTAACTCTGCATCAGCAATGGTAAGTTCACTGCGCTGCTGGGGTTTATCTTGATCAAGACTAATGACCCGGTCGTCATCGAGCGAAGCATAAATTTTCAACGACTCAGGTAACAACCGTGTATCAGGACTAATGAGTTGCATTAAGTCAAAAGTGATTAATAAATAAAATCGTACGTCGGCTTGATAGCCAACTGGCATCATTAGAAAACCTAGCGGGCTCCGATCGCCACGAAAATGTTCCGCGGGGATCAGCATCGAAATATCCGGCGGCGCAGAACTCAGCCACTGTTGCACCGACATATAGTTGAGCGATTCTAGGTAGCTGGCATCATCATTACGGTGCTGCTGCCAAACCGTGCGGCCGCGATTATCGATTAAGTGAATCCCCAAATAATGCGGAATATCGCGTAAGTAGGTTGCGGCATCGAAGCGGGCGAATTCAGACGTGGGCGCGACTTCAAGCTGTTGCCAGCGCTCGCGTAAACGGTTCAGTATTTGGATGTTGACTTGAATAGTCTGCTGCCGCACTTTCGCCACTTTTTGCACGATATCTTTCGCTTCGCTGCGGGTTGCAGTGATTTGGTTGAGACTCAGCAGAAACCAAGTAGTACAAATGGTAGCAACAAACGCAAAGGTGAGAGTGGTTGCGGTTGTGAGTCGCATATTAAAATGCAGTTTGCGTTTGTTGCTAGCCAGTACCAGTGAGGTCCCGATCAAAAACAGCATAATCGTGGCTAACGAGGTAACCGGTGGATGGGGGCCAAGTAGGGCAAAGCCATTCGGTGTAAAGTGTAAGACAAAGGATGCGAGCGCGAGCACAATGAGAACACTCGCAAAGACCTGCATCCAACGCCGCTGAATGCGCTGGCGTGGGTTCAACATTAAGGTCAAGCCTAAGGTTACAAAAGTGAACGCCACTGGTGGGTAGAAATAGGCATCAATGGACTCGAGAAAATCGAGATAAAAAATCGATGCCATGGATAGATTCACGATAAGACTGTGTAACGAGGCTAAGGTAACGACCGCAGCCCCAAGGATTTGAATGGCGCGTCGCTTGAGCGCTAAGCCGATAAGGGCAACTGCGACGGCCACTGCAACAACACCAGAAGTGGTTGAAATAACGCGCTCGAAAGGATTGTCGGGTTGGGTGAGCGCATTGACAAATAGGCCAATGACGCCAAACAACAAGGTGGCGCTAATCGTCACAAATAAAGTGACGTTAACAAAGGCGGTGGCCAGACTACGACGATTTAGCATAAAAGTTGTTAGATTTTTCTTATCCCTTGCTGTTCAATATGTGCTAAATCGCTGTTTCCGTCAACGCTTGACTGGTACGGAGCATCACTAATCGGTCCAGCCCCTGACCCAGATAGTCGTGTTCCAGATGTTGGCTGATGAAGCCAAATCGCTCGTAGAGTTTAATCGCGGCGCTATTTTGCGGTGCAACGGTAAGCCAAATGGAGTGATAACCGAGTCGTTCTGCGGTACTAAGCCAGTATTCCATAAGTTGGGCACCGAGACCTTTACCACGTTGATCGCTACTGACCAACAAAGACATGAGCCATAAATGTGCGGTTTGCTCTGCAGGGGCACCGAGAATGTAGGCGGCCACTTGTTGCTCTGTCGCCGCAACTTGGAACAGTTGTGGCCATTGATGTAACGCTTGATAGAACAGTGGTTCCGGATAGCCATCGGTGGGGTAGAAGGCTGCTTCTAACGCAGTAACGGCGGCAATATCTGCCACCGTTGCTGGTCGAAATTCTGGATAGAGATTAGGACTCGTCACTTTCGCGCTCACGCTCAAATTGTACGGTAAATGTGACCGGAATGACTTGGTCAATGGCGTTTAATCCTGCGATTTCCTGCAACTTATTGATACCCTCAATCAGTTTGAAATCTTGCGCGTTGATGAGGATGGGTTGCGATGTAGTTGCAACAACGCGGTCTGTGCCAATGCGACTCACCTGCACCGCTGCTTCAAGTTCAACTGATTCGCCAGCGATGAAAACGGTCATAGGAATGATTGCTGGCAGCGAGCCACCGGTGGTGGTGCTCGAGTAGATTTCAGCTGGCACTTGTGCAGTTGCAGTAACAAATTCAAATTTCGCTGCTTTAAATAAGTGTTCCAGCATGCGCTCGTTGCGGATAGGGATTGCAGTATCAAGACTACTTACTGGAATCGAAATTTCCAGCGCACCATCAGTGAGTTCGCCCGTCAACTCAGTAAAGCGATGGGTTTCCGCAACCACATCATTCTTTACCGAAACGAAATGCAAAGTTGAGCTGTCTGTGTCAAGTTTCCAGGTTTCTGCCTGAAGCGCGAATGTCGTGGTCGCCAGCACCGCGCCCACTACTAAAGAATAAAATTTCATACAACCTCCTCGTTGCTATTGGCCATTTTGCCAAACCTCACAATGCCAATACTAGCATATCCCCTTGATCGATCACCTAATTCCCCGCGCAAAACCGAAAGAAAGGGCAGCCCTCCCTAGCGGTCGGGCCCAACCGCAGGGAGGGCTGCCCTTTTTAGGTTAAGTTTGCGTAAAAGACGTGGGGTTGGCGTTGTTGGAAAAAAATATTTTGAACCTTTTTTAGACAAGCCTGCGTATAACGATGCGACTTTAGAAAAACTAGAGTACAGAACGTAAACGACGAGGAGATTAAGATGTTGAATGTAACTTCAGTAGTAAAATGGTTTGCTGGTGCAGTTATCGTAGCAGCAATGTCAACGGCAGCTTTGGCGCACAATCATGGTGGCAAAAAAGACATCGTTGATATCGCGGCAGGCGACGAGCAATTTTCAACTTTGGTCACTGCGGTAAAAGCAGCTGGCTTGGTCGATACTTTGAAAGGCGATGGTCCATTCACTGTATTCGCGCCAACCAACGACGCGTTTGCGGCATTGCCAGCAGGTACAGTTGAAAACCTGCTGAAGCCAGAAAACAAAGATCAGCTAGTCGCGGTACTGACCTACCACGTATTGGGTGACAAAGTTCCTAGCTCTGCCATCGCCGGAAAAGAATTGTCGACAGCGACTGTGCAAGGTGAAGAAGTAGCGATCGACGCAACTGACGGCGTAAAAGTTGGTGGCGCGAACGTGATTAAAGCGGACATCGAAGCGTCAAATGGCGTGATTCACGTGATTGACGCGGTGATCTTACCGCCTTCAATGCAATAAGAAGTAAGCTTAAAAAGTCTACTTGCTTATACATTACGAGTAGTAGTTCCCTGAAAGTAAAGCCCCGTGATCTACGGGGCTTTTTTTTGATCCATCGCAAGATGTCGACAATCTGTCTGTTAGCCCCCTTGAAATGCCCTCAATTTGACATTAAACTGCATACACTTCGTCAAAAGTGTCGACATCCTTCGCAAAAAGGGCAGGCTATCTTCTTATGACCGCACATCCTAGCATCGCTCGCCAAGCTATCACTGCCGCAGACCGCGTGCTGTTGGATATTCAACAAGCTATTGTTGACGGTACCATACCCGCCGGCAGCAAAATCAGTGAGCCCGAACTCGCGCGACGTTTTGATATCAGTCGGGCACCATTGCGCGAAGCGCTAGCGCGTTTAGAGCGTTGTCATCTGATTGAGCGTACTCCCAATGCTGGTGCACGGGTGGTGACTTTGACGCCACAGGGGCTAGCGGCGCTGTATCAGATTCGCGAAGAGCTCGAGGGCCTCGCCTGCAGATTAGCAGCCGAGCAAATGCCAGAAGCGGAAATTCAAGAATTGGCCGCGCTGCTCGACCAACATTTAAGCACTCAGCGGGTGCGCGAAGGCGAGAGTTACTATCAAGAAGCCGGTGATCTCGACTTTCATTACCGTGTCATCTTAGGCAGCAAGAATCCCTATTTGATCAATATGCTTTGTCACGAGCTTTATTATCTGGTTCGCATGTACCGTGTGCAGTTAGGCATGAACGGTCCACGGGTATCGCGCGCGTTTGACGAGCACAAAGCCATTTTAACCGCCATTGCCAATCGCGATGGTGAACTTGCCGATTTATTAATGCGTCGGCATATCGCGGCTTCCCGTCGCAACATCGAAAATCAATTGAACGAACAGCAACAGAAGAAGGACTCCGCATGAGCAAGGTACAGAGTGCTGGCGCCAAGTTACGCCAAGCAATTAAAGATGAAAGTCCGCTACAAATTGTCGGCACTATCAACGCCTACACGGCAATGATGGCAGAACGGGTTGGCCACAAAGCACTTTATTTATCGGGCGCTGGCGTTGCCAATGCGTCGTTTGGCCTGCCGGATCTTGGCATGACCTCGTTGAACGACGTCTGTGAAGACATCCGCCGCATTACTGGCGCCACCGATGTGCCGCTATTGGTAGATGCCGATACCGGTTGGGGTGGGGCTTTCAACATTGCCCGCACAGTTAAAGAAATGACTCGCGCAGGTGCTGCTGGCTTTCATATCGAAGACCAGGTTGCGCAAAAGCGTTGTGGACACCGTCCAAATAAAGAAATTGTCAGCCAAGCTGAAATGGTAGATCGCGTTAAAGCTGCGGTAGATGCGCGAACCGACGATCAATTTTTGATTATGGCGCGCACCGATGCGCTGCAACAAGAAGGCTTGGAAGCTGCCATTGAGCGCGCGCAGGCGTGCGTAGATGCAGGTGCTGATGCGATTTTTGCCGAAGCTGTACACACCCTTGAACAGTATCAAGCTTTCACTAACGCGCTCAATGTGCCAGTTCTTGCTAACATTACCGAATTCGGCGCAACGCCATTGTTCAACAAACAAGAACTTGCCGACGTTGGCGTAGAAATGGTGCTGTATCCATTAAGTGCATTCCGAGCCATGAACAAAGCGGCGCTCAATGTTTACGAAAGCATTCTGGCGAACGGCGATCAAAAAGAGGTGGTCGATAGCATGCAAACGCGGGCGGAGTTGTACGATTTTCTGAATTATCACACATTCGAGCAAAAGCTCGACGAATTGTTTAAAAAATAAAAATACCGGTATTCGTGCGCTGCGCTGCTCGTTGTTCGTCCGCTTCGCTATTCGAAGCGCTCACGAACAGAGAGCAAAGCGAACGTACGAATATCGAACAACGAATACCGAAATCTTAAGGAGTTAATGATGGTTGATAAGAAATTAAGTGGCGCAGGTTTGCGCGGACAAGTGGCAGGCGAAACTAAACTATGTACCGTTGGTAAAAGCGGTTCAGGCTTGACCTATTATGGTTATGACATCAAAGAATTAGCAGAAAAAGTAAGCTTTGAAGAAGTTGCATATTTGTTGGCTCATGGTGAGTTACCAAAAGCTGATGATTTAGCTGCTTACAAAGGCCGCTTAGCAAAATTGCGTGGTTTGCCGCAGTCATTAAAAGATGTACTTGAGCGCATTCCTGCCGATGCTCATCCTATGGATGTGATGCGTACTGGCTGTTCGTTCTTGGGCAACATTGAGCCAGAAGCAGATTTCAGCGAAGCGGATGACAAGATTGAACGTTTGTTGGCTGCCTTCCCAAGTATGCTGTTGTACTGGTACCACTTCAGCCATAATGGCAAGCGCATCGAGACTGAATCAGATGCTGACTCCATCGGCGCACATTTCTTAGAGTTATTGCATGGTCAAAAGCCGTCGCAATTGCATGCTGATGTGATGAACACCAGTCTGATCTTGTATGCAGAGCATGAGTTCAACGCATCTACCTTTACTGCGCGCGTATGTGCTTCAACCTTGTCAGACATCTTCTCGTGCGTCACCGGCGCTATCGGTTCATTGCGCGGTCCATTGCATGGCGGTGCCAATGAAGCGGCGATGGAATTGATTGAAGACATGAAAGATGCTGACGATGCTGAGCAAACGCTGATGGGCATGCTCGAGCGCAAAGAGAAGATCATGGGCTTTGGTCACGCAGTTTATCGTGAATTCGATCCACGCAACGACATCATCAAAGAATGGTCTGAGAAGCTCGCCAAAGAAAACGGCGACACGCGTTTGTATGACGTTTCAGTCCGTTGTGAAGAGGTCATGTGGCGTGAGAAGAAACTCTTCCCTAATGCGGACTTTTTCCATGCGTCGGCATATCACTTTATGGGCATTCCAACGAAGTTGTTTACCCCGATTTTCGTGATGTCACGGGTGACCGGTTGGACTGCACACGTCAAAGAGCAGCGTGCAAATAACCGTATCATTCGTCCAAGCGCTGATTACATTGGTCCAGAGCCACGTCCAGTACCTAAACTGAACGAGCGCTTAGGAGCCTTAGTATGATGAATGACAAGTACCGTAAGCAGTTGCCCGGTACCTCGTTGATGTATTACGACACGCGTCAAGCGGTCAACGACATTGAGCCAGGTGCTTACGACAAACTGCCGTACAGTTCGCGTATTTTTGCTGAAAACTTGGTGCGCCGCTGCGCACCAGCAGAGCTGACGGATGCCTTAAGTCAGCTGATTTACCGCAAGCGCGACCTCGATTTTCCTTGGTTCCCAGCGCGTGTGGTGTGTCACGATATCCTCGGTCAAACTGCGTTAGTTGACCTGGCTGGATTGCGTGATGCCATCGCCGAAAAAGGTGGTGACCCAGCGAAGGTCAATCCTGTTGTGCCAACGCAGCTCATCGTTGACCACTCGTTAGCGGTGGAGCACGCCGGTTTTGAAAAAGACGCTTTTGAAAAAAACCGGGCGATTGAAGACCGTCGCAATGATGACCGTTTTCACTTTATCAACTGGACCAAGACAGCGTTTAAGAACGTTGATGTCATTCCTCCGGGCAATGGCATCATGCACCAAATTAACTTGGAGAAAATGTCTCCAGTGGTGCAAGTACGCGATGGTGTGGCCTTTGCCGATACTTGTGTGGGAACCGATAGTCACACACCTATGGTCGATGCGCTAGGCGTTATCTCGGTGGGTGTAGGTGGTCTGGAAGCCGAAAGCGTGATGCTCGGTCGTGCTTCCTATATGCGTTTGCCAGATATCGTCGGCGTTGAACTGAAAGGCAAGTTGAAGCCTGGTATTACCGGTACTGACTTGGTGCTGGCGTTAACGGAGTTCTTGCGTAAAGAACGTGTGGTCGGTGCCTACCTCGAATTTTACGGTGAAGGTGCTGATGCGCTCACCGTCGGCGACCGTGCGACTATTTCCAACATGACCCCTGAATACGGCGCTACCGCGGCGATGTTTTACATCGACGGACAGACTATTGATTACTTGAAGTTGACCGGTCGTGATGACGAGCAGGTTAAGTTGGTCGAACACTTTGCTAAAGAAACGGGCTTATGGAGTGACGCCTTGCGCACCGCTGAATATGAGCGCGTGTTAAGCTTTGACTTGAGCAAAGTCGAGCGCAACTTGGCGGGGCCATCGAACCCGCATGCGTTATTGCCAGCCAACGAACTTGCGCAGCGGGGCATTGCCAAGCATATGGATGCGCCGGAAGACGGCTTGATGCCTGACGGTGCTTGTATTATTGCGGCCATCACTAGCTGTACCAACACCAGTAACCCGCGCAACATGATTGCTGCCGGCTTAATTGCCCGTAATGCCAACAAACTTGGGTTGACGCGCAAGCCATGGGTGAAAAGCTCGCTGGCGCCGGGTTCGAAAACCGTGAAAATGTATTTGGAAGAAGCGAATCTATTGCCAGAGCTCGAGCAGCTAGGCTTTGGCGTCGTGGCTTTTGCCTGCACCACCTGTAATGGCATGAGCGGCGCTTTAGATCCGAAAATCCAGCAGGAAATTATTGACCGTGATTTGTATTCGACCGCGGTGTTATCGGGCAACCGTAACTTTGACGGGCGGATTCATCCGTACGCCAAGCAAGCGTTCTTAGCATCGCCACCGTTGGTCGTTGCTTATGCGATTGCAGGTACTATTCGTTTCGATATCGAGAAAGATCCACTGGGTTTTGACGCCGAAGGTAAGCCGATTACGTTGAAAGACATTTGGCCAAACGACGAAGAAATCGATGCGATTGTCAAAGCCTCGGTAAAACCGGAGCAGTTCCGCAAAGTCTATGACCCAATGTTTAGCTTGTCGGTGGATTACGGCGAGCAGAACAATCCGTTGTATGACTGGCGTCCGATGAGCACCTACATTCGCCGTCCGCCGTATTGGGAAGGCAAAATGGCCGCTGCGAACACGCTCAAGGGCTTGCGTCCGCTAGCAATACTCGGTGACAACATTACCACGGACCACCTGTCGCCATCGAATGCGATTTTGGCCGACAGTGCTGCGGGTGAATACCTTGCCAAAATGGGTGTGCCAGAAGAAGATTTTAACTCCTATGCAACCCACCGTGGCGACCACTTAACTGCGCAACGTGCTACTTTCGCGAACCCGAAATTGTTCAACGAAATGGTGCGTGATGAGAACGGTGACGTCATTCAAGGTTCATTGGCACGAGTTGAGCCGGAAGGCAAAGTGCTGCGCATGTGGGAAGCGATTGAGACCTACATGGAGCGCAAACAGCCGCTGATTATTATCGCTGGTGCTGACTATGGTCAGGGTTCCTCGCGTGACTGGGCTGCCAAAGGCGTGCGCTTAGCTGGTGTTGAATGCATCGTGGCAGAAGGTTTCGAGCGTATTCACCGCACCAACTTAATTGGTATGGGTGTGTTACCGCTGGAATTTGAACCGGGCACGACGCGCAAAACTTTGTTGCTGGATGGTACCGAAACCTATGATGTGAAAGGTGAGATTGCGCCGGGCGCAGCGATGACCTTGATTGTCCATCGTGCCAACGGTGACAGCGTTGAAGTGCCAGTGAAGTGTCGTTTAGATACTTTCGAGGAAGTGTCGATTTACTCGGCCGGCGGCGTGCTCCAGCGCTTCGCCCAAGACTTTCTTGAAGCTGAAGTGAGCTAAGCGCTATGAGTACTGAACAGGTTTTCGCACCGCAAATCAAAATTCCCGCCACCTACATGCGTGGCGGGACTTCTAAAGGTGTATTTTTCCGCTTAGACGATCTACCGGCGGCTGCACAACAACCCGGAGAAGCCCGCGATAAGCTGTTGTTACGGGTGATCGGTAGTCCGGATCCCTACGGTAAACACACCGATGGTATGGGTGGTGCTACTTCTTCGACCAGCAAAACGGTGATTTTGTCGCGTTCCGCGCGGCCTGAACACGACGTCGACTATTTGTTTGGTCAGGTATCCATCGACAAACCTTTTATCGATTGGAGCGGTAACTGTGGCAACTTAACTGCCGCGGTCGGCTCATTCGCGATCAGCAATGGTTTAATCGATCCGGCGCAAGTGCCGACAGATGGCATTTGCACGGTACGCATTTGGCAATGCAATATCGAAAAGACCATTGTTGCACGGGTTCCTATGCGTAATGGTGAAGTGCAAGAAATCGGTGATTTTGAGCTTGATGGTGTGACTTTTCCAGCCGCCGAAGTGCAGGTCGAGTTTATGGACCCTGCAGCCGACGACGGCGAAGGCTCTGGCGCCATGTTCCCGACTGGAAATGTGGTTGATGATTTCGAAGTACCAGGTCTAGGGAAGTTACAAGCGACCTTTATTAACGCCGGTATTCCGACGATTTTTGTGAATGCTGACGCGATTGGTTACGACGGCACCGAATTGCAGGGCGCGATTAACGAAGATCCGCAGGCGCTGCAAAAGTTCGAGAGCCTGCGTGCTCATGGTGCAGTGCGCATGGGTCTGATCAATGACGTTGCGGAAGCTGCAAACCGGCAACACACGCCGAAAATTGCCTTTGTTGCACCGCCACAAGACTATCTGGCGTCAAGTGGCAAGCACATCCATGCCACCGATATCGATGTGTTGGTGCGAGCGATGTCGATGGGCAAGCTACACCATGCCATGATGGGCACCGCAGCTGTCGCCATTGCGGCTGCGGCGGCAGTACCTGGTACTGTGGTCAATCTTGCTGCTGGCGGCGGCGATCGCACCTCAGTGCGCTTTGGTCATCCGTCGGGTACCTTGCAAGTGGGCGCCGAAGCGCGTCAGGTCAACGGTGAATGGACGGTCACCAAAGCCATCATGAGTCGCAGCGCGCGGGTCTTGATGGAAGGTTGGGTACGTGTGCCAGGTGATTGTTTTTAATGAGTTTTAAAGCTCCGAAAAAATGCCCCTGTGGCAACGGCTTATATCGCAAATGCTGTGGTCGCTTTCATCCGCCATTTGCGGGGGAGGCGACTGCCGTGCCGCGTGATGCCGAACAGCTCATGCGCTCGCGTTACAGTGCCTTTGCACTGGCAATGCCTGAGTATCTATTGAGTACTTGGCATGCCTCGACGCGTCCCGCCGAGCTGGATTTGAGCGATAGCCCGCGTTGGCGCAAGCTCGATATCTATAGCGTGGCGCAGCAAGGTACTGCAGCACAGGTGCATTTTTGTGCTTACTTCGAGTTCGACGGTGAGGTTGGTGAACACGAAGAATTGTCAGAATTTGTGCGTGAAGACGGCCGCTGGTTTTATGTTCGGCCGCTGCAAACCGCAGGTTAGAGTTGTATTTGGTTTTTTTTTGTAAATAATGTGTCATCGACTTGCTAAGGAATGCGAGGTTTTCCTGCGATGGCACATTCTCCTTTAACTCCACTTCGCCGTGATCATGTACGCTTTAACGAGCGTCGACTTGAATACTTTCACCGGCAATTTTCCTTGTGTTTGTTTACCTTACAACTCTTGCTGATCTGTATAGTGGCTGCTTATTTACTCGTGCCAGTTGAGTTATTTGATGGTGTGGTCGCCAGCGTTGTGTCCTACACCTTGGTAATGCTTGCTGGCGGCACGCTAGGTGCCTTGTTATGGGCAGCATGGCAACGCCGAGCCTTGAGCTACGTTGAAGCTTACGAGGTTTCGCCGCGTGAATTGCATCTGCTCGAAACGCCTTGTTATCAAAAGCTAGAGCGTGTGCAGGGCGGGGTATTTCGCTATCAGTTTGATCGCTTGCGCCAACAACAACGGCTGACGCAAGCGCGCGATTAAAACTGATAATCGAGTCTTAGCCAAGCAATACGACCGGGCTCGTTGACGCGCTCGGTAGCGGTGTAGCCAGGAATCGTTGCCGCCTGCCGACTGAGGTGTTCCTGATAGGTTTTATTGAGTAGGTTGTCTATACCTACACTGAAACGCCACTGCTGTGCAAAGGTTTTGCTGGCGTTGATGGCCAAAGTCCCAAAGCCTGCGGTGGCGGTGCTGTCGAGACCGACAATAGTACCTTGCTTTGGCGCTATGCGGGTCTGCGCATCGACCAGCCGCCACAACGTGCCGAATGACCAATCTTGCCATTGATAGTCGCTACTCAATCTGAGCTCTAATGGGGCTTGCTGTGCCAGTGCTAGACCATCGGTGTCATTGCTGCCGCGGCTACTGGCGATACTGGCATGTAATCGCCATTGTGGGGTGACTTTATAGCTTACGCTCGCCTCACCACCCCAAACCGTAGCATCGATGTTGCGTACGGTTTCCGGCCCCATCATTTGTTGTTGCTCCAGCAGAATATAGTTATCAATAGTGCCGTAGAACAAAGCTATTTCGGCGTCGAGCGCGCTGCCACGATAGAGCCATCCCATATCAAGTTGTTGGGTTCGTTCGCTGTCGATGAAAAATGCCGAAGCGCTGGATTCGCTGCCGCGCGCTTGACCGATAAGCTCCCAATAATCAGGAAAACGTTCAGCTTGACCAAGGCCGGCATACCAAGTGTGACCCTGCTGTTGATACTCTATGCGGGTAAAGGCGCTCGTTAGGTCTTCGTCACGTTCGGCTTGGTAGCTCGGATTGTCGATTTGCATTTGCATGGTTTTTTTCAGTAACGCGCGGTCGTCCCAAGCTTGCCAACGATCGCTTCTTAGGCCGGCAAGGATGCGCAAATTCGCCTGTGGCTGATAGCTTGCTTCGGCGAACCAACCCTGCTGTTTAAAGCGACCATCGCTCATGCGTGGCTTGGTTTGATAGGGCATTTGTGGCTGATTCATCGACATCCGATTGGTGTGCTTATTTTCACTTTGATCCAGGCCCAGAGTAAGCGCTAAATCTTGGCGCCAAGCCAAGTCAGTACTGAGTCGATAGGTCTGAGTATCGCGGTCCGGATTCATCGCGCTTGGATTTGGCATCATCATACTCGGCGTAAACGAGCGCAAGCTGTAGTTGTCCATGACATGGTCAACATAGGTGTCGTTAAAGCTTAGTTCGATACGTTTCACCACCTCGGTGAGATTGTCATGGCGCAATTTGATACCTTTACTGGTGCGATCAAACTTTACCCCGTCCATCGCGCGATCAGCGTAGGCTGCTTCTGCATCACTTTGCCCCCAAGTGAAAATGAGGCTAGTGTCGTCAGTGGGTGTCCAAGCGAGCTCAGTGTTATAGCTCCAACGTTGGTAGTCACTGTTAATCGCATTGTTGTCGCCGTCTTTATAATCATCACCTTCGGCACTGTTCGCAGTAAGCCGAGCGTACCCTTGCTCATTCCCGGCGGTCATATCAAGCTCGAGATCGCGCCGTTGATGACTGGCAACAGTAGCGCCCAGTTGACCTTTGAAAGTGGCTGTCGATAACCGATAGCTTTCGCGCTCAAATAGCACCGTTGCTTGTGACGGCAAATAGAGCACTGATTGCGGACCTTTAATAACGGTGATGACATCGTAATTGTGCGGTGTGATGTAGGCCGTGGGTGGGTCCATGCGACTGTTACAACCACCCAGCACTAAGCCGTTGTCGCTCATGATGGTTAACCGCGACGCGGCCATACTGCGAAAGGTGGGATCGCCGCTGACCCCACCCTTGCGGATCACGTTAAACCCAGGGATCGTTTTGAGAAAATCAGCTGCATCTTGCGCGGGCAGTGGTTGTCGTGGCTGTTTTGGATCGATGATAACGGTGCTAGCCGATTGCATTTGCGCGTGCGTAACGACGATATGCTCGTCGGCTTTTTGTGGTTCTGTTTGCTGTGCTTGTGGTTGCGTTGCTTGTGCGTGGTGTGCTTGTGCGTGCGCAAGGCTACTGGGCATGGCAATAGCAAGCGCGATGGCCAGCGCGTGCAGACGCAGGTTTGGTTGCGACATAGTCGGTGTCCTCTGACTTTTAAAAGTAAGTGTATGGTTTTTTTCGGCTTACGTCAGCAGAGGTGGGGCGCGCAGCTGCGGTTGGTGATAGCGCTGTGTGGTAGGGGTGTGTGGTGATTTTTGCGGCGTTTTGTTGCTAATGCTGACGCTATGCGCGACGCTCAGATTGGGAGCGGCCGTTGCTGCGTTGTCGGCTAAATGAGTGAGACCGCAATCGGGATGTTGTAATTGTTGTGGTGCGTCTTGAGGTGGCGCGACAAAAACGAATTGACCTTGTTCGATACTAGCGACTGGGTCAATCCAGCGCAGTTCATCGCCGGTACAAATCAGATCGAGGCGTTCATTTTTAAAATGATTGACTTGTTGATGTGTGTTGACGTTCTGCCAGGCACTCGCAAGTCCACTGCTGAGCACAGTGAACACGAGTATCAGATAAAGAATGAAAGGGTAACGACGCATCTTTTTAGTCTTTGCTAAATTACCCCGTTACTATATAAAAGCCGCGCACGTTTGGCTAGCGTTTAAAGGGTTGCGGTTGCAGATAAGTTAAGGAGCGCCACAACCACTCGCAGGGCCCATAGCGGAAGCGCTTGAGCCACCATGCACTGAGTGGCAGTTGGGCGAGCCAAAGCAGAATGGCTAATAGCGTGGCGGTGGCGCGACCGATTTCACCATACATACCCAAGGCATAACCGTAGAAGAGACTCGTGAACACAATGGAGTGGGTGAGGTAATTGGTGAGTGCCATGCGACCTGCGGGTGCTAGTTGTTGGATGAATTTGTAGTGCTTGATTGCCAGCGCGAGTATTGCGATGTAAGCGAAACTTAAGCCAAAGTTGGCGATTTGCGTAACGGTGAAGGCGATTGCTGTGGCGAAATCGGGCGCTAGAAAATTCATTTGCGTGCCGTAAAAACCAACATAGAGTGCAGCTGGCAGACCTAGGATGGCGCCGTACTTCAGGAGCTTTTTGTAGGTGGTTTTATGTTGCTCTGGTTGGGTGGCTACGCCGCTGCGCGCTAAACTTGCACCGATCAAGAAGATACCCAGCACTGTTGGGGTCATGAAAAAGATGCCCGTGGTATAGAAATAACCAATTTCTTGGCTCCTTGCGGCCAGTACGTCAGCATAGGTACCGTTTTTATAGGCTTCGGCAGCTGTGGCGATAATAGCATTGACCTCTGCCATGGCGGCTTGATTATCTTGGGCGAGGGCGGCGGCACCCTCTGGCGTGGCGCTGGCAGCTTCAATGCTTAGCGCACCAAGCCAGAAGAGGATAACGGGTAGCAGGAAAATTCCGATACCCCATCTGAGTAAGGTTTTTGCGCTCTTGTTGACGAAAAATAGCAGAAATAGTCCGGCGATAGCATAGTTGAGCAGAATGTCGCCGCCCCAGATGTAGGCGAGATGCGCAAAACCGAAAGCGCCGAGCACAATCAGTCGCCGGGTGAATAACCAGCGCGGATGGCTGTGTTTTTGTTTGGCACGGTCGTAAAAGACAATGAATCCAATGCCAAATAGCAATGAGAACATGGTGTAGAACTTGCCTTGCACAAAGGTAAAGACAAACCAGGCGACACCGAAGTCTGCGCCGGTTTGACTGTAATCGAAGCCGTTCATCATGCTTAATAGAGGCTTTTGGAAGTACTCGATATTCATCAGCAGAATACCGAGCAGGGCGAAGCCTCTGATGCAATCAAGCAAGTGGATACGGTCGTTTTCAGTAACGGGCGTCGTCAGATTAGCGGTCATTTCTTTTGCTCTTATTGTTATTTTGTTGTAAATGATAGAGGCTGGATTCGGGTTTTTCCACCATTTGTGAGGATTTTGCTTCGATGCAAACACGCCAACAGGTACTTTTTGACATTTTACTGTTTGCCGCCGCATTGGCTGTGGCATTGTGGAGTCGCGACACCGGGCACAATGTTGTGTGGGGGATGTGGCTCAGCAGCTTAGTGCTTGGCTATGCCTATATCGTCTGGTCGATTGGGCGCTGGGTGTTCGCGCTGAAGGGTGGTGCCTTTGTGGCAGGCGTGTTTTCCGCAGTGTTTCTACTTGGCTTTTTTACCTTTCATTTCGGTATGTTTCATTTTGGTCATGCGATCTTTTTGAACGATTTTTTTCCGATTCCTGTGAGTGGAGAACGTACCGGATTATTTCTGAGTTTCGATCATTACTGGTGGGTGATTTCGCATTATTGGTGGTTTCTGCTGATCGCCTTATTGTCGGAACGCTCCGCATTTATGGAGCCGCGCGCCCCGTTACCTAAAGAGCCTGGAGACACTGCGAAGGCGTTACGTAAAGTCAACTTGATGAAGCCCTACGCCAAGGTGGTGCGGTTGCATATTCTTATTTTCGTGTTCGCGTTCGCTGACACCGTCGGCCTCACGCAAGCGCTTATCTTGGTCATTATCCACGCTGCGTACTTCCTCCCTTGGCGCAATCTGCAAGCCTTGCTGCGCAAGCCTTCCACCCCTAAAAAGGGCAGCCCCTCCGCCGCCGGCCCCTAACCACCAGAAAGGGCAGCCCTCTTTTGGGTTAAAAGCGGTGCTGGCCGTGGTGTATACGCTGCAGAATTTCATCGTTTAGTGGCTGATAGCCCTGTTGCTCGTTGACGAATACGAAGAGCGGATCTTTGATGTTTTGCAGCTCGTAGCTTTCGCGTTTGAGCTGCTGTTTGCGGACTTTGAATGTGGTCGTCATTTCGTGCGCTTGTTGTAATCTTATAAACAAAGGACGCGCATAGTCAGGTAGATGATTGCGTACGAAATCATAAAACGCTTGTGGATTGAATTGTTGTCCTTGTTTTAACACCAACGAAGCCATACCAGCACGACCTTCGGTATTTGGTATTTTCACGCCGTAAACAACAGCGTTGAGCACCTCTTTACAGCGGCTGAGTTGTGACTCCACTTCGGTGGTTGCAACATTTTCTGATTTCCAGCGAAAGGTGTCGCCGACGCGGTCGATAAAGGCAATATGTCGATAACCTTGATGGCGCACTAGGTCGCCGGTGTTGAACCAACAATCGCCGGGTTTGAACACATTTTTGAATAGCTTGCGTTGGTTGGCTTCTGGATTATTGGTATAGCCATCGAAAGGTGCTTTTTCCGAAACTTCGGTGAGTAGCAGACCGACTTCACCGCGTTCAACTCTTTCAAGTTTGCCGTTGGCATCTTTTAGCGGTTCTTCGTTGTCCGTATCGAAGCGAACGATGGTGTATTTCATCGGTGAAAAACCGACAGTTCGCTTGAGGTTGAAGACGTTCACAAAGCCAACGTTTCCCTCGCTCGCGCCGTAAAGTTCACAGATACGATTGATACCAAAGCGGTGCTGAAACTCGTCCCAAATTTCTGCGCGTAAGCCGTTCCCTAGCACGGCGCGAATGCCGTTATTTCGTTCGTCTGGCTGCGCTGTTTGCTGCAACAGATAGCGACAGAGTTCGCCGACATAAACAAAAGTGGTTGCGCGGTGACGCTTACAATCTTGCCAAAAATGGCTCGCACTAAAGCGCGGCGCCAAGGCAAGTGTGCTGCCGGTCATAATACTTGCACTCAGCGCAATGGATAGCGCGGTGTTGTGATACATAGGCAGTGCGCAGTACATCGTATCTTCACGCTTTTTGAGATTCAGTGCCATGCGACCAAAAGCAATGCCAGCTTTGTACCAACGTAAGTGCGTCATTGCCGCAGCTTTCGGTAAGCCTGTAGTGCCTGAAGTCATCACATAAAATGCCGTTGCGCCGAGTTTGATCGCTTCGGTTTCTTTAGGATTCGGCCAGCTCCGTGTCGCATCACGCGGCACCTCCGCTGCCGCCACCACCCCTAAAAAGGGCAGCCCACTTTCGGAGGTTGGTGACGTCAAAGTGGGCTGCCCTTTCTGGTGGGGGAAATCGAGGGTGGGCAAGGGCTCGGCGTTGATCAGGAGGCGCGGGTGCATGACCTTTAAACTATGCAGAAATGGTTGTGCGGTTTGCTTGGTGTTCAGCATGCCGGCGATAGCACCCAGTTTGCAAACGGCAAGCGCCCATGCCAGTTGCGCAGGGCTATTCGGGAACCATAAAGCAACACAGTCGCCGGGCTGAACACCACGTTGTTGAAGATAAGCGGCAAGCTGATTCACCCACTGGTTAAATTCGTGGTAGGTGTAGGTTTCATGCTCATATTTGAGAAAAACCGCATCGGGGTGCCGGGCTGCAGCGCGTTGCAGAAAATAGCCGACGCTGCCGCGCTGGATTTTGCGGGCCCACGCGAGCTGCGCTAAAGTCATGATAAAGCGCGGAAGACGCGGGGCGAAACGCAATAGCGCATGCGCGATGTCAGTTAATGAAAAATGCTGTTTATTATTGTTTTTGTGAGACATTGTTCATCCAAATCGAAGATACATTCGTAATTTCGTACAAATTCACTAGTCTTACAAGTGGTAATGGATGAAAAATCAAAGTCAAAGCTTCAGCGCCGACGAAATCTCCCGAATTATTGAGATGGCATGGGAGGATCGCACCCCGTTCGAAGCAATTGAGCACTTGTTTGGCCTCAACGAGAGCAAGGTTATCGAACTGATGCGCGCTGAATTGAAGCCAAGCTCATTCAAGCTGTGGCGCAAGAGAGTAACCGCACGCAAGACGAAACATTTACAGCTTAGAGATCCGGCTGTTTCTCGCGGCTACTGTCCAACCCAATATAAACGCTAACTAGAAAGGGAATCGTATGTCGTTATGGAAACAAATGAGTGGCTTAATTGGCTGGCTCGCACTAAGTTTTGTGGTGGCTGCGTTGGGCGGATGGGGCTCGATGAACGCCCCGGTTTTTTACCGTGAGCTGATGATTCCCGACTGGGCTCCGCCTACCTGGGTTTTTGGCCCGGTTTGGACTGCACTCTATACGATGATGGCTGTCGCCGCATGGCTAGTTTGGCGTGAGTATGGGTTTCAAGGCGCGGCAAAGCGCGCACTTCAAATCAATCTGGTCCAACTCGCCCTAAATACGTTGTGGAGTTGGTTATTCTTCGCTTGGTACTTGGGTGCTGTCAGTTTCGTCGAAATCATTTTGCTATGGGCCGCCATTGTTGCCACCATCGTGGGTTATTGGCGGCTGAATAAAGCTGCAGCATTGTTGCTCATTCCCTACCTGGTTTGGGTGAGTTTTGCTGCGGCTTTGAGCTACACGATTTGGCAGTTAAATCCTAACGTTCTGTAAGCAAAGCAAAAGTAATGTAAAGCGTCTTACTGTGTAAATTTCGTTCGCTATAGTGAAAGTGCACTCGAAATTGATTCAGCAACAGGAGGTGCACTATGAAAAACTTACGTTTAACAAGTTTGATTGCCGGCATTTTTGCCGTAACTTTTGGCCCAGCTGTGATTGCTGCAAATATGCAAGATACTCAAACTGAGCAGCCACAAGAACAGTCCGCCATGGATAAGGCCGGTGATTACATCGATGATGCAACCATCACCACTAAAGTGAAGTCCACGATTCTCGGTAGCGAAGCCTTGAATGTTTTAGAAATCAATGTTGAAACACAAGACGGCGTAGTTCAGCTAAGCGGTTTTGTTTCTGAAACTGAAGATATTGATACGGCTGAGCGCTTAGCGCGCAACGTTGAAGGCGTCAAAGACGTGGAGAACGACATTCAGGTAAAGTCCGACGCGTCGTGAAAGTGGGATAAAATGCTCCTACGGTTGTCTTAAAGTTGTAATTCAATGCCCCGTAAGTTAGAAGCTCACGGGGCTTTTTTATGTTGTTCTAAGTGCCACAAAAGGTACGTGTGATTTGCTCGTTGCGCGCCGCAGGTTGACTGTAACGGGCGTACTCTTCATGTTCTTTGAACGGATTTTTCAATACGCGATGGAGTGCATTGAAGGGCTTTAGGTCTCCGTCTTTAACTGCTGCAGTGATGACTTCTTGCACCAAGTGATTCCGCGGAATGTAGATTGGATTGACCTGCGCCATTTTTTGTTTGGCCGTATTGAGGTCTTTGTGTGCGTCTTGCCACTGTTGGTACCATTTTTGCCAAGTCGGACTCTGTTGGAAGAGCGAACCAATGCGCTTGTCATCCTCATCGCATAAATAACGAAAGCCAAGCGTAAAGTCGACTTGATGGAACTGCATCAATTGCAAGTAATCCTCGAGTAATTGCTCGGCTTGCGGATGCTCTGGCGCTAAACCCAATTTGGCGCTCATGCGGGCGTGATACTGCTGTTGATAGACTTGTTCAAAGCCATGGACCACCTCACTTGCCTGCGTAATCGCTTGCTGTTCGTCAAGTTCTAGCAATGGCAATAAAGTTTCCGCAAAGCGGGCAATATTCCACATGCCGATAGGCGGCTGGTTTTGGTACATGTAACGCCCACGACGATCAATTGAGCTAAAAACCTGTTGTGGATCATAGGCTTCTATAAACGCGCAGGGACCATAATCGATGGTTTCTCCAGATAATGTCATGTTATCCGTATTCATAACTCCGTGGATGAATCCGAGACTCATCCATTGCGCAATTAACTTGGCTTGATTGTCGCGTACGTGTGTCAGTAGTGCTAAGTAGGGCTGCTCCGCTGATGCGCATGCTGGATAGTGACGTTGGATGACATAGTCAGCGAAAGCTTTTGAAAGTTTACGCTCTTGTAGTGCCAAAACATACTGTGCAGTGCCTACGCGTAAGTGCGATTTTGCCACTCGCGTAAGAATAGCGCCGGGTTCGATACTTTCGCGCTTTACCATTTCGCCGCTCGCAACCGCAGCAAGCGCGCGTGTCGTTGGTACATTTAAGCGATGCATCGCTTCGCTTACGAGATACTCTCGAAGCACTGGGCCGAGCGGAGAGCGGCCGTCGCCGCCTCGTGAATAGGGGGTGCGGCCACTGCCTTTCAACTGAATATCGTAACGTTGTCCGTTTTTGTCGACGACCTCGGTGAGTAGCACCGCGCGGCCATCGCCTAGCTGCGGAACATAGTTAGCAAATTGATGGCCGGCGTAGGCAAGCGCATGCGGTTGCGCCCACTCGGGGGTTGTATTGCCTGAGTAAATCAGCAGGCCTTCTGATGTGTCGCGTTGCGTAGATGGAATTTGCAGCTGCTCTGCTAACTCATCATTGAAAGCGATCCACTGCGGATCCAACACCGGCGTCGGCTCCACCGCACTACTCAAACGCGTATCAAGTTGCACATAGGTCTGTTCTGTTCGCATTAGCTCACCTTGGCCAAAACCATAAGAAAGGGCAGCCCTCATCCTAGCACTTTTGCGCGACAAACACCTAAAAAAGGGCTGCCCTTTCTGGGGTGGTTTTGCGGCGCTAGGGCAGGTAATGCTTGGCTTGCAAAATTGCGGGAAGTAGGGGGTGCGGAAACTTTCTCGCGAGAGTCACAGCGTAAAAGTTCTCATAGGAATTTGGCAGGTCAAAGCGCTTGCTCAGCAAGCCGGTAACAAGTTCATCGCGAACGACGACGGCAGGCATCACGGCGAGTGCGCCGCTATCCCGAGCAAGTAATCGGAGCATTGCCATGTCATCTGCTTCGGCGACGATATTCGGCGCTAACTGATGCTGCGTACAGAAAGACTCAAATGCAGCTCGTAGCGGCGAAGCGTATGAAGGCACCACCCAGCGTTGTTCGCGATAAGCATCGTCAACTGCGGCAGGTAAATGCGCAAGTTCAGGTGGTGCAATGACACTTACCGGTTGGCGGGCCAGTAGTTGTGATTGCCAGGCAATGTCGTCGTTACTGGGTAACTCGCGATTAGTTAGCATGACATCAAGTTGATGCTGACCGAGCAGTTCAAGTAATTCACTTTGCGGGCGCGCAATAAGTTGAAAATGAACGTCATTTTGTCGAATTAACGGCTGAATGAAGCCATCAATAAAGTTACGTGACATGCTCGAAAGTACGCCAATTCTTAAGCTGGGTAAGGTTGGCGCACCCTCTGTCAGCAATTGCTGCAGTTCTTCGCCTCGTTGGAAGATATCTTCGGCGTAGTTCAGCACCGTCCGCCCGAGTTCGGTTAGAACCAGGCTGCGACCTTCACGCGCAAAAAGCGGTTGACCTATGGTGTGCTCTAGCTGATTAATCTGCGCAGATAAAGCCGATTGTGAAATCGCCAATTGCTGTGCGGTTGCTGTTAAGTTGCCCTGTTTCGCAACACGCCAAAAGTAATACAAGTGATGATAATTTAAACGAGACATGCCAAAATTCTTCCACATTGTTCTGTTTAAGTGAACGAATGGATATAATATATGTATTTTTATAATCAATAGCAATCACGCACTATGCCGCCAACAAAAAATAATATCGGAGGCAGCATGCGTTGGCGCATTACCGCAGGCATTTTGGCGTTACTCAGCATTTGTTTTTTAACCACAAGTATCGCTTTATCATTGACGCAATCTTCAATCTACCAAGCTTGGGGTTTCGCACTGACACCTTTGAGCGCTGGATTTGCTGCGATGATCAGTTTTATCGGCTGGGTCGTAGTGCGCTTCGCTGCGGTACAAACCCGCGGTGAATCTGAGTCTGTAAGATTTCACCGTTGGCTGACCTTGGTGCTTATCGCGATTCTCTTTACTGCGATCAGTGATCACTTCGTACTCTTTTGGCTTGGTTGGGTGAGCGTAAGTTTAAGCTTGCACAAACTGTTACTGTTTTATCCCGAGCGCCCACGCGCACAGCTTGCTGCGCACAAAAAGTTCATCTTTGCGCGGGTAGCTGAAACCATGTTAGCTGTCGCACTCTTAAGCATTTGGCTACAAACCGGCGCAACATCGATTTCCGAACTATCGCCAACTACATCGATCGTCAGCGAGTGGGTGATGCTGCTGCTGGTCAGTGTTGCGATGCTTAAGTGTGCGCAACTGCCGGTGCACGGTTGGCTGCTGCAGGTGGTGGAAGCACCTACTGCGGTATCTGCACTGCTCCATGCGGGGATCATTAACCTCGGTGGCTACCTACTGCTGCAGTTTTCGCCGTTACTCGCTGACGCCGCGGTGGCCCGTTGGTTATTGGCGATCGTCGCCGGCATCAGTATGTTAGTCGCGGCCGCAGTGACCATGACACGCATCAGCGTAAAGGTGCGTTTGGCCTGGTCAACGGTAGCGCAAATGGCTTTGATGTTGGTGGAGATTAGTCTTGGTTTTTACACCTTAGCGGCACTGCATCTGTTGGCGCACTCTTGTTACAAAGCCTATGCATTTTTAACTTCGGGGTCGGCGGTGGAGCAACGCGAGCGGCAGCGTTTTGTGCAGCTTGGTTTACCTCCGCTTAAAGCCGTTATCGGTGGCCTAATTGTAGTCATTACTGCGGTTCTGTTGGGTGTATCAGCTGTCACATCATTGGGCTATGTCGCACCGTGGCTGGCCGTGAGCCTTGCACTCGGGCTATGGCTTTCGACGATGTTTGAGCGCTTTAATATCAGCGAATTACTTCGGGCTATATGCGTCGCCGCAGCTTGGTTCGGCGTTTACCTACTGGCTAACTGGGCCTTGAGCGCGCATCTAACATTCAGCACTGCGTCTTACATTTGGCTACTCGATGTCTGGATTTGTCTTGTCCTTATCGGCATTACCAGCGTCTACCTATGGTTACTTTATCGTCCGCAATCGGCGCATAGTAGCCAATTATTTGTCGCCCTCAACGCTGGCTTATATCTCGATGAGTGGGCCACCCGCTTAACGCTGACCCTTTGGCCGCTGCGCAATTCACAACATAAAGGAGCATCTTCATGACTGCCTCACCTGCCATGTCTACCTCGCTCGCCGCGGCGCCGGAACAGTTGCACCAGATAGACTTAGAGATACTCGTTGCGGCGGCAACTGCGGAAGTCGCGCCAGTGTGGCCACTGGATCGCGCAATTGCCGTGAATCCTTGGTGGCAGCAGCGCGACCGTCACATCGAAGAGATCGCCGCCGAGCAACAGGCTTGGTTCAATATCCCCATGCTACACGGCGCTGAAACCAGCGAAAGAGGGCTGCCCTTTTTAAGGGGTTCTGTCGCGGCCGTAAAGGGCTGGCGGTTGCGTGAAACTGCGAGTCGGTCACTGCCGTGGCTGACCGAAATTCAGCAACAAATGAGTCAGTTTTGTGCGCTATGGGTGAGTTATCCGGAGCAAGTGGCGCAAGACGAAAACCTCGGCGAGCGCATGTACAAACAGTGGCTGAATGTCACGCGTCACGATCGGGGCATCGAGCTGCTTTTGAATAATAAAAAAGTTAAACAACAGCTTAAGAAATTGCCCTGTGACTATCGTGAGCTTTACCAGCAAGCCCAGGTGTTGCCCCTTGATGCGGACCAATGGCCGGTCTATTTGCAGGTGCTTATGCATGAGCTTTACGGCTGGGCCAGTGTCTTCGCGCAGCGTCGTTGGCAGCGCGAGTTAGAGCAACAGCCGCGCTTCAATGATGAGCTCAATCAGCTACTAGCTATTCGCTTGGCGTGGGATTTGGTCTGCTGGCATAGCGTAAGTGATGCAACCCGAGCAGAGTTTCAGGTGCAATGGGCCAGCTTCGAGCGCTTGAAGACGCAGGTGCGTGAACAGCAACAGTCGCTGTGGCAAGCATTGCGCGAGAAAGAACGAGTTTACCAACAAGCTCTTGCAGAACAGCTCGTTAATGCGACTTCAGCTGAAAATGTTAGCATCCCTCGCGAGTTGCAGGCCGTATTCTGCATTGATGTTCGTTCAGAACCAATGCGCCGTGCTCTAGAAGCGCAATCACCGGCGATTCAGACCTTCGGTTTCGCGGGCTTTTTTGGGCTGCCGATTGAATATCAAATTAGCCAAGGTTACAGCAAACCACAGTTACCCGGACTGCTTGCACCACAATGGCAAGTCAGCCAAGCATCTGACGCGCAAAGCCAACAAAAGCTGCGCAATACGTGGCGTTCTGCCAGTTGGCACCGGGCCCATGAAAGTCCAGCTGGGGCCTATGGTTGGGTCGAGATGAGCGGTATTACCAAAGCATGGAAACTGCTGAAAAAGTCATTGACGCATCAACCGTTGCAACGCGCTGCTGGTGGCGCTATGAATGAACAACCTTGGCGTATCACTAAAAACGGCGCACCGGCAACGGCCACAGAGCTGGCACAGTTGGCGGCCAATGCACTGACTGGCATCGGACTTAAACAAGATTTCGCAAGGCAAGTGTTAATCGTAGGCCACAGCGCGTCAACGCAAAATAATCCACATGCCGCGAGCCTCGAGTGTGGTGCATGTGGCGGACAATCGGGTGCGGCAAACGCACAGGTATTAGCGCAAATGCTGAATGACAAAGAAGTGCGCGAGCAACTCGCTGCGCAGCACAATATTCACATTCCGGAGACCACCGAATTTTTACCAGCCTTACACGACACTACGCAACAAACTGTAAGTTTATTGACGTCGCAAAAGCCGCAAAAATTGTGTGAGTGGTTAGGTGCTGCGAACCAATTGGCACAGCAAGAACAGCTGATCCGCCTCAACGCGCAGCCCGCACCCACCGCGCCAACCCCCCCTAAAGTGGGCAGCCCTTTCTCGCAGCGACACAGCGGCAAAGAGGGCTGCCCTTCCTTTGTCAGCGATGCGCTGCAGCGGCGGGCGGGGAGTTGGGCTGAGGTGCGGCCGGAGTGGGGCTTGGCGCGCAATGCGGCGATCATTTTTGCGCCACGTGAGCGTACACGAAGCTGTAACTTTGACGCACGGGTGTTTTTGCATGACTACGATCACGGCAAAGACCCATCGCAACAGGTGCTGACGCAGTTAATGACGGCACCGATGGTGGTGGCGCACTGGATCAACATGCAGTACTACGCGTCGACGGTGGCGCCGCAGCAGTTCGGCAGCGGGAATAAACTGCTGCATAACGTGGTCGCCGATGGGCTCGGGGTATTCGAAGGGAATGGTGGTGATATTCGCATAGGATTGGCGCGGCAATCGATTCACGACGGTAAGGACTGGTATCACGAGCCGCTCAGGTTGACAGTGGTGATTGCCGCAGAGCAAGCGGCTATCGATAAGGTCATCAGTGAGCAGCCGATGGTACAGCAGTTGATCGACAATGAATGGCTCCATCTTTGGCAATGGCAGCCCGAGCAGCCCGAGCAGCCCGAGCGCCCCGAGCAATCGGATTCATCCGGACAACTCACGCAACGCAAAGCCAACGGGTGGCAGCCGGTCGCCCACAAGCAACCACAAGAGGTAAGCGCATGACACTCATACTTCAAGCCGATAACGACAAACAGTTGCAGCACGCCGGCCGCTTACTCAAGCTCGGTGGTATTGTGGCAATCCCAACAGAAACCGTCTACGGTCTCGCTGCCAACGCGGCAGATACCGACGCTATTCAACAGGTTTATCAAGCCAAAAATCGCCCGCAGAACCATCCTGCAATTGTGCATATTGGCGCAATTGAGCAGTTGCAGGATTGGGCCTATGGCATTCCCGACGAAGCCTATCTATTAGCTGAGCAATTCTGGCCAGGACCGCTCACATTACTATTGCACCGGCACCCGAAAGTATCACCGCTGATCACCGGTGGCAGCCATAGCATCGCGATCCGCATGCCCAACCAAGCGCAGCTAAGACAGATTCTGCAGCAGCAAAACATTGGCGTGATCGCGCCATCGGCAAATTTACACAAGCAATTGAGCCCGACCACAGCTGCCCATGTGCTTGAACAACTCGATGGCAAAATCGACGCGGTTTTAGATGGTGGCCGCTGCAGTGTGGGCATCGAGTCGACGATTCTCGATTTACGTGAAACCAGCGAGAAACTCAGAATTCTGCGGCCAGGTCCTATCACCGCGCAGCAACTGAGCAAGGTGCTGAACCAACAGGTGGAAGCGCCAGAGCAACATGATGTGAGTGTTGCCGGCAATATGGCCAAGCACTACCAGCCGCAAGCCAAACTCCGCTGGCTCAACACCAGCGCTAACACCACGGAACCACAAAGCATCATCCTCGTACGCAGCTTGCGCGATGATCTACCGCAACAACAGCAACACGCACTCGGCGACACCCCTGAACAGTTCGCCCATGCGCTGTATCACACGCTGCACGAGCTCGATCAAAAAAGGGTCCCGACCATTTGGTTGGAACCCTTACCAGAAACCCACGAGTGGCAGGCGTTACGAAACCGTTTGCACCGCGCTGCCGAGTAACGTCAAAGTCGCCGCATCGGCGTCGAGTTCAACCACATGACCGACTGGCAAAATATGGTTGTCGCGAATGTGACCAAACTGGGCGCCGGTGTAGGTTGGCACGCCTAACGGTTTAAAATAATGCTCAAAGATTTCATGCAAGGTGAAGCTACCGAAACCACCACCTGGGTCGCACTCGGTACAATGGCCAAAGACGATACCAGCAACGCCGTCCAAATGCCCAGCCAGTTGCAGTTGCGATAAGAAGCGGTCGATGCGGTAAATATTCTCACCGACGTCTTCCAACATCAAAATTTTCCCTTTTAAGTCAGGGAAATAAGGCGTACCACATAAGCTAGTCAACACAGTAAGGTTACCGCCAACTAACACACCTTGGGCCTTGCCACCGTTCACCGTGGTGGTGCGGTTGCTCATCATGGTCAGCGTCTCTTCTTTTTCTTTGTAGTTGCGCATGGTGGTGGACTTGCCGTCCATGATCACATCGCGGAACTGCTGTGCTTGAAAATCAGCCCAGTAAGAAAAGCCATTTGGCCCGTGAAACGACACCATACCGGTTTTTACATAGAGCGCATTCATCAACGAAGTAATATCACTGTAGCCCAACAACACCTTGTTATTGGCACGGATCATATCGTAATCCAACAGCGGTAAAATGCGGTTACAACCCCATCCACCACGGACGGCAATCACTGCGTCGACGCTATCGTCAGCAAAGGCTTTGTTAACATCGGCTGCGCGCTCGGCATCGGTGCCGGATAAATAACCATGGCGGCCGAACACGTGTTCACCCAACTGCACTTTGAAGCCCAACGCTTCAAACGACTCTTTCGCGATCAAGACATGATGACGATCTTCAACCGCACTTGCTGGCGCGACCATACGTACCGTGTCACCGGCTTTCAAAGCCCGCGGCAAGCGCCCAGCGCCCAAGCCAGAAGCCGTTGTTCCTGCCATACCCGAAATGCCACCTGCCGCTGCTAACGGAGAAAGAACAGTTGTTGCAGCCGCTCCGGCGGCTAGAGTCTTAATAAACGATCTGCGATCCATGACAAGGTCACCTTTGTTAGTCTTAGTTTTGTGCCTGTTGAACGTATGCGAGTTGACGCCCACCGAGAGCAACCGTTACGCTTCATCCTAGTAATAAATTATTATTAATTAAACCCTGAGACGAATAAAAAATGCAAAAGTATTTAACTGTATTCGCCTTAAGCCTAGGTTTAACTCTAGGTGGCGTTAGCGCAATGAGCAGCATAGCAATCGCGCACGACAATCACAGCCATTTCGACCATGAGCTGCTACCTGGACTCGATAAACAGCAAATTCGCTTTGCCGATATCGAGCCATTGATCAAACGTGTGCAACGCAGCGATATTATCACGACTGAACAAGTTGGCAGCAGCTATGAAGAGCGGCCGATTTATCGCTTTAAAGTCGGCAGCGGCGATACGGTGGTCTTTATGTGGTCGCAAATGCATGGCAACGAATCTACCGCGACGCCTGCGTTGTTTGATCTTATGCACAAAATCGAAACAGACGAAAAATGGCGAGAGCATTGGGCTGGCGAGATTACGCTCTATATGCTGCCAATGCTAAATCCAGACGGCGCAGAACGCGCGCAACGTTATAATGTGCAGGGCATCGATGTGAATCGCGATGCGCGCGCTCTGCAAACACCGGAAGGCAAGATTCTGATGGAGCAGGGCAAAACCTTAAAGCCAGATTTCGGCTTTAACCTGCATGATCAAAGTCGTTACTACGAAGTCGCCCATACCGGTAAGCCTGCCACTATCAGCTTGCTTGCACCGGCATTTAACGAAGCCAAAGACATTAACGACAGTCGTGAGCGGGCGATGCAACTGATCGGCGATATGAAAATTGTCGGCGACGCACTGATACCCGGGCACATGGGGCGTTATAACGATACCTTTGCGCCACGGGCCTTTGGCGATAACTTTTCGAAAATGGGCATTAGTACCATTTTGGTGGAGTCCGGCGCATTTCCGAATGACCCGAATCGCCAAAAGGCACGTGAAGTCAACGTTGCGATGCTGGTAAAAGCTCTCGAAAGCATCGCTAACAAAGACTATGAAAAGCAGACATTAAAGCCGTATCACAGCATTCCAATGAATAACTCGAATAGCTTTAAAGACGTGATTTTCGATCAAGTCAAGGTGCAAGATGGTGGGCACAATTACCTTATTGATATCGGCTTCAATCGTAGTGGTAGCGGCGCCGAAACTACAGGCTATATTCGTGAAGTAGGCGATCTTGAACCGTTTCCGGCGTTCGATCGCTACGACGGCAGCAATTACGTTTACGCACCGGGAAGAGCGTACAAGATCCCAAGCGAAGGCTTAAAGCTGTCGCACCATGAATATCTCGATTTAGTCAGACAGGGCTATAGTCATTTCGTGGGTGATGCCGAGGCGTTAAACGTACGTACGCACCTACCAGTAGCGGTGAACCCGCGCAATCTCCCTGGGTCACGCCCTCAACAACGCGATAACGCGACCTTCTTGCTAATGCAGCAAAATGAAGTCGCAGTCGCGGTGTTGTCGGGTGTGGTTCTTCAATTGCGCTAAGCGTAGAGTAGCTGTTAGCTATTAGCTAGCAGCTATTCCCTAGTGGTTATCGCCTTTCTTTTTCGTCGGCTTTTTCTTGTCGTCCGCTTCAACGGTATCGGAGTCGTCTGACTCTACTTTTCCGCGCTCGAAAGTCACATCGGCATATTTCACGCGACCAGGGCGTTTCCGTTCCGTCGCATCACCAATGCCGTCACCGTCATCATCGTCGTCAATAAAGTCAGGCGGACCTGCGGTTGCTTTCACCGTATCAGCTAAGGCCTTACCCGCTTTAAACTTGCCCGCACGCGCGGTTTCAGCTGTTTGTTGACCGTCTGCGGCTGCTTCCGGTAATTCTTTCTTGTCGTCCTGCGTTTGATCTTGCGCGTAGCCAGTCCCTATGCCAAGCGCCAACGTTAAACCAATCAACCCGTGTAAGATTTTCATAACCATGCCTCCTTCAAAGCGTATCTATAGGTATAGCTGCTGTTCGGAAATTAACCAAATCTTCATAGAGCAAAAGCCCTGCAAAGCCGCTTCACGTCAGCAAATCGCTAGCTATAGTGAAAGTGAACCTAAACAGGAGGAAGCAACTATGAAACTAGCAAATGTATTTACTTCAGTCGCATCAGTTATGGCATTGAGCTTTGGTACCATCGCGATGGCAACCACTTTGCAAGATCCAGCTCAGCAACAGCAAGAGATGGAGCAGCAAACCGACCACATCAGCGATTCTGCTATTACTGCAAATGTGAAAAGTGCTCTGATGGCACAGGCTGCGGGTATGCAAATCAATGTCGAAACCACCGATGGCGTGGTCACCCTAAGTGGTGAAGTTGAAAGCGAAGCTGATATTTCGGCGCTTGAACGCTTAGCGCGCGGTGTCGAAGGCGTGAAAGATGTACGTAACAACCTCACGGTGAAAGCCGAGTAAAGCTATCACCAATGCAGGTAATACCAAGGCTCGGACCGCAAATCCGGGCCTTTTATAAGCCGGCGCGCAATAAATCTGGGGCGACCCCTAGCCAACGTTTACAAGCGCGGCGGAAATTATTTGAATTACTGTAGCCCAATTGCTCCGCCAACTCGCCATTCGAGTAGGGCTGTTCGGCGAGTAATTCGAGCAAACGTAGCAGCCGTACTTGGTCGAGTACTTCTTGGAAAGTCGTACCATGCTTACTGAGCAGTCGTTTACACGACGACACGCTGATCCCCAAATAGCTCGCTAGCTCCACTAAACTGACATCATCAGCGGCCTGTAAACGCTGTTGCAGCCAACGCACCACCGTCTGCAATAACGGCTGCCGCGGCACTATTGCGCATTGCATGCGGGTAAACCATAACGCCTGCCGGTACTCACCGAGGTCAGCTTCGGCCAGCGGTTGCTGCAACTGTGCGAGGGGCAAAGTGAGCGAACAAAAGGGGGCATCAACAATCGAGCCTAGCCATTCATGCCAAAGTGGCAGCGCACCTGTGGTTGAGTCAAGTTGTAAGTGCCACAATGAGGTATCGATACCCATACGGCGGGCAAAGGTTAAGAGTAGGGCAATCGAGAACTGCGCAGACACCGGCATAAAGGTCGGTAAAAACTGTAACTGCAAATGACTTTTGCAACGTCGTACGGTAACAAATTGTAATGGCTGTAGCAGGCGTCGATAGTGCTGAAATTGGCGCAGCGCAACTGCGACCGACGGTGCGTAATGCAAGACATCCACTAACGGCGACAAGCGTTCGTTAAAGCAACTATCGGCGACCAACTGCCACAACTGCGGCTCAGCCAGTTGCTGTTCGGCATTTTGCATGATGCGCTGCCAGTCGCGGGCATGAATTTGATGTTGGCGCTGAGCGACGCTAGCGAGCTCAAAGTCACAGCCGCGCAGCAATTTGTGGGGCGCTACCGCGCGGCGTTCAGCCAGCGGCAGCAAAGCCTGCAACAGCGGCTTGCTATAAAAATAGCTGCGCTCAGCAGGTTGCCATGGTTGCATGCGCTGCTACCTTATTGCGTTCGAGCATAAGTTGCTGCAAGGCTGCAAGTGCGTTGTCTTCGGCCACTTGATGACAACGAAAATCGAAACGGACCAATTCGGCGTAGGGTAACTCTTGCAGTAAGGCTTGTTGTAAGAAGCTCACCAAAGCTAGTGCTTCATCGCGTTCAGTCCGCGGCAAGAGGAGCAAAAACCGGTCGCTATGGTCGCGACATACAAGGTCGGTGTCGCGCAGCAAAGTGACCAAGAGCTCGCCCAAGCGTTGCAACATGCGGTCACCCTCATGACTGCCATGCACGCGGTTAATGCGGGCAAAGCCTTTAACGTTCAAATGCAGTAAACAAAGCTCATCGCGATGTTCGAACCGTAAAGCGATTTCACGCTGCAAAATATGTTCAAGATAGTTGCGGTTGTACAAGGTCGTTAGCGGATCGACGAAGCGATGATCGCGATAATGGAGTTCACGAGCACGTAGTTGCCGTTCAATTAGCTTTTGCTCTTGATGCCAACCGTACATACCAATTGCTAATACTAACAGCCCAAGCGGCAGCGGCAGTGATTCTAGCCAACTCATGTAGCGCACATCTTCGGGATAGCGGAAGAATTCGTCGAGCAAGTCTAAGGTCAAAGAACCGCACAATAGCAAACTACCGACAAATAGCAGGGTAGTAACTTTACCGCGTGGACGGGTCAGCAATAGTGCGCCGACGCCAATCAGCGCCAACAGTAAAGTCGAGCCTTCCCCCAAAACATCTAGGTAATCAACGAAAGCCGCCGGCTTCGGCGAGCCAAACTGCAGTGCAAAACCGATGCAGACTAACAACAGCAAAGCCAACAGTGGCCAGCGTGCATCGCGCCAAATAGGAGTGCTGAGCATAAAACCTCAAATCCGTAAAATCCAACGCATAGCATAAGCACATCAGGTGACATTAAGGTGACACCTATGTGACCGAGTGAGCCGTTCGGACCCGATTCTAAACGGCTCATTTACGCCTGAACCTGCTGCAAAAAATGTCACCTTGAGCTCGTATAGTGAGCGCCGAACCCAACAACTCACTAATCCTAATAAGGCGAGAGCAGAGATGAAAAAATCCTACTTAGCATGGTTAATCGCACTCAGTTGCGGTGCGCAAATGTCCGTTGCCCAGGCGCAACAGCAAGGCGAAGCCGAGCCAGAACAAGATGCGGAAAGCATGGAAGAAGTGGTCACCATTGGTAACCGTGATGCGATTCAGCGCGCGGTGCAACAACAACGTGATGCTGGCGGCATTATTAACGTGTTGAAAAAAGATGACATGGGTAAGTTGCAAGACGATAGCGTCAGCGATGCCCTGCAACGTATTCCTGGCTTATCGGTTGAGCGTGACCAAGGCGAAGGGCGGTTCATTCGCATTCGTGGTTTGGCACCTGATCTGAACTCAGTGTCCTACAACGGCACCATGCTTGCCGCTCCGGAAGCGGGTACACGGGCGGTGGCACTTGATGTCATCCCCTCAGACTTATTGGAATCCGTTGAAGTCAGCAAAACGCTGACCCCAGACCAAGCTGCAGGCAGTTTAGGCGGTAATATTGAACTGAAAAGTATGACCGCTTTCGATCGCGACGGTGCGTTTTATTCGTTGACTACTGACTTGGGCTACAACCAGCAAGCCAGCGAGACCAATCCTAAAGTTTCTGGTGTGTTCAGTAACACCTTCGATGTCGGTAATCGCGCCGATGCGTTCGGTATCGCTTTCGCTGGCAGTTATCATGACCGTTCATTTACCACCGATAACGTCGAAACTGGCGGAGGTTGGGATTTTGATGAGCCGGGCCTCGAAGAATTTGAAAAACGCGCTTATGCGGTAACGCGCGAGCGCACGGGTTTGGCATTGAACATGGATTATCGTCCGAGCGATGACGCTGACTATTATTTGCGGACTTTGTATAGCGAGTTTGCCGACACGGAAATCCGGCAGGGCTTGATCACTGAGTTTGCCGATCCATTGACTGCTGGCGCTACCGGTGGCGGTGAAATTGCGCGTGAACTGAAAGACCGTAAAGAAACCCAAGAAATACAAGCCTTGGTGCTTGGCACTGAGCAGCGTATCAATGAGTGGACGGTGAAAATTGAAGGTGGCATGAGCGAAGCCAACGAAAGCCAACCGTTTGCCATTGGTGGTGCTAAATTTGTGCAAGAGTTTGACGACGGTCTTGGTTATACCGGGATTGAACGGCTGAGCTTGTTAGCACCAGATAGTGCGTATCAGCCAAGCGCTTACGAGATTGACGAAATCGAAGTCAGCGACGCCTACACCGAAGAGACCCAAGACAGTATCTCGGCCGACATTGCCTATGACTTCTTGCAGCCGGATTATCAGGTGACGTTTAAAAGCGGTGTTAAGCTCAGCCAACGCGAAAAGATTGCCCGCGAAGATATCTTTATTTACGAAGACTTTGCGGATCTGGGGGTGACAGCCTTGACCATGGACAGCTATGCCGGTGGCGATGTTGAGTATGGCTTAGGGCGTTTTGGCCCGGGCATTGACGCACAGCAGTTGTGGGATCTGATTGAGCCGCTGAACATGGCCGATTTCCGTGATGATGTGGAGTCAGAAATCGCCAGCTACGGCATCCAAGAAGACATTAGCGCCGGTTATTTGATGGCTGACATGCAAGTAGGTGCGTGGCAAATCATCACTGGGGCCCGTTATGAGCACGATGACCGCACGGCAAGTGGTGTGCGTTATGACGATCAAATCGAAGAATTCACCCCAGTCACTGACGATTACAGCAATGCGCGTTGGTTGCCAAGTTTAGTCACGCGTTACGATATGAGTGACAGCACCATTGTTCGTTTAGCTTATAGCACAGGTATGGTACGCCCGAACTTTGAGCAGTTGCGTCCAAGTTTCTATTTAGAGAATGATGACGGCGACTTAAAAGCCGAATTCGGTAACCCTGATTTGGAACCGTTAACCTCGACCAACTTTGACTTTGGTATCGAGCACTACGACGAATCATTGGGTGTGATTTCTGCCATCGCTTTCTACAAAGATATTAAAAACTTTGTGTATGAAGCCGATGTGGCAGGGCGCCCTGGTTTTGAGAACTTCGACGAAGCGGTTACCTTTATCAACGGTAGCGATGCTTATGTTTACGGTCTTGAGCTGAACCTAGTGCATCAAGTCAAAGGTTTTGATAACTGGCTCGATAACTTCTTGGTGAGCTCCAACTTGACCTTCACTGACTCTGAAGCAACGGTCGATTGGCTTGACGATGGCACTGTGCAACAACGTGACATCCCGCTGCCAAGTCAGTCAGACACCACGGCCAACGTTGCGCTTGGTTACGAGACGTATAACGTAAGCTTACGTTTAGCGGCGAATTTCAAATCCAAATACCTAGTTGAGCTAGGCGATGTGGAAGACAGTCGTTACGACATCTATGAAGACGACAACATGACGGTCGACTTCTCAGCGAAATGGCTGCTAAGCGATAGCATCAGCTTGTCATTTGCTGCCAACAACCTCACCGACGAACCTTTCTATGTGTATACCGGTCAGCGCCGCTACAACGCGCAATATGAAAGCTATGGCCGCAGCTACACCCTTGGTTTGCAAATTACCAACTGGTAAGGATGAACATGAAATTTCACCTCTCTTTAATTGCTTCTTCGTTACTGTGCCTCTCAGCTTGTGCTGAGAGTGCCACAGATACCCCGGTGCGCCACCAAGTGGCGCTTGGCACGCAACAACTAAAAGCCGATGCCGCGGGGCTTAAACTCGATCAACAACAGCTAGAAGCAGGGACTTTTGTACACTTGCGCACGCAACCGCTGGCTGACGGTACAACGGTGTTTGGTGCCATGGAAGCCAACACCCAAGAGCTGTACTTGTGGCATTACGCTGACGGCGAAGTCAGTCGTTTGTGGTCAGGCGAAATTACTTCGCGCGTGGTCGAAGACCTGTGTTTCTATCAAAGCACTGAGAATCAGCAATTGTCGGTCTTTTTGCTCGGCGGTCGTGGTGGTGCGGAACAGTGGTTACTGCGCCAAGAAGCAGAATGGCTGGCGCAACCCTTGGTGATTCGTGACATGGCGGTACCTTATGACAGCACAGCTTGCGCGGTCGATCAGGCTGAGGGCGGCTTATACATCGCTGAAGGCGACCAAGCGATTTGGCGCTACGAAGCTGAACCGGAAGCTGAAGAAGGCCGCGATCTGATTGCCGCACGTGCACCTTTTGGTGCTATCGAAAACGAAATTAAAGCTCTCACTTGGTTGGCCGATGGCAGCTTGCTGGCGCTCGAAGAAGAGCCACCACGTGTGTTGGTGTTGCGCCGTAATGCCGACAACGTATTGGCGTTTAGTGAAGCGCTAGCGATTGAAGGTGCAGCAGCCTTAACTGATATTGAGCAACAAGCAGATGGCTCGTTGTTATTGACCGAAGAAGATCTCACTGCTAGCGCGAGGTTAACTGTGAGCCAAGGCGAAGCGCGAAGCATGACCTTGCCTGCGGCCGTCAACCAGGTCAGTGCCACGCTTGAAACCGAACCTTCACCACGGCGCGGTGATGCCATTGATGATCCTGCCGTGTGGGTGCATCCGCAGCAGCCAGCGCAGAGTCGTATCCTGGGCACCGACAAACGTACTGGGCTCTATGTGTATGACATGCAGGGCAAGATCGTACAAGAATTGGCGGTAGGCCGTTTGAATAACGTTGATGTACGAGGCCAGTTGGCGGCCGCGTCATTGCGTGATGACAATAGCCTGCAGCTGTTCAGCATCAGCGCCCGTGGTGAACTCTCGTTAGCCGCCAATATCCCGACCGACTTAGCCGAAATCTATGGTCTATGTATGGGCCACGATAGTGCAACTGACACCAGCTATGTGTACGTCAATGGCAAGTCAGGTCGCATTCAACAATATCGCGTAAGCGCCGATGGTGGCGAGTTAGTGCGCGAGCTGCAAGTGCCATCGCAACCTGAAGGTTGTGCGGTCGATGATGCAGGACAACGCCTGTTTGTTGGTGAAGAAGACGTTGCGGTCTGGCTGTTTGATGCTGCGGCAGATGGCGCGGTGGAAGGCGCGCAAATCATCACGGTTGCCGAACATCCCGAACTGGTCGATGACATCGAAGGTGTCGCTTATGCAGTAGTTGACGATCAACCCTTGCTGTTTGTCTCGAGCCAAGGCAACGATAGCTATATCGTGTTTGATGGCGCGGCACCGTGGTCTTTACGCAGCCACTTCCGCATTCGCACCAATGTCGAGCTTGGCCTTGACGGTGCTTCGGAAACTGACGGTATAGAAGTCACCACTTTGTCGCTCGGCACAGGCTTCGAGCAGGGTGCCTTTATGGTACAAGATGGTCGTAACCGCATGCCCGAAGCGGGACAGAACATTAAACTTGTCCCGCTCGAGCAGATCCTTGCGACTATGGAGTAACTTTCGCTGCTGGAGCGTGGATCACATCGGTCCCGTTCCAGCACCGCGATGGTTTAGGTTTATGCGGATTGGCACAGCTCGTTGGCGCGGTCTCCGGCTGCTGCTCAATAAAAGTTTTGCTACCGTCCGCAGCCTTTTTCAAGGTAAACGCATCATACAACTCACCGGTCACCGTAAACGCTTGATAGCGGACTTCATTTTGTTCGAAATCAATTACCTGAAATAACTGACTATCTTCACCGACCCGATCCATGGTCGCGCGCGCATGGTCGCTCACCAGATATTGCTTCGGACCCGCAACCGATACCGCATATACAGGCCCGCCATCGCTGGCAGCCTTACCTTGATGCGCAGTCGCATCGCGACCGTAGGTATGATCATGCCCTTGCAGCACCAAATCGACGTTATAGGCCTCGTAAACCGGCTGCCAGAATTCGCGTAGCGGCGGGTTATCGCGGCCTTTTGACACAGAATGCATGGGGTGGTGATGGAAAATGACCGTCCATTGTTGTGGGTTATCGCTAAGCACTTCTTCGAGCCAATCGGCTTGTTGCTTGGCTTTGTCGGGATATTGCAAGGCTTCGGTGGAATCTAACGCAATGTAGCGTACGCCCTGATAATCTGTGTAATAGACGGTATCTTGCAGTCCTTCAGGACCATTATTCGGCAGCTCAAACTGTGCTGCCCAGTGCGGCAATAAGTGACGAATCGGATTGTCATCGTCGCTGCTGAATTCGTGGTTGCCAGAGCTTGGAATTTGCGTCACGGTGGAGCCAATCCAGCTTAGCGCCTGAAACCATTCACCCCATTCGTTATCGTGAATATCTTCGCGGGAATTAACGAGGTCACCGGCGTAGAGCATGACTTTGGCATGCGGAGTCGCGCGAAAAGCTTCACGCACGGTGCGTGCATAGTGCGATAACACGGCATTTTGTGCATCGCCAAGATAAAGCGCCGTGTAAGGTGCGAACTCAGCTTGCGGCGTGCGAAATTGATGCCACTCGCTCCAGGTATCGCCACCCTTTACGCGGTAAGCGTAAAGCGTATCGGGTTGCAGATCTTTGAAGGTGACGCGATGATGCAAAGCCTCGCCATTGGGTGTGTTATGGCTGATGCTGCTGCCGGTTAACTCTATTGAATTGAGGTGTAACCCCGGCGATGCTGTTGCTGGCGCAATTTGTGCGATGGTGTGTTTGACACTAGTGTCGGTGCGCCAAGTCACGTTATGCGACGTCGCAGGCTGCGCAGTCGGCAGCAGCGTCACACGGTCAGGGAAAACACTGGGGGCATAACGCGTTTGCTGCGCTGGGACTAGGGTATTTGCTTCGCGCACGCTAGCTTGTGCTTCATTGGCGCTGACATGGGGCGCAGTGCTGCAGGCAAGCAACGCAAGAGCGATAGCATTAAGCCGCGGTTGAATTCGCATTTTGGTCATCCTTCGGTTAGTTTATAGATCAAACAAATGCTTCACCTTAACTGAAGTGTGTGACGAGCGATTGATACAAAACCGCAGGAATGAGCCAAAATGAACCCCCAAGACATTCTCAACTTCTGGTTTAACGAACTGACGCCGGCGAACTGGTTTGCTAAGAGTGATGCCTTAGATACAACGATTCGCAAGCGCTTTGGCGAGGTATTGGTAGCCTGTGCGGCGGGTGAATGTTGGCACTGGCGCGCCGATGATGCGGCTGGAGCAGGAACCGGCGGCCTCGGACGACTGGCTGAGATTCTCGTGCTCGATCAGTTTTCGCGTAACGTCTATCGTGATGATGCGCGCGCGTTTGCGCAGGATCCAATGGCTTTAGCGTTGGCACAGGAGTCGGTAGCACGTGGCGTCGATCGTGCGATGGAACCGTCGCAGCGAGCGTTTTTGTATATGCCCTACATGCACAGCGAATCGCTGGTTGTGCACGACGAAGCCATACGTCTGTTTGACCAGCCGGGTCTGGAAACCAACTACGACTTCGAGGTTAAACACCGCGATATTATCGTCCGCTTTGGCCGCTACCCGCATCGCAATGCGTTGCTCGGGCGCGCTTCAACACCCTCCGAACTCGAATTCCTAAGCCAACCAGGCTCCAGCTTCTAATGTAGCCCGTACCTCTGTACGGGCCCAACGCCCATTCGGCTGCAGCTCACACAATGTTACGTTTTCACCCTGTGTAAATCACGAGCTGATGAACTAGACTGAAATTATTAACACGGAGGTTTATATGCTTAATAACAGGCCGGTTCAACCTTATATGCGCCGCAAGCTTGCGCAGAGTTTCGCGATAAATGTGGGGTATTTGATTCAGCACAAGCGCGCCAGTGCTGGACTTGATCAAACGGATTTGGCGCTATTGGTGGAGACAGTGGGGAATAGTAATGGATATGAAGTTGTACGAAGGGTTGATGCTGCTGGCGTTGAACGACGAGAAGGGCACCAATGAAGGGCATTATATTGAGTACACTGCGGCAGCAGCTATTTTAGCCGAGTTGCTATTGTCGCAACGCATTTCCGTGAACAAAGATAACAAAGACAAAGTTGAAGTGCTGGATGCTGCACCTACCGGTGATGCGGTGATGGACGAAGCGCTGCAGAAAATTGCCGGCAAGAAGAAGCCCGATACCTTGAAAAATTGGGTGATGGCGATTGGCACTATTAAAAATTTGAAGCACAAAATTGCTCAGCAGCTAGTGGACGATGGCATTATCAAAGCCGACGAACGCAAGATTCTGTGGATTTTCACGCAGAAGGTTTACCCGGAGGTGAATCCGCAGCCGGAACAAGAACTTAAGCGCGAAATGCGCCGTTTAGTGTTGGACAAGCCACTCGAAATTCATCCGAAAATTGCACTGATGATTGCGTTAGCCAAAAGTGCGTACTTGCTCAATCAAGTTTTCAGCAAAGACGAGCTTAAGCAGCATAAAAAGCGCATCGAGCAAGTCTCGACGGGTGAAGAGCTTGGGCAAATTACTGCCGAAGTGATTGAAGGCGTGCAGGCCGCGATCATGGTAGCGGTGATGATGCCAGCGATGATGGCTGCGGTCACGGCATCGACCACTTCGTCGAGTTCGAGTGGCTGCTAATGACAGGCAAGCAACTGGGGTGGGGCACCTTTAGCGTCGGCTTTTTGCTGGTTGGCATACCATTCTGGTTGGAGCCTTACGAGACAGTTACCGTACCTAACTCTTTCTTTGGTTGGGGCGTGTTGGTGGTGTTCTTGGCTGCGGCGTTTTTGCGCGCGCTCGCGCATTTCAGTTTCTTGCACAGTTGGCTAATTGCTGGCGCTATTATTCCAGCGGTCACTATGGCGCGCACCTTGGTTGAAGTGGTTATTGACCCGACTTCAAACAACCTCTGGCCGTTAGTATTGATTCTTGCCGCCGGCACTGGAGCGATAGTGGCTATCGCAGGTGCCGGCATCGCCAGTTTGTTTGTTAGGCGCGGTTGAGCAGCGCTTAGCTAGAGGCGGAAGTTGAAGGCCAGTGTTAGCCTCGGTTGCCGCCGTTGCCCCGATTACCGGCATTGCCGCGATTTCCGCCGTTACCTCGGTTGCCACCGTTGCCGCGGCTACCACCTTTGCCTTGGCTCGCGCCGCCGGCTCCGCGCGGTTTGCGTGGCTGACGCTGTTGACCACCGCGTGGTGGCGGTGGCGTGGTGCCGGTGAGGGCGACGTTGCTGAAGCCTTCCATTTGACGGCGTTCAATTGGTTGGCCGATAAGTTTTTCGATAGCTTTTAAGGTTTTGAATTCTTCGTCCATTACCAACGAGACGGCATGACCGACTTGTCCGGCACGGCCGGTGCGGCCGATACGGTGTACGTAATCTTCAGCGACTTGTGGTAAATCGAAGTTAATCACGTACGGCAGTTTATCAATGTCGAGGCCGCGCGCTGCGATATCAGTAGCGACCAAAATGTTAACCTCGCCTGATTTAAAATCAGCCAACGCTTTGGTGCGTGCGCCTTGGCTCTTGTTGCCATGAATAGCAGCAGATAGGAAACCATCGGCGTTTAGCTGACGCACCAGTTTATTGGCACCATGTTTGGTACGCGAGAAGACAATTACCTGTGGCAATTTTAGGTCGCGCAGCAACTGCATCAACAAACGCGGCTTTTCATTCTTGGTCGCCGTGTACATGGTTTGCTCGATGCGCTCCGCCGTTGAGTTAGGGGGTGCTACTGAGACTTCTACCGGATCATTTACCAGCGTTTTCGCTAACGCGCGAATCTCATTCGAGAAAGTCGCCGAGAACATTAAGGTTTGGCGTTTAGCCGGAAGTACCTTGATGATTTTGCGGATGTCATGAATAAAGCCCATATCGAGCATGCGATCGGCTTCGTCCAACACCAACACTTCGAGCTTAGGAAAACGAATCGCGTTCTGCTGATACAAATCCATCAAACGGCCAGGTGTAGCGACCAAAATGTCGACGCCTTTACGCAATTTCATCATTTGCGGATTGATCTTCACGCCACCAAACACCACGGCGTAGTTGAGATTCAAGCCAGCACCATAAGTCGCAACGCTCTCGCCGACTTGCGCAGCAAGTTCGCGCGTCGGTGTCAGAATCAGCACCCGCGCAGTATTCGGCTTGGCGCGCTCGCCATCCTTCAGCTTTTCCAGAATCGGCAGCGTAAAACCTGCGGTTTTACCGGTACCCGTCTGCGCCGCCGCCATCACATCGCGACCCGCGAGCACTGACGGAATCGCCTGCGCTTGAATCGGAGTGGGTTCGGTATAACCTTGACGGGTAAGGGCGGCAAGAATTTCAGGGCAAAGCTGGAGTTCAGAAAAAGTCATGTATAAATGTGCAACTCAATTAGGATAAGGACGCGTATTGTACCGCAGAGTAGCCGCCACTGCAGTGAATTTAATTGTAGGCGTTTTTAGATAAGCACGTCTAAACCTTTACGGGCGATCAGATTAAGTAGTTTCAAAGAAGTGCCGCGGGGCTTTTTGCTACCTTGTTCCCATTGTCTAACCGTTGATGCAGAGGTGTTCAGGTAGGCGGCAAACACGGCTTGACTGACGCGAGCACGTTCACGTATTAACTTAATTGTTTGCGCGTCTAGAGCTTCTACCTTTGGCAGACAGAGCACATCGAATTCGCGCATGGTTTGCATATCCATCACGCCAGCGTCACGCAAGTCCTTTGCTGTGTCGTGTATGACGTCTAACATACTGTCTTTCATATCATTTCACCTCAATGATGCTGCCCGAGCGAATCGCTTTTTGAAGCTCCTCAGTACTGTAGCTGAATAACTCGCTTGCTAATTTCTTCAGCGCTAATAATTCTGTCGCACTGATGTTTGCTCGTGAATTTTTTGCGAAGCCGAAGACAAAGAAAGCTTTATCGTTTGTCTTAAAGGCAACAATGGTTCGTATTCCGGTTCGCTTACCTTGACCATTGGTGGGAGCCCGCTTTTTGAAAATGAAGCCGCCAAGATCGGCATCTATCAAACCACTCTCCATTTCACCAACGGCTGCAATCAAGGCGTTATCGGTTAATCCTTGCTTTGCAGCCCATTTGGCGAACCATCTTGATTTGAAGATGATCATTTCATTTCCTTCCGTGGAAAAGTGTAATACTAAGTGTTACACATGGCAACTTTTATCATTTAACTAAGCTAAGTGTTTTGACCAATAACGGCAATCTGATTTAGAGGAAAGATTAAGACTACATCGAGTTGAGATTGAGCTTGCATAGCGTCATCGCGGTAGTCCATAAAGCCAGTCTAAACCTTGAATGAGCGTAGTAGGAAAGGCAGTGGCATGCTTGGCTTCGTCGATGATCATAAATTTGACGGTGAGGTTATCGCCACCTTCGCTCATCAGCTTGTCATTCAATTGCGGATGCGACTCGATGCACCTTTTGACCCCTTTGCGTAGGAAATCGACACCAGAATAGCCTCATCCATGGCACCGCTATTCATCGGAAAGCGCGTGGCACCCGAAGCGATCTGAAAGCTATAGAGGCCATCAGTGAGATAAATCACCGGATACGCTTTGTCTGGATTGGAGTGATTAGCAAGAGTGCGTAAAACACGATGTTGAACATTAATGTTTCCAATTTATTGCTTTTTGCGATGATAGCATCAATTACAATTAAAAAGTGTGCGACGTGGGGTGTCGCGCGAGCAAGTAGGATGGTGGCATCGTTGATGTAGAACAAGAACAATAAGGAGAGCGAATGTACGACATTATTGGCGATGTGCACGGGCAGGCCGAGAAGTTGGAGGCGCTGCTGCGCAAGCTAGGCTATCGTGAGCAGCGTGGGGTGTGGCGGCATCCGACGCGCAAGCTGATTTCGGTAGGTGATTTGGTTGATCGTGGGCCACAACAAAAGCGCAGCGTAGACATGGTTCGCGCGATGCATGAAGCCGGTGAAGCACTGGTCATCATGGGCAACCACGAGTTCAATGCGGTGGCCTGGGCGACACCTGATGAAAATGGCGAACCGTTGCGGCCGCACTCGCCACATCGTTTCGAGCAGCATGAGGCGTTTTTACGTGAAGCGGAGCCGAACCCTGATTGGTATCGCAGCACCCTCGACTGGTTTAAAACATTGCCGTTGTACTTAGAGTTGCCAGAGTTACGTGTGACCCATGCGTGCTGGCATGAACCCTCGAAAGCGGTGATCGATGCGCATACGGATACGGACGGAGCCTTGCTCGCCGATGCATGGCAGCGCGCGGCACGTAAGGGGCATGAGCTCTATGACGCAATTGAAGTGATGTCTAAGGGTTGGGAAATTCCATTACCTGAAGGCTATAGCTTCATTGATGAGGGCAAACATGAACGCTATCACATTCGCACTCAATGGTGGCGTGACGATAGCCGCTTGTATCGCGACATCGCGCTAGGCGTTGACGACGGCAGTAACTTGCCAGACGGCGAAGTGCCCGGCGCGGCCTTACCGGGCTACGACCATGCCAAGCCGCTGTTTCTCGGTCACTATTGGATGAAGGGCGAACCCTGTTTGCAGTCCTCGCGGATTGCGTGCGTCGACTGGTCGGCCGGTAAGGAAGGGCCGATGGTGGCGTACCGATTTGATGGTGAGGACGAGCTGTCGAACGATAAGTTTGTCTGGACCCGGTAATTGCAGCTAAAGAATTGATAGTTGACATTTGGACGTCTATACGTCTATAATTGATTTGCATTTTGAGTAGAGCGTAGCTCTCGCCAACCTGCCGACGTTCTCCGCGTCGGTAAGGTGGTTATCGTGACTTGTAACAATCCCAAGCACGAGATGTGCCCGCCGTGGCGGGAATTCATCTGCACTGTCACTCGCCCCGAGGGATACGTGTTGAGTCTACCAAAACTCAAAATGTTCAAAGTACGGTGGCTGATTACGCTGTGTATTCCGCTGTGTGCGCGGCTGTGTGACGCAGGATGTCGCGCAAGTGTGGATAGTGATTGTGGGGTGGCATGAAAAAGGGGATCTCGATGCAAGACAAGACCTATGGACAACGGGTGGCGGATAGCCATGAATTGCAACTTACGGTGGCTGATGCGAAGTTGGTGTGGCTCGAGCTGGCGGGTTGTCCGGCGCTGCGGACGCTCACGCTGAAGGCTGACGCGCAAGGCGGCAAGCACGAGCGGCATTTGACGCTGAGTGCGGTGCCGCAGTTGCAGCGTATCGAGAACCCGCACGAGTTACCGCTGGTGGTGCATTTAGATGCCCGCGATCGCACCCAACCACTGCTGATTGAGGGACCGGTTAAGCAGGTGGATTTTTGTTGGGAGCATGGCGAGTATGCCAATACCCGCATGCATCGCCAGGTGTTGCTGCTGCCGGTGGAACAGTTAAGCCAGTACCGACAGGAGGTCGAGCAATTGCGCATGGATGCGCTGCTGGTGCTGTACCGCAGTCAACATGATGCAAGCAGCAACCCAAGCTGCAACATACTGCAGTTAAAGACAGATGCACGTGTCGATATCCAAGGGTTACCTGAACTGCAACAGTTGCATGTAACGCCCGCGAGACAGCAGGTGCAGGTAACCGTGCGCAATTCACGTCGGTTAGAGTTGGTGAATCTCCGCTGCGAAAGCAAGAGCGGCGCCAGTAGCAAACCCTCGAATCACCGCGTGACTATTAGCGATTGCGGCCGTACGCGGTTGAAGTTTACTGGACCGTGGCAGCGTATCGAGTTGGTGGGCTGCGGCATTCATCGGCTGTCGGTTGAGCAGGCGCTTGAGCTTTATGTGCGTGGACTTTGTTATATCGAAGAAACGCACGTGCCGAACACCATGCGGGTGGTGAACCAAGCGACCAATTGGTTTGCCGAGGGCGTGATCCCCGACATCAACGAATCGACCTTGCGCGAGCTAAGTGCTCGGTTGAGCAGCAACCAGCAAGACGCCGAGCTTATCGCGACTTGCCTTGCCGCAGTGCGCCGCTGTGAACGGCCGAAATCGCGTTATCACGGCATTCATATTCTGAGCCTGTTAGCGATGCACTTACCTACCGCATACATCGATGAACTGCTTGAGGTGCGCAAAGGGCTGGTGCCGCCAAATACGACGCGACCGTACCCTGAAGATTTGCACTTAGAAGCGTGGCGCGCCGACGTGAATATCTGGCATCAGCTACGCAGTAAGGCCAACAAAGCTGGGTTGGTGCGCATCGATAACTTTTATGGCGACGTGTTTATGAGCAGCGGCCAGCCCAGTTCATCAGGATATGCGCTGCTTGCTGAATGTCTCGACATCGAGAGCTATGACTTACTCGAGCGCGCCTTACGCAAGCTGATGCCTGATGAGCCGCAGCAGTCACGCCGCCGTCAATACGATGACCGCTTTTGGCGCAATGGCCAGTACGTAAAGGGCCTTAAGCGCTTGGTGCTGAGTATTCCGCGCTTGCCGACAAAGCTCAAAGCGTTAGCCATTGAGTTTGTGCTGCTGAGCCTCGCCAACGACATGCTGCAAGTGGCTGCACAAAAACTGCTGCAACACGAACCTGCGCTAACGCGACGACTGGCTTTGCGCATCGCCAACCGGCACGTCGAGACGCGCGAGAGTTATTTGCGCCTTGCACTGTCGGCAGCGCTGCCAGCGCCGACAGCACAACCATCAGTACAACAGTTGCTGCAATTGGACACCGAGGGAGAACTCGTATGAGTGATTTATATCCGAGCACGCCGCGTGACGTGCAAGCCATTATCCGCGCACAACTGCAATTGTTGTGGAACGAACCCGAGCAAGCCCACAAGGTTGCACCGTTGATGCTTTGGGGCGCTCCTGGTGTTGGCAAAAGCACCTTGGTACGAGAGATCTGCGAGCAGCAGGGCATCGGGTTTATCGACATTCGCTTAGCCCAGCGTGAACCGGTCGATTTGCGCGGCTTGCCAGTGCCAAAAGGCGACCATGTGGATTGGTTGCTGGCCGGCGAGTGGCCGCGCGATCCGAACAGTCGCGGCGTGATCCTATTTGACGAGCTCAGCGCTGCCGACCGTACCTTGCAGGCTGCCGCTTATGAAATCATTCTCGACCGCCGTTTGGGCGATCTTTACCAGTTGCCAAGCGGTTGGTTGGTCATGGGGGCCGGTAACCGCAGTAGCGACCGCGCGGTGGCCTATAGCTTCTCGAGTGCCTTGGCGAACCGTTTCTGTCACCTGAACCTCGAGCCTGACGTCGAGCAATGGTGCCAATGGGCGCAGCAGCAAGACATTGACCCGAGCATCATCGGCTTTTTGAAGTTTGCGCCGGAGCACTTCTTTAAACTTGACCAGCATACCCAAAGCGAGCAGGGCTGGCCGAGCCCACGTTCGTGGGAGCGTACCGCCCGCGTATTGGCAACGGCCGAGCAATTAGGATTAAGCGCGCAGCAACAGCGCATTATGGTCAACGGTCTGATTGGCCCAGGCGCTGCAGCGGCATTATTTGCTTACCGCGAGAGTGCTGAGGCGCTGCCGGACGTGCGCGCCATGTTGCGCGGGGCGATTCCAGTCGAAGTGCCTAGCAAGAGCGATACCTTGTTCGCATTTTGCGCCGCCGTGACTTACCACATGTGGCGCGGCAGCAAACAAGAAATCGCCACGCACCTAGATGTGCTGTTTCAAATCAGCAGCAAGCTGAGCTCGGATTTTGCCACCATGCTGATGCTCGACGTGTTGCGCGATACATCAATTAAAGCACATGACCTACAGCAGCATGCTGATGATGGTGCGCGCTTGGATGAACGCCACGCTGAACAGGTCTTCAGCCACCCAGGTTACGCCGAGTGGACCGCGCGGCACGGACGACAATTTGGGGCTGCGCTCGTGGGTACCGAGCTCGATGAAATTGCGACCGAGGGAGTGAACGGATGAGTGAGTGTGTGACTGAGGCAGCGGCGAAGCCGATCAGTAGCCGTGAGCTGGAGCAATTACTGCATCGCGACCGCAGCACCTTGTTGCTGACGCAGCCGTTTACCGCGGGCTTGGCGATGCGCCTCGATATTGCCGTGGTCAACGGTCGCGATGCGCAAACTGACGAAATCGTGCGGCCTGATCCGCGCATTACCACCGCGGCCACGGACGGCCGCACCATTTTCTTTGACGCTGACTTCACCGCCAAACTTGATAGCGGCACTCGCCGCTTTGTGCTGTGCCACGAAGTCTGGCACTGCGTGATGGGGCATTTGCGCCGCCAGCTCGGCCGCGATCATCAGCGTTGGAACCGTGCCATCGACTACGAAGTGAATAACATTTGCCGGGTAATTGTTGGCTTCGTGCCAGAAATGGCGCTATACAACATGGGCTGGAGCCAACTGAGCGCCGAAGAAATCTACGAGTTGATCGAGCGCGGCGAAGAGCTACCGGAACAACTCGACCATGAAGTGCTCGACCAACACTTACCCGCGGACCCGTTGGTTGCCCAGCAGTGGCGCGAACTTCTACAGCAGGCGTTGCTGAACGGCAGGCATATCGGTAGTTTGCCGTATCGCCTTCGGCAACGCTTGCAACAAGCGCTGAGCCCACGGTTGCCATGGCAGCAGATCCTGCAACGTTTCGTGCAACGCCAAGCCAGCGGCGAGCGGCAATGGTATCCACCGGCGCGGCGCCACGTGCACCGCGGACTCTATTTGCCGCGACAACGCAGCGAGTACTTGGAGCTGACCATCGCCATCGACACCAGCGGTAGCTGTGCCCAGGACCTCGGCAAGTTTCTCGCGCAGCTGAATTTTTTGCTCGGCAACTACCGCAGTTACGACATCACCGTGCTGCAGTGCGACACCCGCATCGTGAGCGTCGAGCACTACACCCCCGACCGGCCGCTACGCGCCAGCGACTTCGAGTTCAAGGGATTCGGCGGCACGCGCTTTCAGCCGGTGTTCGATTACGTGCGCGAACACCCCACCAATGCGCTGGTGTACTTCACCGACGGCTACGGCCGCGAACCCGTTAACCACAGCAACGTGCCGGTGCTCTGGGTACTCACCCAAGAGCGTTTCGAACCCATGCGCTGCGGCGAATCAGTGAGGATGCAGTGATGCCAACGATGTTTCGCAAAGCCATTGAAGTCGGCCAATATCGCTATTGGCTGCGCTACGATGGTCACGATTTTCACTTAGCGTACGAGAACAACCTGATCGGCAATCAATACCGCGTCGACCCAGGTCTAGTGTTCTGGGACGACGTACCCGAGCTCATCACCCGCGACCTAAACCTCGACACCAACGTGTTCGCCCTCGCACGCATAGCCATGCGCGTTATGGCCGAGCACGTCTGCGCCGCGCAACCGCGGGTATTTAGCTTGATTGCCAATAGCCCACGCAAAGCGAGACCCTACCAACGCTTTGCCAAGCGCCTGCATCGCTACGTTAGCCATCTGTACGATTTGGAGTTGGTGGAGCAGGGCGCGGTGTTTCAGTTTGCGAAGAAAGCGAAGGCGGAGCGGGAGAATTTGCCGATTTCTCTGCTGAGTGGTTAATCCCATGGGATTAATTTTTATGAAAACACCTATCCAGCGGTTGCATAAAAATTCACTGAATATTCAAAAATGCAGCTAAAAGCATCAAACGTGATGCTAAAAGTGTCGAAAAAGCCGTTAAATTGACATAATTATTCAATTGTGGTAAGGTGTCCCTCGTTTTGTAGTAGTAACTTGTACATCAACCTAATGAGGATATTGCCATGCGTAAAATTTACGACCACCAACACCGCAAAGTACGTGCAGCCATCGCCGAAGTCTTTTGGGATTACACATTAGCTGGACAACCCGGCGCGATGACGCGTGATGAGATGCTAGCGCTATTTATTCGTATCAAAGACAGCGATTATTTTGAGCAACATCGCGGCAACTATGGTTTAAAGATCGGTTGGGCCGACCTTGAAGGAAAACATTGGGGGATGTACTTCCATGGTTCGCAGGAAATCTATATTGAACGGGAACTTGGTGACCCTCGTACGCTTTGCCATGAAGTGGCACATCATTTAGCGCTGCAACAGGCGCGCGATGTGCCGCACCACGGTCCGACCTTCTGCACACACTACCTAAATTTGCTCTACTTGTTTGTCGGTAAAGCTGAGGCTGAAGGGCTCAAGTGGGCGTTCGATGAGCATGAAGTGGATTACTTCTTTTTGGACACGCTGCTTGCGGATGATATGCGGAAGTTAATGTTTGCTTAATAAAGGAATGCCATTCGCCTTTGAATAAGCCAGTATTACAGTGTCATATGCTGCACCCTGCTGGTTCTGTTCGTTACCGTGCGGTCAGTAACCAGCTATCTGTTTGTAGAAGGGTATTAATTCACGAATTTCATACTTGTCCCGAACATTACCATATTTCTTGGACCATTCGAGTAATTTTTCGGTTATTTGTGTAACAAGTAAGTCTGGATATCGAATATTAGAATGGTATTGGAATACAAGGTGATACGCGAGGTAAATCATGGTCCATGGGCTGAGGCAATGAACGAGTGAAAAGCTGTTCTCTAGATGTTTTAAGCGCAATGTGTCTGACAGGTTTGCATTTGTGCTTGTAGCTAAGAGTAGTGATTCGCAGCACATGACAACGTTCTCACTCGGAGCTTTTAATTCGGACAGATAATTTTTTATAGTCGTTACCTTTTGTTCATAATCGGATTCACATAGCTTGCCATCAACAAGTTCTCTTAAATCATTGATTAGTATCATTATCACATGTTCCACAACAGAGACTGGATCATCGTATTTAATACCTAGTTCACAGTATTTAGCGACATTATCTTGGTCAAACTTTTGATTTGCGTAGTGGTTTTGTAGGAGACGAATGACTGCAACATTGCCTTGTAAAGCGATTTGTTCCAAATAAGTAAATGCCTCTTTCAGATTGAACTGTTGATACAGCTTATAAATGAAATCGACATCATGAACAGATGGACTCTGTTTCCGGATCAGTTGGTTGAGAACCTGTCGCGCGGCGTGAATGAGTTGAGCGCGATTAATGAGCTCTAGTTTTGGTTCTTTGTAGATACGGTATTTAATATTAAAGCTGTCCAGTGTGTGGTAGTTCTCTAGACGGGAAAACAGGTATGAAATTTCTTTTCGAAGACTTTTCTTCTCAGCAGAACTCTTTGATGTTTGGAGCCAATTTAGCAACCCAGAGAGGTACAGAACGGTAGACGCTTCGTCATCCATATAGGAAGCAAGCTGAGCCGCTTTGAATTTGGAGATTTCAACATCAAAATTTGTGTTGTTAGAAGGCGATACCTCCAAGAGATGAGAGCCCATGACGTAAACATTATCTAGCAATTCTTTAGCAACATGTTCGGATACACTTGTTGCTGATTTGGCGTGTATTTTTTGATTGAGAAGCGCTTTGAACCGAGTGAGGCGGTCAATCATACTCTGGCTGAGGACTTCGGCTTTTATCAGCCATTGAATTCGGTCATCCAACTGATTCGAACCAGGATGGATTAAATGATGAAATTCGATCACTGTATCTACCCAGGCGTCTAAAAATTGGCGTCCTTTCAACGCCGCAATCGCAGAATCAAAGAATGCAAATCGCTCAACATCTAGCGCCAACTCGTACAAAGTGAAGTTAATACTTTCGATAAAGGCGTAGTTTGAAGCACGAATTTTCATGTAGGAACTCCACATTTGCTGCTACAAATTTGTAACCCATAGTTTATATTTAGGCAATAGATAGTTTGATGAATCGTTGCGTTGCTTGTTTATCTGAAACGGATTTGTGGATCTCGGGGCTCAGTTGGAGCTTCCAATTAACGTAGTATCAAAATGATTGCATTGTCCTTTTGTAGGCTTTAGAGTACAAACATAAACACAACAATTATAAATGGAAGTGGTTTGGTGACTGACGAACTCACGCATGGTCAACGTGAACGACTTTGCTATATCGATTTTTGTTTGCTTTTTTATGGCAGCATTGCGCGAGGAGATCTGATTGATAAGTTTCAGATGGGGCTTGCATCCTGCTCCCGTGACTTTGCTAAGTACAAAGAGTTATCCCCGAACAACTTGGTGCTAAAGCATGAAACGAAACGTTATTACAGCACGCCCGATTTCGTTCCAGTTTTTGAGCACGATGCAAACCATGCGCTTTCGCTATGTTCACAAGATGACAATAAAAGTGGACCACTGACAAGCGAGAACGTGCTTGCTTCGGTCGAGCTCATCAAACCCCGAACTACAGCTGTCGCATGTATTTCGCAAGCTATTGCGTCGGAAAGAGCAGTCAAGATTACCTATGCTTCTTTGTCTTCGGGTATCAGTAAGAGAGAGATTGTACCCCATTCGTTTGTGAACACAGGTCACCGTTGGCACGTGCGTGGATTCGATCGCAAAACAAACGAGTTCAGGGATTTCGTATGCACCCGTATTGTCAACGCAGCGCAGTCTGAGAGTTTACCGAGTGAGTTCGAGTCGGTAACGCATGATGTTGAATGGCAAACGCAAGTCACGCTTGTACTGGTGCCACATCCTAACCACCAGCATCCGCAAGCCATAGAGCTTGATTTTCAAATGCAGAATAGACGGCTTGAACTCACGCTGCGAATAGCTGAAGCAAAGTATTTGTTGCGGTTCTGGAATGTTGATGTGACTGAGGATCATTCGTTAACTCCTAATATCCATCACTTGTGGTTACAGAATTCCAAGGAAATTCATCGTAACGGTGACTCAGCAAGGGCGCTATCACTCGCTCCAGGTAACAGAAGTCAAGGTAGTAAAAATGATTAGTGAAGAAATCCAAGCAAAATTTGGTTTTAAATACGGGCGGAATGGTGCGCATGCCAGCAGAACGATGATGCTGACTGAAATTACCGAGCTATTTTCACATCGGCCGGCCGATGCAAAGGCCGAAGATTATCAGCAAGACATTGAGCAATTTAATTTACTGAACAAGCCTACTCTGAAAGCGCGTCAGCTTACGTGGCGGCACTTAGTTGATTTGTACGGAATGAATACTGACATTCCTCTGTTTCGCATTTTTCGCCTGCTTTGGGATGCCGATGAAGACGCGCGTCCGGTGCTTGCCTGCCAAATGGGGCTTGCTCGCGATCCGCTACTGCGATTATCCAAAGAGAAAATTCTGCAGTTAAGTGTTGGCGATTTGCTCACAAGACAAGAAATGGAAGGTTTATTTGCTGAGCGGTTTCCTGAGCGCTTCAGTCCTGCAACGCTAAAATCCGTTGCCCAGAACGTGAATGGCACTTGGACAAACGCAGGTTACTTGCAAGGTCGTTCTAAAAAGCACCGTTCAGAGCCGTCTATTCGGGCTGTAAACGTCGTTTTTGCATTGGTTATGGGCAAGCTTCAAGGTGCATCAGGAAATCGCTTATTTGCTACAGAGTGGATGCAAGTTTTAGAGTGTCGAACCGAGCGTTTATTAGAACTCGCTCGCATGGCGAGTCATTCGGGCTTGATTACCTTTAAGCATTCAAGCGAAGTTATCGAAGTTGGTTTTCCGGATTTATTAACTCGAAATGAGGAGTTAATGCTGCATGAGTAATCGTTTAGAGCGACTGATAAAAAGCTACTCCAATTTTATTAGTATTCCCTGGACCAAGGGTTTAGCTGACGAACAACGCGTTTTGTTTGCGGTGTACCACAAAGAAGATGAATTGAAGCTTCGGGCACGCGTCGAAGAGTTTAAGTTTGCCACGGAGAGCGCAGGCCACAAATGGGTTTTGATTGATATCACGCAGGCTTTTCCTAGATGGTTAGCTGACCAAGAGTATAAAGAAGAAATCTTTAGTGACCCAGATAGTTTAGAAACAGCTTTAGACTTATTTGTCGATGAAGAAATCGAATCAATTAGCGCAAAAGTGCTAGAGCAAGCTGACAATGAGACGGTCGTTGCGCTTTTGGGAGCTGGTTCGTTATTCGGTATATGTTCAGTATCTGGATTTGTTAAAAGATTGGCTGGTTATATCCCCGGAAGATTGCTGGTTTTGTTCCCTGGTGAATATGTAGATAACAAATATAGGTTGCTTGATGCGAGAGATGGATGGGGATATCTCGCCACAGCAATTACGGCTGAAAACTAATAATTGAGGGACCACGTATGTTGAATCGAGACATTTTTCAGATAGATCCAAAGGATAATGAGCCGGAAAATAATGGCGTTGCCGAAGTTAAAGACTCTCAGTCGGCAGAGGACTTCAAAACACTTCGCTATGAATTGAGAACCTTCGTTTGCGAGGGACAATATGAGACAGGATTAGAACTGATCCTTTCTACCTATCTTAAAAATTTGAAAGCCAGTGACCCAAGTGGTGCCCGCGAACAACCGGGAGTTTGGATATCTGGATTCTTTGGCTCAGGTAAGTCTCATCTAGCGAAGATGTTACGAGCACTCTGGGTTGACCAAAAGTTTGATGACGGCGCCACAGCCAGAAACCTTACTGATTTGTCAGATGAAATTACAGCGCAACTAGTCGAGTTGAGTAGAGCTTCGAAAAATTATGGTGGTTTACATGCAGCATCTGGCACCTTAGGTTCGAGCGCGAACAATAATGTGCGTTTGGCACTGCTGAGTATTATCTTTAAATCTGTAGGTTTGCCTGAACAGTATAACCAAGCAAAGTTTGTGATGTGGCTTCAGAAAGAAGGTCTTTATGACCGACTGAAAGAATATGTTGAGAATAAAAATAAGGACTTCAGAAAAGAAATCCATTTTTTGTTTGTATCTACTCATATCGCCACAGGTTTATTGAACATTGATCCCTCATTGGCCAGCAGCGAAAGTGAGTTAAAAGCGAATCTAAAGGCACAGTTCCCGAAAGTAACTGACGTATCAAATGAAGAGATGGTAGAAGCACTTGTTGATGCGATTGCTCCAAACGGCAATGTTCCTCTCACTGTTATCGTGTTAGATGAGGTCCAGCAATATATCGGAAGTGATTCTGATAAGTCGTACGCCGTTCAGGAAGTCGTAGAGACCTGCTGTAAACATCATGCATTGAAAGGTAAGGTTCTGTTCGTAGCAACGGGGCAAAGTGCACTGTCAGGAATGCCGAATCTTCAGAAACTCATGGGCCGCTTCCAAATTCCAATTCAGCTTTCCGACACCGATGTCGAATCTGTGATTCGAAAAGTAATTCTGCAGAAAAAAGAAGCAGCAAAGCCAGAAATCGACACCATGCTCAAATCACATTTGGGCGAAATTTCGCGCCAATTACGCGGCACTCGCATTGAATATCAACGTGACGACGAGAAAGTGATGGTCGCTGATTATCCATTGCTGCCCGTGCGCCGTCGTTTCTGGGAGAAAGTTCTGCGCATTGTGGATACCACAGGTACGGTCTCGCAATTGCGTAACCAGCTAAAGGTTATTCATGAAGCAGCCCAGGCTACGGCAGATAAACCTCTGGGCCATGTCGTACCAGCTGATTTTATCTACGAACAGATTTCGGTCAATTTGATTCAAACAGGTGTCATTTCCAAAGAAATGGGTGAAATCATTGGCCGTTTGGCTGCTGGCGATGAAGATAGCAAGCTAAAATCCCGCATCCTGTCGTTAGTTCTTCTCATCGGTAAGCTGCCCACAGAACCCGCTGCAGATTGCGGTGTGCGCGCCACCGCAGAAATGCTTTCTGATCTGCTGATTGATGACTTAAACAACGGTAAAGACCAGATCCGCACGGTGGTACCTAAGTTGTTGCAACAGTTGGTGGAAGACGGCCACATCATGTCGATGCAAACCGGTTCTGGCACTGAGTATCGGGTACAAACCCAAGAAAGTGCTCAGTGGCATGACACCTTCCGTCAGGAAGAGGCGGACTTACGCGGCAACATGCAGCGGGTTGAAAACCTGCGCATGGACATGCTGCATAAAAAAATTCGTCAAGAGTTGGGGCAAATTCGTCTCACTCAGGGCAAAACCAATGAAGTTCGCCAGCTAATTCCTTGTTTTGACTCCGAGCTCCCCCGTGATGCCAACACAAAAATCTATGTGTGGATTCAAGACGGTTGGAGCATTGATGAAAAAAGCTTCTTAACTGAAGCGCGGCGCATGGCACCGGAGCAACCGACAATTTTCCTATATATTCCAGCGCGTAATCGTTCGGAGCTGACTTCTGCCATCATCGCAGCCCATGCAGCAGATAACACCTTACAAAAACGCGGCATTCCCGGTACTGAAGCAGGTAAAGATGCCCGCAGTGCTATGGAAACACGTAAACGTGACGCAGAACGTAATGTTGAAGCGTTGCTCAAGGAAGTGTTTGAAGGCGTGATGGTGTTACAAGCCGGCGGCAATGAGGTGGATGGTAATACCATTAACGAGCGCGTGGAAAAAGCAGGTAAAGCCTCTGTCGTTCGTTTATACCGCGAATTCGATAGCGCCGATCATCCTGGTTGGGCAAAAGTTTACGAGCGGGCGCGCAAAGATGGCGGGCAAAATGCGCTAGAAGCGATTGGGCACAAAGACGATCCAGAGAAACATCCTGTCTGCGCCAAGATAAAAAACTTCATTGGCGTGTCGAAGCAAGGTAAGGAAATTCGGGAAGAGTTCCAGAATCCGCCTTATGGTTGGTCGCAAGACACCGTAGAAGGTGCTGTATACGCCATGATTGCGGCTGGTGTGCTGATTGCAGAGCCAGGTTTGAAAGCGTCAGAGCTAGAGCGTAAGCAGTTACCGCACACCACCTTCCGCCCTGAGAAGCTAACCATTCGCACCGTCGATTTAATCAAAATTCGCGGTGCGATAAACGCTGCGGGCATTAAGTGTGAATCAGGCGAAGAGAAAGCCAAAGCGACATTGCTAGCAGATAAAGGCCGTGAACTTGCTGAGAAAGCTAGCGGCCCAGCGCCATTCCCAGCAAAACCAGACACCGGCATTTTCGATGACATCGCGCGGCAATCAGGCAATGGCCAATTAAAAGCGATTTTGGACAACCAAGAGGCGATTAAAAACGCACTCACCGATTGGCAAGCAACCGCGGAGAAAATCGCAAAACGTCGTTTTGATTGGGCGCAGTTAAATGATTTGCTCGATTTATCCAAAGAGCTGGCGTTTTATGGTCCAGCCAACGAGTTGAAAAACACCATTATCAAGAATCGTTCGATTTTGGACGAGCCCAACCCGGTAAGCGGTATCAGCAAAGATCTGGTCACCAAGCTGCGTGACGCATTAAAGCACCGCATTGATGCCTACCAAGCGGAATACGAGCATTGCCTGCAAAATTTAAATGGCGATACGCATTGGCAGCAGCTTTCAAACGAGCAGCAACAGCAAATTTTAACTAAACGCTCGTTGCACGAGCTTGAAGCGCCGGATATTTCAACCACTGAAGCACTAATAGATGCGCTGAACTCAGTTTCACTCGGACAATGGAGCGACCGTAAAGAATCGCTCGCTAGCAAGTTTGAAAACGCGCGCCAAGAGGCGGTGGAGCTATTGTTACCCAAAGTACAGCGCTACAGTACCCCTCGAGTGACGGTCAACACCGAAGCAGAATTGGATGCCTGGCTTGAGCAGGTGAAAAAAGACGTATTAGCGAAGTTAAATGACGGACCGGTGACTTTCTGATGACGACAGTAATAGCAAATTCATCTTCAACCCGAAAAGCCCTTGATAAAGCACTACGCTCAGGCTTAGAGCGCACCGTGGTTAAAGCCCGCGATATTGCTGAAGAAGCAGCAGCGCAGGCATTAAAACGGCATGCGGTGGGCGACAAACAAGCACCTGATTATTTTACCGAAGAACAGCGAGCGCTGAGGAATCGCCTACGCGCTCATGGCCGACAACTCGGTGATGTACGCCACGACAACGGCGAGCAAACCATTCATAAACTGGTCACTGAAGTGGCTTACGAGCACTGGCATCGTATGTTGTTTGCTCGCTTCCTTGAGCAAAATGGCTTGTTGATGTACGACCAACATACCTCGGTGACACTGCAAGACTGTAATGAGTTAATTGAGGAAAGCGTATTTCAAGACGAGCTAGAGCAGGCCTGCAGCAACGGCTGGGAGCTTGCTGGTGTGTTGGCATCTAAAATGTTGCCGCAAATTTTCCGCACCGACTCACCCGTGTTTCAGCTGCAGTTTGCGCTAGAGCTGCAACGTGAGCTAGAAGCCCTGGTTATGGGCTTGGCGCCGGAAGTGTTTCAGGCGCAGGACAGCTTAGGCTGGGTTTACCAGTTCTGGCAAAGCAAGCGCAAAGAGGAAGTAAACAGGTCGGAAGTGAAAATTGGTGCGGATGAGCTCTCACCGGTAACCCAGTTATTTACCGAACCCTACATGGTGAGCTTCTTACTTGATAACAGCCTAGGTGCTTGGTGGGCTGGTAAACGATTGAGTGACCAAGACTGGATTGAGGCCGAAAGTGAGCAAGAGTTACGCGACAAAGCCGCCATCGCGGGCGTGCCACTCGAATACCTACGCTTTACCAAAGAAGACGACCGCTGGCAACCAGCTTCGGGATTTTTTGAAGGTTGGCCAAGCCAATTAAGTGAACTTAAAACCCTGGACCCGTGCTGCGGCTCTGGCCACTTTTTAGTCGCCGCATTTTTAATGCTGGTACCCATGCGCATGGAGCTGGAAGGTTTATCTGCCAAAGAAGCAATAGACCGGGTACTTGAAGAAAACCTACACGGCTTAGAGCTCGACCAGCGCTGCGTAGAGCTTGCTGCGTTTGCGGTAGCATTGGAAGCCTGGCGTTACCCGAATGCAGGTGGCTACCGTGCGTTGCCAGAGCTACACCTAGCCTGTAGTGGCTTGTCGATTAGTGCCGCCAAAGACGAATTAAAAAGTAATAATTATTTGACGAAACTATTCAGTTACTTTGAGTACGCTCCTATTTTAGGAAGCCTAATAGATATACCTAGTGATCTCGTCAGATTATTGTCACTTGGCTCAAATAATAATGAGACACAGTCAACAAGTGAAGAGTCTAAAGTTACTGCTTTTGGAGTTACAAAATCAGCAGAAATTCTTAGCGGTGAATTCTCTTTAATAGCTACAAATGTCCCTTATTTGGGTATGTCGAAGTATTCCTCGGAACTGTCTGACTTTATAGCCCAAAACTACCCTCATGCTAAACAGGATTTAGCGATAGTATTTCTTGAGCGAATAAAAAATCTTTTAAGTGAAAATGGAGTTTATTCACTTGTGACTCTTGGTGAGTGGTTATACTTGGGGCCTTACACCGAGTATCGTAAGAAGTATTTAAATTCTCACCGACCAATACTTGTGCAAAGGTTAGGGTGGAATGCATTTTCAACTCCGATTAGAGCTAACCCTGCTTTGCTAATTGGTTGCAAAAAATCACACCATAATGATCGGTTTAGCTTTTTGGATGGCTCCAGTAGTAAAAATATTCAGGATAATGTCAATTCTACTATCGAGAGCGAAGTTCAGCGATTGGATCTAGATACAATTCAGTTAAATCCAGACCTGAGATTTATAAAACCAAATTCAGGTGGCAACGAGATTACACTCTTAAATAACAAGGCAGATGCAAGAAGTGGCCTTCATGCTGGTGACTTGCGCCAGTTTTTCCTGCTGTTCTGGGAGGTCGGCAATTTTAATAGCATATGGGAACCGGTACAAACGGCTGTAAGTTCAATAGCGAAGTTTTCGGGAAAAGAACAAATTATTCGCTGGGAAAAAGAGAAAGGAAGGTTAGCTGAATTAGCCGAGAGAGTTAAACATTTGAATCATGCAGCGCAGAATTGGCGAGCGGGTAAGCCATTTTGGGGGAAAACTGGGATAGTCGTAGGGTTAATGGGACGAGCAGCATGCGCTCTCTACTCTGGTCAAAGATATGATGTCAACAGCAGCGTCATGGTGCCTAAAAACACGAATGACTTAACAGCTCTTTGGTGCTTTTGCGAATCAGGAGAATTTAGTCGTCAAGTTCGGGAATTAGATAACTCTTTAAAGTTAGCCCCCAGAACTTTATTGAAAGTTCGATTTAATGAGGAAAAGTGGAAAGAGACCGCTCGAGAAGAATATCCCAACGGATTACCTTTGCCATTCTCAGATGACCCAACGCAATGGATATTCCACGGCCATCCCTGCGGTTCAGTCGTGTGGGATGAAGAACAAAAGTGGACTGTTGAATCCGACCTTCGTGTCGATGATAGGGTACTTCAAGTTGCCGTTGCTCGCTTGCTGGGTTACCAATGGCCCGCAGAGCTTGACGCTGAAATGGAACTTGCCGACGAACAACGGGCATGGGTTGAGCGCTGTAAAGCCCTTGCTCCTTTTGTCGATGACGATGGTATTGTGTGCTTACCTGCTGTGCGTGGAGAAAAAGCCGCTGAACTGCGTTTAGAAGCAATGCTAGAAGCCGCCTACGGTGATGCCTGGACCACCAACCTTAGAAACCAATTACTAGATACTGTGGGAAGTAAGTCTCTGTCCGCTTGGTTACGTGACAAGTTCTTTGAACAGCACTGTAAGCTATTCCAGCATCGCCCATTTATTTGGCAAATCTGGGACGGCCTGAAAGACGGCTTTAGCGTACTGGTGAACTACCACAAACTCGATAAAGCGGGCTTAGAGCGCCTAATTTACACCTATCTCGGTGACTGGATACGAACCCAACAAGCCGAAGTAGCGAACGGCGTTGATGGTGCCGACATTCGCTTAGCCGCTGCACAAACGCTCAAGCAAGAACTCGAAAACATTCTTGCAGGCGAAAAGCCCTACGATATTTTCGTGCGTTGGAAGCCATTGGAAGAACAACCCATCGGCTGGAACCCAGACCTAAACGACGGTGTTCGCCTCAATATTCGCCCATTCATGCTCGCCAAAGACATGGGCAAGAAAGGCGCCGGCGTACTGCGTGCTAAACCCAATATTCACTGGAAAAAAGACCGTGGCACGGACGTTGAATCCGCCCCTTGGTATCACCTCGGTCCAGAGTACGGTGATAAGCTAGGCGCACGAATAAACGAGCATCATTTAGACCTGGATACAAAACATAGAGCAAAGGAAAGCGAGAAATGAGTAAAAAAATAATAGGTGCAGAGTATCCACTAGCCAAGATTTTTAGCTCAGAATTTGACTTTATGATCCCAGGCTATCAGCGGCCATATGCGTGGACTGATGATCAGGCGATCGAACTTTTCGATGACCTCTATAGTTTCTATGAAACCGAGCCAGAGGATGATTCATACTTTTTGGGTAGTATTGTTCTGATAAAAGAAGATGGGAAACCTGAAGCAGAAGTTATCGATGGACAGCAAAGACTAACAACTCTGACGATACTTCTATCGGTTATCACAAGTCAGCTGAATGGTGAATTTCGATCGGATTTTGAAGGTTATATTCGTGAGCCGGGGAGAGCGTCTCAAGGAATCAAAGCTAAACCAAGGCTTGCTCTTAGAGAGCGAGACATGAAGTTTTTTTCCGACTATGTTCAGTCATTTAAGTTTGACGAGTTATTCGGTTTAGAACCTGCAAAACTTGAAGAGCCTCAGAGAAATATTCAAAGAAATGCACGCTTACTAAATGACAAACTCAAAACCGTCTTCGACAGAAAGATAGATGAATTAGTCTCTTTTGGTGCATTTGTTGTTCAGCGGTGTTTTTTGGTTGTGGTCTCTACTGCCAGTCGCCAATCTGCATTTCGCGTGTTCTCAGTTCTGAACAGCCGCGGATTAGATTTGTTACCAACCGATATTATTAAGTCTGAGGTGATTGGAAAGGTTGAGAGCCACAAACATGAGGAATTCACGAATAATTGGGAAGAGCTAGAAGTAAAAATAGGGCGATCCGAGTTTGCAGAGCTATTTAGTCACATTCGTATGGTTTATGCGAGAACAAAAGCAAAGCGCTCGTTACTTGAGGAGTTCAATGACCATGTCATGAGCCGAGTAACTAGTTCTGAAGAACTCATATCTGAAATTATAGAACCTTATGCGGAGGCATATTTAATCTGTAAGAAAAAAGAGTTTGTCTCCACGAGCAACGCAGAAGATGTTAATTCACTCTTAAAATGGTTAAGCAGAATCGACAACTCAGACTGGATACCCTGTGCAATTCTGTTCCTGTCGAAGCATCGAGATAACTCTGAATACGCACTCCAGTTTTTCAGTAAACTTGAAAGGCTCGCTGCTTTTATGCATATCACCGCCAAAAATGTTAACCAGCGGATAGCGAGGTATGCTGAAGTTCTCTCTGAGTTGTTAAATCAGGCTCCGAATGACTCACAGCTACAATCAATTGAATTGAAAGAAAAAGAAAAAAGGGAAATGCAAGGTACGTTGGCTTCGGACGTTTACTATCTAACCGCTCGTCGACGAAATTACCTAATATTGAGACTCGACTCCTTTATATCAGATGCGGCTGCCGTCTATGATTCAAAAGTTCTGACTATAGAACATGTTTTGCCTCAAACAGTTACCGCTGGTAGTGAATGGGAGCAACTATGGCCAGAGCAAGATGAAAGAGAGCAGTGGGTGCATAAAATTGCCAATTTAGTGCCGCTGACCCAGAAGCGGAATTCTTCCGCGAGAAACTTTGACTTCGTTCGCAAGAAAACAGCTTATTTTGGCGGGCGCAATGGAGTCTCCTCATATGTGCTTACAACTCAAGTATTAAACACCCCTGAGTGGACGCTCGGGACAGTTCAACAGCGCCAAAAAGATTTACTAGAAGCACTGTCCGCTGGCTGGTCTTTGTAAGTAGGAATGACGCAATAGAGGGATTTTGAATGCCACAGCAGATGCGAAGAGTCGGTTCGATTAAAGCAGAATTGGTTAAAAAATCCAGAGAGGCCGCATTAACAGCAGTTCAAGTCTTTAATAATCCCAATATTGGCTTTAAGTCAGAGTCTTATATTGTTTTGATGATTATAGCTTGGACTTACTTACTACATGCTTATTACCGGGGAAAGGGAATTGAGTATCGATATTACAGGATGGCGGGGCAGCGTAAAAAGTTTGATAAAACAAAACATGGTGCTCACAAATATTGGGACTTAGAGCGCTGTTTGAATGATGCTGCATCACCTATTGACCGCAACGTGGCGAATAACCTGAAATTTTTAATTGGCCTTCGTCATGAAATCGAGCACCAGATGACTACAAAGATTGATGACCTCTTGAGTGCACGATTTCAAGCAAGCGCGCTCAATTTTAATCAGTCTATTAAGGCTCTTTTCGGGCCTAGCTATGGCATCGAAAGGCACTTATCTTTCAGTTTGCAGTTTTCGAGTATCACTGAAGAGCAAAGAGAAATGCTTGAACAGCAGCGGGACTTGCCGGCCAACATCAAAAGTTACATACAGAGTTTTGATAAAGAATTGTCCGATGAAGAATTTTCTAGCTCAGGCTATGCTTACCGGATCTTATTTGTTCCGAAAACTGCAAATAGACGTGGTCAGGCGGATAGGGTTATCGAGTTCGTTAAAGCTGATTCTGAGCTTGCCAGTAAGGTCAACAAAGATTACGTCGTGTTGAAAGACGTTGAGAAGAAAAAGTATTTACCCTCGGAAATTGTACGAGTCGTTAATAATGAAGGCTTTCCGAGATTTAAGATTCATCATCATACTTCGCTTTGGCAGTCTGAAAAAGCGAAAGCGCCTCAAAAAGGTTATGGGGTTCAAGTTGCGAAAACTTGGTATTGGTATGATAACTGGCTTCAGGTCGTGAAAGATCATTGTAGGAAAAACAGGCGGTCTTATGAATAGAGACAGCTTGAAGCTTTGGCTAAAAGGGCAAGTTTCTAAATGAAATTAATTGACATATTGGTAAACGAAATACGCACCAGTGCCTCGTTTAACTCCAACATTCAGGTAGCACCTTCGGTAGTGCTCTGGACGGACAAATTGCGCCAGTGGGAGTCTGCTTTGCCGTTACTGCAAGCCGCTATGCCGGAGTTATTGGTGCTGGGTGATTATCAGCCAGAGAAGCGCCAAGGCCCTGCGATTTGGCTTAAATGTGTAATTGAAGGCGTGTTGCCTGAGTTTGAGCTTCCTATAGGCAAAACACCTATTCTCTACCTACCAGGTTATGAGCGTCGAGATTTGCGGGCCATTGCAAAATGCCCGGATGAGTTAAAGCCGTTGGCTGAACTGCAATACCGTGGTAGTTGGTGGGTGTATAACACGGCCGGGCGCGATTGGACGGTCAACGCATTCTTGCTTTCAAGCTCCGGCGGAGCTGGCTTGGATGTCGCGTCAGACAAAAGCACTCAGGCAGCACTTTTAAAAGTTTTGCCGGAAATTTTAGAAAGTGAACGCGCTGATTTAGCCAATAAACGCTTGGAAGCGCCTGACTTTAATAAACTGATTTCAAGTGATCCCATTCGTGATTTATTAGCGTGGATGAATGAACCCAAGTCAGCTCGCGAGCGGTGGGATGATAAGCGATGGGAGGCCCTAGTCAGTATTTGGGAAACCGAGTTTCACTTTAACCCCAAAAAAGACGGTGAGTTCACCGCAGCAGAGCTGTTGTGTCGCCGACAAGGGCCTTGGGAAGGCGTGTGGCAGCGTTATGCTGAGACCTGCAATCATTATTCAGAATTACCCGGTTTATTATTAAAAGTTGAGCCAGATTTAGCGGCTGATGGTTCTAGCTATCCGGCACGCAATGCAGCGGAAGAGCAAAAGCTTGAAACCGAACTCAATAAATTGCGTAGTGGTGCTTCCTGCAGCGACGTTCGTAGTGCTCTGCAGCAATTTGAAAAAGAACATAGCGAGCGGCGCAACTGGATTTGGTTTGGTTTAGGCTTATCGCCGTTAGCTGGTGTCATAGAGCACTTGGCTCAAGTTGCCAAACTGACAGAGCTGGCGTTTAACGGCTCCACCGTCGATGAAATGGCAGAGCAGTATAAAGAGCTCTACTGGCAGGCAGACGATCAAGTATTGCGTGCACTTGCTTCTCCATTAAAGAATCAACAGCAAGAATTAATCCAAGAGCTACTTCATATTATTTACAGCCCTTGGTTAGAGGAAGTCACCACTAACTTCCAAAACTTAGTGGCGCGCCATGGCTACGATGGAGAGTTAGTAGCACGAGAATCGACTGCAAAGTACCAAAGCGGCGGCGAAGTTGTGTTTTTTGTGGATGGCTTGCGCTTTGATGTTGCTAAGCGGCTGTGTGCTCGACTCGAGAAGCTTGGCAAGCTGACGCTAAGCCATGATTGGGCAGCTCTACCTTCAGTAACCGCAACCGCGAAAGCGGCGGTAACCCCCGTACAGGACCGTCTAACAGGCCGCACTACCGATAAAGACTTTCAGCCTAGTTTAGTGGAAAGTGAAGCATCGTTTTCATCGCACTATTTGAAAAAATACCTGGCTGAAAAAGGTTGGGTGTACTTAGCCGAAACCGAAACCGGCGACCCGAGCACAAACGCATGGGTACAAAGCGGTGATATCGACAAAGAAGGTCATGTGAAGGGCTTAAAACTCGCCAACAGAATCGACCCACTACTCGATGAGATTGTTGAGCGTGTTGAAGACCTATTCTCTGCGAGTTGGAGACGAATTCGCATTGTGACCGACCATGGCTGGCTACTCACGCCCAGCACGATGGCGAAAGTAGATATTGCTAAATACCTGACTGAAACCCGGTGGGGACGCTGTGCACTTGTGAAAGATAACGTTCAGACCGATCATTTAAAAGTGGGTTGGTACTGGAACAAAGACGTCACCGTGGCCATGGCGCCGGGCATTCGTAACTTTACTGCTGGCAAACACTACGACCACGGCGGGCTGAGCTTGCAAGAATGCTTTACGCCGGTAATCGATCTGATCAACAACCAGCCGGCAACAGCGAAACCAAGTGTGAATGCCACCATTAACGAGATTCGTTGGGTTGGCTTGGTTGGAAAATTAAGCTGCGATGTGGAAGGTGATGGCGTGGTCGCTGTGCTCCGCACCCAACCGGGTAACGCTGAAAGTGAAATAAGCCCACGTAAGCCGCTGAAAGACGGCAAATGTACCTTAATGGTTGATGATGAATTTGAGCAAACATCCGCTGTTGTTGTGTTGCTCGATGAGACTGGCAACGTCATTGCCAAGCAGCCCACTATTGTTGGAGGTGAGGACTAATGGAATTGGATGCATTGGATTTAAAAGCCGCGCAAGCGCTTGAGGGCTATCTTGTGCGCAAAGACCTGGTGCGCACCTTCGCACGGCAATTCCCGGTACCCACCTATGTGGTTGAATTTATGCTTGGACGATACTGCGCGAGTATTGATCCCGATGAAATTAACGAAGGGTTAACTATTGTGCAAAAGCAGCTTGAATCTCGCACCGTGCGCGCTGGAGAAGAAGAGCTGTTTAAAGCAAAAGCATACAAAAACGGGACCGTTAAGCTGATTGATTTGGTAAGTGCGCGTTTTAGCCAAAAAGATAATGGCTACTTAGCGTCATTACCAAGTATTCAACTGAATAAAGTTCGAATCAGTGACTCGATTGTTGATGACAATGAGCGCCTTCTGACGGGGGGCTTTTATGCCGAAATCACGCTTGAATATGACACTTTGATTGCCGAAGAAAAAGGCAATGCCTTTGGGATTCGTGAGCTGCGGCCGATTCAGCTTTCAAAGCGCGATGTATTAGATACGCTCGGCGCAGCACGAGCCAACTTTACTACCGAGGAATGGAAAGACTTCATTTTGCGCGGCATTGGTTTAGAGCCAACGAAATTAGAGGCTCGAACGAAAGATGCGATTTTCCTGCGCATGGTGCCCTTCGTTGAACGCAACTACAACTTAGTTGAGCTCGGCCCACGTGGAACGGGTAAGAGCCATTTGTTCCAGCAAGTATCGCCCTATGCGCACTTAATCTCCGGTGGTAAAGCAACCATTGCCAAAATGTTTGTAAACAATGCTACCGGCGCTCGCGGTTTGGTGTGCCAGTACGATGTGGTGTGCTTCGATGAAATCAGCGGTATTTCGTTTGATTCCAAAGAAGGCATTAACATCATGAAAGGGTACATGGAATCCGGCGAGTTCTCGCGCGGCAAAGAAAGTATTCGTGCCGACGGTTCCATGGTGTTTGTCGGTAACTTCGATGTAGATGTTGAGCACCAACAACGGGTAGGCCATTTGTTTGGACCTTTACCGCAAGAGATGCGCGACGATACCGCATGGATGGATCGGATCCATGCCTATTTGCCGGGCTGGGATATTCCTAAGATGAGCGGTGATTTAGTCACCGACCATTTCGGCTTGGTCAGTGACTTCTTCTCTGAATGCTTAAGCCGAATGCGTTTTCAAAGCCGAGTAAACGTATTACAAAGCCGCGTTCACTTAGGCGGTGCGCTCAGTGGTCGTGATACCAACGCAGTGAATAAAACCGCCTCTGGTTTGCTCAAGCTTATCTATCCAGACCCAAACATGCCGGTAAGCGATGAAGATCTGGAGTGGGCGGTTCGTTTGGCGCTCGAAGTACGTCGGCGAGTGAAAGAGCAACAAAAACGTATTGGGGCGGCAGAATTCAGGAACACACACTTCAGTTACTTCATTGGCGATGATGGGGTTGAAAAGTTTGTCGCCACGCCAGAGTTGCGCTCTGACAATGAAATCGGCGATGACCCGTTAGAGCCAGGCCAAATATGGACCATAAGTGAAGGCGGTCATGACACCGGTGACAACGCGGGGCTGTATCGAATTGAAGTCAATGCTGGCCCAGGTTCCGCAGTGAAGATACTGAATAATCCCGTGCCTGCGCCGTTTAAAGAATCGGTGCGCTATGCCGAGCAAAACCTTTATGCCCGCGGTATGTCATTAGTTGGTGATCGCGACCCGCGTTCACATGAATACTCGATTCAGTTAAGAGCATTTGATGCAGCCAAAAAAGGCGCCAAACTTGGTGTCCCGGTACTCATTGCAATGAGCAGCGCTTTACTTAAAAAACCTGTGAAAGGTGGCTTAATCGTCGTTGGTGAAATTAACCTCGGCGGCTCCATTGAACCTATTCATAACGCAGTAAACATTGCCGAGCTTGCCGTTGAAAAAGGTGCCACCGCATTATTGATGCCTGTGACGGCTCGCAGACAGCTTTATGACCTTTCGGATGATATGGCGACGAAGGTTGATATTCAGTTTTATCAGGATGCTCGCGATGCACTTTTGAAGGCGCTGGTGGAGTAGTTGGGTGGATTAATAAAAGCATGCTGAGTCTTGACGGTTTCAATTGAGCTCAAGGAAGGACATATGGAAAACAAAGATTTTGAACAACTTGCAAATGAGTCGTTAGCTACTTTTAGAGAGATCGCTTCGACCGTGCGGGAAAAGCTCAAGGAGAATAGCGGTAACACAACAGATGTATTTGCGAACAGCAATTCATTTACAGGGGCTGAAGCTCATAAGAATCTTCGGGTTATCAAAAGGGATAGCCGAGAAGCATATGAGCGTCTTCTTCGAGAGCCAGCTATTGCGCGAGTAGTCACCGAAGATCAGAACGGAAATGAATACACATTTTATATAGGCCGTAGATCGACTATTACGCTCCCTTCTGGGACAAAGTTCGCGAGTTATCAGTCTGATGTTGGGCGATTAGCAGCGTTGAGTCCGGGTGAGGAGTTTAAAGTTAGAGGGATTACTCATTACATCAAGGAAATTGATAGTTTTCAGCCGAGGTTTGATGATGACTGGGATTCTGTCGATACGCAGTACCGGAATGATAATGATGACGTTTATACGATAGAATCACTTCGGGCTTTGCTTCCAAGTGACAGTAGCCTAGATGCATGGTTATCTGCGTCGGATAGCGATAACGTTGTTATTAAAGGTGTCAAACATCAAGTTTTGACGTCAATGGAACTGCGTGATAAACCTTTGCTCGATCGGTTTCAAGATGAAATCCATCGCCTACCACTGAATAATCAACTTATTTTACTTGGTCCACCGGGAACGGGAAAAACGACCACTCTTATTAAACGCCTTAGCCAAAAGTTAAACCCTGATGCGCTGACGCCTCAGGAAGAGTCTCTAGTGCAGCGTTCGCACGGAGAAGTCGCACATGAACAGAGCTGGATCATGTTTACGCCTTCGGATTTGCTTAAACATTACCTTAAAGAAGCATTCAGTCGAGAGGGCGTTCCTGCTTCTGATGACAAAGTTAGAACCTGGACAAAATATAGAGATGACCTTGCTCGCAATCAATTTGGAATTCTCCGCAGCGCGAACGGAGGTACCTTCAAGCCAAGTTCAAGTTTTGAGAGTCTAACGCCGAATGTTGTGCAGAAGCCCGAGCAATGGTTCGAAGCCTTTCGAGATTTTCATGCGAATAGAATAAGACAACAGCTGAATGCTGGATTGGAGCAATTATCTAAAGTTTCAAATGAATTCGGAATGGAGCTATTTGAAAAGCTTAAGTCAAAACTCGACAATATCGAAGCCAAATCGCTACTCGCTATTTATCGTGACTTAGCGGCTCTCGAATCAGAATTGTTGTTGCGTTTGGCCGCAGTTAAAGAAGAAACAGACTCTTTATTAAAAAAGGAAGTGAACTTAACCTTTAACAGAAATCAAGCAGTTTTCGATGATTTAAAGGAGTTCCTTTTAAGCATTGAACCCGAGGTAGAAAGTGATGACGATACCTTCGATAACGATGACGACGAACCGGCAGACAATGATGTTACGTTGACTCGGAGAACTGTCGTGAATGAATACATGAAGGCTATCAAGTCACTATCTCGAGTGGCGGCACAAGGGAAAAAGTTGGGCGCAAAGTCTCGCGCGAAGATGATAATTGACTTCTTAGGCGATCAGGTGCCTTCGGAGGAGTCCCGTCGCACTATCGGCCGCTTGATGCTTGTTCAAAATAGTATTCGTCGGTTCACTAACAGCAAAAAAATGTTTGTGACGAATGTTGCCCAAAGTTATAGAGACTTCAGAAAAGCTCTTTTGAAGAACAACTCATTTTATTTTGCAGATAAAGTAGACCATCAAAAAATTACATCAACGGAGCTTGATGCGATTGTCCTATTACTGCTTCGAAATGCGAGAGCTTTGTTGAGCGAGTCATTCGTAGTCAGAGAACTTGATAGTAGCCGTTTTAGTTTCTTACGAGACATCAAAAGTAACTTCAGAAACCAAGTAATGGTGGATGAAGCCACAGACTTTTCAAGCCTTCAATTAAGTTGCATGTACAATTTAACAAGCTTGGAAACTAAGTCATTTTTTGCGTGCGGTGATTTCAATCAGAGAATCACATCGGAAGGAATTAGAAGCAAAAAACAGCTAGATTGGGCAGCAACAGGTATAGGTGAGCGTACGATCAACGTAGTTTATCGTCAGAGTAGAAAGCTTAATGGTTTCGCCAAAGCGCTACTGAAGAGCCAACACGGAGATACAAAAACGGCTGGGGAGCTGCCAGGAGATAGTGTTCATGAGGGTGTCGAGCCGGCCTTAATTGAGACATCGTCTTTAACCGAACGATTAAACTGGGTTGCAGAACGCGTTGTGGAAGTGGAGAGGCAAGTAAAGAAGATGCCTACTACAGCTGTATTAGTCAATGATGAAAATCTGGTTGAGAAGACCGCTAGAGAGCTTACAGAACGGTTGGAAGAGTACAATCTAAAAGCGGTAGCCTGCCACCAAGGCCAATCACTAGGGGAAGGAACAGATGTGCGTGTCTTTGATGTACAGCATATCAAAGGTCTAGAGTTTGAGGCGGTTTTCTTTATGGATGTCGATGACTTAGCAGAGCGTAATCCAGATCTTTTCGACAGATATTTGTACGTTGGAGCAACGCGCGCCGCAACCTATCTTGGCTTAACATGTTGTAATCGTTTGCCAGAGAAACTTGAGCCTGTGCGAGCATTATTCACAGATCAATGGCTGGAGGGGTGAACGTATGCAGGTTCCAACCTACGATCGGCTAATGAATCCTCTTCTCAAAGCTCTCCATCAGCTCGGCGGCTCAGCTTCTGTTGACGAAATGTACGAAGAAGTGATCGAGCAAGAGGGGTATCCAGAGGAAGTAACTTCGGTCCTGCAGAATCCGGAAAATTCAAGCCAGTCGAAAATAGCCTATCGTCTAGCCTGGGCCAGAACTTATCTTAAGAAAGCGGGGTTCTTAGAGAATTCTCGACGTGGCGTATGGGCGCTCACTGAGAAAGGTCGTGAAAACCCAGAAGTGGACCCTACCGAAATCGTTCGCTACGTTCGCGAAATGGACGGATATGTAACTCGTAAAGGTAATCTGGACTCGTCGTCTGAGGATGTAGATTCAACCGATTCTGACGTGCCTGAGGAGGCACAGCCTTGGCGTGAGCAACTTCACCGAATTCTGATTGACGAAATGACACCTGATGCGTTTGAGCGTTTAACGCAACGCATTTTACGGGAATCAGGTTTCATTCATGTGGAGGTAACCGGCCGAACTGGTGACGGTGGTATCGACGGACGTGGCATTGCGCGCATTAACGGTTTAATGAGCTTCCACATCGCTTTCCAATGTAAAAAATATCGCGGCTCAGTCGGAGCAGGTGAAATACGTGATTTTCGTGGCGCCACCGTTGGCCGCTCTGACCGTGGCTTATTCATAACCACAGGCACTTTTACCAAAGGCGCAATCGAAGAAGCCAATCGCGATGGTGTGCCGCCGATTGACCTCATCGACGGTGAGCAACTAGCAGATAAGCTGAAAGAATTGGAGCTTGGTGTCAAAACTGAGCTGGTTGAGAAAGTTACGCTGAAACCGGATTGGTTTTTGTCGTTATGAAATATATGACTTTACCTAGCAAATTGAACTTGCATTAAATAATGGACTTACCATAATGGTAAATGATAAGATTCTCAGCCGATTTCAGGATGATCCTCCAACGAATTGGAATGAGGGAGAGCGGTTGATCAGAACTGAGCCTCTCTATTCTGCCGATGAGATCATTGCTTTGCTCGGCGATAGCGATGTCATAAGACCGCAGACTAAAAAATGTAGGAACGATATACAGGCTCTTGAGCTCGATAATGAAGATCTTGCTGGGCTGATTAGAAACGCAGTGCGTGGAGGCCGCTACCGAAAATCGGTTTGGTGCCGCGTTAGCGCGAAAGCTATTGTCGCCTGTGACGACTATGTCGTTATAGACAAATTTTGGGTTGAGGCAGTAGGCAAAGAAATGGACTGCGAAATGTATTTGAAGTTTGCCATCAATCAGAACGGCAAACTTTTGCTGATGGTGTCGTGCCATCCGTCAACATAGGAGAGGAAACATGAGTAAACATCCAGTGATGTGTGACTTGTGTGGGGAAGGAACCTTAGAAGAAAAGCAAGGGGTGAACACAGTCACCTATAAATCAGTAACGAGAGAACTTAGCACCGATTATTGTGAGTGCGATACGTGTGGCGTAGAGATGACCTTGCCGCAGCAAACACGCGATAATAAACGTCGCATGGTGGCGTTTAAGAAGGAAGTTGATGGTTTACTAACAGGCGCTGAGGTAAAGGCTCTGCGCGAGCGTTTGAGTTTGAAACAAAAAGAGGCTGCTAAAGTTTTTGGTGGCGGTGCGGTTGCATTCTCAAAATATGAGAGTGATGACGTGACGCAATCAGAGGCGATGGATAAATTAATGCGCCTAGCTGATCGCTTTCCTGACGTGTATCAAGAGCTCCGTAGCAAAGTTGGGCTCACTGTATCATCGAATGTTATTCGTCCAGCTATTTGGCATTCATTGGCGAAAGACGCCGCAAATGAAAACAACGTAGATGAGAATTTCATGCAAGTGGCGGAAACTCAGATTGAATATGCAGGCGATAAGCAATTTGGGGTTGTTGGCTGGGAGGATTGCAAAGAATGTTAAGTACAGAGCTCCAGAACGCAATTGCTAATCTGAGAATAAACGACGTTTACTTCGATAAAATTGATGCTGTCGTAACCGATCGCACCTTCAATTTTGATGAACGAGAGTTCGATATCGAACACAAGTTTGGCGTTAAAGAGTTTGAATTGAAAGACGTAAAAAATGAAAAAGTCGTGTGTTTTTCGTTTGAAGCTGGGGTACGTTGGGTGTCCCGGCAAAACAAGATAGAAGGGAGTGAACAGGCCCAGCACGTCATAGCACGAATCGAATGTGTAATCGTCGGTTGTTACTCACTGAAGCAAGAGGTCAGCGAAGAAGGGTTGCGAGAATTTGCCATTAAGAACTGTGGCATCCACGTTTGGCCCTATTGGCGCGAGTTTTTGACTAATCACTGTGACCGTTTACGTTTACCTCGCGTTATGCTGCCGATAACTCAGTTCCAGGGCTCTAAGGTTGATGCGCCTGAAGAAGAGTAAGTTTACGCTTAGCTTTTCAAGTTTCCCCATCACCCGTCATCAAACCCAAGCCCTAACTGTTTATCTCCAGACAGGGCTGACGGCTCTTCCTCGGCCTCGTGTTCTGTTGAGGCTTGTAGCGGCACCGATTTCGAATCCTTTGCAAGTACGTCGTGCAGGTTATCAAAATTCACTTCGTGCGCCCGTAAAGCCTGTCCTTTGATCCCCTCAATTAATTGACTGTTGCCAGCGTAGTTTGGCGTTTTATGCGCTGAAACGAGTAGGGGGGCCCAGCCCTTTTTTAGATCCTCAGTCGCACCTGACCACGTCCCGCCTCTTTCGTCAGAGCGCACGACAACGCATGCTTCAGATAGCATGTATATGAACTTATTGCGGTTCATGGCTGCTACGGGGGTAAATCGCGCTTCGGGTTCACTGATGCTCAATAATGCAAGGTTTCCATCGCGAATGTGCGAGCGCCATTTACCGCTGGTACTAAACTTTAGCAGGTCGCCCGAGAGTATGCCGACTGCAGTGTTTTCGCTCGTTAATGCAGCTAACATCGCGGTTTCATCAACGCCTTGAGCGCCCCCAGAAATCACCTGATAGCCCAATTGGGTAATTTGTGTGACGTAGTTTTCTGTTGCTTTGGTATCTTCGGGTTCAACGCTACGTGAGCCGACAAAACCAACTCCTTTAATGTGAAGGAGCTCCTTATTACCAACGCCAAATAGAACTGCTGGACTTTGGTGTTTCAAATGCTTTTTAAATTGCGGTGGGTATTCTGGCGCTTCGCGATCGAGGATCCAGACACCCGCAGCATTCCACTTTTCGAGTGCAAGTGATAGTGATAAACCGCGTGCGAGCAATTGTTCAATACGTTCAGCACTGATGTTCTCTATAGTTTTTTTAAGGCCGTGTAGCTTAATTGCTTGTTGTGCACGTTCATGAGTTGCTGGCTCGTTCCATTTATCGAGTGCTTGTTCAATCGAGTTTCTATCCAGTAAGTCACCAGGCTTTAACTTCTGCTGCCATAACCAGACGGCAAAGTAAGCGTATTCGTTCACGCTAAAGGGCTTCGCATCATTTTCGTTGCGACCGCCAAAGCGGCAAGTTAACAGTAGTTTTACTTGTGTATTTGCAGAGATCACAGGTCAGCCTTGGTTGAATTCGCGGTACTTGTAAGTGCCATCGGGTAGACTTTGGTGGCGCCTTCACGGCGTAGGAGCGCGCCGACAATGGTCAAAGTCCAACGAGAATCGACTGCATCGTCAATAAGCCACACAGGATTGGCATAACCTTGCGATTCATCGATCGTGAATGCACCGTCTAAATTCTTGCACCTATGAAAGTCATTTTCCATTGTTTTCTGTGGTTCGCGCACCTCATTTACGAGAACTGTATCTTTACATTCGACGCCAAGAGCTTTGGCTAACCGATGGGCAAAGTCTTTAACGAGATTAGGGTGGCGTGGAGATGGCACATAAGTAAGCCAGGTAGGGCGCTTATCGTAAGTCATTGAGTTTATCATCGCGACCATTGGAGCGATGAGTTCATCACTGAAATGGTTAGCTTGCTTGCCTGCTGCAACGAGGTCGCCTAAGGCGCCATCTTTCCATGATGAAAGTGCTAATCCAGGTTCGACTCTATAAGCGCTATTTGAATAAGTTTTGAACCCGTAATTCTCGTAGATTGCTAAAGCGTTAGCTCCTGAGCTAGCAAAGGTTTTTCGTGGTTCAATTGGGATATAGCGTGTTTTTAGATAACTAGTGGCGTCATCTAGATCATCTTGTGAGACGGTGGTATCAAGTCTGAGTGTTGGATCACAACTTTGGCAGTGACCGCATGGTTGGGCATGCGGGTCGTCTAACTCTTTTGCCAAGTATTGCATTAAGCAACCGTCATAGGCGTAATATTCAAGCAGCTTATGCCATTCTGCTTCTTTCAGTTTAATAAGCCTTGCGACTTTTTCTGTCGGATACGTATAGTCATATTGAGTTCTCACGTATGAGTTCTCAATATTAATTATAGGAGGTAGCTCTTCACAGCTAAGGTATTTAATTATCTGTCTGATCTTATTCACTGAAAAGTTCACGTAGGGCTCAATTTCTGAGAGTCTTAGCCCGTCATACTCATCGAGCACCCGCAACAACTCATTGACGTCAGTTTCTTTAGGGATGGCGCTGTGATTGAAAAACTCTTGAATCCGTTGGTCTTCCTTGCCAACCATCAAAATACCTGTGGCATGGTCAATGGCACGCCCGGCACGCCCCACTTGCTGATAATACTCAACGATACTGCCTGGTGCTTGATAATGGATGACAAAGCTAATGTCGGGTTTATCGAATCCCATACCTAATGCAGAAGTTGCGACTAATACCTTGATGTCGTTGTTTAACAGCTGGTTCTCTAGCTCTTCTCGCGAGTTTTGCTGTTCTTTGAGGTTGCTGTGGTACCAGGCAGCTTTAATACCCTTTTTGATAAGATACTGAGCAACAACTTCACTATCCCTAGTGGTCTTCGTATAAATAATCCCTGTGCCTGAAGTTGTTGGTAGGTAGTTGGCCAACCACGCCAGACGCTCTTCTTTGCTTCGTAATTGAAGTGTATGGAGCTCTAATGATTTGCGTGTTAAATCACCTCGCTTCACCTCTATGTCCTGTCCTAATTGAGCTTTGATATCGTCAATTACAAGATCATTGGCTGTAGCAGTTGTTGCTAACACAGGAATGTTGCTCGGGAGGTTTTTCACAATACGTACAATTCGTTGATAATCAGGGCGGAAGTCATGTCCCCAAACCGAAATACAATGAGCTTCATCTACAACCAGTAAATTAATTTTGTTACTGATCTTAGGTAAAATATTTGCAGCAAAATAGCTCTGCCCAAGTTGTTCTGGTGCAATCAAAACAGCATCGGCGATTCCGGAGGTTATCAGTCTCTCATTGTTTTGCTTCTCCTCTTTCTCTAGAGAGGAGTTGTATGTAACGACATAGAGGTCGAGTTTTTCCGCCGATTGAATTTGATTGCGCATCAATGAAATCAAAGGGGATATAATGAGTGTGGTACCTCTTTTTTCTTCTTGTAATAGCTTAGTGGCGATAAAGTAGACTGCGCTTTTCCCCCAGCCGGTTTTTTGAACGACAAGCTCGCGTTTTCGTTTGAGCACTAAACCTTCGATAGCTTCCCATTGGCTATCACGAAAGTGCGCATTAGCAACGCCAGTCATCTTGCGCAGTTGCTCCAGTCCTTTAGAATAAAACCTGGCTAGTCCGTTAGATATCATGGTGACTAATCCTTATGTTGCTCTTGGTTGCCCTTGTGTCCTAATGGCAACCGTCCACCTTGTGCAAGGCATTCTTTAATTGAATTCATCTTCACGTAGTTCTTAGTCTGCTGAAACCATTCACTGCTTTCGTTGTGACAAATCATACTCGAGCTGAACTTAACCTTAGTATCCTTACCATAGTCTTCTGTCGGACCTGGAGGTATCTTACCGCCTGAGTTCATACAGGCGGCGAGTGTTGGAAAAGCTTCAAACCGATAGGTTTTTGCAAAATATTCGCTCGAGGTGTAGTGACAGTAACCCGATCGACTTTTCTTCACCTGTACTTCAGTGTTTGCCGCATTTTGTGTCGCTGCAGGCGCTGTTGCAGCGAGGAGGGTGGATGTGATTAAAAGTATTGATAAATGCATTGGATACCCCCTTAAAATATTCCGAGAACCCAGCCGATAACTGATAAAGGACTAACCGGATTAACAGCCTCATCCATTAATGTTTCAGAAACTGCACTTTCGAGAGCAGCGTTTTCAATTCCTGAATCGATTATTAGATTTGGATCAAATTGAGATGCCACTTCGGAAGTGACAACAAATGCGGTTTCTGGGTCATCGGCGATGGCATCATTAATATAGCTAACACTATCCGTAGCTTTAAGTTGAAGTTCTACAATATCTCCGTTATCGCCGAGCATTTGAACATCTGTACCTGGATGATTTGTTGCGCCAAATAGCTCTGCTGTTATTCCTTGGGATTCTAAGTTGTCAACATACTCCTGCTCAAAAAGGATCCCCTTTATATTACTGACATGTCCTATCAAAGACTCATCATCTAGGGATTCGAAGTAATCGATGATATCGGTACTCGAGGCATTTTCGAATTCCGTATAGCCACGCCGCACAGCATCGAAAACTTCATGTTCATGAATCATGAATTGATACGCTCGTGACTTTGTAATAATTCGATCACGGATGCATGGTTATTTTTTACAGCGTAACTCATAGCATCGCCTTCCTTACCCGTTCGAAGTCGCGTGTCGGCACCGTTTTTGAGTAACAAGGTCACGATGTCAGTAAAGCCTTCCTGAGCCGCAATAATCAAAGGTGTAGCGCCGTTAGGTGTTTTGCTATTAATAGCCGAGCCATGCTTTAGTAAAAGCTCGCAAAGCTCTTTGTTGCCAATAAAAGCCGAATAAAGAAGCGGCGACCAGCCCTTTTCGTTCGAAATATTTACTGCTGCGCCATTTTCGATAAGAGATGCCGCAATCGAATAATGACCTAATGAAAGTGCCAAGTTTAATGCTGTTTCATTATCTGTCGAGCGAGCGTTTGCATCAGCACCGTTTTTCAGCAACGCGTTCGCAATTTCTTGGTCGCCACGTTTGATTACAAGAATAATGAGGTGCTCACCGGCTTTATTAGCGATGTTAGGATTGACGTTATCATTTATGAGGTGCATGGCCGTATCGAGGTAACCATGGTCATAGCTTGAGATTAATGCTGCTTCCGCAAATGTTGCACCAAAGCGCGCACCATTTTCAAGCAAGAGTTTAACGACGTCGGTTCGTTGCTTAAAATACGCACCCGTTACGGCATTCCATCCGTCATCGTTGCAAATATTGACGTTCGCTCCATGTTTAATGAGGAACTCAACAATACTTTTGTATCCTTTTATGGCGGCCCAAATTAGAGGTGTCCACCCTTGCTCATTACGGACATTAATTTCTGCATTGTTTTGCAGCAGTTCTTCGGCTAGGTCGAAATATTCATTTTTAAGCGCTGTGAACAGTGGTGCAGCGTCAGATTCAGGATATTGGTTTGGGTTAGCACCTCGCTTCAAAAGCTGTGAGGCGAGCTCTAAATAACCCTTTCTAATTGCCTCTGCCAACGGCGCACCGTCGCTATCATTTGGATTAAACCGCTTGTCTTTAGCGATTAACTTTGCGGCTTCTTCAAAGCCTCGATTAATAGCGTCAACGAAAAGCTCGGGTAGCTCTTCAGCAATATCATCGTCATCGAAGTCTTCACTTTTGGTTGTCAAAATGCTTTTTAAGGCGACGATATCACCGTTTGACACGATGGTTTGGAGGTCAGTCATAATCTTGTCTATTTTTGGTGATGAAACTCGTTCTACTATACAAAAAAGTAACGGTTGTGTGCAGTAGTTTTAATACAAACGGCTCAATCTAGTTACGCATTCACCGGTGGGAGTCAGATACTTTTGCTTTTTTCTGTCGCAATCAACCAACAAGACACATCATGTTGCATAAGTTTGGTATGTTTGGTGCACACGGCAAATCAGTCGCCGTGTACGTCAAGCCTCAAGGTCAGAGTTAATAAGTGAGATAAAACATGAACCTAACAGGTAATCTGGAGTTAACTTACACAAGTTGCGCTTACAATCCTAATGGTGCAGAGCGTCAATTCAAAGTACAACAAAATGGACGCCATCAAGCACGAACAAATGTCGACCGTTTTGTAACAAATGCTTTTGACGACGCGCTTCGAGTGCTTGATGGCAATCTCGGGGTTGACATCAAAAAAGTAAATTATGCTGGTCAATATACTAAGCCGTTTCTATACGCGAATGGTATCCAAGCGCAGTCAAATCGATCAAGCCTTAAGTTTACGGTCAACGACGGCACGACCCGCGATTTTGCGTTTGTTGTGAATCCTGACGATAGCAAGTTCGTACTCATTCGTTTACCCAAGGTTGGACGTAAAAACGGTCCAGAATACGCGTTCCCAGTAACCGCTGCAGGACTTGCAGAAATGAGTAAATTGATTGACGCGTTGTATGAAGACTAAATTTTCAAATGTGGGTAAAGGCCCATTGAACAGGGCCTTTCTGTTATCAATAAACTAGAAAATATGAAACTGAACTCACCCAACCCGCAACGTACTCCCACCAACGCCACGTAGCACATCAATACGCTTCGAGATCCGCAGTTTCAGTTCGTTCACGTGCGAAATAATACCAATCGTGCGGCCGCTAGCACGCAGGTTGGCGAGCACGTTGATGGCAAGATCGAGTGCTTCGCTGTCGAGGCTGCCGAAGCCCTCGTCAATGAAGAGGGTGTCGATACGAATGCCACCGGAGTAGCTTTGCACCACGTCGGACAAGCCCAGGGCGAGGGCGAGTGCAGCCATAAAGCTCTCACCGCCTGACAAGGTGTTCACTTCGCGCTCTTGCCCCGTGTAGGTGTCGTCGACCATGAGCTCGAGTCCGCCGTGTTGCCGGCGGTCGCCCACGGTTTCGCGGCGCACTAGGCGGTAGCGATTGTTGGTCATCTGCTCTAACCGCACTGAGGCTTCGTGTAACACGTCGTCAAGTAGAATCGCGAGCACGAAGCGGTGCAGGCTCATGCGCAACTGATTGTCACCGCTGAGCGTGCGCGCCAACATGCCAATCACACGGTATTTTTGTTCCAACTGTGTCGATTCTGCAACGCGCTTTTCATACTCCGTAATCATGCTACGCAACTGCTCTTGTTTGGTAAGCATGCTCTGCAGGATATGCTCAATACTGGCGCCGTTTTGTTTCAGTTCGTTGACCTTTGCTTGCAAAACACTCAAGTCTGGTTTTTCTTGGTCGGCGATAGCTTCCTTGTCTTGGGCGATTAATGTTTTTACCTGAAGCAATTGCTGTTTGTGTTCTTCCACTTGTTGCTTGAGCTGCGATTCCACGTCATTCTCAAGCAGCGCTTTGGTAAATGCATCAGCGTCGATAAACTTCGATTCAGCGAGCTTAGCTAGCCACGATTTTTCTGCAGCTTGCAAGCGAGCACGAGCAGTTTCTTCTTCGCTAATACTCGTTTCATGCGCTTTTTTTGCCGCGGCGACTTGGTTATCTGCTGCTGCTTTTTGTTCCGTTGCCAACTTTTGTTGGGTTTGCAATTGTTCTATTTGCTGCTCGGTCGCGTTACGTTGGCTCTCGATCGACTCAGCAGAGAGTGCACGCAATGTTTTATCTGGGTCAAGGGTATCAAGACGCGATTCAAGTGCCTTAATATCGGATTCAACGTTATGTAACTGGGTACCTAACTCAGTGGCCTGCCCCTGGTGCTTCTGCGCTTTTTCATGCAGTTGCTCTAAGCGAGACGTCATCTCGGTCAATGTTTGTTTCTGCTGTGCTTGCTGCTTTTCGAGTGTCGCAAGCTCATCGAGACGCTGTTGCACAGTATCGGCAGAACGTTCCGCTAAGTCACCTAACTCCTGCAACTGCGCTTTAAGTTGTTGCTGTGAACTTGCAAGGGTGGTCTCTGCAGCGTTAATTTTGAGCCGTAACTTTTCGAGTTCGGCAGTCACGTTGGACAGTTTTGCGTCGGCGGCATCGAGTTGCTCTTGGCTCACAAGCTCAGTGTCATGTGTCGCATGGGCCGGAGCTGGGTGCTCGGTACTGCCACAAACTGGGCAGGGCTCGCCTGGACTCAGCTCGTTTGCCAGTGCAATGGCCTGCTCTTGGTGCCAGCGCAAACGCAGTCGTTGATTTGCCGCTTGTGCATCCTTCATGGCTTGCTCCGCAGCAGCTAATGGTGTTTTAGCTTCAACGAGCGCTGCTTCTTCCGACTTGATACGTTGCTGTAAGCTATCGCGCTGCTGCACTTGCTTCAGTTGTGATTGCAATTGCTCACGTTTCGCTTCGGTATTTTGGTGTTGCTGTACAGCCAGATTTAACTTGTTCAGCTCTTCTTTGGTGCCGGTAATGGCATCGGTGGTCTGTTCTAACGCCACTGCGATGGCGGCCATTTTCCCTTGCGCCGTGTCACGTTCTTGCGTTTTGAGTTTGAGCTGCTGCTGCGTGGCACTAACCGTTTGTAAGTCTTCGAGCTGTTTGGCAAAACGGGTCACGTCAATTTTTAACTTATCGATTTGCGCTGGTGTCTGTTCGTGCTTGGCTAACGCTACAACTGCTTGTTGCTGTGCCTGCAACGCTTGCTCAAGCTGCTGTTGCGCTTGGTGTAACGCTTGCTCGCGGGCGCTTAACGCTTCGCGGGACTGACGGAAGTCGAGCCATTCTGGCTGAATACGCTTAGCGGCATCATGCTCACTCAGTTGCTTCTCGGCGGCAGCGATAACTTCGGCTTGTTCATTTAGCCCTTCAAGTTTCCGTTCACTCTGCGCGAGGCTGTGAAAGCGCTTGCTCAACTCCTCCGCTTGAGTGAGTGTTTTTTGTGCTTGTTCTAACTGGGTTCTTAATGCCTCAAGCTCTTGTTTCGTTTGCGCAATGGGCTCCTCGTCTGCTGCTAGCTTTTCTTTTGCCAACGCAACCGATTGGAATCCAGCATTTTCTAATTGGGCTTTGAGTTGATTTTTGAGCTCCTGGTACTGACTGTTGACCTGCTGCGCCCGTTCGCGCACGGCATCTTCAATACGGCGAAATTCTGCGGTATTAAAGAGACTTGCGAGAATGGATTCACGCTCTTCGGATTTGGCGGTCAGTAATTCTCGAAAACGCCCTTGTGGCAATACGACCACCTGGCGGAACTGCGCATCATTTAGACCAATAAGTTCATTCACGCGCTTGGTTACGTCAGTCAATGAGTTTTCTAGAAGTTCGGTTTCCCATTCATCGGGCTCGCCAGTTTGAGTGACGATTTTATAGAGCAGCGCTGTGGGCTTGCGCGAGGTCTCACCACCACCTCGTTTGGCTGCAGTTGTTTGTGCAGGTTTACGGTCGACGCGGTAAACGGCATCACCCAGCGCGAAAATAAACGTCACCTCAGTTTCAAGGGTGCTACTCGCGTGATGACAGCGCATTGATGCACCGCTGCGATCGCCAGTAGAACTGCCATACAAAGCAAAGTTCATGGCATCGAGCAGAGTCGTTTTACCGGCTCCAGTTGGTCCGTTGATCAAAAAGAGTGGATGCTCGCCGAGGTCATCAAAGTTCACCGTTTCGGTGGTTGCGAAAGGGCCGAATGCCGTAATGGCTAGATAGAGCGGTTTCATTTGCAGTTCCTTATGCGTCGTCGGTGGCTTTGTTGAGCTCGTTCAAAATTTCGCTGAGCAGCTGGGTTTGCTCCTCCGACAAATTGTCTTGCGTCATTTCTTTATAGAAGTCGTTGATGACTTCAATCGGTTGTCGTCCGAGTTGTTCTCGGGTGCGTCGAGGCGCTGAGGCATCGCGCTCCAAAGCGACTTTGGTCAGGTCCAAAATGTTAGGGTAAACCACGCGTAACCGAGACAGCGGATCCAGAATCGCTTCTTTGTCGGTGAGTTTGATCTGCAGATAATCATTCGCTGCTGGATCGTCTTTGCCGCGCGCCAACAGTTCATCGAACTTGCCTTCGAGCACACGCACGTCTCGAATGGCGCGCAGCGGCAGCAATTCAGTTGTGACCGATTTATCGTCGGCGATGGTAACCAAGGTGACCGATTTCTTTTGTTTGACTTCCGAGAAGCTGTATTTGAGCGGTGAGCCACTGTACCGGACATGGTCATAGCCGCGGAATTGCGCTTGGTGCAAATGCCCTAAGGCGGTGTAATCAAAGTCTTTAAATAAGTTCGCATCGACACACTCGGCACCGCCAATGCTAAGCGGGCGTTCTGACTCGCTGGTATTGGCGCCAGCAATAAAGCTATGGCTCACGACCACGTGCGCTGCACTGGTATCGAAGTTTTCTGCAATATGCGCTTTGAGCACTCCGGTGACATGCTCTTGTGCAGTTTGGTGGTCGGTGGTTTTGACCTTAAAGTAGTCGTTGACGTTTTCTGGGTCGCAATAGGGTATCCCCCAGATGTTTACCTGGCCGAAGCTAGCTTGCAGTTGCACTGGTTGCAGTAGTTGGCTGAATGAAGTGAAAAGATGCAAGCCGGAATGCTTGAGTAATTCTGAACCAAAGCCAAGACGCTGCGCACCGTCGTGATTGCCCGAAATCATCACAACCGGAGTATTAAGTTCGCGGATGAGGCGAGTCAGTGTGCGGTCGAGCAGGCCAACAGCTTCAGCGGACGGCAAAGCCCGATCGTAAATATCACCAGCAACAATGACTGCATCAACGTTGTGCTCTTTTGCGTAGTCGATGATCTGTTTGAGAACATGCGCCTGATCATCCAACAATGATTGCTGATTAAAAATGCGGCCTAAATGCCAATCTGATGTGTGTAATAGCTTCATGATGGATTTCTCTTTTCTTCTTCGTCAAATGACACAAAGGTCTTATCTGTTGGCGGTGGCACGGTTAAAAACTCGGCGTCATCAATCGCGGCAGCGCGTTTAATATCTCGATAAAACATGCGACGGAAAGGTACTGGACCGAGCACTTTTAGATAAGGCGAGCGCGCAATCAGCCAATTCACTAGATTCTGGTTGTATGGCACCTCAACTTGCAGCCAAAAAATAGTGCTGTGACCTTCAATCGGGCGAATGACCTGATTTTTACCAAGATGCGCATCTTGAATTTCACGCCGCACCGAATCAAATATTTGCATCTCAAGAACGAAATCATCCCCGATGGTCATGTTAAAGCGCTTGCTTTCATCGGCTAAATTAAACTCGGCGACGACCTGGGTATCGGTGAGCACAGCGCGCGCAGCAAGAATTCGTGAAATCGGTAAAAAGACTGTGTAGTCACGATCGTCGGGATGCTTCTTCAAATAGCGAAAGGCGAGGTAAGGCACACGTCCGCGATAGATGATCCCCAGCGCGTTGCCGCGTCGTGCAGTCGGTGTGTCGCCCTGATGGTGCACATAATCGACGTCGATCAGTTCGCGTTTGAACACTGCACTCAACAAACGTTCGAACAGCCGCGCATCAATGTCGGGTGCTTGCAACTGATGGTCCGAAGGTGCGTACTCCACTGATCGATTCCAGTTGGCGATCAAACTATGGTTTTCCGTGTTGTACTCCAACACTTGATGTGCAAACTCAAAGAGCGGTTTGAGCTTGTTCATTAGTTGCGGATGTCGAATACCCTCTAGGTGTCGCTCAGCAATAAGTGTTGCTAAGGCTGCAGCTTCGTTAAAGTCAGGACCTTTATTTTTCTTGGTTGACGGATCTAAGGTTGGTGCTGTGTGTGTCCACAACTGCGGGCTCCGATGCTTAGGTTTACCGTGTTTGCGAATACCACTTTTGCCAACCGAGTCGATTAAGTCTCGCTGCACCGTGCGCTCATTTACGTCAATACCGTAATCTTCTTTGAGCTTCTGAGCGAGTTCTTGCGCAGACATAGGTTTTACATCTAGGAGTGTTTTGATTCGCTCAATGCGCGCTAGAATAGATGCTTTCTTAGCCATGGGCTTGTTCCTCGTGTAGCTCTTCCGCTCGTTGCACGGCACTGTTTAAGCGCAGCCAACGGCGAAATGCTTCGAAGTTGTGTTCAGCTTGCTGCTGTAGCTGTTCAAAATGAGCCAGTTCCTGCTCTTGTCGCGCTACGCTGTCCTCAAGTTTCTCTAGCGTATTTTCTAGCCCTAGATCAGCGAGGTTATAGCGGCGGATCGTCGCTTCGACGGCGCTTTCTAACCTAGCAACCTTTGCTTCGGTAGCCTGACATTCACGATGAATCTCAACGACAAGTGGTTGTTGCTCACGGGTATTAAAAGCGGCTAGAGCCTGCTGTTTTAGCTCGGTAAGCATGTTTTGTAGTTGCGCAATCTCTTGCCGCTGTTGTAGCGCTTCGCAAATATCGGCTCGAAGGGTTTGGCTATGCCAAAGTCCAGTTGCTGCGCTATCCGTTGCACTTTGTGCCTTGAACGCGTGACGACGCAGCTGCTCCAACGAGCGGTAGCGCCGGAAAAAGCCAATCGAATCGTTATCGACGTCTAGATTTAAATCTTTAATCAATTGCGCTGCCGCGTCGCGGTTTTCGCGCAGCTGTTCAAGCTTGCCATGCTTGTTTTGCACTCGGCCGTGATTCAGGCGCCATTCGCAATACTCATCTAGCGCGGCGCTATCGTGGTTGACAATCGCTTCGCGTGACCAGTCAGTAATTGGTTGGCTATCGTCGGGAACGCACAGCCACAGTCGGGAGCCGCTCGCTGAACGTTCCACCAAGTAGATGTCACTGCCGTCGGCAAACCATAATTGCACGTGCTCTAAGGGCAGGGCATCTTTAACGCGCATCACCCAAGTCAGAGCACGCACGACAAGATGACCATCCACAGTCTCTTTTCCACCGACGAAATCGAGGTGCGCGGGTGGCACCTGAGGGCTATGTTGAATGATGAAATAGCGCGGTTGCATGTTCGGCGTCCTTGTAAATTTTTTCTCATCCTAACTGAGTTGATCGACATGACGTGTCGCACAAGTTGTGTACGTTAATTGCTAACGGCATTTAGATGAAAAGTTACCAAGGAGGTCATGCCATGCAATTAAACATACAAGATAAACGACAAGGGTGCTACTGGGGGCAATGCGTTGGCGACGCGCTAGGTAGCATGGTCGAATTTAAAACCAAGGATGCGATTGCCGAAATTTATCCGCAAGGCATTCGCGAGCTCGCTGCAAGCCCCGTGTTTCCGACCGCTCAGTGCGGACAATTGACCGACGACACTGAAATGGCGATTGCGTTGTTGGCATCCATGCACACCGGCGAAGGCGAGTTCGTTGGCTACGATCCAGACAGTGCCATGGCTAATTATCGTGACTGGTACGACAGCCACCCCATTGATTGCGGCATGACGATATCAAGCGCTATTCGTGGTTACCATAACACTTCCAGTGAGGCCAACGGCGCACTGATGCGTGCGTGCGGTCTTGCGGTCATGTGTGATTTAACCGATGAAGCAACCGCTGCCGAATGGGCGCGCCAAGATGCCGAACTAACGCACCCAAACATAGTGTGTCTGCAAGCCAATCAGCTGTTTGTCATGCTGATCCGTCATCTGTTGGTAAATCAGCAAGCTTTATCTGGCGAAGATCTACATCGTAAAGCACAGCGTTTGGTTGCAGATTACCAACTCGACAGTATTAGCGATCTCGTAGTTCAAGCCCGCCACACAACTATTGCTGATTTCTATACCAACATGGGCTGGGTGCGGATCGCGCTGCACAACGCGCTTTATCACCTCTTTAACGAAACGCCATGGCAACAAGCCGTGCATACCACAGTGCTGCAGGGCGGCGATACGGACACCAATGCTGCCATTGTCGGCGCGCTGCTTGGTGCCCGCGACGGCGTCGCCGCTATTCCTGAGACTTGGTTGCATGCGGTGCAAAATGCCAAGCCTAGTAGGCGTCCAGAGTGGCTGCATGCCGCATCTGGTGCGCGCTTTTTAGATTAGTTTTGGCGGTCTGATGCCGACAGAGGAGAACGACAATGGAACTTGGCGAATTAATTAAGCAATTCTCGATTGCTGCAGTCATGCTGTGGATCGCATTTAAAATTCTTAAATGGGTGTTCATCTTTCTGTGGGCCATCATCCAAATTAACTGGTACATGTTTACCTATCACCCGATTTGGTCGTTGATCTGCTTCGGCTTTTTCTTCACCCCAGGGCATCCAATTCTGAGCTACCTCGCCGGACAAGCCGCTCTATTGCTCGCCTGGGGCTATAAAATGGACAAGCCCGGCATGCTCAAAGCCATGGGCTTCGGCGCCATTTTGGGACTGTTTCTAGCCAAACGGAACAGCGACAACCTGCGCATTAAGGATTGAAATAATGACAAAACGTTTAGTGATCACGCTTTCAGAAGAAGCAACAGCTAAATGGTTGGCGCTCGCCGCTGCGCGCACCAAAGCCGAAGTTGATGAGGATTGCGAGCCTTCGGGCTCGTCTTTACTGGTCGATATCCATCCTCTGTTCTCGGACTGCAGCTACTACCGCGAGGGCGAGCTGACCGAGCTCGGCGAGGTGGATGCGGTTCTAACTGAAGGGGAGTACTTAGATTTCGTGGTGGAACGTAATTAAGTGTATAAAATATGTTTTTAATTTGGTTTCTAGATGTTTTAAAGTTTGTAGATATCTCTACAAAGAAAAATAGGAATACTAATGGCAACGTACACCTTTCCAGAATCACTCGAGCAGCTTTTGGCAAATCGTGAGTATGATTTCGCTGATTTTATGACGTTCACGAGTGGATATTTTAAAGGGAAATCGATATTGGATTCCGCAAATCTGGCTGCGGATTTTCTCGAACAACTTCAACAAAAAATGCTTGCCCTAGGTGACGAATACAGACTCACAGTTTCTAAAATTCAACGAAAAGGGCCCGAGAATCCAGAGAGCCATGATGAGATTAAGAATGGGTGGAAAGGTAATTGCTGGTATGTTGCCTTTGCAAAATTATCGACCAACAAGCCCAGCAAGTATTCTAAAGACTATTTCTTGCTAAACGTCAGCATCACCCCCTCAGACGTCAATCTCGAGTTCCGCGTCCCGCACCATTACCCGCACTACGATGATAAGCAAGACCCAGAAAAAGCAAAGGTTGAGCCCAAGTACCAGTTGGAGATGCAGCGGGTTCCTCTTAACGGGATAAACAAAAGACTTCAGTTGAGTCGCGATAAACTTCTCGATCTCATAAGCTCCATCGTAGTTGACTACCTTCTCAATTGCGTTGAAGACGTCAAGAACGATAAGCGCATTGGGCGCGGCCAGTCGTCCGCAGAGTATTTTGTTATCGATGACTTAATGCATTTATTCGACGACAACTACGAACTTCTCCATGGTCATCGCTTCCCAATGCGAGAAGAGGGGACGCCGCTTGAACTCGATATTCTGGCAAAACCTAAGCATGAAAATGTGCGTAAGTTCGCTATCGAAATACAAGGTGTGCATCATTATCAAGATGTACATGGCAAGGGCAACCTCCCACGGCGCAAAGAGCTTGATCGCGTTAAACGTGATTGGTGCACAGAGCAAAATATTTTGCTAATTGCGCTCAAGTGGCAAACCTGGAGCGATAGGCTTTACGTGAACGATGCTAGGAGACGGCGCGGACGAATGCTGATATTCATCACTAACTGCCTTAAAAACAAAGGTTTTTATTTGCATATTGATGAAAATAACATTGCTAAATTTGCAAACGGGTCCGACAAATAGCGTGACTTATTATGTCGCGCAAGATTGATACGATGTTTGCGTTTTAAATCAATACATTTCAGCTTTAATCGTTCAAGGAGTTTGCCCTATGTATCCACTTGCGTCACTGTTTCAACGCCACATTGCCAGCGGCCTCGCGCAAACCTATCCCAATTTGCGGGACGCCGCTGCTTTCATTTGTGAATCCCATCTTGATCCAGAAAACTATGCAATGCCGTTGCTCGACAGCTCTAGCGCGCAGATCCGCGAGCTATTAGCGCAAGGTGACTATTCGTCAATTAACGACAAACTTTCGTTTGAGCCGACGCAGACGATGCGCGGAGTCATTCGAGTGATGGTTCGTACGCACTTGAACCGGCAAGCGGTGGGCTACGTTAGTCGCGGTGCGGCCCATAAAACCGTAGCAAAGCGCGTATTAGCGCCTTTCGAAGGCGACTTTGATTATGCGCAGATGATTGACCATGATTACTTTGCAGAATGCTGGCAACGCGCCGTCGCTGCCAATCCGCAAGAATACGATGACGTTGATCGCATCGCGATCAACGGCTTGAAAAAACTGCGCGGGGGACAACGCGTCAAAGCTGGCGTCGCCAAACACTTTCTCGGTCATGACAATTGGGCAAAGGTTCTCACAGGTATTTATAGTGCTTTGCTTTACTTACATAAGCATTACGATTCTAACGCTGAGGCCTTATGGGCTGACATGAACGCTTGCGTCAACGATGCGCAAGCGGCGCAACGCCTTGTGCGCCAAGTCGAGTCCGGCATTCATCAATACGGACCAGCACTTGCTGGGAGCTTCCTCGCAGATTTAGGTCATACGGGTTTTGTGAAGCCTGACACACATGTGATCAGCGGTGTAGCAGCCATGCTAGGCAAAGACACTGTCTCGCAAGAAGATGCCGTGCACTTTGTTTACGAGCTTGCCGAGAAATACTCGGTAGCACCGCGGGCGATCGATAAGATTTTTTATATCGGCTGTTCAGGTAAGCTTTATCTCTACGACTTAACCATCAAGCATCCCAAACGCTTTAAGAACGAGTTTCTCAAGCAATTACGACAACTGTAAGGACACACCATGCGCCAACTCAACGGACAAACCTATTACTCACCCTCTGATTTAACTCAGTTCCATGACAGTCCCTTTGCGAGTTGGTGCGACTTTTGTTATCTCGCGACGGGCAAGACTTATCCTACACCCGATCCAGAAGATGCATTTCTGAAAATGCTGCAAGATGCCGGCGAAGAGCACGAAGTGTGGCTAGTTGAGAAACTACGTGAAGATGGGCGAGATGTTGTCGATATAAGAGAGCTATGTCCGAAGGGTAGTTTTACTGAGCAGCATGAGACGACCGTTCGGCTGATGCGAGAGGGCGCTGATGTCATTTTTCAAGCGGCGCTTATGGATGAGCAGTTTGCTGGTTTTGCAGATTTTGTGGTGCGTGTCGATACGCCCAGCCCCCTTGGCGATTACAGTTACGAAGTCTGGGACACCAAGCTTTCGAAAACGGCAAAAGTGACGCACCTACTGCAACTCATTGCTTATGCGCGAATGCTAGAAATAATTCAGGGGCAACTGCCTGAAACTATTACCGTTGCCCTAGGCAGTCATGAGTTCGATAGTTATCCGACTGCCGAATATTTGCCGTATTTCATGGCAACCAAAGACAAGTTTATTGAGGCTGCCACAAACTTTGACCAAAACGCTATGCCTGACCCGTATGAGTCTAGGGATTACGGTCGTTGGAGCACCTTTGCTGAAGAACTTTTGGCCGAGCGGCGGCATTTGTCGTTGGTCGCCAACATTCGCCGTAGTCAGATCGTAAAACTAAACGCAGCAGGCGTTCATACGATCGATGAGCTTGCGAATCTTGATGACTTGTCGCAAGTGAAAATTCCCAACGCCACGCTCGAAAAGCTTCGTGAGCAAGCACAAGTGCAACTTGCAACTGAAGCAATGGGCAGCCCACAATATCGTTTGCGCTCGCCGAAGCCTAATGAGCCACAACTCTTTTCGATGCTCGAGCCCTTTAGTCCGGGCGATATTTATTTTGACCTTGAGGGGAATCCACTCGCAGAAGGTGGTCTTGAATTTCTGTGGGGGATGACCGTTGTTGACGAACATCGGCAAATGGACTTTATTGCCTACTGGGCGCATAACCAAGTCGAAGAAAAACAAGCTTTGGCTAATTTTTTCGAGCTAACGCTGGAGCGCTGGCAGCGCTATCCGAATATGCGCGTTTATCATTATGCACCGTATGAAATGACCGCACTCAAGCGACTCGTGGCACGTTACGGCATTTATGAAAACGAGCTTGATGAAATGCTCCGTGCAGGGTTGTTTGTTGATCTCTACAAAGTAGTGAAGAATTCACTGATTATTGGTCAACCGTCGTACTCCATTAAAAAAGTAGAGCTGATGTACCGTGGTGCACGAGCCACGGAAATCGGTCTAGGTGGTGATGCAGTTGTTGCGTACCAACAGTGGACCGAGCTAGGTGATCAGAAAATTCTCGATGACATCGAGCTTTATAATAAAGACGACTGCGATTCGACCTATGAGTTGGCGGAGTGGTTGCGGGCCTTATACGCGAAACACAGTGGAGAAGTCGCGCAATCAACTCACGACACAGCAGTTGATAATGGGGCGGGTGAACGCGAAAAAAAGCCTGATGAGAACCTTTGGCTCAAGCTAGCTTTGCAAAAGCTTGCGGATGCGCAAGGGGATGAGCTTGAGCGCTATGCTATTGAAACATTGATGTACCTTATTGATTTTCATGCGCGTGAAGAAAAACCTAAGTGGTGGCAATTTTTTGAGTGGCTCAATGCGTTTGACGAGGAGCTCATTGAAGAGCGCAACGTCATCGTTGATTGCCACGTCATCGAACGGTCCGACGATGCATTGCGAGTAAGCTGCAGCGAAGACCAAGAGATGACGCTAGGTCTTGGTGCTAACTTTGGGCTGAAAATGCCTGAGTTTCCTGAGTTGAATGGTGTAATCAGTGGTGAAGTTACGGAACTTTTCGAAGATGGGACGTTTGAGCTTAAGTTCCGTGGTGATGGCGCCAACCAGGCGCTTGACCAATTTACTTTGATCAATAAAGAGTTTGTACCTACCAAGCCGTTGCAGAAAAGTATCATTGAGCTTGCCGAACAAGTGGTGCACCAACGAGCTTTGCCAGATAATGCAGCCATTCAGATTATCAAGCGTGCGGCACCACGTTTTAGTATTGAGCTCGATACACGTACTGCAAATCGCTGTGCTCCTGAAAGCCGAATCAAAGAAATTGCGGAGCTTGTTGAGCATCTCGATCGTAGCTACCTCACGCTTCAAGGACCTCCCGGCACTGGCAAAACCTACACAGCTGCGCGAGTGATTGGGCACCTGATACGGACGAATCCCAATGTCACTATTGGCGTTTCGAGTAACAGTCATAAAGCGTTAAATAATTTATTGAAAGGAGTCGCTGAGTATTGTGGTGATGAAGGTATTGAATGCAAATTCGTTACCAATAAATTGGACGATGAACTCGAAGCGTTGGGCGTATCGAGTTACGTGAAAAATAATAAAGCGGCACAGTCTGTTGGCCCACGTGTGGTGCTGGGCGGAACGGCTTGGGTATTTGCGCGTGGTGATGTGGCAGACTTGTTTGACTACTTGTTTATCGATGAAGCTGGTCAAGTAGCGCTAGCCAATGTCATTGCCATGGCACAAAGCGCGCGCAACATCGTGCTGCTAGGTGACCAAATGCAACTCGGCCAGCCCACGCAAGCAACACATCCTGGCGACTCAGGTTTGTCGGTGCTCGACTATTTGATGAAACATGAGCAGGTTGTACCCGAGGATAAAGGTGTGCTGTTGAATCGTTCTTATCGTATGCACCAAGACGTTTTAGATTTCATCAGTAACATGGTGTACCGAGGACGACTAGAAGCCGATGAGGCCAACCAGAATCAGCGTATTGATGTAACCCATACAGAGATGGTGCGAAAGCAATCGGGGATTGAGTTTCATCCTGTTGAACACGATGGTAATACGGTTTCAAGTGATGAAGAAGCTGATTATATTCAACAGCTCTACCAACATCTCTTGCACGGGAGCTTTACCGACAAGAGCGGCATACAACAGCCGATAACAACTGATGATATTTTGATTGTTACGCCCTACAACCTGCAAGTGCAGCGTCTCAAAGATCGTCTCCCGAAAGCGCGAATAGGCACGGTTGACAAGTTTCAAGGGCAAGAAGCGCCGGTGGTGATTTTCAGTTTTTGTTCAAGCTCGCCTGAAGAAAGTCCTCGAGGTTTAGATTTCTTATTTGATCTTCGGCGGATCAATGTTGCGGTTTCGCGCGCAAAGGCGTTAGCAATTGTGGTGGGGTCTCCGCGCTTATTGGAAGTGACTGCAACGTCGATTCCACTGATGAAAAAAGCTTCTTTGGTGAAGGAACTTGGCCGCCTAGGTCGCTAGTCAGCGCTGAGTGTCACTGATCCTTGCGCCCACCGAGCCAGGCACCTAGGGCAAATGCACCGAGCGCCATAAGGCCGTCCCGACTGGTTAGCAACCAAAACAGAAAGAACCAAAACAACGAGTACATCCAGAAATCGCCACTGGGTTCAGTGGCGATGCCCAGACCAATGGCGATTAAGGTCATGAAGGGTCGCTCGAGCGCGTACTTCATAAACGACATAAAGAACCCGAGTAGGACTAGACCGAGCAACGCGAGCAAGACATATTCCATCACCCCTCCTTAAGCGACAGTTGCTAAAAAACCGATAGCATTGTGGTGGCGATGATCGAGCAACGCTGGGAGCAACGACATATCACACTGCAGACGACACTGACGTAGTGCTTGAATCAACTGTTGCGGTGTCGCGCTGCAATGTGCAGGCAGCGTGATAGGGCTAAGATCATTCGCTCGGGCAAAGCGGTCAACGAAGGGCTGCAATTGCACTGCAGACCATGGCTTAAGTTCGAGCGTTATGTCACTTGCGTCAGTCAGCAAGTGATAGTTCTGTAAGTTTTGGCTGTTGCTCAGCGTCATCAGTAACGGTTGGCGGAAATCACGTACGCGCTCAGCAAACCAGCGATAAAAGGTTTCGGGATTGGTCAGCATGCGTTCAGTCGCAACCAGCAATTGGTCGATTTCGTCGAAAACAAGCATTTCTTTGCGGCGTTCTGCGTGCTCAAACATATGCTCGATGGATGTGACAAACTCAGACGGTTCGATGCTGATCAGTTCTATTGCATGAAAATACCGTATGCTTTGATTGCGCTCGTAACAAAGGTAACGCGCAAGCGCAGATTTGCCGGTACCGCTCACACCGTGCACAAGGATGCGAATGTTTCGACCTTGCTCACATTCATTTGCAATGTTTTCAAGCAAAAGCTGTCCGCTCGCATGGCAAGCGCTTAGTTCGAAGTTGCCGAGCTCGTCGCTGTACCAGTTGGGCGTGTAAGGGAAGTATAAATCGAGCATTTGCGCAGCCGTCAGACCACTATTTTTCATGCGGTCGGCAAGTTTCTTCATACGTTCAACTTCAGCAGGGGTGCCGATGCGCTGCGATGCAATCGCATGGATACGTTCATTGCTAACCGCATGTTCAGCAAGCGCACTGCTCATCATTTTCACGCGATTGCGATAATCGAGTACGGGCATCTTTAACACGTAATCGAAGCGACGCAAAAACGACACATCGAACTCCATCGTTGTGTTACACACCCAAAACGTGGTGGTTTGACGTTTCTCTAGCGTCTGGTTGATCCAACCCTTGCGCTTGTTCTCGTTCTTGCGTTCATTGAGTACGTCTTCTACTTCATCGAACAAAATATGGCTGGTCGGTGAGCTTGCTAACATATTAGCAAGGCGCACGTATTCGCCTAGCCGGTAGCTTTGGTTGTTTTCTTTTTTGTTGTCAGGACATACAACCGGAACATCATAGAGTTTTGCACCCACCGATGCCGATAGCGCTTTAGCTAATTCCGTTTTGCCTGAACCTGGGGCGCCGACAAACAGCACTGACATAGGGTTGCCTTCTTTGCTCGCATTTTCTATGCAGGCTTTAAGCAATTGCAGTTCATCGCCTAAATACGCGTAGTCGTCAACAGTCAGTTTTGCCGGTGAGCTTTGCACGAGCACGCCGCCGAGCATGTCGTCATCAATAGAGCGGCAGGTCATCATACGATGCGAAATAGCATCATGCATACGGAAGCGGTCGCACGGTGAGATGGCGATTGAAAATACCGATGGTCCGGTCAAGTGCATCTGTACGATAGTAGAGTCATCGTCACTCAGTTTATCGAATAGCGAGCGGTCAATTCCGATCAACTGAGAAATGATGTCAGTCTGTGATTCATCACAAAAAGTACGGTCAATGAACTCGAGCATCGCACTCATCATGCGCGAGTTGGAACAGAAAAACGCCATGACGAGCAGGCGATATTCGTTCTCATCAAGGTTGAGTTGTTTTTGCAGGGCGCGCGCACCGAGGAGCTCAGGCACTCGTGGTGACCAGTCGATGCCGTCGTCATCGCCGAATTCAATCAGCTTATCAAAGAGGTCTTGCTGGAAACCGTAAAGACGGACTAAATGCTTAACGCGCATACGTAGAGCTTCTTTGGTTTCGTCGTTACCGCTAATGTGAAAGCAGCGCGCGAGCCAGAAAAAGCTCAGTGGCAACCACTCGTGCTCAAAACCTTGACGACGCGTGATGGACGTATCAATAGGTAAGTTGGGCAAAGCTGGGGTGAGGGCGAAGCGAGGATAAGTAGACATAGCGTTCCTTGATCTGATAGCGACCAAAGAAGCTTACATTGCCTGTGTGACATCCTGCGTCGCGCAAGTCGACTACACTTCTACCGAATCTAAAAATAAATTGTCGGTGCGCAACGACGGCAAGCGTGATATGAGTCATGAAGAAGGTATCGCGCCGATTTTTGTTCCTTTATAAACAATGCATGAGGATTTATGGACTGGAAACGGGTATTAGCCACCGGGATTAACACCGGGGTAAATAAACTGCGTGAAGCGATGAAGCCGGGCGAACCTTGGGAACAGAAAACTACTATTGCAGTCGACCCGCATGATGATGCAGCTGTTCAGAGAACTGAAAATAATAAGCGCGCTTCAAATGAGGAGTATATCTCTGAACGCGACTACTGGAGTTTTTGTGATCGAACTGAATTGATTGAGATTATAGATTTTGAACGCGATAGGCGTAACGAATTCTCTTATCAGTGGATTACCACTTTGGCCGACCACATACAGGTCGAAATTCAGGGCTTCTCAGTGTTCGACGATGTTGATGAAGAACTTGAATCGTTCGGCATTTCGGTGATAGCAGTCGGATGCACTGTTGCGATGGAATTCTCCGCAGTTGGGCGTAAATTTCCGGAGCTGCACCAAGTTACGTGGCGAGTATTTGACTCGCTATGCGACTATGTTTCAAGGCTGCAAGCTCCACACGATGACACGAACAAACAGTTTACCGATGACCTCATAATAAACATCGCTAACTTTTATGCTTGGCTCTATATGACCCAGCGAGGCCTATCCGAACGTCACGTTGCGGATCGTTTGCCCGTAGCTGAGGATCGCGATGTGCTCTTGGATATTATTGCTGATTTTGTCAAACCTCATTTGGCTGGAATTCTCAGAATGCTTGATAGCGCACAAACGCTCGAAGTCAGAGCTTTCATTGAACGTCACGCGGACTACCGAGAACTAGATGAACTTCCTTCGGGAAGTGAATTATTTTTTGGTGAGTTGGTAGACCGAAACCAGCGTGAAGATGCCATTATCAAAGCCATTTACGCTGGCATTATTTCGTCGTGGGGCGAACATGAAGAAAAGCTGTGGGGTGCCCACTTCTGAATACTGTTGAGGCCTAAAACGCCTATAGGGCGCCGCGCTGCCGCTTTATAAAATCAAGAACACGCATTTTGCCGATGGTGACGAGTTTATCTGGGTTGTCGGTTTCTAAGATGTCGTCGAAGGCGATAATTTTTTCTCGATAGATGTGAATGTATTTGCCCGAGTTTTGATGGGTGCGTGGAAATTGGTTTGAAAGCGCACTCACCAAGTTTTGTTTCGTTTGCTCGTCAATGGGACCGATGACGAAGTCTAGGTAAAGGGCGTTATCGTCGAACTCCCATTCGTAAAGCAAGCCTCGTCTTGATTCTGTCCATAGCTGTTCGTCCGTAATTTCAGCCACGTGATCTAGAGTGGTATCAGCGATGCGTTGGAGCTTATGGTGATAGGCGTCATCAAGCTCGATATCCTGCTCTTTCTGCAATTCGAGAGTTATCTGTTGTGCAATTTCGATACCTTCATTTTTGAGTTTTGGAAGGTGCTCGAGTAACAGGTCAATCGCAAGTCTATGCTCGCGATAGAGCTGTTTGCATAGCTCTTTTAGCTCTGGATTATTCAAAATATGACTCCCAAGAAATGTCGCATAATCTTCGAGTAGCATTTTCACTTTTGGGTTACGCGCTATGGATTTATCGTGCAAAAGACGACTACATGTGTCGTAAATAACCTGATAGCTGATACTGGTCCAATCCTCATTCCCAGCGCTCGCTTGAAGTCCCGTTGGTGTCAAAAATAGCATGTGAGGTTGTAGCGGATGAAATGCTTGTTGGGCGCGCTCGCGGTAGGTTGCTAGTTGATTTTCGCTTTCCGCTGCGTCGATTTTGTTTTCGATTAACAACACCCATTCGCGCGGCACTTCAATCAGCAGGTCGATAAAAAAATGTTCTCGGTAAACGCGTGCTTCGCTGAGGTTTTGTGTGGAAAGGGAGAGCTTCGCCTGCCGAATAAACTCGCGAAGAAACATATCGCCAATTCCGTGATTGCTTGACGGATCAAGCATAAAGGCTAAGAAGTCAGAATGGCGTAGTTCCTGCCGACGCAGACCAACGGCCTCAAAAATATTGAGGCGCTGGGTTCGCTCAATGAGTTTTTGAAATTGCTCATCTTTAATAAGCTGGTTGAGCGCATTTGTATTAGCGCTGACGGTTTGTGTATCCATTCAACGATAGTTCCATTAAATTCCTAAACCGAGTTTAAGCAGATCTACTTCGATCTGCAAAGATAGCGGTAACTATCTGAAAATTTATATCATTTGTGAAGTTCTATTTAGTAAAGCCGTGGGTTCAATATGGCATCACCTCTCCCCAAGTTATCATCAGTTGGCACCGTGCAGGATTCTCTGCTGAGCAGACATCAAAGTGGCTCGCTAAAGGTCTGACCTTGCGTGAGGCGATTGATTTAACGTCATAATATGTCACGCAACCTTGCTAAGCTCCTTGTTAGTTTGAACAAGGAGCTTTTTTATGTGGATATTTACCAAGAACGGTTTTGTAAGTTGCGTACAGCATCGTGAGAACACCGACGTGATCATTGTGCGTGCTCGCAAACGCGAACATCTCGCCAGTTTTGTTGGCGCTCAGCTAGCAGCTAATATTTTTACGCTCGAATTTAGCGACTACCAATATCGTATCGAGCTACCACGTGCCACTTTGCAGCAGTTAGTTGCTGCGCAAATAGATCAGCTCGACTATCCTAACTTTAAAAATAGCATCGGTTTCGATGAAATGGATTACCAACGTGCGTGTGGTGCAACTTGGGAAGTGTTTTACCACGCCTACCGCAACTAAATTTTTGCAGGAGAGGGTAAATGGATTTTAATAGAGCGGTTGACCTGTTTGAGCGGCTTTTTAAAATCATCAATTTCGCAGCGTATGACGATTCAAAGCGCACGATAGTGAGCACTGAGCTGGCGCTAACTGCTATAAATCTATTGGACTCCATCCACCTCCTATGCGGCGAAAAGCACTTCAATGGTGCTGGCATCATACTGCGCTCGCAATATGAAACCTTTGTACGCAGCGTGTGGAGCTACCATAGTGCAACTGATGCGCAAGTGGAGAAGTTGTCGGCGACGCTAACCAAAGATTCGCTACTCGCGAGCAAGAACATCCCTGGGTTGGCGCAAATGCTGGCAGACTTGGAGAAGTGTCCGAACGTTAAAAATTTAATGCGAGCACTTAATGAATTCCGCGAGACCTCTTGGTTGGCCTTAAATTCGCTTGTGCACGGCGGCGTTTTTGCAATGCATGGCGCCGTGAATGAGCCACCCCCGGAGCGCATAGAGACTGTTTTTCGTACCGCAAATGGTATCGCTTTGCTTGCGATAATCCAGTTGGGGATGTTAACGGGCCGTCCGGCAATTCAGCAGCAAATCTATGCAGCAACAGCTGGCTATGAGGATTGCTTACCCCCACGGAATTAACCAATTTCGCTCAACTCACTCGCTTATTCGTTCATCTCGGACAAATCTATACGTTTGCCATTTTATCCACCAACAAATACTTTCAATCCTGATCTAAGTACACCAATCATCTGAATTGTTGTCTTGTATAACCCACTGGATTACACTTTTAAATGCTGATCACTGTCGTTGAACTGCCAGAATACATAAAACGAGCTGAACGGTTGCTTGATAGCTTTGAATGTAAAGCAGTTATTGATTATCTCGCAGAACACCCAAAAGCTGGAGACATCATGGTTGGAACTGGCGGGATAAGGAAGTTGCGTTGGCAGTGTGGAAAAAAAGGTAAAAGCGGTGGCGTAAGAATCATCTATTATTTTCACAACGAGCGTTTTCCGCTGTTCTTACTGACCGTTTTTGGGAAAAGTGAACGCACGAATTTATCAAAAACAGAACGGGTTGCGCTTTCGAACTTAGTGAAAGAATTGGTAAACCTAGTGGTAAAGGCAAACTATGACAAATCCATATGAAAGTATTGCCAAAGGGCTCGAAGAGGCGATCGGGCATGTAAGTGGCAAACAAAATAATGCTCGAGTCCATCGACCGGCACAGGTTGATGTGGCGAAATTGCGTCAACGACTTGGGATGACGCAAATGGAATTCGCTGCGACATTCTGTATTAGTGTAGCGACCTTACGGCATTGGGAGCGTGGGGATCGTCAGCCGCATGGACCTGCTTTAGTATTGTTGAATGTTGTTGATAAAGAACCTTCAGCAGTCATTCGTGCATTGCGGTGATTTGGAAAACCCCGCCACATCAGCTAGGCTTATGTCTAGGGAGCAAGAACCAGTTAACGATTCATAATGCATGCCTCGGCATGCGGTAAAGGAGGCGTTATGAAGCTCGAAGATATTCTGCAAGACCCAGCTGAAGTTTACGACAAGCCGCAAGACGTGGTGGACGACAGCAATCTTACCAACGAAGAAAAGTGTAAGGTGCTGGCGCAGTGGGAATACGATGCCGAGGAGCTGCAGACGGCGACGTCTGAAAATATGCCGGGACCCGACGATAGCTTGCTGGATGATATTCTGGCGGCGATGAAAAAGCTCCACTGCAAAGATTAAGCAATCATCACATCAAGGAGGCGATAATGCCTGATGCATGGCGCGCTAAAGATGAACGCCAATTCGAGCATATTAAGCAAAGTTTGCTCGATGAAGGGAAAAGTGAGGCAGATGCTGAGGAAATTGCGGCGCGTACTGTGAATAAGCAGCGCCGCGAAGAAGGTGTAACGCCGAATAAAACAACTCAAGGTACTGGGAATCCTCATTCACGGTTAGAGGATCGCAGTAAACAAGAGCTCTACAATCGCGCTAAAGAGCTCGATATCGACGGTCGCAGCACGATGACGAAAGATGAGCTTATCGCTGCGATTCGTGCGGGCAACTCCTAAAACTTCATAGTCACCATGGCCCACAGTTTGCTGGTGTCATCTGACAGCGAATCGGCGCTGTAATGCGCATATTTGACCAGTAAGCCGACGTTGCTTGCGAGCGGATAGCTGGCTGCTAGGTTCACTTCGTTGCCGTAATCGACACTCTCAACGTCAGATTTGAACTGATGCCAAGCAGCACTCAAGGCTAATTTTTCATAGGTTCCTGAGGCTTTGACATAGAGGTCATTGACGCCTTGTGCGGGGGTGCTGAGAAATTTATCGGTGAAGCCCTGAAATTTGTGCAAGGTGGCCAGTGGTGTGCTGAAGCCGACACCGTTGTCGCTGCCGAGTGATTCATAGCCAACACCCACATTCATTTTCGCGACTAAAGCACTGACCTCGAGCGCATAATAGTCGGTGCTAAATCCCATGGGATTAGCGCCGGTGTCTGTTTGCTGCGCGTAAGCGGCGTGAACCTTGAATGCACTGAGCTTACCGTCGTAGTTGATGCCATAGGTGCTGGTCGAGAGCGCGTGCGTGGTGTCGAAATCGAGTTCATAAGCAAAGCCTGTCAGTTGGTGATCATCACTGAGGCTGTAAATGCCGTTGAGTAAATGCAGGTTGCCATGCAAGTCGGCATTAGGGCTGTCCTCGCCGAAAATGCGGTTGACGTTGTATACGTAGCTGTAATCGACTTTTAAATCCGCACTCAGCGCATACTGTAAGCGATAGCCATCGTAGGTTTGCTCATTTTGCCGCCAGCCGACACCGCCGACAAAACGCTGATTACCAAGATTGATACGCTGGCGCCCAGCCGTAACCGTTAACTCCTCGGAGCGATAGCCGACATGGGCTTGGTTGAAATCGGAACCGGTAGGGTCGGCCACCACTGGATATTGGGTATGGCCATTGACCGTACTGTTATAGTTTTGATTGCCAATTGCACTAACGTTATCGAACTCCAAAACCGTGTAAAAACTATTAAAATCAGCGCTTTCATAGCTCAAACGCGTGAGTAAGGTCGAGGCATTTGCTTGCTTGATGATGCTATCTTGGTCAACATGCTCGTAGCGATAGCGCAGGGTGATATCCGTTGCCCCTTCAGCAATGGCATTCTGCAACTGTGCAAAGGTGGTGGCTTGGGCGCTAACACTAGTGACTACTGCGCCTGATAAACCGGCAGCAACGGCTAAGGCAATAGGTGTTTTCATGGCGTTTTCCTACTTGAGTGTTTGCCGTTTATTCTATGTCTTGCACGCAAGAAAACCATTCAAAATCAGCGATCTACCACGATAAACCCAGCATCCTTGTAAGAAGAGGTAGTCACTTACCCCTTTAGAGGAATTATTTGACAAATAGACGTCTAAACGTCTAACATTTCATTTTACGATTGAACGGAGAATCCTTATGAAACTGGAAACGATATTTGTCTACGGTAGTTTAAAGCGCGGTTTTCAGAACCATGCATTGTTGGCGCAGAGTGTCGCGGTAGGCGATGCAACCACAAAATTGCCCTACGTCATGTTACGCGGCCCAGGCTTCCCGTTTTTACTGCAAGAGCATCCGCAATGCCAAGCGCGTTCGGTCCATGGTGAGTTGTACGCTGTCAATCCCGATACGCTAGCGCAACTCGATGCGCTAGAAGGGCATCCGCATTTTTACGAACGCGAGCCGATTGAGCTCGTTGGCGCTGACGGCAGCGAGCATTGGGCGTGGTGTTACTTTCTTAAAGACCTTGAAGTGTTGAGTGACGATCATCAAATCGATACGGCATCTGCAACCTATAACTGGCAAATCGATTACGCGCTGCCGCTCGAAAAACGTACGGCATAATCATCAATCGTACGTATTGACGTACGCCCTAGAGGGCGTAAACTAATGCCGTAATATGCTCAGCTGTTAAGGAGCTGATATGACAACGGTAACAGCGACCGAAGCGCGTAGTAATCTCTATCGCTTAATCGACGAAACAGCCGAATCACACGAGCCCATCGTCATCAGTGGCAAACGTAATAATGCTGTCTTGATTGGTGAAGAAGATTGGGCAGCGATTCAAGAAACACTGTATTTACTCTCCATTCCAGGGATGCGCGATTCTATCGTGGAAGGAATGGCGACATCTGCGGATGAATGCGACAAGGAGCTTGACTGGTGATATGGACGTTACGCTACACGAAACAGGCACAACGCGATGCCAAAAAACTGGCAGCGAGCGGCTTAAAAGCAAGTGCGAAGAGCTTGCTAGATTTCATTCAACATGATCCATTCCGCCGTCCGCCACCTTTTGAAAAACTCATTGGTGACTTGGCGGGTGCCTATTCGCGTCGTATCAATATTCAACACCGCTTGGTCTACCAAGTGTTGCCCGACGAACATCAAATAAAAGTGTTGAGGCTATGGTCGCACTATGACTGATGTGCTCCGTGTTGCAGCGTTTTCAATGGATAATGTGGGTGGTAATCCAGCGGGCGTGGTGCTTTGTGAAAGCCTGCCTGATGCCGCTGAAATGCAAGCCATCGCTCAGCAAGTCGGTTATTCCGAGACGGTGTTTGCGGCGCCTAAAGACGATGCTTGGCGGGTGCGCTATTTCTCTCCCGAAGTAGAAGTGGATTTTTGTGGTCATGCGACGATTGCGCTTGGGGCTGCTTTGGCGCAAAAGCATGGCACTGGCAATTTTAAACTGCAACTCAATCGCGCAGCGATTACTGTCGAAGGTTTTTGTGATGCGCATGCATGGTGTGCTGCGTTTCAATCACCACCGACCCAGAGTCGTCCGATAAGCCCAGAACTGCTTACAGAAACCTTGAGTTTATTCGGTTTAACGCAGGCAGAGCTCAACCCGAAAGTCCCTCCGGCTATTGCCAACGCTGGTGGTGATCACATTGTACTAGCACTTAACAGCCACGAAGCTTTAAAGAATATGCATTACGACCAACAGTTGGGCCGTGAATTGTGCCTGCGTGAGAAGCTAGTTACTTTTAATTTGGTTTACGCGGACACTGATCAAGTCTTTTATTCACGTAATCCATTTCCGGTTGGTGGTGTCTTTGAAGATCCAGCTACAGGATCAGCCGCCGCGGCGCTGGCTGGTTATTTGCGGGACCTTCAGTTGGCAAAAAATGAACCGCACCAGGGCAAACTGACAGTCTACCAAGGCGCGGAAATGGGCATGCCATCGCGTATCGACATTGCGTTAACCGACGTGCCTGGCGCGAGCGTTACGGTAAGCGGGCAGGTTCGCCAGCTCGAAGCCTAATCCTTGACGGCGAAGCGGCGTTGCATTAGGCGCTGATACAGCCGTGGCGCGAGGCGATACAAGACACTGGCAAAATAGGTAAAACGGTCGGGGAACAGGCGTTCTTTTTCTCCAGCTAAAGCAGCGACAATGCGCTGCGCCATCCAGGATGATGAGCGCATCTTACCCACCATCGAGCGTGGATGCCGGGCGATACCGCCGCTACCATCTAGGGCATGGTGTTCAATCGGGGTGTCGAGAAAGCTCGGGTACACCTGTAGTAAACGCACCGGCGACGCTGCGCAGGCGAGTTCGGCGCGTAATACCTCAAAGTATTGATGCAAGGCTGATTTTGCGGCGCAATAACCGGCGCGCTCAATGACGGGCATCCAACCGGCCATAGAGCCGATGGTGATAATCTGTCCGCCGCCGTCGGCTTCAAGCAAGGGTAAAAGTCCTTGGGTTAATTGCACCGGTGCGAAATAGTCGACGGCCATCACCCGCTGTAAGACTTCGTCGGCTGTGACGCGCGATAGTGAACGGTGGGTAATTCCGGCATTGTTGACCAAGAGATCTAAACGCGGCAGTTGCATGTGCAGCTGTTCGATTAAACTCTGCAACGCTTCACTGTCAGCCAAATCGCAGAGGTACCTTGCGGCATCTGGAAATTCAGCAGCACAAGCGTGCAAACCATCAGCGTTGACATCGACCAATACCAATTCAAACTCACCACGCAAGGCACGAGCCAGCTCGAGACCAAGTCCAGAGGCGGCACCGGTGATTAGGGCAACGGGCCGCGCCGTCATGCGGAAGCGTCCCTTTGTCGCCGCAAATTATGGTCAATAAAATAGTCAAAGGTTTCGCGGCTGGTTTTCATCGGTGTGTAGCCAAATTCCTCTTTCAGCGCATCGTTGGCAAGCACTGGGCGATAGCGCAAGAAGTCGAGCTGCTCAGCGCTGTATTGTGTCAACCCTAAGGCATGTCCGATACGCAGGGCGTTGCCGAGTAACCATGCGGGCAAAACCAACAAGGATTTGTTGAGCTCTGCGGCAATTTCCGCAAGGGTTATCGCACCATCACCAGCGAGGTTATAAATACCGACTTTTGCGCCCATCACGCCTTGGTAAATAATCTCTATGACGTCCTGGTCCCAGATAAACACGAAGGGCGAGGCCGAGCCTTGAATTGCCAACAAGCGTTTGCGTTTAAATAAAGCGGTAATTTGATTGTCGGTAGAGCGCCCCAGAACTGTGCCGGGACGCAGCACCAATTGCTGTAATTGTGGATGTTGTTCACGGTAATTGGCCAAGAGCTCTTCAACCAGGCGCTTATGGTGACTGTAAGCGAAACTTTCATTACCACGTAAAGGGTCGGTTTCACGCAGCCACGTGGGATTATCCGCATGATAGCCATAAGCTGCACCACTACTGGTCACCGTTAAATGGCGCACACCAGCGTGCAAGCAGGCTTGTACCACATTGCGGGTGCCATTGACATCGATGTCGTAATCGCGCTCCCGATCAGGGCTCGCCTGCAACACACTGGCCAAATGCACCACATGGGTCACCTGTTCATGCAGCATGAGTTCGGCTAGCGCTGCGTCACGAATGTCCATTTTAACAAAACGATAGCCTGCGACGGCTGCGGAGCGGCGCTGAATATCAACGCCCACTACAGCACTAACGTTCAGCAACTTGCCAACTAACGCTTGGCCAATATAGCCCTCACTGCCGGTGATCAAGACTTTCATGCGTTGCCTCCTGCAACAGCTACACGGCGATCTCGCCACTGCCAAAATAGCGTCAAACTTAAACCAGAAATCAGGTGCCATATCCCCCAAGCAGCTGCGATAATCGCCATTTCAGTTTGCGCCGAAAAGTAGGTGAAAATAATCCCTAAACCTAAGCCGGAGTTTTGCAAACCCACCTCAAGTGTAATGGCGCGGCGCTCAGGAGCGGCCAACCCCAACGCGCGCGCGGAGCCCCAGCCAATGCCAAGGGCAATGGCGTTGTGCACAATCACTGCCAGCAAAAAGATGCTCGCGCCTTGCACAAAACGCTCCCAATTAAGCACTAGCGCAATGCCGACAAAGCCGAACAGGGCCAACAGTGAGGCGATACGGAAAAACCCTTCGCTACGTTGGGCAAAAGTTGGAAACACACGAGCGCACCACAGTCCAAGCAGCAAGGGCACTGCTAGTACGAAAAAGACAATCAGCAGCATGTCCCAAGTCGATACATCGATGGCCTGCAGCAGGGCATCGGTATGTGGATTCAAGCTGGCGTAAAACATGAAATTAAACGGCGTTAGGAGCGATGCCGCTAGGCTTGCGATGCCGGTCATGCTCACCGACATCGCGGCATTACCGTTGGCTAAGTAGGTCATTAGATTAGAAAAGCTGCCACCGGGACAACAGCTCACCAGCAGCAGACCCAAAGCGATTTCCGCGGGCATCGGCACCAGTGAAATTGCGGCAAAGGTGATCAATGGCAGCAGCAAGAACTGTGCAAGCAGGCCTACCAACGGCCCTTTCGGTTCCGCCACCACGCGTTTAAAATCGTCGCCTTTTAAGCTCAGCGCAATGCCAAACATCATCATCGCCAGAACGGCGTTGAGCACCAGTAACGAGGTTGCCGACATTTACGAGGCCTTGAGCTGACGCATTTCTTGCGCCAGGGTTTTTAGATAAGTGTCTTTATGCACATAGTAGGCCATACGCTCCACTTGTAGATACTTCATCCCGCCGTCGATACGTTTGTCTGCATGCGCTCGCACTCTGTCGAAAAATGCTGTTGCCCGTGCCGGTTCATCACGCTGTAAACGAATCACCTCGGCAACCAATTGTGCTTGCTCATCACGCCCTTGCCAACCCAGCCCAGACGCCTCGACCATGCCCATAACAAATAGATGCTCGTGGCGTGGATTGAATACATTTAAGTACAGTTGCGGTGCATGACCTTGCCAATTCAAATGTTCGCTATCGATAAATGGATAATGCAGTTTGTAACCAGTGGCTTGCAAAATCAGATCATATTGCGCGCGTTTGCCATCGACAAATTCGACTCCGCTGGGCACCAGCTTTTTAATGTCCGGGCGCACAGTGATGTCGCCATGGCCGATATGGTGCAAAAACAAGGTATTAATCACCGGATGCGATTCATACATTTTGTAATCGGGGTCGGGGAGGCCATAGCTGCTCGGTTTGCCAGACAGTAATCGCACCAAGAGGCCATCGACTTTTTGTTTGAGCCGCAGTGGAAGCTTCACTTTGCCACCAAGGGTATCAATAGGCCGTCCAGCCACAAATTTGGGTAAGAAGTAATAGCCACGACGTACCGCCATATCGACACTTTTCGCACGGTGCACTGCGTCAACGGCAATGTCGCAACCGCTGTTACCGCAACCGATAATCAGCACGCGTTTGTCAGCAAATAGCGCAGGGTTGCGATAATCGCTGCTATGCAGCATTTCACCTTTAAATGCGCCGTCGAAGTTCACTACATTGGGGTGGTGCAGAGTGCCATTTGCGAGTAGCACGTTACTGGCGATGATTTCGTGTGTAGCGTCATGTTGTCGATAGACCACGCGCCATTGCTGATCTGCTACGGGTTCAACACGCTCGACCCAACTGTTAAAACGATAGTGCTTTTTCAGATCAAAATGTTTGGCGTAGTCGCGAAAATACTGACGCATTTCATCGTGTTTTGGGTAAGTTGCGACATGATCCGCCATCGGGAAGTCTTTGAACTCGGTCATGCGTTTGGAGGAAATCAGGTGCGCCGAGTCGTACATGGTGCTGGTTGGGCTATCGATATCCCACAAACCGCCGACGTCGCTATGGGCTTCGAGGCCAATGACCTCGAGGTCCTGCTCAAGCAAACGCCGCACTGTACATAGGCCCATTGGGCCAGCACCTATGACTACGCATGGATTCATGAGTTGACATTCCTGTTTCAAGTTCAATAGCAAGATAATAACAATTGATCCAGATCAAGCCATGCTTTAATCGGACAATAAACTGGTTAATTTAGGACATATCGCGTAGTATCATTCGCTTATGAAGCACCTCAAACGACCGCTCAACAAAGCCAGCGTTACGCAAAGCTTTACTCACGCAATTGTGCAGCAACTTGCGCAATTAGGCGTCGTGTTGCCGTGCGAACTTCAGCAGCAATTGGCACAACATCATGGCCAACAGCGCCTGCCATTGGCGCTGCAAGATGCCTTGTGGCAAAGCCTTGAGCAGCAACAACGTCCAGAACTGGGGCTACAAATTGGCATGGCCTTGCAGCCGCAGCACTTCGATACCATAGGTTTTTTACTGTTGAGCTCACCGTCACTTGGCACTGCTGTTGAGAGTTTGGTGAGTTATTCTTCGTTGATTGGTGAGGGCGGCACTTTTAGCCGAGCCAGAACTGCCCAGGGCTGGCAGATTACCTACGAGGACCATTTCACAGTCGCCGTAGCGCTGCGAATTGAAGCTATTTTTGCGAGTATTGCCAGCGGTGCATGTTGGGTTGCCGGTAAAGCTATCGCGCCCTTGCGGGTGCAATTGAAACATGTGCGTCAAGCACCTATCGAAGTCTACCAACAAGCGTTTGCAGGTGCAGATGTGCGTTTTAATGCGGTGCGCAATGCGATTAGCTATAGCGATGCTGATTGGCACTACCGTCAACGTGAGGTGAGCCCGGCGCTGCAAGCGCAAATGCTTGATCTGGCGAACCAGCAGTTGGCACAGCTACAGCCGCGAAGTCTAGTTGAGCGTGTCGAAGCACTCCTACAACGGCAGCCGTGGCTGACGCGTACTCAGCTTGCCGCAAGTTTGGCAGTCAGCGAGCGGACCCTGGCGCGCCACTTGACCGCTGCCAATACCAGCTTCAATAAACTATCACAGCAGGTAAAGCTGCAACTCGCTTTGCAACAAGTGCAAAGACCTGGTGTGACCCAAGCGAGCCTTGCCGATTTTCTTGGGTACAGCGACGAGCAAGCTTTTGCTAAAGCCTTTCGACGTTGGACCGGACAAAACTTTTCTAACTTTAGGAAAAGTTAAAATACGAGGCTTTTCGTGTTAATTCTCTGTTGTGTGCTATTAATAAATAGTAATTCGTAATCCTCAGCGGAAGTTTCATGAAGTCGCAAATCGAAAACTGTATTTTCAAATATAAATGTGAGGCGCTTTGGGAAGCACTCGAGCGCACTGAAGCCGAAACGATTCGCTTCTGTCCAGAATGTGAGCGCAATGTCTATGCCTGCCATAACGATTGGGATTTAGCTGAACATATCCGCGCTGGGCACTGTATCGCGTTATTCCGTGAGGATGGCGCAGAACTTGCGCTGGGCGAGCCTGCTTCAGCCTATCCAGCTTACCGAACGCCAGCGGAACCACCCCAATTGAGTGAGGCATTGTTGGCCAACTATCGTAAAGCCGATTACGTATTTCGTTATGGTCAGTACTCTACCAAAATGAAAATCGGCAAAAAATGTGACGATTTAGCCTACATGATGGCCGACTTTCAAGCGACAACAGCTGTCTTTATCACCCCTTACAATCCGCGTGGTGAGTTGCTGTGTCAGGAAGAAAATCTTGAACGCTATGAACGTTTTGTCGACGAAATAAAGATGATCGGCAAGTCATTCTTTTATGGCTATGGTGGTGATCCAGACAATGAATGGCCACCAGAAAAAAGCTTGCTGATTTTTAATCTTAGCCGGCGTGAAGCCAATGCGATTGCGAAAAAGTACGAACAAAACGCCTTTGTTTTTGTCGATCAACAAGCAATCCCCGAATTAGTGGTAACAACCTAAAGTGCTCGGAGCACAAACGCAGTGGAGGTTTTGGATGACCGAATCAACAAATGAAGAGCAGTTTGAGCGCCTGTGGCTACGCATCAGTCGCGCTTTCTTTAAAAGTGACCCAATGAACACCGGTTGCCAAGAAAACGAATGCTTTGACGAATATGAGCGCATTGCAGACGCAGCAACGCATTACATACTCGAGGGTTCGAGCGAGGCGCAAGCAGTACGCCAAGCGCTCGAGGATAGTTTTGGCGACTGGGTCACCGACGATAATGTCGCTGCGGTGATGGATTATTTAAGGGCGTAAGTCACCGTGCAAAAACTTACACACAAAGACGACTTTGCCATATTCCTGAAATGACCATTTGATGCAGTCTTGCAAGGCGGCCATCACCGTATCGTAATCACCAAAAACCTGCGTGCTGAGGGTGTTGGTGATGATGTGCAAGCCGTCATGGCGATGCAACTGCTCAATAAACCCTTTAATCGGCTCAATATAGTTGTCAGCGAGTGGATATTTACTGATGTCTACGGTTAATTGCATGACGCTCTCCGTTTAACAGCCGCGCTCAACATTCTGCCGTAAGACCTCCAAATGGGCACTCATGTCCGCATTGATGGCATCGTATTCGGCTTCTTCTTCAGCGCTAAAGAGGGTATCGAAGCTCTCTTGGTTTTCTGGCGCTAGGTGATCGTAATGGTCAAAAGTTTTACGTAGTACGGTGATACACACACTGGCTTGCTCAGCGAGCACACCGACTTCTTCTTCAAAGGCTTTAAAGTCAGCTAAATAGGCTTCACCTGGCGTCGGTTGTTGTTCCGCACAACCGGTTAAAACAACTAATGCTGTTAGCGCCGATAATAAAAATTTCATTGCTCTTCCTTTTGGTTCGTTGCATTCATGTAACGATTTTACAGACTACAGATGAACAGTACAGAGTTTTCATTGACTGTGTAGGCATACAGTTAGCGCACAAAGGTATTTTTTACACGGCGTGAGACCAACATGTAAGGAACCCAGATGCAGATGGCAATTGCGCTACGGAAAAAGCCGCGCACTGTTTCTTCATCCCAGATTGGCATGTCTGGCAATACAATTGATACCAAATAGGTATCGATAACCAGTATCAAAGCACTGACCAGCACGTAGACTATGTAAACCCGAGCAAACCACCGATGCTTAGTAAAAAACAGTACCGCCAGCCAAAGCGAGGCAGTGAACATCAGCGCATTGGCAATCATCTCGCCGGTGACCAGCTCGACAAAATAAGGGATATAGGATTTTGAATTAGGATTAGTAAGTACATTCCAGTTCTCGATTGCTAACAAATCGAATAACAATGGAAGTGTCGTGACTAAAAGAACGATCGGGCCCATGACAACACCAATGGCGACTAAAATAAGCCAACCACCAATGCCTTGAGGCTCTGCTGTTTGTGCTGTGTCCTTGTTTTCAGCTAGTTCCGTCATTTTTATAATTCCATGTTGCTGACGTTTAATTGATTCTATAAGTCGAATCGCGAACCACTAACTGTGGCGCGAACACCGCACGAATATCCTTAATCGGTTGTTGATAGACGTTTTTCAGTACCCACTGTGCGGCCATGTGGCCAATTTCACCGAGTGGATAATCGATAGTGGTCAACTTCGGATAAGTGTAATGAGCGAAGTTGACGTTATCGAAGCCGACCACTGAAAGCTGCGTGGGTAAATCCATACCGAGGTCGTGGGCAGTGGTGATGGCGCCTGAGGCCATTTCATCGTTGGCACACACGAGGGCGGTAAAAGGCTTGTCGAGGCTGCGGAAATACTGCAGTGCTTTGACCCCGCCGGTTTCTTGGTAATCGCCCTCAAACACTAAGCTCGAGTCAAAAGGCACTCCGAATTCTTGCAGGGCGCGTTGATGCCCTTGATAGCGTTCTTGCGAATCGCGTTTCCACATCGGACCTGAAACATAGGCAATGGCGCGGTGGCCTAGCTCTAACAGATGTTTGGTGGCCAGGTAGCCACCCAGTAAGTTGTCTAGGTTAATACAGCGGTCCGCTAGCTGCTCGACTAAACGGTTCATCAGTACGAAAGCGCAACCGGCATCGGCGAGTCCCCGCAGATAATCGTCGCTGACTGCTTCAACATGCAAAATCAGCGCATCGCAATTACGGCTGCGTAAAAACTCAATACTCTCACGTTCGAGCTCCTCGTCACTGTGACCCGCGGCGATGATGACGTGCTTACCGACGCGCCGAAATTCATTTTCGATACGACTTAGTAATTCGGCGTAAAACGGACCACCGAGCTCTGGCACCAGAATACCTATACTGTTGGAGCGATTGGAGGCAAGTGATTGGGCGACTGAGTTGGGCCGATAGCCGAGCTCTTTCATGGCGGCTTCGACTTTTTCGCGCGTAGCCTCACGTACCGGCGCAGTTTTATTGATCACGCGGGAGACTGTGGCTAGGGAGACGCCAGCAAGTTTCGATACTTCGTAGATAGTTGCCATGTTGTATTTATGCTTTTTCCGTCAGCTCGCGGGCGATTGCCACCACGCGTGTTTGACTAAGAGTGTACCCGCGCATGAGCCAAGCGACAACTAGTGACGCAACCGCTGGTAGCACGGTAAAAGCGAGTAAGATACCGTATTGGGTATGCGCGCTTTGCATTTGGTCGGCTTGATAACCATAAAACGCCAGCCACCAACCGGCAATTGCGCCGCCGAGGGCGATACCGATTTTGATAAAAAACACCACTGAGGCATAGACCAAACCGTTGGCGCGAATCCCAGTCTGCTGCTGACCATAGTCGACCACGTCAGCAATTTTGGCCCACAGCATAGGTGTGGCCATTTGTAAGAAAAAGCTCCACAAAAAGTACAAGGCAAAGGCGAGTACTAGCTGATCGGACGCAACAAAGAATGCCGCCGCTGAGAGCACCGCGGCAATCAGATGCAAGGCTTTATAAGCGGTAACTTTGTCGATATGTCGGGTGACGCGATTGGCCACGGCACAACCAAGAATATTGCCGACCATGCCCAGTGAAACAAACTCAGTAATGAGGTCTTCGCGCAGCAGAAAGTACTTCACGTAGTAAATCGCCAAGGTGTTTTTGATGGCGATACCAATCAGCACAAAGACTGCGACTGCGGCCAAAGTGCGCATGGCGGAGTTTTGCCAAAGGCTACGCATGCCAGTGCGAATATTGAGTTGCTGGTCAGTAGGTGGCTGCACGCGTTCGCGCGTGCCGGCAAAGCAGAGTAAGAACAGCACTACGCCAAATACACTCATGGCACCGATGGTGAGTTGGTAACCTAAGGCTCGGTCACCTTGACCAAAAAAGTCCACTAACGGCAAGGTGAGTAGGCTCACGATGAGGCCACCGAGCATACCGAAGACGAAGCGATAAGACTGAATCGATACGCGGTCATCTGGATCTTTGGTCAGCGCGCCACCGAGCGCCGAATAGGGAATATTGATGGCGGTATAGGCGAGCATAAGAAGGGTGTAGGTTGCATAAGCCCAAATGACTTTGCCGCTTTCAGCCAAATCAGGTGTGGTGAATGCCAAAATGCTACACACTGCAAAGGGAATCACCAACCACAGTAAATAGGGACGAAATGAACCAAACCTGGTACGGGTCTTATCGGCCAGCAGACCCATCAGCGGGTCGGTAACGGCATCAATGAGACGAACAACAAGGAACATAGTGCCGACAGTGGCGGCCGAGATACCGAAAATATCGGTATAGAAGAATGCTAAAAATAGCATCACGGTTTGGAAGATCAGGTTACTGGCGGTATCACCTAGGCCGTACGCGATTTTCTCGCGCCGACTTACTTGCTGCCAACCTGTCATAGTGCCTCCGCAACCTGCCACTGTGCTCTACGGGCGCGCCAAAAATCGCGTAAGGCGAGGGCGCTAGCCTTGGGAATTCGTTGTTGGGTCGTGTAATCGACATACACAATCCCGAAGCGCTTGCTGTAGCCTTCAGCCCACTCGAAGTTATCGAGTAGGCTCCAAGCAAAGTAGCCGCGCATGTCGAGTCCTGCCTTGATGCAGTCATCAACCGCCAACAAATGCTTCTGATAGTAATCTATACGCGCTGGATCGTGAACTGTATTTTCCGCATTGTTGTGGTCGGCACTGTGCTCGATAACGTCAGGGAAAGCAGCACCATTCTCAGTGATGTAAATCGGTGGCAAGCCCTGCATTTGTTGTTTTAGCTGGGTCAGCACTTCGGTTAAACCTTGCGGATAGATCTCCCAGCCCATGGTGGTCAATGGCGGCTCAGTGGGTGGCACATCGGAGAACCAACCGTTCTTGGCACGAAACACAGTGCGGGTGTAATAGTTCACGCCTAAGAAATCGAATGGTTGGGCAATGAGTTGCATATCACCAGGGTGAATGTCTGGGAGTTCATCAGCCTTTAATACATGTGTCAGGTCTGGATAGCTGCCTTTTAACAAGGGTTGTAAATACCAGAGGTTATGATAAGCATGGGCCAGCTCGGCTGCCGCTCGGTCGGCTGCAGCATCGCTAAATGCATGGCAGGGACTAAAGTTCAGCACAATTCCATGTTCAGCTTCTGGCGCATGTTTACGTAATACTTGAATAGCTGCCCCGTGGGCGAGTAATAAATGATGGGCCGCTTGGCGACCTTCTTTGCGATTCTTGTGGCCTGGTGCATGAATGCCGGCCTCATAACTTAAATAGGCACTACAGAATGGCTCATTGATAGTGGCATAAGCGGCGACTTTATTGCCCAGTGCTTTGCCAATGACTTCGGCGTACTCAGCAAAACGTGCAACAGTGTCGCGATTCAACCAACCACCTTGATCTTCGAGGTACTGTGGCAGATCCCAATGATAAAGCGTGACGTGCGGAGCGACGCCATTAGCTAACAAGCCGTCAACTAGGTCGATGTAGAATTGTAAGCCCTGCTTATTTACCGAACCGTCGGCATTGATGACACGGCCCCAGGCAATCGAGAAGCGGTAGGCATCAACACCTAAATCACTAATAAGCGCTAAATCTTCGCGCCAGTGTTTGATATGTTCACAGCTGACCAGTCCGTTAGAGGCGTCTTTGATACGGCCAGGTTGTGCGCAAAAGGTGTCCCAGATACTCGCTTCTCGCTGATCGGCAGCGCCTTCGATTTGAAACGAAGAAGTCGCAACGCCGAAGGTGAATTCCGGAGCAAGTAGTTTCGAGTGGGGCGGTAAAGTGATTTTTGTCATTTGCGATCCCGTGCCAATATGCTATAAATGAAAGCGCTTTCATCATAGGCTATAAACTGACCTAAGGTCAAAAAATTATAACGATTGAGGTTTCCATGACCGAGCAGAACACCAACTATCGGTTCGCGCTGACTGCGTTGACCACACTTTTCTTTATGTGGGGCTTTATTACTTGCCTCAACGACATTCTGATCCCGTATCTGCGTTTGCTGTTCGATTTGAACTATGCCCAATCGATGCTGATTCAGTTCTGCTTCTTTGGTGCGTACTTTATCGTGTCGATTCCAGCTGGCTTGTTGATTGGTAAGATTGGTTACAAGATGGGAATTGTCACGGGCTTAATGATTGCTGGTGCGGGTTGTGTGCTGTTTTACCCAGCCGCGCAAGCCGAAATCTACGGCTTGTTCTTACTCGCACTCTTTGTGCTGGCGTCGGGCATCACCATTTTGCAGGTAGCGGCGAATCCATACGTAACCGTACTTGGCGATCCGGAAACCTCATCGAGCCGTCTTACCTGGACCCAAGCATTCAACTCATTGGGTACCACAGTGGCGCCATTCTTCGGTGCTTGGTTGATTTTCGGTGGCGTTGCGGACCCTGAAGTGACTGGCGTTAGCAAAGACACCGTCAGCCTGCCGTACTTCATCTTGGCCGGCGCACTGGTATTGATGGCGGTAATTTTTATGCGTCTAAAATTACCAGATATGGGTCGGGTGGATGCCGCAGAAGTACTTCCAACGGAAGGCTCGGCATGGAAACAGCGCCATTTAGTCTTGGGTGCGATTGGTATCTTCGTTTATGTCGGTGCCGAAGTTGGTATCGGTAGCTTCTTAGCCATGTATATCGCACAGCCAGAAATTGGCGATATGAGCACCTCGAGTGCTGCACATTATATTTCTTGGTATTTCGGTGGTGCTATGGTCGGCCGTTTCCTCGGTGCGGCTATCATGCAGAAAATTTCTGGTAATCGCGTGTTGGCATTCAATGCCATTGCCGCAGTGTTGTTACTTGCGACAACGATGACGACTTCCGGCACTTTGGCCATGTGGGCGTTGTTGTTCGTTGGTTTATGTAATTCGATTATGTTCCCAACCATTTTCAGCTTGGCGTTACAGAACCTGAAACATAGCCGTGGACAAGGCTCGGGTATTTTGTGCTTGGCCATTGTCGGTGGTGCAATTGTGCCGCTGGCGCAAGGCTTCCTTGCCGACCGCGTGGGTATTCAGATGTCATTTATCATTCCTTTAGCGTGTTATGTCTACATCGCTTTCTATGGTCTGCGCGGTTATGTTCCGCAACCTTTTAAAGCAGTGCAGGAGGCAGCTTAATCATGGCTTTGCATACGATTCACTGGCGCAAAAGTGCCGTTGCAACGGCGGTTTTACTGACCCTAGCGGGTTGTAGTGAAGCGCCAGAAACAGCTGCGAACGAAGCGGCACAAGCACAAGCGTTATGGCCGGCGATTGAATCGCCGGTCAAGCAAGATGCTGAACTCGAACAACGCATCACCGAGATGCTCGGGCAAATGACCCTTGAGCAAAAAGTTGCGCAAATGATTCAGCCAGAGATCCGCGACATTACCGTCGAGGACATGCGGCGTTATGGTTTCGGGTCTTACTTGAATGGCGGCGGTGCGTTTCCGAACGACGATAAATACGCCACGCCGCAAGACTGGATCCAACTCGCTGAAGACATGTATCAAGCATCGGTGGACGATAGCCTAGATGGTATCAATATTCCGACCATGTGGGGTACGGATGCGGTTCACGGGCATAACAACGTGATTGGCGCGACCATTTTCCCGCACAACATTGGTCTAGGTGCCGCCAATAATCCGGATTTGATTGAAGAGATCGCTACGGTGACGGCACGCGAGGTAATGGTTACCGGTATCGACTGGGTGTTTGCGCCGACTGTGGCGAACGCGCAAAACTTGCGCTGGGGCCGCACCTACGAAAGTTATTCTGAAGATCCTAACATTATTAAAGCCTACTCAGCTTCTATCGTACGAGGCTTGCAAGGCACCGTTGGTAAAGACTTTTTGTCAGAACAACGGGTGATTAGCACGGTGAAACACTTTGTCGGTGATGGTGCCACCACGGATGGCATTGACCAAGGCAATGCTGAAATCGACGAGCAAACTTTATATGCGTTGCATGCGCAAGGCTATGTCGGTGGCTTGAACGCCGGTGCACAAACCGTGATGGCCAGTTTTAATAGTTGGAACGGCGTCAAAATCCATGGCCATGACTACTTGTTGACCGATGTTTTGAAACAGCAAATGGGTTTTGATGGTTTTGTGGTCGGTGACTGGAATGGTCATGGCCAAATTGACGGTTGTCGCAACGATAATTGTCCGCAAGCAGCCAACGCTGGACTCGATATGTATATGGTGCCGACCTCAGCGTGGAAGCCATTGTACGAAAACTTGATTCAGCAAGTGCGCGACGGTGTGATTGCGGAAAGTCGAGTGGATGATGCGGTGCGCCGTATCCTGCGCGTTAAAATGCGTGCTGGCTTATTCGATAAAGCCAGCCCCGCACAACGTCCGCTGGCTGGTCGCACTGAGCTTATCGGTTCCGATGAGCATCGGGCGGTGGCACGCGAGGCGGTGCGTCAGTCATTAGTACTGCTGAAAAACCACGATCAGCTCCTGCCACTTGACCCTAAGCAACGCATTTTGGTCGCTGGCAGTGGTGCTGACAACATTGGCCAGCAATCGGGCGGCTGGACCATTAGCTGGCAGGGCACCGGTAACACCAATGAAGACTTCCCAGGTGGCACCTCGATTTATCAAGGTATCGCCAAGCAAGTCTCTGCCGCTGGTGGTGAAGCAGTGTTGTCCGTCGATGGTAGTTTTACTGAGCAGCCCGATGTCGCGGTAGTGGTCTTTGGTGAGCAACCTTATGCCGAAGGTAACGGTGATATCGATAATCTCGACTATCAACGCGGTAATGCCACCGACCTAGAGCTATTGCGCCGTTTAAAAGCCGCTGGCGTGCCTGTGGTGACTTTATTTATTAGTGGTCGCCCGATGTGGGTGAATCCAGAGGTTAACGCCTCCGACGCCTTTGTCGCGGTCTGGTTACCTGGTAGTGAAGGTGAGGGCGTTGCCGATGTGATTTTGCGTGACGCCAATGGTGCGGTGCAATATGACTTTGTAGGGCGTTTGCCATTCTCGTGGCCAGCCGACCCAAACCAAGCTAACCGCATGTTAATTGACGCGCAAAACCCGCCGTTATTACCGGTCGGTTTTGGTTTGAGTTATGGTGATGCAACTACGCTCAGCGATGCTTTGCCAGAGACCTATGAGGCCACAGTTGAAACTGCTGATTTGGCCATCTTTGACCGTGCACCTCAAGCGCCATGGTTGCTCGAATTGCAAAGTGGCGAGCAGAAGCAAGTCATGGAGAGCAGTGTGCAAAGTGTGGGTACGCTGACCGCTCGTACTTTTGACGATCAAGTACAAGAAGATGCGCGTCGCATACAGTTTGGCGGTGGTGATACGGAGAGCTTCCAGTTTGTTACGCCATTCCCACGCGATTTGCGCGCCTACGGCGACGCTAATGCGGCGTTACAGGTGACCGTGAAGCTTGCTGGCGAAGTACCAGAGGATGTAGCCTTGTGGCTCTCTTGTGGCGCTGACTGTGGTGTAGATGCCAATATCAGCGAGCAGTTACAAGCGGTGGCTGACAACAGCTGGCAGACCCTGAGCTTTAACCTGCAATGTTTGCAGCAAGCAGGCTTGGATTTAGGCGCAGTAGCGAGCGTCTTTGGGGTGCGTACCGCAGCCGAGTGGAGCTTTAGCTTTAACGACGTACGTTTGGTAGCAGACAGCGATGCTGAGGCGATTTGCTTGCAATAAAGCAAGCGCCTATTGCGCATCAAACACCCAAAGAAAAAGGCCCGCAATTTGCGGGCCTTTTTAGTTCCTTTTTTGACTTTTTTGTTGCGGGGTTTGCTCGCCCCTAGGTGCCCAAGCACCCACTAGAAGCTATAGCGAGCGCCTAGTGAGTAACGCGGACCATACTGACGTGCGAAGAGGAACTGTTCTTCGTAGCGTCCGTACCCTTGCTCTGTCTCGTTGTTCAGGTTGATACCTTCAAAGAAGACAGTAAAACGGTCAGTAATGTCATAGTTGACGCTCATGTCCCATTGGCCGTATTCACGGGCAAACTGCGGTGGAGCATCGGCGGAACCTTGCGCTTGACCGACACCGATCAAGTAGCTGTCGCGCCAAGCGTAAGTGAACTTCACTGACAAGCCGTCTTTCTCGTAGAAAGCTTGGAAGTTAGCTGAATCACTCAAGCCAGTGAGCGGCGCTTGCTGGGTCAGACTATCGACATCAAATTCAACATCTCCGTTAACGATAGTGGCATTCACACCTAAACCAAAGCCAGATTCACCGAACACGTGTTGCACTGCCATTTCGAGGCCGTCAACTTTCTTGCTGTCGGTGTTGCTTGGTTGGGTGATGTTCCACACCATCAATGGGTCATCTGAGTTTGGCTCAATGACGCCGTCTTCGTTGCCATAACCAAGTGCCAGCATTTCTTCAAAAATCGCTGTGCTGGTGGCTTGCTCACCACGAGATTCGAGTGAAGCAATGGCTTCGTTGTAACGTGGACCTTCAAAGATATCGCGCAAGCCATCGATAGTGATTTGCGTGATAGTATTTTGAATGAAGTTATCCACGTCTTTACGGAAGTAACCAATGGCCGCGTAGCTAGCTGGCGCGTAGTAATATTCCAAAGATACGTCAAAGTTAGTTGATTCGAATGGCAACAGGTTAGTGTTACCCTGGCCACCAACACGCGAGCCCGGTTTCGGACTGCCGCTGAGCGAACGACCGCCGGCTAAGTTGCCAAGTGGCGCACGCGTAATCGATTTACCATACGAGAAGCGCGCGAGCAGGTCAGGCGTCAGTTCGACCTTTAAGTCGAACATTGGCAATACCACATCGTGCTCACCGGTCAGGGTTAAGAAGTTCTGGCTGTCTTCCGGCTCATACTGCATGATCCACTCAGACGGGCTGACCCAGTTGACCTGACGTTCAACACGCTGCTGCGTGGTGCTGGTCACGTCGGTTTGCTCGTAACGTACACCGACATTCAATTGTGAGTAGTAACCGAACAGGTCAAAATCCCAATCCGATTGAATGAAGATCGCGTCGGTGACTTCGTTGACGCCAGATTGGCTATCGATACCATCACGGAACGGGTCAGCTAAGTAAGCATCGTCACCCATTAATGCTTCAGTTAAGTAGGCACGCTGACGTGCAACTGCTTCATCGAAGTCGTAGGTGTAATAGTAGTTCGTCAGCAAATCAGCGCCGCCGCCAACAAATTCGTCGAGGAAGTCGCCAGTGCTATTACGAGTAAACATACCGTCCGGGAAGATGAAGGCAAATGCAGGATTAAAGCCAGGGCCGCCTTCAAGACCACTCCACGCTTCGTAACCACCGAAGGTTTGGTCGGTGCGTGAGATACCGGCGGTGATCTTCACTAACGGTGCGTTGAAGGTACCGTTGTTGTACCAATCGGATTTAAATTGATACTGCTTGACCGTTGACTCGCCAGGGCGACGGAAGAACTGACTAAAGTTGGAGTCGATTTCGCTTGGCAAGAGTTCGTTGGTGCCATTCGCCCAGTTGATCAGGACCTGAGGAATTTCACCGGTACGGTAATCGTAGATTTTCGAATCTAGCTGGTCTGAACCTAAAATGACCTGGCCAAAGAAGTTACTACCTGGGTCAACGCCGTCATCGGTTTCATTGCTTGAATCGTGGGCGTCGAACCAAAAGCGCAGGTCGTCGTTCACATCATAAGTGATGTTGAGACCTACAGATTGGGCTTTAACTTCAGTGGTGCCTTTTTCGGCGGTAAATGAACCGTCGTTACCAGAAATATCGGCATACACTGCGGTACCATTCTCATCGAGTTCATACTCGTTGATGTTGCCGCCAAACTCGTTCCAGATACCCCAGCCAAAGGCGGTACGGCCAGTCAGCGAGCGGCTTGCGGTGTAATCCGCAGTAATCATCAAATCACGAATCGGTGCGAACTGCAGCGTCAACTGACCATTGGTACGCTCTTGACTCAAGTCTTCGATGCCGTAGTTCATGTCTTTCGGGAAGAAGTGGTTACCAACACGGTTACCTTCTTCATCGATAGGACGCGGATCGATAAACTCACCTTCTTCGAGCGTAGGGAGGCCTACGTTAGCCTGCCAGCCTTGAATGTTGGCGCGCTGAATTTGGAAGTCACGGCGATAGTTCGAGAACGAGAAGGCCAAACCAAAGGTGTCATCGGCAAAAGTATTGCTGTAGACCGCGGCTATTTCAGGCGTGACATCATCACCTTTCTCTACCGAGGTGTCGTGCATACCTTTACCCATAATCGAGAAGGCTTCACCAGAGCGCGCCAGTGGACGCGTAGTGACGATATTCACCGTTGCACCCAAACCACCACTTGGCAGCGCCGCGCGTGAAGTTTTATAAACTTCAAGTGCACTTACGCCTTCTGAAGATAGGTTTTCTAGGTTGTACGAGCGCGTATTACCAGTACCTGGCATTTGGCGCCCGTTTAAGGTGATCAAGTTGAAGTCAGGACCGAAACCACGCACCGTGATTTGGCTACCTTCACCATTGACCCGGCTGACCGATACACCGGTAATCCGTTGTAGCGATTCAGCCAGGTTGGTGTCAGGGAACTTACCCATCTCTTCCGCGTTGATAGCGTCAACAACGCCACTGCTGTTACGTTTAAAATCAGCAGAACGGGCGAGACTGCCACGAATACCTTTAACTTCAATAACTTCTGTTTGTTCTTCTTGAGCTTGTTCTTGTTGCGGCTCTTGTTCTTGCGCGTAGAGCGGCTGGGCGAACCCAGCGGCTAGTACGACCGATACTGCGGCAGCAACGGGTGATTTCATAAAAGTTAGCTTTTTCATAATCTATGCTTCCGTTTTGTCGTACGCGTTAAAAGTTCGCAATTTGCACGTTGTCGATTTGGTAGACCACGCCCTGGCCAGTACCCCAAGCAGGGAAGACCATAAGGACGTTGATATCGCTCAAATCGAGCCCTGCATCAAACAGGGTTTGCAATGGGAAGTTATAACGCGCCCATTCGCCGACCACAGGTGCTTCGCCATAGTTACCTTCACTCAGCGGCAACTCAGCAAAGGTAGCAGCGCCGGTTGACTCGACTTTGAATAACCAGTCGGTTTCGCCACCAGCAGGTGGTTCAACGATGCGCATATCAAAACTGATAGCGCCATTGGCGAGCATGCTTGAGGCATCGTACGACACGCCTTCATTCGCTAAGAAACCAAGTACTGTCTCAGGCCAGCCAGGAATAGAGAACTGCGCAACTGAGCCGTAAGGTGCGCCGGCATCGACCACTTCAGGCGTGGTTCCCGCACAGCAATCCCACAACGACCAATCGCTGTTGATGTTGTTCTCGAACACGGTTAAACCGTCTTCGCCAGCACTTGGATTGTAAATCCGTGCTTCGTCAACGCGATAGACTGCGCCGTTACCAGTATCCCAAGCAGGGAAGATCATCAGTACATCGATGGCAGATACATCGAGGCCCGCATCAGATAGTTGTTGTAATGGGAAGGTATAGGTCGCCCATTCACCAGTGACAGGGTCAACGCCGGCGTTCCCGGTATTGAGGTCAACTTCAACAGCTGAGCTTGCGCCGTCGGCTTCAATTTTGAACTTCCACACTGAATCTGGGTTGCTTGGCGCGTTGACAACTTTCATGTCGAATTGCACGACGCCCTCAACCATAATGCTAGTGGCATCAAACTGAATGCCGCTGTCTTCTGGTGGTTTAAAGCCCATGACTGTAGGTGTTGCACCGATAGTGAACTCAGCAACTGCACCGCGTTCTTCGTCTTGTACAGTCGATGGCGTAGTACCGCCACAACAATCCCACATTGGCCATTCAGGGTTTTCTGCATCGCCCCATAAGACCAGTTCCGGAGATGGACCTTCAGGTGCAGCAATTTCCACGTTGGTGAGCAGGTATTCAGCACCGTCACCGGTATCCCAAGCAGGGAAGACCATGATGACGTCGATACCTGAAACATCAAGCTCCGCATCAGCAAGCGCTTGCAACGGGAAGGTAAAGGTCTGCCATTCACCGGCAACCGGAGAAACGCCTTCGCTACTCGCCGATAAAGGCAATTCGACGGCAGTTGAGCCTTCGTTGCTTTCGACTTTAAACAGCCAAGTTGAGTCTGGGTTGGCCGGTTGTGAAAGCACTTTCATATCAAATGAAATCGCACCATTTTCAACAATAGGTGACGCGTCGAAAGGTGAAGGTGAACCATTCGGATCGGTAATAAACGCCTCGCGCGTCACAAAACCGTTCACAGTTGGCGTTGGACCTACGACAAATTTATAAGCAGGGCCAGCTTCTGCGTCATCTACCAACTCTGGAGTTGAACCACCACAGCAGTCCCACGCCGGCCAGTTTGGATTTGGCGTGCCGTCAAAGATGGTTAGGTTACGCGCAACGCCATCTGACGGTGGTGACGGGATAGGGGCTTCGCCTTCAACCAGGGTGTCTTCGTCTTTGTAACCTGCACGAATGGTTTCACAACCACGACCCGTATTCGGGTTTTGCGCACACTCGTAGACACGAACGTAATCAATTTCAAAGGTTTGACCATTGGCAAAGGCTTCTGGGTCGATACCAGTCTCGTTCACGCTTTCAGGCCAGTTACCGCCTACCGCGAGGTTCATAATTAGGTAGAAACGCTGATCAAAAGGCGCTGGACCGTAATCGACTGTCAATTCACCGGTGGTTTGATCGTAATATTCAGTGAACCAACCGCGGTGGCGCAAACCAACCACTTCGCCGCGGCTGTTGTAACGCTCTTGCGAAGCCATTTGCGTGGCGTAGAGATAGTCGTCTACATACCAACGAATCTCACCTTCTTGCCATTCGATCGCATAGGTGTGGAAGTCGTCGGCCGGGTTCATCCCATCGGGTAGGGCATAAGCTTTACCTGATGAAGAGTTATTCGGCGCGTCACGACCGTAATGCAAAGTACCGTAGACGTGATTTTCAGGAGTACCTTCAGCAGTGTCTGCTTTGAGGTTTACAGCTTCAACAATATCGATTTCGCCTGACTTCGGCCAGCCACCGTACACAGAGTCGGTCGGCATCATCCATACTGCCGGCCACGCACCTTGCCCGAATGGCATTTTCGCGCGAACTTCAATGCGGCCGTATTTAAAGTCACCTTTCAAACGACTATTTATGCGGGCTGAAGTGTACGGCTGGTCAGCGCCTTCTGCAGCTGGTAATGCAACGATCTTGAGAGTGTCTTCAGATACGAAGGCATTGGTTTCGCTGTCGGTATAACACTGTTTCTCTTGGTTGCCACCGCCTAAGCAATTGACTTCGAATGACCACTTGCGGTCATCGATTTCATCGCCATTGAACTCGTCACTCCAAACAAGTTGCCAGTCGCTTACGGGTTCGCTTGGGTCGATGGCGTCAAAATTAGAATTCGTTTTGACGTCATCACCGCCGCAACCCACAAGGCCGAGCGTAAGGAAGAGCGCCGCGATAGGGCTCTTTTTCATGATGTTGTTGTACATAACTGTGTTCCTGGTTGTTCACACATGCTGTTTTGTATTTGTTTTAGCTGCTTTATGAAAGCGCTTTCATAACATAGTGCAATATTTTTTTAGCGTCAATGATCATTCGCTAATTCAACCAAGCAATGGTGTTATCCAACATCCGCTGACTGAAGCCCCATTCGTTGTCGTACCACGCCATAACCTTGACCAGGCGGCCACTTACGCGGGTTTGACTAGCGTCAAAAATAGACGAGGCAGGGTGATGATTAAAGTCGCTCGACACCAGCGGCAAGCGATTTACGCTAAGGACTTGTCGCAACGGATCACTACTTGCGGCCTTGGCAATAATCGCATTCACTTCCTCGACGGTCGTATCACGACTAGCAATAAACGACAGGTCTACCAATGAAACATTGGGCGTTGGAACGCGCACAGCGAGACCGTCGAAACGTCCTTGTAATTCCGGAATAACCAAACCAATCGCAGCAGCTGCACCGGTTTTTGACGGAATCATCGATAGCGCTGCAGCGCGGGCGCGCTGTGGGTCTTTGTGATAGGCATCCATCAAGTTTTGATCGTTGGTATAGGCATGCACCGTGGTCATCAGGCCATTCTCGATACCTAGCTCTTGATGCAGCGGAAACGCTAACGGAGCTAAACAGTTGGTGGTACACGAAGCATTGGATACAACTTCAAGGGAGTCGTTTAACAAATGGTCGTTTACACCATAAACAATAGTTGCATCAGCGTTTTTCGCAGGCGCTGAAACCAGCACTTTGCGCGCACCTGCTTGCAAATGCAGAGCTGCTTTATCACGTTCTGTAAACAAACCCGTACACTCATAGACCACATCAATTTCCAGTGCTTGCCACGGCAACAACGCTGGGTCGCGTTCACTGCAGAGTTTAATCCGCTTCTCATTCACCACTAGGTAACCATCTTCGTAACTGACGTCGTGATTAAGAACCCCGTGCACGGAATCGTATTTGAGTAGGTGTGCGTGCGTGGCTGGATCGCCTAGGTCATTGATGGCGACAATCTCGATGTTGTCGCAAAGGCCGCGTTCAAGCCAAGCGCGAACGATGTTTTTGCCGATGCGGCCGAAGCCATTGATGGCGACTTTAATGGTCATGTGGGGTACCTCGTTAATCGTTAATCGTTATTCGTTAGGGGGATTTTTTTGCGAATTCTTTTTGGTGATGCGGGAGTCTTTAAGCGACTCTTTGATTAGACGCAGGCGATCGCGGAAGTCTGGACCGCGGCGCAGGGTATAGCCGGTAACCAACACGTCGATGAGCACTAGTTGTGCAATACGTGATGCCATTGGCATATAAACGTCGGTGTCTTCTGGCACATGGGTCGAAAGCACCAAGTTACATAGCTCTGCGAGTGGACTGTCCGCGGCGGTGACGCCGATCAAAGTGGCTTTGGTTTGCTGCGCCAGTTGCGCAATTTCCACCAAGGCGCGTGTGCGGCCGGTATGACTGATAAAGACAATCACATCCTCGGGCCGTGCGTTAATCACTTGCATACGTTGCATCAAGACGTCATCGGAAAACTGCACGGGCGTGTCAAAACGGAGAAACTTATTTTGTGCATCGTGGGCTACGGAGGCCGATGCACCTAAACCGAAAAAACTAATCTGCCGCGCTGCCGCAAGTTTATCGATTGCCGCATCGAGTGCTTGGGTATCGACTTGTTGCCGCGTGACATTGAGTGCCGCCATCGAAGATTCAAAAATTTTGGCCGTGTAATCGGCGATTTCATCACCTTGCTCCACGTGGCGGTTTACAAAGGGCACACCTTTGACCAAGCTTTGTGCAAGTTGCAGTTTAAAGTCCGGGTAACCTTTAGCACCCAAACTGCGACAGAAGCGATTGACGGTTGGCTCACTGACATCAGCAAGTTCTGCCAAACTAGCTATGCTTTTATGAATGGCAGCTTCAGGATCAGCCAGGATGACAGCAGCGACTTTACGCTCTGACTTGCTAAGACCGGAAAGCTCGGTATGAAGTTTTTCAATTAAGTTCATAGTGGGCGTCCTACGCTCGGTTTACGTAGCAAGCATACACAAAGACAAATTATTTTTGTAATAAAATTACGAAAAATTGGAAAAAACCAAATTTGATTGTTAGTATCCAAGCCAAATTGTTGGAAAATTACAAAACTACAGAGGCCAATAATGACATCTTCTGCTGCCTGTTGTGACTTGATTCTTTTTGGTGCGCTAGGCGATCTGGCGCGCCGCAAGCTGCTTCCCGCAATGTATCAACTCGAAAAGTCAGGCCTGTTACATGCGGATGCGCGCATCATCGGTGTGGCGCGTGATAGTCTGACCGATGCCGCTTTTAAACAGCAGGTACTGGAGAGTTTGCAGCAGTTTATGACCAAAGATCCGGTAGATGAGGAAATTTGGCAGCGCTTTGTCGGTAAACTACAGTATTGCGAGATTGACCTGTCGGATTTGAGTGCCTACGACGCGCTGGCCAAAGTCGCGCCGCTCACCAAAGGGCGCACACCCATCAGCTATTTCGCGACGCCACCTGCACTTTTTCCGTTGATCTGCGATGGCCTCGCACGGGTTGGGTTGAATCAACAGCCTTCGCGCGTGGTGTTAGAGAAGCCGCTTGGTCACGATTTTAAATCGTCGCAAAAAATCAATAATCATGTCGCTCAGCACTTCGATGAATCGCAGATTTATCGTATCGATCATTACCTAGGCAAAGAGACCGTGTTGAATCTGTTGGCGCTACGCTTTGCCAACTCGATATTTGCGGATCATTGGAGCCACAACACCATTGACCATATTCAAATCACGGCAGCCGAGCAGGTGGGTGTGGAGGGTCGCTGGGGCTACTACGATGACGCTGGGCAATTGCGCGACATGGTACAGAATCACTTGTTACAAGTGCTGTCGCTGATAGCCATGGAACCACCGTCACGGCTGGACACTGAATGTATTCGCGAAGAGAAACTAAAGGTTTTGCGCTCGTTGCGCCCGATTACTGATCGCAATGTTGATGAAGACACCGTGCGTGGTCAATACACTAAAGGCTTCGTCGGCGATAAAACGGCGCCTGGCTATCTCGAAGAAGAGGGTGCACGGCAAGACAGCAACACCGAAACCTTTGTGGCCTTGAAAACGCACATTGATAATTGGCGTTGGTCTGGCGTGCCATTTTACTTGCGCACCGGCAAGCGCATGCCGCAGAAGCGCACAGAAGTAGTGATTACGTTCAAACGCCAGCCACACAATATTTTTCATGAAACTGTTGCGCAGTTACCGCCGAACCGCCTGATTATTCGTTTGCAGCCCGACGAGGGTGTTGAAATACAAATGATGAACAAGGTGCCGGGTCTCGGCAAAAAAATGCAGTTAAAGCCAACTACGCTGGATCTGTCATTTTATGAAACTTTTGAAGATAAACGCATTGCTGACGCCTATGAACGGTTGTTGTTAGAGGCAATGCAAGGTAATCAATACTTGTTCGTTTCGCGTGATGAGGTGGAATACGCTTGGCGCTGGATTGATGGTATTCGAGCTGCTTGGGAACAAGTTGCCGAAGGCCCACGCAGTTACCAAGCCGGTACTTGGGGCCCGTCGGCCTCGGTCACCTTGCTCGCGCAAGACGGTCGTGAATGGGATGATGACGCATGAGTTTTGCAGTCCAACGTTTTCAACACCACGTTGAGTTAATCGATGATTTTAGTCGCCGTATTTGTCGCCGTCTTGAAGAGGCAGTGAATGAGCGCGGTGAAGCTTTTTTGGTGGTTTCCGGTGGCAGCACACCCTTGCCTTTGTTCAAACGCTTAGCGCAACAAGTATTGCCGTGGCCGAAGATTACTATTTTATTAGCTGACGAGCGCTGGGTCCCGGCCACTAACGCCGCGAGTAATGAAAAAATGGTGCGCGAGCAACTGCTGCAAGGGCAAGCCGCCGCCGCAAACTTTATCAGTCTGCTCACCGACGATGACGACGCTTTTGCCGGCGAAGCTGCGGTGCAACAGCGTTTGGCCGATTTACCTACTTTTGATGTGGTCATTCTCGGGATGGGCGAAGACGGTCACACCGCATCTTTGTTTCCCGACAGTCCACAGCTGGCTACCGGCATGACCACTTCGTTTCCTGCAATAGCGGTGACCACACCATCGCAGCCGCAGCAGCGCCTCAGCTTGTCGAAACAACGCTTACTTGATAGCCGCCAAATTTACTTTCACTTAGTGGGACCGAGCAAAGCAGCGACCCTTGAGCGAGCGCAACAGCAAAACTTGCCGGCTAATGACTTTTTGCAGCAACAGCAGACACCGGTAACGGTAATGCTGGCAGAGCAATAGGAGTATTCTATGACAACGCCACTTAACGCGCGGATTGCGGAAATTACCGAACGTATCGAACAGCGCAGCAAAGCCGACCGTCAGCACTATCTCGAACGTATGGCCGAAGCGCGGCGACAAGGTCCGCACCGCGGGGCTTTGTCGTGCGGTAACTTAGCCCACGGTTTCGCCGCTTGTGACAAAGGCGACAAGCAAGAGCTACGGAGTTTAACCAAAGCCAACATCGCGATTGTCACGGCCTACAATGACATGCTCTCGGCGCATCAACCGTACCATGACTATCCTGACAAAATTAAAGCTGCTATTCGTGAAGTAGGTAGTGTGGCGCAAGTTGCCGGCGGCGTACCCGCCATGTGTGATGGCGTGACCCAAGGCCAACCCGGAATGGATTTGAGTTTGCTCAGCCGCGACGTGATAGCCATGGCGAGCGCGGTTAGTCTATCGCACAACATGTTTGACGGTGGCCTGCTGCTCGGTATCTGCGACAAAATTGTCCCGGGCCTGCTGATTGGGGCGCTCAGTTTCGGTCATTTGCCCTTTGTCTTTGTGCCTGCAGGCCCGATGCCATCGGGGATCACCAATAAAGAAAAAGCACGCGTGCGCGAGCTTTATGCCGAAGGTAAAGTGGATAAAGAGCAGTTGCTCGAAGCTGAGTCTGCTTCCTATCACAGCCCCGGCACCTGTACCTTTTACGGTACCGCCAACTCAAATCAGTTAGTGATTGAAATGATGGGCTTGCAGTTGCCAGGTTCATCCTTTGTCAATCCCGGCAGTGAGCTGCGTGATGCATTGACCCGTGTTGCCGCACAGCAAGTTACTCGTCTGACCGATTTAGGCACAAATTACACGCCAATGAGTGAGATTGTGACGGCAAAAAGCATCGTTAATGGTCTGGTGGGTCTGATTGCGACCGGCGGCTCCACCAATCACACCATGCATTTGATTGCGGTAGCGCGAGCAGCAGGCTATCGCATCAATTGGGACGATTTTGCGGACATTTCAGCGGTGACGCCACTGGTCACCCGTATTTATCCAAACGGCGATGCCGACATTAACCACTTTCAACGCGCCGGCGGTATGGCGTACTTGATTCGTACTCTACTCGATGCCGGATTGCTGCACGAAGATGTGAAAACCGTTGCCGGTGACGGCTTACGCCGCTATACCCAACGTCCAACCATGGTCAACGGTAAGTTGAAATGGGTCGATGGCCCCACCGAGTCACTTGATACTGATGTGCTGCGCAGTGCTGCAGAGCCATTTAGTGATCACGGTGGTTTAGCCGTGTTGAGTGGTAACCTTGGCCGCGCGGTAATGAAAACCTCATCGATTCCCGAAGGTACTGAACAGATCACCGCTCCGGCGGTCATCTTCTCGAGTCAGCATCAACTTGATGCCGCTTTTAAAGCCGGTGAACTAGATAAAGATTGCGTAGTAGTGGTGCGGTTTCAGGGGCCCAAAGCCTGTGGCATGCCGGAGTTGCATAAATTGACGCCACCACTTGGTGTACTGCAAAAACGCGGACATAAAGTGGCCTTGGTTACTGATGGTCGAATGTCAGGTGCTTCTGGTAAAGTACCGGCCGCGATTCATCTGACGCCAGAAGCGGTGGATGGTGGCTTGATTGGTAAGATCCAAGCCGGTGACTTGGTGCGCTTAGATGCTGAGAACGGCGTAATTGAACTGCTCGTTTCGAGCGACGAACTTGAACAACGCGCACAAGCGACGCTTGACTTGACCGCCGACCATCATGGCATGGGCCGTGAGTTGTTCGGTGCCTTGCGCGGACAGCTAAGTGGTGCCGAACAAGGTGCTTGTTCGCTTTTTGTAAAGCAATAATAAACGACTACAGAGCTACTTATGGTAACTGATACGACCGAAATGAACGGCGGTGAATACGCCGTCGTGGCCGACATTGGCGGCACCAATGCGCGCTTCAGCCGACTGCATCTCGAAACTTTTGAAATGGATCGTGTGCAGGTTTTCGCCTGCGCCGACTATCCAACTTTAACCGATGTGTTAGAAGCTTATCGTGACGAGCAAAAAGTCGAGCTAGAGCACGTTGCCATTGCGATAGCTTGTCCGGTGGATAGTGATGAAATCAATATGACCAATCATCACTGGCAGTTTTCGATTCGTGGTGTACGCAAATCGATGGGGTTAAAAACCTTTATCGTGCTGAATGACTTTGCGGCCGCGGCGATGAGCATTGTCACCTGTAAGCCGCACGAATTGAAACAAATTGGTGGTGGCAAGATTAAGCCAGGTGCGCCCAAAGCAGTCCTTGGCGCTGGCACGGGATTAGGGGTTGGTCATTTAATTACGCTGCCCGACGGTCAGGTGATGCCGTTACCGGGTGAGGGCGGACACGTTGATTGGGCGCCCACCAACGAAAAAGAATGGGCCATTCATCGCTTTATTCATAACCGCTTTGGACGTGTTTCTGCCGAACGGGTGTTGTCGGGACCCGGGCTTGAAACCATTTATTTAGCCTTAGCTGATTATCACGGTAAACCTGTTGCTCCCCTGAGTGCTGCGAAAATTGGTCAACGCGCGATTAGTGGCATCGATACCTTAGCGTTAGAGACCGTCAATCAGTTTTTCGCTAGCCTTGGCAGCTTTGCTGGCAACTTGGCGTTGAATCTAAATACTTACGGCGGTGTCTATATCGCAGGTGGTGTTGTTCCAAAGCTAATGCAACTGATGGCGACTTCTAATTTCCGCGCAAGGTTTGAGCACAAAGGGCGTTTCTGCAAAGTCGCAGAAGCAATCCCGTGTTTTGTCATCACCGCTGAACACGCCGGCTTGCGTGGCGTGGGGCAATATTTGAAGCAATCGTTGCAACACAGCGCGACGAATAAATAAGGATTCGATATGAGCTTTTCGCATTGGCAACTTGCGCCAAAAGATCTTTTCAAAATCACCCCAGTGGTACCAGTGATGGTGATTGAACGCTTAGAAGACGCGGTGCCAATGGCAGAAGCGCTGATGGCGGGCGGCATTCGTTTACTCGAAGTCACCTTGCGTAGTGAGGTTGCTTTGAGTGCGATTGAGCGCTTGCGCGAACGCGTTCCCAAAGCAATTGTAGGCGCTGGCACGGTGACCACTCCAGAGCAACTGCAGCTAGTGAAGGCCGCGGGTGCACAGTTTGCCATTAGTCCTGGTATTACCCACGACTTGTTGCGTGCAGGTGCGCACGGCGATGTCCCGCTCATTCCCGGTATTGCGACTATCTCAGAGCTGATGATGGCGCGTGATATGGGCTATGACCATTTAAAATTTTTCCCAGCGGAAGCTGCAGGTGGTACGGCCATGCTGAAAAGCATTGCGGGTCCGTTTCCGGATATCAGTTTTTGCCCAACCGGCGGTATTCATCAAGATAATTACCGCGAATATTTGGCGCTGCCAAATGTACGTTGTGTCGGTGGTTCTTGGATTCTACCGAAAGCGGCAATAAATGCAGGTGATTGGACGGCAGTAACTGCGGCTGCCAAAGCAGCGACAAGCCAAGCAAAAGGTTGAATTTCAGATACAAAAAAGCCGTGCATTGCACGGCTTTTTCAAAGCGTTAGAACTGCGGCTTAGATAGCAGCGATGTTCTCAGCTTGTGGTCCTTTAGGACCTTGGGTAATGGTGAACGATACACGTTGACCTTCCGCAAGGGTTTTGAAACCGTTACCGGTAATTGCGCTAAAGTGAGCAAATACGTCTGCGCCACCTTGTTGCTCAATAAAACCGAAACCTTTAGCTTCGTTAAACCACTTAACAGTACCATTTACAGTATTAGACATAATATTCATCCTAAGATTTAAAAGTTTTGCGCAAAGACATGCTTGCCTGAACGCGGTCATGCGGGGTAAAAAATGGAAATTTAAAGCTACAGGACGAAGATTTACTGCTTGGTAATGCGACGTAGTGGAGATTTAACTTGCTGTTTCTTATCCAACGCCGCCTACCATACGCCTATTCCCGGGCAAGTCAACGTTTATTTTTTAAGGAGTCCGCATGGTTGCAGAAACAAAACGCGCATTAGTGGTTGAAGGCGGCGCCATGCGCGGGATCTTTGCCGCCGGAGTGCTCGATGGCTTTATGCGTGAAAACTTCAAACCTTTTGACTTTACTATTGGTGTGTCCGCCGGCTCCACGAATCTTATTGGCTACCTGACCCATGATTACCAACGCAGCTACCGCATTTTAACCGAGCTTGCACAAGCTAAAGAGTTTATTGATCCTATACGGGGACTCACCGGAGGTCATTTCTGTGATGTCGAATGGTTATGGCGCGAGTCGTTTAATCAGGTTGAACTGCACTTTGAACGTTACTTGAACGGGGGCATACCATTATTTGTTGTGACCACGCGAATTAGTGACGGACAAGCCGCGTACCTGGAGGTCAACGAAGCCAATATGCATCAACTATTTCCCGCATCATGTGCGATTCCTCTAGTGTTTAGGGATTTCCCTGAAGTCGACGGCGAAGCCATGACGGATGGTGGCGTTGCTGACTCGATTCCGGTCATTCGTGCTTATGAACAGGGCGCTCGTGAAATCACCGTGGTATTGTCACGCGGTATCGGCTACCGCAAGAAAATCGGTCGAACACTGGGTATCACCGAACGCTTGCTTGGCAATTATCCTGCTTTATACAGTGCCATTGAAAAACGCGCCCAACTCTACAACGATGCGCTCGATTTTATCGCGAATCCACCTGACGATTGCAAGGTTCATGTACTCGCGCCACCTGACTACTTTCCGGTGGGGCGCTTCACGCGCCAAGTTGATAAGCTAGAAATCGGTTATAACGCTGGATTAAGAGCAGGGCTTGATCATGTCGACGGCTACCGGACTGCTTAATTATGGGGCATTGCGTTGGCTTGGGTCACGTTTAAAATCCTTGACGAGTTGTTTCGGGTCACACGCAGCGCGTTGTTTTTGGGTGGCTTGTGCCCACCACCACAGCTGATTAAACGTGCGCGCAAAATAGCTCTGCCAGCCGCGTTCCGCATCTTGTTCGCGCAGGAGCCCCTGTTCGTCAAACACTTCATGAGCTTTAGGCACGTGGATCATTGCCGATACAGGAAGACAGCCAAGTTCACTTAGAAATGACCGCATACTCACCGCTGCACGCGTGCCACCCCATTGTCCGGCGGAGTAGGTGACAATGGCGCTAGGCTTGTATGAAAACAGGGAGGCACCAAAATGATTGAGTAAATGCGCTAATGCCGGACTCATTGAGTGGTTGTATTCTGGACTTACCATCACATACCCATCGGCTTGCTGGATCTTTTCGGCGAGTGTTTGTAACTGCTTCGGAGTGTCTTTTTGATGATAGGAAAAATGTGGCTTAAACACTGAGTCGAATTCATAATCGAGTGGGTCGATCAATTCTACCTCAACACCTTGAAGATTTTGGATATGTTGAACACATGCTTGGGCAACGCGCTGTCCGAGTCGTGGCGGGCTGGGTGGCGTACTCTCCCTAACACTGCCAAGGAAAACGATTAATTTCATAGCGAACTTCCTCATTTAGGTTTGCTTACGTTGCTATGCAGTAAACCAGTGACGCGTGCGATTGGCAAACCATACGAGTGATAGCATTACTGGCACTTCGACGAGTACCCCAACGACAGTTGCAAGAGCTGCACCTGAATGCAGGCCAAACAACGAGATTGCCACCGCAACGGCTAACTCGAAAAAGTTAGAGGTGCCAATCATACAAGCCGGTGCTGCAATGTTATGCGCTAGCTTCATACGTAGCGCGATAAAATAGGCTAATGCAAAAATGCCGTACGTCTGAATGAGCAAAGGAACTGCGATAAGCGCAATGACTGCTGGCTTTGCCAAAATAGTTTCAGATTGAAACGCAAAGAGTAAGACAACCGTTGCGAGCAATCCCACTATGGACCAAGGTTTCATCGTGGCTAGAAAACTTTGTAAGCGCTGTTCACTGCCGTTGGCTTCTAAATGTTTACGGGTCAAGACCCCAGCAACCAAAGGCACAACCACATAAAGTATAACCGACAGCAAAAGCGTGTCCCACGGTACTGAAATGTTGGTGACTCCCAATAGCAAACCAGCAATAGGAGCAAAGGCGAAGATCATGATGATGTCATTGATAGACACTTGCACAAGCGTGTAATTAGCGTCGCCTTTGGTCAATTGGCTCCATATGAATACCATCGCGGTGCATGGCGCGACGCCGAGCAAAATCATGCCGGCAATGTATTCAGTTGCTGTTTCGGGATTGACCCAATCGGCAAAGATGCCTTTAAAAAATAGCCATCCCAGAAAGGCCATCGTAAACGGTTTAATCAGCCAATTAATAACAAGGGTAAGAATTAGCCCGCGTGGGTTTTTGCCAACATCTTTCATTGAGGCAAAATCAATTTGTACCATCATCGGGTAGATCATCAGCCAAATCAGTACCGCAATAACCAAATTGACATGCGCGTACTCCAACTCGGCAATCGCTACAAACAGCACTGGCGCTGCGCTACCTGCAACAATGCCGATAAGAATTGCCAGGGCAACCCAAACCGATAGAAAACGTTCAAATAACCCCATAACGGATGGCTCTTAATTCCTTCAGTTGATCGAATCCTAGCATAGTCGCAGTTTTATTTTCACCTATGTTACCTAGCGCACCGAATCGATCGATAAGCAAGTTCATGATGGTGTTGCGCTGGCACATTTCGGTGTTGGCTCCAAGAGTGCAGAGGTCATGATGAAAAGTCATAACGAACCAACGAAGGTTACCCTAGCCGAGGGAGATATGGCGAACCAAGGGCCAACAAATGATGGAGTAGCAAATACCATCAGCGTTGAGGAAGTGCTCAATTGCGAGGGTGACCCACAGCGTTTAACTGACTTAGTCAAAGCAAGGTATGCGATTAACGATACTGCTGCGCAGGTGCAAGTTACAAGTTTCCTTGCAAAATGCTAACGACTATCAGTACTTCCCGTTCTGCCACGCCATCTTTGGGTGTGTCAGCGCTTTTAACACTATAAAAGGGCAATAGTATGTTTACTTTAAATGCAAAAATTCTTGTTGCGGTCGCAGTTGCCGTGGCATTGGGTATGAGCAGCGTAAATGCTGCGACCAAAACTGAAATTCAAGAGGCGGTGCAAAACGCACGTCACGAGACTCAAATCGCTACAACTTATGCCTTGAGCCGGTATTTGCGAGGACATGATCTAAGCGTCACCGTAGTTGATGGACGCGCATTACTTTCCGGCTATGTCGCCGAGAGCGTGGAGCGTGATCTTGCGGCAGCTATTGCATCGGGTGTCGAAGGTGTCACCAGTGTCGACAATCGGATTGTGGTGGATAGTAACTATGCCATGGATAAAGCTCCGAGTTCACCGCGTTATGCAGATGTAGTGAGCGATGCAGAAATTAATGCGGCAATTAAATCGAAGCTGATCTGGAGTAAACACGCCGATGGCATGGACTTGACCGTGGCGACGACCTCAGGCGAAGTGGTACTGACTGGCAATGTAGCAAGCCAGAAAATGAAGCAGTTGACCGAAAAGCTAGCGCGCGATACGCAAGGTGTTCGCTCAGTTGAGAATCAACTGGTGGTGAGTGAGACCGCTATCAATGGTGAGAAATATGGCAGCCCTGCCAGCAAACCGAAGGCTGAAGAGGGAACTGTCATGGCGGATAGTTGGATCACAACTAAGGTCAAGTCCTCATTACTTTATTCGCGCAACGTCTCTGGTTTTGATATTGGCGTTAATACGGAAAAGGGTATCGTTACATTAGATGGACGAGTCAGCAGTGGTGCCGAAAAAGCGCTGGCGATAGAACTGGCCGAGCATGTTCGTGGTGTGAAAAAAGTGAACGCAAACAAATTAGTGTTTTAAAGAATGAACAGACGATAGCAATTGGGCTAGCGTCCTAACTTACTTGGAGTATTTATGAAAAAGCCTGTTGAAGCAACAACTCAAAATTCATTTAATCGGAGCGTCGATTCAGCCTCAGAAACAGTGCATCATGCTATCGATCATGCTGCTGAAGCTGCAAGTCCATTGATCACACGAGTGACGAAAGGTGCGCATCAAACCGTTGATAAAATGGCAAATGGCGCGAATAACGCAGCTGATTCTTTCGTGCACAAGGGCGAACAGCTTAATAGTCTGAAGCAAAAGCTCACCAATGGAACGCGAGCGCAAGTTCGCGGACATCCATTGTTAGCATTAACTGCGGCCTTGGCTGGCGGCGCCTTACTAGGTTTTTGGCTAACGCGCAAAGGTGATGCTAAATAATGTCCGATGAAAACAACCAAGCACCCGTTAGTTCGGGTGCTTTTTCTTTGGCTCCATTAGCCAATATCGTCACGACTGAACTGGCAATCATGGGTTTAGAAGTAGAACGTGTAGCCCGTAGTATGGTGACATTATTACTCATGAGTGTAGCGCTAGGTTTGCTATTGGTGAGTGTTTGGTTTGCACAGCTTGTCATGGCCTTGCAAGTCTTTGAATTGACTTTAGCGCAAGCACTAGGCGTAGCGATGGTCGCCAATTTATGCGGTATTTGGTGGTTGTTACGGCGGTGTCGACACTACAGTAGCTTGTTAAGTTTTCCTGCGACCCGACACAGCTTAGAGCTGCTGCTACAACCACCTGAGGAGCACTAATATGTTTAGCCCTGATCTCGATACCCGGATTGCACGCTTGTTGCATCAGTTGCCTGAGCAACGCCGTCAGGCTCTTGAGCAGCAGCGTCGAATGAGTGAGTGTGTCGCGGCTGAACTTACTTCCGCGCAGACACTCACAAGCGTTGCTGTGGTCGGATTGGTGCTGGGTATGCAATCGCCTAACTTGAAAGCTGTGACCATGGCATTGTTATTTCAACGCATTAAACGGTCTATCTCAGCTTTGACGACGGCATAGCATTCGCATACGAGCTCTTCGAGTTTCGGGCGATCTGTCACCGTTATGTGACCACGACTGTAGTCGATCACGCCTTTTTTATGCAGACGATAAGCAGCTTCTGTAACACCTTCCCGTCGCACCCCAAGCATGTTTGCGATCAATTCCTGCGTCATCACCAAATGATTACCCTTTAACAAATCTAAAGAGAGCAATAGCCAGCGACAGAGTTGTTGTTCGATATTGTGATGACGATTACAGACGGCAGTTTGCGACATTTGTGTCATCAGTGCTTGAATGTAACGTGAAACTAGGTGCATAAATGCGGTGTGGTGACTATTCTCATCAATAATGCGCGACCGTGAAAGTCGGTAAGCAAACCCCGAACTTTGTACAACAGCACGATTATTGGTGCTGCCACCGCCCATAAATAAAGCTACACCGACCACACCATCGTGACCGACGACCGAAATTTCAGCCGATGAGCCATTTTTTAGAACATAGAGTAACGAGACGATGCAGTCAGTGGGAAAATAAGCATAACGTAAGCGTTCACCCGACTCGTAAACGACTTTGCCCAAAGGCATCTCTACCATTTCAAGGTAGGGAAAATGCGCAGCTGAACATCCGTCGGCAGCGCATTGAGGAGATCGTTTTGAATTGGCGAGTGAATGCCAGCGAGACTTCTGGCCGAGTTTATCGACAGTAGTTTTGAATTGGCTGGCATGGTGACTCCTTAGTGAGTTGAACGTCCTTTACTTTAAACGCATCGAATTTTTGACCGATGTTACTCCGGTAACTTCGCGCGCGACCATCACCGCGGTGTTCATTTCGGCTACCGAGCCGACGAAACCGCTTAATTGAACCTCGCCCTTAAACGTTTCAACGTTAATTTCAGCCACCGTTAAATCAGGGTGATTAAAAATAGCCGCTTTCACTTTCGTGGTGATCACAGAATAATCAAAGTACTCGCCGGTACTCTCGCGTTCGGGTGAAGCACCGCAACCGGTCAAAAGTAAACCACTTAAACAGAGAAAAAACACTGCATAAATATTACGTGTAGTAATGGCTAGGTGCCTTCATGTACATCAACCACGATGGTTGAAGGCTAGAGAGTAGGAGAAATCAATGGAGTCGTCTGTACGATAACGCACAAAAGTAAGATTAACAAACTTGATTACGAGAGTACAAATGGTGCGTCCGAGTAGACTCGAACTACCGACCCCCACCATGTCAAGGTGGTGCTCTAACCAACTGAGCTACGGACGCACATTTTAAATAGAAGTTCGCGAACAGCGAACGGGCGCTATATTAGTCATTCCTAATCAGCGGTGCAAGTGCTTTTTGCCGTTTCGCTGCTCGATTGCGTAATAATCGAACAGTAACATCACTATAGCGCCCAGCTATAAAATCTCTAGCCGTTATGACCGCAATAAATGTTTCAAGACTTTGCCATTGGCATTGTGCGGAAGTTCATCAAAAAATTCATACTCACGCGGGCGTTTATAATCCGCGAGGCGTTCTGCTACGTGTGCACGTAACACGCTTTCGGCAATGGTCTCGCGTAGTACGATACAGGCTTTTACTGACTCACCCCATTGCTCATGAGGCACGCCAATCACTGCGACTTCGAGCACCGCTGGGTGGCTGGCGAGCGCGTCCTCGACCTCGCGAGGGTAAACGTTGACACCACCTGAAATGATCAAGTCTTTAATTCGATCTTTTACCCAATAAAAACCGTCAGCATCGCGTATGCCGATGTCGCCAGTGCGGATCCATCCATCGCTGGTAAAGATTTCATGAGTTGCGCTAGTGTTGCGCCAGTATTCACGCATGATACCTTCACCCCCAATATGAATTTCGCCTGGCTCGTCGACCGCCGCGAGCTCGCCATATTCGTTAACGACACGTATCTCGGTGAATGCCGCCGCACGCTTGCCTACTGAGCCTGCTTTTTCACGGTGCTCATCAGGTAGCAATAAACTTCCTGTTGGACCTGCTTCAGTAAGTCCATAGACACAGTAAAACTGATCACTGGCAAAGGCTCTTTGCACGCGCCGAGCATGATCGCCAGCCAGCGGTCCACCGCCATAGATCCAATGGGTCATACTGCTAAGATCGGCTGCGCCAATTTGCGGGTGTTGAGCGGTCAGCAAGTAGGCGACGGGGGCTCCGAAGAAGTGTGTGGTGCGTTCTTGTTCAACTAGATTCAACAGTAGGTCAGGGGTGAATGTGGGGGCGACCACATGCGTGCTGCCCATAATCGTGCCCCCAACCAATGTTAAGTTAAGCGGTGCTGAATGGGTAAATGGCATCAGCGAGAGCAATCGACTTTCAGGACGATACTGCATTTCGGTGGCGAACATCATCCCTACAAATAAGAGTGCTTTGTGGTCGAAGAGCACGCCTTTCGGTCGTCCAGTAGTGCCCGATGTATAAAGTAAGGTCGCTGGCGTAGCGATCGCTTGTTCGTCAAGCCCGATAAATGAGTCATCTGCGCAATGTTTGTCGATGTATGTCGGCATGTCATCAATAGTAAGGTTTGCCAGTTGCAAATCAGCGCATGCTTGAAGCGCTTGAGAGCTGGTCATCGCACAGGTGATCACCAAACTTGTTTCGGCATCATTAAAAATATACTTGAGCTCACTTGCGGTGAGTTTGACGTTGATGGGGGCAACAATAGCCCCTAAGCGCTGCACTGCGAAATGCGCCACAATAAAAGTGTAGCTATTGGGCAGCACCAAACAGACACGATCACCTTGTTGTATGCCATGTTTCTGGGTGAGGTGCGCAGCGAATTGCTCGATATGTTGATTCAGTTGCTGCCAGTTGACGCGTAATTGGCCATCGATCACTGCCTCATGAGATGGATATTTTCGGGCGTTACGCGCCACGTAAGCTGGAATAATCATAAATGCTCCTCAGAATGCGCGCGATAAAATCGCTTGGGTATCAGTACCACTGGGTAAACAGCCATAATTAGCACTGCTATGGGCGGTTAAGCGCGAGGCGCAGAATGCATCAGCAATGCAATTGGGTGCATGTTGGATGAGCAGTGCCCCTTGTAACGCTAGCGCCATGTGATCGGCAAAATAGCGTGCTTGATACTGCCACTCTTGTTGTGGCGTTTGCTTAAAGTGTGCTTTTAAATCGTTGACGAAGCTGTCATAGCGGCGGTCAACCCCGGTGCCTTTCGTAAGCTCAGCAAAATAGGCTTCCAGCACTTTCGGTTCTTTTTGCACCGCGCGCAGAATATCGAGACACTGCACGTTGCCGCTACCTTCCCAGATGGCGTTTACCGGCGATTCACGGAATAGCCTTGGCATAATGGTGTTTTCCATGACGCCCATACCGCCAATGACTTCCATCGCTTCATAAGCGTGATTAGGGGTGCGTTTGCAGATCCAATATTTACCAATGGGAGTGGCGATTCGGGCAAGTAACCGCTCGTGTTCTTGATCTTGTTGATCCATGGCGCGCGCCATGCGCATCGTTAACGTCATTGCAGCTTCGCTCTCTAGAGCCAAGTCGGCAAGCACGTTTTGCATCAAGGGTTGCTCGCTAAGTTTGGCGCCGAATGCGCTGCGATGGCGTGCATGGTGCAGCGCTTGAACAGTGGCTTGGCGCATGCCTGATGACGAACCAATCATACAATCGTACCGGGTCATCGCGACCATCTCGATGATGGTGCGTACGCCGCGACCCTCTTCGCCCACCATCCATGCCAATGCGCCACGTAATTCGCATTCGCTGGAGGCGTTGGCAACGTTGCCCATTTTGTTCTTCAATTGCTGAATGTGGAGCTCGTTCTTGCTGCCATCGGGGCGCCAACGCGGTAGCAAAAAGCATGAAAGACCCTTTTGGGTCTGTGCTAACACTAAAAATGCATCACACATTGGCGCCGAAACAAACCACTTGTGGCCGACGAGTTCATAAGCCTCTCCCGAACCTGCCTGGGCTACCGGATACGCATGTGTGGTGTTCGACCTGACATCCGAGCCACCTTGCTTTTCGGTCATTGCCATGCCTATGGTCAGACCGCTTTTCATACTATCCGGCACATTCCGACCATCGTAGCGAGACGCCATAATTTTGGGCCCAAATTTTTGCAGAAGTTGGGGTTGATGTTGTAGCGCTGGAATCGCGGCAAAGGTCATGGTTATTGGACAGCCATGTGCCGCCTCAACTTGGGTATGGAGATAATACTTAGCCGCACGTGCCACATGTGCGCCGGGTCTTGGATCAGACCAAGGGCTGGCATGTAAGCCCTCGGTGATGGCAATATCCATTAGCTGGTGATAGCTCGGATGAAAATCAATTTGGTCGATACGATGACCAAAGCGATCATGAGTCAATAGCTGTGGTTTGTTGGCGTTGGCTGCGAAGCCAAGGGCAATACGCTCAGGTAATCCACACTCCGCGCCAAAGCGCGCAATATCTTGTTCGGCCCAGCTTGCCCCTTCGCGGTGCACAGCAGCTTGCAGAGCCTGGTCTTCAGCGTACAAATTATAATCTTCGAGCAGTGGTGGTTGGTTCTCAACGCTATGGGTTTTTGCGAAAAAACGATCATGGTTCATCGTAGACTCCCAGCCGCATCGACGGCAAAAGGTTTGGCTGTTAACGCTTGCAGACAGAATTGGATACTCTGACTGATGGCATCCTCTGGATTTTCGTTCGCTTTGGTGGCCAGAGGGCCAATCAAAGCTTCTGCAATAGCACCGACCAACGCTCGACTACTTAATGCGCAGTCTTGTGCTGGAAAAATACCTGCTCGTATACCTTCTTCGATGGTCAGTGCGAATAAATTCGCATAACGTTCGCGGTAGAGAAGTCGAGCCCCAACAACAGCAGGTTCTACCGGTTCAGCGATTAATGCCCATGCGGTCACCGGAGCGCGTAAAGCCCGCCGTGCAAAGGTCGTTAAGGCGGCGGCGATGCGTTGATCAGCGGATTGCTGTGTTACGTGTAACTGCTGCTCAACCTGCGCAACCTCAATCTCGGTCGCGTGCTTAAATACTGCTGCGCACAACTGTTCTTTTGACGGGAAATAGCGGTAAACAGTACCCGTAGCCACCTTGGCCTTGCGGGCGACAATTACCATTTGTAAGCCTGCGAATCCTGCTTGATTCAATAATTGCAGTGCGCTTTGGAGGATTGCCTCCTGCGTCGCTTGTTTACGTTCTCGCACTCTATTGGTTTCACGGTAGGCCATCGTCGATCCGATATGCTGCTGTTTTAAAGAAGTGAATCATGATTCATTTTTTAGATCAACGATAATTTATTCCCAGCGTCTGCACCTTGGTTCATACTCGTTGTACATCGCCTAAATAGAGTGTCTATATGAAGCAAGATATTGTGCAGACCATTCATTTGCAGGTTGAACGGATTGAGCAGTTGTTCAATTCACTTGACCCTACACCCTTTGTGGGCAGAGATTTAGATCCGCAAGCAGAAGACTTTATAACGGGGTGGGCGGAAGAATTGCCGCATAAAGGTGCATTTCGTATCAAGGTGACAGTTGCTGAGTGCCCACAGTTAGAACCTGCTCGCACGCGATTACAACAAGCGGTGAAAAGCTATTATTTAAGCAGGGTAGAAGCACAGCGCCTGCAATTACGTCAGCTATTTCGGAATGGTCGCTGGAGTTTGCTGATTGGGGTTAGTTTTTTAATCGCTTGCCATTTGTTAAGCAGCTATCTTGAGCTGCAATTTGCCGCCGACAGTTTGCTCGGTGTTTTAGCGCACGGTTTGGTCATTGCCGGGTGGGTGGCAATGTGGCGGCCGATTCAAATTTTTTTATATGACTGGTGGCCGCTGCAACGAAAACGCAAGCTATACCAACGCCTTGCTGGTGCAAGTGTTGCCGTAGAGGTATTCCATAATATGCATCAGTGATGTATCTTTAACGCAGATCAAGTTTTTCGAGTAAAGCGTTATGCAATTAAAGAAATATACCGATTATGGCTTGCGAATCCTGATGTATTTGGCGGCATTTGAAGGCAGATCTGCAGGTGAACGTAAGCTCGCAACGATTCGCGAAATTTGCGATACCTTTTCGTTATCAGCGAATCACGTCAATAAGGTAGTGCATCATTTGGGGCGGCTCAATTTGATAGAAACTCGCCGAGGCAAGAACGGTGGCTTTTTATTGGCTCAAGCACCAGAGACCATTCATCTCGACTATGTAATCCGACAACTGGAAGGCGATGAGCCCTGGATTGAATGCCACAATCCTTACTGTGTGGCGCTACCAGCCTGTGAACTGAATGCGATTGTAGGGCAGGGTAAAGAGCTTTTCTATCAGCACTTGCATCAGTTCACGCTACAGGACTTACTCAAGAAACGGGCGCAGTTACAGCAGATTTTTTCAACAGCGTGTTAATCGCGTCGCCGATACCATCGAGAGTCATGGGATACATGCGGTTCGCCATGAGTTCTTGCATGAGATCGATGGAATGGTGCCAACGCCAATGCTCTTGTGGCTGCGGGTTGAGCCATACGGCATTGCTGAAGTGATTCAGTAAACGCTGCATCCACACCGCACCGGGCTCCTCGTTCCAGTGTTCGACACTGCCGCCGGGGTAGGCAATTTCATAAGGGCCCATGGTGGCATCACCGACAAATATCAGTTTGTAGTCTCGACCATAGCGGTTGATCAGTTCTTTCGTCGGAATCTTTTCACTAAAACGGCGTTCGTTCGCTTGCCACACATGCTCATAGACGCAATTGTGAAAATAATAGAATTCCAAGTGCTTAAATTCACTGCGTGCGGCACCGAATAATTGCTGACACTCGTAGATAAAATCATCCATCGAACCGCCAACATCAAACAGCATCAATACTTTTACAGCGTTGTGCCGTTCGGGCCGCCATTGCAAATCAAGCAGTCCTGCTTTTTGTGAGGTCTTGCGAATGGTTTCGTCGAGATCGAGCTCTTCAACGCTACCAGTGCGTGCGAATTTACGTAACTTGCGCAAGGCCAGTTGCATGGTGCGATTATTCAGTTCGCTGTCGGTGTCGAGATCACGGAACTCGCGTTTATCCCAAACTTTGACTGCACGCCGGGCATTCGAACCATCTTGACCGATGCGAATACCTTCTGGGTGAAAACCATAAGCACCGAAGGGTGAAGAACCGCCGGTACCAATCCATTTATTACCACCAGCATGACGCTCTTGTTGCTCTTTCAGGCGCTCTTGAAAAGCCTTTAACAATCCGTCAAGGCCGCCTAAAGCTTGCAGTTTGGCTTTGTCTTCATCACTGAGTTGGCGTTGTAGCGAGCGTCGCAGCCAGTCTTCTGGAATTGCACTGGCCAGATCAACCTGTTCCACGCCCTCAAAATACTCAGCAAAGGCGCGATCAAAACGATCAAATTGGCTCTCATCTTTTACCAAGGTTAACCGCGCTAAAAAATAGAAGGCTTCAATGTCGGCAAACACCAGCTGCTGTTCAAGCGCTGCTAATAAATCGAGCAGTTCAGTAATGCTGGTTTTTAAGCCGTGCTTGCGCAGACAGAAAAAGAATTCAATCAGCATTAGCTTTCTCGGCGACGTGCCATGAATGCGAGTTTTTCTACCAATTGCACATCTTGCTCGTTTTTCAACAGTGCACCAAACATTGGCATCAGGCCTTTGCTGTCTTTCAGCTGTTGTGGGTCGATAGCTTCCACCAGTAACAGTTTCAACCAATCAATCAGTTCTGAAGTGGATGGCTTTTTCTTCAAGTTTGGTAATTTTCGCACATCAAAAAAGACTTCGAGAGCAGTTCGCAGTAACTCGCGCTGAATGTCTGGATAATGAACGCGAACGATATCGCTCAAGGTGGCGACATCTGGGAAGTTGATGTAATGAAAAAAGCAACGACGCAAAAACGCATCCGGTAACTCTTTTTCATTGTTCGAGGTAATCACCACGATAGGGCGTTGCTGTGCAGTAATTTGCTCACCGGTCTCGTACACATGAAATTCCATTTGGTCGAGCTCGTGCAACAAGTCATTGGGGAATTCAATGTCCGCTTTATCAATTTCGTCAATCAGCAATACCGGGCGCTGCGCAGCTGTAAAAGCCTGCCACAATTTACCGGGCTTGATGTAATTGCTAATGTCATGCACTTTATCGCTGCCCAGTTGGCTATCGCGCAAACGTGACACCGCGTCATACTCATACAAGCCTTGTTGGGCTTTGGTCGTCGATTTAATCTGCCAACGCAATAGCGGTACACCGAGACTTGCGGCCAGCTCTTCAGCTAACTTGGTTTTACCAGTGCCTGGTTCACCTTTCAGCAGTAGGGGCTTTTCCAGTGTCACCGCAGCATTGACGGCAAGGGCTAATTCATCCGCAACGATATAACTCGATGTACTGCTAAATTGCATGATAGGTCCTTATTCTTTAACGATTTTACCAGTGCTTTCTAGGTACACTTTACCTTGCTTCCGCACGGTTTCGTAGTCCATGCTTTCAGAGGCTAAGTGAACTTCTTCAAGTACTTCTTGCATGGTATCTACTTCTTCATCGAGGCGTTGCAGTGCATTTTCAAGGGTATAGCTGAGTTGATGAATGGTCGCCATATCTTGCGGTGTCAGCTCATCTTTCGCCATAATTTCAGCCATTTTGGCGTTAAAGTTCTTCAGGTTAAACAATGCTTGGTCAAGGTTTTTAGCTGGCTGACCCGAGAAATGCTCATAACGCTCTTGGTCGTCGGCAAAACTAGTGGTGGCAACGCTTAACAAAGTAGCTGCACTCAACATCATCAAGGATTTCATTTAAAACACCTCATTAAATTAATTTGTGAATAAGAATTATTATCAATAATACCCTATGATTGTCGATACACCAAGAGAGGTAGTCCCGTTGCATCGTCTCAGCCGCCGGGAGTGAACTCACATGCAGTAAAGAAATTTTGCCACGGCTGCACATGCGTTTTGGTGGCTACCCGCAATTGTGCAACGCTGCCTTGAAGTTGAGCTAGATAATCCTGCAGCAATGGCTGCGACGTGAGGGCTTGTAAGCGCTGTAAAACGACGGCTGCTCGCTGTCCTTGTGCGGTAACGGCGGCTAATTGTGGCTGCACTTCACCGATAAAAAACTTTAAGAAAACTGTATGTAATATTTCAGCCCGCTGGGGGCGTGAGGGCGCATCGCAGCCGGCTCGTTCAGCAAGGTTATCTGTGATAGTGGCTAATTGCGCGAGGTAAGCCGATTGTTCTTGCAGGGTACGCCACAAGCTCGGTAGATAGTCGCTTTGATGGATGGTTTGGAGCGCTGCTTCCACGCGCGCTGCATCGCTTTGCGGTTGGCTTTGCTCAAGTGCATAAACCACTTGTTCAAGGGCAGCGAGTTGTTCAGCAAAAACTGCGTCATCGGCTTCTAGTAACCCATTTGCGCCCATGCGCAGCGCATGGCGCAGGGCGTCATCGCTGGCTATCGCTTGTTGCCGAGCCGCCTCAAGAGTGGCCGCCTTTTGTTGCAAGGCCGCAGCAAGGCGCTCAGCTAAGTTGGGATCTTCCGCGCGCAATGTAGCAACGCATTCTCTACCCGCATCAACTAACAGCAAATCACCATAGTAACGAGTGACGCCCTGACTGAGTTTGCCTAGTGCGCTGTTACGCTCAGCGATGAGTTGCGCCGCTGGACAACTTTCAATGCGCCAAGCATCTAACAGCGAAATGCTCACCCGCGGCACTTCTACTTGCAGGTCACGACTTGCAGGCAAACGCGGGTAGTTCGGCACAGTAAAGCTCACCGCCGGTTGATCAAGTGTGTTGGTGACGCGTTGCTGATAATCATTGAGACTTTTTAAGCTGGCGGGTAAGTCACTGCAGCCGCTGAGCAATAGTGCCGCACAAACATAGCCAAGCGCGCGGCGAAGTCTTACAATAATCGACGTCATTTGGAACTGAACATAAGGTCGCATCATGTTTACCGGTATTGTGCAATGCCAAGCAGCAGTTGTTGCTATCGAAAATAAACCTGACTTTCGTCGTTTAACCGTGCAAGTTGAACCGCGGTTTCTCGAGCATCTAGAAATTGGTGCCAGTATCGCTATAAACGGAACTTGTCTGACAGCGGTTCAATTTAACACAAACACGGTACAGTTTGATGTCATCGATGAAACCTTGCGTCTTACCAATTTAGGTGAGCTAGAAGTCGGATCTGAGGTTAATTTCGAACGTTCATTAAAAGTGGGTGACGAAATCGGTGGGCATCATGTTTCGGGGCATATTCACGCCACCGGGGTGGTGGAAACCATTACCGAAACTGCAGATAACTGGGCCATGTGGATTCGGTTTCCGGCAGAATTTCAAGCCTATGTATTCGCAAAAGGTTTTATCAGCGTCAATGGCGCAAGTCTCACCATTGGTCAGGTTCACGACAGTCAGTTTTCGTTGCATTTAATTCCAGAAACATTGCGTTTAACGAATTTAAAGTCAGCGCAGCCTGGAACGCGGGTCAATTTAGAGTTCGATCAGCAGACCATTACTATCGTCGACACCGTCAACCGCTACCTAGCCCAACAGCGATATTCGTGATTCGTCCGCTTCGCTGTTCGTGCGTGCTTTGAACAGCGAACGAAGTGAGCGCACGAACAGTGAGGCGAAGCCGAACGCACGAATAACGAATAACGAGGTTATTCGTCGGGGTCGATTTTGACGATGATTTTATCGTGCAACTCGTCGACCTCGATCGCCAAATGCACATCACTTCCGCACGCCGGACATTCATCCTGATAATCTTGAGCGCCTTGCGATGCATCAATTGCTAGGTGAATGTTATGGCCGCAATGGGGGCAGCGTACCGCCGCATCATGTAATTTCTCTGTGTTCATACCTACCTCGTAACAGCAGCATTTACTAGCAGTATGATCGATGAATGGAGTCAGCGCCAAAATAACAATGTAATGCCTGCCGCAGCCACTAGTGCGCCGGCAATACTGCGTGTGCTTGGTGGTTCGCCGCGCAACCATTGAATCGGGATCAACCACAGCGGAGCTGTGGCAAGCAGGGTTTGTGCGAGGCCTGGGTGGAGATAAGCAATAGCGGTTTGTTGCAGCCAAATGGCTAGCAACGTGCCCATGATGATCGCCACCATTAACCAAGGAATAGAGGTATGGCGCAGCGCTGCTTTGGTTTGACCTATGATTTTCGGTTTCAACAGCAGCAAAGCTAGGGTCAGTGCTAGGGTGCCAGCGGCAAGGCGCACTAGCGCCGCTTGCAATGGGCTGACGGCGAAACTTGCGAGTGCTTCAAAGGCCATGACCAAACCTAATGCTTGGCAGAGCGCAGCACCTGTTCCGGCAGCCATGCCGCTCAGTGATAGTCGGTGCGTTTGCGACTGCGGTGAGCGTTCGCTAATAATGACAAAAATACCCATTAAAACCACCAGCGCTGCACCGAGTTCTCTAACGGTCATCGCTTCTTGTAGCCACCACCAAGCAATGAGCGCGGCAAATGGCGGTGCTAAGTACTCGAACAGCATGGCATACCATGGGCCTATGCGCCGCAACGCGCCAAAATAGAGGGTGTCACCAATAGTGATGCCGATGACGCCACTAGCAAGCAGCAGCCATGCTGCGGCACTACCATCAAATGCCAGTAGCTCGCCGCTAAGCAGCGCAAACAGCGCAAGCAAGGGGACAGCTACAAAACCTTTTACTAAATTTAATTGAGCGGCATTCAAATAGCTGCCTGCACGACTATAAAGTAGCGTGGCACAGGCCCAAAATAAGGCAGCGAGGAGGGCGGCAAGCGGGCCGATAAAATTGTCCATAGGGCGGCTATTGTAACCGTGCTTCTAGACCACGCCAATAGCCGCGTTGCGTCACTTCGTTCAGTACGGTATAGTTGCGGCTTCTCGTTGAATCACAAGTGGCACTTGGTAGGTGTCACCACTGTTAAAGGAACATGTAAGCATGCCTGTAGTAACGCTCCCTGATGGAAGTCAACGCGCTTTCGACAAACCCGTTTCCATTCTCGAAGTAGCTCAAGATATCGGTCCTGGTCTTGCCAAGGCAACGGTTGCCGGCAAAATCAACGGTCAGCTCGCTGACGCTTGTGATCTGATCACCGATGATGCCACCGTGCATATCATCACACCGAAAGACGAAGATGGCTTGCACATCATCCGTCACTCGTGTGCGCACCTGCTTGGGCATGCGCTGAAACAAATGTTTCCAGCAGTGAAAATGGCGATTGGGCCAGTCATTGACAATGGTTTTTATTACGACGTTGACTTAGATCGTGCGCTTACCCAAGACGATTTGGATGCTCTCGAAAAGCGCATGTTGCAGTTGGCAAAAACTGAATATGACGTGATTAAAAAGAAAGTCAGTTGGAAAGAAGCCCGCGAAGTCTTTGTCGAGCGGCATGAGCCTTACAAAGTTGAAATTTTAGATGATGATATCAGTCAAGATGACCGTCCTGGCCTCTATCATCATGAAGAATACGTCGATATGTGTCGCGGACCGCACGTCCCTAACATGCGTTTTTGCCAGCATTTCAAAATTATGAAATCGGCTGGTGCGTATTGGCGCGGCGATTCAAATAACAAGATGCTGCAACGTATTTATGGTACTGCTTGGGCTGATAAAAAGCAGCTCAAAGCCTATTTACAGCGCTTAGAAGAAGCCGAAAAACGCGACCACCGCAAAATCGGTAAAGCACAAGACTTATTCCACTGGCAAGAAGAAGCGCCAGGAATGGTGTTCTGGCATCACAACGGTTGGACCGTCTTCCAAGAGCTCGAAATGTTTATTCGCGAAAAGTTGCGCGAATACAAGTACCAAGAAGTGAAAGGTCCGTTCATGATGGACCGCGTACTGTGGGAAAAATCAGGGCACTGGGAAAAGTTCTCAGAACTGATGTTCACCACCGCGTCAGAGAATCGCGAATATGCGATTAAGCCGATGAACTGCCCAGGCCACGTGCAAATCTTTAATCAGGGTTTGAAATCATATCGTGATTTACCGTTACGCATGGCTGAATTCGGTTGCTGTCACCGCAATGAACCTTCTGGTGCGTTGCATGGTTTGATGCGCGTGCGTGGCTTCACGCAGGACGATGCACACATCTTCTGTACCGATAACCAAGTTCAAGAAGAAGTGAGCGGTTGTATCAAGATGGTGTACGAAACTTACAAAACCTTTGGTTTCGAAGACATCGTCGTGAAGCTTTCTACCCGTCCAGAAAAACGTTTAGGTGATGATGCCGTGTGGGATCACGCTGAGCAAGCTTTGGCGCAAGCGTTGAAGAACAACGGTATCGAGTTCGACTACTTGCCGGGCGAGGGCGCTTTCTATGGTCCGAAAATTGAATTTACCTTGCACGACTGCTTAGGTCGCGCATGGCAGTGTGGCACCATTCAGTTGGATTTTGCCCTACCAGGGCGCTTAGGCGCGACTTATGTGGGCGAAGACAACGAACGTCACACGCCGGTCATGATTCACCGTGCGATTCTCGGGTCACTCGAGCGCTTCATGGGGATTTTGATTGAAGAATATGCGGGTTATTTCCCATTATGGCTTGCGCCAACGCAGGTCGTGGTGATGAATATTACCGATAATCAGGCAGATTACGTCAAAAATACCGTAAAAGAGTTGAATAAACTCGGATTTAGGGCGACAGCTGACTTGAGAAATGAGAAAATAGGCTTTAAAATTCGCGAGCACACATTAAAACGTGTTCCTTATATGTTGGTTGTTGGCGATAAAGAAGTCGAGAACCAAGCGGTTGCGGTACGTACGCGTCGCGGCGAAGACCAAGGCGTAAAAGGCCTTGAGCAATTTATTGCTGAGCTGCAAGACGAAGTACGTAGTCGCAAAATTAGTTAATTTATTGGAGGAATGACCCATTAAAGGCGGAAAAAGAACTCAGAAACCTGCTGACAAAAATCGTATCAACGAAGATATTCGCGTGAACGAAGTTCGCTTAATCGGCGTTGAAGGTGAACAGATTGGTGTCGTAAGTATTCAAGAAGCTCTTGAAAAGGCCGAAACGGCCGGTGTTGATCTGGTGGAAATTAGCCCAAATGCGGAGCCACCAGTATGTCGTCTGATGGATTATGGCAAGTTCCTCTACGAAAAAGCTAAGAACGCGAAAGAGCAAAAGAAAAATCAGAAACAGATTCAGGTCAAGGAAGTCAAATTCCGTCCTGGCACAGATGAGGGCGATTACCAGGTAAAACTGCGCAACCTGACTCGCTTCCTCGAGGGGGGTGACAAAACCAAAGTCACCGTTCGTTTCCGTGGCCGTGAAATGGCGCACCAAGAGTTGGGCATTGAATTGCTAAATCGTATTAAAGACGATTTACAAGAAATCTCTACTGTTGAGTCGTTCCCGAGACGGGCTGAGGGTCGCCAGATGATTATGGTGCTGGCCCCTGCTAAGAAGTAACTGTGGTACACAAGTAGGCCAGCGTTTGCTGTCCTCACCCTGTTACACTTTCAATTAACAATGCGGAGTAATTTTCATGCCGAAAATGAAATCCAAAAAAGGCGCGTCAAAGCGCTTTAAGAAAACCGCTTCAGGCGGCTTCAAATGTAAACAGTCTCATTTGCGTCACATCCTGACCAAAAAGAGCTCAAAGCGGAAGCGTCACCTACGTGCTAAGAGCATGGTGCACGAGTCTGATGTTGGCTTAGTTCAGCGTATGTTACCATTCGCGTAAGGGAAGGAGATAGCAAATGGCACGAGTAAAACGTGGTGTGACGGCGCGAGCGCGTCACAAGAAAGTCCTGAAGCAGGCGAAAGGTTATTATGGTGCTCGTTCACGCGTTTATCGCGTAGCGAAGCAAGCGGTTATTAAAGCAGGTCAATATGCTTATCGTGACCGTCGCAACAAAAAGCGTCAATTCCGTCAATTGTGGATTGTGCGTATCAATGCTGCGGCACGTCAAAACGGTTTGTCATACAGCCGCTTTATCAACGGTTTGAAAAAAGCATCTGTTGAAATCGATCGTAAAATTCTGGCTGACATCGCAGTTCACGACCAAAATGGTTTTGCTGCATTGGTAGAGAAAGCAAAAAGCTCTCTGTAAGCCACGAAGAAGTTGAAAAAGGGAGCAAGATTGCTCCCTTTTTTTATGGTTTTTCGCTATGATAAGCGCCTTTACAGGGGTTAAACGAGGAAGGTCATGGAGTTAAATGACATTGTTGCACAAGCCGAGTCGGCCATTGCTGCAGCAAATACACCGCAAGAGCTCGACGCAGTACGCGTCGAATACATGGGCAAGAAAGGTCTATTAACTGAGCAATTAAAAAGCTTGGGCAAACTTTCTGCTGAGGAACGTCCAGCTGCCGGCCAAGCTATCAACGTCGCTAAACAGCAGGTGCAGCAAGCAATTAATGCGCGTAACGAAGCCCTGAAACAAGCACAGTTAGCCGAAAAACTTGCCGCTGAACGCATCGATGTGACCTTGCCAGGGCGTCGTCCTGCGGTGGGCGGATTCCATCCAGTGACGCAGACCATTCAGCGTATTGAGCAGTTTTTCGGTGATTTAGGTTTCCGAGTGGTTGAAGGCCCCGAAGTCGAAGATGACTTTCATAACTTCGATGCGCTGAATATTCCAGCCAATCACCCTGCGCGTGCGGATCATGACACCTTCTATTTCACCCCAACAACGATGTTGCGTACGCAGACCTCGGGCGTACAAATCCGTACTATGGAAACGGAACAACCGCCACTGCGGATTATTTCTCCAGGCCGCGTGTACCGTAACGACTACGACCAGACCCACACACCGATGTTTCATCAAGTCGAGGGTTTAATGGTCGATACCGATGTGAGCTTTACCCAGCTCAAAGGCATTCTTGAAGACTTCTTGGTAAACTTCTTCGAAGAATCCTTAGAAGTGCGTTTCCGTCCTTCGTATTTCCCATTTACAGAGCCTTCAGCTGAAGTTGATGTGCGTCGCAAAGACGGTCAATGGCTAGAAGTCTTAGGTTGCGGTATGGTGCATCCGAAAGTACTACAGGCAGTGGGGATTGATAGCGAGAAATATACCGGTTTTGCCTTTGGTATGGGGGTTGAGCGTCTGACGATGCTCCGCTACGGCGTAAATGACTTGCGTGCGTTCTTTGAGAACGACGTGCGTTTCTTGAAACAGTTTAATTAAGTTCGGGTGCTCAAATGAAATTTAGCGAAAAATGGCTGCGTAGCTGGGTCAATCCAGCACTAGACCAAATCGGCTTAGCGGAACAGCTGAGCATGGCTGGCTTGGAAGTCGATGATGTAGCACCCGTAGCCCCAGCATTTAATAACGTTGTTGTGGGCGAAGTCACCAAGTGCTGGCAGCACCCTGATGCCGATAAACTACAAGTGACAGAAGTCGATATCGGCACTGACGAGCCGGCTACTATTGTGTGTGGCGCACCAAACTGCCGTGCCGGACTAAAAGTTGCGGTCGCGACCATTGGTGCTGTTTTACCAGGTGACTTCAAGATTAAAAAAGCCAAGTTACGTGGACAACCCTCAAATGGCATGCTGTGTTCTAATGCGGAACTAGGCTTGAACGATGACCATGACGGTATTATTGAATTACCTGCTGATGCTCCCGTGGGCATGGACTACCGTGACTACTTAGAACTTAACGATGCCACCTTTGACGTCGATTTAACGCCAAATCGTGCCGATTGTTTAGGTTTGCGCGGTATTGCGCGCGAAGTGGGAGTATTGAATCGTTTAGCGGTGACTGAGCCTGAGATTGCGACTGTCGCTGCCGCACATGACGAGCAGCGCGCTATTGTGCTTGACGCGCCGGCAGCATGTCCGCGTTACCTCGGCCGTGTGGTTCGTAACGTTGATGTGACTGCAGCAACGCCCCTATGGTTACGTGAGCGCCTGCGTCGCAGTGGCATCCGTGCTATCGACCCCGTGGTCGATGTGACCAACTACGTGTTGTTAGAGCTTGGTCATCCGATGCACGCTTTTGATAACGCTAAGTTACAAGGCGATGTGCATGTGCGGATGGCGGAAAAAGGCGAAAAGTTGACGTTACTTGATGGTAACGAAGTGACCCTCGACGATGATATTTTAGTGATCGCCGACGCACAAAAAGCACTCGCAATGGCCGGTATTTTTGGTGGTGAAGGCAGTGGCGTTACCACTACCAGCCGCGATATTTTCCTCGAGAGTGCATTCTTCGCGCCAGACGCAATCGCTGGGCGCGCACGCCGCTTCGGCTTGCATACGGATGCGTCTCATCGCTACGAGCGTGGCGTTGATCCTGAGCTTCAGCGCACGGCGATGGAACGCGCAACACAGCTTATTCTAGAGATTTGTGGCGGTGAAGCAGGTCCGATTGTCGAAGCTAAAGATGAGCGTCACTTGCCACAGCCTGCAAATGTGCAATTGCGCTCGGCGCGCCTCAGTAAAGTTTTAGGTATCACCATTGCCGATGCTGAAGTGAGCGAGATCCTTGAACGTTTGGGCTTTGCGGTGACGGCGACAGAGCAGGGCTGGGACGTCATCGTACCAACCTTCCGTTTCGACATTGCCATTGAGGAAGACTTAATCGAAGAAGTCGCGCGCGTTTATGGCTATCACCGCATCGAGGCGGCGGCTCCGGCAGCTTCGCTACGCATGGTGCCGCGCAAAGAAGCACAATTGCCGGTCAGTAAGCTGAAACAGCTGCTCATTGACCGTGGCTACCAAGAAGCCATTACCTACAGCTTTGTCGATCCTAAGCATCAAGCCTTGTTGTTTGATGATGCGGCCGCCTTGACGTTGCCATTCCCCATAAGCGTCGAAATGTCTTCCATGCGTGTGAGTTTATGGCCAGGCCTTATTGGCGCTGTTGCGCATAACCAAAAACGCCAACAGCAAAGCCTCGCGTTTGTTGAAACCGGCTTGCGCTTTTTACCACAAGAAAAGGCAGAGAATGGGGTGTCGCAACAGCCGATGATCGCTGGTATTCGAGCGGGTAAAGCACATACTGAGCACTGGCAAGAAGGTGAACGCGCGGTTGATTTCTATGATATCAAAGGCGACGTAGAAGCATTGCTGGTCCGTACTGGTGAGGCGCACGCGTTTACCTTTACCGCAGATAGCCATCCGGCGTTGCACCCAGGTCAGTCGGCAGGCATCTTCAAAAACGGTAAATGTGTCGGTCATGTTGGCGCCATTCACCCACAATTCGAGAAGAAATTGGGCCTGAATGGTCGTACCTTCGTATTTGAATTAGAGTTAGCCGCAATCCAACCTAAGATGTTGCCGCAAGCTCGAACGATCTCACGTTTTCCATCGATTCGTCGTGATTTAGCTATTGTGGTGCCAACCCAACTTGCCGCAGGGGAGATCCTCAAGGCTATTGAAAATATTGGCGTAAATCACTTGGTTGACCTAAACTTATTTGACGTTTACGAAGGAACGGGCGTTGCTGACGGATACCGCAGTTTAGCCTTATCGCTGACGCTACAGCATCCAGAGCGCACGCTTGAAGATCACGAAATCAATACCGCTGTGAAGGCAGTGGTAGAGATGCTGACAAACGAATTTGGGGCAACCCTGAGGGAGTAAGCTATGGCGCTGACCAAAGCAGAAATGGCGGAACATTTGTTCGAAAAATTTGGCATCAATAAACGTGATGCGAAAGATTTGGTCGAAAACTTCTTTGAAGAAATACGTCGTACGTTAGAACAAGGTGAGGAAGTCAAATTATCGGGCTTTGGTAATTTCGAGTTACGCACCAAGAACCAGCGGCCAGGCCGCAACCCGAAAACCGGAGAAGATATTCCGATTTCGGCGCGACGTGTAGTCACCTTTAGACCCGGACAAAAGCTTAAGCAAAGGGTCAGCAACGCTAAACCAAAGTAACACCCAATAAAAAAGCCGCTCAATGAGCGGCTTTTTTGTGTTTACAGCGATGATGATAAGTATTACTTAAAGAATAAGCTACTAAACGGGTTGAGCAAGCGGCTCAAGCCAGACGTAAAGTGCATCGGTGCGTCAAGCGCCGACAGGGTTAAACAGTCTTCATGACGAGTCTCTGGCGTGTGGACCACACTGTCATCAACGAAGATAAAGTCGCCATCACGATACTCAGAACGTTCGTCATTAAAGACTCCGTTCACCACTAAAGTTGCTTCGCGACCTTTGTGCGTATGTTCCGGCACACGCGTTTCTTTATCCATATAGATAAAGGTCAAAACGTCTTCGCCGCCTACGTGCACTGGAGCGCGCCACATTTGGCCAAGAATTTTCTGCCATTCACCAACACGGTGTTGATTCCGTGCAAGGGTGCCTGGCAACTGAAAGCGTTTGCCTTCTAATACTAATTCATTTGGCACATCTTGTAGTATCACCGGCGTGATACGCTTAGGTGTTTGCGACATGATAGAAGCAAGCATGTTATCACCGTCAAAACTCACCTGTTCAGTCAGTTCTGCAGGCATTTGTGCTTGTCCGAATACCTTTTGGGCCAAAGATTCTTCGATATGACGAATCTCGTTTTGACAATGCGGACACATGTCCACATGTGTACCTACCATCATTAACATTGCTGGTGTTAAGTCACCAGTAACGTAATGAAAAAGGTGCTGTTCGCTTGGGTGAAATTTAATCATCGCTGTTAATTAACTCTCTTAACTTCTGTAACGCAAGGCGAGTGCGTGATTTGACAGTTCCCAAAGGAATGCCAAGTGCATCCGCCACCTCTTGTTGTGATTTCCCTTCCACGTAAATCAGTTCGATAACTGTTCTCTGCGCTTTAGGTAATGATTCGCAGTAGCCAGCGAGCTGCTGCATTAACAAATCATCATCGAGGGCATAGTCGTCATCGAGACTATCGTTCGTTTCAGCTAACACGGGCCACAATTCGTCAGCGCTTAGATCATGCTGGCGATGTTTGTTTTTCCGTAAGAAGTCAAAACGGATATTCCTTGCAATAGTAAAAATCCAGGTCGAAGCAGAACCCCGATCTGGTTTGAATAAGTGTGCTTTGTTCCAAACATTCGTCATCGTTTCCTGAACCAGGTCCATCGCGGTCTGTTCATTTCCGAATTGACGAGTTGCATAGGCTTTTAAGCGCGGAGCGAAGTAGTGAAACAATTCGCTAAAAGCTTGGCGCGATTGTTCGTTTGCTACTAGGGCGAGCAAAGCCGCAGCATGGTCTGGATCATCAGGCTGCGCAGAGGACATATGTTTCCGTTCTAGTTTTGGTGTAGTCACTGTCTGCATAGTATTACCTGTTGGATAATTCCTCAAGTTACTTTCCTACTACGCAACTTGTATAGGTATGGATCACAGTCTATTGTTCACTTTCATTAATCAACCCAGAAAGGTAATCCAATGTGCGTTCACAAGACGGTTCGCGCAGCAATTCCTGTTTAGTTTCTGCATTCACCGGTAATAATTCTAGCCAGCGCTGACAAATCCAATCAGCGCGTCCTAAACGGTCATCACCCGGACAAGACCCCAGCTCGGGGTATTCAGCATAAACTTGGCATAAGCGCTCTGCTAGATGTTGAAACTGCGGTGGTAGCTCTGTCGGTGGCCAGTGATCAATAATGTGGACCGCGCCACGACGCAAGCCATCGCTGTCAGAGTGAATTGCGTCGATTTGACAAGCGTCTACGCCTTCGACAGTTATGCCGAGTAAACCGTCGTCGCGATGTTCAAAGTCAATGACGCGCGCCAGGGTGGCGATTGGGTGGATGTGCGAGTTGGCTTCAATGGAACCGTGCTCATTGAACATACACATACCTATGCGACCATCGTCTTGCGCGCACACTTCTCGAACCATGCGGATGTACCGTGGTTCAAAGATGCGTAGTCGCATCACACCGCCAGGCAAAACATGGCCCGATAGTGGAAATAGTGGAATGTTGGTGAGTGCACGATGCATATCGATTGCCTCTAGATTTCAGCGCTTGTTTATCATTAGTTGATGTGGTTACGTGGTATAACTTTAATTAGATCTATTGCAATGAACTTTTTTTAACACTTTTCGTAATGCTCGGAAGACCAATGTTGTAGAGGGATATATGCAAACGATAAAGGTTGGGATCAGTGCCTGTTTGTTGGGTGACGAAGTACGTTTTGATGGTGGCCACAAACGTTCGGCTTTTTGTGCCAACGAGCTTGGCCGGCACGTTGAGTTTGTGAAGCTATGCCCAGAAGTTGGCATAGGGATGCCGGTGCCGCGCCCGACGATTCGACTTGAGGCTCATGAAAACGGTACTCGTGCCGTGGTGCCAAAAACTGGTGAGGATGTCACCGAAAGATTGATTGGTTTTGCCGAACGCGCCACGCCACATTTGCAGCAAATCAGTGGTTATGTGCTGTGTGCGAAGTCGCCAAGCTGCGGGATGGAGCGGGTCAAACTTTACGACCCTGCAACTGGCCACGCACAAAAAGAAGCAACCGGTATTTTTGCGGCGCAACTGCAGCAACGCTATCCTGCGCTTCCACTGGAAGAAGACGGGCGCTTAAACGATCCACTGTTGCGCGAGAATTTTGTCATGCGCGTCTTTGTGTATGCTGCATGGCAAGCGCTTGGCTCGCAACCGAAAAAATCTGCAGTATTAGGGTTTCATACCAGCCTTAAATTACTTTTATTAGCTCATAATCAACAAGCTTATCGCATCATCGGTCGCGAGTTAGCAGAGCAACAAGAGATGACCAACGAGTTCTTGCGCCATTACATCGAGACGCTCATGGCGGCGCTCTCAAAGCCTGCCACACGTGCGAATCACACCAATGTGTTGCAGCATATTCAGGGCTATTTTTCTGATCAATTGGGTCATGATGAACGCGCCGAACTGAGTGAAGCTGTGTTAGCTTATCGCAATGGAATTGAACCTTTATTGGTGCCGCTGACGCTTTTACGGCATTACCAACGTCTGTTCCCCAATGACTATTTAGCGGGGCAACGCTATTTGAATCCTTATCCAAACGACTTGAAACTTAGGTACGGCCTGTAATGAAACAATTGATATGGTTTCGCAATGACTTACGCTTACGTGATAACCCGACGGTCGCCGCAGCGTTACAATCTTGCGCCTCTGACGAACCGATTTTCGGCTTGTATTTATATAGCGAAGCGCAGTGGCAAGCGCATGATTGGGCACCGATAAAAGTCGATTTATTGCTCCGTCATCTTAAGGAACTGCAGCAAGAGGCTGCAGAGTGGGGGATTGCACTGCACATCAAAAGTGTACGCGATTGGCAGACAGTGCCGCGCGTGGTGCGCGATTTTTGCGCTAAGCATGAGATTCGACAGGTTTATTGGAACTGTGAATATCCGTTGCACGAACAACGCCGCGATCGTGCAACCCGCAATTGGCTTGCCGATAATGGAGTGGCAGTGACCAGTTTCCACGGGGAGGTCTTAGTTCCGCCGATTCTACGAACACAAGCCGGTGACTACTACAAGAAATTTACGCCTTACTTCAAATCATGGCAGCAGCATTTACGTACCACGGGCTTACCACAACCGTATGAAAAGCCAAATAGGTCTGCCGTGCAGTGTCCGAGCTTTCCGCAAAACGTTGATTATGCGAGACGTGACAGCTCGGCGTGGGTGGTCGGTGAGCATGCCGTGTGGCAACAACTAGACGCTTTTGTTGCCAAACAGGTCGCCGATTACAACGCTGATCGTGATTTGCCGGCAATTCATGGCACCTCGAAGTTATCTGCGTATTTAGAATTAGGGGCGTTAGGTCCGGTTACCGCGGCCCGACGATTGCAGCAACTTGCGCCTGAGTTTCCAGATGGCCTTAATGAAGGGGCGCAGACCTGGCTGAGTGAATTAGCTTGGCGCGAATTCTATCAACACCTGATGGATGCAGAGCCGCGTTTGAGTTGGGGGCAAGCGTTTCAGCCCCATACTGATGCGTTTCCTTGGAATGACAGTGCGTCCGACTTTCAAGCATGGTGTGAAGGACGCACGGGCTATCCCATTGTCGATGCAGGAATGCGGCAGCTGCAACAAGAAGGCTGGATGCACAATCGGGTACGAATGATTGTTGCTAATTTCTTAGTCAAAGACTTACATATCGACTGGCGAAAAGGTGAGCAGTTCTTTATGCAAAACCTTATCGATGGCAGCTTTCCCGCAAACAATGGTGGTTGGCAATGGAGTGCATCGACAGGCACGGACGCAGTGCCTTATTTTCGGGTGTTCAATCCAACTTCGCAAAGTCAAAAAGTTGATCCCGACGGCAGCTATATTCGTAAGTATGTGCCAGAGTTAGCTCATTGTCCGCAACGTGAAATTCACGCACCGGAACAGTGGCTGAAATTTAGCGATGTCGATTATCCGGCACCGATAGTCGATCACAAAGAGGCACGGGAAGGCTTTCTACGCAAGTTCAAGGCATTGTAGCAGTCGTAACTATAATGATAATGAAAGTCACAATGGGAACGCGGAGGTAACACATGACAGACGAGCAGCAAGAACAGCACGACATCATCAAACGCTTACGCAAACATTATGATGAATTTGCCGATGTAAGTATCGATACATTGGGCGATTTGTATCACAAAGAAGTCACTTTTATCGATCCGATTCACCAAGTTCATGGCCTCGAAGATCTGCAGAAGTATTTCAAAGCGACCATGGAAAATGTCGAGCAGTGTCATTTCGCCTTTACTGAGTACGCAGAGAATGGCGAACACTTCTTTGTTAATTGGCAAATGCGGCTGATGCACCCGAAAATAGCTGACGGACAAGAAATTGTGTTGCCCGGTGTTAGCCATTTGGAAATGAAAGACGACAAAATCATTCAGCAACGCGATTATTATGACCTCGGCGCAATGATTTATGAGCATGTAGCCGTGCTTGGTTACGTTATCAAAAAAATTAAAGCAAGGATGATTCCCGCATGAATGTACTCATTACTGGTGCGACCTCTGGAATTGGCAAGCAGCTTGCCATGGATTATGCCAAAGCCGGACATCACGTGGTCGCTTGCGGTCGCAACAAAGAAGCTTTGCAGGCGCTCGAGCAGGAGTTCCCAGATGCCATTGCAGGACAACAACTCGATATCACCCATGCAGATGAAACATTGCAAAATTTGCGTTTCTACACCGACATTGACGTGGTCATATTGAGTGCTGGGGTCTGCGAATACGTTGATATCGACCATTTCGAAGCTGATATGTTTGCCCGTGTGTTCAACGTCAACGTGGTTGGCACCATGCGTTGCGTTGAAGCTTTGTTGCCGAATCTAAAAGCGGGTAGCAAGCTGGTGATTGTCGGCAGTACGGCACGCCTATTGCCGTTTACCAAAGCAGAAGCATACGGTGGTTCGAAAGCCGCAATCCATTACATTACCCGTAGTTTGCAAGTGGACCTTGCGCCACGAGGTATCAAAGTCTTGAGCGTGTCACCTGGTTTCGTTGAAACTCCAATGACTTCGCAAAATGACTTCGAAATGCCGATGCAAGTGACTCCAGAATTTGCTTCAGCATCGATTCGTAAAGGTATTGAGAAGAATAAACTCGATATCACGTTTCCGCGAACCTTTGGTTGGTTCCTTAAATTTTCGTCACGGCTACCGCAGTCGTGGCAAGTTGCGTTGTCGCGACGCTTTTCTAAATAACCGATGTAGTACAGCAGGGACCTGAATGAAGATAGCAATTATTGGTAGCGGCATCGCCGGCATGACCTGTGCGCATTTGCTGCACGAACAACACGACGTACAACTTTTTGAAAAGAATGACTACATCGGTGGACACACACGCACCGTAGAAGTAGAAGTGCAAGGGAAAACCTACGCCATAGATACCGGTTTTATTGTTTTCAATGACCGCACATATCCGAATTTTCGCGCGTTGATGCGCAAAATCGGAGTGCAATGGCGCGACACTGAGATGAGTTTCAGTGTGCGTGACCCAGCCACCGGCCTTGAATACAATGGTCATTCATTGAATACCTTGTTTGCCCAGCGTAGAAATCTATTGAGGCCTTCATTTTATCGTCTTCTCAACGGCATTGTGAAATTCAACAAGCAAGCGAAAGCTGCGCATGTTAAAGGGCAGGGTTCGAATCAGCAAACCTTAGGTGAGTTCCTCGCGCAGCAAAAATTATCGCAAGACGTTGCTGACATGTACTTATTGCCGATGGTCGCGGCGATTTGGTCGGCGAGTATCGATGATGCAGCGGAGTTTCCACTCGATTTCTTTTTGCGCTTTTTTGAGAACCACGGTCTGTTGAACGTCAGCGACCGACCGCAGTGGGCGACGATTATAGGTGGCTCATCAGCGTACATCGAGCCACTCATTGGTCACTTAGGCGAGCGCATCCATAGCAACTGCGACATCGCTAAGGTGCATCGCTACATGGCGAATCGTGAAAGCAATGTCACGCTTGAATTCGGCAACGGCGAGTTGCAGGATTTCGATGAGGTCATATTTGCCTGTCACAGCGATCAGGCGCTAGCGTTATTAGCCGACCCAAGCGTCGAAGAACAGCAGGTATTAGGTGCGATTCCGTATCAAGACAATGATGTTGTACTGCATACAGATATTCGTTTGTTACCACGTGCGCGGCGGGCATGGGCAAGCTGGAATTATTTATTGCATCATGGCGATGATGCGCGCACTCGACCAAGCTCGGTTACCTACGACATGAATATCTTGCAAGGCATTGATGCTCCGGAAACTTTTTGTGTTACTTTAAACAACACAGATGCGATTCAACCAGAGCGGATTTTGCGGCGATTTACTTATGCTCACCCCGTTTACAGTGTTGCTTCCATGGCAGCTCGGCAACGCCGCGCAGAAATTTGTGGGCAACAGCATACGCATTTCTGCGGTGCCTACTGGTACAACGGTTTCCATGAGGATGGCGTGCGTAGTGCGCTCGATGTAACACAACGCCTTGGAGTTAAGTGGCATGCTGAGTAGCGCCATTTTGCGTGGTCGCGTCTTTCACAAACGAACGCGACCTACGCAGCATACTTTTGATTATCCAACCGCGCAGTGGTGGTTGGCATTAGATGAGTTACCCGAAGTAGCCCAACAAAGTTGGGCTTTTTCCTATAAAGGTTTTGCACCAATTTGGTTTCGTCGCGCGGATTATTTGCGTGGCACCGAGGGCGATTTAGCCACTGCAGTGAGAGACAAAATGTCGGCACTTGCTGGTAGCAAATTAACCGGGCGTGTCTTTTTTCTCGGTAACTTACGCACCATGGGTCTCTATTTTAGCCCTATCAATTGTTATTTTTTGCTACCCGAAGGCGCAACTGAGTATAGCCACATGCTCGCCGAAGTAAGTAATACCCCGTGGAACGAACGGCATTATTATTTACTTGACCTGACACAGCCATTGAGTCACGACAAAGCCTTTCATGTATCACCATTTAATCCCATCGATATGCGCTACGAATGGCAAATAACGCCACCTTATCAACAACCTGATAATCGCAGTACGATTCACCTTGCAGCGGTGAAAGGCGAGCGACATTTTAGTGCTACATTACGATTACGTCGTGTTGAATTGAACCGCAAAAGCATTCGTAACGTATTAATTAGGTATCCGATAAATACCATCACTACCGTTGCAGCTATCTATTGGCAAGCATTGCGGTTGTGGTTGAAAAAGACACCTATTTATGACCATCCATAACAATATTAAGGAAGTTTTGGGGCAGCTATGAGTACAGAAACTGCGATGGCCACCATGGCACAAGCGAAAACTACAGAAAAATGGGCGCGTCGTGCCGTCTTACGCCTGCTACAGGAGTTGCGTGAGGGTTTTGTCACCTTGCGTGAAAATGGCGAGGTAGTCGGACATTTTGGTAATGAGTTGAGCGAATTGCGCGCTGAAATTAACGTACTGAAACCGAGTTTTTATCGCAAGTTACTATTTGGCGGTAGCATTGCTTCGGGTGAAACCTTTATCAACCAAGAGTGGGAAACCCCGGACCTGACCTCTGTGATTCAATTATTTGCGCGCAATCTTCCTGCGCTTGATGCATTCGAAGCGAAATTTAGCTGGTTATTGATGCCGTATCAAAAATTTCAGCACTGGCGTCGTCGCAATCACAAGCAACAAGCGAAAGAAAACATTTCAGCGCACTACGATTTGGGCAATGACTTGTATGAGGCATTTCTCGACCCAGCGATGCAGTATTCAAGCGCTGTCTATCCGACTGCTGATGCTGATTTGACCGCAGCGCAGCAATACAAGCTCAAACGTTTGTGTGACAGCCTTGAACTTAAGCCTACCGACCATTTGATCGAGATTGGTACCGGTTGGGGTGGATTGGCGCTATACGCGGCGCAACATTATGGTTGCCGTGTGACCACCACAACGATTTCGAAAGAACAGTTCAAACACGCGCAACAAAAGGTTGCAGACGCAGGTCTAAGTGATCGCGTGACCTTGTTGCTTGAGGATTATCGAGATCTCGAAGGTCAATACGACAAATTAATTTCGGTAGAAATGATCGAAGCGGTGGGACGACAGTTTATGCCGACTTACTTTAAGACTTGTAGCCGCTTATTGAAGCCCAATGGCAAAATGGCGCTGCAAGCTATTACTATCGCCGATCAACGGATGAAGAGCTATGCCTATTCAGTTGATTTTATCCAGCAACACGTATTTCCAGGCGGCTTTTTGCCTTCGTTGACGATGATCACCGAAATGTTTACCAAACACACCGATATGGTAGTGCGGCAAGTGCATGATATTGGTTTTGACTACGCTAAGACGCTGCGCGACTGGCGCCTCAAATTTAATGCGGCGCATCCGCAATTGCAGCAAGCCGGATACGACGATCGCTTTGGGCGGTTGTGGAATTTCTATCTGAGTTATTGCGAAGGCGGTTTCTTAGAGCGTACCTGTTCAGCGGTTCAGTTAGTCGCAACCAAGCCGGCGGCGCGCTAATGACGCTGCCGAACTGGCTCAAATCAGCCACGTTAAGACGCTTAGCTGGGTTACTCTGGTTTGACCTAGTGTGGTTCAGCACCGTAGCTGGACGTGGCGATTGGCTGCCACTGGCATTACCTATAGTCGCGGTGCAGATATTTTTAAGTAGTACGCGGCCTGGTTTCAATTGGCGTTTATATCTTGTTCTACTTGCGCTTGGACTTGGTTTGGAAGCTTTGGTGGTAAGTCTTGGCGTGCTTGATTTTACCGGTGGTTGGTTGCCGTTATGGTTAATAGTACTGTGGTTGGGGTTTGCCGCCATGGTCACCACAACGCTTGATTGGTTAGCCGGACGCTATTGGGTAGCCGCGTTAATCGGCATTGCCTCGGGTCCATTAACCTACGCTGTGGGTGCGCGCCTGGGTGCAGCAGAGATTTTAGTCAGTGAATGGTTGCTCTGGGTTACCTACGGCTTACTCTGGGGAATTTACATGGTCCTATTCGCTTGGCTTATGCAGCGTTGGGGTGGTACACAAAAGATGGAGGTAGCAAATGATTAAAGTCGCTAATGCAGTGGCTACTGCGCTTCTGCTTGGACTCAATGCCAATGCTTACGCGAGCTGTCAAGCTGATCGCGTGAGTGCGTTAGATGCTGTCGGGAAAACCCGCTTGAGTGTTTTATTTTGGGATGTTTATGATGCCGAATTATTTACTGACTCGGGCAATTATGACAGTTACCAACAGCGCGCATTGCGACTTAGCTATTTGCGCGACATCGAAGCGCAAGATTTGGTGGACACTACCCGTGAAGAGTGGGAACGCTTAGATATAGAAATAACTTCTGAGCATGAACAATGGCTGACCAAGCTCGCTGACATGTGGCCCGACGTACGTGAAGGTGATTGTCTGATGTTGTTAGAAACTTCGGACGGATACAGTGAATTCTATAATTCCGATAGCAAATTAGGTGAAATTCCATCGGCCACCTTTACCGAGGATTTTCTTGCGATTTGGCTAAGTCCTGAATCACGGTTTCGCGATGAACGCGATGAACTCATTGGAGCCTCATCATGAAAAAATTAAGCTTACTTTTAGCTGCGAGTTGTTTGTTTTTGCTCGTAGGTTGTTCAACTTCGCTTGATGCCTATAAAGACACCGAGCCACATTTAAAGTTAGAGGAATTCTTTAACGGTGAACTCGTCGCTTATGGCATGGTGCAGGATTACAGTGGCGAGGTCATTCAACGGTTCCGCGCTGATTTGATCGGCACTTGGGATGGCAATGAAGGGGTACTCGACGAGACATTTTATTATGCCGATGGCAGTGAGCAAAAGCGTATTTGGTACATTACCAAGACGGGCCCTGATCTTTATGAAGGACGCGCCAGTGATGTTGAGGGCGTTGCTGAAGGTAAGGTTGCGGGAAATGTACTTAACTGGACCTATGTCTTGAACATTGAGTTAGACGGCGAACCTTTTGCAGTGAAATTAGATGATTGGCTCTATTTAGTCGACAAAGACAATATGATTAACCGAACGCAGATGTACAAGTTTGGCATCAACGTTGGTGAAATAACCTTGTATATCGGTAAAAAATAGATAGCTCGAAATATATAATGAAAAAGCCCTGCTTAGAAGCAGGGCTTTTAATTTTCAACAAAACTTGCGTTGCGATTTAATAGCCACGTGGTAAGCGTGACAAAGTCGCATCATCTTCAAGCTTTTTACGCCATAATTCACGCGCAGTTAAACCACCTGAAGTTGATTTTTTCGCAGCGGCTTTCTTAGCAGCAGGTTTTTTAGCTGCAGGTTTATCAGCTGTTTTTGTTGCAGGTTTGGCTTCAGCTTTAGCACCGGCTAGAGCTTCGGTTTCTTCAGCAAGTTGTGCCAAGCGCATATTTTTGCCACCATCGACGCTATACCAGCCGCTGCTGGCTTCGATCGTTGGCTTTTTACCGTGAGCCTTTTGGTAAGCTGCGGTAAAATCAGCGATGACTTGGTCTTTATCAAGTTTGCTCATGGAAAAATCCTTTGCATATTGAGTAAAAGTTCTCCGTTTTTATACCGTTTTTTGCGCAGATTGTCTAATTTTCAGCGCATTAGCTACAAAAAATGAGGTTTTGTCATGAATCGTGACGAGTTAGGCCACTATTTAGCAGATCTACTAGCTGTTGATCGCTGCCAAGACTATTGTCCCAATGGTATGCAAGTTGAAGGGCGCCCATCGATCCAACACATTGTCACTGGCGTCACGGCATGCCAAGCGTTACTTGAGAGGGCGATTGAGTTAGAGGCGGACGCAGTGTTGGTGCACCACGGCTATTTTTGGAAGGGTGAACCGGCAGTGGTCACGGGAATGAAAAAACGACGCCTACAAACGCTGTTACAACATGAACTGAGTCTGTTTGCCTATCACTTGCCACTCGATATCCATCCGAGGCTCGGCAACAACGCTCAATTAGCGCGGCTAATGGATTGGCCTGAGCCTGAAGTGCTTGCTGCAGTTGAACCGCAAGGAGTGGTGATGACCTCGACGTTGATCGTGTCGATAGCGGCTGAGCAATTGGCACAGCAACTTGAACAACGCTTAGGACGCCGCCTCTTCTGCGCCGTACACGAGCAACAGCAAGTGCGCAAAATTGCGTGGTGCACAGGAGGCGGGCAAGGCTTCATCGATGCTGCTGCAGCGGCAGGATGCGATGCTTTTATCACCGGAGAGGTATCGGAACAAACCATTCACAGCGCGCGCGAGCAGGGAATTGCTTTCTATGCCGCCGGCCATCACGCAACTGAACGTTATGGTATTCACGCATTAGGCGAGCATTTAGCCGAGTGCTTCGGGATCCGTCATACCTATGTTGATATCGATAGCCCAGCATGAGTTCACCTAAAAAAGATCAGAGTTTCGCGGGGCTGACGGGTAAGTTTGCGAAAAATATCTACGCCACACCCAAAGGCAAATTACGACTTGCGGTGTTAGAGCGTGATTTAGCGCCATGGTATCAGCGGCAGGCGCCTTTGCGCGTACTCGATATCGGCGCAGGATTAGGTCAGTTTAGCGAAAATTTTGCGCTCCAGGGGCACAAGGTAACCCACACTGATATTGCTGCAGACATGGTGGCGGCCGCACAGCAGCAACACGAGGCTCGTGGTTTAGCAGCACAGTATCAATATCACACTGCGTCGTTACAAGAGTTACCAAAAATACTCGGCGAGCAGCAATACGATGTGGTGTTGTGTCATGCGGTGCTGGAGTGGCTCGCGGAGCCACAATTAGCACTGCCGATACTTAAACAATTTATGGCAAAAGATGGTTTATTGTCGCTGATGTTTTACAACCGCGATGCGAAGATTATGGCCAACATGGTGTTTGGTAACTTCGATTATGTGGCAGCAGATCTGCAGGTAAAAAAACGCGTGCGAATGAGCCCTCAGCAACCGATTGCGCCGGCCGAGATGGCAATCTGGCTGAGACGACAGCAATTGGCCGTTACCAGCAAAACAGGCGTGCGTTGTTTCCATGATTACTTACGAAAACCGGCAGATGCGCTCGAACATTTTGAGCAATTGGTCGAATTAGAGATGCGGTACAATCAAACTGAGCCCTTTGCCGCACTTGGGCGTTATCAACATTGGCAAATTCAGCATGGCAACTAGACAAGTTCTTATTTATTACAAATCCTGTAGTGCGCGTGCGCGTGCACTCGCCGATGACTACCAAAGCTTTTTTGCGGCCCAACTTGGCGTTGCCCACGTATGCCTAGTTCCGAGTGACCCCGACCGTGAACCGGATATTGCGGCGATGCGTAGCTGGTTGCAGCAAGTCGAAAATGTCAACGAAAGCGAATGTCTGGTGATTGGCGGAGATGGCAGTATCAATATTGCCGCGCAGGTGTTTGCTGAAACGCCGGTTATCATCAGTGTGATTCCTGCTGGTACAGGTAATGATTTTGCCACTGCTCTGGCAATCAAAGATCCTTTATGGCGACGTCAGGGCACGACTGAGACAAGCGCACGCAGTATTGGCAAAATAGGTGAGTATTATTTTATTAATCATGCCGGAACCGGCATCAGCGTCGCCTTGCAACGCCTGCAGAGTGATTTTACTAAACGTTGGTTGGGGCGTTCGAGTTACTTGCTAGCACTTTTACGTTATTTGTTCACGCGTCCGAGTCGACGTTGTCGCATTATAAACCATGACCTTGAGCTTGAATTCCAGGTGGTTACCGTGAATAAAGCCATCGGTGGTGGCATTGTAGTTTATCCTGAAGCGCAGCGAGAACAGCAGATTTTGGGCTATTTGGCAGTGCCTAAATTGCCACGGCTGAAACAGTTGAATGCGCTTTACTGGTTATTACGCCGGCAGCCCAAGCGCAGCGCTATTATTGTGGCAGCAGAAGCAGATTCGTTTACCATTGGCGATATTGACAATAGTATTGAACTCGACGGCGACAGTATCCCGTTAACTGGCCCAGCCGAAGCAAGAATTGTTCGCGCCGGCCTTACCGTCCGCCACCCCCAATGGTGTTGTTCACAACCAGCGAACAGCAAATAGCAAATAGCGAGGTTATCTCATCATGAAATGTGCATTTATTGGTTTAGGCGTCATGGGTTATCCCATGGCAGGACATCTTCAACAAAACGGCTTCGCAACAACCGTTTACAACCGCACCACCAGCAAAGCCGAGCAATGGGTGAAAACCTATGGTGGTAAATTTGCCGAAACGCCAAGAGAAGCCGCGATAGATGCCGATATTGTCATGGTGTGTGTGGGCAACGACGATGACGTTCGTAGCGTTTTTTATGGGGATGATGGACTGCTTAATAGTATCAGTGAAAACACTATTGTTATTGACCACACTACTGCATCAGCAGAACTGGCGCGAGAGTTAAGCGAACAAGTCCACAATCGCGTTGCCCTGTTTCTAGATGCCCCCGTTTCAGGTGGCCAACAAGGCGCAGAAAACGGTGTACTGACCGCGATGATTGGTGGTGATAAAGCAGCATTCGAAGCCGCTCAAGAAGCCTTGCAGTGTTATTGCAAAACGCGTGAATACATGGGGCAAGCCGGCTATGGTCAGTTGGCGAAAATGGTCAATCAAATTTGTATCGCAGGCGTGGTGCAGGGGCTGTCAGAAGGGTTGCAACTGGCACGTAAAGCCGGTTTAGATCCTGATGCATTGATTCGTGCTATTAGCCAAGGAGCAGCCGGCTCGTGGCAAATGCAAAATCGTTATAAAACGATGTGGCAGGGGCATTATGAACATGGCTTTGCAGTGGACTGGATGCGCAAGGATTTAAAAATTGCGCTCGCCGAAGCAGATCGCCACGGTTTGAGTATGCCGCTCACCGCCTTAGTCGATCAATTCTATGCGGAAGTACAGCAAATGGGTGGCAACCGCTGGGACACTTCAAGCCTGCTCGCCCGCCTCGAAAAATAGCGCCCACAAAAAAGCCCCGAACCCGGGGCTTTTTCTTTTCCGCTTTTCGTTTTTCCGAATAACGAATATCGAATAACGAATATCGGCTCTTTTATCGAATACCCATACGACGCAACGCAGAAGTACTGAAATCGCTACGTGAAGGCTCGATATCGAAGTTCATATACTCAGACTCTTCGTTAGCAAGACCTAGCACAATGAAACGACCAGAGTTCAAGTCATACAGCGCTTCTGCCGCCATCCAAGGAGTATCGTGATAGTAGAACTGGGTGTTATACGCTTCAGCAACACGCCATAACTCACCACGGTTGTCGTAATGGTCGATGACACTCGCAGTCCAAGTATCTTCATCAATGAACATATGACGCGTTTGATAAATGTGACGCTCACCGTCTTTCAACGTAGCTTTCACTTCCCAAACGCGGTGTTTTTCATAGCGCACCAAATCTTGATCCATGTGACCAGGATTGATGATGTCGTCATACGAGAGTTCAGGATCCATCAACTTGTAGTTGTTGTATGGAATGTACATTTCGCGTTTACCGACCAATTCCCAATTGTATTTATTCGGTGCACCGTTAAACATATCTAGACCGTCAGAAGTACGGAGGCCGTCAGAAGCTGTACCTGGACCGTCATAAGCTACGTTTGGCGCGCGACGGACACGACGTTGACCGGCATTATAAAGCCATGCACGACGGCCTTCTTTAACTTGGTTAATGGTTTCGTGTACCAGCAATACGGTGCCGGTTTGACGCGCCGGAGCCAAAACTTCTTGTAAGAAATACCACAAGATGTTGTCGTCAGCGGCTTCGCGACCACTTGCCATGTATTCAGGGAATACCAGTGACTCACGCAACAATACTGGCACGAAGTTACCGTCTTCTAATACAGGGAACTGGTTTACCAAGCGCTCGACAGCACCACCACGATAGCGGGTGATGTGGTTCCAGATGACTTCCAAGCCATTTTCAGGGATTGGGAACGGAATGTGCATCTTGAAGTTTTCAAGACCATTACCGCCGGCTACCATTTCTGCATTCAGCGCATTTTCTTTAATCAGATCGTACACTTCCTGCGGATAGGCAGCTGAACGACGCGTTGGGTAGACATGCATTTTGTACTCAGGGTACTTATCAAACATCGCAATTTGGCCCGGAGAAAGCATGCCTTTATGCTCATCGAGGTTGTCATGGGTGATGGTGAAAAGAACCTGATCATCGGCAAATGGGTCCGCCGGACGGGCTGGGATTTCACCATCAGCTGTCACACTATAACCACCGTCCCATGCAGGAATTGAACCGTCAGCGTTGCCTGCCATCTCGGCACCGACTGGCGTTAAATCTTGACCTAAGCGCGCGGCTTCTTCTGGAGTGACTTTCGCCATTACACTTGCTGAAATAACAGAAAGTGCGAAAACCCCAGCTTTAAGCATCATTTTATTCATGTTTGCTTTTCCTTGTTTGTTCTATGTACTTGGTTCAAGCTACATTAAAAACATTCTAAATTAAATGCCCAAGTCCTACTAGCGTTTAGCCCTATCTCGCGGTAAGGTATCAGCTGGTTTGACCTGTCTTAAATTATCCATAGCATGTACGGCTTAAGAAAATTTTGCAACAGTAATAAACACAATTCTAAGACACTGAAACAAGATGAGGGTTCCATGACGAGAACAAGGTTCTGTGCAACTGCAATAGCGCTGGCTTTCAGCGCAGTCGCAACAGCACAAGACGCGCCGTCTGACGGCTATGACGTCATTTACGCAGCGGCAATGCCTGCACCAGAAGCGACACGCGCAGTTCTAACAGAAATCGATAAAACCGCTGACCGCGTGATTGCTGTGGGTGATTACGGTGTCATCGTGACCCGCGCTCATGGTAGCGACGAATGGCAGCAAGCGAATGTCCCGAGTAGCGTATTTCTGACCAGTATCGACTTCGCTGATGACACCAATGGTTGGGCTGTGGGTCACCATGGTGTCATTTTGCATACCACCGACGGCGGTCATACATGGCACCGCCAACTCGATGGTTTCCAGTATATTGAATTACAAATTTCCTACTTTGAATCTCTGGTCGCGGATATTGAAGAATCGCTTGCAGATGATGAACTTGATGATGATTTGCGTTCAGAACTAGAATTTCAATTAGACGATGCTTTGTTCCGCCTAGATAATGCCACCTTCGCTAAAGAAGAAGGGCCAACTAAGCCATTTTTAGACGTGCACGTTGCAACAAACGGTACTATCTGGGTCACCGGCGCTTATGGTGCTTTGCTGCAATCGTCTGATGCAGGCAAAACTTGGCAGGTGCGTGATGCAGCTGTCGAGAATCCTGACGGCTACCACCTCAACGCGATAGTCAGTGACAACGACACTTTATTTATGGTGGGTGAGGCCGGTTTGCTATTCCGCAGCTCTGACAACGGAGTCAATTGGGATACGCTTGAATCTCCTTATTATGGCTCGTTGTTCGGCGCCCACGTTGACCAACAGCAGCGGCTGTGGGTATTTGGCTTACGCGGCAATATTTTTGTTAGCGAAGATAAGGGTGATAATTTTACCCAATTGAGCTTGAGTGATGCGGTGAACATCAACGCTGCGATCGATGCACCTAATGACGGATTGTATTTTGCCGGCAACGCGGGCGTCGTTGCCTACCTTAATGCCGCAGGTGAATTAATTGAACAGACCCATGCAAGTGGCGCTGTACTGACCGATCTTATCGTTAATGAGGATGGTAGTCTGACCTTAGTAGGTCAACGTGGTGTACTTACCATGCCAAGCAGTGTGTTAAGCGAAAAGGAATAACGACGCGATGTCTGACGTAAAAACAACAACTACAGATAAAAGCGTTTTCCTTGAGCGCTTGATTTTTAATACGCGCCCAGTGTGGCTGGTAATTTTTGCCTTGTTGACGGTCTTTTTGGCCTGGCATGCGAGTCAAGTTCGACCCGAAGCAAGTCTGGCAAAAATGATCCCGACCAATCACCCATTTATTCAGAATTATTTTGAATATCAGGATGATTTGGCAAGTCTAGGAAACGTGGTACGGATTGCCGTGGAAACCACCGACGAGACTATTTTCACTGATGACTTCCAAGAGCAATTACAAAAGATTACCGATGAAGTATTTTTCATTCCAGGGGTCGACCGTTCCGGCTTGAAAAGTTTATGGACACCCAATGTTCGCTGGAGTGAAGTAACTGAAGAGGGCTTCGTAGGTGGACCGGTGATTCCGGATAACTGGGATGCCTCGCAAGATTCGCTTGATAAATTACGAGAAAACGTTTTACGTTCAGGCGAAGTAGGTAACCTGGTCGCGAACAATTTTAAGTCGGCACTTATATATGTACCACTTAACGAAATTAATCCAGACACGGGCGAGCCACTGGATTATCAGGCTTTTTCAGAACAGCTAGAAGAGCGGATTCGCGATAAATACCAATCTGAAAATGTCAAAATCCATATTACTGGCTTTGCCAAAATCATTGGTGATTTGATCGAAGGCGCCATGCAGGTTGGCATGTTTTTCCTGATTGCTATTGTCATCACCCTGGTTATGCTTTTCGCCTACAGCCGCTGTTGGCGTAGTTCGTTTGCGGTGCTGACATGTTCAATCATCGCGGTGGTTTGGCAGCTAGGTATCATTAAATTGATTGGCAGTGGTATTAACCCCTATTCAATGTTGGTACCCTTTCTGGTATTCGCTATTGGTGTGAGCCATGGCGTACAAATCATCAATGCCATGGTCCACAACCGGGTCGATGGTCATGACAAGTTGATGTCTTCACGACTCGCATTTCGCTCACTGTACATTGCCGGATTGACCGCGCTGATTTCTGATGCGATTGGTTTCACTACCCTGATGGTGATTGACATCGCCGTTATTCAGGAGCTTGCGATCGCAGCGAGTATCGGCGTCGCCGTTGTTGTACTTACAAATCTTGGTTTACTACCTATCGTGATGTCGTACATCGGCGTTTCTGAACGGGGACGGAAATACACCGCTAAAATTCAAAACGAACGTCATCCAATTTTGGCTTTCTTTGAGCGCTTCTCAGAACCTAAGTGGGCTTACAGCGCACTCATTGTCGCGGTGATTGGACTCAGTTGGGGCCTAGTGCAAGGGCAACAGATGAAAATCGGTGACCTTGACGCCGGTGCACCTGAATTGCGTCCTGACAGCCGTTACAACTTAGATAATCAGTTTATCGTTGATAACTACAGTTCAAGTACCGATATCTTTGTCGTGATGGCGGCAACTGAGCCTTCGCAATGTATCGCTTATGATAACCTAGAAATTATGGACCGTTTCAGTTGGCACATGGAAAACACTCCAGGTGTGCAAGACGTGAAATCAGTGGTCTATGTGGCAAAAATGGGTGGCTTTGGTTTGAATGAGGGCAACCTCAAATGGTTCAGCCTCAACCGCAATCAATACGTACTTAATGCTAATACGGGCCGCACTCCGCCGGGGTTAATTAATCCTGATTGTTCAATGGCACCGATCATCGTCTATTTGAATGATCACAAAGCGGAAACGCTGAAAACTGTGGTTGCAGCAGTCGAAGCATTTAACACTGAGTATCAGCAAGAAGGCCTCGATTTATTGATGGCAAGTGGTAACTCAGGGATTGAAGCTGCTACTAACTCGGTCATCGAATCCGCGCAGTACAAAATGCTGATGTGGGTTTACGGCGTGGTTATTGTTTTGGTCTTCATCACCTTCCGTAGCCTGCGCACGGTTGCGTGTATTGTCTTACCCTTGATGCTCACGACCATCATGAGTCAGGGCTTGATGGCAATGCTGGGTATCGGCGTTAAAGTTGCGACCTTGCCAGTTATCGCGTTGGGGGTAGGTATCGGTGTTGACTACGGTATTTATATCTACGCGAAAATGAAGGAAGGTTTAGAGCGTGGTATGCACCTGAACGAATGCTATAAGTATGCGCTCGACAACACCGGTAAAGCAGTTGGTTTTACGGGTTTGACGCTCGCTATTGGGGTTGCTACCTGGATCTTCTCACCGATCAAGTTCCAAGCAGATATGGGCATTCTGCTGACCTTTATGTTCATCTGGAACATGTTAGGTGCATTGATCTTGATTCCTGCCTTAGCGCGCTTGTTCGCGCGCTTCGGTAAGCGCATTCATTAAGTACTTAGCGTGCAGCCTCGGTGTCGGCGAGAATCAAGTCGGCACCGAGATCTGCGATAACCATGGTTGGCGCATTGGTGTTACCGCTAATTACTTTCGGCATGATCGACGCGTCTACCACTCGCAAACCTCGCACACCATTCACCCGCAACCGCGCATCCACCACAGCCTCGTTGTCGTTCCCCATACGGCAAGTCGACGTAGGATGATAAATCAAGCCGCAGTGTTGCCGAATACGCGCCAATAACTCATCGTCATCAACACTCTCTCCAGGCAGCAGTTCACCGCCATTATGCTGATGCAGCGCAGGCTGATTCATGATCTCACGCACTTGTTTTACACCCGATAGGATTTTTTGTTCGTCATCACTGTTGTTGAGAAAGTCATAAACAAAACCTGGCTTGTCACGGTAGTTTGCGGACTGTAAAAACAAGCGTCCGGTAGCTTGTGGCCGCAAGATGCAGACATGACAGGCATAGCCATCGCTGAAGGCTCCGCGTAAATCATAACCACTGTCGTCAAAGCGTGTCGGGACCAAATGTAATTGTAAATCGGGCGTGTCGATATCCGCGCTACTGCGCAAGAAGCCGCCAACCTCTGCTGGTGGATGGGCCAAAGCCCCGTCACGAGCGGCTAAGTAGCGGACACTTGCTTTGCTCAAGCGCCACAGGCCACGAGGATTAAGGCTTAAACTGTCTTTTTGGGCATTGCGATAATGCACCATGACGTCGACATGTTCCTGTAAATTAGCACCCACCTCATCACGTTCGGCGATAACTTGAATATGATGCTTTTGCAATTCCTCACGAGGCCCAATACCTGATAGCAGAAGTAACTGGGCGGAGTGAAATGAACCGGCACTCAAAATGATTTCATGATTCGCAGTGAGTTCAAGCTCACGCCCACGGCGATAAGCTTTTACCGCAGTTGCTCGTTGATCCCTAAATAAAATCTTGGCCACTTGGGTATGCGTGAACACGGTTAAATTGTGCCGTTCAAGTGCGGGCTGTAAAAATGCCCGACGTACACTCCAGCGCTGGCCTTGGTGAATCGTAAATTGAAAGGCGCCGACACCGTATAGCTCGGCACCATTGAAATCTTCGTTATGGGGTATGCCTGCTTGCACACCAGCAGCGATAAATTGCTTTGAAACTTCGTAGTAGGGAGCGACATCACTTACGTGCAAAGGACCGTTAGCTCCATGAAAGTCATTGGCACCGCGCTGATTATTTTCGAGTGCACGAAAGCGTTGCAGAATAGCCTGCCAAGCCCAGTCGTCAGTGCTATGGCGCGCCCAAGCGTCATAATCAGAGGCCGCGCCACGGGTATAGATCATCGCATTGATAGCGCTGCTGCCACCAAGACCTTTACCACGTGGTGTATACATACCTTGACCGGCGCGCAAGGGGGCTAGATCTTGGCTACGTAACATCCAGTTATAGGTAGGCACATGCATCAGGCTTGCAACTGCGCCGGGCATATTGATAAGTGGCGAATTATTGTGGCCGCCGGCTTCTAACAGTGCGACCTGGTAACGACCGCAGCGACTTAGCTTTTCTGCAAGTACACACCCAGCACTGCCACCACCTACAATAATAAAATCGAATGTTTCTCGACTGATCATAGCCAACTATCCTATTCAAAGGCTCTGCGCGTAACGGTATAAGTCTTTTAGCAAGCGCTGCTTGTGCGAGTCTTCGCCTACTAAGCTTGCGGTTTGCTCGAGTTCAAATAAAAAGTCTTCTGCCGACAGTGCTTTTGGCAGTGGCTCTAACAAACGCTGTTGACAGAAAGCGCGCCAACGTTGCAGTTCCGCATCATTCAGTGTCGCCGGGTAATTGCGGGCGCGATAGCGAAACAACATTTCAGGTAAGCGCTCATCGACGAAATTCAGTTCCAACCCCGCCAATTGATCTGGCGGGGTTTGCCGAATGATCGTCATGTTGGAGCGATCTTGATCTGAGAAAAACGCGCCGCTATAGAGCTGTAATTCAGGATCTTGTGGCTCATCGCTAGCGTTTTGATAACGCAATGCCAAACACAGACGTTCACGTAACTCCGGATGCTCAACTAACCATTGTGCCCGCTGTAGCATTGGCTCCATAGCGAGTTGCCAGCGTTGTTGTACCTCTTCAGTGAGTACGGTCGCCGGTGCTAAAAAGGGGCAACGGTTCAGTGCAAGTTGTTGTGCGCCAAATAACGGCCACCCTTTGCTGTTACGCTCATCTCGTTTGGCAAAACGCCGTTGTTGCAGCTCTTCGTCACTCAGTTCCAGTAACGCTTCGGGGTCTTCGCGTAGGTTCCAATAAATCAAAGCATTTGGGTTATCTTCCGCAAAGCCGATAGGCATTATGAGGGATAGGTAGCCCTGCAAAGCGCCATAAAAACCGGCGACATGCACCAAAGGTTTAAAATTAACCAAGTCAATCATCTCGCGTAAGCGCTGTTTGTGGCGGATTGAATAGGCGTAGTCAAACAACTTTGGCTGCTGGGTTTTCAACAGGCGCGCCAACGCAATGGTGGCGTAAACATCGGCGGTTGCATCATGAGCTTGGCCGTGGTCAATGCCATTTGCTTGGGTGAGATGCTCGAGGCGCATACTGACTATTCCGGCGTCATTTTCCGGCCATACAATGCCGTCAGGGCGCAGCGCATAGCAGGCGCGCACGACATCAATTAAATCCCAGCGTGAGTTCTGTTGTTGCCAAGTATGTGCATAAGGATCGATAAAGTTTCGATAGAATAAATGGCGGGTCACCTCATCGTCGAAGGCGAGGTTGTTGTAACCGATGATCGTGGTATGTGGCTGGCTGAATTGTTCGGCGATTTTTTCAGCAAATACACATTCCTGCATACCTTGTTGCAGTGCCTGCTGCGGCGTAATCCCGGTAATCATTACAGCTTGCGGATGCGGTAAAAAGTCTGGAGTTGGCTGACTGTAAATCGTCAGTGGACGACCGATAGGATGCAATTCTAGATCAGTCCTTAAACCCGCAAATTGAGCGGGACGATCAACCTGCGGATGAGCGCCCCAGGTTTCGTAATCGTGCCAATAGAAAGTAGCTTCTGCCATGTTGTTATCTATGTTTCTTGTTCATAAAAGTTCTACTGTTCACGATATACGAATCGTCTGCGGTGGTCGAGGCTTATACTAGACCTAAAGTACGCAATCAGCGATCAATGGACTGGTCAGTTGGCGAATAGCATGGCAGGATTGAGGCATGGTTAAAAACAACAAGGAATATCACCATGTCTCGTTCTTTTACTGGTTTACTTGCCGTTCTTGCATTATGCACGAGTGGTGCGAGTTTTGCGTTTGATGATCATGCGGCTGCTGACAATCCTATTGCTATTGCTATTCATGGCGGTGCGGGAACCATTACGCGTGAGAATCTGAGTCCGGAACAAGAGCAGGCTTATCGCGCTAAGCTCAACGAAGCCATTGATGCCGGACATGCGGTCCTCGCGCAAGGTGGCACGAGTATGGATGCGGTGATTGCTGCGGTGCAAATCATGGAGGCCTCGCCGTTATTCAACGCCGGTATCGGTGCGGTCTACACCTTTGATGGTGAACATGAGCTTGATGCTTCTATTATGGACGGCAAAACACGTGAAGCAGGTGCTGTGGCTGGCGTGAAGACCGTGAAAAGTCCCATCGCGCTAGCACGTGCAGTCATGGAACAGTCGGTGCACGTAATGCTGAGCGGTACCGGTGCTGAACAATTTGCGCAAGAGCAGGGTTTAGAACAGGTCACTAATGACTATTTTAATACCGAACACCGTTACCAGCAGTTAGAACGTGCGCGTGAGCAATTAGGTGAAGCAGATAAACAAGCCTACTTAGCACTCGATCAAAAATTCAAATACGGCACCGTCGGTGCTGTTGCGGTTGATAAACACGGCAACCTTGCGGCGGCAACATCGACTGGCGGAATGACTGCCAAACGTTATGGCCGTGTCGGCGATTCCCCCATCATTGGTGCGGGCACTTGGGCGGATAATGAAAGTTGCGCCATTTCAGCTACTGGGCACGGTGAATATTTTATCCGTTATCACGTTGCTGCAGATATTTGTAGTCGCGTGAAATACCTTGGTGAATCGGTACAAGTCGCAGGTGATACTGTGATTCACGATGTCCTGCTGCCACAAGGTGGGACTGGCGGTGTCATCATTATTGATGCAGATGGTAACGTGCACATGCCGTTCAACACTGAAGGTATGTACCGTGCGAGTAAAGTTGGTGATGGACAAGCAGAAGTCGCCATTTATCGAGATTGACTATACTGATAAAAGCTTAGCTGAAACTTGAGGTAATCACTGAGGTAATCACTATGCAAGGAATGAAGATTAGCGATTTTATGAGTCGTCATCCAGTCGCTTTCACACCGAGTGAGAGCATTGAATCCGCGGTTGAACGTTTGTTGCAAACCAAGCAACGTGGTGGCCCTGTACTAGATGAACAACGTAAAGTGATAGGGTTTTTGTCCGAGCAAGATTGTCTCGCAGCGATGCTGCGAGACACCTATCACAAGGAGCAGACCGCCACGGTGAGCGATTGTATGTATCGCGGTGAGGTGTTGTGTGTGGGGGCAGATGAAGCCATTGCAGACCTTGCGCAACGCATGGACATCGGTAAACCAAAGATTTACCCCGTCATCGATATGGATACCAAACAGCTCGTTGGTGTGATCTCACGAACCGATGTGTTAGGCGCGATCGATAGTTATTTTCAAGATTCCTACCGTCGCCGTTAACAAGCTGGCGCCACACTGTTAAAATCAGCGCTTCTCAAGTTGTTAAGCAGGATTGCGCGTGCACAGCATTCAGTTCCCTCAAGACCTACCGGTCGTTCAAGCCAAACAAGAAATCCAGCAAGCGATTCGCCAACATCAGGTGGTGATCGTTGCTGGTGAAACGGGTTCTGGGAAAACGACGCAGTTACCGAAAATGCTACTAGAGCTCGGTTACGGCCGCCACACCGAAGGTACACTCATCGGTCACACCCAGCCGCGCAGACTGGCCGCTCGAAGTGTGGCGCAGCGCATTGCAGAAGAGTTGCAGACGCAACTTGGCGATAAAGTCGGGTACAAGGTGCGCTTTCAAGACCAAACAGCGCCATCCACAGCGATAAAGTTGGTCACCGATGGCATGTTGCTCGCCGAGTTACAAAACGACCCTATGTTGCGTCAATATGATGCACTTATTATTGATGAGGCACACGAACGTAGCCTCAACATCGATTTTCTCCTTGGCGTACTCGCAACGTTACTGCCCAAACGCCCTGACTTAAAACTGATCATCACTTCAGCCACTATCGAAACTGAACGTTTTGCCAAACATTTTCACAATGCCCCCATTATTGAGGTCAGTGGCCGTACCTATCCTGTCGAACTGCGTTATCGGCCGCTAGAGACCGAAGACGATAGTGGTGATACGGTGCAGGGGGTGTGCGACGCGGTACAAGAACTCTATCAAGAGGCCAGTGGAGATATCTTGATTTTCGCCTCTGGTGAACGTGAAATTCGTGACTTTGCTGAGGCTATTAGCGAATTGGACCTAGCCAATACCGAAATTCTTCCATTATTTGCGCGGTTGTCTGCGGCGGAGCAAAATCGTGTGTTTCAGGTACATGGCCAGCGCCGTATTGTGATTGCCACGAACGTTGCGGAAACTTCGCTCACCGTTCCAGGTATCCGTTATGTCATTGATCCAGGTACGGCAAGAATAAGTCGCTATAGCTATCGCACCAAAGTTCAACGGCTGCCGATTGAAAAGATTTCACAAGCAAGCGCTAATCAGCGCATGGGCCGCTGTGGTCGGGTCGCGCCGGGCATCTGTATTCGCCTCTATAGCGAAGAAGATTTTTTGCAGCGACCGGAATATACCGAGCCAGAAATACTGCGCACCAACTTGGCTGCGGTCATTTTACAAATGACTGCAGCCAAGTTAGGTGATATTCGTAAATTCCCGTTTATTGATCGCCCCGACGATCGTTTTGTCAAAGACGGTATGAATTTATTGCAGGAATTGCACGCGCTCAAAACATCCTCTGCTAGGCGTAAACGCAAAGGTGGCAACGGCCCGCAATTGACAACTCTTGGCCGTCAGCTGGCGCAGTTGCCGATCGATCCGCGCTTGGCGCGGATGGTGCTCGCTGCCAATGAGTTTGGCTGTATGCAAGAGGTGATGATCATCACCGCTGCGCTAAGTATTCAAGACCCGCGTGAACGCCCGCAGCAAGCGCAACAAAAAGCTGATGAGCTGCATCAACGATTTCATGATAAAGATTCTGATTTTGCCGCCTATTTAAAGCTGTGGGATTACCTGCAAGAACGCCAAAAAGAGCTTTCCAAATCGCAGTTCCGCAAGCAAATGAAAGCAGAATTTCTGCATTTCTTGCGGGTCCGTGAATGGCAAGATGTCTATAGTCAGCTGCGGCAAACCGTTCGCACCCTAGGCTACCGAATTAACCAGGAACCGGCATCTTACGAAGCCGTTCATCGGGCGCTATTGACTGGATTGTTGTCGCATTTAGGTAATAAACAAGAAGGGCATGAGTTTCTTGGTGCCCGTAACCGCAAATTTTATGTGTTCCCTGGCTCAGGTTTGTTTAAAAAGCCACCGAAGTGGGTCATGGCTGCGGAGTTAGTTGAAACCAGCCGACTCTTTGCGCGGGTCAATGCGCGCATCGAACCTGAATGGGTTGAGCCAGCGGCAGAGCATTTGGTGAAGCGTAACTATTTCGATCCGCACTTCAGCAAAAAGTCAGGCTCGGTGTTAGCGGATGAACAAGTGACTTTGTATGGCTTGATTGTGGTTCCACGCCGTCGAGTACAGTATGGTCCAGTTGATGCTGTGGTGGCACGTGAAATTTTTATCCGCGAAGCTTTGGTTGGCGCGCAATTAAAACGCCAGTTGCCCTTTATCAAGCACAATACTGCATTAATCACGGCAATTCGTGATTTAGAAGACAAAGCGCGGCGACGTGACTTGTTGATAGATGACGAAGCACTGTATCAAGCCTACGACCAACATATTCCGGCGGGCATTTATAACGAGCAGTTATTGGCCGGTTGGTGGCATAAAGCCCGACAAACACACCCCAAGCTGTTGATGTTTGAGCGCGATGATTTGATGGCCCAAGAAGCTGACCATATCACTGCGCTGGATTACCCCGATATTTGGCAACAAGGTAATCTGCGTTTACCGCTGAGCTACCACTTTGAGCCTAATGACCCGCAAGATGGGGTGGCGGTGCACATACCGCTTACTTTGGTGAACCAGGTCAGCGCAGAAGGCTTTGAGTGGCAAGTACCGGCGCTGCGAGAGCCACTTGTGGTGGCGTGGATTAAGTCGCTACCAAAAAGCTGGCGGCGTCACTTTGTGCCGGCACCCAATTATGCGCAGGCGTTTCTGCAAGCACTTACAGCGACTGAAGTAGGGACGAAGCCCTTGCTTGTGATGCTTACTGAGAAATTGAAGAAAATGTCAGGTGTCACGGTTCCCACCGAAGCCTGGGATGTTACGCAGCTACCTAACCATTTGCGTATGCGTTTTGTGATTGAAGACGAGCACGGTAAGCCAATTGCGGATGGGCGCGACCTTGAGCAGCTACAACAACAGTTGCAGGGACGTGTGCAGCACGCACTTCGACAAGCGGTGGCGCAAGAACCAGAGCAAAAAAGTGCGACTGACTGGCAATTTGGCCGGTTACCTGAAATTCGTGAACGCAAGCAGCGTGGTTATGCCGTGAAAGCCTATCCAGCTTTGGAGGTGAGCGATGACGGCGTTAAAGAAACTTTGTTTGATCAACCGGAACAAGCCGCGAAGGCACATCATCAGGCGCTGTGTAAACTGCTTCAGTTACAGTTGCCATCACCGGTGCGTTATCTGCAACAGCATTTGTCCAACAAAGCCAAGTTAGCGATGTATTACAATCCGTGGGGTAAAGTCGATGCGCTGATTGAAGATTGTATTCATGCTGCACTTGATGAGTTCATCCGTAAGCAAGAGGTGCGTGACGAGGCAAGCTTCCGTGCGTTAGTTGAGCATGCGCGTGGCGAATTAAACGAACGGGTGACCGCAATCGCGCAGCAAGTTGAACCCTGTTTGGTGCGAACCCAAGCAATACGGAAAAAGTTGAAAGGTAAAAACGTCCCGCTCGATCAAATTCAAGCGCATGCAGATATCAAAGAGCAGTTAGATGCGTTGGTGTTTCCGGGCTTTGTAAGTGTCAGTGGCAGTGGCCGTCTAGCTGATATCGAGCGTTATCTGCAGGCCATTGATCGACGTCTTGAGAAGCTGCCAGTTGATCCTAATCGCGATCGCTTGCATGTGATCACCTTGCAAAAGTTACAAGGAGCCTATCAAGAGTTGCTGGCGAAATGGCCAAAGCATTTGCCGTTAACGGCAGAAGTGGTGGAGATTCGTTGGATGTTGGAAGAGTTGCGGGTCAGTTTCTTTGCACAAACATTAGGAACCCGCTATCCCATCTCTGAGAAGCGGGTCCAACAAGCATTAAGCAGCGTAAAGACCTAAATTTTCACGCGCATAGGCTTCAAATTCAGTACAACCGCCGATGTGTTTTTCATCGATGAAGATTTGCGGCACGGTTTGTACTGGCGCACCGACCGTCTTTTCGAGGTCGGCTTTGGTAATACCTTCTGCGTGCATGTCGATGTAGCGATATTCAAAGTCATCGCGGTCATTGCTGAGCTTCTCGGCAATTTGTTCTGCGCGCACACAGAATGGACAGCCAGGGCGGCCAAAAATTACTGTAAACATAGTGACTCCCACATTTGGATTTTTGATTTCAAACTTGGTCGTTATTTTGCCTGAAAATGCGACGCGGCGCTAATGATCTACATCTATAGCGATAATCGATAATAACGATTAGTGGTCGATCTCTAAATCGGAGGCGGGGATACAGCAGCAGGCTAAGCACTCTCCTGGTCGGACGATGGCTAGTGGTTCATTGATGTAATCGATGTCGCCACTCTTGATTTGCGTACGACAAGCACCGCAAAAGCCGTCGCGACAATGGTAACGGGTTTCGATGCCAGCTGCTTCCATTGCCTCAAGCAACGAGCCTTTAGATGGATCAACGGTCAGCGTGTGCTGACCGTTGACGATTACTTTGAACGTTTTGCTCATGTCGCTTACAGCTCAAAGTCTCCTAAATCGGAAGCACTTACCGCACTATCGATTTGGCCGACCAAATAAGAACTGATTTCAGCTTCTTGCGGCGCCACTTGCACGTTGTCAGAGACCAAGTATTTGTTCATCCATGGCAGTGGGTTACTACGTTGTTTGAAGGGGGCGTCAAAGCCAATCGCTTCCATTCGCATGTTGGCAATGTACTCAACATATTGGCATAAGATTTCTTCATTCAAACCGATCATAGAGCCATGACGGAAGAGATAGTGTGCCCATTCCTTTTCTTGCTCGACCGCTTTCATGAAAATGGCAAGTGCTTCTTCGCGTAGTTCTTCCGCAATTTCCTTCATTTCTGGATCGTCTTTGCCGTATTGCCAGAGATTCAAAATGTTTTGCGTAGAGACTAAGTGCAAGTTCTCATCACGAGCAATCAAGCGAATGATCTTAGAGTTACCCTCCATAAGATCTCGCTCAGCGAAGGCAAAGGTACATGCGAAACTCACGTAGAAACGAATCGCTTCCAACGCGTTGACTGAGTTAATACAGAGGAAGAGTTTCTTCTTCAACTCACGCATGGTGACTGTATGGGTCTCACCATCAATTTCAACGTCACCTTCGCCATGGGTTTGCCATAACTGGGTGTAGAAGATTAGGTCGTCGTAATATTGTGAAATATCAATTGCACGCTTTTGGATCTCTTCATTGATGACGATATCTTCGAAAACTTGGCTCGGATCGGTAAACAAATTACGCAAAATGTGCGTGTACGAGCGCGAGTGAATGGTTTCGAAGAATGACCAAGTCTCAATCCAGGTTTCTAATTCCGGAATTGAAACGATCGGGAGCAGGGCAATATTCGGACTACGGCCCTGCACCGAGTCAAGCAATGTCTGATACTTCAAATTCGAAATAAAAATATGCTTTTCACTATCGGTCAGATTCTGAAAGTCAACGCGGTCTCGGCTTACATCAACTTCCTCTGGGCGCCAGAAGAAGCTGATCTGTTTCTCGATGAGCTTCTCAAACACATTGTGTTTTTGCTGATCGTAACGCGCCACGTTGACCGAATTGCCGAAGAACATAGGTTCGTGCAACGGATTAATCTGATTCTTGTTAAAGGTTGAATAACTCATAGCTTTCGTGCCTTTAGTTTAGATTTTACACGCACCACCGGCGCAATCGTCGTCATCTTCTGTGATTGCTACAGTTGCCTGCTGATTTTCTTGTTCACGTTGTTTGGCGTCAACTTTGTCGCGTAAATCGACTTGGTTGTCAGAAGCGCCATCGCGCGTGTTGTGGTAATACAATGTTTTTACACCCAGCTTGTATGCATAGAGCAGGTCTTGGAGCAACTGCTTCATCGGCACTTTGCCGGCTTCAAATTTGCTTGGGTCGTAGTTGGTGTTGGCAGAAATTGTCTGGTCCACGAACTTCTGCATGATTCCTACCAGTTCTAAGTAGCCTTTGTTGTTTGGAATCGTCCACAACAACTCGTAAGCATCTTTGAGGTTTTCGTAGTCAGGAACGACCTGTTTCGTTACGCCGTCCTTCGATGCTTTTATACTGATATGACCGCGCGGTGGTTCAATACCATTGGTCGCATTCGATATCTGTGACGATGTTTCCGAAGGCATCAACGCCGACAAGGTTGAGTTGCGCATGCCGTATTCTTTGATGTCGGCACGCAATTGATCCCAATCGAGGTGCAACGGCTCATTGCAGACGGCATCCAAATCCTTTTTATAGGTGTCGGTCGGCATGACGCCTTGTGAGTACGTGGTTTCATTAAATTTCGGGCACGCACCCAGTTCACGAGCGAGCTGCATCGATGCTTTCATCAGGTAATACTGAATGGCTTCGAAGGTGCGGTGCACCAGACCATTTGCTGAACCGTCAGAATAACGCACACCGTTTTTCGCAAGGTAATACGCGAAGTTGATAACACCAATCCCCAACGTACGACGGCCCATGGTGGCGTTGCGTGCGGCCGGTACAGGGTATTCTTGGTAGTCTAATAAGCTATCTAGCGCGCGCACGGCGAGATCTGCCATTTCTTCTAAATCTTCAAGCTTGTCAATCGCGCCAAGGTTAAAGGCGGATAGTGTACAGAGTGCAATTTCACCTTCTTCGTCGTTGACGTGTGCAAGTGGCTTGGTTGGCAGCGCAATTTCAAGGCACAAGTTACTTTGACGGATCGGTGCGACCTTGGCATCAAACGGGCTGTGGGTGTTACAGTGGTCCACGTTTTGGAGGTAAATCCGGCCAGTGCTTGCACGTTCTTGCATAAACAGACTGAATAGTTCGATTGCTTTGATACGTTTTTTACGAATTGAGTCGTCGTTTTCATACTGCACATACAACCGCTCAAACTCTGCTTGATCCGCAAAGAAAGCGTCGTAGAGACCTGGTACGTCTGACGGACTAAACAACGTTATAAAGTCATCTTTGACCAAACGCTGATACATCAAGCGATTAAACTGCACACCGTAATCAAGGTGACGGACACGGTTCTCTTCAACACCGCGGTTGTTCTTCAGTACCAGTAGGCTTTCAACTTCAAGGTGCCAAAGCGGGTAGAACAGAGTCGCCGCGCCGCCGCGCACACCACCTTGTGAACAGCTTTTGACTGCTGTTTGGAAATATTTGTAGAACGGAATACAGCCGGTGTGGAAAGCTTCACCGCCGCGAATTGGGCTACCCAGAGCACGGATGCGACCTGCGTTGATACCAATACCTGCGCGTTGTGATACATATTTAACAATGGCACTTGCTGTGGCGTTGATAGAGTCAAGACTATCGCCAGCTTCGATCAAAACACATGAACTAAACTGCCGAGTAGGGGTACGCACGCCTGACATGATCGGTGTTGGCAATGAGATCTTGAACAATGAGGTCGCATCGTAAAAACGCTTCACGTAGTCCATGCGTGTTTCACGTGGATAGTTGCCAAACAAACACGCAGCAACCAACACGTACAAGAACTGTGCACTTTCGAAGATCTCGCCGGTAACACGGTTTTGCACCAAGTATTTACCTTCAAGCTGTTTCACTGCTGCGTACGAGAAGTTTAAATCACGACCGTGATCGATGAAGCTATTCATCTCTTCGAATTCTTCCGCCGTGTAATCATCGAGTAGATGCTTGTCGTAACGGCCTGCTGCAACCATGCTTTTCACTTGGTCATAAAGGTGAGGCGGCTCAAATTGACCATAAGCAAGTTTACGCAGATGGAAGATAGCGAGACGCGCAGCCAAATATTGGTAATCTGGTGCGTCTTCTGAGATGAGATCCGCCGCAGCTTTGATGATAGTTTCGTGGATATCTTCCGTCTTGATGCCGTCGTAGAACTGAATTCGTGAGCGAATTTCAACTTCCGAGACGGAAACGTTATCCAAACCTTCTGAAGCCCAGCTTATTACACGATGGATTTTATCGAGATCGAGCGGTTCACGTTCACCACTACGTTTCGTTACGAAGAGCTTTTGATTCATGCGGCGCACCCATCCATTTGTCGTTTTGTTTTTTATATGGCACCACAAGATATGGGTGTTGATAGGGTTTTCTGCGCGAAAACTACACAATATCTTGGGTTGGTAAGATTGTTTGTATGCTAGCACTTATCGTACGTTGATCAAGCGCGAAGAGATGAAAACTTTGTGGCAGTTGAACGACTCATGAGGGTCGACAAAGCTAAAAGCCTTGTCCCACTAGCGACTTAGAAAAAGCAAGCGGTACAAATTTTTTTTTAAATAATATTTTGCTCTTTAAAATACCTGTTTAATGCAGCAAAAATCTAAGAGGCTTTGAATGGGCTTTCACAACATCTAGTGTAACCCTAAAATTAAAGGCACTAGATGTAGTGTTAGCTTAATAATTCAAGCAGTTGCAATGGATGCTCGATACTGTAGTCTGCACCCCATTGTTCTGGTTGCTCATTTGCAGCTATATAACCATAGCGCGCTAGCACGGTTTTCATGCCAGCCGCGCGGCCAGCCTGAATATCCCGTTCCGCATCGCCAACATACCAACAATGCACAGGATCAATTGCCAACTGCTCTGCGGCATACAAGATTGGATCGGGGTGTGGCTTGGCGACGGCCAAAGTGTCACCGCTTACGCGCACCGGTAAAGCGGCTAACTCAGGAAAGTAGGGAATCAGTTGCTCGGTCATCGCTTGCGGTTTGTTGGTGACGATGGCGGTGGCGATGCCATTGGCAGATAACTGCGCTAAAAGCTCCGAAATACCGCTATAGAGTTGTGTGTCAGCGGCAATGTTAGCAGCGTAGTAGCGTAAAAATTTGTCACGTAATTCTTCACGTCTTGCATGAAACTCCGCCGCATAAGCGTATTCAAGCAGACCACGAGAACCGTGCGAAGAAAAACTCTTGGCTACTTCTGGGCCAACCGGAGGGCGTCCTTCTTCTCGGAGCACAGCATTCAGTGCCGCCCCCATATCAGGCGCGGTATCTAATAGAGTACCGTCGAGATCAAACAATACTGCTTTGACTTGTGTCATCTGGGCGTTGCTCATGCTGGCATCCGCAGCGCAACAATGTAGTTCACATCAACATTGGTGTGGTCGAGGTAAAATCCACGCCAGGGTAGATAGTGAATACCAGTGATCGCTAGAGGTTTGGCACCGACTGCATCAGTCATGCGCAAAAGTTCAGCGGGCTGAATGAACTTCGCATGCTCGTGCGTGCCTTTGGGCACCCAGCGCAATACATATTCAGCGGCAACAATCCCGAGTAACCATGACTTGAGATTACGATTAAGCGTAGAGAATACTATTGTACCGCCTGGCTTAACGCATTTTGCAGCGGCCTGAACAATGCTCTCGGGGTCGGGCACGTGTTCAAGCATTTCTAGGCAGGTGACGAGATCAAATTGTCCCGCATGTTGCTCGGCAAAAGTTTCTGCAGCGATACACTGATAATCGATTTTCAGACCACTCTCGAGCGCATGCAACCGCGCGACCTTCAGCGATTTCTCTGCGAGGTCAATGCCAGTAACCGCGGCGCCAGCCTTGGCTAGTTCTTCGGTGACCAGTCCACCGCCACAGCCGATATCCAGGGTTTGTTTGCCAAAGACACCGTCGGCTTGGCGCTGAATAAAATCAAGTCGCAACGGGTTGATTTGGTGCAAGGGTTTGAACTCGCCTTCTGGGTCCCACCAACGGGCGGCAAGGGCACTGAATTTCTCGATTTCTTGTGGATCTACATTATTAGTTTGCTGCATGGTACTTCTGCTCGGCGGAAAAACTCGGTACAGTGTACTCAAGCTACGCTGATAAAAAAAGCAGCCGCGTAAAAGCGGCGGAAAAAAGGATGCGAGGGCGTAGCGCTAAGGGTACAATGGTGCCACTCAGACAATTATAAGAAAGACAGATCGTTTAGGGATATAACTATGAGTGATCTCGCCAGAGAAGTCGTTCCAGTCAATATTGAAGATGAGCTGAAAAGCTCTTATCTCGATTACGCAATGAGCGTTATCGTCGGGCGTGCGTTACCCGATGTTCGTGACGGCTTAAAACCTGTGCATCGTCGCGTGTTATTCGCGATGAATGAATTGCGCAATGATTTCAATAAACCATATAAAAAGTCGGCGCGTATCGTCGGTGACGTAATCGGTAAATATCACCCACACGGTGATATTGCTGTCTATGACACTATCGTTCGTATGGCGCAACCGTTCTCGCTGCGCTACATGCTGGTCGATGGTCAAGGTAACTTCGGTTCGGTGGACGGCGACTCTGCAGCAGCAATGCGTTACACCGAAATTCGTATGGCTAAAATCGCTGGCGAATTACTCTCAGACCTTGACAAAGAAACGGTCGACTTTGTGCCAAACTACGACGGCACTGAACAAATTCCAGATGTATTGCCAACGCGCGTACCCAACCTATTAGTGAATGGTTCGTCGGGTATCGCTGTGGGTATGGCGACCAATATTCCGCCACACAACTTAACCGAAGTGGTGAATGGCTGTTTAGCTATGATCGACAACCCGGATATCCAAGTTGAAGAACTGATGGAGCACATTCCGGGGCCAGACTTTCCGACTGCGGCAAGCATTTCAGGGCGTTCCGGTATCATCGAGGCCTATAAAACAGGCCGTGGGCGTATTCATTTACGCGCGAAAGCAGAAATTGAAGCTGACAGTAATGGTCGTGAGACTATTATCGTCAATGAAATTCCGTACCAAGTAAATAAAGCCAAGCTCATCGAAAAAATCGCTGAACTGGTTAAAGAAAAACGTCTTGAGGGCATTAGCGCGTTGCGCGACGAGTCTGATAAAGACGGTATGCGCATTGTTATCGAATTAAAGCGCGGTGAAGTTGGCGAAGTGGTGTTGAACCACTTGTATGCGAATACCCAGATGCAAGTGGTGTTCGGTATCAATATGGTGGCGCTGGACAAAAACCAGCCCCGCTTGTTCAACCTGCGCGACATGCTCGATTGCTTTATCTTGCACCGTCGTGAAGTGGTCACGCGCCGCTCTGTTTATGAACTGCGCAAAGCGCGTGAACGTGCTCACATTCTTGAAGGTCTTGCCATTGCGCTGGCCAATATCGATGAAGTGATTGAACTTATTCGTCGTTCGCAAACCGCGGCCGAAGCTAAAGCTGGCTTGATCAGCCGGGCATGGGTACTCGGCGATGTCGCAGCGATGCTGGAACGCGCGGGTGTTGATGCGGCACGTCCTGATCACTTAGATGAACACTACGGCATCCGTGACGGCCAGTACCATCTGACGGAAGAACAAGCACAAGCTATTCTTGATTTGCGTTTGCACAAGCTTACCGGCTTGGAGCATGAGAAGATTCTTGATGAATACAAGACCCTGCTCAGCCAAATTGAAGAGTTATTGCTCATCTTGAACAGTTCTGAACGTTTGATGGAAGTCATTCGCGAAGAGCTGGAAAAAATCAAAGCCGAATACGGTGATGAGCGCCGCACTGAAATCACAGCTGCTGCCCACGATATCTCAATGGAAGATTTGATTAACGAAGAAGACGTGGTGGTGACTTTGTCACATCATGGTTACGTTAAGTATCAACCATTGACCGAGTACGAAGCGCAACGCCGTGGTGGCAAAGGCAAGTCGGCCACGAAGATGAAAGATGAAGACTTCATCGAACGGCTGTGGGTTGCGAATACGCACGATACCATTCTGTGTTTCTCAACGCGTGGTCGCATTTATTGGATGAAGGTGTATCAATTGCCGTTAGCAACGCGAACTGCGCGTGGACGTCCTATTGTGAACCTGTTACCGCTAGAGGCTGACGAGCGTATCACCGCTATCTTACCGACCCGTGACTACCCAGAAGATAAATTTATCTTGATGGCGACGAAAAACGGTACGGTGAAGAAAACGCCTATGGTTGATTACTCGCGTCCGCGTAACGGCGGCATCATTGCCCTGAATCTCAACGACGGTGACGAGCTGATTGGGGTGGATATGACCTCTGCGGGTGATGAAGTCATGCTGTTCTCAGATGCTGGTAAAGTGGTGCGCTTCAGTGAAGATCAAGTACGCTCGATGGGCCGTACAGCCACCGGTGTCCGTGGTATTCGCTTAGAAGAAGGGCAACGCGTGGTGTCGTTGATTGTGCCGCGACAAATTGATGAAGAAGTACCTTGTGTGCTCACCGTCACAGAAAACGGTTACGGTAAACGCACGCCGATCACCGATTATCCAGCGAAGAGCCGTGCCACTAAGGGTGTGGTATCGATCAAAGTGAGTGAGCGTAATGGCTCTGTGGTCGGTTCGATGGAAGTCGTTGATAGCAACCAAATCATGCTCATCAGTAATAAGGGCACTTTGGTGCGTACCCGCGTCAACGAAGTCTCTATTGTCGGTCGTAATACGCAGGGTGTGCGCTTGATCCGTACCGGTAGCGACGAGAAAGTGGTCGGTATGCAACGCATCGACGATATCGATGAGCACGAAGAGTTAGACGACGTTCTTGTTGACGGAGAGATTGACGGCGATGTTGATAATCACGTGAACAGCAACGCCGATGACGAAGGTACAGTTGAGGAGTAAGTAAGGCACATGACAGCCCCGTTTAATTTTTCCGCTGGTCCAGCGATGTTACCGCGTGCAGTACTTGAACGTGCGCAAGAAGAATTGAGAAGTTGGCGGGGCTCGGGAATATCGGTGATGGAAATCAGTCACCGTGATCCGGCCTTTATGCAAATGGCCTTTCAGGCCGAGCAAGACTTGCGTGATTTAATGGCGATTCCGCAAAATTACCAAGTCTTGTTTATGCATGGTGGTGGCCGCGGGCAGTTCTCCGCGGTGCCACAGAATATTGCCGCACCAAATGCCACAGTCGATTATCTAAATTGTGGTATCTGGTCAGATTTTGCCATTCGTGAAGCGCAAAAATATGTCGCCAAGGTGAACGTGGTGGCTGGCGTTATCGATACCGAACAAGGTCGTGCGATAGCCCCAGTTGATAGTTGGCAGGTCAGCGAAGACGCAGCTTATTTCCACTATTGCCCGAATGAAACGGTCGACGGTTTAGCTTTACATCAAATTCCCAGTCATATTAAAGCACCATTAGTTGCTGATATGTCGTCAACGATTCTGTCAGAACCCCTGGCTGTCGAGCAGTTCGGTATTATTTATGCTGGTGCACAGAAGAATATTGGTCCATCGGGTTTTGCCATTGCGATTGTACGCGATGATTTGTTGGGACATGCTCAGGGCAACACTTCGACCATTATGGACTACACCGTCCAAGCGCAAGACCGCTCAATGTATAACACCCCCAACACTTGGGCCTGGTATCTGTCTGGGTTGGTGTTTGAATGGCTGAAGGAGCAGGGCGGCGTAGCTGCAATGGGCGCGATCAACCAACAAAAGGCTGATCTATTGTACCGTTACATTGACAGTTCAGCATTTTATTCAAACCCTGTTCACCCTGACTATCGTTCCAAAATGAACGTACCATTCTTGCTTGCGGACAGCGCCTTAGATGGTAAGTTCTTGCAACTCGCCGAAGCGCAAGGTTTGCTGGGTTTGAAAGGTCACCGATTTGTCGGTGGTATGCGTGCTAGCATCTACAACGCCATGCCGCTAGAAGGTGTGCAAGCGCTGGTGAGCTTTATGCAGGAATTCGAACAAAAACATGCGTAACAACAAGTGAAGAAATCCGTTATGACAACATTTGACCCGATGCAACTCGCCAATGTCGGCGTGCGAAATTTACAACCTTATCAAGCCGGTAAGCCAATTGAAGAGCTTGAACGCGAGCTTGGTATTCGTGACATAATTAAGCTTGCATCCAACGAAAATCCATTAGGATTGAGCTCGAAGGTTCGCGCTGCGTTACAAGACACGCTGGCGGGATTAGCTCGCTATCCTGACGCAAACGGCTTTTACCTGAAGAGTAAACTGGCGAAAAAGTTTGCCCTTGATACGGCGCAGATCACCCTTGGCAACGGCTCGAATGATGTATTGGAGCTAATTGCTCGGACTTTTGTAAACGCTGAACATGAAGTCATTTACTCGCAACACGCGTTTGTTGTGTATCCACTGGTGACCCAAGCGATTGGCGCCAAAGGAGTCGCGGTTCCGGCGAAGGATTATGGCCATGATTTAGACGCAATGTTGGCAGCTATTACTGCGAAAACGCGGATGATATTTATTGCCAACCCAAACAATCCAACGGGTACTTTTTTAACCACTGAGGCGATTGCCGCGTTTTTGGCCAAAGTGCCAGAAAACGTTCTGGTCGTGCTCGACGAAGCTTACTCTGAATATGTGGCGGAAGCAGAACGTGCGCCATCGTTCGAATGGGTGCAGCAGTATCCTAACCTAGTGGTCAGCCGCACTTTTTCGAAAGCTTATGGGCTCGCCGGTTTGCGTGCTGGCTACATGGTCTCTCACCCAGCGATTGCTGATTTAATGAATCGCGCCCGCCAGCCATTCAATATGAATAGCCTGAGTTTACGCGCCGCCGAAGTTGCGCTTGATGATGACGATTACCTCCAACAATCCGTTGCGGTGAACGAAGCAGGAATGCAGCAATTGATCGAATTTTGCCAACAACAAGGGCTCGCATATATTCCCAGCCGCGGTAACTTTTTGACGATTGAGGTGGGTGCTAATGCCAGTGAAGTTTATCAGCAATTACTGCATGCCGGTATCATCGTTCGACCGGTGGCAGGCTATGAATTGCCACGTCACTTGCGCGTCAGTATTGGCTTACCAGAAGAAAACGAAGCCTTCATTCAAGCCATGCAAAAGATAATCGCCGGCTGATGCAAGTTCTCTCGCTGAAAGGCTTTAAACAGTGCGCTGGTACGGTCGATTTGCCGGGCTCAAAGAGTATTGCGAATCGCGCCTTACTGATGGCAGCTTTGTGTGAACAAGGTCAAGTCACTCAGTTGACGCACATGCTGCGCAGTGATGACACTGCCCGTATGCTGGAGGCATTGAGTGCGCTCGGCGTTGAAATTACAGAGAACGATCGCGAAACCCTGCAAGTGAAAGGCAACGGCGGGATGTGGTCGCAGCATCCGCAAGAGTTGTACTTAGGCAATGCAGGCACAGCCATGCGGCCATTGACGGCAGTGTTGGCTGCGACTTTGGCTGAACCCGTGCGGCTTACGGGCGATGCACGTATGCAAGAACGGCCCATTGGTGATCTGGTCAGTGCGCTGCAATCCGGCGGCGCGCAAATTCGTTATGAACAACAAGCTGGATTTCCACCGTTGACCATCGAAGCCCGCTTAGTTGGCGGTAAGGTTCAGGTGAACGGCAGCGCATCCAGTCAGTACATCTCGGCGTTGTTAATGGCGTTACCACTGTGTCAGCAGGATTCTACGCTAGAGCTGGTCGGTGAGGTGGTTTCATGGCCGTATATTGAACTTACCCTAGCAATGCTGGCGAGTTTTGGTATCGACATCCAAGTCCACGGGCGGCATAGCTTTAGCATTAAAGGCGGACAGCTCTACCGCTCACCTGGGCGCTATTGGATCGAGGGGGATGCGAGTGCAGCGAGTTATTGGCTTGCGGCTGGCGTGCTCGGCGGCGGTCCACTGCGCATCAACGGTATCGGCAAAAATAGTATTCAGGGCGATATCGAATTTATCGATTTTCTGCGCCAGATGGGCGGCGAAGTGACCTTACATGACGAATATGCAATCGTTGCGGGCGGGAAATTACAAGGTATCGATGCCGACTTTAATGCAATTCCTGATGCTGCCATGACCTTCGCGCCATTGGCGTTATTCGCGCAAGGTCGAACCTGTATCCGTAACGTGGCGAACTGGCGCATCAAAGAAACCGATCGCTTACACGCGATGGCAACGGAGCTGAGAAAAACCGGCGCCAAGGTCGAAGAGGGCGAAGACTATCTTATCATCGATCCGCCACAGCAGCTGCAGCATGCGCAGATTGCGACCTACGATGACCACCGCATGGCCATGTGTTTTTCATTGCTGGCTTTCACGGAAACTGGAGTCAGCATCGAAGATCCAGACTGTTGTGCGAAAACCTATCCGGAGTATTTCACAGTGCTGCAACAGCTCTGTCGCTGAATTGTCAGTAACACTTCGTCAAACATTCATCCAATAAAGATGCAATTTTCTGCCAGATCCGTATAATTGCGGCGCTTTTATTGGCTAGAGGATGCTATGACCGAAACGATTCCTGTGATCACTATTGATGGCCCAGGCGGAGCTGGCAAAGGTACTGTCAGTCGCATTTTGGCAGAAAACCTAGGCTGGCATTTACTTGATAGCGGTGCTATTTATCGCGTGCTTGCGTTAGCAGCAATTCATCACGACTTTTCTGCAGAAGACGAAGAAAGCCTGGTAGCACTGGCCCAGAACCTCGATGTTAAGTTCGAGGTAGAACAGGAACAACAACTGACCCATATCATTCTCGAAGGGGAAGACGTCACTATGACGATTCGCACCGAAGAGGTGGGCAATATGGCGTCAAAAATCGCCGCTTTACCGCGGGTTCGCGAAGCTTTGTTGCGCCGCCAACGCGCTTTTCGTGAGCTCCCAGGGTTGATTGCTGATGGCCGTGATATGGGCACAGTGGTGTTTCCGTCGGCAGCAGTAAAAGTATTTTTAACGGCAAGTGCGGAAGAACGCGCGCAACGCCGCTACAAACAATTGCTCGAGAAGGGTTTTACTGCTAAAATCGACCAATTAATCGCCGAAATCGAAGAACGTGATGAACGCGATGCAAATCGTGCGGTAGCGCCGATGAAACCAGCCGCAGATGCGCTGGTACTAGATTCAACAGATTTGGCCATTGACGAAGTCGTTGACCAGATTCTACGGTTTGCCCACGGCAAGCTAACTCATTCTGAGAAAGCAAACACTTAAGTTTGCTAGCTTAGCGGTCTGCAGTAAGGATGCTTGCAGATGAATATTCACAACCCCATCTCACGGGAAGTTTGGTGGATGTACTTAACTGAAGTAAGTTAACTCATATGACAGAAAATTTTGCACAGCTGTTTGAAGAAAGCCTCAAAGAGGTAGAAACCCGCCCAGGTTCGATTGTTAAAGGTACTGTAGTTGCGATTAACCGTGACGTAGTATTGGTTGACGCCGGCCTGAAATCTGAAAGCGCAATTCCAGTCGAGCAATTCCGTAACGCTGAAGGTGAAATCGAAATCAACGTCGGTGACGAAGTTGACGTAGCGCTTGACGCAGTTGAAGACGGCTTTGGTGAGACCATCCTTTCTCGTGAGAAAGCGAAGCGTCACGAAGCTTGGTTGGTGCTCGAAAAAGCGTACGAAGACCAAGAAACTGTTACCGGTATCATTAGCGGTAAAGTTAAAGGCGGTTTCACAGTTGATTTAGGTGGCGTACGTGCGTTCTTACCAGGTTCATTGGTAGACGTTCGTCCAGTTCGTGAAACGACGCACCTAGAAAACAAAGATCTCGAATTCAAAGTTATCAAGCTTGACCAGAAGCGCAACAACGTTGTGGTTTCACGTCGTGCTGTTATCGAAACTGAAAACAGTGCAGAGCGCGAAGAATTGCTTGAGAACTTGCAAGAAGGCCAAGAAGTTAAGGGTATCGTTAAGAACCTTACTGACTACGGCGCGTTCGTTGACTTGGGCGGCGTAGACGGTCTATTGCACATCACTGACATGGCTTGGAAGCGCGTGAAGCATCCTAGCGAAGTCGTTAATGTTGGTGACGAAATCAACGTTAAAGTATTGAAGTTTGACCGTGACCGTACGCGTGTTTCTCTTGGCTTGAAACAGCTAGGCGAAGATCCATGGTCAGATATCGCAGCGCGTTACCCTGAAGGTCACCGCCTGCAAGGTCGTGTAACTAACTTAACTGATTACGGCTGCTTCGTTGAAATCGAAGAAGGCGTTGAAGGTTTGGTACACGTATCTGAAATGGATTGGACCAACAAGAACGTTCACCCATCTAAAGTTGTTAACTTGGATGACGTGGTTGAAGTTATGGTTCTTGAAATTGACGAAGAACGTCGTCGCATTTCACTTGGCCTGAAACAGTGCAAACCTAACCCTTGGGAAGAGTTCGCGAAGAACTTCAACAAAGGTGAAAAAGTATCAGGTAAGATCAAGTCAATCACTGACTTCGGTATCTTCATCGGTCTTGATGGCGGTATTGATGGTTTGGTTCACTTGTCAGATCTTAGCTGGAATGCTCCAGGTGAAGAAGCGGTACGTGACTTCAAGAAAGGCGAAGAAATCACTGCTGTGGTTCTGCAAGTCGATGCCGAGCGTGAGCGCATCTCTTTAGGCGTTAAACAACTTGAAGAAGATCCGTTCAACAATTACCTAGCAGCTAACAAAAAAGGTGCTATTGTTACTGGTAAGGTCATCGAAGTTGATGCCAAGGGCGCTAAAGTTGAACTGGCTGACAGCGTAGAAGGCTACGTTCGTGTAGCTGATATCTCACGCGATCGCATTGAAGATGCAACAACTGTTCTGAACGTAGGTGACGAAGTTGAAGCACGCTTCATGGGCGTTGACCGTAAGAATCGTACGTTGAGCTTGTCGATTCGTGCTAAAGACGAAGTTGAAGAGAAAGAAGCTATCGAAAGCGTGAACAAGCAGCAAGATGAAGCTGACTTCAGCAACGCGATGGCAGAAGCCTTCAAAGCGGCTAAAAACGACGACTAAGAACTGTTAGTGTGCTCGGTAGCGACGCAACAAAGAGGAGCTTAAGATGACAAAATCGGAGCTAATTTTACAGTTAGCGAAGTTGTATCCAGAGCTTTCTCCGCGTCAAGTTGAGGATGCGGTGAAAGAACTTATCGAACAAATGGCCCAGCAATTGGCCAGCGGAGATCGTATCGAAATCCGCGGGTTTGGAAGTTTTTCACTGCACTATCGGGCACCACGTGTAGGTCGTAATCCGAAGACAGGTGAAAAGGTTGAACTTGAAGGCAAACATGTGCCGCATTTCAAACCTGGTAAAGAACTACGTGAGCGCGTGGACAACCTAAGTTAACGGAACGATTTTCGCGTCGAGTTAAGCAAAACGGCATGCTATAGTTATGGCATGCCGTTTTTTTATAGCTACGCATACGAACAGCAAAAAGGAAATGCGATGTTGCGATTCTTATTGATTGGTCTCCCTTTACTGATTCTTTTTCTCATCGCCGTAGCCTTCGGTGCCTTGAACAAGCAAGCGATTCCGTTTGATTTTCTGATTGGCGAAGTCACACTTCCAGTCGCTGTTCTTACCGGTTTATTTATTTTCATCGGTTTTCTACTCGGCCTCCTAAGTATGCTTGGAAAACAACTAAGTTTGCGAGCGGAGAACCGTAAACTACGTAAAGAGCTAAGCGCACGAGAAACGCCTAATGCTTGAGTTGTTGTTCCTATTATTGCCGGTTGCCGCTGCTTATGGCTGGTTTATGGGGCGTAATAGCGTCCGTAATGAAGATCGGCGTGAACAGGAAGAGTTTTCAAAGCAATATGTTACGGGTTTAAATTTACTGCTGTCTGATCAGCCTGATAAGGCGGTTGACCTCTTTATTCAACTATTAGACGTTGATTCCGATACGCTCGAAACGCATTGGGCGCTTGGGAAGTTATTTCGCCGCCGTGGCGAATTTGATCGGGCGATTAAAATTCACCAAAACCTGACATCACGGCCTGCCATCAGTGAACAACAGCGTCGACACGCGATGTTTGAATTGGGGTTGGATTATCTCGCTGCGGGGATTTTCGACCGAGCTGAAGAAATGTTGTTAGCTTTGCAAACTGATAAAGAGTTTGCCGAACCCTGTCAGCGCCATTTATTAGAGTTATATGAAGCGACCCATGAGTGGGATAAAGCGATAAAAGTAGCACTTAAGTTAGCCCGTATCGACGCTCATGCCCAGCCTGTAGTTGCGCAGCTGTATTGTGAACTGGCGAGTTTACAAGATGATCCGACAACCACAGAAAAGTTCTATCAAAAAGCACGTAAACATGACCCTGATAATATTCGAGCGGCGCTGTCATTAGGGCGTATGTGGTTTGAGCAGGGCGACTACGAGAAAGCGCAACGCATCTTGAAAACCATTAAGGACGCTGATCCAGCCTTTATTTCTGAAGCTTTGCCGACACTGCAAGCATGTTATAAAGCGCAAGGCGACGAGGCTGGTTTTGTACAGTATTTACACCAGTGTGTGAGTGAGGCCAATTCAACTTCAGCTGCCATGCTGTTGTCTGAAGCTATTGCCGCCGCTGGTACCATTGAAGAAGCAGAACGCTTTATGCAGGCGGCGCTATTGAGAAACCCAACGATGAAAGGCTTTCATAAATTGATGGACTTTCATATTCGAGCGGCTGATGTAGGTAAAGCTCGCGACAGTCTGTTGATGCTGCAACGGTTGGTTCAGCAGCAGATGCAACAGCGTCCGAAGTATCGCTGTCGCCATTGTGGCTTTGCTGGTTCAACGTTGTATTGGCATTGCCCGTCATGCCGTACTTGGGGTGAAATTAAACCGATAACCGGACTCGATGGAGATTAAATGAAGCAGTCATCGATTATTTTTGTGGCCCTTGATTACCCTGACGCCGCGCACGCTTGGCCATTGATTCACCAATTAGACCCGCAACAGTGTGGTTTGAAAATTGGCAAAGAGCTGTTTACCGCAGCGGGCCCAGAGTTTGTTCGTGAAGTCATTGGCTTAGGCTTTAAAGTCTTTTTGGATTTGAAATTCCATGACATTCCGAACACTGTGGCAAAAGCTGTACGTGCAGCTGCTGAGCTCGGCGTATGGATGGTTAACGTTCACGCTAGCGGTGGTCGTCGCATGTTGGAAGCAGCAAAACAAGCGTTGAGCGATTTAGAGCATCCGCCGTTATTGATTGCGGTAACTGTGCTTACTAGCATGAGTGCGGAAGATTTAGCCGAAGTAGGGATTACTGTAACGCCGGCAGAACATGTCTTACACCTTGCAAAAATGACCCAAACAGCAGGTCTTGATGGTGTGGTTTGTTCAGCGCAAGAAGCCGCAATGATTCAGCAGACGTGCGGCAAAGATTTCGTCTTAGTGACACCGGGCATCCGGCCAAGCGGTAGTGAGCAAGGTGACCAACGCCGCGTGATGACTCCCGAACAAGCAGCACAGCAGGGGATTCAAGTACTTGTCATTGGTCGTCCGATTACGCAAGCACCTGATCCAGCTGCTGCGCTCGCTGCTATTCAAGCTTCTCTTACAACTTAATCCGAGCGGCGACACTATCGCTTTATGGTGTCGCCAGCTAAGCTTCAAATACTGCACATGCAGGATTTTAAAGGAGCTTAGTTATGTTACGGAAAACCGCAGTACTTAGTCTTTTTATTGGCGCTCTGTCGACGCTTCCGGTAGCACACGCCCTACCGAACCTGAGTCAACAAACCGCCGCGCAAATTCAAGAAGTCACTGTTAATTTAAATACTGCATCGGTCGCCGAACTCTCGGCAGTACTGACGGGTGTCGGTACGAAAAGAGCCGAGGCGATTATTGCGCTGCGTGAAAAGTTAGGAGGCTTTACTGATATCAATCAACTTATGCAAGTCAAAGGAATTGGCCCGCGAATGCTTGAAATCAATAAAGCAAAAATGAAGCTCTAAGCTATCAACTGGCAAGTTTGGCGATACGTCGTTGGTGTAGCCACCAGGCAAGGATGCCGCTCAACGTTCCGGCGCTATGTAGTAGCCAAACTTTGTCAGTCGTTGTGACCAGAGTGTTTTGCCACCAACCGAGCAATTCAACCACGAGCTTTAGAACTAAGATAGCTGCCGCAGCAATTACCAACTGACTCGAGCGCGGTTGCTCGTGGTCAAACCACTCCAACAGTAAGCCCATAGCCAACAAACCATGATTGACCGCAGATAGCCCCACAAAGCGCTCTTCAAAACCACTTAACCACACCAGCACACTCGTTGTTACGGTTATCACCAACAGCGCGTTCAAATAGGTGCGCACACTAAAAAAACGAACAAACAGCCAAGTGATAAACACAAATGCAATAACGTTTGCCAGTACATGTGGCTGACTTAAATGCATAAAGTGTGCGGTCACAAGACGCCATGGTTCTTGCCAGATAACTGGATAGTGAAAGTCGAATCGATCCAGTAGCCCTGTGGTTTCAAACTGATAGAAATACGCCCATACTGAAATAATGGCGAGTAGCAAGGCGGTAATCAGTGTCTGATAGCGATTCGACATAGGTCTAACTTATTGGTTTCTACATTGTGATTCATGAGCGTGAGCATTATGATAGGGCGATACGCTAATACTGTAAACACACCGAGTCGAAGTAAAGGACCCCGATATGACACGCAATGCATGGGCAATCGCACTGCTCAGTACAGCTCTCCTTAGTGCTTGTGGTAGTGAACCAAGTGATCAGCAACAACGTGATAAGCGTGAACCTGAAGCTGCAACAGGGATCATTGCTAAACAAGCCGTTCGTGCCAGTGAATATATGGTGGCGGCGGCAACTCCGCAAGCAGCGGCTGCGGGCCGTGAAATATTAGCTAATGGTGGTGATGCGATCGACGCGGCAGTGGCGGTTCAGGCCATGTTAACCTTGACCGAGCCACAGTCATCGGGGATTGGTGGGGGTGCCTTTATTCTGTACTGGGATAACGCCAGCCAAACTTTATACACCATTGATGCGCGTGAAAAAGCGCCAGCTACGGCGGGTCCGGATTTATTCTTAGATGCCAATGGCCAACCTCCGGAACAATTTTGGGATGCGGTCGTAGGCGGTCGCTCTGTGGGTACACCTGGTGTATTAAAAGGTCTCGAACTCGCACATAAACGTTGGGGTGAGCGGCCATGGCAGGAACTGTTCACGAGCACGATTGAGCTCGCCGAAGCAGGCTTCGAGGTGTCACCTCGCTTAGAACAACTACTTGAGATGGATTTGAATCCTGGTTTACGTAAGCTGCAAGCAGGCGCAGACTATTTTTATCCTAATGGTCAGGCCTTACAGGCAGGAGAACTTAAACAAAACCCTGAATTAGCGTGGGCGCTGCGCTTGATTGCTGAGCAAGGCACAGATGCTTTTTATCGTGGTCCGGTTGGTGAAAAAATCGTGGCAGCGGTACAGTCCAGTGAAGCATCGCCCGGTTTGTTAACCACCGAAGACCTTGCCAACTATGAAGCTGTAGTGCGCGAGCCGGTTTGTAATGGCTATCGGTCCTACAAAGTTTGCGGTATGGGTCCACCAAGCTCTGGCGGTCTAACAGTGTTGCAGATTCTTGGCATACTAGAAAACTTCCCAGTAGCGCAATGGGAGCCGCAAAGTATCGAAACTGTTCATCACTTCACGCAAGCTTCGCGCTTAGCTTTTGCTGACCGCAATCGCTATATTGCCGACAGCGATTATGTTGATGTGCCGGTGGTGAACCTACTCGAAAAGAGCTATCTGGCCGAGCGTTCGCGCTTGATCGGCACCAGCGATTTAAAACAGGCACAGCCAGGTGTGTTTGCAAGTTATAGCTATGCCGATGATCAGTCGCCAGAATTTCCAAACACCAGCCACATTTCTATCGTTGATGCACAGGGTAACGCTGTTTCGATGACAACAAGTATTGAAATGGGCTTTGGCTCTGCAGTTATGGCAAGTGGCTTTTTGCTAAATAATCAGTTGACCGACTTTTCAATTGTACCTGAAGTTAATGGCACCTTAGTGGCAAACCGCGTCGAAGGTGGCAAGCGTCCGCGCAGCTCGATGTCACCAACCATGGTCTTTGATCGTTCCGGTGAACAACTCATTCATGTTGTAGGTTCACCCGGCGGCGCACGTATTATCAACTATGTGGCGCAAACGCTTGTGGGCCTGCTTGATTGGAACATGAACATGCAACAAGCCATTGATCAGCCACATTTCACCAACCTTAATAATTACACTGCGTTGGAGGCAGACACGCCGATGGCAGAACTGGTTTCAAAACTCAAACGCAAGGGGCACAACGCGCGTGCGACAGGGCTTAACAGTGGCTTACATGGCATCACCATCGAAGCTGATGGAACCTTGCTTGGTGGGGCGGATCCTCGTCGCGAAGGTGTTGCGTTAGGCGAACGTAATTAGAGTTTTAGGAGGGTAAGCGCTAATCCCGCTTACCCTCGGATTGTTGTACTAACGGAATGTAGTCCTCATAACCCTCTACCGCCATTTCCTCAACAGGTATAAAGCGCATCGCAGCTGAATTCATACAGTAGCGCAGACCGGTTGGCGCAGGACCATCTTCGAAAACATGGCCCAAATGTGAGCCGGCAAAGCGACTTAATACTTCAGTGCGCGTCATAAACCAAGAACGGTCGGTTTTGGTAACCACAAAATCCTCATCGATCGGTTTAGTAAAACTTGGCCAGCCGGTTCCCGATTCAAATTTATCTGCCGATGAAAATAACGGTTCACCGCTGACGATATCGACATAAATGCCAGCGCGATGCTCATCCCAATATTCATTGGCAAAAGCTCGCTCGGTTTTTGCTTTTTGTGTGACTGCAAATTGTAGTGGCGACAATCGTTCTTTGAGTTCACTCTCTGCGGGCTTTTCAAAATTACTAAAACTGGCTTCAGTTACCTTTGCTTTTGGCTCCGAGTTTGTCATGGGCTGCTTATCCTTAAACTGAGTAAAATCAACTTGGTATTCATCGCCCCAAGCCGCCTCGGTGAATTGAAAACGGCCTGAATTAGAGGTGTAAATGAAATACCGTACTGGATTCTTGCGATAGTAATCCTGATGATAGCCCTCAGCCTTATAAAAAGTGGTAAACGGCTCTATGGGCACAGTGACGGGTTCAGCGTAAATATTTTTGGCTTGCAGGGCAGCTTTCTCGCGCTCCGCAATCAGGCGTTGTTGCTCATCGTGATAAAAAATAGCAGGGCGGTACTGCTGACCACGGTCGACAAACTGACCGTCTAGGTCAGTCGGATCCATCATCCGCCAGAAGGCTTGCAACAGACCGGTGTAACTCACCACCTCTGGGTCATAATAAACTTGCACGGCCTCAGTGTGACTGGTGCGCCCACCAGCGACTTCTTCGTAGCTGGGGTCAACTTCGGTACCGCCGGCGTAGCCCGATACGGCTTGACGCACCCCAGGCACCTCTTCAAAGGCTTTCTCCACACACCAAAAACAGCCACCGGCAAAGGTTGCAACGCGTTCTTCAGCCACAGCCGAAAGTGGTAACAACAGTCCCGTTAGCGGAACTAACCAAATAAGAAAACGCATCACAACCTCCATTATTTATAGACGCTGCTCCAAAGCTTCAAAAAAGGCTTCAATCCGAGCAGCATTTTTACCAACATCACTACGACCCAATCTTGATTTACTACGTACATCGACGCGAATTTGATCGTTTTCTTGTTGTAAACGCACGACCACATCATCTTTGAAACCAAACCAAAAGGTGGTGTCGGTAGCTTCGATACGACCTTCTGGTAAATCACTCGCGACTAATTGCCAGCCCATATCGTTCACCGCGCTTAACACCGCTTGGAAAACGCGTTCTCGGTCTTGTACGAAATATTTAGGTTGCAAGTCAGGGTAGGCCTTGCGTTGTTGCTCAGCGGTTTCCGCACCCGCATACTCGACTGGATTTGGCGCATCTGCGCGTAATGGCGCCACGGCAACAAATACCGGTGGGTTGTCTAAGTCGGTGCTGATGTCATGAATTGCTGGTACCGATTGGGCGGTTTGCAGTTGCTGATACGGCAAGTAGAAACTCGCGAATGCGGCCAAGGCGGCAACTGTTAACAGTGCTAACTTGCCACCGCGAGGACGTTGCCAGATTAGATAGACGATAATGAGCACTACGGCAGCAATGCCGATATACGCCGCCCAACGCAATAGGCTGAAAGCTAGGCCTAGTTCGACGACTTGCCAACGATAAAGGGGTCCAGCAACAAGGAGTAGAAGAAGTGCTGCAAATCCGAGCACAATAAGAACGCTTGCGAGTTTTTTCAACATGATAGGCTCCGAGAAAGTAGTTTGTCCGGTTACGTAATTGTTTATACTCTAGATCATCATACGCGCAACCTCTAATGAGTCACGATGAAAGTTTTACTTTGTTGGCTATCGCTGCTGAGCTGTTTGTTTGTCAGCAACCTTGCTGCAGAAGAACGCGTCAATTTTTATGCTTGGGGCGGCTCTGATGCGGTCAATCGTTATCTTGAGTGGGCCAGTGCGGAACTTGCTGAACAGCAGGGGATTCGCTTGCAACATGTTAAGGTCGCCGATATCAGCGAAGCTGTGGCGCTGATATTGGCAACTGAAGACAGTACACCGATTGACTTGTTATGGGTTAACGGAGAAAACTTTCATATCTTGAAGCAGCAAAATAAATTACTTGGTGACTTACCGCAGAAAGTTGCAAATAGTGTGTTGATTCGTCGTGATTTACAGTGGCAATACGACTTTGGAGTGGCTGTAGATGGCTATGAATTGCCGTGGGGAATGGCGCAATTTCAACTAGTGTTGGCAGCCGAGGTGTGTGAAGAGGAATCAGACGATAACGCACAACTGCAGGTCAGCCCAACCGCGTTACTCGCCTTAGCACAACGCTATCCGGGGCGTTTGAGTTATCCGAAACCGCCCTCATTTCACGGCACCAGTTGGTTGAAGACCTTGGCTTACCATTTGAGCGAACAGCCACAACTGCTGCAGCAAGCGCCCGCAACTGTTGAGGTGGAGCAGGTGTTGGCTCCACTGTGGGCATACTTGGACCAGCTACATCCGTATTTGTGGCGCGCCGGTGATGAATTTCCTACTTCAGCAGAGCGCCAACGCTTACTATTTAATCAAGGTGTTTTGCTGAATAGCGTCAGCTTTAATCCAAGCGAAGTGCCAGCGCTGCAACAACAAGGTAAGCTACGACCTGACGCGCAAGCCGCCAGTCTTGGCGCTGCCGCATTGAGTAATTTTCATTACCTTGCGATTCCTGCGCAGAGCGAGCGTCAGCAAGCTGCCGTTAAGGTTATCAACTTCTTCCTTAGTCCAGAGGCTCAATCACAAAAAGCCGCGCTCGATGTTTGGGGGGATCCGCCCGTTGTCGAAACCGCGGATGCCGCGACGACAGTTATTTTTCCTGCTCATCCAGAGCCCCATGTGGCGTGGACGGCGTTACTCGAAGCACAATGGTTAGCAAGGTACCAACGATGAATAGAGCATGGCACTGGCTCGTTGCCGTAGCTCTATTGTTACTCGTGTTGCCATGGCTCATGGCCGTGCCTGGCATCCCGCTGTCATTGCCGCTCATTGGTGCGGATGTTTGGCAGTATCCCGGCATTGTTCAAGCATTGTTACAGAGCTTAGGGGTAGGCGTGTTCGCGACCGCAAGCAGCGCGCTGTTGGCGAGTTGCCTGATCGCGAGCTTTGCCAATCGAGACCTCACACAGCAACACCCAACGCCGATTGAAACTAGTATAGGTGCTACCTTTGCCGCGCCACACTTGGCGTTCGCCATCGCTTTTTTATGGTTGTTGACGCCATTTGGTTGGCTCGATCGCCTGTTACCGTTTTCCTTCAGTTGGTTTGAGCAACAATCCTGGTTTACCTTGAGTGTGATTTTGATCCTCAAAGAAACCCCATTTCTAGTGGTTTTTGGTGTCTTGCAACTACGCCAGCTACCGCAGCGTAATTGGTTATTACAAGCACAATCACTGGCCGAATCACCATGGCGCGCTTGGTGGTTATTCGTCTACCCAGCTTGGTTACGAGCAATGCGTCCGGCACTTTATGTGGTCGCAATTTACAGCGTGGCGGTGGTTGATTTAGCAATAGTCGCAGGGCCGATGAATCCGCCCTTGTTAGCGCCACTCGTATTGCAGTGGCAATTAGATTTCACTGACGCGGCGCAACATTTAGCCGCACAAGGCTTTTGGTTATTACTAACGCTTGGTCTATTGGGCCTGGTTTGGGTGCGTATACAAGAAGAAATCGCATGTAAATGGCTACGGCAGCGCCTTCGTAAACTTGGCCGTGAAACAGCAAAAAAACGGCAACAGCTGATGGTGAAGGGGGTAACGCTCCTAACTCGACAATTATTTGTCTTGCTTACGCTACTGGGTCTACTGACATTATTGACGCTGTCAGTAAGTCACAGTTGGTTTTACCCAGCACTGTGGCCGCAGCGCGTATCTCTCGAGGCGTGGTTGATAAATGGTGAAGCCTTACTTGATGCGCTGGTATTGACCGTTGCTCTGGGAGCATTAACGGCATTGTTGGCAACTGCGATGGTAGTGTTACTCTGTGAGTGGCAGCGCAGCCGCAACCAGCGTTTTGCGGATAGTTGGTTTTTGGCTGGATTGTTTGTACCGCAGCTGGTGTTGGTACTGGCTTGGCTCTCCTGGTCAAATCAACTCTCGGAAACCTGGTTGGGTGTCGCCGTGCTCTGGGCCCATGTATGGTTTGCATTTGCCTATGGTTATTTGGTTTATGCTCCAAGCGAACGCAATGTTAGCCAGCAACATCTCATCAGTGGACAGAGCTTAGGCTACGGTTATTGGCGCAGTTGGTGGCGGTTTAAGCGGCCGGGACTGCAAAGCGCCATAAGTTATTGTGTGCTCATTACATTTTTGGTCAGTGTGGCGCAGTATGTGCCGACATTATTATTGAGCTCGGGTCTATGGCAAACCTTGACCACCGAATTAGTAGTGTTAAGTAGTGGTGCAGAGCGGATGGCTCCGGCGGTCTGGGCCAGCGTTATTTGGTTATTGGCGAGCATCGCCATTGTTTTGAGTACAAAAGTAAAGGTGGTCGAGAAATGGCGTTAACCGCAGCAGCAGTTCAATTAACTTCATGTCGCCTAACTTGGACTGCTCAACAGTACACAGAGTTACCAGCGCTGACGCTAAGCGCAGGTGAGAGTCTTGCGGTCATGGGACCCAGTGGTTGTGGTAAGTCAACTTGGTTGCGTTGGTTGCTCGGCGTTCCACAACCGCATGTGGATATCGGTGGTCGTATTCGTTTAGCCGGTCAAGAAGTACAGCACCTGCCGATAGAGCAGCGGGGGATCGGTCTGCTGATGCAAGACCAAGCTTTGTTCCCACATTACAGCGTTGCCGATAATTTGGCCTTCGCCTTGCGCCGCCATTCAGCTCAGCAAGCGCGTGAAATCCTGGATGAGGCTCTAGAGGCAGTAGGGTTGTTGCATACCAAGCTGAAATATCCGGACCAACTGAGTGGTGGCGAGCGCGCGCGCATAGGTTTATTACGCGCCGTACTTGCTGCGCCAAAGCTGATACTTCTCGATGAACCTTTTAACGCCTTAGATAGTGAGCGCCGGACACAGGTGCGTGACTGGACCTTTGATTTTTTGGCGAAGCATCAGATACCCGCCATTATTGTCAGTCATTACGCGGCTGATTTAGAGCGTGCACAGCAACATTGGGATTGGCCTGCTGTGCAAGGAGGGGAGACACCATGATCGATGCGATACTATATCGGCGTTTAAATCCGCTACTTAGCGCCGTGGCGCGGCCACTGGTGAAATTAGGCATTAAGGCAGATCAAGTTACGGTGATTGGCCTTATTTTTGGTCTTGGCGTACTTCCGGCGCTGTATTTTCAAGAGTATCTGTGGGCCTTACTAGCGATTTTGTTGAACCGCCTTTGTGATGGCTTAGATGGTGCCATCGCACGGCAAACTCATAGAACCGATGCCGGTGGGTTTATTGACAGTGTTTTTGACTTTATCTTTTATAGCAGCGTGCCACTTGGTTTTTTGTTGGCCGACCCCGCAACTAACGCAGTGGCCGCAGGTTTTTTAATGCTCAGTTTTATGGCAACCGCAGCATCCTTCTTGGCATTCGCTGTACTCGCCAGCAAACATGGGATAGAAAACCCACGGTATCCAACCAAGTCTTTATATTATATGGGCGGTATCACCGAGGGCTTTGAAACTATCGTTGCTTTTATCTTGTTCTGCTTATGGCCGCAGCATTTCGTCTTACTAGCGTTTATCTTTGCCGGTTTATGCTGGTTTACCGCTTTGACACGTCTGTATCTGGGGTATCAGACTTTGCATGCGCTGACGGGTGTGGCTGACGGAAAGGAATCATCAACAAATAGGTGAGCTTGGTACTCTGTGGTGCCGCAGGGTACTCCTTCAAACCAATCGCGATACCATCTGAGCCAGCTTTTGGCTTGGCAGTATAACTACCAAATAAACGGTCCCAAATCGACAAGTTGAAGCTGAAGTTACTATCGGTTTCTCGTTGCACTTGACTGTGATGAATACGATGCATTTCTTGGGTGACGATAAGCGCCCGCACTGGGCCTTCGAGTCGCCGTGGCAAGGCGACATTGCCATGATTAAACAAAGACGTTGCATTGAGCACAACTTCGAACACTAAGACGGTCAGTGCACCAATCCCAAAGACCGTGACTATGGCAATCTTGATGAGCATGCTCAAGACAATTTCGATCGGATGAAAACGCAAACCTGTGGTGGCATCAAAGTCGGTATCGGCATGATGCATGCGATGGATACGCCACAAAATGGGGATCCGATGAAACAGTCGATGCTGCCAATAAATAGCGCAATCAAGCACTAAGAAACCTAAGATCCCAGTTAGCCATATTGGCCAGTCGAACTGTTGCAGTAAGCCAAATGATTGTTGCTCAGCCCACAGTGCCGCGCCTACGGCCCCAGCCGGAATTAGTAGTCGTAACACAATACTATCGATGACCACAATGCCAAGATTTGCTGGCCAGCGTTTTTTCGGGCTCAGTTGCGCTTGGCGTTTCGGCGCGAGTCGTTCCCACAGCAGCATGATAGCAAGAATGCCGATAAAGCAGCCTAAACGCCACCACACTTCTGCGGTCATGATCGCTTACCCTTGTTTAGCGCGTTCGTTAGCATAAGGTGGCCAGCCGAGGGTTTTGCCCGCTAGCAAGTGTAAATGAATATGATAGACCGATTGACCTCCGTCTTCGTTACAGTTCATCACCACACGATAGCCGTTTTTCGCGAAACCATGTTGCAACGCAATTTTTTTAGCGACCACAAACAGGTGGCCGACGAGCTCACGTTCGTCTTCTTCGATGTCGTTAATGGTTGCGATAGGTTTTTTCGGGATAATCAACAAATGGACAGGCGCTTGCGGATTGATATCTTTAAAGGCCAAGCTGTGTTCATCTTCGTACACAATTTCCGCTGGAATTTCACGCGAAATGATTTTATCGAAAATAGTTTCAGTACTCATGGTGCTGTCTTCCTTAGCGTTTTTCGCAAATGTTTCCAATGGCATTCATACTAGATAACTCATCCTCTTAGAACCAGTCCTTTCAGATACAAAGATTCCGGGAAATTGGTTCGCACTGGATGATCGGCCGCTTGGAATAAGCGCTCGATAATGTGTAAAGGGCGCTTGGCATCAAGGCAGGCATCGGCGACGACTTTTTGAAATAACTCACCACTTAATAAGCCCGAGCATGAAAACGTCAATAAGGTGCCGCCTGGGTTCAGTAGTTTACAGGCCATGCGGTTAATATCTTTATAGCCCCGACAAGCACTGATCAAATTCGCTTTGCTATCGACAAATTTGGGTGGATCGAGAATGATCACATCGAAGCGCTCGCCGGTATGATGAAAGTCTCGCAGCGCTTGAAACACATCTAACTGCAAATTGTTTTGTTGTTCTTCAGCAAAGCCATTGCGCAAATGATTTTGCGCTGCTTGCGTAAGTGCTGGCGCTGAAACGTCTAAATTGACCACTTTAGTTGCACCTGCTTGGGCCGCAAACAGACCAAAGCCGCCAGTGTAACTAAAAGCGTTCAACACGCGTTTACCTTTGCAGTAACGGAGCATGGCGTGGCGGCTATCGCGTTGGTCGAGGTAGTAACCGGTTTTATGCCCATGTTGGATATCGACACCCAACGCGATGCCATTCTCGTTAATCCACAGGACTTCAGGGGGCAACGCGTTGTTCGCCGAGTAGAGCACCTGAGTCACGCTGGTGAGTCCCTCTTTTTGGCGGACATCAACATCGGAGCGCTCATAGATGGAAGACTCCGGGAACAGCGCGCGCAATGCTGCTACGATGGCGTCACGCCAGCGTTCTGCACCGGCACTTAACAACTGGCAAACCAGCCAGTTATCGTATCTATCAATGGTAATACCGGGCAGTTCATCGGCTTCAGCGGCGACCACGCGCCAGGCGTTGCTATCAATCGCCAGACTTGCCCGCAGCTCGACCGCGGCTTTAATGCGCTGATAGAAAAACTGGGCATCAATGACATCGCTTTGCTGGAAACTCCAGATGCGAGCGCGAATCTGCGAGTGTGGTGACCAAGCTGCGTAGCCAAGCCAATCGCCCTCGGCACTGTGAACACTCACAGTGTCACCCGATTCAGGTTGACCTTTGACTTTGGCAATCGCGCCACTAAACACCCAAGGGTGCAAGCGACGCAAGGATTTGCATTTTGCCGGTTTCAGATGAACGGTTGCCGGCATCAGTTACTTAACTCGCATGCCTGGCTTAGCACCATCGTGTGGGTTAAGAATGTACAAGTCTGCACCACCAGGGCCTGCTGCCAGCACCATGCCTTCTGACATACCAAAACGCATCTTACGCGGCGCCAAGTTAGCCACCATCACCGTATGTTGACCGATGAGTTTGGCCGGATCATAAGCTGATTTGATGCCGGCGAAGACTTGCCGTGTTTCACTACCTAAATCGAGGGTCAACTTAAGTAATTTATCTGCACCTTCAACATGTTCTGCGTTGGCAATACGCACGATGCGTAGGTCAACTTTGGCAAAATCTTCGTAGCTGATTTCAGCACTAATCGGGTCTTTCTTTAATTCGCCGTTATCGGGTTTCGCATTTGCGTCTACGTTAGCGGCTTTAGAGTCGTCAATCATTTGTTCTACTTTTTCCATTTCAATGCGCTGCAACAAAGCCTTAAACGGCTCAATCGCGTGGTCAGTGAGTAAGTGTTGGTGGCTATTCCAGCTGAGTTCCTCATTGAGGAATGCTTCAACCCGCTCGGTCAACGCAGGCACCGCTGGTTTTAGGTAAATCATTAACAAGCGGAACAAGTTGATACCAATTGAGCAAATTTGATGCACCTGTGCACTGTTTGCCGGATCTTTGATGACCTGCCATGGCTCGGCTTCAGCAATATAGAAATTCGCTTTATCGGCTAATGCCATGATGTCACGCATGGCGCGTGAAAATTCACGTTTTTCATAGGCATCGGCAATGGTTTCGCCGGCTTGCTGGAATTCGGTTAACAGTGGATGATCACCCAAGTCATTGGCTAGTTTTCCGTCAAACTTTTTCTGGATAAAACCAGCACAGCGGCTCGCAATATTGACCACTTTGCCAACCAAATCGCTATTCACCCGCTGGGCAAAGTCAGTTAGGTTGAGATCAAGGTCATCAATCCGACTGGTCAGCTTCGCGGCGAAATAGTAGCGCAGGTAATCTGGGTCGAGATGGTCAAGATAGGTACGCGCCATAATGAAGGTACCTTTGGATTTCGACATCTTAGTGCCGTTAACGGTAATGAAACCATGCGCCCAAACATTAGTCGGTTGGCGGAAGTCTGCGCCCTTGAGCATTGCTGGCCAGAATAGGCTATGGAAGTAAATGATATCTTTACCGATAAAGTGATAAACCTCGGCATCGCTATCGGCTTTCCAATAGCTATCAAAATCCGCTTTACCCGTAGTAGCACAATAATGCTTAAAGCTACTCATATAACCGATAGGGGCATCCAACCAGACATAAAAATATTTGCCCGGTGCATCGGGGATTTCAAAGCCAAAGTAGGGCGCGTCTCGGCTAATATCCCAACGCTGTAATCCAGCTTCGAACCACTCGTTCAGCTTGTTTGCCATTTCCTCTTGTAGCGAACCTGAACGTGTCCAAGCCTTGAGCATGTCTTCAAACGCAGGTAAATCAAAAAAGTAGTGCTCAGACTCACGTAGCTCTGGCGTTGCTCCTGAGACTGCTGAAGTTGGGTTTTTGAGCTCGGTTGGCGCGTAGGTTGCGCCGCACACATCGCAGTTATCGCCATATTGATCGGCCGCGCCACATTTTGGACATTCACCTTTAACGAAACGATCTGGCAAAAACATTTCTTTTTGCGGGTCAAATAACTGTTTGATCGTTTTCGTTTTAATGTGCCCAGCATCACGTAAACGTGTGTAAATCAATTCTGCGAGTTCACGGTTCTCGGGGCTGTGAGTGGAATAATAGTGATCAAAAGCAACATGAAAATCACCGAAGTCCGCTTGATGGGCAAGATTCATTTCTTCAATCATTTGTTCTGGGGCAATACCCAATTGCTGTGCTTTCAGCATAATAGGCGTACCGTGCGCGTCATCTGCACACATGTAATGGCATTCATGGCCACGCATTTTTTGAAAGCGCACCCAGATATCAGCTTGAATGTAGCCAAGCATATGGCCAATATGAATCGGGCCGTTGGCATACGGAAGCGCATTTGTCACCAGAATCTTACGCGTTGCTGTGGTCATCTAATTCGTCCATTTAACTACCATTAAGAAAGTCGTAAAAGTGTACCTGAATCAGTGCTAGCAATCCACCTGCAGTCACCGTATCATGCGGCATAACCACGATATTTTAATGCCTCAAAACAGCTCGGAGCGGTTGATGTTCTGGAACAAGAAAACCTCACGGACAACTAGCAGCAACGCAGCCTCGTTTAGCGATGTGCAACAACAAGCGCTTAATGCATTTCGTTTACCCGGTTGGCAGCAAGCGTTGCCACGCGATTGGTGGCAACTGAAGGAACACGAAATTAGCCTAGAATTACCATTTTCTGTGCACACATCTTTACTTGATCCGCTGCGATCGCTGCCGTGTTTCGCCAACTTCAACTTGCAGGTGAATTGTCAGGTCGAAAAACTGCCTAATTCACAGCCGGATTTACCCTTGATTTACGGCAATGTCATTGTGGTCTCATCGGGTAAAGGCGGGGTCGGTAAATCATCAGTAGCAGTTCAATTGGCGGTTGCCCTTGCCGAGGCGGGTGCCACGGTCGGCTTATTAGATGCAGACGTTTATGGACCATCGTTACCAACCATGCTCGGTGGAGCGGACGAGAAGCAATCCACCTCAGCGCAAAATAAACTTATTCCGCATCACCGCCATGGCGTTTACGTAAGCTCCATGGGGTATCTAGCTGATGCCAAAGAAGCCGCCATTTGGCGCGGACCGATGGCCAGTGCCGCGTTACAACAACTCTTTCGCGACACCCAATGGCCGCGCTTAGACTATTTAATTATCGATATGCCACCGGGCACGGGCGATATTCAGCTCACTTTGGCGCAGAAGATTCCAGTGACCGGAGCCATTGTTGTCACAACACCACAAAACGTTGCGCTCGCGGATGCTGAAAAGGGCATCGCGATGTTTCGTAAGGTGGGTATTCCGATTATTGGTTTGGTCGAAAATATGAGTTATTACCATTGCCCGAAATGTGGCTTTAAAGAAGCTATCTTTGGTCGTGATGGCGGGCAAAAAGTGGCTACTGAATATGCAGTGCCTTTACTGGCGCAGCTGCCCCTTGCCAGTGCATTACGTGAAGCCCTAGATGAAGGCCAACCGCTGTTATCAAGCGAACCCGAACATGAATTGAATCAGCCGATACGCGCGCTGGCTGCAGCTGTAGCTGGGCAACTTTATTTGCAGGAGAAAGCAAAATGCGGTTAACCGATGGTCAAATTGTACAATACCTAGATGCTCAGCGTATTGGCATTGAACCTCGCCCTAAGGCAGAAGATATCAGTGGCGTGACAGTAGATATCCATCTTGGTAATGAATTTCGCGTGTTAGAAGATCACGCGGCTCCCTATATTGACATTAGTGGCCCGCGTGAGGCCATCGAGAGTGCGATTCATCAGATCATGAGCGATCCGATCGTCCTTAAACCGGAGCAAGCCTTCTTTATTCATCCGGGCGAGTTTGCCCTCGCGGTGACGCATGAGAGTGTCACTTTACCCGCTGACATGGTCGGTTGGTTAGATGGTCGTTCTTCATTGGCACGTTTGGGGCTCATGGTGCACGTTACAGCGCATCGGATTGATCCAGGTTGGTCCGGTCAAATCGTGTTGGAATTTTTCAACAGCGGTAAACTACCGTTAGCCTTGCGGCCACATATGAAAATTGGCGCATTGAGTTTTGAGTTGCTTGATGAGCCCTGTGAAAAGCCCTATAGCAAACGCAAAGATGCGAAATACAAAGATCAACGTGGGGCCGTGGCGTCGCGTATTAGTGCCGACGAAACCAATTCATCGCGCTGAGTTTTTGCGCGCCCAATAAAAAAGCCCGCTGGTGATAACACGCAGCGGGCTTTTTGCTATCTGTAAGCGAGTTAACGCAACGGGCGCGCGTGCGACGCACCACCGAAAATAGCGTTCATTAGCGTGATGTTCAAACCATCTAAGTAGGCACGATAGGTCGGCTCTTGAGCGAAGCTGATCACCATTCCACGACCACGCGGCTGCCACATCAAGTAAGGCTTATGCGCAAGCTGCTGCTTGTTCTCAGCCCACAAATAACCACTTGCGAGTAACTCGTCTGCGCTGGCGTAGGTCAATAGATTGCGACCGTTGTTGATGGTTAGTGGACGATAAATTTGGTTGCCCACGGTAATGCTGTTGACCGTCGCTGGTACTCCGGCAGTCAGCCAATGTTCTTGGTCAACATCGAGCTTGGTGATCACACCAGAAGTCCAATAGGGGTCAGTATCGGCACCATTCACATAATTGTGCAGATGCTCAGTCGTTTCCAACAATAAGCCTTCCACTTTAGGTTGTTGATGCACTTCAACTGTTTGCTCTTTTGCTTCGCTTTCTAGCGCGCTGGCTAACAATTGCTGTTCTACCGCCCAAGCAGTTGAATTACCCATAGTGATCAACACACCGCCACGTTCAACCCATTGCTTCAGGTTCGCTGCACCATCGTCACCAAAAGCACCAGCAAGACTGCCGTAGCTCGAAGGTAGAAGCAGTACATTGTAGTGGCTTAAATCAGCGCGTCGCAGTTGATCAGCACGAATGGCGGTTACCGGATAACCAATTTGGCGCTCTAGCACAAAGCGTGTGTGACCTGCGTTGAGGCTGCTAAAAGGCTCGTCCCATGCCATCGCTATACGCGGCGCATGAACCTTTTGTACATTATTCGAACCGAAGTTCGGACCCTCGGTAATCCAACTTGAATCAACTCCATTTATGGTAGCACCGGTTCTCTGCGCTAATGTTGTCAACCGTGCGGCAACATCATCACCATTTTCCGCGAGGGTAAAAATAAGCGAACCTGCAGGGTAGCGCTCACCTGACTTCAAGGTGAAAGCGAGGTCACTTTGTTTGACAGTTAAACCTTCGCGTAGGGCTGCAGCCAGCAAACGTGCACTATTCATATCGCCCCATGGCGCTAAGAACGCGACTTTTGCGTCAGCATTATTGAGTGTGCCAGGTTTAATGATGTCGGTATTCGCCAGTTGCGTATCAACGCGTGGAGCACGTTCGCAACGTTGCTGCTCTAAGTTAAACATCAACGGCAGTGACCATGCAGTGACATCATAAATTTGGTCAGGCAGGTTATTCGCGCGCAAGCGTTCCTGTTCATCGAGGAAGTCTTGTGCCATGTTCACTTGCTCGTCAAGCAGTGTGCGGATCATATAGTGTGCCGGTTGCGCACTATCGATGACCAAGCTTCCTGCAGCGAAATCTTCACCACAAGCTTCGAACGCTGCGTTACTTTGCTGTACGGTAACGCCATGACGCGTTAACAAACCAGCGAGGCGCTGCGCACCAGCAGGATCGCGATCAGCATTAATAAAGACGTAACGCTCATCGCTATCACGACCATCGGCAATCGCTTGTTTGCGGTAATTCCAGAAGTTAGTCAACAAACGCTCGCGTTCGCGACTCGCTGTTTCGATAGTGGCTAAGGATGCGACAAAATGACGTTGTACACCATCACCGTAAGTGAGAATGTCGCCGTCTTTAGTGCGGAAGTGATGCCCACGAGCAGACGCCATTTCGTAGGTCATCGCCAGGGTACCGTGATAAAGCGGCCAGCTTGCACCGTATCCAGGATAGAATGCATCGAAGATCTCACGGGTAAAGTAGTCGTAGCCGTGACGGTCAAACCATTTTCCGTTGTTCTCACCTATGGTCCACAGTGATTCGCGTTGGCTCGCAGCAATCAAAGGGTTATAGGGACGTGCCTCAGGAGTAAAGTAATAGCTTTGATCGCCTCCCATTTCATGCAAATCGACAAAAATCAGCGGGTAAGTGTCGAGCAGGGCATCCACTTGTCCGGCAACTTCGGGCTGGGTTAATGCTAACCAATCGCGATTTAGGTCAAATAAATAATGGTTGCTACGACCGTTTGGCCAAGGCTCATTGTGCTCCGCAGAAATACGATCGCTACTGTGTTCAAGACCTGCGGTCATGTAGTAACGGCTGACAAAGCGCCCTCGGCCGTCTGGGTTTTGCACCGGATCGATAAATACCATAGTGTTATCGAGCATAATGCGCGTGGCATCGTCGTTGGCTGCAAGCAAATGCCAAGCCGTCAGCATCGCCGCTTCCGGTGAAGAGATCTCGTTACCGTGTACGCCGTAAGAAAGCCAAATACTGCTAGGTAATTCCGCGAGCAAACGTTCAGCCTCATCACTGTCTGTTGCTTGTGGGTTGGCTAAAGCTTGCATGCCAGCGCGGTAATCAGCGAGTTGGCTGATATTGGTCGCACTTGAAATAGCGACATAATAGAGTGGACGTTCTTCCCACGTTTCGCCATAAGTGATAATGCGCACTTGCTCAGGATGACTTTCAGCGAGTGCTTGAAAATAGTCATAAATGGCTTCGGGACTAGAGATCCGCGACCCCATTGGGTAGCCCAAGACCTGCTCGACGGTCGGGGTTGCTGAACGGTATTCAGTATCTAGCCCGAGCGTGTCAGCGGTGACGGAAGTGGAGCCTAAGGTCGCTACAGCAATGAGTGCAGCGAGTACGGTACGTTTCATTAAAGTTCCCCTTTGTTTTTCGTTGTTATAACGCTGCGAGTGCTTTATTTAGCGTGTTCCGCAGGCTTACTTTGTCATGTCTTTGCGGCGCATTACGATCCGCTTCAATCCCATTAACGTGTGGCAAGGTTAACTCCTTATCAGCATGATTGGTGATCACCATATCGATAAGTTGAAAACCAACTTTCTCTTCCAGCCAGCGAATTCTTGCGCTCACTGGCAACTGTCCGGCGGGACTTTGTTCAGCTAGTAGATTATCAATAAAAATGACCGGTGCACTATGCGAAGCGATAGTTTCCACGATTTTATCCACCAACAACGGCGGCATGAGTGAAGTCAAGAAACTTCCCGGGCCAATGATAATCAAATCGCTTCGACGTAAATGTTTCAGCGCTTCGGGAGTGGGTTGCGCTGTTGCTGACAGGCGCAGACTCTTGGGCATGTGATGGAGCTGATCAACCAGCAACTCACCAAAACATTCGAGTCCTTCATGGGTATCGGCAATTAAATCAACCGGGATTTCAGACATCGGCAATAATCGCGTGTTGATATTCAACAAACGACTTAACAGTTGAATGCCATCGAGAGGTCGAGCGCTGAGTTGATCAAGTGTATACAGTAGTAGGTTGCCTAAGTTATGCCCCTGCAACGCAGATTCTTCGTTAAAACGATAATTGAGTACATCAGCTGCAAGCGGTTGCTCCGTAAGCTGTGACAGACAGTTACGAATGTCACCCCAAGCGATGGTTTGATGGGCACGGCGTAGGAGGCCGCTGGCGCCGCCGTTATCGGTTGTGGCTACGATGCCGACTAAACGATGCTGTAGAAACTGTAAGCTAGACAACACGCGGCCAAGTCCGTGACCGCCACCAAGCGCGGTTACACATTTAAGTTCGGTTAATTGACAGTCCATTTCACCTGCTGTGGTCGTCATTTGCGACTCCATCTTAATCGTAATGCTACTTTATGCCGAGTTGCGGACGCGATCAATCCTGCTGTTTTCAAACAAATTCACAACAAACTAAGCATGATTTAAAACTTTGGCTAATAATTAAGCGTGATTTTTTCTTTGTAAAGCCAACGTAAACAACGCGACAGGGGTTGCAAGCTGTGCTAAATATTGTTTACACTAAACTCATATATCGAGAGGTATATTAACATGTTATCAAAACATCAATCATGTAAAGCTTTTGTAATTTCTGTTGCGGCTTTGTCGTTAGCTGCGTGTGGAGGTTCGGATGATGAGCCAAACGTTGCAGACACTGCTACTTTCACGCTCGCGATTAGCGATGCGCCAGTTGACGAGGCAGACGCGGTAATTGCTTGCTTTAGCGCCATTGAGCTGGTCGGTAATGGTGATGGTCAGCAAACTTTTGTCATTGGCGAGTCTGATAACACGTTAGCAAGCAATGATGTTTGTAAGGATAGCGACGGTGAGACCATCCCTAACACTTATGGTGTGGATCTGATGAGTTACACCGGTAGTGATGCGCTTGATTTAGTCGCCGGTGTCGAAGTTGCAGCAGGTACTTACGGCCAACTACGGCTGGTAATGAGTGAAGGTTCATATGTGCAAGTGGGGGAGCAGCAAATTCCGCTACAAGTACCGTCAAATGAACTGAAATTCGATAGCATTACGCTCGATGCCGGTGGTAATGCCGCCTATACCGTTGAGTTTGATTTGCGCCAAGCCTTGGTGAACCCAGTGGGACAAGATGTCTACTTCTTGAAGCCCCGCGGTGTGCGTTTGGTGAATAATTTAGAAGTAGGGCACGTGGAAGGCAGTATTGCTGAAGCCTTACTCATTGAGAATTCTTGTTCGGTCGCGCCAAGCGACACGACAGAGCCAGTGGCTGCAGTTTATCTCTATGAAGGAAGTGATTTAGAGATAACTGCCCTGGCAGATGTAGGTGGGGCAGAGACACATCAGCCGTATGCCGTTGCAGCGGTGTACTTTGATAACGTCTCTGCCTACACCTTTTCTGTCGGTTACGTTGCGGCAGGTGATTACTCTGCAGCGTGGACCTGCCAGACGGATGACGATCCCGAGGCAGATGATGACATCACGTTTCAAGGAATTGTAGACGTGAGCGTCAGTGGGGATGAAACGGTTACCACCGTGGATATCTCCGGATAAACAACCTGACGTTCATGCGTTAGTACGTGTTTATCAAATGTTCTCCAATTTAAAGCCCCGCAAGGGGCTTTTTTGGCTTTTTTTTCCGTCCAATTCACGCCATACTTGAGCTCGTTTGTTTTCTATCGAGCTAACAGCTATGACACTATCAATACTTACTTTGCTACTTGCTGGATTTACTGCGCAAGATTCCTGCTCAACAGCTGCGGAAGACGTGTGTAGTTATGACACCACGCAACTTTGTCAGGTTGAGGCCAGCGGACAACCGCCCATGCAAGTTGAAATTGCAGATAATTTTGATAAGCGAGCGCGTGGTTTGATGCACCGTACTGAGTTAGCACCCCATCAAGGGATGTGGTTTGTTTACGACGAGGAACGTCCTGGCTACTCCGGATTTTGGATGTACAACACTAAAATCGCGCTCGATATTGCTTATTTAGATGCACAGATGCGTGTCGTCAAAACCTTCACCATGCGTCCTTGCACCAGTGTAAATTCACGTAATTGCCCGAGTTATCGACCGGGTACCAATTATAAAAGTGCGCTCGAAATGCCAGCAGGCTATTTTGCCGAGCATGGTATTCGTGAAGGCGTCCAACTACAACAATGTGAAAACAAGGAGTAACAACCGATGAAAAAACTTTCGGTACTGGCCGCCAGCATGCTAATTGTCGCATGTTCGCCTGCCAGTGAACCTGAATCGACTACAACCCCGCAAGTTGAGGTCGACCCTTACAGTTTTAACGAAAACTATCGCGATTACCTGCAGACATTAAGCTCCGATGAATTCGAAGGACGTGCGCCGGCGAGTAAAGGTGAAGAATTGACCGTTGCTTTTGTCGAAGAAAAATTTCGCGCGTGGGGTCTACAACCCTATGACGCAGAAACCAATAGCTATCGCCAAGAAGTGCCTTTGGTGAAAATGACGCCCTACAGTGTTTCAGATATGAGCTTTGGCTCCGCTGAGTTAGCTGATTTTACCTATAAACAAGACATGATGGCGTGGTCACCGCGAGTACAAGAAGAAGTCTCGCTCAACGACAGTGAAATGGTGTTTGCTGGCTACGGTATTGTAGCACCGGAATATGGCTGGAATGATTATGAAGGTCTCGATGTTGCCGGTAAAACAGTCGTGGTATTAGTCAACGACCCAGGTTACGACAGTGGTGATCCTGAAGTTTTCAACGGCAAAGCTATGACCTATTACGGTCGTTGGACCTATAAGTTTGAAGAAGCGGCGCGCCAAGGTGCTGCGGGTATCCTCGTCATTCACGAGACAGGGCCTGCTGGTTACGGTTGGGGCGTGGTTGCAGGTGGCTCACCATTGCGTTTTGATTTAGCGCGTGAAAATAAAAATATGGATCGTGCCGAAATTGAAGGTTGGCTCACAGAGGAGGCTGCGGACAGGTTATTTGCTCGCGTCGGCTCTAGCTATGCTGAGATGCGTGCGCAGGCACAACAACCTGAGTTTGAACCCGTTGCTTTGAATGCGGCGGTGTCCTTGACCGTACAGACTGACTTTGAATACCTCAACTCACCGAACTTGATTGGTTATATTGAAGGTAGCGTCAATCCGGAAGAGCACGTGATTTACATGGCGCATTGGGATCACATGGGGATGAATCCGATTGCGAGTGATGACCAAATCTACAACGGTGCGCAAGACAATGCGTCGGGTACCGCTGGAGTCATGGCAATTGCTGAATTCTTTGCCTCGCAACCACAACCGGAGCGTTCGGTCGTGTTTGTATTAGTAACCGCGGAAGAACGTGGTTTGCTCGGTTCTGATTGGTACGCTGATCATCCAATGTTGCCGCTTGGTAAAGCTGTTGCGGGCATCAACATGGACGTGATGAACGTTTATGGACCGATGAAGGACATGGTCGTGGTTGGGCATGGCAATTCAGAACTTGAAGAATATTTAGCGCGTTATGTTGAGAAACAAGACCGTTACGTAGCGCCTGAGCCTACCCCGGAAGTTGGCTCGTTCTATCGCTCAGATCACTTCAACCTAGCTAAGCGTGGTGTCCCGATGCTTTATGCAAAAGGTGGCAACGATCACATTGAGTTTGGTGAAGCATACGGCAAAGAACAACGTGCGCAATATGTGCAAGAGGCGTATCACAAGCCAGCAGATGAGTACGATCCAGAATGGGATTTACGTGGTGTGCAGCAAGATATGTGGCTGTACTACTGGATTGGTGATGAGCTGGCAAATTCTGACGCGTGGCCAAATTGGTATGCCGGAAACGAATTCCGTGGTATTCGTGAAGAGACTGCGGCCGAGCGCCAATAATCTCAGGTGGTAACACCCGGTAGACGGCGGTGACACTTTGCGGTTGCCGCCGTTTTTATTGTCTTGAAAAAAACTAAGTAATATTGAGGATTCCAGTTGTTTTCTGTTGCAGAAGTCTTTGGTGTTATCGCACTCATTCTTAATTTTATTGCCTATCGTCAAGGTACGGCCAATCGCTATCGTATTGTTTCCGCAATAGCGCTCGGTTCATTATCTATCCACTTTTTCATGCTGGATGCCATCGCTGGTGGTATTGTCACTGGCATTGCGGTGTTACGTAATTTTATCGCACTGCGTTGGCAAGGACCGCTGGTGTTGTGGGGCTTTGTCGCACTCAATATTGTGTTTCTCATTATTGAATGGCAGTTTCCAATTGCAGCCCTTGATTTTTCGCTAAGTGGAGTCGCGATCGCATTTTCAGACCAGCCGAGTCATTGGTCGATCTGGATTGCCTATGCTTCGTCGATCATTTTTACGGTCGGCTCGATTAAATTAAACGACCCTGCACTGATTCGGCGTTGGTTTTTACTCGCTGAGTTCTTGGGCTTGGTTTACGCAATTATTGTCGGCAGTGTTTCGGGAACTGTTTTCAATATCGTGAATCTGAGCAGTATCATTCTTAAATTGTTACAGGATCGCAAGGCGCAACACTTGTAATTGTATGCTTGCGCCACAATAGTATTAGTAACTCAGTTAAACGAGACGATGTAATGTTAATTTATATTCGCCAATGGCAAGAAAAAATGAAGCCGCAGCCCAATGCAAATCCGCTTGTGGTGTTATTGAGCTGGTTCGTGTTTGGCCTATTTTTGCTATTAGCGCTAGGCTTAGGTCTTATTTTCTTGCTGGTCGGTTGGATACTGCTACTACCGGTGATGTGGCGCAAACGCCGCGAATTGAAACAGGTATGGCAATTCAATAAAGCAGCGCGCCAAGCACAGCGAGATGCGCAGCAACGCTATCAGCAGCAGCGTGAGCAGACCCGTAATCGCAGCGATGATTCGGTGATTGAGGGTGAATACAAAGTTAAAAACGATGATTAGCCCGATAGCCGGGCTCATCACCGCGGCGACGGAACAGACGTTTTAACACCAGCCAAATAAAATCGATCAAAACCACAATCGCTAGCGCAATCAGTGCGCCCGTAGCTATCGCTTGCTGCGTCAGCGGCACATTAAAGCTGTACTGCTCCATAGTTCCCGTGAGTAACTCCTCATCATGTTGCCAGACGAGAGCCCACAATTGATTTGGGTAGCTCTGTTGTTGTAGCTGCAACTGTTGCTCAAACGCGTTCACCCGCACCACTAGTTTTTCAATAATCGGTGCCTCATCACGAAAGGCCGCCTCATCACTTGTTTGATGGGCGCGGATCAGTGCTTGCATATCGCCGTCAAAATGAGTGTCAGCAATGGTTTGGTAGTCTCTATAGTAAACCATGGCTTCGGCATACTGTGCTGCTAAGCGTTGTTGATATTGGGTCAATAGATTAGGCGCTTGAATACCCAACAGTAGGGCTGAAGCGGCGACACAAAGAATAAAATAACGATAGATCATGCTAAAGGTTACCTCTGAGACCAGAGATAACCTTAGCATGCAGTTTGAAATGCGACTAGTCTTCGGCGCGCACCTTAGGTGGGAAAGTGCGACGCACTACGTAGAACAGCAATGGTACGAAAAAGATAGCTAAAATGGTGCCACCAATCATACCACCGATAACACCGGTACCAATTGCTTGGCGACTCACCGCACCAGCGCCACTTGAGAGTGCTAATGGCAGCACACCGAAGGTGAATGCGAGTGAGGTCATCAGAATTGGACGTAGTCGCAGTTTGACCGCCTCTAACGTCGCTGCAAGCAATTCTTTACCTTGTGCCTGTAAGTCCTTGGCAAATTCCACGATCAAGATAGCATTCCGTGCTGAGACCCCGACCGTTGTCAACAAACCAACCTGGAAATAAACATCGTTTTCGAGACCACGCATGGTTGCGGCAATCACTGCACCTAAAATACCTAGCGGGACTACCAGCATAACTGAGAACGGAATCGACCAACTTTCGTACAAGGCCGCTAAGCACAGGAATACTATAAGTAGCGACAGCGCGTAGAGCAACGGCGCTTGGTCACCAGAGATTTTTTCCTCAAGCGATATGCCTGACCATTCATAGCCAATACCCTGTGGCAATTTACCGATCATTTCTTCCATAGCCATCATCGCATCACCAGAGGCAAAACCTGGTGCTGCCTCGCCTTGAATATTCATCGCCGGTACACCGTTATACCGTTCTAAGCGCTGTGGACCAAAAGTCCAACTGGTACTTGCAAAGGACGAGAAGGGCACCATTTCGCCATCATTATTACGCACAAACCATTGGCTGAGGTCTTCAGGCGTCATACGACTTTCAGGCACTCCTTGTACGTAAACCTTTTTCACTCGACCACGGTCAATAAAATCATTGATGTAGGTTGAGCCAAAACCGTTGGCGAGGGTTGCGTTGATTTGATCGATGGATAACCCTAGCGCCTTAGCTTTTTGAAAATCCACTTCAATTTTGAACTGTGAGGTATCTTCCAAGCCATTCGGACGAACACCGGTAACGGTATCGTTTTGCGCCGACATGCCTAGCAATTGGTTGCGCGCTTCCAACAAACCCTCGTGGCCCAAACCACCGCGATCTTGTAAGTACAAGTTAAAGCCGCTGGCATTGCCTAATTCGGGAATCGACGGCAAGTTGAATGCAAATACCATGGCTTCACGAATTTGGCTGAAGTAACCCATTGCTTGGCCGATGATGGCATCAATTTGTAACTCAGGGCTGGTACGTTCAGACCAATCTGTCATCCGCACGAATGCCAAACCAGCATTTTGCCCTTGGCCACTGAAACTGAAACCAACCACCGAGAACACCGAACGGATACCAGCAGCTTCATCGAGGAAATAATTCTCGATTTTTTGCATAGTTTGGAACGATTGCTCTTGCGTTGCGCCGGCAGGAAGCTGCATTTGCGTTAAGAAGACACCGCGGTCTTCATTTGGAATGAACGAGCTTGGCATGCGCAGGAACAAAAAGGCCAGCGCAGCCACCAATACAAAGTAAATCACGATAAACCGAGCACTGCGTTTAATAATGCTTTGTACCGAGCCAGTGTATTTTTCAGTGAGACGGTTCAGGCCACGGTTGAACGCGCCCATGATGCCTTTGTTCTTTTTCTCTTCGTCTATTGGCTTCAGCAAAGTCGCACACAGCGAAGGGCTAAATATAATTGCCACCAACACCGACAAACTCATTGCCGAAATAATGGTAATTGAGAACTGTCGGTAAACCGCACCCGTTGAACCACCGAAGAACGCCATGGGTACAAACACAGCCGCCATGACCAAACCGATTGCAACCAATGCGCCAGTAATCTGTTGCATTGACTTAATGGTGGCTTTGCGTGGCGAGAGTTTTTCGTCATGCATTAAACGTTCAACGTTTTCGACCACCACGATGGCATCATCCACCAACAGGCCGATGGCAAGTACCAAACCAAACATGGTGAGCGTATTAATACTAAAGCCTAGCGCTGACATGATGCCAAAGGTACCCAATACCACGACTGGAATCGCTAAGGTCGGAATTAGCGTAGCGCGCAAGTTCTGTAAAAATAGCAGCATCAACAAGAAAACGAGGACGAAAGCTTCAAACAGAATCTTCACCACCTCAGTAATCGAGGTTTCAACGAACGGCGTGGTGTCATACGGAATCACCAACTCAACCCCTGGTGGGAAGAATTCTTCTAATTCAGCCACCCGTTCTTTGACCGCGGCAGCTGTTTCTAGAGCGTTGGCACCTGTGGCAAGGTTGACGGCCAGACCAGACGCCGCTTGGCGGTTATAACGTGCAATCGTCGAATAGTTTTCGCCACCGAGCTCAACATGTGCCACGTCGCTAACTTTGACGGCAGAACCATCTTGATTGACGCGGAGCAGAATGTCCTCGAATTGGTCGACGGTTTCTAGCCGGGTTTGAGCAATTATCGAGGAGGTGAGTCTTTGACCCTCCACTGCTGGTGTACCGCCCAATTGACCGGCGGCAACCTGGTTATTTTGCTCGCGTAACGCTAAAACCACATCCGTGGTGGTGAGGTTGTAGCGCGTCAATTTTTGCGGATCGAGCCAAATGCGCATAGCATAAGGAGCACCAAACAGACGTACATTACCCACCCCTGGCGTGCGAGCGATCGGATCTTGGATGTTACTTGCGATGTAGTCACCCAAGTCAATTTGGTTGATCTCGTCATTATTTGAAATCAACGCTAACACCATCAAGAACGAGTTATTGGCTTTCGCCACTACCAGTCCTTGGTCTTGCACTGCCTGAGGCAATAATGGTACGACTAACTGCAGCTTATTCTGCACCTGTACTTGCGCAATATCAGGGTCGGTACCCGCCTCAAAGGTCAAGGTGATACTCGCGTTGCCGGCAGAGTCACTAGTAGATGAGAAGTACACCAGATTATCAATACCGTTAAGATTTTGCTCAATAACCTGAGTGACACTTTCTTCAAGTGTCTCAGCAGTTGCACCGGGGTAGGTCGCGTTAATCTGAACCGACGGTGGCGCAATTTCTGGGTACTGTTCGACCGGTAGCTGCGTTACCGCCAAGCCACCCGCGAGCATTATGATAATCGCGATAACCCATGCAAAGATGGGGCGATCAATAAAGAATTTTGCCATGTTTTACTTCACTTCTTCGGTTTGAACTTTGGCGCCAGGCTGAACTTTTTGTAAGCCTTCGACGATCACTTTGTCTCCCTCACTCAGACCGTCACGGACGATCCAGGAGTCACCAGACGTGCCGTCCACCTCAAGGTAACGTTGTTCTACTTCACCTTCGCCGTTGACCACTAACGCCACAGCGCGACCACGCGGATCACGTGTAACCCCAGCTTGTGGGGCGAGTAGTGCGTTTTGCAACGCGCCCGTATCTACTTCGGCAGTAACGTACATGCCCGGCAAAATAGCGCGGTCTGGATTGTCAAACTGAGCCCGTAAAGTAATCGTACTGGTGCTTGGATCAACAGTGACTTCATTAAATAGCAGCTTGCCTTCAGCAATGACCTGATCGCTACCGTTGGCAAATAAACGCACGCGAGGCTGGTTGTCGGCGTCGGTTGTTACTTGACCGTTGGCGATGGCACGTTGCAATTGCAAATAGGCTTCACTTGCTTGTTGCACATCAACATAAATCGGGTCCAACTGATGAATCGTTGCCAATGCTTGTGCTTGGCCGACACTCACCAGTGCGCCCTCTGTCAGCATTGAGCGACCGATGCGGCCACTGATAGGTGCATAGACTTTGGTGTAGCCAAGGTTTAATTCAGCCCGTTCAAGCTCGGCTTCGGCAACTTTGAGCTGCGCTTGTGCTTGCAAGTAGCTCGCTTCAGCTTCATCGAATTCCTGTTGGCTGACGGCTTTTTCAGCAAGTAAGCCTTCAAATCGTGAGAAACGCGCATTCGCGGCGCTCAATGTTGCGTTCGCTTGGGCAACCGAGGCCTTGGCTGAAGCTACGTCAGCTTCATAATTAGCTGGATCGATTTGGTACAGCGATTGACCTTGCTCAACGTCACTGCCTTCGGTAAAAAGTTGTGCTTGCAAGATGCCACCCACCTGCGGACGCACTTCTGCGGTGCGATAAGCGGTCGCACGACCAGGCAGGGTCACGTTCAAGTCAACATTCTGTGGTTTTAAAGTGACAACACCGACCGTTTGTTGTTGCTGCTGTTGGTTTTGCCCTTGCGCTTGTTCTTGGTCGCTACAACCTGCGAGCAAAAGCATGCCAGTAAAGACAGCAGCGGCAATCGGTGATAGGGTACGTTGACGCATTAATGACTACCTCGTAATTTGTTTTTCTGCGTAAAGAGAATCGTTTTACAATCGTGGATAATTATACATACATACATGAATGTTTGTAAGTGCGAATGGTGAATTTATTAGGGTTACGCACAGAATATGGTAAAAGTTTATGTCAAAAAGTTTTCGTTTGAGTCTTATCCTTGCAGCTTCGGTGGTTTTATTTGCGCTACTGGCCTTTATGTTGCTACAGGAGCCGGACAGAAATAATTCGAGTGCACGCAATCAGCTTTACACTGATCTTTTAGAGCGCTCCGGGATTATGAACCGTGATTTACCGCGCCTACTCGATGAACAGACGCGTTTTGAGCGCGCCGAAGTAGCAAATTATGGTATGCGTTTTATCTACACCTTGGTTCGCATTGATCGCTTCGTTCATGACGAAGATGCTATCGAGGCTGAAATCTATCCGCAGATGCTGCGGGAGTATTGTCAGGGCGAAGCTTTGGCGTTTTATCGCGAACGCGCTGACTTTGTTGAATTTCGCTATCTTGATCAAAATGAACTAGGGCTGTTTACCTTACGCTTTGAACCGAATGACTGTTGATAGGACACCACATGACTAAACTGACTGTTCTTGCTGTTGCGCTGGGCATGAGTTTTGCTGCTTCTGCGCAAGGGCAAAGTATTACCTATAAAGACCAATCCGACTTGCATGATATCGCCGCGGCTGTCTCTGCTGAGCGTATCGAGCAAGACATCACCAAGTTGGTGAGTTTTGGCACCCGTCATACTTTGTCAGAGACCGAATCTGAAACCCGTGGCATCGGTGCTGCTCGACGCTGGATTAAGGCTGAATTTGATAAGATTTCTGCGGCTTGTGGTGGTTGCCTCGAGGTGTACTACCAAAGTGAAGTGATTAGCGGTGAAGCACGTATTCCTGACGCGACTGAAGTGGTCAGTGTGATAGCCGTGCAACGCGGTAAAGTTGATCCGAATCGTTATGTCATCATGTCTGGTGATATCGATTCGCGCGTCACCGATGTGATGGACTTTGAATCTGACGCACCTGGTGCCAACGATAACGCTTCGGGCGTCGCTGGTGCTCTAGAAGCCGCACGCGTCTTAAGTCAATACGAGTTTGCTGGCACTATTGTTTACGCAGCTCTTGCGGGCGAGGAACAGGGCTTATTTGGTGGCCGGATCATGGCTGAGCAAGCGCAGCAGGACGGTTGGCGCATCAAAGCAGTCCTCAACAACGATATGATTGGTAATACCGAGGGCATCAACGGTGTTATCGATAACACCACCGCACGTATTTTTGCTGAAGGCACGCGCATGGATGAGACCGAAGATGATGCACGTCGTCGCCGTTTTACCGGTGGTGAAGTTGATTCACCAAGTCGTAATCTGGCGCGTTACATCGATTGGATGGCCGATCGTTATATCGAAAACTTAGACACTATGGTGATTTATCGTCTAGACCGCTTCGCTCGTGGTGGTCACCATCGTCCGTTCAATGACCTTGGCTTCCCGGGGGTTCGGATCATGGAAACCAACGAGAACTACAATCGTCAGCACCAGGATTTACGTGTTGAAGACGGCATTGCCTATGGTGACACCCTCGATGGCGTTGACTTTGATTATGCCGCCAAGCTGACCGCCTTAAATGCTGTCTCACTCGCGGGCATGGCTTGGGCACCAAGTCCACCAGCGCAGGTGCAGATTTCCGGTGCAGTCAGTGCCGATACTACGTTAAAATGGCAGGCACCAAGCGCGGCTGAAGCGGACCATGTAGCTGGCTACCGCGTTTACTGGCGCCATACCGATGCGCCAAATTGGGAATTCAGCCGCGACGTCGGCAATGTGACAGAGTACACGCTAGAAAACATTGTCATCGACAACTACTTTTTCGGCGTCGCAAGTGTCAGTAAAGATGGTTACGAGAGTCCTGTGGTGTTTCCAGGACCAGCGGGAGCTTTTGGCGAATAAGTTTGCATGAAAGTAGATGATGCACGTGCCAACCGTTGGTTGGCACGTATTCTTGAATCCAACCACCTATTATGGATGATTTTCGTTGCTTCACTGCTCGAGTCAATCATCATTCCAATCCCATTAGAACTGGTGCTCATCCCGCTGCTGATTCATGAGCGCGAGCGCTGGTTTGCGATTGCTACGGCAACACTGGCCGGCTGTTTAGTCGGGGCCACGATTGGTTATAACCTTGGCTTGTTCTTCTTTGATACTGGTGGTCAGTGGTTGATTGATTATTTCGGCTATCAGCAGGCATTCTCCGAGTTCACTGCCGATTTTAAAGAGAACGGTTTTGCGACTTTGTTGCTCGTTGGTATCACGCCCATCCCATTTCAGGTGGGCATGTTAGCAGCCGGTAGCACCGAATACCCATACTTGTTATTTCTTGCTGCAGCTTTCATTGCTAGGGGCGTTCGTTACTATGGCTTGGCCTTATTGGTGTACTGGCTCGGTGAGCGTGTTCTCGGCTGGTGGCAGCGCCATCAAAATCGTCTCGGACTAGGGGTTTTGGTCGCGGGGGTAGCTATCTATTTGATCGTAGTACTTTCGTAACTACAGACTTAACTTCAGGTTTAACACCACTGACTCGTCGCAATGACTTGGGCAAAGGCCTCTAGGCCAGCAAGTTCCTGTAAATCTGTAGCAAATAATGGCAAAAAACACTTGGGAAGGTCATCGAACAACTGGTTGATCTGCTCACGATAAACTTGTTCTTGTTGCCGCCGTTGCGCGAGAAATTCGCCATCAGCATTACCGGGCAAATTACGATTAATAAATAATGCTGCAATCGGTAATTTCGCCTCACGCAACTGCTGCACAGCGCGCTCCGTTTCCAACATTGGCAGTTTTTCTGGGGTCAACACAAAGGCGATAGCTGTTTGCTGGGGATCTTTAATTCGCTCGCGCGCACGCTGGAATAACTGTTGCCGTTCACGCAGCCGTGCCGCAATTTTTGCCTGCCGATCGCCAAGTTGCGAAGTGCCGTGCTGTTGCGGCTCCGCTAACGGGTGATTCGGACTGCGTTGGCGCGAGGCACTTAAGTGATCAACCATGCCTTGCAACTGTGCCGACTTCTCACTCGCTTGCAGTAAACCTTGCGTCCAAGCTGCCATTGCCTCCGGTAGGATCAATAACCGCAGGGTATGACCGGTCGGTGCGGTATCGAAGATTAAATGGTCATAACCTTGTTGCTGAGCGCTGTCGATCCACTTTGCCATACTCTCCAATAAAGCCGCCTCTTGAGTTCCCGGAGATTGTGCAGAGAGCTTCAGTTGCCGTTCAATTTGCGGGTACATGGTGGGTTTGGCGAAGTCTTTCATGGCGCGCAGCACTTCATCGATGTGCGCTTCGACTTGAGCATCAGGATCTAACTCTAAGGCGTCGACTTGCGCATTGATGGCGGTTGGATGAGCTCCTATGGGGCGGCCAAAAGCATCAGCAAGGCTATGCGCCGGGTCCGTCGAGACCAATAACACGCGTTTACCTTGTTGCCCAAGTAGCAAGGCGAGGGCGCTACTGACTGAAGTTTTGCCGACACCGCCTTTGCCACCCAAGAAGATAATGGGCGGCATTTGGTTAAGCCATGAATCCTGCATCAGCAACACCTAAATTCATCAAAGGGTGAATGTTCCATGCCCATGCGTAAATGCCATTCATGGAATTGTTCAAGTAGCAGCGGTTGTAACTCGAGAGTGTAATAGCTTGCTGGGTTGGGTATTCCCATCAGCTCACTGTAGACATACAGCATAAATAAATCATCTTGCTCGCGTTTCGCGCGCGCTACCGCTGCACGATAGGGTGCATTGTAATACTGATTGGCAAGCTGACTCGCATTGACGAGCCAGCTTTTTATCGCTTGTATTTTCATTCGTTTACAGAGTTTCGAGCACGATTCAGTGCTGCTGTAGCTTCTAGGGCAATCCAAATAGCCGCTACTAGCACCAATAAATCAAGACTGAACAAGAACCAGTCAGCAGTATCGTAAAAACCTTTGAGTTGTATTAGTAACGCAAAAATGGTCATCACCAATAGAAACACGAGCGGGATCAGGGTGACGTACATCGGGCGCTTTAACTTCACCAACATAACGGTGATCACTAATAACGTGAGACCCGCGAGCAGTTGATTGGTGGTGCCAAATAAAGGCCAAATCGCCAAGCCACCAGAACCATCCGCGCCGCCGGCACCAAATGCCAAGATGAGACAAGAGCCAACCGAGAGCAGGGTGGCAGGTGCTGCTTTTTGCATCCAGCTGAGGTTATAAATGGCGCCCCATTCTTGGAAAATATAACGCTGTAAGCGCAGGCCCGTATCCATAGTGGTGCCAGCAAATAGCACCGCCATGACCGTCAACAGTGTTTCTGACAGTTCCACATCAAGACTCAAACCTTCTTGCAGGATACGTGCACCGCCACTGACGAAGGCGGTGACACCGCCTTGGCCAAAGCTGTGGTACACCGCTTGCCAATCTGCCAAAGTTGCGAAGCCCGCGGTTACCGCAATAATAGTAGCCAGAGACAATGAGCCCTCACCAATGGCACCAAAATAACCGACAAAACGTGCATCGGTCTCTTTATCGAGCTGCTTCGAGGTGGTGCCTGAAGCCACCAGCCCGTGGAAGCCAGAAATTGCGCCGCAGGCGATGGTGACAAAGAGTAGCGGTACGATTGATGGCGTTCCTTCGGGAGTGTTGGTATTGAACGCTGGCGCTACCAGTTCTGGACCACTCAATAACACTGCACCGTAAAGCAAAAATAAGCCGATAAAGAGTTGCAAGCCATTGATGTAATCACGCGGCTGCAACAACATCCAAACTGGGAGCAAAGACGCGATAGCAGCATAAAAGAACAGAATGAGTATCCAAGTGGCGTTATCCGATACTCCCATGACCGTCTCAGGCAAGCTAAGCGGTGCTGACGGCCCGGCAAAAATGAGCGCATAAAGCGCGATGACACCTAGAATTGAAACCGTGCCTAGGTTCATCCACTTTCTAAAAATGACCTGACCAATAATCAAGGCAACGAAAATTGCGCCCCAAACTGGAATCACTGAGCTTGGAAAGTTAATCAGAAGTCCTGAAATGGCCGTGGCGAAGACTGCGTTTACCATCAGTAACACCAGAAAAATCACAATCATAAACAACGATTGCGAACGCTTACCGACAACGTCGCCGGTGAGCGCGCCAATGGACCGTGCGCGATTTCGGTTTGACGCCCAAATAGCGCCGGCGTCATGCACTCCAGCGAAGAAAATGGTGCCGAAAATGACCCATAAAAAGGCGGGGACCCAACCCCAAATCACCGCAATCGCCGGTCCGATAATAGGTGCAGCGCCGGCTACGGAAGTAAAGTGGTGGCCCCAAAGGACGTATTTATTGGTCGGCACAAAGTCAACGCCATCTTCAAACTCATGTGCCGGGGTGCGGAAATTCGGGTCCAATTTGTAGATCTTTTCAGCCACAAATTTGGAGTAAAATAAGTAACCGAGGAGCATCCCCCCGAGGCCTAGCAACATCAGTAAAATAGCGTTCATAAGACACCTTTTTCGTTTATGATGGCGTAATGCTTTATTGTCAGCCCTCATGATAAAGCAAAATGATGCAAAACTGACATTCGACCAAAGTATAGCTTGCTGTAAGGATTCTTATGTTTCGTTGGTTTGAAAACCGCTTAAACCCATTTCCACCGCCGACCTACGATCAACCGCCAAAAGGCTTGGTTGCCTTTTGTTTGTACTTTAGTCGCGGTGCCTGGCCCTATATTTTCATGGCAGGTTTGCTGATGATGGCGATTGCCATCACAGAAGTCTGGTTGTTCAGTTTTATCGGTAGCATCGTTGACTGGTTAAGCGAGCAATCGCGCGAAACTTTTATGGCTGAGCAAGGGCCCTGGCTCATCGGCATGGCGGCAGTCGTGTTGTTAGGTTTACCAACGCTGGTGATTCTGCATTCATTAATCACTTATCAATCATTGCTGGGTAATTACCCAATGCGCATCCGTTGGTTGGTGCACAATTATTTGCTGCAGCAGTCGATGGCGTTTTACCAAGATGAATTTGCCGGTCGTATTGCGACTAAGGTCATGCAAACCGCCTTGGCGGTCCGTGAGAGTGTGATCAAACTGTTCGACGTGCTCAACTACGTAGCGGTTTACTTCATCGGTACCGTAGTGATTGTCGCCAGCGCTGATTGGCGCTTAGCCCTGCCGCTATTAGCTTGGCTGGGTTGTTACATCATTTTGTTACGCTATTTTGTGCCCCGTCTCGGAAAAGTAGCAGCGGCCCAAGCGGACGCGCGATCGGTCATGACCGGCCGCATTGTCGACAGTTACACCAACATCCAAACAGTGAAGCTGTTCTCACATGCGCAACGCGAAAGTGCCTTTGCTCGCGAAGGTATGGAGCAATTTTTGGCTACCGTACATACTCAAATGCGCTTGGTAACAAAGCTTTATACCTGTCTTTATTTACTGAATTCTTTACTCTTGTTTGGCATTGCCGCGCTCGCTATTTGGTTGTGGCTTGGTGAGCTTATCAGTGTCGGTGCTATAGCGGTGGCGCTCTCGTTGGTACTGCGCTTGTGGGGGATGAGCCAATGGATTATGTGGGAAGTTTCCGCGTTGTTTGAAAACATTGGTACGGTCCAAGACGGCATCAAATCTATTGCGGTACCCCAAGTAATTCAAGACAAACCTGATGCCAAGCCACTGGTCGTGCACCAGGGGGGTGTCACTTTCAGCAATGTTGATTTTCACTACAGCAACGATAAACCCATTTTAAGCGATTTGAATTTGCACATCGCGCCGGGCGAAAAGATTGGTCTCGTCGGTCGTTCGGGGGCAGGTAAATCAACCCTAGTCAACGTACTCTTGCGCTTTTACGAGCTCAATCAGGGCAGTATTCAAATTGACGGGCAAAACATTGCTGAGGTCACGCAAGACAGCCTGCGTGCCAATATCGGTATGGTCACGCAGGATACCTCGTTGCTGCATCGCTCGGTCCGCGGCAACATCGCCTACGGTCGCCCAGATGCCACCGAAGCGATGATTGAACAAGCGGCAGCGCGCGCTGAGGCCACCGAATTTATTGCCGAACTCGAAGATAATCATGGTCGCCGTGGTCTCGATGCACACGTTGGTGAGCGTGGCGTGAAACTGTCTGGTGGCCAACGGCAACGTATCGCCATTGCGCGGGTGATGCTCAAAGACGCACCTATATTGATCCTTGATGAAGCGACATCGGCGCTCGATTCTGAAGTTGAAGCTGCAATTCAAGAGAACCTCTATCGCTTAATGGAAGGTAAAACCGTGATTGCCATCGCCCATCGGTTGTCGACCATCGCGGCTATGGACCGTTTGGTAGTTATGGATGAGGGACGTATTGTTGAGCAGGGTACGCATGCCGAGTTGCTCGAACAGGGTGGGCTGTACGCACAATTATGGGCACGACAGTCGGGTGGTTTCATTGCGGAATAAATGCTGGTCGAATCAAAAATGGAATAAACTCTAGCACTGCTTCGTCTTATTGAAGAACGTACCACTTAACAGGGCACTGGATTCATGCAAACACTGCAGCAGCAACGCTATCAGCTTTTACAACCGCACTTACGCGGGGCGCAGCTGTTGGCACAGCAATTGTTGCAATGCCAAAGTTCGGCAGAGGATTGTTTGCACGATGCCTTAATCAGTGCGATCACAACGACTGGGTTTCCTGAAACCGCTAAAGTGAAGGCCTGGTTTTTACAAGTGGTGCGCTTTCGTAGTCTCGATCTGTTACGCCAACGCAAAAAGTTAACGACGTTAGATTCCATCAGCACGCTTGAAGAAGTGGTCAGTACTCCGTTACCTGCTGAATCTAACGCGCTTCAAGCGCTGTCGTTGTTACCCTTTGCCCAGCGTGATGTGCTAGTACTACGTGAACTCAATGACTGCAGTTATGCCGAGATTGCGACTATTATGCAGATCCCACAAGGTACCGTGATGTCGCGCTTAGCGCGTGCTCGCGAAGCTTTGCGACTGCAGTTGCAACAACTTGAGCGAGGAGACAAAGCGAATGACTAAAGCAACCCGCGAGTGCGCTCTGTACGAGCCTTTATTGAGTGGTGCTCTTGATGACGAGCTGACCCAGCAACAACAGCAATTGTTGCAACACCATTTGCAGCGCTGTGAGTATTGCAGCGCCAAATTAGCTCAACTCGAACAACAAAGTGCGGCGCTTCGTGCTGCGCGACAAGCCATGCCAGAACCCACCACTATGCCACACTTTCAAACGACCAACACACCAGTGTGGCAATGGCTTGGTTGGCTCTTAATGTTGATCGGTCTGTTAGTGATTGGCGGTTGGGCCGCATATCAGTATGTACAAGATGCCAGCCTGCCGATTTGGCTCAAACTAGCCGTTGGCGCAGTTTATTTGGGCTTAGCCGTGCTCTTTATCGGCGTGGCATGGCAGCGTAAACAACAAGCAAAAACCGATCGCTATAAAAAGGTGCAATTATGAAAACAATTCCAGTAGTGACAACCGAAACTTTGGCGGGTTACCGCATCACTGAACATGTCGGCATCGTCCGTGGCAATACGATTCGCGCACGCCACATTGGCCGCGATATCCTCGCTGGATTGAAGAACATCGTCGGCGGTGAGATTAACGACTACACTAAACTAATGGCAGAAAGTCGCGAACAAGTGCTTGATCGAATGGTTGATGAAGCGCGTGCATTGCAAGCCGACGCCATTGTCAGTGTGCGTTTTACCACATCGATGTTGGCGCAAGGTGCCGCTGAATTATTGGTTTTTGGTACGGCAGTGAAGTTGGAAAAAATTGACTAAACTGTTGCATTGTATTTTGTGCGCTGCTGCTATTAAATAGAGGATTGATTTGCCTTTATTTCATTTACCTTTAGATCAGGGTGGGAGTGAGCCACTATGCGCAAATTGCTCATTTTAGCGATTTTTGCAGCAGCGCTTTATCATTATTATTATGGCTTTGGGTCGCACTTATTGCCCGATATCGACTTAGCGGAAGTCAGCGGCAACTTGAAAAAACAAGCGACACAAAAAGCCGATCCAACAACCTTGCGGATTGAATGCCCAAGCGGTTACTACGTTGCGGTATCCGATGACATGCAAACCGCGACGTGTCAGCGTCGCATGTCATTTGACTAAGTACTAGGACGCTTCTTTGAGTTTATCTCGCTTTGAACACTTCTGGCTTGCAGAACTGCAACGCCAACACGACCAGCATGATTTTGCGCGACAACAACAGCTGTTTCATCGCCAGGAATATACCGATGCTGCACCGCAGCAGGAGCTTTTGCGTCGCGCCGAACGTGTTGCGGAACGCCGCGGTACGGTACGCCAATTACAGCGCTGGCAAAATGTACGGCGTCTGCTAACGGTATTGTTTGGCTTTATCGCGGTGTTGCTAGGCGCGGGAGCTGTGCAAACACTACTGCAACAACCACCGCCGATTTCACTATTATTTGCGGTCGCTATTCTGGTATTGCCTAACCTATTGCTGCTATTGCTGTGGTTGTTGCTTGCTACACATTCAGCAAAACCACGTGGCATTAGCCATATTGCCATGAGTCTCAATAGTTGGTTGGTCAAAGATACCGCTGCGCAACAGCTGAGTGATGCATGGTTACGTTTGGTACAACAGCAGCGCTTGTTGGTGCCGTTGACTGGTGCTGTTTCGCATGGCTTCTGGTTATTGATCGGTGCTTCGAGTTGGCTCACCTTGTTGCTGTACTTGAGCTTTAACAATTACCAATTTCATTGGGCGACCACCATTCTTAACGAACCTCAGTTGTTAATGTTGGCGCAGCTCATCAACTATTTGCCAGAACTGTTGCTTGGGGTGCAATTACCGCCGATTGAGGCACAGGATGAGCCTTATTTTGCAAATCTAGCCGGGCGTTGGTTATCAATCTGTGTGTTGTTTTACGCAGTATTGCCGCGGTTGCTAGCCGTGGTACTGTGCTTGCTGCTATTCGCTTTGCGGGTGCGACGCATGCAGCTTGATATGCAGGCAGCGGGGCATATTCATGTGGTGCAAGAGCTGCAACAAACACGCAGTGAGCACGCGCCACGAGTGGTCGATGCCGATAGTGGTGACACGGCCGAGCATCTCAGGTTTCAATACGCGCAGCAAGGTAGCGGTGAGCTATCAGCAAGTTTAGACTTTGAAACAGCGCAAGCGCAGGCCGCGAGCACCTTGACGAACTACTTTGGGGTACTTGCAAGCTACGCTGATAAGCAACGTTGGCTAAGCGACTTACAACAACAGCCGCGAGCGCTGGTGACACTGCGCATTGATTGTCGCAGCACGCCTGATCGCGGCAGCATGCGCTTGTTAAGTCAGACTGCGCAATACACCGAAAAATTGATAGTGCAACTGGTTGATAGTCCTGCCGCTACTTACCTAAATCAGTGGCAACAACTACTCGATCAGTATGGAGTCGCTTATGTCCGCGTCGACTAGTTCATTGCGCATTGCTGTGGTTGGGCATACCAATGCTGGCAAGACGTCACTGTTGCGAACCCTGTTGCAGCAACGTGACTTTGGTGCGGTTGAACAAACCCCAAGCACCACGCGCGACGTGCTTGAACAAGGCGTCTGGCTCGAACAACAGCAGGTGATGAGCTTTTACGATACGCCAGGGTTGGAGTCGGGGGAAGAGCTGTACGCTTTACTTGAAAACTACCGGCAACAACATCGCCACGATGGCCCTGCGCAGGTCGAGCAGTTTTTACAAAGTACTGAGGCACAAGGCTACTTCAATCAAGAAGCAAAAGTGCTACGACAACTATTACAGTCAGATGCTGCCTTCTATGTGATTGATAGTAGGGAGCCTGTGTTGCAAAAATTTCAAGATGAATTGCATGTACTGTCACGATGCGGCAAGCCCTTGCTGCCCGTGTTAAACTTCACCGCGAGTCCTCACAGCCGTCAACAAGAGTGGCAACAGGCCCTTGCTAAGGTCAATCTACATGCTGTTGTCGCTTTTGACACAGTGTCGCCTCCAGAAGGGGGTGAACAGCAATTATTCACCAGTTTAGCAACCGTATTGCCGTCAGCCCAGCAACCTTTGCAAAAGTTACTTGCCCAGCGCCAGCAACAACGTCAGCAGCGTTACGAGCAGAGCCTGCATGCCATTGCGCAATTGCTTATTGATGTCAGCAAGTTACAGCTGCGCATACCAGCAAGTGTCGACGAGTCGACGCTGAATCAGCACGTCAGTGAGCTACGCCACCGCATCAGAACGCGCGAGCAACAGACTGTGCAGGAGTTATTGACCCGTTTTGCCTTTCTAACAAGTGATGCGGAGCTTGCTGCCATCGATGTCGAGCAAGGCGAATGGCGCGAGGATCTGTTCGCCGACGCCACCTTAAAGGCTTGGGGCAAAGATGCCGGGTTTGGTGTAGGTGCCGGTGCGGCTGCTGGGGCCGGCATCGACTTATTAGTCGGTGGCATGAGCTTAGGCGCTGCGACAGCACTCGGCGCTGCAGCTGGTGGTTTGTACCAAAGTTGGCGTTATTTTGGCGATAAGATCAAGCAGAAAATGACTGGCGAGCGCGTGTTACAAATCGATAGCGTGACGTTGGTGACATTGGTCGGCCGACAACTTTTGTTGTTGCAGCAGTTAAGCAAACGTGGGCATGCCGCAACCGAGGCATTGCGTATTGACGCCCAAGCCATTCAACAACAACGGTTGTCGCGCAGTGAAGCGAAAGAACTCGAACAAATGCTGGCACCGCTACGCGAGCGTTTGCCGGATATCAATGAGAGTAAATTAGCAACTGAGCTGGTGCAGTGGCTTGGCAGTGTGAGCCGAACCTAGCAACTTAAGAAGAGAATTGGTCGGCGTGACTGGATTTGAACCAGCGACCCCTGACACCCCATGACAGTGCGCTACCAAGCTGCGCCACACGCCGACCGAGACCGGCTATATTACGGTTTTTTCGCAATTACTCAAGCCTTGCAACAGCGAAAACGCAGCAACTGCTGCTTTATTGCACAGTCTGCGCATTAAAGCGTTGCAAATGCTTCAAGCCATCGACCAAAACTGGGGTTGCTGGCGAAAACGACGGCTGTGGTTGCAAGGTGCTGTTATCGAATGAGCGCATCGCACCGTTCGCGTTGATGACCGTTGTTGTGGATGCATCGTATACCACCAGCTCGCGACCAAAACTGGTCAATACCGGGAACCGGCGCTCGCCAGCATCGAATAGATTCTTACCCGTCGCAAAGGCTTTTACGCCGTCGCTGCAGTTAATGTATTGCGTCACCAAACTGGGCATTATATCGGTAAGTAAAATGACGTCTTGCTCGGCAAACTGCAGATTGCTGGTGCTGAACGCGGGTACGGTCATTTCACTCATTGCAAAGGCCTCAATGCTATTACCAATCGCATGATTCGGCGTAAGTGCCGTGACGAATACCTGTTCACCAGCGGCTATTGCTTGTTGTAACGACGCAATAAGCTCTGGCTCAATGGTGGAGCTGAGCTTAATGTCGATACGCACGCGATAGCTACCGCGTGGCGCTGCATGTAAAAACTCTGGCACGGCGAATGCTGCGTGGTCACCTCGGACATTGAGTGCTACTTGGTAATCGTTCAGTTGTTGCCAAAACGCTGGCGGCTGCTGCTGCTCTAACACCGGACCCGCATAAATATCAGCTAAACCGTAGAACAGCTCGAACCAACCCGCTTGGGTGTTAGTTTGCCCTAGTACCGGTGTGGCCAGCGGTTGCAATTCTGGTAGGGCTGCCAGCAACTGCTGTTGTTGTGCGGGTGTTAGGTGATTGAATAACACCACGTGGCTATTCACCGCATTAGTTTCACGCGCGCACATCAAAGGGCGCTGCGGATATTTCAGCTCAATCGAAGCGGTCTCGCGTAACAGGCGATCGGTCGCCTGCAGGCGTTCCTCTACCAACCAACCATGCTTGCTCATCAGTGTGCGCGCTGTGGTGGGGTAGGACAACGGAAATAAGTCATCCTGTTTGGTAATGGGGTCATAAAACACGGCATCCGCCCAAATATGTACGCTATGACTGGTGAGAAAACACAGTACAAACACGGCACTAAAAGCGGCGCCCCAATGGCGTTGTTTGAGACGGTCAAGACGCTTCCAGGCAATATTAGCGAGCACTAGTTCGAATACCAATAGCACTACAAACACTAGTAACATACCCAATAACAAGACAAAGCTTGCGCCAGCAAAGGCTGACTCAGCATCGACTGCGAGCTGCGATAAGGAATAGGTGTTTAGGTGATAGCCGTACTGGCGAAAGAACAAGGCATCGGCGACCAACGCAATCAAGCCAAACGACGCAACCAGCGTAGCGATACCACGCAGAAAGCGGGTGTAGGGGATCAGCAGACAAAACGGAAAGATCAGAATAATAAAGACAATAAAAGGCAAGAAGGCAAAGTGCCCCAGCCAACTCATGATCATGTAGACCCCGGCTAAAACTGTCGACGGGGTATCCGCAGCTTCGATATACAGCGTACCGATAGCAAGCGCGAGCAGAATATTAAAAAAGGTGAACCAATGTCCCCAACTAATAAGTCGTGCAATTTTATCGCGCCGCTGTCTGCGTTGTCTCATGTGCAACCTAAATTAAGCTGATTTAGAAATAGATTGTAGCAGTACTTTGCCAAATTGTTCAGCCACTTGCTGAGCTTTTGCCGGTGGATAATGAGATTCAAGGACATGCGTGACAGCATTACCTAGCGTCATGAGTGCGAGATCGACCGGTACTTGGTCTTGCTGCAGCGGTTCTAGTACCGCATCAAGCAATTGTTGTTGGTGGGTCACGTCATATTTTGACACGATAGGCATCGAATTATTTCCTCACATGTTAGAATGGCGCAATCTTAACACAGGGATTGCAGAAGGGCAGTAGTTGACCATGCATGCAGAAGTACAACACAGCATCATTCATCAGTTTTACACTAACGATGGCCAAATTGGCCTGCGCGTAGCACCAGCAACACTGGCGATTAATGACGAAGTCAGCTTGTTGTTGGAAGAGCTCACCCAAGTCTACCAAGCGAAGCCAAGTAAAGGATACGCGCGCTTTTTGCGCGCCGAAGACGAACATGAAGTGAGCGTTGAGAGTAACTTTCCAGAGCTGCTGACCCAATGGCATCAACAGCAACTAGAGTTTGTCGACTTCTCGCAGCAAAGCGCTAAGTTGCTGCATCAGCAGTTGCAACACTATGGCATTCTCGAAGCTGGCTTTTTGTTGCTTGCCAGTTACCGCGAGCGCGGTCAAGACTATCTAGTGGTTGCCTTCTTGCCCAGTCAAGACGGTGTCACTATTGCTGCTGATTTGAGTGTTGATCGCTCATCACAACTGGCAATTAGCAAAGTGCAGTTGGCAGCATCAGTGAATTTGACTGAATGGCAAGAAGAGCCTGAATCAAATAGCTATATTTCGTTTATTAAGGGTCGCGCAGGGCGCAAAGTGTCTGATTTCTTCCTTGACTTTCTTGGTTGCGCGGAAGGTTTAAATGCCAAAAAGCAGTCGCAGCAATTAGTAGAAAGCGTGCACAAATACGCGCAAGAAGAGCAGCTACCTGCCGATGAAGCGCGGCAGTTACGTAAATCAGTGTATGAGATTTGCGATCAACAGTGGCAACAAGGCGAACCGGTTCGGGTGAAAGACCTATCGGAACAGCTGCGAGAGAGTTTACCGCGCGAACGGAGTTTTGCTGACTTTAACCAGCAGCAAGCCGAGCATGCTTTGGTTGATGAATTTCCTACCGATCGTAGCACGCTAAAAAAGCTAGTGAAGTTCCAAGGGCAAGGTGGGGGCTTGAGTGTTGCGTTTGAACAAGACTTACTGGGAAGTAGGGTCGAGTACGATCCACAGACCGACAAGCTCACTATTCAGGGCACACCACCGAATCTTCGTGACCAACTGCGCCGTTATTTTGGTATCGATAGCTAAGGGTTCCGGCAGTGAAGCCAAATAAAAACGCCAGCAGTAGCGCTGGCGTTTTTCGTTGATGTTGCCGGTCTTATTTTTGCACTGGCGTAATGTTCGTCGCGTGAAGACCTTTTGGACCTTCTTCGAGTTCAAACTCGACGTCTTGGCCCGCTTTCAGCGTTCGATAACCTTCCATTTCAATGGTTGAATAATGCGCGAAGATATCTCCTTCACGGTCCTCTGCTTCAATGAATCCAAAACCTTTTGAGTTGTTGAACCATTTCACTTTACCGGTTGCCATACTTCTACTTCCTTTATTCTGCATTTACTATTTAGTTATTGTTAGAATGACGTCAGCCGCTATTGAAAACGGTATATGTTAACGCCATGTTTTACTCTAGGTGAGATCTACACGGTGTCAAGGCAAAATTTGATTATTTAATAAGCGAAAACGCAGAAAAAGCAAAATTTAAGTGAGCGGTTTTAAGGTTTTCTAGCTATATATAAAGAAAGGGCAGTTATGAGTCAGATGGATCAACAACAAAACGGCGTCGTTCACGATCCGCAGAAGGATAAGCAAAAGTTACAGCCGCCGCCGATGTATAAGGTCATCCTGAACAACGATGATTACACACCGATGGATTTTGTGGTCGAGATTCTCATCAAGTTCTTTCGAATGGATCAAGAGCGGGCAACCGATACCATGTTGACCATTCATTATAAAGGCCAAGCAGTTTGCGGGGTCTACTCTGCCGAGATTGCAGAAACCAAAGTAGTACAAGTGAACCAGTACGCACGTGAGCATCAACATCCGCTGTTGTGCACCATGGAAAAAGCGTAGGGTGTCGGTTCGATTGAGGAGTGCGTTATGCTGAACAAAGCTTTAGAAATTACCTTGAACGATGCGTTTCGGATTGCCCGAGACCGTCGGCATGAACTCATGACAGTAGAGCATCTACTGTTGGCACTTCTCGACAACCCAGAGGCGGCAAAAGCATTGCGCGCCTGTGGACTAGAATTTACCAAGCTCAAACAAGAGCTACTCGCCTACATCGACCGTAGCACGCCAAGTTTCGACAACGAAACCGCCGAAAGTGAAACTCAGCCAACGCTAGGCTTCCAACGTGTGTTGCAGCGCGCGGTGTTTCATGTGCAATCCTCGGGTAACAGCGAGGTAACAGGCGCAAATGTGCTGGTGGCCATCTTTAGCGAACAAGAGTCGCATGCAGTTTACCTGCTGAACAAACACGATATTACTCGGTTAGATGTGGTGCACTTCTTGTCGCATGGTTTAACCAAAGTTGATGACCCTGTGGTGCGCCCAGAAAGCGATGATAACGAGCAGCAAGAGGCCGCAAGTGAAGAGCAACAAAGCTATCTCAAGCGTTTTTGTACTAACTTAAATGCTCGCGCTCGCGAAGGCTTTATCGACCCACTCATTGGTCGTGACAGTGAACTAGAGCGTTGCATTCAGGTGCTCTGTCGTCGGCGCAAAAACAACCCGCTGTTGGTTGGCGAAGCTGGCGTAGGCAAAACTGCTATTGCCGAAGGGCTTGCTTATCGTATCGTCCAGGGTGAAGTGCCTGAAGTGATGGCGGACGCTACCATTTATTCGCTCGATATGGGTGGCTTACTTGCCGGAACTAAGTATCGTGGCGATTTCGAAAAGCGCTTTAAGCAGTTATTAAAAGAAGTCAAAGGGCAGCCGCACGCTATTTTGTTTATTGACGAAATCCATACAATTGTGGGTGCCGGCGCTGCTAGCGGTGGTGTACTGGATGCCTCAAACCTGCTCAAGCCACTCCTTAGTAGTGGTGAATTGAAGTGTATTGGTTCAACGACTTACAGCGAGTTCAAAAACATCTTTGAAAAAGACCGCGCATTAGTGCGGCGCTTCCAAAAGATCGATGTGAACGAGCCGTCGGTGGACGATACCACGAAAATTTTGTTGGGCCTGAAAGAGCGTTACGAAGAACACCACGGTATTCGTTATACGCAAAATGCAATTCGTGCCGCAGCTGAATTATCGGCACGCTATATCAATGAACGGCATTTGCCTGATAAAGCCATCGACGTACTTGATGAAGCCGGTGCTAGCCAGCGTCTGCTCGCGCCGTCGAAGCGGAAAAAGACGATTGGGGTAGGCGATATTGAGCAAATCATTGCCAAGATTGCACGTATTCCTGAACAAAGCGTATCGCGTTCCGATCAGCAGTTATTGAAGCAACTCGATCGCAACCTTAAGTTGGTTGTGTTTGGGCAAGATCAAGCAATTGATCAGCTCACCGCCGCGATTCGTTTGTCACGTTCAGGTTTAGGTGCCGAGCAAAAACCTATTGGCTCGTTCTTATTTGCGGGTCCTACTGGCGTTGGTAAAACTGAAATCACCCAGCAACTGGCAAAAGCCCTAGGCATCGAGTTTTTACGTTTTGATATGTCGGAATACATGGAGCGCCATGCGGTAAGTCGTTTGATTGGTGCACCGCCAGGGTACGTCGGTTTTGACCAAGGCGGTTTATTAACCGAGGGCGTGATTAAACATCCACACTGCGTGGTATTGCTCGACGAAATCGAAAAAGCGCACAGTGATATTTACAACATTCTGCTGCAAGTAATGGACCACGGTACGCTCACCGACAATAACGGCCGTAAAGCTGATTTCCGTAACGTGATTTTGGTGATGACCACCAATGCCGGTGTGCAAGAAACCGTGCGGCAGTCGATTGGCTTTAAGCAGCAAGACCATGCTCCAGACGCCATGCAAGAAATCAACAAGGTATTCAGCCCTGAATTTCGTAACCGGCTTGACGGTATTGTCTGGTTTAATCACTTAAATCCGGCGGTCATTGCACAAGTGGTCGACAAGTTCGTCACCGAATTACAGGCGCAACTGGATCGCAAGCAAGTTGCGTTGGAGCTCGATGAAGCTGTGTATCAATGGCTCGCCGAAAAGGGCTACGACAAAGCCATGGGCGCACGGCCGATGGCGCGAGTGATCCAGGAACACCTGAAAAAGCCGCTGGCGAACGAGATTCTCTTTGGCAAACTCATCAATGGCGGCGAAGTGCGCGTGCATCTTGCCGATAATGAATTGCAGTTTGAAGTGTTAGAGCGTGAGGCCCGTGGTTCAACCACGGGCTAACGGCGTGCGCGAAGTTAAACTTAACGAGCGCGGAAGACGATACGGCCTTTCGTGAGGTCGTACGGAGTAAGCTGTACAGTCACAGTGTCACCGGTCAGGATGCGGATATAGTGCTTACGCATCTTTCCTGAGATGTGTGCGGTGACCACGTGGCCATTTTCCAATTCAACACGAAACATGGTGTTCGGTAAGGTATCGAGCACCGTGCCTTGCATTTCAATGCTGTCTTCTTTTGCCATTCAATTCCTCAATTCTTTGGTTAATCGCCGCTAAAATTAGTTAGGCTCCTAAAAAGTGGTCAGAATTCTAGCTGTTTTTAGCTTAAATTGCCACTTCAAATGTGGGGTAATTCGCGACAACGCCAAAATTCAGTAGCGATTTGTGCGTTTGTGCGCTGGTCCTCACGTAACAAATGCAAAAATTGCGCGCGTTGAATTTCTTGCATGCCGAGACTTTCCAGATGTGGGTTAGGAACTTGTGCATCTAACAGTTGCCCACCGGCGTCAAAGAAGGCTTCAGCGAAACTCAATAAAGCTAGTTTGGAAGCATTGGTTACCCGGTGGAACATACTTTCACCACAAAACATGCGGTTTTGTGCCACGCCATACATACCGCCAACCAAATAGTCACCTTGCCAAACTTCTACTGAATGGGCATGGCCGCTTTGGTGCAAATCACAATAGGCTTGTTGCATGTCCGCAGTAATCCAGGTGGCATCGCGTTCGCCGTGGAGTGTCGCACAAGCTTGGATTACGGCGGCAAAATCTCTATTAAGGGTGACGCGCAAATGAGTGTTACGCCGAAAACGCTGCATCGAACGGCTGCAATGTAGGCTCGCCGGGGTGAAAACGGCACGCGGGTCAGGACTCCACCAAAGTGGCGGATCTTGCTCGGTAAACCATGGAAAAATGCCATTGCGATAGGCATTCAGCAGGCGTTCGGGGTGCAAATCACCGCCGACCGCCAGTAGTCCATTCGGTTCACGCAAGGCGAATTCTGCTCGAGGAAAGCGATAATCCTTGTCGCTTAGGCGAATCAGCACCTGCGTGATATCCAGTTAGGCTTTGGTTAAAGCGTCCAAATAACGTTCGGCATCGAGTGCCGCCATGCAGCCGGTGCCAGCTGAAGTGATGGCTTGGCGATAGACGTGATCCATAACATCACCTGCGGCAAATACCCCAGGAACGCTGGTTGCCGTAGCATTACCGTTAAGACCCGATTGCACCACAATATAGCCGTCTTGCATCTCGAGTTGACCGTCGAAAATTCCAGTATTTGGCTGATGACCAATGGCAATGAAACAACCCATGACTTCGAGCTCAGACAAACTGCCATCGTTGGTGTCTTTGATGCGCACACCGGTCACTCCAGAATCGTCGCCAAGCACTTCATCAAGAGTTTTATTCAAGTGCAGGGTTACGTTGCCGTTGGCTGCTTTGTCCATGAGGCGGTCGACGAGAATCTTTTCAGCGCGGAAAGTATCGCGACGATGAATGACATGGACTTCGCTGGCGATATTTGCCAAATACAGCGCTTCTTCAACAGCGGTATTACCACCACCGACAACGCATACTTTCTGGCTGCGATAGAAGAAACCATCACAGGTTGCACAGGCTGAGACACCTTTACCCATGAACGCTTCTTCTGAGTCTAAGCCTAAATATTTGGCTGAAGCGCCGGTAGAAATGATCACTGCGTCAGCGGTGAACTCTTGGCTGTCGCCGAACAAACGAAAGGGCCGCGCACTAAAGTCGACCTTGTTGATGTGGTCGAAGACGATTTCAGTGTTGAATTTCTCGGCGTGCTGCTGCATCCGCACCATTAAGTCAGGACCAGTTAAGCCTTCGGCATCACCAGGCCAGTTTTCCACATCTGTCGTGGTGGTAAGCTGGCCGCCTTGTTGCATACCGGTCACTAGCACTGGATTGAGGTTTGCGCGTGCAGCATAAACCGCCGCAGTATAGCCAGCAGGGCCTGAACCGAGGATCAAAAGTCGGCAGTGTTTGGCTTCAGCCATAGTCGATGTACTCCGTTATTTCTTATGATTTGTGATCTGTTATTTACATTGGGATTGATTGTATGGATTACAACGGTCACAAACAAGAGACCCGCAACAAAGTGCGGGTCTCAAAACTGTAAAGCTAATTGTGTAACCTGAACTTAGCTACGAATCGCTTCGATTGGCTCTTGATAATCCAAGCCTAATTTTTCGCCCAAGTCATCATGCACAGCTTTGTAAGTGATCTTACCTTTGTGCATGTTCAAACCGTTGCGCAGGTGTTCATTATTTTCCATTGCTTTCAGCCCCTTGTTAGCTAGCTCAAGGCCGAATGGCAAGGTCGCATTGTTCAGTGCAATAGTAGAGGTACGCGCAACACCACCTGGCATATTCGCAACACAGTAATGCACGATATCTTCAACTACATAAGTTGGATCTTGGTGGGTGGTTGCTTTCGAAGACTCGAAACAGCCGCCTTGGTCAATTGCCACATCCACTACAACAGAACCTGGCTTCATGTTTTTCAAATGTTCACGGGTCAACAATTTCGGTGCTGCGGCACCAGGGATCAACACCGCACCGATTACCAAGTCTGCCTCACGCGAAAACTTATCAACCGCATCGACGGTCGAGTAGATGGTCTTGACGCGACCACCGAAAATATCATCCAACTGGCGTAGACGCGGCAATGAACGGTCAAGAATAGTGACATCCGCACCCATACCAACTGCCATTTTCGCAGCTTGAGTACCGACTACACCACCACCAATCACCAACACCTTGCCTGGTTCTACGCCTGGTACGCCACCAAGCAGAACGCCGCTGCCGCCATTCGCTTTCTCAAGGTTGTGTGCGCCGGCTTGAATCGACATACGACCCGCGACTTCGCTCATTGGCGCCAACAATGGTAAACCACCGTTGCGGTCAGTTACGGTTTCATAAGCAATGGCGCTCACACCAGACTTTGCTAACAATTCAGTTTGGGTTGGATCCGGTGCCAAGTGCAAATAGGTGTACAAAATCTGGCCTTCACGCAACTGCATACATTCGTTGGGTTGAGGCTCTTTCACCTTGATGATCATGTCAGCTTTGGCAAAGATTTCCGCAGGGTCAGCAACAATAGTTGCGCCGGCAAGTTCATAATCTTCGTTGGTGAAACCAATCGCCAGACCGCCGTTATTTTCGACCAATACGTTATGGCCATGTGCAACGTATTCGCGCACTGCAGCAGGGGTAAGACCGATTCGGTATTCGTGGTTTTTAATCTCTTTTGGTACACCAATTAGCATGGCTTAGTTCCCGTTTAGTTTGTCAGTTCAACAAAGAATAATTCGGCGGTGATTATAGGCGATAATGCAGGTTGGTTTCGTACTTTTTTTATGGCTATTTAGCGTATATACTGACCTTAAATGGCAGCTTTATAGTGAAAAACAATGTTTATTCCAGAAGATCCCGTAAAAATCACTATTGACAGAATAGACCGAAAGATTCTAAGAATTTTGCAAGATGAAGGCCGTACCAGCAACGTGGCTCTTGCACGGCGGGTAGGGCTTAGCGCGACGGCTTGCAACGAGCGGGTCAGGAAGCTTGAGCAAGAAGGTGTGATCGAAAGTTATCATGCGCGTCTGAACCCTACCAAACTGGGTGCTAACCTCATGGTATTTGTGGAGATAACCTTGACGCGCACCTCGTCAGACTCGTTTCAGGAATTCAGTGAGGCGGTTCAAAAAACGCCGGAAATTCTAGAGTGTCATTTGGTCGCTGGTGACTTTGATTTTTTAATCAAAGCGCGAGTGCCAGATATGCCGTCTTATCGCAAGTTACTTGGTGAAACCTTGTTAATGATGCCAGGTGTGAACGAATCTCGCACTTACGTGGTCATGGAAGAGGTGAAGAACGACAACAAAGTGCTGATAAAAGGTTAGCAAAGAGCTCGTAAAACAGCTGAATATAAGCGTTGAACAAGCTACACTAGTGACATTATAAGAATAACGTACGCGAACAGGGAATCTGCAATTATGAGTGGTGCGCAACGAATTTTAGAAGTAGGGCTGATCCTCTGTGGGGCCTTTGCTATCTTTCTGTTTCTTGCGTTGGTCAGCTTCAACCCGGCCGACCCAAGCTGGTCGCAAACGGGCTATGAAGGCGCGATTGAAAATGCCGCCGGTGCCATTGGCGCTTGGTTTGCTGACGCCTTACTGTTCGCATTTGGCTTTGTTGCCTACGCAATCCCTTTTGGTTTAGCGGGTCTTGGCTATGTGATGTTCAAACAACCACATCGTCTACTCGAGCTGGATTATCTCGCACTGGGCTTGCGTTTGATTGGCCTTATTCTGACCTTGGTTGGCGCCTCAGCGCTGGCTTCGTTGAACTTTTCTGAAATTTATTCTTTTTCCGCCGGTGGTGTTGTTGGCGATGTCATTAGTGGTTCCTTGCTACCTTATTTTAATTTGATTGGCACCACCTTACTGCTGCTGACCTTTCTGTGCACCGGGTTGACGCTTATTACTGGTATTTCGTGGGTGTGGTTAGCGGACAAATTAGGTGAATGGACGATTCGTGGCACTCAATGGCTTTATCATTATGCGAAAGACCTTGTGGTAGGCTGGAAACAACCACGCAGCACAGATGAAAACACCGAGTCAGCCAGTGAGCGACGCCGCAAACGGCGTAAATTGAAGGCGTTGCCGGCATTAAACGATGGCGAGCGGACCGAGCCTGATTTCGACTTAGACCTTACCATTAAGACTGACGAAGAGCCTGAGCCCGATTTAGGTATCTTCGCAGCGGTAGAGCAGAAGTCCGTTAAAGTTGCTAAGCAAGAGCAGGTCCCAGCCGCAAAAGTAAAAGCTGCCGCAGATGCTGAGGCAGAAGAACAACAAGATGATGACGATGACGCGCTCAAAGCACCGTTGGATCCATTGCCTTCAATCGCGCTTCTTGATAAACCGCGAAAAACCGGTAATCCGTTGACCCCAGAAGAGTTGCAGCAAATCAGTCAGACCGTTGAGGCGGTGTTGCAAGATTTTGGCGTCGAAGTCAAAGTTGCCAACGTGCAACCTGGCCCGGTTATCACCCGTTTTGAGTTGGATCTCGCACCGGGTGTGAAAGTATCGAAAATTTCGAACTTAGACAAAGACATTGCGCGTTCATTGTCAGCGATTTCCGTGCGTGTAGTGGAAGTCATTCCAGGTAAATCCTACGTAGGTCTTGAGCTTCCGAATAAGAGTCGTGAAACCGTGTTCTTTAGTGAGGTTGTCAATTGTGATGCCTTCCAGCAGAGCCCATCACCGCTCACCATGGTGCTAGGTAAGGGGATTTCTGGGCAGCCGGTCATCGTCGACCTTGCCAAAATGCCGCACTTATTGGTTGCGGGTACCACAGGTTCAGGTAAATCGGTGGGCGTTAACGTGATGATCTTAAGCATGCTTTATAAGAGCACGCCAGAAGAAGTGCGGATGATCATGATTGACCCGAAAATGCTTGAACTATCGGTGTACGAAGGCATCCCGCATTTGCTCACGGAAGTCGTTACCGATATGAAAGACGCGGCAAATGCATTGCGTTGGTGTGTTGGCGAAATGGAGCGTCGTTACAAGCTCATGTCGGCGCTAGGTGTGCGTAACCTCAAAGGGTATAACGCCAAAGTTGAAGATGCCCGTAATGCTGGCGAGCCGCTACGCGACCCCTTGTGGAAGCCTGGCGATTCGATGGATGAAATGCCGCCACTACTTGAAACCTTGCCGAGTATCGTAGTCGTCATCGATGAATTTGCTGACATGATGATGATCGTCGGCAAAAAAGTAGAAGAGCTCATTGCTCGTATTGCGCAAAAGGCTCGTGCTGCCGGTATTCATCTGATTTTGGCGACACAGCGCCCATCAGTAGATGTGATCACCGGTTTGATTAAAGCCAATATTCCGACGCGGATTGCCTTCCAAGTACAATCCAAGATTGATTCACGCACCATTCTCGACCAGCCGGGTGCCGACCAGCTATTAGGGCAGGGTGACATGCTGTACTTACCACCTGGGAGCGGTGTGCCGACTCGGGTGCATGGAGCCTTTGTTGACGACCATGAAGTGCATGCGGTGGTCAAAGACTGGAAGCAACGTGGCAAACCGAATTATTTAGAAGAAATTCTTAAAGGCGACCCAAGTGAAGACACTTTATTGCCTGGCGAAACCCTTGACAGCGACGATGCTGAGAGCGATCCGCTCTACGACGAAGCTGTTGCCTTTGTCACCGAAACTCAACGCGTTTCGGTATCGAGTGTGCAACGTAAATTCAGAATTGGTTACAATCGCGCCGCGCGCATTGTTGAACAAATGGAAATGAGTGGTGTCGTTAGTAGTGCGGCAAGTAATGGTCAACGTGACGTGCTTGCGCCGCGCCCACCTCGTGATTGAGGGATAGTGATTAAGGGATAATTATGAAACTCACAACCGCATTTTCGGTGAGTGCCAGTTTAGCGTTATTAGTCGTGGCACCGCTACAAGCAAACGAACAAGATAGCAATGCCTCTGCAGCGAAAACCGAGTTGCGCCAAATTTTTGATGAGCTGAGCACCTTGCAAGCCGACTTTACCCAACAAGTTGTGGATGCTAACGGTGAACTCGTACAAGAGCTGAAAGGACATTTAGCGATGGCAACGCCCAACCAGTTTTTCTGGCAAAGTAATGCACCAGATGAACTCGTGCTGGTGGCTGATGGTCGCACTGTGTATTACTACGACCCCTTTGTCGACCAAGTGACGCTCAGCGATCAAACCACAGCCTCTGCGCAAAGTCCGTTCTTACTGTTGCTCGATGCGCAGGCATCCGCTTGGGCCGATTACAAAGTCAGCAAAACCGAACTTAGCTATCAGCTGGAGCCCACCGCAGCAAACGCCGATCAACAAGCACTGCAAATCAATTTTGTCGCGACGGACAAGCAAGACGAGATCGTACTTGATAGTCTGCTATTGGACGACGGTCAAGGTCAGGTAACCCACATCGATCTCACCAACGTGCAGGTGGACAAAGCGGTTCCCTACAGTTTGTTCAGTTTTGAAATTCCAGCAACTGCGGTGGTTGACGATCAACGTGCCGAGCAGAACTAACAGGAGACAGCGGTGAATCAAAGTTTCGATTTCGCTGCTGACTTTCGGCCGCTGGCCGCTCGCATGCGGCCTCGCAAGCTCGATGAATATGTAGGTCAAGAGCATCTGCTGGCCGCTGGTAAACCTTTGTATGAAGCCATAGCTGCGGGACAATTGCACTCGATGATTCTGTGGGGGCCGCCCGGTACGGGAAAAACTACTCTTGCAGAAATTATTGCGCAATCAGGCGCGGCGGAATTAGAACGCGTCAGCGCGGTCACTTCAGGCGTAAAAGAGATTCGCGCCGCCATTATTCAAGCGCAACTGAATCAACAGCAGGGGCGTCGCACTTTGTTATTCGTTGACGAAGTGCACCGATTCAATAAAAGCCAACAAGATGCCTTTTTACCGCATATTGAAGATGGCACCATTATTTTTATTGGTGCCACTACGGAAAATCCAGCGTTTGAACTCAACGGTGCGCTGTTATCGCGAGCACGGGTGTATCGCTTGCGCTCGCTCGACGACAGCGTCATTCGCGGGCTTGTGTTAAGTGCGCTGGCAGATTGCGAGCGTGGACTCGGCGAACGGCAACTGCAACTTGCCGATGACGCCCTTGACTACCTAGTGTATGCCGCTGCAGGCGATGCACGCCGAGCGCTTAACTATTTAGAGATTACCAGTGATAGCGTCGCCGATGGTCAACTTATTGAACGCGCTACCGTGGTCGATGCGATTGGGGGTAAACAGGCGGGCTTTGATAAGCAGGGGGATGTCTACTTTGATCTCCTTTCTGCACTGCATAAATCGGTGCGCGGTTCGTCGGTTGATGGCGCCTTATATTGGTATGCACGAATTTTACAGGGCGGTGGAGACCCTTTAATTGCTGCGCGCCGCTTGCTCGCTATTGCCTCGGAGGATATTGGCAATGCCGATCCGCGCGCGTTACAGCTGGCGTTAAACGCCTGGGACACCTTTCATCGGGTCGGGCCAGCAGAGGGTGAACGCGCTATCGCGCAAGCCTTGGTGTATTGTGCGTTAGCACCGAAAAGTAACGCGGTGTACACCGCCTTTAAAGCGGCGCAGCGTTTGGCCGCTGAATTTCCTGATTTGGCCGTACCGCACCACCTGCGCAATGCGCCGACAAAAATACATAAACAAGAAGGCTTTGGCGAAGATTATCGTTATGCCCATGATCACCCCAATGCCTTCGTCGCCGGTGAACGCTATTTGCCGAGTGCTATTGCCAAGCAAAGCTTGTATCAAGCAAGCGAGCGCGGGCTTGAGCGCCAACTAGCAGAAAAGCAACGCTGGCTAGCACAACAGAACAGCGACAGCGAGTGGCAGCGTGACGATGATAACTAATTTGTTTTGGGTTGCCTTAGGTGGTGCACTAGGAGCTTTAGGACGCTACGGCGTGGCCTTGGCGAGTATTGGAATTTGGGGCAAGTCATTCCCTTTCGGCACACTTATCGTTAACATAGTGGGCTCATTTTTACTGGCATTACTCTTTATCGGTCAACAACAAGGCTCAGTCAACGAAGCTCGGTGGTTGTTCTTCGGTGTGGGGGTGCTTGGTGCTTTTACTACCTTCTCAACTTTCTCGTTAGAAGTGGTATTGCTGCTGCAAAGTGGCGAATTCACCAAGGCATTGTTATTTGCCAGTTTAAACTTTTTCGTCTGTCTCGCTGCGGTGCTGTTGGCATTGTGGCTTAAAACTTATTTTTGATGTGGAATTAGCATGTTAGACGCCAAGTTATTTCGTAGTGAACTCGCGGACACAGCGGCACGGTTGCAGCAAACCCGCGGCTTTAAATTAGATGTCGCCAAGCTGGAAGCACTAGAGGAACGCCGCAAAGCGTTGCAGGTGCAAACGGAAAACCTACAAGCTGAGCGTAATTCACGATCGAAAGCCATTGGTAAAGCGAAAGCCCAGGGTGAAGATATTCAACCCCTGTTGGCCGCAGTTGATGATTTAGGTGCGCAGCTAGAGCAAGCAAAAGCTGATTTGCACGATGTGCAGAATGAATTACAAAGCATCATTGAAGGTGTGCCGAATTTACCGGTAAGCGAAGTACCACTGGGCGCTGACGAAAATGACAACCTAGAAATCAGTCGCTGGGGACAACCACACGAATTTGCATTTGAAGCCAAAGATCATGTTGATGTTGCAGCAGGCTTAGCTCAAGGCATGGACTTTGAACGTGGCGCAAAACTTGCTGGGGCGAGATTTGTAGTATTACAGGGTGCCATTGCACAGTTACATCGAGCATTGGCGCAGTTCATGCTGAACTTGCATGTTAATGAGCACGGTTACACCGAAGCTTATGTGCCTTACTTGGTCAACCACGACACACTCTATGGCACTGGCCAATTACCGAAATTCGGTGAAGACCTATTCCACGTGCAAGGTGCGACCGAAAAACAAGTTCCTTTGTCGTTGATTCCGACAGCAGAAGTGCCGTTGACCAATTTGTGGCGCGACGACATTGCCGATGAAGATCAGTTACCACTGCAATATGCCGCGCATACGCCGTGTTTCCGCAGTGAGGCTGGGTCGCATGGTCGCGATACTCGCGGCCTGATCCGCCAACACCAGTTCGATAAAGTTGAATTAGTTTGGTTGGTGAAGCCTGAAGATTCGATGGCGGTGCTTGAACAGCTGACTGGGCATGCGGAACGTGTGCTGCAATTACTAGAGTTGCCTTATCGTAAAGTTCTATTGTGCACGGGGGACATGGGCTTTGGTTCATGCAAAACCTACGACTTAGAGGTTTGGTTGCCAACGCAAAATACCTATCGTGAAATCAGTTCTTGTTCGAATATGGGTGACTTCCAAGCACGGCGCATGCAAGCACGCTTCCGTCGCAAGGGGGCGAAAAAGCCAGAGCTCATGCACACCCTTAATGGTTCTGGATTGGCAGTTGGCCGCACCTTGGTGGCGATTCTAGAGAATTATCAACAAGCGGATGGCTCACTGAAGATTCCAACCGTATTGCAGCCTTATATGGGTGGTAAAAGCGAAATTAAAGCGAGTTAAATGCACTTTGCTGGCTTTGGCAGGCCAGCAATGCGTGTCGCTTGTTTTGCCGGACCTTTGGGGAATAGCCGATAGAGATATCGGCTATTTGCTTTTTCCGGCCCTAAACGTTGTCCTATCGCCTTCACGAGTACGCGCATCGCTGGGCTGGTATCAAACTCTTGGTAGAAATCCCGCACAAAGTTAACGACCTCCCAATGGGCGGGCGTCATTTCAATATTTTCTAGTCCAGCAATATACTCAGCAAGCTCCGGCGTCCACTCAGCAAAATTAGCCAAGTACTCATGCTTGTCAGTCGCATATTGCTTACCATTAAAATCGAACATATGAAAAACGCTTAACCAAGATTGAGAACAGGCTGCGATTGTAACGTCAAATCTAGCCAAGCGGAATCGCTGAGTTGCAATAAGAACGCAGGTACAGCTTGGTCAGGGTTGTCATTAGTCAGGTTGCTTACTTCAGCTTGTAAAGCATAGACAGGCACCGACACCGTATCGAACAGTACTGGCGTGGCGAGCCATTGTGCAAGTGCTTGCTCGGTCAGTAACAATACCGTGTTGGGCTGCGCTAACCAACTTGTCAGAAGTTTTTGTTGTTGCGCTGGCAACGGCCAACAACGCAAGCAAATGAGCGCATTAGGAGCGTTTGAGTGCATCGTTAAAACCTCAACACTTTGCTGCTTTCGGCAAGTAATTCATTGACTTCAGTGGCACTCTTAACGACCACATCCATCACTAAATCGTTGACGGTGAGTCCCATTTCTGCGAGGTCTTCGGCAAACACCCAAGGCTCTGGCGCATCAAATAAAGCCAGCAAACCATAGCGTTTCTGCAATGATTTGCCGTGCCGTTCCTGGTCATTTCCAGTGCGAATTTGCAATAGGGCATCGCCTTGCAGTATCAATTGTGGATTCAGTTCCAAGGTCGCAAGGGCGAGCAGCATATCCTGCCCGTGAAAACTATCGGCGACCTGAGGAGCAAAGGTTTGAATCAGGTAAATCTGCATCAGAATTGCACCAAGCGTTCACACTGCGCGACTGCGCTACTGAACTCGGTGAGGCCACCTAAGGAGTAATCAGGGTGCAGCTGCTCTGCCGTTAAATCGAAGTCTTGTTCAACGACTGTACTGCAAACAACGAGGGGGAGACTGTGCTGCTGCGCAAAGCTGAGCCAAGCTGCAGCATTTGGATGTAATTGGGATTCAGCATCGAGCTGCGCGTGCAGAATACCCGCTTGATAGAAAAAGATTTGTCGAATGCGTTGCCCAGAAATGAGCGCAGCCTGCGCATAATTCAATGCTAACAGGCTGCGTGGATGGTCAGGTGCAACGTGCACCGATAACACCAAATCAGTCACAACTTACTCGTCGCCACCAAAGGCCATAAGTAAGTTCAGCAAGCTGACAAAAATGTTGTAGATAGAAACGTAGAGGGTAACTGTGGCTAGCACATAGTTACGCTCACCACCATGAATAATGGCACTGGTCTGCATCAGGATCGCTCCTGCAGAGAACAAGATAAACAAGCCTGACAGGGCGAGACCAAGAACCGGCATGTTAAGGAATAAGTTCGCAACGAACAAAGCGATGAGCACAAAGAAACCAGCCATCATCATGCCACCCATGAAAGACATATCTTTCTTGGTGGTCAGCACATAAGCTGACAGCGCAAAGAAGATCAATGCCGTACCACCGAGTGCGGTCATAATAATTTCGGTACCTTGTGGACCGATAGCACTAATCATGCCAAGGATAGGCCCTAAGGTGTAACCCATGAAACCGGTCAACGCGAACACAGACACGAGGCCCATGGCGCTGTTCGCAGTTTTATGAACTAAGAACAATAAGCCGTAAAAGCCCACGAGAGTGATGATCAGGCCAGGATGTGGTAACCCCATACTTGCCGCCAAGAATGCAGTGAACGCACTAAAAGCAAGGGTTAGTCCAAGTAACATGTAAGTGTTACGCAAGACTTTGTTGGTCTGTAATGCCGACTCACCGCGCTGGGTGGTCGAAACGTGAACTTGATTGTTCATTTGTTTCTCCGATTGATAATAATCAGCCTCAGTTTACCCCAGAAATGGGGGGCACACGCAATCCTTTCAAGCTATTTTTGTGTCCATTTGTATAAAATGACAGCAAACGCGCCGAAAGATTCAAATTTTTACTTTACAAGCCGATTCAGGCTCTTTATCATTCGCTTCGTCTTGAGGCACACAGCCCAGACAGCGGAGAGATGGCAGAGTCCGGTTGAATGCACCTGACTTGAAATCAGGCGTGGGTTCACACCCACCGGGGGTTCGAATCCCTCTCTCTCCGCCACATTCCGAGAAGCCCGCTAGCAACCCTAGCGGGCTTTTTTTATGCCTTTATGATCTGGTCCTACCTGTTTATACTACGTTCACTTTGCTGAATAAGATTAAACAATGAGGTCTCCATGGAAGCATTCGATCAGATCCTGCAACGTATTACGCCAGAAGCAACACAAACCGTGCAATTACCCGAAGGTTGGGGGCAAGGCCGCGCGCTGTTTGGCGGCTTAACCGCGGCTATTGCATGGCGTCATGGACAAGCAGGGGCTGCAGCTGATCAACAACTGCGGGCGATGACAGTTTCGTTTGTTGCACCAGTGCTTGCTGGTGAAGCACAGTTGCAACGACGCATCCTCCGTCAGGGCAAGAACGTGACGCAAATAGCGGTCGAGATTCAACAAGCGAGTGAAGTTGTCCTTGCAGCACTGCTTACTTATGGCAGCGCGCGCGATTCAAAAGTACGTGTTACTGACACACCAGAGCCGACGAGTGTTGCTCCAGATAGTGGTCAGCCGTTTCCGCCAACTAAGTTTTTACCGGAATTTGCACGAGCATTCGACTACAGCGTAACGGTTGGGGGCTTGCCGTTTAGCGGTAACAAGAGTCGAGAATTTGGTGGCTTCATGCGCTTCCGTGATTTGAGCCAACCGATCGATATTGGCACATTTCTTGGTCTGGTCGACGCTTGGCCACCCGCCGTGTTGCCCCATTTAACTGAATTAGCTCCGGCTAGTTCGCTGACGTGGACGATCGAGTTTCCAAGCCATTTGCCGCAGCAATTAACCAATGAGTGGTGGCACTATGTGGCGACGATTGATTACGCTGCTGATGGTTACGGGCACACACATGCACATATCTGGGACCGAAAAGGGCAGCTGGTTGCGATTAGTCGCCAGACTGTTACGGTGTTTGCTTAACCCATTTTGAACCTAATTTAAGTCATTTGAAAAACCAACTCAGTCAGATGATTTTATTTTTGTAAGACATTGAGTCAATTAATTTTTTTGTTACATTTTATATTGATTTTTGAAACAGTATTGGGCATTACTGTGATGGCATCGAAATAGGTTCGATGTGAACGCCGAAATAGTTCGGAAATCATACAAAGATGGAACACAAAAATGACCGAGTTCATTGTTGCCATTTCTTCAGAAATGGTTAGTCAAGGAATGACCGCCTTACTAAAGGAGGAGTCGCAATTAAAAGTTGTTGCGACCATAGTAAGCCAACAGCAACTAAGAGATGCAGTGAGTAAGCATCCGTTTGCGACGGTGATACTAGGAAGTGATCTCTGTGGTGAAAACACGATTGAGGTATGGCGACGTTTACGTCACCGCTACCGCGATGTTCAATTGTTACTTTGGGCACAGCGTTTTCAAGATGTTTTAGATTTTCAATGTAACGTCGATAAGGTGGACGGCTACTTGCTCTCCGGTGCGCGGCGCAATGAGTTTATTGAGGCTTGCGAAACAGTGGGAAAGGGGCGTATGTTTGTCGCTGCCAGTATTGCCCAGTATTTCGCACAAAACCCAGCGCGGCAGCGCCAAGCAGACTTATTGAGTCGACTGAGTAAACGTGAAGTACAAGTGAGTCAACTCGTTGCTCGAGGTAAGAAGGTGGTTGATATTGCCGCGATACTGAATATCAGTACCAAAACAGTCAATACCTTTCGCTATCGAATCTTTGCTAAACTCGGGCTTTCAGGTGATGTTGAACTTGCTCACCTAGCGTTACAAACAGGTCTGATTGAAATTGCAACAGAAGGTGTAAAAAACAGTAATGACGACGAAGAGGGAGCAGTTTAATCCCAAGCAGTTCTTACGTAACCTGACGCATCAGCCAGGTGTTTACCGTATGTATGATGCGTCAGGTGATATCATTTATGTGGGCAAAGCCAAAGACCTACGAAAACGTGTGAGCAGTTATTTCCGCAGCAATCTTGATCATCCAAAAACACAAACACTCGTTAAACAAATTACCAATATTGAAGTGACGGTTACCAATACCGAAGCGGAAGCATTGATCCTCGAAAACAACTTTATTAAGAAATATCGGCCGCGCTACAACGTGTTATTACGCGACGATAAATCCTACCCCTATATTTTACTCAGTGAGCATGAGCACCCGCGGCTAGCGTTTCATCGTGGTACACGTCGTGAAAAAGGTCGTTATTTTGGTCCCTTCCCTAATGGAGTGGCTGTGCGTAATAGTTTGCGGTTACTGCAGAAGCTATTCCCTGTGCGTCAGTGCGAAGATACCTATTACCGGGCGCGCAGCCGACCTTGCTTGCAGTACCAGCTCAATCGTTGCTTAGCGCCTTGCGTTAAAGGTTATTGTAGCGACGAGGAGTACACTGAGCAGGTAGAACTCGCAAAGAGCTTCCTGCAAGGAAAAAACCAAGAAGTCATCGACCAATTGGTCGACAAAATGGATACGGCGTCGGAAGCGTTAGAGTTTGAACGTGCAGCGCGTTATCGCGACCAAATCGCAGCTTTACGGCAAGTGCAAGAGCGTAATGCGGTGACTGGTAATCAACAAGAGCTTGATGTGATTGGTTATGCGCGCCAAGGCGGCATTGCTGCAGTTCACCTGTTGTTTGTGCGCGGCGGCGCAGTGCAGGGCAGCCGCAGTTATTTCCCGAAAGTTCCGAGCAACACTGAAGACAGCGAAGTACTACTCGCATTTTTGTTGCAGTTTTATTTGAATGATCAAGTCGAGCGACAGCTACCACGAGAGATCATTCTTCCTGAGCAAAATGCAGCACAGGTACTTGATCCAGAACAAGAATTACAGACACTGGAGCAGGCGCTCGCGCAAAAAATTCGGATGACACACAATGTTCGTGGCGAACGCCGACAATACCAAGTGCTGGCACAAAAAAATGCCCTTAATGCGCTCGATAGCAAGGCAAACCAAGCCAGTACCATGCACATGCGGGTAAAAGCGCTGGAAGATGTACTCGATTTTGGGCGACCGGTAACGCGCATGGAATGTTTCGATATTAGTCATACCATGGGACAAGAAACCGTCGCCTCCTGTGTGGTGTTCGATCAACAGGGCCCGAAAAAGAGTGATTATCGGCGCTTCAATATTAAGGGCATCACCCCAGGCGATGACTATGCGGCTATGTCGCAAGCACTGAAACGTCGGTTTGATCCGTTGCAGCAAGCCGATAAGGACCTCGCACCAGTACCCGATATTTTGTTCATTGACGGCGGCAAAGGGCAACTTTCACAGGCTGAGAATTACTTTGCCAGCTGGCAGGATGCAGCAGGGCGTCCAGCACCTTTGCTGATAGGCGTCGCTAAAGGAGAATCTCGTAAGCCTGGCCTTGAGACGCTGATTCTGGCTGGCAGTCACGAAACCATTCCTTTGGCTGCCGACGCCCCAGCGTTGCATTTGGTACAACATATACGCGATGAGTCCCATCGCTTTGCGATTACCGGCCATCGGCAGCGGCGTGCGAAGGTGCGGCGCACTTCGAAATTAGAGGACATTCCAGGTATTGGGACTAAGCGCCGGCAAAAACTTCTGCAAAATCTCGGTGGATTACAACAGGTAAAACAGGCTAGTATTGAACAACTTTCTGCGGTACCCGGTGTCAGTCGCGAATTGGCTGAAACCATCTATCACGCATTTCGTGACGAATAGAGGACTCACAAGTCGTATGTGGAATATTCCAAACCTGCTCACTAGCTTCCGAATCCTCCTGATTCCGGTGTTTTTGGGGATTTATTATCTGCCTGGCAGTGATGCAAAGTTTTGGGCTGCGTTTGTGTTTGCGCTCGCTGCAATTACCGACGGCTTAGATGGTTACATTGCCCGTCGCTTTAATCAGTTCACTAAGTTCGGGGCGTTTCTTGATCCGGTTGCCGACAAAGTGATGGTTGCGGCATCCTTGATCGTAGTGGTCGAAACCTATGCGGTGTGGTGGATCAGTGTGCCGGCCTTGGCAATTGTGAGCCGTGAACTGGTGGTTTCCGCGTTGCGCGAATGGATGGCGCAAATTGGTAAACAAGAAAGTGTCAAAGTCTCGAACCTTGGTAAGATCAAAACGACCGCGCAAATGGTCGCTATCGGTGGCTTAATTTGGGAAGCTAACACCTTTGTGGTCGTTTTAGCGACGTTGCTCTTGTACATTGCATTTGTGCTAACACTCTGGTCGATGTGGGAATATTTGCGCGCTGCATGGTCAGATTTAAGTCAAGTGGATTAAAAATAAGCAAACAAACCAGTGAACGGCAAAAAATCGTTGACCTTGACGAAATAGACAGTAGAATGCCTCGGCACTGGACGCGGGAATAGCTCAGCTGGTAGAGCACAACCTTGCCAAGGTTGGGGTCGCGAGTTCGAATCTCGTTTCCCGCTCCAAACTCGATGGCGGGTTGGCAGAATGGCTATGCAGCGGATTGCAAATCCGTGGATCTCGGTTCGACTCCGGGACCCGCCTCCATCGAACCTCAGGTATTGCATCTCAAGATGTGCCCGGGTGGTGAAATTGGTAGACACAAGGGATTTAAAATCCCTCGCTGGCAACAGCGTGCCGGTTCAAGTCCGGCCCCGGGCACCATTTAAATCAATAAGTTACGTTCAAAACATCCTCAGATCGAAGCGAAAATGCAACTGGTATAGTTGTGGTATAATCGCGTCACTTTTTGGTATAGAAAGGTTCAACAGTCAAATAAATCTGTTGAATGCGCTTGTCTAAACGTTAATCCAGCCTCATATTAATTCTATTCTTGTGTAGCAAAACGTAATCGAGATCGTGCTGTGCTAATTCGTCTGCTGATTGCATCCTTAGTCCTTGTTCTTGTCGGCGCTGAACGCGCGGTGGCAAAGGTAACACTGGATGACGGCTATACGTCTACTACGTTAGAACATCCAGCCGTAGCCTCTACGCATAACGGTAGCAGTGATACAGACGGCGATACGATAGTAGTTTCCCTCTCAATCGTCGTAAAAACAATTTCGGTAAAGGTCATCAGCCTTTATCAAACGAGCTTTACCAGAACAGTAAAAACCGCGCATTACCCACGCGCACCACCATTAACTCTCAGTTAAGTCTTGATCATTTTTTTAATCACTTAATTGAAGAGGAGAAAGAACATGGCTTCTTTCCACGCACTTTCATGGCATCCAGCCGAAATATCGACCCGTTTACTGCACTCAGCGAACGCAACTGCTAATGCCAAATTGAGCTGGCACGCTGCAGCGTCATCCGTTTTTGAATCCTTAGCCGAACAAAACATTCTTATTACCGAGTCAACGCGTTTGCCCGAAGCTGAAGAGCTACTGCAAAAACACAATCTACGGTATGCGTGCGTCATCGACGCGCAGAAAAATTTCACTGGGGTGTTGCTCACCCGCGAACTCCACAGTCGTCACAGTGGCGCGCTCTGTAGTGCTTTGCAATTACCATGGACGCAATTAGAGGTGCGCCATTTGATGCAGCCTCTCACTCAATTACCAGTGGTTAGTGAACGCGCTTTTGTGAACGCCAAAATCGGTGATATTGCAGCCACCATGCAAGCTGTGAGTAAGGATTTCGTGCTGGTTGAAAATGCTGAAGGCCTGCAAGGCTTTGTAAGTTCGCTCAAGGTGTTGCAGGTGACCGGAGAATCGGTTCGCCTGTACCCCAAAGCGACCACGTTCGCCGAGGTCTTTAGTGCATTGAAACATCCCGAAATTACCGAGGTTTAGGCTTGTTGCCAGTAACGTAACAAGCTAGATTAGGAGCATGTAGAAGCAACCGAGTAGACGACATGACCAATAACTCATGGATGAACGCTGACACGCTCCTTGTCATTGCGCAATGGCTTTTGGGTTTGTTCGTATTGCTGCTGATCCTAGGTTTGGTCAGTATCGTGGTGATGTACATTGTGGACAAAACCCAAACCAAGCACACCATCCGCCGCAATTTTCCGGTCATCGGGCGGTTTCGCTATGTGTTTGAAAATCTCGGTGAGTTTTTCCGGCAGTATTTCTTCGCGATGGATCGCGAAGAAATGCCATTTAATCGCGCCCAGCGCAGTTGGGTGTATCGGGCGGCGAAAAATGCTGATCGCAATTTGGCCTTTGGCTCCACTCGTGATTTAACCAAGAACGGGACTATTATTTTCGCTAATGCGCCATATCCACCGCAAAGTGAAGAAAAAACCCAACCTGAACCCGTTGAAATCGGTCCCTACTGTCGCACGCCTTATGCGCCGACTTCGTTCTTCCATATCTCTGGCATGAGTTATGGCGCATTGTCGCCGGTAGCGGTGCGCGCATTATCGAAAGGCGCAAAATTAGCGGGTTGCTGGATGAATACTGGGGAGGGTGGTTTAAGCCCTTATCACCTTGAAGGTGAATGCGACATCGTATTTCAAATTGGTACGGCAAAATATGGGGTACGAAATAAAGACGGTTCGCTCAATGAGCTGCGTCTCAAAGAGCTCGGCGAACATCAGTTGATTAAGATGTTTGAATTAAAGCTGAGCCAAGGTGCAAAACCGGGTAAAGGCGGTATTTTGCCAGGTCTGAAGGTCAACAAAGAGATTGCTGAAATCCGTGGCATCCCAGAAGGTGAAGACTCGATTAGTCCAAATCGGCACCCAGAAATCAAAACGGATGATGAGTTACTAGATTTTCTCGCCAAAATGCGCGAAATCACCGGTAAACCAGCCGGAATTAAACTCGTCATGGGCGACCCTGGTTGGATTGATGAGCTGATTGATTGTATTAAACGGCGCGGTATTGAATACGCGCCTGACTTTATAACTCTTGATAGTGCTGATGGCGGCACTGGCTCTGCGCCACAACCGCTGATGGATTACGTTGGTTTGAAGCTGCAAGAAAGCTTGCCAATTCTGGTCGATAAGTTGATCGCAAGTGGCTTAAAAGACCGCATTCGCGTGATAGCCTCGGGTAAACAGATTTCGCCAGCGGACGTTGCGTGGGCACTTGCGATTGGCGCTGACTTTATTGTCTCGGCGCGTGGCTTTATGTTTTCGCTTGGTTGTATCCAAGCGATGCAATGCAATAAAAATACCTGTCCAACCGGCATTACCACTCATGATAAAGATTTGCAGCGTGGACTCGATCCCGAAGATAAATCAGTACGCGTGGCTAATTATCATAAATATCTCGAATATGGCGTAAATATCATCGCGCATTCGTGTGGTGTTTCAGATCCACGACAGTTGAATCGTCGCCATGCGCGCGTAGTGACCCACACCGGCGATAGCATCAGTTTAGCGGAGCGTTATCCACCACAAGCACCTAGGCAATAAAACACCATGATTATCCAGCAGTACTTCAAGATGTTGGCGCAATATCCGCGCTTTTTGATGTTTGGATTTTTAGCCACGTTTTTCTCAAGCTTCGGCCAAACGTTTTTCTTAGCGTTGTTTACCGATACGTTCATCGATGCGTACCAGCTTAGCTACAGCAGTTATGGTGCGATCTATGCTGGAGCAACTTTTGCTGGCGGTTTTCTATTGATGCGCATAGGTAAACGCATTGATACTGTGAGTCTCGGTACATTTACCGCTTTTGCCTTTTTCGGGTTTGCGCTCGCCGCAGCACTCATTACTTGGAATATTCATGTAATCGTACTTTGCGTCGCACTCGCTGGCTTGCGCTTGTTTGGTCAGGGCTTTATGGGGCATATCGCCATGACCAGTATGGGCCGATACTTTAGTGCTCAACGCGGTAAAGCAGTTGCTTTTGCAGGCATGGGCTTTCCATTAGCCGAACTTATATTGCCATTACTGATCATCAGTTTACTGGCGTTTTTGGGTTGGCAAGCAGTCTGGTGGGGCGTTGCTGTGAGTTTATTACTCGCACTACCCTTGATGGTTTATCTACAGGGCGCAAAGCCAACTGAGACCTCCGCAGCAGAGCCGACCTCACAAACTGTCATAGAACCAACGCTGCGCCAACGTGACCTACTGCGTGATGCAAAGTTTTGGCAGGTACTGCCGGCTTTACTGGGCTTACCTTTTGTCTTCACAGCGGTGATTCTTAATCAATTTTGGCTTGCCGATCAATTTGTTTGGTCGCCAGCCGGCACGGCGACTGCTATAGCTGCATTTTCGCTTACGCGGGTCACTATGAGTGTATTTGCCGGTGACTGGATTGATACCATAGGCTCACGCAAACTGATCGGATTGAACATTATCCCACTCGCGCTAGGTGTGGTGTTGTTGAGCTTTGGATTTGGCTTATGGAGTTGGTGGCTGTATTTAGCGCTGGCCGGTATCAGTGCAGGTATTAATTCAGCGATTTCCGGTTCGCTGTGGGCCGAAATTTATGGCACTAAGCAATTAGGTACAGTACGCGCCTTAGTTCATGCGCTAATGGTCTTTTCCACTGGGCTATCGCCATTTTTAATGGGTTTGATGATCGACTGGCAAATCGCACCACAATGGATGTTGCTCAGCTTCGCTGCTTTGCTGGTGTTAGCTTGGCTGAACGCGCGGCGCTTGCCAAGTTAGCACGAAGCTCTAGCTCTTTGGCAGTGCATGCTCAATGCGGCTCGCTAGCCACTTACTAAATGCCACGACAGACACTGGATGATGGGTGCTTTGTTTGTAACTCACGTACAAAGCAGTGTCGGCATCAATGGTTACGTCCGCACTCCGTTGCAGTTGTTGCAGTTGTGGGTGTTCGAGCCAAAGTTGATCGGCGAGGGCGAAGCCAGGCAAAGCGCTGACCAGATCAATGGCTAAATTGCTGCTACTGGCATTTTGTGCTGCGGCCTGTTTACTGTCGTGCGACAATTTTCCTTGTGCGCGTTTCCACAGTGAACTGTCAGTGGCGACGAACCAAGTTAAAATCGCGGCATCGTAGCTTTGCGGGTGCGCTACGGGTACGAATTTGGGCGTATATAGACGCTGTTGTTTCAGCGTGCGATCTTTCACTTTACCGGCGCTCACTAGCACATCAACCGTGCCTTGTTGTAAGTCTTGTTGCGCTTGAGCATCCATACTTGCACCGTAAACATCGGCAAAGGTCAACACGTGCAAGCGGATGTGAGGATACAACGCATTGAAATCAGTGAGGCGTTGGGCTAACCAAAATCGCAACAGGCTATCGGGCACCATAATGCGCAAGGTCGTAAGTTCTTCGTCGCCACACAACTGAGTTTGCTGGACGGCGTGCTGCATTTGCTGAAATAATGGCAGCAACTGACGCGCTAACACGCGACCTGCAGGCGTCAAGGCGTAAACACGGTTATCGCGATGAAATAACGAGGTACCGAGTTGGTCCTCCAGTGTTTGAATGTGGCGCGTCACTGCCGATTGCGATAGCCCCAGTTGCTGCGCCGCGTGTTTAAACGAAGTAGCGTTGGCGGCGAGTGCGAACACCCGTAGCGCATTCAGTGAGTAGTCTTTCAACATAAACCCTCGAAACCCTGCGGTTTTGTTAATACATATTGCATAAATTAAAACTAATGATGAGCCTTTAATCAATGTATTTACAAGAATTTCTCGAAATAGCGATTCTGCATTTTCTCGCAGTTGCCTCGCCGGGACCCGATTTTGCGGTAACGGCGCGCTACAGTCTCGCCTATGGCCGTAGAGTCGGACGTTGGGTAGCACTCGGCATTGGCGTGGGTATTCTCGTACACGTTGCCTATTCACTGTTGGGCGTAACTTTGATCATTCACCGTTATCAATGGGTGTACGCAACGTTACTTCTGTTAGGCGCACTCTATCTGGGCTGGATCGGTTGGCAGGCGATTCAAGCGAAACCCAATGGTCAGCGTCCTGAATCAGCTCATGCGGCGGGACAACTCAGTCGTGGCAAAGCCTTTCGGGTGGGTTTCATCACCAATGGCTTGAACGTCAAAGCTACGTTGTTTTTTATGACCTTGTTCGTGACCATTATTCAACCCACAACACCCACTTGGATTAAAGCCGGTTACGGGCTTTATATGGCAATTGCCACTGCCGCTTGGTTTGCTTTTTTAGCGAGTGCATTCACGATTCCGGCTTTTTACGATCGGATTTGGCGCTACGGACATTGGATTGATAGGGTGATGGGCGCGCTTTTACTGTTCCTTTGCGGTAAATTATTGCTCGACTGGTGGCAGGTAATTCAAGTTCTGCTTGGCCGTTGAAACTGGTATTATACTAGCCTTAATTAAGTGATAGGTGTTTGAGCGTATTATGCAGTTATTTGTAAATGATCTAACCGTAATTGATTTCTCTTACTTATGCCCAGAGCGTGGCATTGTGGGGGAGAGTTGGATCGTTGATATCATTCTTGACGGAAGCTTGAACGAGCAGTCGATGGTGCTTGATTTTGGTCGCGTGAAAAAGCAGATCAAACGCATTATCGATGATGCCGTTGATCATAAACTAGCGGTACCCGCGGAACATCCGTTTACCAAGGTGACCCACGCCGACGACGAGAATAGTTATTGGGTCGATTTCTTGCGTCCTCAGCAGCGCTCTATTCACTTATTTTGTCCCGCTGATGCCTACGCATTTATTGACGCCGATCGCGTTGATATGAGCTCGGTTAATGCCTATCTGCGCGCGGTTATTAAACGCGAATTGCCAGGCAACATTGAAGGTCTTGAAGTGCAGCTGCGCAGCGAACAGATTGACGACGCTTATTATCATTACACGCATGGTTTGAAGAAACATGATGGTAATTGCCAGCGCATTGCCCACGGCCATCGCTCACGACTGCAGATCTTTATTGATGGTCAACGTGATCTGGCGCTGGAACAAATTTGGGCCGAACGTTGGCGTGACATTTATTTAGGCTCGCAAGAGGACGTCGCAGCTTTAGCCAATTTACAACGCTCTGCTGCAGCTGCCGACTTAAGTGAAACGACACATATTGGTTATAGCTACACTGCCGACCAAGGTTTGTTTGAGCTGATTGTGCCATTACCAGAAAATGATTTGATTGCGACTGACTCAACGGTTGAATGTATCGCGACGCATTTGGCGGATGCTATTCGAGTGCAACGTCCGGCGGCAAACACTGTGCAAGTCAAGGCTTTTGAAGGCGTTGGCAAGGGAGCAATTGCTTATGCTTAAGACGCTTTTTACGGTGGCGCTACTGGTGTTGCCAGGCACAGCTACAGTCACGGCGAGTGCAGCTGAGCTCATTGAATTGAAGGGCGCGCGTACGGCGGGGGCTTTGATGATTGGTAAAACCGAGCCAACTGCCCAGGTATCGCTCAATGGCGAAGCTTTGACGGTGCACCCCGACGGTTATGTCGTGTTTGGTTTTGATCGTGATGCTAGCGGCACGCAAGAGTTGGAAATTACCCTCGATACCGGTAAGGTCGTCAAACAATCTATTGAATTACAACCACGTGAATACCAGATTGATCGGGTCGAAGGAGTGCCACAGCGCACGGTAACGCCAGATCCGGAACAAGTCGCCAGAGCGCGCAAAGAGGCTGCAGCGGTATGGCAGGCGCGGCAAACGCTGTCACAACGCACCGATTTTCTGCAACCGGTGATCGAACCCGCACAAGGGCGCATCAGTGGTGTGTACGGCAGCCAACGCATTTTCAATGGTGAACCGCGCAACCCGCACTTTGGCCTAGATGTTGCGGCGCCTACCGGCACGCCAGTGAAAGTCGTATGGCCGGGCGAAGTCGTCTTCGCCGATGCTGACCTGTTCTATTCCGGTGGGACAATCATTGTCGATCATGGCTTAGGTATTTCTACGACTTATATTCATTTAAGTCGGGTAGATGTCGAAGTTGGTGACAGCCTCGAACAAGGGCAAGTCATTGGTGCCATTGGTGCAACCGGACGCGCGACTGGGCCGCACCTTGATTGGCGCGTCAACTGGCGCGACGTCCGTCTGGATCCAGCGTTGGTGTTAGAGCACTTTTAGTAAGTGCGCTATTAGGCCAATCGTAACCACTGGTTTGCGAGTGTTGCATCAGTGACTTTCAGTACGTAGTTGTTACGCTTAGGTGCTTGCCAAGTAAGTTGCAGTTGCAACAGCTCATCACGTCGAAAAGCGTGCACCGTTACCGTATCACCCGGCTGATAACGTTCAAAAATTTCCCGCATATTGGCATCGGTTACTTGTAAGAAATCGATGGCAATCAGGCGGTCTTGCGCACTTAAACCAGCAAGCATTGCCGCTTCATCGGCATAAAGGTTCTGCAACTCTAAACCATACGCGGTACCTTTAAATTTCGCCCCCAAAGCGACCGGCAGAGGTTGTGCTGCCGCACGTCCACCGATGGTGTTGTCATCTTGCGCGGGACTCTGCTCACAACTCACGCCAAATTCTTGCAAAAGCTGCAAGGTCGGTAGGCTTTCACGTTGGTTCACAGCACGCTCGATAAATGCGTGTAAATGAATTTGGTAGCGTTGTTGGACAAAGTCAGCAAAGTCATTTTCCGAAGTGCCTTTGAGCGTTGCGCCAAACTCACGCCAAAACTCACTTAAACACTGACCGAGAGTAACCTTACCCACGCTTTCTTTACGCAGCAGTAAATCGATACACAAAGCTATCAAAGCGCCCTTGGCGTAGTAACTAACCACTGCGTTTGGCGCGTTCTCGTCTTGTTTATAAAACCGATTCCAAGCCTGCATACTTGAATCGCCGACGCTGTGTCGGTCCAAGCCAACGCCGCGTCGCACACGGGCTAGAGTGTCACCTAACAGGCCGAGATAGGTATTGGCATCGATTAAGCCTGCTTGGTGTAATACAAAATCGTCAAAATAAGAGGTCACACCTTCGTAAAACCAAAGCTGTCGCGTGTATTGTTCGGCCTGTAAATCGTAAGGTAAAAACTCTTTAGGCTTCAGTGTCTTCACGTTCCAACTGTGAAAGTACTCGTGACTACATAAACTTAAAAAGGTGCGATAATCCGTATCAATGGCCGCGCGGGTTTTTGGGCTCACCAAGTCGCGACGACTACAAAGGAGTGCGGTTGAATTGCGATGTTCTAGACCACCAAAGCCTTTGCCAACCACCATGGTTAAGAACAAATACTCGTCGAAGGGCACTTGTTTATCAAATTGGCCAATTTGCTGCTCACAAATTTTCGCTAGATCACCACAAATTCGGTCGAAATCCGCATACTGGCGACCGGCAGTGACAAAGGCATGTTTAACTCCACCAGCGATAAACTCATGGATCGCTAATTCACCTAGCAAAACCGGATAATCGATCAATGCTTCGTAGGAGTCTGCTTGAAACTCTCCACTGCCGTATCGCTCACCCTTGATGCGTGGCATACCGGTTGCAATGCGCCAGTTCGGTGTTTCGCTTGACAGGTTAATCGCCAGTGCGTGCGGCTCTTGTTCAAAGCCTCTAACACTGAAACAGAGACTACTATTATTGAAAAAGCCCCAAAGCTGATCAAGATAGGCGCTGCGCACGCTTAGATCGAAGGCATAAACAAGATAATCAACTGTAACGGCTTGCCCATGGCTCTGAATACGCCATGTTTGCTTATCAACAACGGTCACCGCCAGTTCAGTTCCATCCGCTTCGGCACGTAAATCGAGCACGTTGCGGGCAAAGTCGCGAATCATGTAACTACCTGGGATCCAGGCCGGCATCGAGAGTTCGATGAAGTCTGCGTCGGTCGCGGGAATGCTGAGTTGAACTGCGAATTGATGTCCTTTAGGATCGATCGGCGTGACGTCGTAATGTAACACTGGAACCTCGGAGTCGAACTGCAATGAGCTGCATCTTAGCATGCGTTGAACAAGCTATACAGTGGGCTGAATGCGATAAATGAGCGGCACATTCCTCATGGTAAAAGGTATAATCAACGTGTTATGAACAAGATTTGAGTCACTATGATCGCACGTTGGCAGACATTACTAGACGACCGCAACCGTTTTTTCTGGGTTCTCCAAGCCGCAGGCTGGTTTGGCTATGCGCTCGTTCACTATATTGGTTCACTGATGCACGAAATGCGTGCCGTGTATGTGCTGATCATACTGCTGGGCGCTTATGCAGGTTTTCTGTTAACCGTTCCATTGCGCTATTTGTATCGCCGTATTTGGGAACGCCCGCCCTGGCTGCTCATCGTTGTTGTCTTAGGCGCATCTTATGTTAGCGCTAGTATTTGGGCGGTCATTGATAACGCTACTTATTGGGAAGTCTATAAATTTGGCTTCCGTCCAGAGAGTAACTGGTTCTATTTTAAGAATGCACTCGCCAAGTTCTACATCATGCTGAGTTGGAGTGGCCTGTACTTTGGTATCAAATACTATCAGATGCTGCAAGACGAAAAACAAAAAGCCTTGATGGCAACGTCGATGGCGCATCAGGCGCAACTGAAAATGCTACGTTATCAGCTTAACCCGCACTTTCTGTTTAACACCTTAAATGCGATTTCCACACTGATCTTGATCAAAGAGAATGATCTCGCGAATCGTATGATGACCAAGTTGAGTTCTTTTTTGCGCTTCTCACTTGATAACGAGCCGATTAAGAAAATTCCATTGCAACGCGAAATTGATGCATTGATGCTTTATCTCGATATCGAGAAAGTGCGTTTTGATGAGCGCTTACAAGTTGCAATTGATATTACCGCTGAAGCCGAAAAAGCAATGGTTCCGAGTCTGTTTTTACAGCCATTAATAGAGAACTCAATTAAATATGCGATCGCTAAACTTGAAGACGGTGGGGTGATTGCCATTCAAGCCACACGCGAAGCCGATGATCTCGTTCTGGTTATTTCTGATAACGGTCCAGGCTGCGCCGAGCCAGAGAAATTATTACAAAAAGCCGGCGGTGTGGGTCTTGCAAATACTCGTGACCGATTACAAGCCTTGTATGGGAAGAGTTACTCATTTACATTATCTACTAACAAACCGCATGGCATGCGTATTGAGATTCGCATACCTTTTGAACAGGTTGAGGCTAAATGAGTCAACACATTCGTACCCTAATTGTCGACGATGAATCCCTCGCACGGCGTGGTCTTGCTGTGCGTTTGCAAGAGTTTCCACAAGTTGAACTACTCGAAGAGTGTCCAAACGCTCGACAAGCACTCGAGAAGATCGTCGAGTTGCAACCTGATCTGGTATTCCTCGACATTCAAATGCCCGGCATGAATGGCTTTGAGCTCATGCGAGAAGTTCAAGCGCGCGGCGTTCCCTTACCGATCGTGGTATTTGTCACCGCTTATGACCAGTACGCCATCAAAGCGTTTGAAGTGCGCGCCATCGACTATCTGCTAAAGCCAGTGGACCACGAGCGTCTGGCGCAAACTTTGCATCGTGTTGAGAAAAATCTGGCCCAGCGTGAACGTAATCAGCAACAGCAACGTATGCTTAATTTGTTGGCGGATGCCACCGGTGAAGATTGCGAGGCTATTCTGAAAAAGCTCGCTGATGACCAAGACTTTGGCGCTGCACGTTATCCCGAGCACATTGCGATTAAAGAAAGTGGCGAGATCACGCGCGTAGCGATACAGTCAATCGAATGGATTGATGCTGCGGGTGATTATATGTGTATTCACGCGGACAACGAAACGCATATTTTGCGTCGTACTATGAAAGAATTGGAAGATGAGTTAAATCCGACGCGGTTCCAACGTATTCATCGTTCGGCAATTGTGAATTTAGACCAGATCGAAAAACTCTGTAGCCGGCAAAATGGTGAGTACCACATCATTCTGAAAAATGGCAAAGAACTAAAAGTCAGTCGTAGCTACAAGGAAAGGATCAAAAAGTTGATTCTTAATTCCTAACCACTCAAGGGGTGTTGATAACGATGCGCACGGTAAGTCTTAAACTGCTAACAATCATCGTTGTCACACTTCTGTTCAGCGGCTGTTCAACCCAGTTTGGCTATCGCTTCGCTGACACCTACCTCGAATATCAACTTGGCAAGTACGTTGACCTTGATGACCCGCTAGCGGGAGATGTTTCAGCCAGTATCGATGCGTTACACCAATGGCATGCACAAACACAGATGCCCGCATATGCCGATTTCTTGACTGAACTGATCAACGCGGTTGAAAACGATCGAATCGATGCGCAGCAGCTAAACCAATTTGCTGACGATGCTTATCGGTTCTGGCACACCATTCGTCTTGAAATTGAGCCGTACGCCCAACGTTATTTGCCGCAGCTCAGCGCTGCACAGCGTGCTCAATTTATCACTAAAATGCGGGAACAAATTACTGAAGAAAGAGTGGAAGAGCTCGCGCAAGAGCCGCGTAAAAGGCAACGTGAAAGGTTTCAGAGAACCATTGATCGTGCTGAAGAGTGGCTCGGAAGGTTAGCGCCGGAACAGGAGCGTTTGTTGCACCGTTGGATGGAACAGCGCGAACGCAATGATGAGTTATGGCATCGCTACCAAATGCAATGGCTAGATAGTTTTGAGCGCACCATTAAGAACCCAAGTGCAGAGGACTTTTCGGCCTCACTAGAACAACTGATTACCAATCCTGAACAATTCCGCAGTGAAGAGTTACAGCAGAGTAGTGACTATAATCGTGCGCTAACCATCGAATTCTTCGTTGCCATTTACGCAACAATGAGTGTTGAGCAAAAACGTAAAGTCCGTAACAAGCTCGCCGATTACCGCGAACTTGTTACGGATATTCATAAAGACTACGCTGACTAACGGACTTCGATAATCTTACAAGTGTTGGTCGAACCAACAGTTTCCATTACATCGCCGTGGGTCAAGATCACCAAATCTCCCGGAACAACGTGACCGCGTGCTTTAATCTCGTTAATCGCATCGCGAATCAAGGCTTCTGGCTTGCTTTTGGTCGAATCAAACGCGATAGGGTAAACCCCTCGGTACAATGCACAACGATTGCGGCTGTCTGGGTGACGCGATAGTGAGAAAATTGGCAAAATGGTATGAATACGTGACATCAGTTTGGCAGTGGTGCCAGACTCGGTTAAGGCGATGATAGCTTTTACGCCTGATAAATGCGTCGCAGCATACATCGCGGTGATTGCGGTCGCTTCTTGCGTATTGGTAAAGGTTTCTTCGAGTTCGCTGTTGTCTAGGCGGGCAGAAGGATGAGTTTCAGCACCCAGACAAATCTCGGCCATGGCTTTGACGGTCGCTACCGGATATTTACCGGCTGCGGTTTCGGCTGAGAGCATCACTGCGTCTGTGCCATCTAGCACTGCGTTCGCCACATCCATCACTTCTGCACGGGTTGGCATTGGGTTTTCGATCATGGTTTCCATCATTTGTGTTGCCGTGATCACAACCTTATTGAGCTGACGGGCGCGTTTAATGATGAGTTTCTGTTTACCGACCAACTGAGCATCGCCGATTTCAACACCTAGATCACCGCGCGCGACCATGACCGCTTCAGAAGCGCGAATGATATCGTCCAGCGCAGCATCAGTTGCAACAGCTTCAGCCCGTTCGATTTTTGCACATAACATGCCGGTGCCGTTGGCAGCGCGTAACAGTCGGCGTGCTTCATGCATATCGGCACTTGATCGCGGGAACGACACGGCAAGATAATCAACGCCGATTTCCGCGGCGAGTTTGATATCTTGGTAATCTTTTTCAGTCAATGCCGCCGCTGAGAGACCACCACCGAGACGGTTGATGCCTTTATTATTTGATAGCTTACCGCCAACAATCACGGTGGTAATGACCTTTGAGCCTTCAACGCGGTCTACTTTGAGCCGAACCCGCCCGTCGTCTAAGAGTAAGATATCTTCAGGCTTAACATCTTGTGGCAGTTCTTTGTAATCAATACCTACCGCTTGTCCAGTGCCGGCATCGCTTGCCATTGCCGCGTCGAGGGTAAAGGTGTCGCCTTCGTCAAGCGTGACATGGTCATGGACAAACTTTGCAACGCGAATTTTAGGGCCTTGCAAGTCACCTAAAATCGCCACGTGAGTCCCGAGTCGCGCACAAATGTCACGCACCAACTTCGCCCGTTGTTTGTGGTCATCCGCTTTGCCATGGGAGAAGTTCAACCGCACCACGTTTGCGCCAGCTTTAATCAGGGCCTCTAAAGTGGCTGGATTATCAGTAGCGGGGCCAAGCGTTGTAACTATTTTGGTACGGCGTAACATAAGGAGCTCCTTTGGACAGCAAGACAATGACTGCAATATTTTGTGTCGCGAATTGTAGCACGCTGAGAAATGCGGTCGACACTTTCTGGTACTTCGAAGGTGTTTTCAGTACAATAGCGCTCGATTTTTTCCGTTTAACTGTTTTCCTCTTTAACGCAAAGTAACGCAAAGGTAATCGCATGAGTGACCAACAGCAGGATCTGACGCTTCAAAGCTGGCAGGAACGCCAGGAATACGCTGAAATGATGCAACCTATTTTAGGCCGTCTGTATCGTAACTACGGTGTTGAAATTTTGGTCTATGGCCGTTCACTGTTAAACGTTGATACCATCAACATCATCAAAGCGCATCGTCTGATCCGCCGGCATGAAGGTGTGAAGCTACGCTTGCGTGAGAGCTTCCCGTTCATTGAGGCCATCAGCAAAATGAAACTTGCACCGGCGCGCATTGACTTGGGTAAATTGGCTTTCAATTACCTGCACAAAGACGCCGGCAAGGGTGCTTCCATCGAAGATTACCTAAAAACAGAGTTGGTGGAAATCATCGACAAGGTTGATGAAATTCCAACCACTGATGTAGTGCTTTACGGCTTCGGTCGCATTGGCCGCTTGCTAGCGCGTTTATTGATTGAGCGTAACGGTAGCAATAACAAAATGCGATTGCGCGCGATCGTGGTGCGCGGTGGTCGCGACGGTGATCTGGAGAAACGGGCAAGCCTGTTACGCCGTGATTCGATTCATGGCCCATTCAATGGCTCCATCACTGTTGATCATGAGAATTGTGCGATTAAAGCTAATGGCACCAGCATCAAAGTTATTTATTCCGATGGTCCTGATCAAGTCGATTACACGCAATATGGGATCAACGATGCCATTGTTATCGACAACACAGGTATTTGGAAAGACGAAGATGGTTTAGGGCTGCACTTGAAGTCAAAAGGCGTCAAGAAAGTATTGCTGACGGCTCCCTCAAAAGGTGCCATCAAAAATATCGTGTACGGTGTCAACCATCAAGATATCGCACCAGAGGACTTGATTGTCAGTGCCGCAAGTTGCACTACTAACGCCATCACGCCAGTGTTAAAGGTCATCAACGATCATTATGGTATCCGCAACGGTCACGTTGAAACCGTACACTCGTACACCAACGACCAAAATCTCATCGATAACTATCACAAAGCTGAACGTCGTGGCCGTTCTGCGCCGCTGAATATGGTCTTGACCTCAACTGGTGCGGCAAAAGCAGTAGCCAAAGCTTTGCCAGAGCTAGCTGGTAAATTGACGGGCAACGCTATTCGCGTGCCAACGCCGAACGTGTCAATGGCGATCATGAATTTGAATCTGCAAAAGGCCACCAGCAAGGATGAAATCAATGCTTTCTTGCGTGACCAAGCTCTGCACTCAGATTTGCAAGCACAGATTGATTTCACTGCTTCAACCGAAATCGTATCTACCGACTTGGTAGGTTCACGTTACGCAGGTGTGGTTGACTCACAAGCAACCATCGTTGATGAAGATCGTGCCGTACTTTATGTTTGGTACGACAATGAGTTCGGTTACAGCTGTCAGGTGATTCGCGTTGCTGAAAAGATGGCAGGGCAAGAACTCACCAATTTGCCTAAATAAGACTTTTTCAATCACAACAAAAGCGCCAATCGGCGCTTTTGTTTTCTCGAATGAAAGGATTACAACATGTTAATTACTGCACAATTTGACAGTGGCAATATCGAAGTCGTGAAGGCTGAAGATCCTGCTGCCATCGAACTTAAAATTCGCCAAGACCACCAGTCCGATTTTTATCAGTGGTTTCATTTTAAACTCTATGGCGAACTAGGCACTGAACATGTAATGAACATTACCAATGCCTCAGGGTCTGCCTATCCGGATGGTTGGCAAGATTACTCAGCGGTTGCTTCATATGACCGTGAAACTTGGTTTCGCGTACCCACGAGCTATGACGGTAAAACCCTTACGATTCGTCATACGTTGGAGCAAGAAAGTGTCTACTTTGCTTATTTCACGCCGTATTCCTATGAGCGTCATCAAGATTTAATCCATTGGGCACAACAATCTAGCTTAGTTGAACATGTGTTGCTGGGACAAACGCTTGATGGTCGTGATTTGAACCTGTTAGTCATTGGTGAACCCGATGAAAGCAAACAAAAGATTTGGGTCACCGCACGCCAGCATCCAGGTGAATCAATGGCAGAATGGTTTATCGAAGGCATGTTAGGACGTTTACTCGATGATGAAGATGGCGCAGTGCGTAAATTGCTGCAAGATAACGTCTTTTATGTGGTTCCTAACATGAACCCAGATGGCAGTGTCCGAGGCCACTTACGCACCAATGCGGTGGGGGTCAACCTCAATCGCGAGTGGCAAGCACCTTCGCTCGAACGCAGCCCTGAGGTGTTTCATGTCCTCAACGCGATGCAAGAAACTGGCGTTGATTTATATCTCGACATTCACGGTGACGAAAACCTACCGTACAACTTCCTTGCCGGTTGTGAAGGTGTGCCTTGTTATAACGAGCGCCATGACAAACTTGCTGAAAAATTCAAAGCAACGCTGCTTGCCATCACGCCAGAGTTCCAAACTGAGTTTGGCTACGAGGTGGACAAACCAGGCGAAGCGAATCTTACGGTGGCAAGTAACGCAGTTGCAGAGCGTTTCGACTGTTTAGCCTTCACATTAGAGATGCCTTTCAAAGATAATGCGAACCTGCCAGATGCAGACTTCGGTTGGTCGGCGAATCGCAGTGCACAATTAGGTGCAGATGTAGTCAGTGCAGTCTATGCTGTTGCTAATGACTTGCGCGTTTAACGCGCGCAAGTTAGCTTAAGTACGTAATAACGACAATAAATAACAATTACAATTCGCAAGGGGGACACCTTGGAAGCCATTAATAACTTTCTTTTGCTGCTTGATAGCTATCTTGGTTCGGCAGCTTACTTCCCATACATCCTGTTGGGTGTCGGTATTTTCTTCACGTTGTATTTAGGTTTTCCGCAAGTCCGTTTTTTCGGTCATGCCTGGAAAGTTGTCACGGGGAAATTCGATAAAAAGGGCGCGCAAGGTGACACCAGTCACTTCCAAGCCCTTTCTACCGCACTTTCTGGCACCGTCGGTACGGGTAATATTGGTGGTGTTGCGCTGGCGATCTTTTTAGGTGGACCCGCGGCGATCTTCTGGATGTGGGTAACTGCATTCTTGGGCATGACCACTAAATTCGTCGAAGTGACTTTATCGCATAAATATCGCGTCAAAACCGAAGATGGCACCATGGCGGGTGGCCCTATGTATTACATGGATCGCCGCTTGAATATGAAGTGGTTGGCAGTCATCTTTGCAGTTGCGACCATCATTAGCTCGTTCGGCACCGGTAACATGCCGCAGATTAACAACATTGCACAGAGTATGGAAATGAGCTTCGGCTTTGATCCAATGCTCACTGGTGGCGTGCTTGCTATCTTGCTAGCAATGGTGATTATCGGTGGCATTAAACGTATTGCTGCGGTGACTTCTAAAATCGTGCCAATTATGGGCGCACTTTATATTTTAGGTGCATTGAGCGTCATTCTATTCAATATCGAAAATATTGGTCCTTCAATTTCCGCGATTTTCACCAATGCCTTTAGTGGTTCTGCAGCCACTGGTGGCTTCTTGGGTGCTACCTTCGCCTACGCCTTTAACCGTGGGGTTAACCGCGGCTTGTTCTCGAACGAGGCAGGTCAAGGTTCAGCGCCCATCGCGCACGCATCAGCACGCGCCGATGAACCGGTTTCAGAAGGCATGGTTTCGATCCTCGAACCCTTCATCGATACGATCGTTATTTGTACGTTGACGGCATTGGTGATTTTGTCTTCTGGCGTTTGGAGCGAGAAGCACACCAATACTTTCGAAAAAGCCGATTTAGAAATCATCGCTGGCAACTATGATGATCGCACAGAAGCTGACCGTACTGCGCTCTATCACTATTTGAACGACACCGACGAAAATAGTATCGAAAAATATAGCGGTACGATCGAGGTGCAAAATGGTGAACCTGTCAGTAATGGGTACACGATGCTACACGCTCGCTCTGTAGCAGAGAACGTGCGCTTTATCGTCGCTGGAGAAGACCCTTACACAGGTACATTACGGATTGAAAACGGGCGCATGATGAAACAAGACATTGTCATTATGGGCGATAGCTTGGTGCACTCCGCGGCACTTACGTCAATTGCTTTTGCCAACGGTTTCTTTGGTGCTGCTGGTGAATACATTGTGCCTATCAGTTTAATGTTATTTGCTTTCTCAACGGCTATCGCTTGGTCTTACTATGGCGACCGTGCAGTGGTTTATTTGTTCGGTCAACGCGGTGTCATGCCGTACCGAATCATTTACGTTGCAGGTTTCTTTGTTGCTTCATTTGCCGATACAACTTTGGTATGGACCTTGTCCTATGTAGCGATCGTGCTCATGACCTTGCCCAACTTGCTCGGCATCATGCTATTGCGACGCGAAATGAAGGACACAGTCAAAGCCTACTGGCAAGACTTTGATGCTGAACAGGCGAAAAAGAAACAAGAACAATAATTTTGTTGTCATGAATTGTTGGTTCTCATTTAAGTGCCCGCAGTCATTGCGGGCACTTTACTTTGTAGCCTTGTTTCTACACTTGAATTTCACCCTGAAACCCTTATATTGCTTAGTCTGATGTAGTCAAAAGAGGCCCTCATGGCAATTATTCAATGCCCCTCATGTAACAAGCGCGTATCGAGCCGTGCTGAAGTCTGCCCGCATTGCGATTTTCAGTTTGCTGGGCGTTCAGCGGATGAACTTGAAGAAGCACAACAACGAGCTCTGCAGCGCCGTAAAGAAAAAATGTTAGGACAATCTATGTTGGCACTGCTGGTAGCCATTGCAGGTTTTGCTTACAGTTTTCTCGAGCAGCCACATCCAGAAAGTTGGCAAGCAGCTGTTAGCTATGGTGCCATGGCGCTTGGTTTGGTGTGGTTTATCGTCAATCGCGTACGTATTTTAATGGTGAAACGGAGCCGTTAATGCAGTTTGAAGACTTACTTGCCAGTATCACACCTGAAACTTTTGAACGCTTAGTTTCCGCGGTGGAAATAGGTCGTTGGCCTGATGGCGTCGCCCTCAGTGAACGGCAAAAAGAAGATACCATTCAACTTGTGATGGCCTATCAAGCCAAATATTGTCCGTCAGATGAACCTTTCCGTGTAGGTGCTGATGGACTGCTCGTGACCCGCAGCAAACGTGAAATGCGTGATGCCGCTGCGACACCAAAAGGCGAACGTATCGCCAGTTTCTCCCTTAACCAAGAAGACTCCAAGTAATATGGCGACAGCTACTGATTATGATTTGTTGTTGGCGCAAGCCGAGGCAATCACCGCTGGGGAACCAGATCTTATTGCAAACCTAAGTAATTTATCTGCCTTGGTTTACGAAGCACTTGATGACGTGAATTGGGTGGGATTTTATCTTACGCGCGCGCCAGAAACGCTGGTATTAGGGCCGTTTCAAGGCAAAGTCGCTTGCCTGCGCATTGCGTTTGGCAAAGGCGTCTGTGGTACCGCCGCGACAACGCGTGAAACGCAGCGCGTCATCGATGTTCATGAGTTTCCTGGGCATATTGCCTGTGATAGCGCATCCAATTCTGAGGTAGTGGTACCCTTAATTGTCGCGGATCGCGTTGTCGGCGTTTTTGACTTAGACAGTCCGTCAGTCGGGCGTTTTAGCACAGAGGATGCAGCTGGTTTAACCCGCTTGGGAAGATTTATCGAAACCTTAAACTGGAACTAACTGCATGTATAGCGAGTTTGATATCCATGCGTATTTAGTCAGTTATCAAGATATGGCTTTCTTCGAACATGAGGCAGAAGTCGCGGTTGATCAATTGAATGAAATGCTTCATTACATTCACAGTTTGGCTGCAGAAGATGATACTCTGGAAACCCTTGAAGAAGTCGTGCGGCGCACGTTATTTGACTGGATTGAGAACCCGGAACTCCTCGATCTCGATAGCGATGAAATGTACACCTATATTGAAGAGCAACTAGCTGACGCACGTCAGCAGGAAAATGATGAACATGAGTGAAGTAAAGAAACTAAGCAACAATAAAGAAGTCATCGCGTATCTAGCAGAAAAATTCCCTGCTTGCTTTAGCGTTGAAGGGGATACGAAACCATTAAAAATTGGTATTTTTGATGATCTCGCAACGCGTCTTGCGGATGATGATGCGGTGAGTAAAACACGTTTGCGTACCGCTTTACGTCACTATACCAACAGCTGGCGTTACTTACGTGCGATGAAAGTCGGTGGCGAACGGGTAGATCTCGACGGCAAAGCAGTTGCTAAAGTTGAAGAAGAACATCAAACGCACGCAGCAGAAGCGCTCGAGCAATCGCAGGCTGCGGTGGCGGAACGCAAAAAAGCGGCGGCGAAAGCAGCAAAACCCGCCGCTGCTAAACGAGCACCGACAAAAGCTGCTCCGCGCAAAGACACTAAGCGCAGCAAACCAAATTCGACGCCAACACGTAAGTCAATAAAGCAGTCAGCACCAAAGTTACAAGCGGTAACTAGTTCACAGTTAAAGCCAGGTCAGCAAGTTCAAGTGAAAGCAGGGCAGAAGCCTATCGCTGGTGAAATCGTCGAACTTGACCGCAACGACGTAGTAGTGCAACTTCATAACGGACTGACTGTCAAAGTATCAGCCGAAGCGATTTTTGTTGCCCAGCAGGAGTAGTCGAATGCCAACAACAATGTTCAAGAAAGTCTCACTGGTCGTTGCCATCCAACTTGGATTGGTTGGGGCTGCAGTTGCCTTACCGCCAGCGTATCAAGTTGATGAATTACCTGAACTAGCTCAAGAAGAACAACACTCTGTTGTGAGTCAGCGGGTAACGACTTATTTCACGCGGTATCACTTCAAGAATATGGAACTTGATAACGCACTGTCAGAAGAGATCCTTGAACGTTATTTAGAAATGCTCGACTACAACAAAATGTTTTTACTGCAAGCCGATGTTGAGCAGGCCGCAGAATACAAACATTTGTTTGACGACATGATTCACTCAGGCAAATTAAGCCCAGCCTACACAGTGTTTGAAAAGGCTATGGAACGCAGCTTCGAGCGCTATACCTATGCACTCAAGCTGCTTGATGAAGAACAGCCTTTTGACTTTGAGAAAGAAGGCGACAAGTATTATTTCGATCGTGAAGATGCCGAATGGGCAACGAGTGAAGCTGAGTTAGACGAGTTATGGCGGCAACGGGTCAAGTTCGACGCGTTAAATTTAGCCATGACCGGTAAAGAATGGCCAGAGATCGTTGAAACTCTTGGTAAACGCTACAACAATGCGTTACTGCGCCTGACGCAAACGAATAGTGAAGACGTCTTTCAAACTGTCATGAATGCTTTTGCACGCAGTGTTGAGGCGCACACCAGTTATTTATCACCGGCGAATGCTGAGCGTTTCGAACAAAATATGAACCTCGAACTCGAGGGTATCGGTGCCGTGTTGCAATCGGAATATGATTACACTGTCATTCGTAGTCTTGTTCCTGGTGGTCCCGCCGATCAAACCGGCGAAATCGCACCCGAAGACCGTGTGGTTGGAGTTGCTCAAGGTGACGAAGATGATGCTGAGTTTGTCGATGTGATTGGCTGGCGTCTAGACGAAGTGGTCGAGCTCATCAAAGGTCCTAAGGGTACCACGGTGCAGTTGCAAGTTTTAAAAGCAAATCAAACTGCAAGCGCAACGCCGGAGGTGATTTCCATTGTCCGCGATAAGGTCAAACTAGAGGATCGCGCCGCGAAGCTCGAGGTGAAATCGATGCAAGAAGGCACCTACGCTGGGCGTAAGCTCGGAGTGATCAGCGTGCCTAGTTTCTATCATAATGTGAGTGGCGACGTACAAAAGCTGATTGACGAAGCGCAAGCTGCCGGTGCTGAAGGCATCATTATGGATTTACGGAATAACGGTGGTGGATCGTTGCAAGAAGCGATTCGCCTCACCGGCCTGTTTATTACCTCGGGGCCTGTAGTGCAGGTAGCCGATGGCAGTGGTCGTCGCGAAGTTAACGGCGACCGCGATGATGAGATTCAGTATGATGGGCCCTTGGTGGTAATGGTCAACCGTTATAGCGCCTCGGCCTCAGAGATTTTTGCGGCGGCGATGCAAGACTATCAGCGCGCGCTTATCGTGGGTGAGCAAACCTATGGTAAAGGTACGGTCCAGCAACATCGGGGACTGCAACGCCGCTTTGACTTCTTTGACAAGCCGATTGGCAGTGTGCAGTACACCATAGCCAAGTTCTATAGGATCAATGGCGGTAGCACGCAAATGCGCGGCGTGGTGCCGGACATTGCTTTCCCAACTGTTATGGATAATGAGGATTTCGGCGAGAGTGCGCTCGAAAATGCACTGCCTTGGAACCAGCTTGACTCGGCTGATTTTGAGCAGGTGAATGCGGTCGACACCAGCTTGGTTGAAAAACTCAAACAGTTAAATGATAAGCTTATCGGTGAAAATCCTGAATTCAATTATGTGCTTGAGGATGCTGCAGAGTACCAAGCTGAAAAAGATAAAACTTGGACCAGTTTAGTCATGTCAGAGCGCAAGGCTGAAGAAGAGGCGGACGAGAAAAAAGCGCTTGAACGAGCCAATGAACGCCTCGCGCGCTTGGGGCTGGAGGCGATTGAAAGCCTTGATGAGATGCCAGATGACTTTGAGCAACCGGATCCTTACTTAAACGAAACACTCGTGTTAAGCTTCGAGTTGATTGATGACTTAAAGATCGCCATGCAATAACCCTCGCATGGTAGAGAAAAGCCGCCTTAGGCGGCTTTTTTGTAGAATAATAATAAACAACGGAAAACAAGGGTTATGAAAACTCCTAAAACCATCACGGGTCGCTGGTCGAGCCGTCTTGCCTTTATTTTGGCTTCAACTGCTGCGGCAGTGGGTCTCGGTAATATCTGGAAATTCCCTTACATCACTGGTGAAAATGGTGGTGGTGCTTTTGTCCTCGTCTATCTGCTTTGTATAGCCGTTATCGGTATTCCTATTATGATGGCGGAAATTATCATTGGCCGACGCGGGCGCCACAGTCCAGGTATTGCAGCGGCTACTGTTGCAGAGGAGTCCGGTCGTAGTCGCAACTGGGCGATCACTGGCTGGATTGGCATGGCAACAGGCTTTTTAGTCCTCAGTTTTTACGCGGTCATCGCTGGTTGGGCGCTAGCCTATGTTGGAGAGGCTGCGAGTGGGGCCTTTGTTGACAAAAGCGTGGAAGAAATCAGTGGGCTCTTCGGCGGTTTAGTCAGCTCGGCTGAGCGTCTATTATTGTGGCATGGATTGATCCTGATTGCCGTTGCACTGGTCGTCGGCCGTGGGTTAAAAGACGGCTTAGAAAATACCGTGCGGTGGATGCTACCGGTAATGGTCGCGTTGCTTATTGGTATCGCTATTTATGCTGCATCTATAGGTGACTTCGCCGGTGCCATTAATTTCATGTTTGCACCGAACTTCCAAGACTTAACCGTCAATGGTGTCTTGTTAGCCTTAGGTCATGCCTTTTTCTCACTGGGCTTAGCTTCAGGTGTTGTCATCATGTACGGCGCTTATTTGCCACGCGAGACTTCGGTAGTGCAGACCACTTTATGGGTTGCGCTTGCAGATACCCTTGTGGCATTACTTGCAGGTCTTGCCATCTTCCCCATCGTTTTCGGTAGTCAATTAGCGCCAGAAGCGGGGCCTGGTCTCATTTTCCAGAGCTTGCCTGTGGCTTTTGCTAGCATGCCAGGCGGCCAATGGGTGGGGACGCTGTTTTTTGTCATGTTGGTCATTGCCGCATTCACGTCGGCGATCGCCATGATTGAATCTGCTGTCGCATTTCTCCAAGAGAAGTGCGATTGGGGCCGTTGGCGCGCCACCTTGGTAGCAGTGGTTGTGCTTTGGTTACTGGGACTGGTCACGATCTTTTCGTTCAGTGGCGCAAGCTGGACACAGCTTGAATGGCAGTTACCGGGCAAAGTCATTACCAATTGGTTCGACTTAATCGACTATGCGACCGGCTCAATTCTGTTACCATTAGGCGGTTTATTATTGGCTCTGTTTAGTGGTTGGGTGATGACGCGCGCTGCGAGTCAAGACGAAATGGATACCCATCCACGAGTCTATCAACTCTGGTTGCTAATGGTGCGCTGGGTCGCTCCGGTCATTATTATTATTATTTTTCTGCAGCTCATCGGTGTCGTGAGCTTTTAAAGAATAGAGACAACTATGCACAATCGTTCACTTTCAGCTTTTAAAGAACCAACGCTGCTGCAAGCCGCGTTACCACTTGTGGTACTGATTATCGCACTCGCGACCTCAGTCTACCTTTTCGGCGAAGATTCCTCTTATGGGCCCAATCAAATCGCCTTATGGGTTGCCGGCGGCGTCGCTGTCATTATCGGCTTCGTGAATAATTATCGCTGGGAAGACATCGAAGAAGGCATTAAAGAGGGTATTTCAGTAGCGCTCGGCGCGTTGTTGATCATCCTTGCGGTCGGTTCATTGATTGGTACCTGGTTGTTATCGGGTACGGTGCCAACCATGATTTACTTTGGTCTTGAGCTGCTGAGTCCAAGCTGGTTCTACGCCGCCAGTGCGCTGATTTGCGGCATTATTGCGTTAGCCATAGGTAGCTCGTGGACAACGGCTGCAACCATAGGTGTTGCCCTCATGGGGGTTGCGGCAGGGATGGGCTTATCGCCTGCGATCACAGCTGGTGCAGTGGTATCAGGCGCTTATTTTGGTGATAAAATGTCACCTTTATCAGATACCACAAACTTGGCACCAGCCGTAGCCGGTACTGAATTGTTCGCTCACATCCGTTATATGGCTTACACCGCCGGTCCCGCTTATATTATTGCACTGATTATTTTCACCTTATTGGGCTTAAACGTCGACGGTAGTGCGACCGCTTTGCAACTCGAAACCATGCAGTTAGAGCTCAATAATGCTTATAACATTGGTTGGGAAATGCTGATTCCGCTGGTGGTATTGTTGGCGCTTGCAGCAACGCGCAAACCCGCATTACCGACGGTATTTTTTGGTGCGTTGCTCGGTGGGGTCTGGGCGGTCTTCTTTCAGCCTGACTTGATCACCCAGCTCGCCGGTGAGGATTCAGGCGTTGCCACCTTAAAAATGGTCTGGCTGGCCATGACGGATGGTATCGCCGTTGAGACTGGTAGCGAACAACTTGATTCACTGCTCAGCGGTGGCGGTATGTCGAGCATGCTTAATACTGTATGGCTAATCTTAAGTGCGATGGCATTTGGTGCCGTGGTTGAAAAAATTGGCTTATTAGAGCGTCTGATTTCAGGTGTTCTGGGTTTCGCCAAATCAACTGGTAACCTTATTGCAGCAACGCTTTTCACGTGTTTCGGTGCGAATTTATTGACGGCAGACCAATATATGGCCATCGTGATTCCTGGTCGCATGTTCCGAGAAGAGTATGAGCGTCGTGGTCTAGATCCGCGGGTCTTATCTCGTACACTGGAAGACAGCGGTACCTTAACTTCAGCACTTATTCCGTGGAATACTTGTGGTGCATTTATGATGGCAACACTGGCCATCAGTCCACTCGAATATGCACCTTTCGCGTTCTTTAACTGGCTAACGCCGCTAGTCGCGATGTTCTACGGATATACCGGTATTAAAATTCTTCGCCGAGAACCTAATGTGCAGCAACAAGCTGTAACAGCCTAAGTTCCGTTCGGCACAGCAGTTAAGAGGAAATAATGAGTCGTAAAGCAGTCCAATACCGGAGCGATTATCGCGCTCCGGCCTTCACCATAGACCAGCTAGACCTCCATTTCGATCTCTCTGAACAAGCCACTGAAGTACGCGGTCGCATGCGTATTCGACGGCAAGCAAGTGGAGCATTTCATTTGCATGGCGAACAACTTCAGTTAAAGCATCTTAAAATCGATGGCCAAGTAATGGCTAGCGAACGCTACGAGGTCAGCGATACCGAGCTACGCATTGATGACGTACCTGATGTCTTTGAGCTTGAAATAGTAACGGTTGTGAATCCAAGCGCGAATAGTGCACTCGAAGGACTCTATCTGTCGGGTGGGGCATTTTGCACACAATGTGAAGCAGAAGGCTTCCGACGCATCATGTATTACCTTGACCGGCCTGACGTACTCGCCGTTTTCACTACTACTATTGTGGCTAGTGCACAACGTTATCCGTTTTTACTCGCCAACGGCAACCTCATCAAAGAGGGACAGTTGGCCGACGGTCGCCATTTTGCCACATGGCATGATCCGCATCCAAAGCCCAGTTACTTATTTGCCCTTGTCGCCGGTGACTTTGATCGCATTGAGGACCATTACACCACTAGCGAAGGGCGCGACGTTAAGCTCGAAATCTTCGTTGATAAAGGCAATGCTCAGCGCGCCGAATATGCAATGGGTGCGCTTAAGCGGTCGATGCAGTGGGACGAACAGCGGTTCGGCTTAGCTTACGATCTCGACCGATACATGATCGTCGCGGTCGACTTTTTCAACATGGGCGCGATGGAAAACAAAGGGCTCAACATCTTTAATTCCAAGTATGTTCTAGCGAGTCAAGAAACGGCAACAGATTGGGACTTCATTCATGTTGAATCCGTAATCGGCCACGAATATTTTCATAATTGGACAGGTAATCGGATCACCTGTCGCGACTGGTTCCAATTATCGCTGAAAGAGGGCTTAACCGTTTTCCGCGACCAAGAATTTAGCTCTGATCTGGGATCACGAGCGGTGCATCGGATTGATGCCATAAGGGTGATGCGCAGCCATCAATTCAATGAGGATGCAAGCCCAATGGCACATCCTATTCGCCCCGACAAAGTGCAAGAAATGAATAATTTTTACACTGTCACCGTCTACAACAAGGGCGCTGAAGTGATTCGGATGCTGCACACACTGTTGGGTGAGCAGGGCTTCCAAGCAGGTATGCGACTCTATCGTGAGCGTCACGATGGCCAAGCGGTCACCTGTGAGGACTTTGTTGCGGCACTGGAAGATGCCAATCAGACCGACTTAAATCAGTTCCGCCGTTGGTACAGTCAAGCTGGGACACCTGAAGTTACCATCACGCAAAAATACAACGCGGAGGCGGCAACTCTCGAGGTGCAGCTACGTCAACAGACTCCAGCAACCCCCGGTCAGACTGAGAAACAAGCGGTGGTCATTCCGTTACTTCTGAGTGCCTACAGCCAACAGGGCGAGCCTCTTGAATTGCAGGGCGAGCCAAATGTGGTGCGACATGAAAGTGGCAGTCAGCTGGTCGTTTTCGACAGTGCTGAAATGACCTTATCCTTCAGTAATGTCTCGGCTCAACCGGTACTCGCGTGGCTGGAAAACTTTAGTGCGCCAGTGAAATTAGAGCAGCCCATTGCCATTGAAGAACTGGCGGTATTACTAGGTCATGCGGAACAAGAAGTCACCCGTTGGGAGGCCGCACAACGTATCTTTATCGCTTTACTCCGTCAGGCGGTCGCGCAATCAGCGCAGGTGAAACTAAGCGAACTCGAGCAAGGTGCATTGCAGCAAGCATTAAAAGCAGACCTTGATCCAGCCTTGGTGGCGATGATTCTGACGCCACCGAGTGCAGAAGAACTCCTTGAATACTATCCGTCAGAGATTCCACTGGCAGCGATTGAGCGTGCCACACGTTCACTGGAATTCCAGCTGGCAGTGCAATTGCAACAGCCATTGGCAGAGTGTTTTGAACAATTACAGCCAAAAGATGATGATTTGTCGGCGAGAGCAATGGCTGAGAGGGCCCTCAAGAATCGTTGTCTGCGTTTGCTGGCGGCAGCGCAACCAGAAGCGTTCAACGGTGTAGTCGAACAACAAGCCTTACGCCAGGGCAATATGACGCAGCAATATGCAGCTTTAGAAATCTCCGTGCATTTGCAATTGCCTTGCGTGACCAAGGTGTTAGCTGAGTTTGCCAAGCAATGGAAAACGACCCCTCTGGTCATGGATAAATGGTTTGCGGTACAAGCAAGCGCAGTGCATGAGCACACCGTTGGTGATGTCGAGCGCCTGCTCGAACACGCGGCATTTAATCTGCGCAATCCCAACCGTGTTTATTCATTACTGGCGACCTTTGCGCGCAACAGTTTGCGCTTTCATCAAGAGAATGGTGCGGGGTATCAATTATTGCAACGCATAATTACCCAATTGAACACCCTCAATCCGCAGGTTGCTGCGCGCTTGATTACACCGTTCCTGCAGTTTAAAAGATTCGATGAAACACGCCGCGCAAACATGCAAAAAGTGCTTGAAGAGCTTAAAGAAATTCCTCAGTTAGCGACCGATTTAGAAGAAAAAATCAACCTTGCACTAGGGATTCAATAACTATTCTCCTCATATCCATTCATAAACTTGACATAAACATGTTCAGACCGCGTAAGACGTGGTCTGAACACTCGTTTTTACCCTTAATAAACATTGAATAGCTGAACTAAATGTCCGACAATAAAGGACGTTACAAATTAAGTAACATTTTTCTCCAGTTGCGTTCTATTTTTCTTAGGTTACAAGGATACATAGCATGAACTCCGTTGGCGAAAGCCAGACCCCCGTCATACTGCAAAAAGTGGCCGCGCTCATTCAAAAACGAGCAACCGACCGTGCGAATGTCATCGAAGATTTTGCCATGAGGATGTTTCGTACCGTCTCACATGACGAACTTGCGCAACGTAACGACAGCGATTTGTACGGTGCCATTATGGGGTTATGGCACAGCTTTAACGAATATCACCCAGGCGAGAAAGCACTTATCAAGGTTTATAACCCTGAGGTAGCACGTCACGGCTGGGAATCTGCTCATACAATTATTGAAATTATTCAAAGCGACATGCCTTTTATGGTCGACTCGATCCGTATGGCACTGTCGCGTTTGGGCATCAGCTCACATTTGTTTTTACACCTACCGTTGAGTCATGAACGCGATAGTGAACGGCGTATTACCAAACTATTGAAAGCCGGTACTCGTGGAGAAAATGAAGTCGATACAGTGTTCTTGATCGAAATTGACCGGCAGAACAGTAAAGACGCGATTGCCCAGCTCAAACGTGAAATGGCCTCGGTCATGGACGATGTGACCTATGCGGTTTCCGATTGGCAGCCGATGCGCGAACGTATGCAACAAATCGCCGATGAGTTGAGTGATATTAATTATCCAGGCGATAAGAAACAATTACGCGAAGCCCAGCGTTTCTTGCAGTGGCTCGCTAAAGACAATTTCACCCTGATGGGTTACCGTCGCTACGACCTAAAAGCGATTGAAGGGGATTACCTGATCCGCCAGAACGCAGAGTCGAGCCTTGGTTTGATGCGAAAGTCAGCGAATAACAAAGAGCGCCTCATTTCATCATTGCCAGAAATGGCCCGTGAACGCACTTTCGACGATGCCTTGTTGCTCGTCACTAAGACCAATGCGAAATCTTTGGTTCATCGTCCTGCTTATTGCGACTACATTGGCGTCAAACGCTTTGATAAAAACGGTAAAGTTATCGGTGAAGACCGTTTTATAGGTCTCTATTCAAGTAGCTTCTATAATAACAGTGCACGGGACGTACCACTGGTCGGCGACAAAATTCGTCGGGTAATGGAGATGTCAGGGTTCGCGCCAACCTCACATGCCGCTAAAGCACTGCTGAATATTCTTGAAACCTATCCGCGCGATGAAATCGTGCAAGCCAACGAAAATGATCTACTAGACGTTGGTGTTGGTGTGCTGCAAATGAAAGAACGTGACATGACCCGAGTGTTCGTCCGCCGTGATATTTTCGGACGTTTTGCTTCGTGTATGGTGTATGTCCCAAAAGAGCGCTACAACACGCTCCTGCGGCAAAAGACTCAAAACATTTTAGCGAACACTTTTAACAGTCGTTACGACGTGGAATTTACCACGTATTTCTCAGAATCAGCGCTTGCTCGCACGCACTACACAGTGAAACTGGGCGAACAGGTACAGGACATCGACGTGAAAGAATTGGAACAGAATCTTATTGAAGCGGCCCGCACCTGGGAAGATAACTTCGAACGTATTTTGCGCAGTACTTTTGGTGACTCAAAGGCGAACGCGCTGAACAAAAAGTATGCGAATGCATTTCCGCGCGCCTACAAAGAAGAAGTTTTACCATCGATTGCGATTGCAGATATTCAGCAGCTAGAAGCGCTCGACAAAGACCATAAGCTCGGCATGTTGTTCTATCGCTCACGTGAAGATAACGAGCAAAGCAAAAACGTACGACTCAAGCTATTCCACAAAGACGAACCCATTCATTTGTCTGACGTGTTGCCGATGCTGGAAAACTTTGGCTTGCGGATCATCGGTGAGAGTCCTTACCAAATCAAAGCCACCAATGGCGAAATCTATTGGGTGTTGGACTTCCAGATGCTGCACAGCAATGCAACGTTGGACCTCGAAGCGAGTCGCGACTTGTTCCAAAACGCTTTTGCTCGCGTCTGGGATGGCCACTACGAAGACGACGGTTTTAACCGCTTAGTCTTGAGCGCCGGCCTTACCGGTCGCCAGGTCATCATTTTGCGTATGTTCGCGAAATACATGCGCCAAATTGGCACTACCTTCAGCCAAGCTTATATCGAGAGCACCTTTGGTAAGTATCCGCTTATCGCGACACTTATCGTGAAGCTGTTTCATGCCAAGTTCGAACCGGCAACGAAAAGCCGCGATAAGAAAGTCGAAGCACTTGAAACCCGTATCACCAGCGAACTCGATAACGTCGCCAACCTTGACGATGACCGGATCATTCGTCGCTATGTTGAGCTGATCCTAGCGGCGCAACGCACCAACTTCTTCCAAAAAGATGCACATGGTCACGAAAAACCTTACATCTCAGTGAAGTTTATGCCGGAACTGGTGCCAGAGATGCCGTTGCCGTTGCCAAAATATGAAATCTTCGTTTATTCACCACGCGTGGAAGGTGTTCATTTGCGCGGTGGCAAAGTCGCACGAGGTGGCTTACGTTGGTCCGACCGCCGTGAAGATTTCCGTACCGAAGTGCTTGGCTTGGTGAAGGCACAACAGGTCAAGAACACCGTTATCGTACCGGTTGGTGCGAAGGGTGGTTTCTTCTGTAAGCAACTTCCAGAAGAGCGTGAAGCGTTCTTTGAAGAGGGTAAAGAGTGTTACCGCACCTTTATTCGTGCGCTGCTCGACATAACTGACAATATCGTTGCTGGTGAAGTTGTGCCGCCAAAAGATGTGGTACGTCACGATGAAGACGATACCTACCTAGTTGTTGCAGCCGATAAAGGGACCGCAACCTTCTCCGACATTGCCAACGGTATTTCTGGTGAATACAACTTCTGGTTAGGCGATGCCTTCGCTTCGGGCGGCTCGGTCGGTTATGACCATAAGAAAATGGGTATCACTGCGCGCGGCGCTTGGGAATCTGTGAAACGTCACTTCCGTGAAATTGGTGTCGATTGTCAAACCACTGAGTTTACCGCGGTCGGTGTCGGTGACATGGCCGGTGACGTCTTTGGTAACGGTATGTTGTTGTCGAAACATACGCGCCTCGTGGCAGCATTTAACCATATGCACATTTTTATTGACCCGGAGCCGAATGCGAAGAAGAGTTATGCCGAGCGTGAACGCATGTTTGCCTTGCCGCGCTCGTCATGGGATGACTACGATCGTTCAACCATTTCTGAAGGTGGCGGTATTTTCTTGCGCTCAGCGAAGGCCATCGAGCTGACGCCAGAAATGAAAAAATTGTTCAATACCCAGAAAAAGTCCATGACGCCAACCGACATGATCCGGGCAATTTTGACCCTGCCAGTCGATTTACTTTGGAATGGCGGTATTGGTACCTATGTCAAATCTACCAAAGAGAGTGATGGTGACGTGGGCGACCGTGCCAACGATGCGCTGCGCGTCAATGGCAAAGAGCTGCGTGCAAAAATTGTCGGTGAGGGCGGTAACCTTGGTTTCACCCAACTGGGTCGAATCGAGTACGCAGCCAATGGCGGACGTATCAATACCGACGCTATCGACAACGTTGGTGGGGTCGACTGTTCGGACAATGAAGTCAACATCAAGATCCTTTTGAATGGCCTAGTTGCCAACGGCGATTTGACTCGTAAACAGCGGGACCAATTGTTGTATGACATGACCGACGAAGTGGCCCAAATCGTGCTACGTGACTGTCACCGTCAATCACAAGCAATTTCGGTTACCTCGATTCGCGGTTCTGAACAAGTAAAAGAATTACAGCGGTTCATGCATCACCTCGAACGTGAAGGGCAGTTAAATCGCAGCCTTGAATATTTACCTGATGACGACGAGTTGGCGGAACGCCAAGCGTCAGGACGTGGCTTCACTCGCCCTGAACTTGCAGTCATTACCGCCTACGGCAAAATGGTTTTAAAAGAAGAATTGCTTGATGATGCGATCATGGCAGATCCGTTTCATGCGCGCTCATTAATGAACGCCTTCCCGAAACCGTTACAAGAACCCTACGCAGAAGCGATGGAAGCGCACCCGTTGCGCGCGCAAATCATCGCGACACGCTTAGCTAACAATATCGTTAATGATATGGGCCCGAACTTTGTCTTCCGCAACATGGAAGAAACCGGTGCCACTGCGGCAGAAGTCGCCGCAGCCTATGTTATCGGCCGCGAATGCTTCAACTTGCGCGGTTTGATGGAACAAATTGAAGCGGGTAACAATAAGATCCCTGCCGATATGCAGAATCAAATGTTGTTCCAATTACGCCGCAACGTTCGCCGCGCTACACGTTGGTTGCTGCGCCATCGTCGTAACGAATTATCAAGCATACAAGCAAACATCGATTTTTATATGCCGGCCTTTAATGACCTGCGTAAGAACGCCTTGGAATATTTGGTTAAAGACGAGCGCGCTGGAATCGAAAAAGAGATCGCTCGTTACACCAATGCGGGAGTTCCAGCGAAATTAGCAGAGCAAATAGGTACGCTTTCAACACTGTTCTCAGCACTCGATATCGCCGATATTGTGCATGAAACTTCGCGTAAAGTGGGCACTGTTGGTTACGCCTATTTCCACTTGGGCGCGCGTGTTTCATTGCATTGGTTCCTTGAGCAAATCAACTCGCAACCGGTGGACAACCACTGGCAAGCTTTGGCACGCACAGCGTTCCGCGAAGAGCTTGACTGGCAGCAACGCTCACTTACATTGAGCATGTTGAAAGGCAGCGATCCAAAAACCGACGGTTTACAGACGTTGGACAACTGGCTGAGTGAAAATAAAGTCTATGTCGATCGTTGGCAGCACATGTTGTCTGATTTCCGTACCAGCAAAACCCATGAATTTGCGAAATTTTCGGTAGCCTTGCGTGAATTAATGTTGCTGAACCACAACTGTTCACCGGTGACGGCATAAGATGTATAACTTAGCGCGGCAATGGCTGTTTCGGAAGGATCCAGAACAAGCCCATGACATCTCAATGGGCCTACTCAAGAAGTACGCCCATAGTCCCTTGGCTTGGTTTTGGCGGCAGCAGGTCAAAGCTAAGCCTGTGCAGGTCATGGGCATTGAGTTTCCAAATCCTGTTGGCCTTGCCGCTGGTTTAGATAAAAATGCCGAGTGTATTGATGCTTTTGCACAAATGGGCTTTGGCTTTCTCGAAGTGGGCACGGTGACACCGCGCCCACAACCGGGAAACCCCAAACCGCGGCTGTTTCGCATTGAGCAAAAGCAAGCCATTATCAACCGGATGGGCTTCAACAATCACGGCGTAGATTATTTGGTTGAGCAAGTTAAAAACGCGCAATTTCGTGGGGTGCTTGGCATCAATATCGGTAAAAATAAAGATACCCCGGATGCCGAAGCACTCAGTGATTACATCATTTGTATGCGCAAGGTCTATGCACTCGCGTCCTATATTACTGTGAATATTTCTTCGCCCAATACGCCGGGGTTACGCTCTTTGCAGCATGGCGACGCACTCGATCAGTTGCTGGCTGGATTAAAAAAAGAGCAGATGGCGCTGACCACTAAACATGGTAAATACGTGCCCTTAGCGGTCAAGATCGCACCCGATCTAAGCAATGAAGAGATTAAACAAATGGCACAAGCGCTGCTCAAACATGAAATTGACGGCGTAATTGCGACCAATACCACGCTCAGTCGCGATGCTGTGAAAGGCTTGCCTTTTGCCGATGAAGCAGGCGGTCTCAGTGGTGCTGTCTTATTTGAACAAAGTACTGCGGTGGTACGGCAATTGTCGGTTTTGCTCGATCAAAAAATTCCGATTATCGCGGTAGGGGGCATCGATTCCTATAGCAGCGCTAAGGCAAAATTAGCTGCTGGTGCAAGCTTGGTACAGGTTTATACCGGCTTTATTTACCAGGGGCCAAAGCTGATTGCAGATATCGTTAATCGCTTGTAAATTTGTCGTATCTTAGCTATGTTAAGGCACAACTTATAACAATAAGAAGGTAAACAAAGTGCACGCATCGCAACATTGGCGCTGGAACTTCGATCCCGAACATGAACAGCTCAGCGTTGAACTCGATCACGGGTTAGTGCACAAGTGTCCCTATAAAACCTCTCGGCTTATTCCTTTACAGCCCACGCATGCAGCTTTTAGCATGGAAGATGCGGCAAACTACCAAGAATTTTACGATGCACTCTCAGCTTATGAACTTTGGGAACCCATGTTACTCACGCAAGCAGCCTTAAACCGCACCATATTAATGCGTTTCGGGCGGCCACAAATGCCCCAAAGCTGGTACTTTCAAAGCTGCATCGAAGTGCCGAATTATGAACTCGAAATGGGCGCGTTGGTGGAGCTCAATTCCGGCATCGAAACTGGGGTGTTTGCGATTTTAAGTATTGATGCCGAGTTCGCCGAGTGTATGTTACTGAGTTCATCGATGACCTTATCAGAAGTCAAAATTATGCAGCAATTTGATGCGATAAAGGTTTTGCGCAATCGCTTACAACCAAGTCATTATCTGCAAATGCGCTATGACGACGACCACCTTCGTCACGCCTAAACTGCTACTTGCAGCCGTCGCTGCCTGGGGCTTGATTAGCTGTTCACCTATGTCTGAAAAATCTCCTCATCAATCAACTTCAGAACCCATCGAAGTGACCCTGCGGATTATGGAGACCAGTGATGTTCACGGGCAACTGCTAAGTTATGATTACTTCGCTGGAACCGACCAAGAACAACAAGGCTTGGTAGCCACAGCCGCAGTCATTCAAGCGGCGCGCGCCGAGCAGCCATTAAATGTTCTGATTGAAAACGGCGATCTCATTCAGGGCTCAGCGCTCGCTGACTGGGCGTTACAAGACTTCCCAGTTGCTACTGCGACACATCCTATCATTGCAGTGCTCAACGCCTTGAATTATGACGTTGCAAACTTAGGCAATCACGAATTCAATTTTGGCTTAGATTACTTATGGCATACCTACCGTACTGCGGAATTTCCAGTCATTAGCGCTAATCTAAATTGGCAAAGCGCGGCTGCGCCAGAGCTACAGCAAAAGATTCAATCAACTGCTTGGCTGACCCGTGAGGTCAACACACCGCATAGCAAGATCCGGTTAAAAATTGCCGTCATTGGCGTATTGCCACCGCAAATCAACCAATGGGATCAACATCATCTGCATGGCAAAGTTTCGGCAACGGCAATGGTCAATGCCGCAACAAGTGCGGTGCGAGAAGCACAAGCAAAGCAAGCTGACATTATTATCTTGGCGGCACATACGGGTATGCCAAAGCAAACCGCAAATCCGCATGACGATGAACAGACCGGTTGGCTATTGGCTGGGATTGAAGGCGTAGATGCGCTGTTATTGGGGCATCAACACGAGGTCTTCCCTGGTACCTCAGTTTATGACCAACTCGCAGAAGTCGACAGCAAGGCGGGGACGGTGCGCGGTATTCCAACGGTGCAGCCGGGATTATACGGTAGTCATTTGGGCATTATTGACCTGCAGCTGGCTTACGACCGGCAACAGCAACGTTGGCAGCGCTCAGGCTTCAAAGTTAGTGCGCGTGCTGTGCAACATCACCGCGAGGCGGCTGCTGAATTAGTCGCATTGGTGGAACCAGCGCATCAAGCCACACTGACCTTTATACAACAGCCGGTTGGTACCACAAAGCATGCACTAAGTTATCGCACGGCGCGTTGGCAACCGAGTGCTGCAGTGCAATTTGTCCAGCGCGCACAACTGTGGCAGGCGCAACAACTGATTGCTGCGAGTGGTTTACCTGAAAAGCCCTTGCTCAGTGCTGCAGCGCCGTTTGATGCAGCCTTTAGCGAGGCGGGCACAGCCACCACCGTTGCCGCTGGTGCTTTGACGCGCGGAGCTATCGGCGATTTATACCGCTATCCAAACACGCTGGATGTAGTTGAGTTAAACGGTGAGCAAATCAAGGCTTGGCTTGAACGCAGTGCGGAAGCTTTCGTGCAAGTCGACGAAGCTACACAAGCAGACTGCTGGCAGCTGCTCAATCAAGATTTTCCGCATTATAATTACGACACTATTTTCGGTCTTGACTATGAGATTGACCCTTCACAGCCGGTAGGTGAACGCATTCGAAATTTACGCTGGCAGGGCAAGGCAATTAATGCAACACAGCTGTTTTATGTCGCGACGAATAATTATCGTGCAAACGGCGGTGGAGATTTTCCATATTTGAACGGTGAGCGAACAGTTGCGCGTGGCGCAGATATGCTTGGCGATGTGTTGTTAGGTTATTTAACAGCGTTGCCCGAGCGGGCATATACAGAAGAAACTGAAAATCATTGGCAAGTAATTGGTTGCGGGGGCAGGATTTGAACCTACGACCTTCGGGTTATGAGCCCGACGAGCTACCAGACTGCTCCACCCCGCGTCCGATGCTGCGCATGTTACCAGTGTTCTGGGGAATAGCAATCACTAAGTTGTTCAATCGCTGATAAATTAACCATTTTCGTTCCAACTGCTGCTTTTTCCCCCAAATCCGACAATACAGCCACGTTCGCATACCGTATAATGCATGCTATTACTCGAAATTAGGATTCCGTTCTAAATGACCGCAGCACTGCAACTTTTCGCCACTTGCGCCAAAGGCCTCGAACCTTTGTTGTTTGATGAACTACAACAACTCGGCCTCAGTGAAGTACAACAAACCATCGCCGGCTGTCGTTTTCAAGCATCGTTACCTGAAGCCTATCGCGTTTGTTTATGGAGTCGTTTAGCCAGTCGTATCTTGCTGCAACTCGGGCAAACTGAAGTTGGCTTTAAACTAGATAACACCACGGCTGCTATTGCAGCAACGCCTTGGCATGAGCATTTTACTGCGAACGAAAGTTTTGTCGTCGACTTTACTGGGCAAAATCAACAAATTCGGCATACCCAGTTTGGTGCACAACTGGTAAAAGACGGTGTTGTCGACCACTTCCGAGCGCAAGGCTTAGAACGCCCAAGTATCGATAAAGCGGAGCCTGATATTCGCATTCACGCGCACTTACACCACAATTTACTGACCTGGTACCTTGATTTGAGCGGCGACGCACTTCACCGTCGTGGCTATCGCTTAGCGCAAGGCGCCGCACCAGTGCGTGAAACACTTGCAGCTGCTATCGCAATGCGTGCAGGAGTGGACGAGTCCACTCAATTGTTAGTCGATCCGTTCTGCGGTTCAGGCACTTTATTGCTGGAAGCGGCGATGATCGTACTCGATCACGCACCAGGACTCTTGCGCGAACGGTGGGGGTTTAGCTCTTGGCTACAGCATGACGCTGCCGCATGGAACGCGCTGGTTGCTGAGGCTCAACAACGCCTAGCGACTGCAAAGGCGGAACGTTCACTTACAATGATTGGTGCAGATAACGATCCGAAGATTCTGGCGATTGCTGACCAGAATGCGCAACGACTTGGTTTTGCTGAGGTTTGTGAGTGGCGTGCGCAAGACGCAACTAAGTTTTCTCTACCAGAGGAATTAGCCGGGCAGACCGGTTTATTACTGTGTAACCCCCCGTATGGCGAGCGATTAGGCGAGGAGGTCGAGACACTGTTGCTTTATCGCCGTTTTGGTCAGCGGTTGCGCGCTAGTTTTGCCGGCTGGCAAGTCGCTATTTTGGCGGGCGATGAGTCATTGCTAAAGCGCTTAAAATTGCGTAGTCATAAAAAATATAAGCTGTTCAACGGCGCTTTAGATGTCATTTTGGCCCTTTATGATCTTAATAGAGAGCAAATTGAATTTACAAAAGAGCAATCAAGCGATCTCGCGAATCGGCTTAAGAAAAATTATCAGAAGCTCGAGAAATGGGCGGCAAAAGAGGGGGTTAGTGCTTGGCGTGTGTACGATGCCGACCTTCCTGAATACAACGCAGCAGTGGACGTTTACAACGATCACCTCGTGATTCAAGAATATGCAGCACCGAAAGACATTCCACCGGCCGTGGCCAAAGAGCGCTTGTGGTTTTTACTCGATACTTTAGCTGAAGTTCTGCCGTTCACTGCGGCGAATATGCACCTTAAAGTTCGTCAGAAGCAAAGTGGTAAAAGCCAGTACCAGCGCCAACAGCTGCGCAATATTACCACTGTTGTGCACGAGTATGATGCACAATTTTTGGTCAATCTTAGTGATTACTTGGATACAGGATTGTTTTTAGATCATCGTTGGGCGCGCCGTCAGTTAGCCACAATGAGTGCTGGAAAAAACATTCTTAATTTGTTTGCTTACACCTGCACCGCGTCCGTTCACGCCGCATTAGCGGGAGCAAAACAAGTCACCTCGGTGGATTTATCGAAAACCTATTTGGCGTGGGGTGAGCAGAATTTCCAATTGAACGGCCTGCAACCACGACAACATCCCTTTGTGCAAGCTGACTGCTTGCAATGGTTACAAGAACAGCGTCCGCAACAACGGTTTGATGTGATTTTCTTGGATCCGCCGACGTTCTCGAATTCGAAGCGTATGCATGATGTGCTTGATATTCAGCGTGACCATGTGATGTTGCTGAAACTTGCCGCGCGTCTACTCAAAGATGACGGTGTGATTTTGTTCTCGAATAATAAACGTAAGTTCAAACTTGATGAAGAAGGGCTTGCCGAAGCTTTCCTACGTGCTGAGAATTGGACTGAGCGTTCTATCAGTACCGACTTTGCCCGACACAAAGGTATTCACCACTTGTTCAAGGTGACCCATTGGCATGACTGAGTTTTATCTTTTGAGTAAGCCCAACTGTCCGCTTTGCGACGAAGCTTTGCACATGCTCAACAGTTTGCAATTGGAAGAACCCCTACGTTTGCATTGGGTCGATATTAGCCAGCAAGCAGATTTGCTCGAAGAGTATGCTTGGCTGATCCCTGTTTTAGTGCGCGCCACCGACGACGCTGAGTTACGGTGGCCATTTGACCCAACGACTTTGCTGGAGTTTATTGAGCAATGACGGTATTACGCATACAACAAGCACAATTAGCTTTTGGTCGTGAACCCATTCTTGACCATGTCGACCTTGTGATCGAAGCTGGTGAACGTTTGTGTTTGGTCGGCCGCAATGGCGCGGGTAAATCTACCTTGTTAAAAGCAATCGCAGGCGACCTGCAATTAGACGATGGCGTTGTACAAGCCGTCGGTGACACTGTCGTTGCGCGTTTACCGCAAGATCCACCGGCTAATTCAGAACAACTGGTTTATGACTACGTGGCCGAAGCACTTGCCGATGTCGGTAAGGTACTCAAACGCTACCATGAGGTCTCACAACAGCTCACTGCGAACCCGAGCGATGACAGCTTGATGAATCAGCTGGCAAATCTGCAAACGCAGTTAGAGGCCAACAATGGCTGGCAACTACAAACTCGTATTGAACAAACCCTCACGCGCTTGGGTTTAGATCCCGAACTGTCGATGCAATCGCTGTCTGGTGGTTGGCTGCGCCGCGTGGCATTAGCGCGCGCATTGGTGGTGGCACCTGACTTGCTACTATTAGATGAACCGACGAACCACCTTGATATCGACATGGTACGCTGGCTTGAGCAGGTGTTATTAGATTTTAATGGTGCCGTACTCTTCATCAGCCATGACCGGATGTTTATTCGCCGTCTCGCAACGCGCATTATTGATCTGGATCGCGGTCAGTTAACATCGTTTCCGGGGGACTACGATCATTACCTGGTGGCGAAACAAGAACTACTCGAAGTTGAAGCAAATCAAAATGCTGAGTTTGATAAAAAGCTCGCACAAGAAGAAACTTGGATCCGGCAGGGCATCAAAGCCCGTCGTACCCGCAATGAAGGTCGTGTAAGGGCACTTAAAGAATTACGTAAGGAGCGTCAGCAGCGACGCGAACAGCAGGGCTCGGCACGCTTAGCACTGCAGCAAGGGCAGCGTTCAGGCAAGCTGGTATTCGAAGGTGAGGGAATTCAACTTGCATTCGATGGGCGGTCGATACTCAGTGACTTTGATCTTACCCTGCAGCGCGGTGATCGCATCGCCTTAGTGGGGCCGAATGGCTGCGGTAAAAGTACGCTTATTCGCGTCATCTTGGGGCAACAGACAGTTGATAGCGGCCACATCAAGCTCGGTACTAATCTAGAAGTTGCTTACTTCGATCAACATCGCGCCTTGCTGGATCCGCAGAAGTCAGTCGCAGAAAACGTTGGTGACGGCAAACAAGACATCACTTTCAATGGCCGAACCCGCCATATTTTGAGTTACCTGCAGGATTTCCTGTTTGCCCCACAACAAGCGCGCACGCCTGTGCATGCGCTATCTGGTGGTGAGCGTAATCGAGCGCTCTTGGCAAAGCTCTTTTTGCAACCGAGCAATTTATTGGTGCTCGATGAGCCAACCAATGATCTCGATATCGATACCCTCGAACTGCTGGAACAAATTATTGCAGATTACCCTGGCACCGTTATCTTAGTCAGCCACGATCGTGAATTTGTGAATAACACCGCAACGAGTATTTTATTATTTGAGGGTGAAGGCACGGTCACCGAAATTGTCGGTGATTTTAACGACGTTGAGCACTATTTAGCACATCAAAAAAGCTCGGGAACTAAATTACCGACACAGCAGTCAGAAAAGCCTGCAAGCAAAGGTTCTCCGACGCCCAAGAAAAAGTTATCCTATAAGCTACAACGCGAGCTCGATTTACTGCCAGAACACATCGAGGCGCTGGAAGCTGAGTTAGAAGAACTGCAATTACAAGCGGGAGATGCTGCGTTTTATGCGCGCCCGCACACAGAAACCGCGCCTGTTTTGGAACGCTTGGCAACCATTGAAGAACAGCTTATGGTTGCGTTGGAGCGTTGGGAAGAACTCGAAAATTTACAAAAAGAGAGTAGTTGAAGCACGTATGAAACAATTTACTTTAGGGGTGTTGGGCGTTGCTGTTGCAACAGCGATGATTCCAACTACACAGGCTGATACCTATGATTATCAGCAACTTGAAACACCAGAGACAGTGGAACACTTGTTCCCGACCGCACTCAATAATAATCGTCATGCAGTTGTTTTAGGACAGTTTCCTACCGACTTAGAAATCGATTTAACCCGTTTACAGCCCAGTACTTTGGCATCGCTTGGAATCGATCCTAACGATGAAGACTTAGATCTGGAAAATTACGAATTAAGTTACGTGCAATACAATCGACTGGTCGGGATCTTGCGTGACGGCTCGAGCCCATTACTCGAAAATCCGCGTATTTCATATAATTTTGCTGGTTTTTTTAATGGTCAGGATGTCACCTTCAACGAGTTTTTCAATGATACTGACCCGCAAACGCCAGAAACCGCTGATAGCACTGACCATTATTTTTATGGCCTGAATAACAACGATGTGCGTGTAGGCTGGGGTACAGCTCCTTATCGCTACGAAGACTTTACCTACACCGGTGGTACTGAGGAACAGCCTGAAGAAATCACGATTAGCTACGCACAGCGCGATTTTACGCGTCAAGCGCTTTGGTCTAACGGTATCACCAGCAAAACTTACGCGGCTCCTGAGCAAAGCTTCCTTGGTGGCGAAACAGCCATGATGGATATCAGCGACACGAATTACGCTGCTGGTTTTGTCAGTGTTGCCTTGAGCCCGCAATCAGTTGAAACTGCGGAAAACTGTCAAACGGCAGTAGATGAAGGTACGACCAATCGCTCGGTGTATGTTTGTATGTGGCAACGTTGGTATAGCTTGCAAAACAGTATTGCGCAGAACCTTCAAGACTTTTATACCAATAACCAGATTCGTACCAATCAATCGATTTACGATATGGCCGCAACGGTATGGCAGCTCGACGCTAACGGTGAGGTCATTTCTTCACAGCAATACGGTACTTTAATGGACCGTGGTGAAGAAGATGAAAACGACTTCTCAAGTTATGCCTTCGCAGTGAATAACCAAGGTGTTGCGGTTGGTCAAAGTTGGACCTATTACGAAGGTATCGAAGAAGTGGGCCGGCGCATCAAAATGCCAGCAATTTTTGTCGATGGTGAAGTGAAGGCGATCACTGAAGATCCAGAATATGTCTGGGGCTCGGCCAACGACATCAATGATGACAACGAGGTCGTCGGTTTCCTTATCAAACGTATTCAAGGTATCCAACGTTATGTCGGCTTTATTTATGACATAGATACCGATACTTTGACTGAGCTGCCTGGATTCTTCACCGGCTCAAGCACTTTCCCAAATGAAATCAACAATGACGGCGTGATCGTTGGCTCTGGTGAAATCGAAGCTTCGCTTTCAACACAACGCCGACGTGTTGGCTTTATTTACGATAGTCGTGAAGCGGACGCGCGCTTTGTCAATTTGAACGATACTGTAGATTGTGATGCGAATCTTTTCATCGCCAGCGCCGATGCGATTAATGATAACGGTGAAATTGCTGCGACCATTGTAAAAGAAGAGCCGCGCACAGGAGACGAAGGCGAGACCTTTGACCTGCAAATCGCCAAAACCATTATCATGGATCCAAGCGGTGGCGAGCTTAATGCTTGCTCAGTTGAAGATAACAGGATCGAACGTGAGGGGGCTGCGACCGGTTTGTTTGGTCTCATTTCTATGTTGTTGATCGGTGGACTTATTACAGTGCGTCGTTGGTTTCGAGTTTAATTATTAAACTTGTTCTAAGAAAAGCTCACGATAGATCTGACGCTTTTTCAGTAGCTTAGCAAGCCAGCTGAAAAAGCGTTTTTTTTTGCTATTGAACTCCCGTCCGAAGTTGCTATCTATTATTACAAGAGTGAAATAAATCGCTCTTAGAAAAACAGTTAAGAACATGAACAACTGGACGAGGAAGTAAATGATGAAAAGACAGAAACGCGATCGCTTAGAACGAGCTCATGCTCAAGGTTTTAAAGCAGGTGTAGCGGGGCGCTCAAAAGAGCTTTGTCCATATCAGAATCAGGAAATTCGCTCCCAGTGGCTAGGCGGTTGGCGTGATGCGCAAGAAGCGCGCAGTGTAGGCCTCTATCGTTGAAAAAATTGACAGCATAAATGAAAGCCCGCACGAAGCGGGCTTTTTCTTGTCTCAATTCGGCTCCGAACTAGAACGTAGAAGTATCGGTAAACAAACCGACTTTCAAATCTTTCGCAGTGTAGATAGTTCTACCATCGACTTCGACACGGCCATCAGCCATGCCCATAAATAATTTACGTTTGATCACCCGCTTCATATCAATGTGATAGGTCACTTTTTTAGCTGTTGGCAAAATTTGCCCAGTGAATTTGACTTCACCTACACCTAGTGCACGACCGCGACCTGGACCGCCAGCCCAAGCAAGAAAGAAGCCGGTTAGCTGCCACATTGCATCGAGTCCTAAACACCCAGGCATCACTGGATCACCCTTAAAATGGCAGCCGAAAAACCAAAGATCTGGATTAATATCAAGCTCGGCATGAATGTAGCCTTTGCCAAACTCACCGCCATCGTCGTTAATAGTGACGATACGGTCCATCATCAACATGTTGGGCGCAGGAAGTTGGCTATTACCAGGTCCAAACATTTTGCCTTCTGCACAGTCAAGAAGGTCTTGGCGAGTAAAACTTGCTTGTGTCATAAATACCTTGTCGTTGACGAATCAAGTGCTCGCTAGATTAGCGAACACTTGTACGCTAAACAAGTCCGACAAGTGATGTTTACCAAATCCTTTTGTACCACGGAGCTTCCGGTTCGCAATGTTGTAGCTCTGCTAGGCGCTTTTCAATACGAGCGTACAACTGTTGTTGATTCTCACCAGTCAACAATGCAAGCGCCTCGGCAACATCGTCTATCGCGTAAACGTGGTACTTGTTCGCTTTCACTGCCTCAATAATTTGTGGTTCCAAGTTGAGTTGCGATAAGTTAGCACGAGGAATAATCACACCTTGCTTACCATTAAGGCCTCGCGCTTGGCATAACTCAAAATGCCCTTCAATTTTCTCATTCACTGCGCCAATCGCTTGTACTCGGCCAAATTGATCGACTGCACCGGTAATCGCCAATCCCTGCGCAACAGGGGCTTCAGCAAGCGCTGATAACAAGCAACAAAGCTCAGCCAGCGAGGCGCTATCGCCATCAACCTCATAGTAAGACTGTTCAAAAACAATAGTCGCCGACAAGCGCATTTCTTCGCTGCGCGCGAATACATTGGCAATGTAGGCCGATAAAATCATCACGCCTTTGGTGTGAATATTACCGCTCAGTTCCGATTTACGGTCGATATCGATGATATCGCCATCGCCATAGTGCACAGTTGCGGTGATCCGTGCGGCTTCACCAAACTCTGTGCCACCGATGGTCACTACGGTAAGGCCGTTAACTTGACCGACAACGGCGTCTTCAGTGGCAATATAAACCTGACCTTCGAGGACTTGGCGACGGCTGAGTTCAGCAATATAGCCTTCGCGAAACAGCCGCTGCTGCAAGACCGTTAAAATAGCTTCAGCGTCGATGCTTGTGCGTTGTTGTTTTTTAGCAAAGGCATCGGCTTCGCGCAAAAACTGCATTAGTGCAATGGTATCGAGTGCTAATTCGGTCTGATAATCACTTAGCCGCGAGGCGTACTTCAGTAGATAAGGCAGGGCAGATGCGTCGACTGGTAAAGTCGCAGCTTCACGCTCAACGTAAGCCAAGTAATCAAAGTAGGGCGCAAGTTCATGCTGTGCTAGTGAATAGTGCGCCGAGAAGTCTGCAAGATAGGGAAACAGATTATCGAAATCGCGATCCAACTCACGTAACTGGGCATAGATATTACGATCACCGAGTAGCAAAACTTTCAGATGAATCGGCACAGGCTCTGGTTGATAATAAGCCGCAATATTTGCTTCGCCAGGTTGTGGCCAGTGAAAGAGGCTGGTGCGCAGTACATATTTTAACTTACGCCATAGCCCCGGTTGCGATAGCAATTCTTCTGCATCAATCGCTAACACGCCACCGTTTGCTTTTAATAATGCGCCTGGCTGAATTAAATGAAGCTCAGAAGTGATTGTACCGGCCACCGATTGCAAACGAATGCTGCCGAATAAGCTCGCGTCCGTGACCCGATCGCATAAGACAAATTCATCCTGCTGCGCTTCAGTTTCGACAATAATGGTTGCCAACTCATTGCCCGGCAAATCTTCAAAGGTTTTGTCAACTATCCGCGCTACATAGGCTTGAAAACGCTCAGTAGGGAAGTCTTGTTGCAACTGCGTGAGCAACTCCGTGCGTTCATTAACGTCGGTCTGAAACAACGCCATGAGCTGTTCTAGCGCGGTCCGCGCTTGACCTGCGGGAACATTGACACAAAGCGGTTCGCTAGCCGAATCCGGATTGGCGAGATACAGCCAGTCAAAGCGTTCGAAATGCAACCATTGATGTCGCGCCTGAACTTCCTGTAACACGTCAACAATGCGCAGGCCAGGTGTGGTCACCACAAACCCGTGCGCGTATCTACCGCCAATCAGCATGGTTTGTTCAATCGCCGTCAAAGCCCGCGTTTGCCCGACCAAAGGATCAGGTTTGACCGCAGATGGGCGTTGTTGCGCCCAGGATTCGACAGGGGGTTGAAGCTGATCAGCGGTGACACGCATAGAGTAAATCCTTATTATTCAGCAGATGTTGCGATAGGCTCGACATCATACCCTAGATCACGCAGAAGTTGGACTACTCCAGCTTCGCCACCAAGGTGACCTGCGCCAACCGCAATAAATTCACTGCCTTCCGCCTGCAATTCAGCGTGTAGCTTGGTCTGCCAATCACGATTACGGTTGTCGAGCAGTAATTCAGTATATTCGGCATAGGCATCCATACCCGCGATCATGTCATACAAGCCTTGCGAATCTTCCGCGAGATACAATTCAAGCATCTTCGCAAACTCTTCTTTAGCTTTGTCAGGCTGTTCCAAAGATTCCATTAACCATTGAACTTGTTCCTGATGCGGGATTTGTTCAAATACACCGAACTGAAAATCAACGGTTTCAAGACCATCTACGGTCTTACCTTGACCCATTGCTTGCTGCACGAAATAGCCTTCAAACGACATTTGCTGGGCACAGCCCATCTGCGTCGTCATTACCATAGTACTGAGAATAAAAGGGCGCATACCATCAAACGCAGCCAGACCTGCACCAAAGTTATTCATTAAGAAAGAATCCAGCATCGTTTGCTGATCTTCACTCAAATGAGCCGAAATCTTGTTGCCTTCCGGGTCCATTAACTTCGTTTGCATGGCCTGCATCGCTTGCGCGTTATCCATATCCAATTCAAGGATAACGCGGTCAGATTCCTGCAAAGCTGTTTGGGTTGATTCAGCAACCTTAAAATCTGCCGCGCAAATCAGATGAATGGTACCGAATAGGTAAGACGGTTCCTGCATCTCATTTCCGCTAATTTTATAGAGCAGTGACGCTTGGGCTGTGCTCAAAGACAATAGACCAGCACCGACGAGCGTTGCGAGTTTTGACATTTTCATACTTGCTTCCTTATTGAAGTTAACAATGCATTAACGAGGAGCATTCTAAACCGAGCAGGAATCTAATGCCACGAACGCCAATAACGAGAACTGCAACAATTCGTGAATGAAACGAGCACTAAACCACCTTTGCAATGATCTAATGATAATTGCGCATAATGTATATTATGTTAAATGCAATATGAATAAGTAGATAAAGTCTAAGTAGGTATTCACATTGATACGTCAACAAACAACCTACTCCTAGTTGCGCTAGGCAAAAAAATAGCGGTAATCCCTAAGGAATTACCGCAGATTTCACGTAGCGCACGATTTTATTGCTATCAATCTACCAGCTTAAACAGTTAATCGCTCACATAGGTTTGGAATGAATCCATTTGTTGTTGCAGTACATTATCTACCGCATTTGCCCATTGGCTCAGGTCATTGGGCGTATAACCACCCACACGATATTTCACGGTTAACACGCTGCGTTGTGGATCGTGGCTATCAGGCGTAATCGACCAGTCCATAACACCGTTCACGCCTTCACCTTGCAAGGGTCCTAAGCCACCGGTAAATCGAATCGCTTGGCCTGGTTCATACTTCACCACGCGTAGATGCTCGGTAAATTGCTCGCCATTGGTTTCACATAGACAACCATTAGGCTTTGTATCGATAGACATATTGGTGCTACTGCCGTACCAGGTGTGGTCAGCCAACCACCAACGATGCACGTCAGCAGTCAGACGCTGGAACGCAATGTCTGCAGTAACGGGTAGACCGCGGGTAAATGCGAGTGAAAAGCCCGCTGTTGAGCTATCGATGACATCTGCATGTAACGGTGCCGCAACTGTTGCAGCGCCGAATGCCATGGCTATAAAGAACCGATTGCAGGGTTTGTTCATTTAAAGTTCTTCCGCTTTCTCCATTTCCCGCTCCAAGCGCTGCGTTTCATCGGCGCGAGGTTTGGTGAAACGTGCCAGACCAAGATAAATCACTGGCGTTAAGTAAAGTGTAAAGAGTACCGCGAATGCAAGTCCACCGAATACCACCCAACCAATGGAATTACGTGCTTCGGCACCCGCTCCCATGGATAAAATCAGCGGCAACGCACCCAGTAAAGTTGACACCAAGGTCATCATGATTGGACGTAGTCGAATGTCGGCGGCCTCTTCTACAGCCTGGCGTACAGACCTTCCTTGATCGCGTAATTGGTCAGCGAATTCCACAAGTAAAATTGAGTTTTTCGCAATTAGACCAATAAGCATCACAAGGCCTATTTGCGAGAAGATATTGATCGAGGTTCCGGTTATAAATAGTGCAAAGAATGCCGCAGCAATACCAAATGGCACTGTTGCCATGACCACGACTGCACTATTCACACTTTCAAACTGGGCAGCAAGTACCAACAGCACGATAACAAAGGCCAGAATATAAGTGAGCATGACTTCGCGCTCAGTTTCTTCATAGGCCTCAGCTTCACCTAACAGCACCATACCTACATTGTCAGGCAGTGATTCGTTGGCGATTTCGCGCAGGCGCTCCACCACCTCCTCGATCGGAATCGAGGTTGGCATTTGCATATCGACTTCAATCGCACGACGTTGTGCACGGCGCTCTAATTCTGCTGCAACGCCCGCTTCAGTAATGGTTGCCACGCTCGATAATGGTACTAGCGAACCATTTTCTGACGCTACGTAGAGGTTGTTCAAATCATTAGGCGACTGAATCAAACTGCGATTTGCTTGCAGCATAATGGGCACAGCTTGGTCACCAATGTTCAAGTCAACAATGTCATCGCCATTAATAGCGACTCGTAAGGTTGAAGAAATATCACTTAACGCCACCCCGAGTTCAGTTGCACGACGACGATCAATGTTCACGCGCAATTCGGGCTGTGTCGGCTGATAACCAATGCGAGGGAAACCGACTTCAGGCATCGCCTCTTGCACATCGGCACCAAACTTGACCGCTGCATCATAGATCTCAGTGTACTCGTCACCTGTCAAAGCGACTTCAAGCCCCCCGCCTTGCCCACGCAGATTCAAGCTATTTGAACCGAATGCTCGTGCCGGAGCGCCTGGAATTCGACTTAAGGGTTCGCTGATCTCATCGATGATTTCTTGCTGCGAACGATCGCGCTCTTCCCAGTCACTTAGACGTACGGTGATGAAAACTAAATTGGGATCCCATTGACCGACACGGGTATTGATACTCTCAACTGCACCACCGTTAACGTAAGGCAGTAAGATCTCTTCCATACGTTGCGCCTGGCGATCCATAAAGTTCAAGCCAACCCCGTCTGGACCACGCGCAAAGATGCGAATCTGGCCACGGTCTTCTGCCGGCATCAGTTCGTTATCAACACCAAAATAAAAATAGGTGGCACCGCCGGCAACGAGTGAGCAGGCAACGAAAGTGAGTACGGCATGATCCAGTACCCAGTGTAAGCTTTTAACATAGCGTATACGGAACCAATTACCGACGCGGCTTAACGCCGTTTCTTTGTGTTCTTTCAATGGTAACCGAGCGGTCAGTGCCGGTACTAAGGTCAGTGCGACAAAGGATGAGATGATAACGGCTGCAGCCAGAACCCCACCAAATTCACGGAACAAACGCCCCGCTGTTGAGGGAATAAACGCAATCGGCACGAATACTGCAACTAGCACAGCGGTCGTTGCTATGACGGCAAAAAATACTTCGCGGGTACCAATGACTGCGGCTGCACGAGCACCTAGTCCCATTGATCTACGACGCTGAATATTTTCAGATACAACGATGGCATCATCAACGATGAGACCGGTAGCAAGCACCAATGCGAGTAAGGTAAGGATATTGACCGAGAAACCAAGTAACCAAATAACAGCAAGAGAACCAATCAATGCGACTGGAATCGCAAAAGCCGGTACGATCGTTGCTCGGCCTGAGCCGATAAACACCCAAAGCGTCGCAATCACCAACAGAATGGTGAGACCTAGTGACGTGATGACCTCTTCTACCGAACTACGAATAAACTCCGCATCATCATCGGTCACCATGATATCGAGCTCAGGGTATTGCTTTTGCAAGTCATCAACGAGGGCCAATACTTCGTCAGAGATTTCAATGGTATTGGAACGTGCTTGACGAATGATCCCCAGACCAAGTACTTGTCGACCGTCGAGACGGGTAATGCTGCTTGCATCTGCAGGGCCAAAATAGACCGTCGCGACATCCCCAACGCGCGTATTACCAGCAATAATAATATCTTCTACATCATCGGTTGTGACGGAACTTGCATCTGCACGAACAATCAGTTGTTGATCGGTAGATTTAAGACTTCCTGCTGGGACGTCGAATGGCGCCTGGCGCAACACCGCAGAAACTTGACTCACCGTTAGGTTGTAGCTTGCTAAACGCAGTGGATCGATGACAACGCGCATGACTAAACGGCGGTCACCAGTTAATCGGACATCTGCAACACCCGGGATGTTCAAAAAGTTTGGCGCTAAGTCGGTTTCAACTCGCTCAGTCAAATCTGGCAGGTCGAGGGTGTCACTAGAAATCGCCAATGCGACCACTGACTCGGCATCATTATCTGCCTTTATGACTGCAACGTTTTCAACTTCCTCTGGCAAGCGTCGTTGAATGCGGCTGACTGATTCGCGGGTTTCATTGGCGGCGTTGTCCAAGTCGACCCCAGGCCGGAATTCAACAACGATGCGGGAGCTGCCTTCCTCGCTTGAAGCTCGTATGGATTTTACCCCACTCACCCGCGCCACGGCGCCCTCTAGATGACTCGTGACTTCAGTATCAACTGTTTCTGGGGCGGCACCTGGAAAACTTGCAGTAACGGAAATGATCGGACGATCGACATCGGGCAATTCCCGAACCTCAACGCCTTGAATTGCGGCAAACCCAGCAATAATAATAAGCAGGTTAATTACGACAATAAGTACCGGCCGACGAATCGATAACGACGGTAAATCATTTAATTGCGGAGCCCATTTCATTATTCAAAGCTCCCATTGGTCGCAGCGGCGGTAAGCTCTTGCACGGTTTGACCTTGGCGTAGGGTTTGCACTCCCTCAACAATTAAGCGATCGCCTAGTTGTAAATCGCCGTTCACCAACACGCGTCCTGGCATGCGTTGCACTATTGAAACGTCGACGCGCCGTGCTTTATCATCTTCAACAATCCACACGTAAGCGCCTTCAGGCCCCCACATCAGACCTGCTTCAGGAACCACAGGGTAACTTTCGCCGGTTAAGTTCAAAGCTACGCGAAAGCTCATACCAGGTCGGTACGTATCGTCTGCGTTATCGATCAAAGCGCGCACGCGGATGGTGCGGTTTTGCGGATCGATACGTGAACCGATTTCCGCAACTGTGGCATCTAAAGGCTCACGCAACCGTTGCCATGCGTAAACTGACAACTGGGCACCCTGCTCCAACATACTCACCGCACTTTCCGGTGCTTGGAAGTCAACATAAAGCTGATCGCGTTGATCAAGTGATACAATCATTGTTTGTGGAGTGATGCGATCGCCAGGCTCAACATCAGTGATGCCTACGATGCCTGAGAAAGGTGCAGTAATACGGCGATCATCAATTTCAGTTTGCGCCTCATCAACTTCAACTTTTAACAGGTCACGTGCGATCACAGCCGCATCAAGCTCGCTTTGTGCGATCGCTCCGTTGGCACGACTTTGTCGCAAGCGTTCCACCGTACGTTCAGCATCAGCCAGTTGTAACTTCGCCCGTTGCAAGGCGATTTGTTGGCGCCTATCGTCTAACTGTACTAACACCTGACCTTCCTCGACTGCGTCCCCAGGGGCAAAGTTAACTGCGACAACTTCGTCGCCTACTGCTGGATACAAGTCTACGGATTGTAAAGCTTCCGCATAGGCCACAGCTTCAACCTGTTCGCGTTCTCGCTCGAAACCAAGCGGTTGCGAAACAACTAACGCCGCTTGCTCGGAATTTCCCCATTGCTGTGCATAAGCCACGTCACTCAGCAGCGGTGGCAGAGACAGAATACTTACAACGAGAGCTGCGCGAACACAGATAGACAACTTCATGTAATTTTTTTCCTTGGTGTAATTGAGCGTGCTTAGGGTAACAATAGTGTTATTTCAACAAATACGATCAAAAAAGACCGCCCATCTTCGATGAACGGTCTTTTCAATACGCCAGTCTTCTAGCGCTTAAGCTTTCGGGCGTTGTTTCAACACTTCTGTCAGTCCAGCAACGGCACCACCGATATCAGCAAGCTGTGCCGGCAAGATCAAGGTGTTGGTTTCTTTTGCCAAATTACCAAACTCTTTCACGTACTGTTCTGCAACGCGTAAACTTACCGCGTCTTGTCCACCAGGCTGCTGAATCGACGCCGCAATCATACTCAAACCTTCGGCAGTCGCGCGGGCAATCAGCTCGATTTCTTGAGCGCGCCCCTCAGCTTCATTAATTTGCTTTTGTTTTTCGGCTTCTGACAAGTTAATGACTTCTTGTTTTTGACCTTCAGAAACGTTAATCATCGCCTGCCGCTCACCTTCAGATTTAGCAATCGCCGCACGACGTTCGCGCTCCGCACGCATTTGTTGCTCCAGCGCATCTTTGATACTTGCCGGTAGTTCAATGTCGGAAATTTCGTAGCGTAAAACTTTGATTCCCCACGGAGAAGCAGCTTCATCGAGTGCTTGCACTACGATTTCATTGATCCGGGCGCGTTCTTCAAAGGTTTTATCAAGGTCAGTCTGACCAATTACCGAGCGCATAGTGGTCTGGGCTAATTGCGATGCAGCGTAACGATAGTCGTTAATACCGTAACTGGCTTTGTGTGCATCCACAACCTGAATATAAAGCACACCGTTAATACCCACCTGAATGTTATCGCGGGTGACACAAGCTTGGCGCTCTACATCGATCACCTCTTCTTTTAGTGTGTGTTGGTAAGCAACTTTGTCGATGAATGGAATCAATAAATGAAAACCAGAATCGAGCGTGCGGCTATAACGTCCTAGTCGTTCGATGACGAAGTTGGTCCGTTGCGGCACAATTCGTGCGGTTTTGAAAATGACGATAATAACGGCTAAGGCAAAGCCTATGGCCAGTACGGTACCTATTTGCGGTTCAAACATGATGTTACCTTCTATTGTTTAAAATCAATTATTGCTTCGGCTTGTGCCGCGTCACGGTAAGTTGAATACCTTCGTTGGCGATGACCCATGCGGTTTCGCCGGCTTTTAGCTCATCATCTGAAAAAGCATCCCACTGGACACCGTTCAAAGTGACACGCCCGGCACCATGATTAAAATCGCGAATGACCCGCACACGAGCGCCAATATCCCGCTGAAAATTAGGTTTAGCTTCATCTTCATCTGCCGTGTAACCTTGGAACCAACGCTTGATTCGACCGCGTGCGAGCAATAACAAAGCCAAACTCACACCGCCAAAAACCGCAAATTGAATTGATGTTTGCTCAATCCATCCCCAGTGCAAAAGTAATCCAGTAACTATGGCTCCAATACCCAGAAATACAGCGATAACACTGGTCAACATCAATTCGGATAGAATCAGAACGATACCAACTAGAATCCAAATCAGTGCTACGGACATTCCGTTCTCCTCAGGTGTTAAAAAGGTGTATAGTTCGACTATAGCATGCCAAAAAGTGCTGGCGAGCGACAATTTGTTTCAATTTGCTTCGCTGAAAAAGCTCACGGTTAAAGTCGATGGAAAATCTGCGGATCCATGCTCAAGTGGAATCGTCAGCAACCATTCCATTTTGGGTTCGGTGCAAGCTCCGATAAGAAGTTGTGCATGCCATTCACCGTTATCCTGTTGCAACCACTGTAATGGAATCTTGCCCATGTACATATTGATGCCTTCTATAACGCTGAGTTGTGGATTAATTTCGGCCGGAAGCTGCAAACGCAGCGTTACACTTTGCTCGATGGGGACTGGATCTTGTGGCATCCATAAAAAAACTTTTTGTTGATACAGATCAATCTTTTTTTCGGCTAAAGGTTGCGATGAATCAGGGCTACAAGCGATACTAGACGCCGTCAACAGGAGTGCCATAAAGACCTTAAAAATCTTGTGGATATAGCAGTCGCGGGGCAAAATTAGAATGTTTAATCCCATAGCTTGCTGTTTTTTTCTCCATGTTGACGGTGCGCTTCGGTTATTTGCTGCATTCTCCCTGTATTTTTAGGGTTATTCATCATAAAATACGGGGAGTTTGTCAAAGTATCCGACAAGCGGTCATCATTGTCACGTTACTCTGTTTTTGTAGTCAGAGCATCAACGCGGAAAATAAAAATGAGTCAAACAAGTCCACAACAAATCGAATATAACCTAAAGGTCGTTAGACAGTTTACTGTCATGACGGTTATTTGGGGCATCGTAGGGATGGCTTTAGGGGTTTGGATTGCCGCTCAGCTAATTTGGCCAGAGCTTAATTTCGATACACCTTGGTTAACTTACTCCCGGTTACGCCCGCTGCACACCAACGCAGTTATTTTTGCGTTTGGTACTTCAGCACTTATGGGCACAGCGTTTTACATCGTGCAGAAGACCTGTCGCGTGCGACTCTTCTCCGACAAACTTGCAGCTTTTGTGTTCTGGTCCTGGCAAACGGTCATCCTGCTCGCAGTGATCACCTTGCCATTAGGTCTCACTTCGTCAAAAGAATATGCTGAACTTGAATGGCCGATTGATATTCTGATCGCCTTGTCATGGGTAGCTTTTGCTATTGTATTCTTTGGTACCCTAGTTAAGCGTCGTACTTCGCATATTTATGTCGCAAACTGGTTCTACGGTGGCTTTATTATCACCGTTGCGGTACTGCACATCGTCAACAGTATGGCGGTTCCAGTATCGTTCACCAAGTCGTACAGTATTTATGCGGGTGCCGTGGATGCAATGGTACAGTGGTGGTACGGCCACAACGCGGTAGGCTTCTTGCTCACCGCTGGTTTCTTGGGAATGATGTACTACTTCGTTCCGAAACAAGCCGAACGTCCTGTTTATTCCTATCGCTTGTCTGTTGTGCATTTCTGGGCACTGATTGGCCTCTATATCTGGGCTGGTCCACACCACTTGCACTACACCGCACTGCCAGACTGGACTCAGTCGCTGGGTATGGTGATGTCGGTTATCCTGTTTGTTCCATCTTGGGGCGGCATGATTAACGGTATCATGACCTTATCTGGTGCTTGGCATAAATTGAAAACTGACCCAATATTGCGCTTCTTGATCGTTTCACTATCGTTCTACGGTATGTCGACCTTCGAAGGCCCGATGATGTCAATCAAGTCGGTAAATGCCCTGTCGCACTACACTGACTGGACCATCGGTCACGTTCACTCAGGTGCACTTGGCTGGGTCGCAATGATCACCATAGGTTCAATGTATTACTTGATTCCACGCCTGTGGGGCCAAACGCAAATGCATAGCGTCAAGTGGATCAACACCCACTTCTGGCTGCACACCATCGGTGTTGTTTTGTACATCGTTGCGTTGTGGATTTCAGGTGTAATGCAAGGTCTGATGTGGCGCGCAGTGAATGCTGAAGACGGCACCCTGACCTACAGCTTTGTTGAGAGTGTCGAAGCGTCGTATCCGTTCTGGTTCATTCGCTTTGTCGGTGGCCTGTTCATTGTCGCTGGTATGTTACTGATGGCCTGGAACAGTTACCGCACCATTAAAGCTGGTACTGCAACTGCAGACTACATCGACGCTGCTCCACAAGAAGCAGCACCACAATCAACAGCTACGCAATCAGCTTAAGGAGTCGTAATCATGAAAAACGTTAAGCACGATTTCGTTGAAAAACGCGTGGGTTGGTTGGCGGTTTTGGCCACTATCACGATTTCGATTGGTGGCCTAGTGGAAATCACGCCACTTATTTTCCAAAAGCAAACCAATGAACCAGTCGTTGGTTTAGAGCCGTACACAGCATTAGAACTGGAAGGTCGTGACATCTATATCCGTGAAGGTTGTAACAACTGTCACAGTCAGATGATTCGTCCATTCCGTGCTGAAACTGAACGATACGGCCATTACTCGTTAGCGGGTGAACATGTTTGGGAACGTCCATTCTTGTGGGGCTCAAAACGTACCGGTCCTGATCTGGCACGAGTGGGTGGTCGCTACAGTGACGAATGGCATTACGTTCACTTAATGGATCCGCGTGATGTTGTACCTGAATCGAATATGCCTGCCTTCCCTTGGTTAGCTGAAAATACGCTCGATGGCAAATGGACAGCTAAGAAAATGGAAGTCTTCCGGGATTATGGTGTGCCCTACACTGACGAAGATATCGCCAGTGCTAAGGCCGCTGTTCAAGGTAAGACTGAGATGGATGCGCTCATTGCGTATTTGCAGTCATTAGGTACCGGATTGCAACAACAGGCCAATTAAGATGGATTACATCACCTGGCGTAGTATTTACACAGTTTTAGTTTTCGTAGTGTTCGTTGCCATTATTTGGTGGGCCTACAGCAAAAGCAGCAAAAAGCGTTTTGATGAGGCCGCCAACTCTATTTTCGAAGAAGATGAGTTAGAGCAAAAAGCAAACGACACTACTAAACAGGAGTCGAAGAATAATGAGTAGCTTCTGGAGTGCATGGATTATCGTCCTGACCCTCGCATTTCTGGTGTTTATCATCTGGTTACTGCGATGGAACATGAACAACTACACCCATATTAAAGAAGGTGAACTCATGGATCATGAGTTCGATGGGATTGTAGAGATTAACAACCCGCTGCCACGTTGGTGGATGATCTTATTCTGGATCACTATCGTGTGGGGCTTTATCTACTTGGCGCTCTACCCCGGTCTCGGTAACTTTAAAGGGTTACTCGGATGGAGTAGCTCGAACCAAGAAGTGCTATCGCTAGAAGAGTCACGAGCGGCTACTGAAGCGCATCGAGAAGCTGGCTTAGTGGTACAGTATGATCGCGAAGTTCAAGCTGCTGACGACCGTTTCGGTCCAATTTTCGAAGCTTATGCGCAACGTCCAATTCCTGAATTGGCGAAAGATGAAGAAGCGACAGAAATTGGTCAGCGTTTGTTCTTACAGAACTGTGCCCAGTGTCATGGCTCTAACGCAATGGGTGGTAAGGGCTTCCCTAACCTCACCGATGACGATTGGCTGTATGGTGGTTCGCCAGAAGCGATCAAGACCAGTTTGGTTCAAGGTCGTCGTGGTGCCATGCCAGCGTTTGATGCACAGTTCAGCGATCAACAAATCTCTGAACTAGCGACTTACGTACTTAGCCTAAGTGGTCGTAAAGTAGACCCAGAAATGGCTGCTGCTGGTAAACAGAACTATGCAGTGTGCGCAGCTTGCCATGGTCAAGATGGTAAAGGTAACCAGCAATTGGGTGCTCCAAATCTGACCGATAACATTTGGCTCTACGGCGGTTCGCAAGAAGCGATCGAAGAAACCTTACACAACGGCCGTAATGGCGTGATGCCGGCCTGGATTGATATCCTCGGCGAAGACAAAATTCACGTGATTAGTGCCTATGTTTACGGGCTATCTGACGAGTAAATAAACGAGCCCCGCTGCGGCGGGGCTTTTTTTGAGGTATAAATTGATGGAAAAACCTTGGTATAAGCAGTTTTGGCCCTGGTTTTTAATGCTCATTCCTTTTTCCGTGGTCATCGCAATGGTCATCACCCTCAGTATTGCCAGCCAATACGACAATCCTATGGTGGTGGACGACTATTATAAAAAAGGTCGCGGTATCAATACTCAAGTTGAAAAGGTTCAAGCTGCTCAAGCATTGAATATTAGCTTCACCCTGCAGCAAGATGCACAAACCCTAACCTTAGTGTACAAAACTGGTGCTCCTGATGAGCTGGCTGCATTGCGTGTGCAGTTTTATCACACCACTTTAAAAGATAAAGATTTTGAGCTCATTCTAACTGCTGACGCCAAAGGTGTTTTTCGTGGCCAACTCCCCGAAGATGTTGCCGCCGAGCAAGGTAAATGGACGCTCACGATAAGTCCGTTCGATAACAGTTGGCGTTTGAGTCAGCAAGTGCAACTCCCGGCTTATCGCGAACTCACGCTACAGCCCTTGACCTACGGCGTTTAGTGATGGGCGCCAACCTGCCTGAATCCCCAAATGGCAGTTGTTTTCACTGCCTCCAACCGTTGCCACCGAATGGTGGTTACAGCGTTACCGTGGCAGATAAGCAACGCTACGTCTGTTGTTATGGTTGTCAGGCAGTAGCACAAACCATCGAAGCGCAAGGTCTGCAGCATTTTTACCAATTCCGTGATACCTCGAACCCGTTGCAGATCCCGTTACTTCCAGAAGAACTGCAACAGCTAGAAGCTTACGATCAAGAAGAATTACAACAACAGTTTACCCATCTTGATGATAACGGACACACGAGTACCACCCTTTCGGTCGAAGGTATGACGTGCGCCGCCTGCGCTTGGCTTATCGAACAGCAATTGCAAACATTGCCTGGCGTTGATTACGCGCGGGTCAACGCCACCACAGAACGAGTAAACGTTGCCTGGCGCCCAGAGCAAGTCAAACTCAGTGACGTACTGAAAAAAATCTCAGGGCTTGGTTATCGTGCGCTGCCGTTTCAGGCTGCAACGCAAGAGCAGGATTTCAAACGCCGCCGGCGCTATTTTGTGCGGCGGATCGGAATTGCCGGCCTCGCTACCATGCAAGTGATGATGATCGCAGTCGCCCTTTACTTTGGCATGGTCGACGAATTAGACGATAATCTGCGTCAATTCTTTTGGTGGATCAGCCTGTTATTCGCCACCCCTGTTTTGCTCTATAGCGCTCAGCCGTTTTATTTATCGGCCTTACGGAGCATCCAAGCCAAACAGTTGAACATGGATGTCCCAGTTAGCCTTGCATTACTTAGCGCATACGGTGCCAGCGCGTATGCTACGGTCATTAATCAAGGCGAAGTGTATTTTGAATCGGTGAGTATGTTCACCTTTTTACTGTTAGTCGGACGTTATTTGGAACTCTTGGCCAAACAACGCGCCATTGCCACCGCATCAAATCTGGTAAAGCTGCTTCCCGCCACCGCGCAACGTGAGACTGCGAATGGCGACATAGAATCAATTGCTGTCAGCAAATTAGCCGACGGCGATATTGTGCGCGTATTGCCCGGACAAACCTTGCCGGCCGACGGCGAATTGCTTAGCCCAGTCGGTACGATTAATGAAAGTATGCTGACCGGTGAAAGTGTGCCTGTCGTGCATGAACAAGGGGCCCGAGTGTTTGCTGGTACGCTAAATCAAACGCAGCCACTGCGTCTTCGCGTGACCGCGGTACAGCAAGCCACCGTAATGGCAAAAATAGCAGCATTGCAAGACCAAGCCTTGGCTAACAAACCGAAACTCGCGGAGCGCGCTGAAAAGCTGGCCAATCAATTTGTGCAGCAATTGTTGATTCTCGCCGCGCTTACTTTCTTTGTTTGGACCTTTATTGATCCCAGCGAAGCATTCTGGGTGACGCTCGCGGTATTAGTAGCAACGTGCCCCTGTGCTCTTGCATTAGCAGCCCCCACAGCTGTAACTGGTGTGGTCCATCGGTTAAATAAGCAAGGCATCATCCTGCGAAACACAGATGCGATTCAGACCTTGGCAACGGTTAAAACTGTGATGGTTGATAAAACCGGTACGCTCACTACCGGTCAATTTAGCATTGCTGACATGCAACTAGAGGACAACCTTGAGCAAACACAAGCTTGGGCTCTCGCGAAAGCACTTGAATCGCATTCGGAACACCCTCTTGCCAAGCCGTTTCAACATCTTGATGCGAAGTCCTCGGTGCAGTTGACGAACGTCTCAGTCGCATTAGGGCGTGGCATCGAGGCGGACTGGCAGCAAACAGACGGTAATTTATTAAAAGTCAGAATTGGCGCTCCCGGATTCTCCGCGGATTGGCACCCAGAACTCATTAACGAAGCTAATTACAACGTTATCCTTGCCACTCCGAAACAAGTCATTGCGCGCTTTCTGGTCACTGATACTTTACGTCCAGATGTTGCAGAAACCTTGCATTTCTTGCGCCAACAAGGGCTTGAAATCATTATGCTCACCGGTGATCAGCCACATAATGCACGCCGGGTTGCCGAGCAACTGGAGATCAGCCGATATCACGCACAGTGTTTGCCAGAAGACAAACTGCATTGGGTGAAGCAAATACAGCAGCAACACCCAGTGATGATGATTGGTGATGGTATGAATGACGGACCCGTTCTCGCCCAGGCAGACGTCTCGATGACGTTTGGACATGCCGCGGATCTCGCTCGGCAAGCTGCCGACATCGTCGCGATGCGCAATGATTTTGGTGCGCTCGCCGAACTCTTGCGAGCCACTGCCAAAAGTCGTGCTATTTTGAAGCAGAATATCTCTTGGGCATTGTTCTATAACATTGCTATTGTACCGATTGCAGTGATGGGCTGGGTAACCCCCTACATCGCGGCCATTGGTATGTCCCTTAGCTCGCTACTGGTGTTAGTGAACTCATTACGCCTTTATCGACAACCTCCTACTCCGAAGGAGCCATAGCATGGAAAGTCTGTACCTCTTAATTCCCATAGCTATCGTATTCGTGATCATCGCTGTCGTGGTATTTTTCTGGGCCGTGCGCAGCGACCAGTTTGAAGATCTTGAGCGCCAAGGTATGAATGTTTTGCTCGACGATGATGACCCTAAAGCAAAACATCCGAACCAGTCGCCCACCAAGCCCACCAAGCCAACTCAGCCAACTAAAGATGATGAACAATCCAGCTGATTACTTTGCTGCATTACTGATGGGACTTGCTGGGGCTGGTCACTGCCTGATGATGTGTGGCGGGCTTGCTGGTGCGCTTGGCGCAAAACCCTCAGCAACTGAGTTACTGACCTACAATTTAGGTCGCATCAGTTCTTATGTTGTTGCTGGCGTTTTGGTGGGTTTACTCAGCCAACTTGCGGTCGCGCAATTTACTTCTGCGTTGCTGGGGCTGCGCTTTCTTGCTGCACTCTTCTTAATTGCGCTCGGCCTCTATTTCGCTGGCTGGTGGTTTGGTATGCAACAGCTTGAGCGGTTGGGACGCCCACTATGGCAACGACTCGCACCAAGTGCGCGAAAACTACAACAACAACGTTCACTCGCTGGCCGCTTTGCCGCCGGAGTGGTCTGGGGCTGGTTACCTTGTGGTTTAGTTTACAGTGCTCTAAGTTGGGCAGCCCTCAGCGGCACAGCCGCACAAGGGGGGCTTTACATGCTGTTGTTTGGTTTGGGTACCTTACCCGCAATGTTTGCTTTTGGCTGGTTCACCGGCGCGGTGCAAAGCATTCTCAAAGCCCAAGGTTTTCGCCAGGCAATGGGCGTGTTATTGATTGTCTACGGGGTTTGGACCCTGATCATTGCGCTGCGTCAAACAGTTGCAATGGCATAGTTGGCTTACGCGGATAATTCTAGCTAAACTCAATAATAGAGATTTCCATTGATTGAGGTGAACTATGTCGTGCGTGAACAATATTTTAGTGGTTTTAGACCCTGATAAAGAACAGCAAAAAGCACTGAACCGAGCCCTTCATTTAGCTCGCATTAGCCAAGCATCGCTCACCCTGTTGCTTTCTATCTACGATTTTTCGTATGAAATGACCACCATGCTCGCTGCCGACGAACGCAGTAGCATGCGGGATAGCCTGATCAATGACCGCCGCGTGTGGGTCGAAGACCTGCTCGAAGGCTATAACACGCGAGACCTTGATATCAGTATCGAGGTGCTCTGGCACAATCGCCCCTATGAGGCCATTATTGAGACCGCAGTTAAGGGCGAACACGATATCATCGTCAAGGCGACCCATCCGCATGAAGGCTTGGCGCATCTCATTTTTACCCCGACCGACTGGCATTTGTTGCGCAAAGCACCCTGTTTAGTCCTGTTGGTCAAAGAGCATGATTGGCCCGAAGATGGCAAAGTGCTCGCCGCCATTCACACCACCGGCGAGCATGCGCATCATGAGAGCCTCAACTACCGTATCACCGAAGTAGCGCAGCGCTTTGCGACCTGCCTGCATAGTGAAGTTCATCTCGTTAACGCCTATCCCGGTGCGCCGGTCACCATCGCCGCTGAAATTCCTGAATTTGACACTGCCAATTATCGCGAAGTAATCGAGCAAAACCATCGGCAAGCACTTGCTGAGCATGCCCAACTGTTTTCCCTGCCAGCCGCTCAGCAGCATGTATTGGAGGGGCTGCCAGAACAAGTGATACCGGAACTAGCAGAAGAGCTGGATGCCGAATTGGTGGTCTTGGGTACGATTGGACGCACCGGCTTTAGTGCAGCGCTACTTGGTAATACGGCTGAACACGTGATCGAGCAGATCAACTGTGATTTACTAGCAGTAAAACCAGCAGGATTTGAGTCACCAGTTAAGGTATAATCCGCGCGCTTTTGTGGGTTTTACTTTAATTTAGGTGTGCATAGATTCATGAGTGTTGCAGAAAAAAGCGAGCAAGAGAAAAAACAACGCTATAACTTCAATAAGTTAGAAAAGCGCTTACGTCGCCATGTCGGTCGAGCTATTGAAGATTTCAATATGATCGAAAACGGCGACAAAGTGATGGTGTGTCTATCGGGTGGTAAAGACAGTTACACCCTACTCGCTATTCTGCGCTTTTTACAGAAAATCGCGCCAATCCAGTTTTCTTTGATCGCGGTAAACCTTGACCAAAAACAGCCTGGATTTCCAGAGCACATTTTGCCTGAATATCTGCGCGCTGAAGGTGTTGATTTCCGCATTATCGAAGAAGACACCTATTCCATCGTCAAAGAAAAAATACCCGAAGGTAAAACCACTTGTGCGCTTTGTTCACGCTTACGCCGTGGAATACTTTACCGCGTCGCCAAAGAGCTTGGTGCTACCAAGATAGCCCTAGGCCATCACCGCGATGACATGCTTGAAACGCTTATGCTGAACATGTTTTATGGCGGCAAAATGAAGTCAATGCCACCTAAGCTGGTCAGCGATAACGGTGAACATGTGGTGATTCGTCCGCTCGCCTATGCGCGCGAGAAAGACATTGAGAAATATGCTAGCTACGCAAACTTCCCGATCATTCCATGTAACCTTTGTGGCTCGCAAGAGAATCTGCAACGCAAAGCGATTAAAGAGATGCTCAGACAATGGGATCGACAATTCCCAGGTCGTATTGAGAGTATGTTTACCGCCATGCAAAACATAGTGCCATCACATTTAGCCGATCATCAGCTATTCGACTTTAAATCGATTCAGGCGGACGGACAGGCAAACGTCAACGGTGATACCGCTTTTGATCAGCCTACTCCTACGGAATTTCTACATTTTCGTGATGAAGAAGATGACGCCGCCAACGAAGACGGCGCCTCAGGTGTTATTCAGGTGCGGAATTTGAGTTAGTCGCAGAACCACCGCTAAACCCCGGCTCAGGTAATGGGCCGGTCTCATCTAAAGCTTCTAATATCAGCGGGCGATTCACCCGAATCATCGCGTTAAGTTCCTCAATATACGCCTCGCCGCGCTCAGAATAACTCAGCAACCCTGGAGTTAGGTCCAAGGCACGGATATCGGCATTTTCGGCACGTTTAGCGGCACGTAACGTACGCAGTTCAACATAAGCCGGATGGGTATTCAGATTCATTAAATAACTGCGTACCGACGCGTTGATGGTGCTGAAGCGTTCAACTTCATGGCGGGCTTCGTCACCTCTCAAGTTGGGCACAATGCCGCAGCCTTCACTAAAACACCACTCGCCAAATAAGTTAAAAGCTTCGGTGGCAAAACGTGACGTACCCCATGCTGACTCATTCGCCGCTTGCACTAATACCAAGGTTTCAGGTACCACATCGACGCGACGTAACAGCAGTTCAAACATCTCTTCTGCACCCTCGTGCAAATCGAAGTCAACTCGATAGCGTTTGGCCAAATATTCAAGCCAACTGCGTTGCTCACGGTTGAGTGAGTTCGCTTTGAACAACCACTTTGTGTGTAACGCTTGCAAGCCTTGGCGTTGTTGCTCAATCAGCGCATTTTCAGCGGCAACGACTGGCGCCAAAAAGCCAAAGAATGCTTGTTTTTTATCAGCCGCTTGACTGTACTGCGAAAAGTCAGGTAGTTCACGGATCTCCGGCACCTTTACTTGGTCAGTCTTGACTGGTACGACGCCATCATAAAGTCGGTGGGGGTTAGCCAAATGCAGCACATTTGGCGCAACCGCAGCTGCCACCACAGCAATTAGGGCAAACACAATTAATAAAAATCGTAACATCCAATCTCCTATGCGGCGCCTTGTTCATCCGTTGCTGGCGCCAACGGTTGTTCTGAATTAGGTAGACCGATCATGCGATTGTAGATCACCCCAATCACGTTAAACGTCATTGGCAAGGTGAAAATAAGGCCAAGCAATAGCGGTAACGCGCTGATAAAAAGAATAATAAACATCACAATATAGATGCCGAGCATGGCAAAAATACGTTTACTCAAGATCATTACCGAAGCCAGAATCGCACGTTGCACGCTCAAACCTCGATCCAGTATTAGCGGCACTGCGAGGGTAAATGAAAGCTGCAAATAGGCAGCAGTCACCACGACTAGCGCTAGGAATACCGAAGATAAACCAAAAATAAGGTAGAACACGGTGCTTGCCACCATGATCAAAACCGACATCACCACTTGAATCCCAATCACCTGTGGCGCACTACGGAAGGCATGAGAAAAGTTCGCAAAGCTTGGCTTTACATCGCGCGCGTTGAGTATCCCCAACCATTGCACGAGCGCATTAAATGGCGCCATGATCACCATACCAATGACGGTTTGCCAAGCGACATTGGCTAGATTTGGATTGTTTTCGTCCACTGGAAACTGCACTGCGGTAATTTCGCCAATAATGTAATTGACGACCAGCATCAGCGCTAACGCCGCGAGCATGATTGGCAAGGCGCGCAAGGTAATATCCCAGCTCCGCTGAATCACATCGCCAACACGCAGCTGTACTTCACCGCGCAAAGCTGCGGCAAATCTATCGTCTTGAGTCACCTGGTTTTCGTTTTTATTCGGTTGAGAATCCTGCATCGCGGACTTTTTCCTTTATACTGTGTTTTTGCAATGACAGACGTCATTCTACCATTAAATTTTTGCAACCACGATATTGAGACCATGCGACCCACTTCTGGCCAAAAAACGTTTCGCCGTAAAACTAAAAAACCTACCAGCAACCGCCCAGCCAATCCAAAGTTGGTGTTGTTAAATAAACCTTATGGCGTATTAACGCAATTTTCTTCTGGAGACGCCGACGAAGACACCCTCAAGCAATATGTGCCGTTCAATGATGTGTATCCGGCCGGGCGCCTTGATAAAGACAGTGAAGGCCTGTTATTACTCACCAATGATGGTTCGTTACAACATAAAATTAGTCACCCGAAGCATAAACTACCAAAGACCTACTGGGTGCAAGTTGAAGGAATACCCGACGAAAATGCGCTCAAGCAACTTCGTGAGGGTGTAGAGCTTGCTGATGGCATGACCCTGCCAGCAGAAGCTTTTTTAATGCCAGAACCAGAGCATATTTGGCCACGTAACCCGCCCATTCGCGAGCGCAAATCGGTGCCAGACAGCTGGATTTGCTTAATTATTCGTGAAGGTAAGAACCGCCAAGTGCGGCGCATGACAGCTGCGGTAGGCCATCCAACATTGCGTTTGATAAGAGCCGCAATTGGGCCGTGGCGCTTGGCAGGTTTAGCGCCAGGTCAGTGGCGCGAAGTGCCCCCAGTGTGGTAGAATTCGCGCGCATTTTTACGGAGTCCAAGGTCGTTATGTCGAACGCAGATACAAAAGTAATTGTCGGAATGTCAGGTGGCGTCGATTCGTCGGTTTCCGCTTACCTATTGCTACAACAAGGCTATCAAGTTGAAGGCTTGTTTATGAAGAACTGGGAAGAAGACGACAACGACGAATACTGCGCTGCGGCAGAAGACCTTGCCGATGCTCAAGCGGTATGTGACAAGCTAGGTATCGAGCTGCATACGGTCAATTTCGCTGCTGAATATTGGGACAACGTATTCGAATATTTCCTGCAAGAATACCAAGCAGGACGCACACCGAATCCCGACATTATGTGCAACAAAGAAATCAAGTTTAAAGCCTTCTTGGAGTTTGCCGCTGAAGCTTTAGGTGCTGACTACATTGCGACAGGTCATTACGTCCGTCGCCGTGAGAACCAAGGTAAGTTTCAACTCCTGCGCGGCCTTGATAATAACAAGGATCAGAGCTACTTCCTGTACACGCTCTCACATGAACATGTCGCGCAAACTTTGTTCCCAGTAGGCGAACTGGAAAAACCAGAAGTTCGCAAAATCGCTGAAGAACAAGGTTTAGTTACCGCCGACAAGAAAGATTCAACAGGTATTTGTTTTATCGGCGAACGCAAATTTAAGGACTTCTTACAAACTTACTTACCTGCCAAACCGGGCGTAATTGAAAGTGTTGACGGCGAAGTGCTTGGCGAGCATGAAGGTTTGATGTACCACACCTTAGGTCAGCGCAAAGGTCTGCACATCGGCGGCCGCGCTGATGCCAGTGACGAACCTTGGTATGTGGTTGATAAAGATGTCGAACGCAACGTCCTCATTGTAGCGCAAGGTAAACAGCATCCGCGGTTGTATTCGAAAGGGTTGATTGCCGGTCAATTGCATTGGGTTGCACGCGAAAAGCTGACCACGCCTTTTGCTTGCGCGGTGAAAACCCGTTATCGCCAGCAAGATATTCCCTGCCGAGTGACGCCACAGGCTGACGGGCGCATCCAAGTCGAGTTCGAGCAACCGGTTGCGGCGGTGACTCCTGGACAATCAGCGGTATTTTATCAGGGTGACGTGTGCCTCGGTGGCGGTATTATTGAGCAGCGCTTGGCCGACCACGAGGTGCTGCTGTGAATCAGTGGCAACAGCGCGTTCTTGCCCTTGCTGCGATAGCCCAGTGTTGCGCCGCGGTCAAACAACTAGCACGACATGGGCAACTGACTGATGAGTACGCCCGCCAAGCGCTGCTTGATAGTGTTTTGATACAAAATCCACAGTCGTTTATCGAAATCTATGGCACTGCGCAAAATTTGCGGCGCGGCTTGCAGGTGTTGTTAGCGCAACTTGGCGCAACTCGCGATAAAGACGTTGAAGTCACCCGCTACATGGTTGGCATCCTAGCGCTTGCACGGCGTTTACAAAAGCAGCCGCAGCAACTGGCTAAACTAGGCGAACGCATCGAGCAACTGCAACGTCAGCGCGATACTTTTCAATTTACCGACGAAACTTTATTGACCGGTATGGCGAGTACCTACAGCGATTTTATTTCACCGCTGAGCCGACCGATTCAAATTCAAGGTAAGCCGAGCCATTTGCAGCAACCAAATACGCAGAACCAAATACGTGCCCTGCTGCTCGCAGCGATCCGCAGTGCAATTTTGTGGCAGCAAAGCGGCGGTCAACGCCGGCAGTTTCTTTTCAATCGGCGCAAGATGGTTACCATCGCGCATGACCTTTATGTTTCACTTAGCTCAGCATCGGAGTCCTCAACATGACTAGTTTATCTGCCCTTACGGCTTTATCTCCCGTCGATGGCCGTTATGGCACGAAAGCCGCCGCCCTACGTCCAATGTTTAGCGAGTACGGGCTGATCCGTCAACGTGTCATCGTTGAGATTCGCTGGCTGCAACAGCTTGCCAATGTGCCGGCAATCAAGGAAGTTCCACCGTTTTCAAACGCTGCAACTGACTTTCTTGAGACACTGATCAACAATTTCAGCGAAGCGGATGCCGAACGTGTTAAAACCATTGAAGCGACCACCAATCACGACGTTAAAGCAGTCGAATACTTTCTAAAAGAGCGTATCGCTGAGCAAGCTGAATTGCATGCCGTTAGCGAATTTATTCACTTTGCCTGTACCTCTGAAGACATTAACAATCTGTCGCATGCGTTAATGCTGCGGGAGGCGCTCACCGATGTAATGCTGCCGATGATGCAACAACTCAGCGACGCGGTGAAAGCGCTCGCGTTCGAACACAAAGCAGTGCCTATGATGGCACGCACCCACGGACAACCGGCAACGCCGACCACCATGGGTAAAGAAATGGCGAACGTGTATGTGCGCCTCGAACGTCAGTTACAGCAAATTTCAGCAGTACCACTGTTAGGTAAAATTAATGGCGCGGTGGGCAACTACAATGCGCACTTAGCTGCCTACCCTAACGTCGATTGGCACCAAGTAGCCGAGCAGTTTGTAACCAGCCTGGGCCTGAGTTGGAACGCTTACACGACGCAAATCGAACCGCATGACTACATTGCTGAATTATTTGATGCCGTTGCGCGTTTTAATACCATTGTGGTTGATTTTAACCGCGATGTTTGGGGCTATATCGCACTGAATCACTTTAAACAACGCACTATCGCCGGTGAAGTAGGCTCCTCGACCATGCCGCATAAAGTGAATCCGATTGATTTTGAAAACTCTGAAGGCAATCTCGGTATCGCTAATGCCATCATGCAGCATCTCGCGAGCAAGTTACCGATCAGCCGTTGGCAACGTGATCTGACTGACTCAACTGTACTGCGCAACCTTGGTGTCGGCTTTGCCTACGCGCTGATTGCTTATCAAGCCACACTCAAAGGTATCAGCAAACTCGAAGTCAATGCCGACAACCTGGCCCGCGAACTTGACCAAAACTGGGAATTGCTCGCAGAGCCCATCCAAACCGTGATGCGTCGATATGGTATTGAAAAACCGTACGAGAAACTCAAAGAATTGACCCGTGGTAAACGCGTCAACCAAGCGGCTATGGCTGAATTTATCGACAGCTTAGCCTTACCCAATGACGTCAAAACTGAGTTAAAAATGCTGACTCCAGCTTCTTACATTGGTCGTGCCATTGCCTTCGTTGATGACTTGCAAGGTTGATAATGACTGCTTTTACCCTGCAAATCGATCGTCAGGCTTTTCTCGATGAATATTGGCAACAACGACCGCTACTGATCCGTGGCGGTTTCGCTGACTTCGCCGATCCAATCGAGGCTGAGTTGCTTGCAGGCTTGGCCATGGAAGAAGGCGTCGATGCGCGCATCATTCGACATCAAAATGACCAATGGGATGTGCTCCATGGCCCCTTTGCCGAATACGAAAGTTTTGGTGAAGCCCATTGGACACTACTGGTACAAGCGGTCAATGAATGGTTTCCGGAAGTCCAACAACTGCTTTCGGCCTTTCGGTTTTTACCAGATTGGCGTCTTGATGATGTCATGGTGAGTTTTGCGACCGCAGGAGGTGGCGTAGGTGCTCACCTTGATCAATACGATGTATTTATCATTCAAGGTGCTGGCCGGCGGCATTGGCGCGTCGGTGAGCGCATGTCGGGACTTATCGAGCATTGTCCGCACGCCGATTTAAAGCAGCTCCGCGACGTTGATTTTCCAACAGTCATCGATGCCGTATTGGAACTTGGTGATGTGTTGTATATTCCTGCGGGATGTCCGCATCATGGTATTGCGCTTGAACCGTCGCTGAATTATTCGGTCGGTTTTCGTGCGCCTAATAGTGCCGAGTTCTTGGCACAGATCGCAGATCAACTGCTGGCTAGCGATACTGTCTACCCACGCTACCAAGATCCAGCTATAGACGCTAAGCAAGCACCCTTTTTAGTCAATCCACAGGAAATCGCCGCAGTTCAACAGTTGCTGCAGCAGCAATTGGCGAATGAGCAAGGACAGCAAGCCATTCTTCAAGTCATGTCCCAAGCTAAGCGCCCGCTCCCGCAACCAGAACACGCCATTGATGAGCAGCAATTATTGCAATTTGCCGCCACTGACATGCTCATTGGTCGTAGCCCTGGTGCCCGCATTTTGCTGGATACTCGTGAGCAGCTATACGCGCAAGGAGAGCGGCTAGGCTTCTGCCCTAGCTCACCAGCGCGTGATGCGTTACTCGCAATTTGGGACGAACGCCCATTAGCTGAATGTGATGTTCTTCTTGCGGATCAACAACTGCGCAGGTGGACCTGCGAGCTGCTGAATCTTGGAGTGTTCTATCTCGTCCAAGAACTCGACGAAGATTAAGCTGCAACGAGCAACGGCTTAACCGTTGCTCTGATCTTCTGCTGGTGCTTCCCACAGATCAGGCGAATCGACCACTTCATAAATGGTTTCGGCACGATTTACCAGATAGTTAGCATATTGACGCTTGGTCGGATCGGCCATGGCTTGCTCGTCCGCCATTAAGTTTTGCGCTTTTAGTTGCCACTGAAATGAAAAATAGCGTAACGCATCACGCGCATTATCTGCAGCTTTTTTGCCGGTCACGTCAGTCGGTACATCGCCATTGACTAACCACAACTCTTTGCGATCTTGCGTGGTAAATTTCCACACCGCGACGTACGGCGCCAAATAGCGCGAATCTTTGGTCAGCACGCGGTCGCTAATAATGCCGTTTTCGGCCAAAAATTTATTCGCGGCCTGAAATTGCTCACGCACCCATTTGGAGGTTTCTTCTTGGCTCATTGGAGGCAGTTGAATCGCCATAATTGAATCTTTCCTTATTGCTTATTTAGTACATCAACGTTGCGCCCATAGTACCTTGAAAGGTGTTTTGGGCAAAGTCTGAATTGCTGTAAACTTTGCTTTCAATAGTTTACGTTAACGTAAACGTTTTATTTTTGTCGTGTACTAGCATAGCCAATATTTAAGTGCTAATGTGCGCGCAATTTTGGGATGAACGAGGAAACCAAACTCATGTCTCTATTTGAGCATCAAGAGTTCGACCAACACGAACAAGTGGTGTTTTGCCACGATAAAGAAACCGGTCTTAAAGCTATTATCGCAGTTCACGACACCACCTTAGGTCCATCGTTAGGTGGCACACGCTTGTGGAACTACGCCTCATCAGCTGAAGCCTTGACGGACGTGTTGCGCTTATCGCGTGGCATGACTTATAAGAGCGCCCTCGCCGGCTTGCCCCTTGGCGGCGGTAAAGCGGTTATCATCGGTGACGCCAAGCAAATTAAAAGCCCGGAATTATTCCGTGCTTATGGGCGTTTTATCAATTCATTAGGCGGACGTTATATCACTGCCGAAGACGTCAATATTCGCACCAGCGATATTGCGATTGTTGCTGAAGAGACCCAACATGTTGCCGGCACTGAAGGGAAAGCAGGTGACCCGTCACCGCATACCGCACAAGGTACCTATTTAGGTTTGAAAGCTGCCGCTAAACATAAGTTTGGTAGCGAAGATTTAAACGGTTTGAAAATTGCGATTCAGGGTCTCGGTGCGGTTGGTTATGACTTCGCGGAATACTGTGCAAAAGAAGGCGCACAGCTATTCGTGACCGATATTAATGATGAAGCCTGCGAGCGTGCGGCGCTCGAATTAAATGCTACAGTTGTTGGCTTAGACGAAATCTATGGTCTGGATGTCGATGTTTACGCCCCATGTGCATTGGGTGCGACCATCAACGACACCACCCTGCCACAAATCAAAGCGAAAATTATTGCCGGTAGTGCCAACAACCAGTTAGCGACCCCTGCGCACGATCAAAAAGTCATGGATATGGGGATTCTGTATGCACCTGACTACGTGATCAACGCTGGTGGTGTGATTCATGTTTGTAGCGAAGCGACTGGCATGAGCACTGCCGAAACAGAAGAACGGGTGCGTAATATTTACAATACCCTGACGGAGATCTTCAACCGTTCAGCAGCAGAGCAACGCCCAACAGGCATTATTGCTGACGAACTGGCTCGTGAAGTGATTGCCAAAGCCAAAGCAGCAAAGCGCGGTTAATACCGCGCTCAGTAAGTCTTATCAGCTAAGCAAGTCGGCAAGAAGCTGCACTGGATGGCGGACATCCTGTTGCAGCTTCGTTGTTTCTGCAGCTTGCATACGATGGGTTTGGCAGCGACAAGAAAAACCGGTCGCCAAAGGTTGCGCGCTTGCCGCAAGGGGTTGCTGCCAACTCATTGCGAAAAGTCGCTGCGAATTTTCCAGTTGTTCGATCTCATGTCCATATGTTCCCGCCATGCCGCAGCAACCGGTCGCTACCGGTTTGATGGTTTTCCCCACGCTGGCAAATATTTGCTGCCATTGCTTCGCCGTTGTCGGTAAGGCCGTTTGCTCAGTACAGTGGGTCAACAAGTCGGCGCTGCCCGCGTGCGCCACTTTAAACTGTTTAAGCTCAGCTAAATGATCACTCAACCACTCGTGCACTAACTGCACGTTATAGTTCTGCGGCGCATCACTAACTTCACGATACTCATCACGCATGACCAGTACTGTGGCAGCATCCAAGCCAACCATGGGAATAGCTAATTCAGCAACCGCGTTAAGTTGTTTACTTACATGCTGCACAACACTGCGGAATTGGCTTAAAAAGCCTTTCACGTGTAACGCTTTACCGTTACCGATAAAATCCAACAGATACGGCTGGTAGCCCATACGCGCGGCGACTTTTGCAAATGCCACCACCACTTCAGCTTGGTAAAAACTGGTAAAAGGATCCTGCACGATCACCACGATATTTTGCCGCTCTTTGGCACTCATCGCTTGCAGTTGTTCCACATTGCCCGATAACCAATCTTGCTGCCAACGCTGCTGCAGATTCGGAACCGATAATTTTGGCGTATCAACATAACCTAAAACTTTAGCAAAGAGCCATTGACTCAAACCATTGTGGGTGAGTGCATTGCTAATACGCGGCCATTTCGCCATTAGCGGCACCGTGCGTTCTACACTTGCTACCAAATAGTCTCGTAGTGGACGCCGATACAGATGGTAATACCATTGTAAGAACTTCGCCCGAAACTGCGGCACGTCAACTTTGACCGGGCATTGGCTAGCACAAGCTTTACAGGCCAAACAGGCATCCATGGAAGCTTTTACTTGGTGGTTAAAATCACTGCCGTGGTGACGTTTGGGGAAACGCCAAAACCAAGACTTCGGCGGTGCTTCGCCACTCACATCAACGCCTTCGCGAGCGTTGAGGCGCAACCATTCACGGATTAAGGTGGCGCGACCTTTTGGTGAGTTGCGTCGGTCACCCGTGACTTTATACGAAGGACACATGGGCGATGCTTCGGCATAGTTGAAGCACAAGCCATTACCATTACAGTTCAAAGCTGCTTGATAAGACGTACGCGCAGCAACTGGAATTTGGCGGTCATAAAAGCCACGTTTGCGCGCATCCACCGATACCAGTTGAGCGGTCGGATGGCCAAACGGGGTTGCCAGCTTACCTGGGTTCAGACGATTGTCAGGATCAAAGGCTGCTTTAATTTTCTGTAATTCGGTATAGAGCTCGGGGCCAAAGAACGTTGGCGCATACTCGGAACGAAACCCTTTACCGTGTTCTCCCCACATTAAACCGCCATATTTGGCGGTTAACGCTGCGACTTTATCACTGATACGACGCAACATTTGCTCATCAGCAGGTTCTTTCATATCCAGCGCAGGACGCACGTGCAAAACACCGGCATCGACGTGACCGAACATGCCATACTTCAGCTCATGTTGGTCAAGTAAACTCCGGAACTCGCTTATAAAGTCCGCTAATGACTCGGGGGGGACTGCGGTGTCTTCGGCAAAAGCGATGGGCTTACGTTCGCCTTTGACTGCGCCAAGCAACCCTACCGCTTTTTTACGCATAGCATAAATGGTTTGGATGCTATCCGCTTGGTCACAGATTTTGTAGCCGACCACACCATGTTGATTGCTTGCACCCGCCGCTAATTCGCGGTCTAAGGTTGCAATCAGCTGTTCCAGCTTTTCATCAATTTCAGCCTGATCAAGCGCGGTGTACTCCACCATGTTGATGCCGTCCATTGGCTGGTCAGCTTGGCCCTCGGAAAGGTGGTCGCGAACACTGTCCCAAATAATGTCGTTACGCGCCAAATTAAGCACCGTGTTATCAATGGTTTCGACTGAAGTCGCACGTGCTTTTACCAAAACCGGTGCATGCCGCAACGCAGCGTCGAAGTTACGATAGCTAATGTTCACCAAGATTTTGTGGCGCGGAATGGCGGTTAAATTGAGCTTAGCCTCGGTAATAAATGCCAAAGTACCTTCTGAACCGGCCAGTAAGCGCGATAAATCAATAGTTTGTGCTTGCGGGTCATAGCAATGCTTGAGGTCGTAGCCGGTTAAAAACCGATTCAATGGCGGGAATTTAGCTTCGATAGCGCTCCGCTTGTCGATACAAGTTGCAATCGCTTGTCGGTAGAGACTGGCCTCCATGCTCTCGCCTTGCGCGCGGCGTTGCGCTTCCGCTACGCTCACCGGCGCCGTTTCAATCACTTCGCCATTGATCAGCACCGCTTGTAGACCCAGAATATGATCGCTGGTTTTACCATAGACCAAGGACCCCTGCCCTGAAGCGTCGGTGTTGATCATCCCGCCGATGGTGGCGCGGTTAGAAGTTGACAAATCCGGCGAGAAAAACAGCCCATGGTCGCGTACCGCATCGTTAAGCGCATCTTTAACGACACCGCTCTGACAGCGCACCCAAGCTTGTTCAGGGGCGATTTCAAGAATGTTTTTAAAGGTTCGACTTAAATCAATGATGATGCCTTGATTCAAGCTTTGCCCGTTGGTGCCAGTACCGCCACCACGCGGGCTGAAGGTTAAATCGAGAAAATCCTCGCGCTGAGCTAGTTGCAATGCCAACTGTAAATCAGCGGTATCACGCGGAAAAATGACCAGCTGTGGCAACAGCTGGTAAACACTGTTGTCGGTCGCGGCGAGTAAACGACTTGCATAATTATCTTCGATAGCGCCGGCGAAACCCGCTTGCGTAAGCGCCTGGCTATAACGTCGATAACCAGCGGCAGGAACCTCGTAGCTTGCGTGCTGATCGAGCACGTGCAACTCCTGAACAGCTGTGTTTGACAAGTCATTCTCCTCGTCGAATTGAATTAGTGTTTTGCGTGTTCCGCAAGATACAACCAAGTATCAACTACGGTGTCTGGATTCAGTGATACGGAATCGATGCCCTGTTCGACCAACCACTGCGCGAAATCAGCATGATCCGACGGCCCTTGTCCACAGATACCGACGTACTTGCCTTTGCGTTTTGCCGCTTGAATGGCCATCGCTAACAGCGCTTTGACCGCTTCGTTACGTTCGTCAAACAAGTGCGCGATAACCCCTGAATCGCGATCAAGCCCCAAGGTCAACTGCGTCAAATCGTTGGAGCCGATTGAAAAACCGTCGAAAATATCAAGGAATTGGTCCGCTAGCAAAGCATTAGACGGTAGTTCGCACATCATAATCACGCGTAAACCACGTTCTCCCTGCACTAATCCTTGTTCGGCTAAAAGCTTGATCACTTCGCGACCTTCTTCAAGAGTGCGTACAAACGGAATCATTACTTCGACGTTGGTCAGTCCCATGTCATCGCGCACGCGCTTGATAGCCTCACATTCCATCGCGAAACAATCGCGGAACTCAGCTGAGATATAACGTGAAGCACCGCGAAAACCAAGCATTGGATTTTCTTCGTGCGGCTCATACTGACGTCCACCCAACAGGTTTGCATACTCGTTCGATTTAAAATCTGACATTCGGACAATCACCCGTTCAGGTGCAAACGCAGCGCCTAGGGTGGCGATCCCTTCCGTCAGTTTGGTTACGTAGTATTCGCGTGGTGATGGATAACCGGCAATGTACTCATCGATTTGCGCCTGTAACTCAGGCGTTTGTTGATCGTAATTCAACAAGGCTTTTGGGTGTACACCGATCATGCGGTTGATGATGAATTCTAAGCGCGCCAGGCCAATGCCGGCATGCGGTAGTCCAGCGAAATCAAAGGCACGGTCCGGGTTGCCGACGTTCATCATGATTTTTAACGGGACGTTTGGCATTGCACCGACATCCGTGCGGTTGACCGCAAACTCAAGTTCGCCATCATAAATGTAACCCGTATCACCTTCGGCGCAAGATACGGTGACCGCTTGACCTGCTTTAATTTTGTCAGTGGCATCACCACAGCCTACGATAGCTGGTATACCTAATTCGCGAGCAATAATCGCGGCGTGACAAGTACGCCCACCACGGTTGGTGACAATCGCCGCGGCCCGCTTCATGATCGGTTCCCAGTCAGGGTCAGTCATATCGGTCACTAGCACGTCGCCAGCTTGCACTTGGTCCATTTCTGAGATGTCATTCAACACCCGCGCAACGCCACTACCAATGCGTTGGCCAATGGCACGACCGCTGGCCACAACTTGGCTTTTCTGAGCCAAAGTAAAGCGTTCGATCGCTTGCCCAGATTTGTTTGACTGCACCGTTTCTGGACGCGCCTGAACGATATAAAGCTTGCCATCGATGCCATCTTTCGCCCATTCAATGTCCATTGGGCGACCGTAGTGCTGCTCAATAATCATCGCTTGCCGTGCTAAATCTTCAACTTCTGCATCGGTAATAGAGAACTGGCGTGACTGCTCGGTCGGAATGTCAACGATCTGGGTTTGTTTGCCATGATCTTTGCTATCGGCGTAAATCATTTGAATTTTCTTACTACCGATGTTGCGGCGAAGCACTGCTTTACGACCGGCTTTCAAGGTCGGTTTATGGACATAAAATTCATCAGGATTTACTGCTCCCTGCACGACCATCTCGCCCAGACCATAAGATGAGGTAATAAAGACAACGTCGTTGAAGCCTGATTCGGTATCGATGGTAAACATCACGCCTGACGCGGCAATGTCGCTTCGCACCATGCGTTGAATACCAGCTGACAGTGCGACGCCACGATGGTCATAGCCTTGATGAACCCGGTAGGAAATCGCACGGTCGTTAAACAACGAGGCGAATACATGTTTAATCGCTTCCATGATGGCATCGATGCCATGCACGTTAAGGAAGGTTTCTTGTTGACCGGCAAACGACGCATCTGGCATATCTTCGGCGGTGGCCGAGCTACGCACTGCGAAACTTACTTCATCGTTGCCTTCACTCAGTTGCTGATAGGCGTCACGAATCGCCTTATCGAGCTCTGGCTGGAACGGTGTGTCGATGACCCACTGACGAATTTGTTTGCCTGCTTCGGCAAGTGCACGAACATCGTCAACGTCAAGCGTATCGAGCAGTTTATGAATGCGCTCATCGACCCCTGACTGCTCAAGAAACTGGTGAAAAGCTTCAGCCGTTGTGGCAAACCCGTTTGGCACCACAACGCCAGCACCGGCAAGGTTACTAATCATCTCGCCTAGGGAAGCATTCTTACCCCCTACACGCCCTACATCATTCATCCCTAAGTGATCATACCAAAGTACGTAATCAGTAACCTGTTGCTGCACGTTGAATTCCTCGCAGTTGTAAAGCGAAAGGTAGCCGTCAATCTGGCTGATGATGGCTCATCATTTTACACGCTAACGCCGAAAAGGTTAAGATTCATCAGGCATTTCTACGCTGAGAAACCATTCATGAGAACAATCTTCTATATATCTGACGGCACTGCACTGACAGCTGAAGCTTTCGGCCGCGCCATGTTATCGATGTTTCCGGTCAAGGTGGAGCACAAAACCATTGCTTTTGTTGATAGCGTGGAAAAAGCGCAACTCGCCGTTACCAAAATCAATGCAGCGCATGCAGCATCAGGCGCACGTCCGATTATTTTCCATACCTTTGTTAGTTTGGATATAAAACGCGTCATCACCAGCTCCGAAGGTAGCTGTTATGACTTTCTCGATTACTTTGTCGAACCTATGAGTGCAGAGCTCGGGATTCAAGCACAGCCCAAAACGCACAGAACCCACGGTATTCAAGAAAATGGTGTACGTGATAGCTATGACAGCCGTATCGAAGCGGTCAACTACTCGCTTGACAACGACGACGGCAGTAACATTGCGGATTACGATCAAGCCGACATTATTTTGGTTGGTGTCTCACGTACTGGAAAAACCCCAACGAGTCTTTATTTAGCCTTACATTACGGCATCAAAGCGGCCAATTACCCCATCACTGAAGACGATGACATGGAGAATTTACAGTTACCTAAGGTGTTAAAGCATCAACGCCATAAACTCTTCGGTTTAACCCTAGAACCGCAACGGTTACATGAGATTCGCAGTAAACGTCGCGAAGGCTCACGCTATGCATCGATGCAACAATGTCGCTTTGAGTTACAAGAAGTGGAGAAAATGTACCGCCGAGAAGCGATCCCTTTTCTGGATTCAACGCGGTTTTCAGTAGAAGAGATTGCCGCTAAGATCCTCGCCGAGACGAATCTTGAGCGGCATCATTATTGAGTGCTAACGCGCCTAAGCGTCGCTGTTCTGAGCAGCGGCGCGTGCATCGGTGCTCTCAAAGATTTTATCGGCAGAAGCTGCCACAAAACCTGTGTAGAGTTTATTCGGTGCAACTTCGTAACGCTTAGCGAACTCGTAGAAGCAGCTTGGAATAACTTTTTCCATATCACTAAAACGCACTGGCGTATGATCTGCCATGGTCGAGGACTGTTCCAGATAAACTGCTGGTGAACCTTTAATCTCACCACCTGAACTATTGAGTCGGAAGCCAGCGTTTTTCAACGTTTCGTTCACTTGCTCAAGTGATGCATAATCAGGCAGTTCGTTCACATTTACGGTAAAGTGATTGGCACGGAAACCAAAGGCTGCCATCCATGCGGCGTATTCACTTTCTTCAAGTAAACGTTCATAGTCATTGCTGCTGATTTGCCAGTGCGTACCAGAGTACAAAAACTCTGGTTGCTGAACCGCCGCTGCATCAATCTGTTCAACCAACTGCTTCACGATAGCTTGCAGTTCAGGTGAGAACTCTTCGACCAAAAGCTCGCTGATGAAAATTTTCGGTAAACGCGGGTCGGCGTGCTCAAAATGCTTCGCCTGCAAACGTTTAGCCTCAAACGTATAGTCACCCGCCGCAACGTAACCCATAGCTTCAAAGTGCTTAGCAAGGGTTTCTAAGCGTACTGGCGATAAATTAAAAGTACGGAAGGCAACGTGGTCGTTGATAATGTCGCGGCCTTGGCCCAACACTTCATGTACTTTTGCTGCCGATGGCGTAAGTTTGATGTAATCGTTCCAAAGGTTTTCAAAAAATTGCTCAACCTGCTGTGACATATACTACTAAACCTCGAAAATGTCGTGTTATCCGCGGCCTTGACGTGCCTCACGGAGTGAATCTGCAACCAAGAATGCTAATTCCAGTACTTGGTCTGCATTCAAACGCGGATCGCACTGGGTACGATAGCGCTGCGTCAAATCCTGCTCACTAATCTGATAAGCACCGCCGGTGCATTCAGTTACATCTTCGCCAGTCATTTCGAGATGCACACCACCTGGGTAAGTTCCCTCGGCTTGATGCACTGCAAAGAACTGGCGCAGTTCCTGATGTATGGCGTCGAAGTTACGGGTTTTCAAGCCGTTTTCAGCTTTCACCGTATTGCCATGCATCGGGTCACTCGACCACACCACATGCCGCCCTTCTGCTTTTACGCGGCGCACTAGCGCTGGCATCGCCTCAGCAAGCTTGTCAGCACCCATGCGCGTAATCAGCGTCATGCGACCCGGCTCATTGTGCGGGTTAAGCGCATCGAGCAAGGCGATCAATTGATCAGGTGTTGTGGGCGGACCTATTTTAACACCAATCGGGTTGTGAATACCACGCATAAACTCAACGTGCGCATGGTCTAACTGACGTGTCCGCTCGCCAATCCAAACCATATGCGCCGAACAGTCATAAGGCAGTCCGGTCAAGGTATCAGTGCGCGTCAACGCTTCTTCATACGGCAACAAAAGCGCCTCATGCGAAGTGAACAATTGAGTCTCGTGAATGGTCGCATTGGTTTGTGCAGTAATACCCACCACTTCCATAAATTTCAGCGCCGATTGAATTTGCTCAGCAACTTCCAAATACTTTTCTTTCAGCGGGTTTGCAGCGACAAAACTCATATTCCACTTATGCACTTTGTGCAAGTCGGCTAAACCACCTTGGGCAAACGCACGGAGTAAGTTCAAGGTTGCCGCCGAATGGTGGTAAGCCTGCAACATGCGTTGCGGATCGGGTACCCGCGCAAGCTCGGTGAAATCAGAGCCATTAATGATATCGCCGCGATAGCTTGGCAAGCTAATACCATCTATGGTTTCTTCGTCGCTCGAACGCGGTTTGGCATACTGACCGGCCATGCGCGCAACCTTGGTCACCGGACACGAACCAGCAAATGTCATCACAATGGCCATTTGCAGAATAACTTTGAAAGTGTCGCGGATTTTCGGCGCATTGAAGTCGGCGAAAGACTCAGCGCAGTCGCCGCCTTGCAAAAGAAAACCATGCCCTTGGCTCACTTTACTCAATTGTGCGCGAAGTGAGCGAATTTCTTCAGCGAAGACCAGCGGCGGAAAGGTTTTGAGTTGTTGTTCAACCTGCTGCAGCTGTGCTTTGTCAGTGTAATTTGGTTGCTGCTGGATAGGCTTCTCACGCCAGCTTCGTGCACTCCAATGGGTCATGGTATTCCTTATCTACTACTTTTATCGTTTCAGTTGTTGCAAAGCTGCAATGCGTTTTTCGAGTGGAGGATGGCTCATAAACAGCTCACTCGGACGCCGTTTACTCTGGATTCCAAAGGCTGCCATGCTGCCATCTAGTTGTGATTCATGCGCATTTTGCAAACGTCGCAACGCCGCAATCATTTTTTCAGGGCCGACTAACCGCGCAGAACCTTCATCCGCGCGGAATTCGCGCTGACGCGAGAACCACATAACGATAATACTGGCTAGGATACCAAAAACAACCTCTAACACCATGACAATGCCAAAATAAGCGAGACCACCTAAACCGCGGCCATCTTGCGAGTTACTCCGTGTGGCATTATCAATAATTCCGGCAATCACCCGCGCAAAGAAAATAACAAAGGTATTCACCACCCCTTGAATCAGGGTTAAGGTCACCATATCACCATTCGCAATGTGGCTAACCTCGTGTGCAAGCACCGCCTCGACTTCGTCTTCATTCATGTGCCGCAGCAAACCTGTGCTTACCGCAACCAGCGAGCTCTTCTGACTCGCTCCCGTGGCGAAAGCGTTGGGTTCAGGTGAATCATAGATAGCGACCTCAGGCATCGGTATGCCTGCTTGCTGGGCTTGCCGCGCGACCGTTTGCAGCAACCAGCGCTCGGTTGCGTTGCGCGGAGTCTCAATGGTCTGTGCACCCACACTGCGTTTCGCCAACCATTTCGACATCGCCAGCGAAATAAAAGCACCGCCGAAACCAAACACCGCAGCGAATACGAATAAGCCAGTGTAACTTGAGGGATCAAGTCCGAACGCTGGCATGACCAAGTTCATGACCACCCCAAGGACCACCAAAATCGCTAAGTTTGTGGCTAGAAAGAGAACGATACGTTGCATGATCAAGTTACCTCATAAGACCATTAATACGGCTAGATATGGGAACAATTGTACCGCATATCAATCGCTAAGCGGCGGTTTTTTTGTTACGCTAGCGAGCCCAAAAACGATCGTGATGAATTCGCAAAAACTGGACCCGTTGCTATGCAAAAATTACTTCTCTGCTCCAGCTCTAAAGCTGGTGATAGTGATTATCTAGCCCCTGTTATTCCTTGGTTACGCGAGCGCGTGCCGGCACCGGCTAAAATCGCCTTCGTTCCCTTCGCAGGTGTGACCATGAGCTACGCTGAATATACGCAGCGCGTTGCTGAGAAACTAACACCCTTGGGCTACGACATTATCAACTTGGCTGCGCAAGATGACGCAGTCGCAACGTTGACGGCAGTGGACGCCATCTTGGTCGGGGGCGGCAACACCTTTCATTTACTCAACGAGTTGCAACAGCGCGGACTCGTAACCCCTTTACAAGCGGCCGTGCAAGCGGGTACCCCTTACATTGGTTGGAGCGCCGGTTCTAACATTGCTGGCTTATCGATTCGCACCACCAACGATATGCCAATTGTCGAACCTCAGTCATTCAACGCCCTGAGCTTTCTGCCTTGCCAGTTGAATCCACATTACATCGACAGCCATCCTCCCGGATTTCATGGCGAAACCCGTGATCAGCGACTGGCGGAATTTACCACCGTTGCACCGAACACAGCAGTCATAGGCCTTCGCGAAGGCTCTGCCTTATGGGTTGACGGTAACACAGTGAAACTCTGTGGCGCTGCCTCTGGGGTGCTATTTCTTGGCAATGACAAACATCAATTACCAGCAAATAGTGACATTAGCGCTTGGCTTTCAAGTAAGTAGCTAGCGAGCTTGGCACTGTCGGCACTGGGTTCAAACGGCAACACACCCAAGCAAGGTGCCGGCAGTCGAGCCTGTAAATAGGCTAGATTTTCATGTTGATGAGGCATGGCTAATGCTTGAGGTTGATTACCGATCCAGCCGACCAACTCGGCACCACTTTGTTGAATAGCTGCTGCAGTAAGCAGCGCATGATTGATACAACCGAGTTTCAGACCCACTACCATTACCACCTTGACACGCGCCGCAACCGCATAGTCCGCTAAGGTTTCCACCTCGTTGAGCGGTACTAACCAACCGCCGGCACCTTCTATCAGCAAAAGATCATGGGGATGTTGCGCCAAACGTTGTTGATGGCGCAGCAACTCAGCGACGCTTAACTTGATACCCGCTTGCTCAGCTGCGATATGAGGTGCTATCGGCGCGGCTAAACAGATAGGATTCACTTCCGCATAAGTAACATTACGTGCGTTCATAGCAAGTTCAAGTTGCAATGCATCACTGTTCCGCAGACCATTTGCTGTAGCCACTGCGCCAGCCGCAACTGGCTTCATTGCCAGTGTCTTCACAGCGCTCTCTGCTAAACGATAAAGTAGCGCCGCAGCAGCCATCGTCTTGCCAGCATCGGTATCTGTACCCGTAACAAAAACACATGTCATCTTGCATTTTCCTCAATCAGCTAAGCTTGTTTACGCGCCTGTACTAGGCCAATTTGCCAACGCAACGGCAGCATTCCGGCGTCGTTGCGGTACTGTTCCATGACCTGCTCCAACTGCGCTAAGCGCTGTCGACCCAGATAACTCGCTTGGGTGCGTGCCGTGTAATTGGCACCGATGCCTTTTAGATCGCGCAGCATGGCGGTCACCGAGGGGTACGCTTGCGTCACCTGCAACACAGAAGATGAAGCCTGCCACGGCAGCAGTTCAAGGTGTTGCTGAAGCACTTCCGCTGTAAGCCAACGGTTATGGCGCACCGCGCCGTCAACTTCAGCAAAACACTCATTCAATGGCCACATTGAACCAGCTAGCACCGTCGAAGCGAGTAACTGGCCGTTGGCCGCTAACACGCGGTGCCATTCCCGCAACAACACAGCATTGTCATTCGCCCACTGCATCGCCAGATTCGAGTGCAAACAGGCCACGCTCTCGTTAGTTAAAGGTAAGCGTTCCATATCAGCTAAAAGCCAATCACCTGGCTGTGACTGCTGCGCAACCTCGAGCATGGTTGGGGCAATATCAAGTCCAATATATTGACCCGCAGTGCCACGCAGCGCCGGGGCATGATGGGCTGGCCCACAACCGACATCAAGCAGCACTCCGCATGTGGGTTGTAACTTCGCTAATAACCGTTCAGCAATCTGTCGTTGCAGGCCGTCATGTTGGGTATAACTGTGGGCAGCGCGTGCGAAATACCGAGCAACTCGCGCTTTATCGTAATGGCTATGGAGCATCTAAGGCACTCGCTAAAGCATCAATCAGTCGATGAATATGGACTTCGGTGTGAGCTGCAGTCAGGGTTAAACGCAATCGCGCGGTTCCTTCTGGCACTGTCGGTGGACGTATCGCCGAGCACCAAATCCCTTGTGCACGGAGCTTGGCACTGACCGCTAGCGCGCGTTCATCGGTACCCAAAACCAGCGTTTGAATAGCATGTGCACTTGCACTCACAGGAAGTTCTCGCTGTTGCGCCAGTTCGCGAAATAAACGCACATTAGCGGCCAAGCGCGAGCGCAACTGTTGACCTTCCGCTTGGCAAATCACTTCGACCGCGGCACTAATAGCAGCAGCTTGCGCGGCCGGCATTGCCGTCGAATAGATGAGCTCTGGACAATAATTGATTAAATAATTTGCGGCGTCAGCGCTACAGGCAATGGCGCCACCGGCGACCCCACAAGCTTTGCCAAAAGCCAATACCAGATAAGTGGGTGCTTGTTGCATTAGCTCAACGATCCCGCGACCCTCATCGCCCAGCACACCAAACCCATGCGCGTCATCAAGCCACCAATCTACTTGCGGCCGTTGATGCTGTAACTGTGCATAATCGGTCAGCGGCAGTTGGTCACCATCCATACTAAAGACGGACTCAGTCACCACCAGCTCACAGGTTCCTTCCGACCCAGGCGTCATCGTCTGTAACTGGTTGTGACGAAAACGGCGCCAAGATTGACCGCTTTGTTGCGCGCCAGCAATGATTGACGCATGGGCTAAACGATCCAACCACAGTTTGTCGTACAAACGCCCTAACGTGGCAAGGCCGCCACTATTGGCCGCAAATGCCGAACCAAACAACACTACCGCCTCATAGCCGAGGAATTCTGCTAATTGCGCGCTGAGCCGTGCATGCTCGGTTTGATATCCGGTCACTAGCGTTGAGGCACGACTACCGACCGTTGCCAACGAACACCAAGCAGCACGCACCGCTGGGTGCGTACTTAAGCCTAAGTAGTCATTACTGGAAAAATGCAGATAACGCTGTCCGGCAAGTTGCAGTTCACTGGCAGTGCTGGTAACAGTTGTCAGCTGTCGACAGCGCTGGCGTTGCTGACGACTGGCTAGCTGCGCCTGTATTTGCGCTTGAACTTTTGCTTGCACCGGCTTCCCCTAACGCGCCTCGTAGTAGAGGGGCGCAGTATTCTGCTCGTGCACCGCATCTTCAAGGACGGCTTCATGCACTTCGTCGGCATAGCCTTCGTGTGCTAATGGCGTAATGCCAAGTCGCGCAAATAATTGCTGATCTTTGTTGGCTTCCGGGTTTGGCGTGGTCAACAAGCGCTCACCGTAGAAAATCGAATTCGCGCCAGCGAAGAAACACATCGCCTGTAGCTCGTCGGTCATGGTTTCCCGTCCAGCGGAAAGCCGCACAAACGACTGTGGCATCAGAATACGCGCCACGGCAATGGTGCGCACAAACTCTAATGGGTCCAAATCGTCAAGCTCCGCAAAAGGCGTGCCTTTGACTTTTACCAGCATATTCACAGGTACGCTTTCAGGATGTTGTGGCAAATTCGCTAATTGTTGTAACAATCCAGCACGGTCATGACGAGTTTCGCCCATGCCAACAATGCCGCCAGCACAAACTTTCATCCCCGCATCACGGACGTTGCTTAGGGTATCAAGGCGATCTTGATAGGTGCGGGTGCTGATAATTTCACCGTAAAACTCTGGCGAGGTATCAAGGTTGTGATTGTAATAATCCAACCCGGCTTGCTGCAGTACCTTCGCTTGCTCTGCACTAAGCATACCTAAGGTCATACAAGTCTCGAGACCAAGCTCCTTCACGCCTTTAATCATTTCGATCACATAAGGCATATCACGATCTTTCGGATTACGCCACGCAGCCCCCATACAAAAGCGCGAGGCACCTTGTTGTTTCGCCGCTTCCGCTTCTGCCAACACTTTCTCTACGGCCATGAGACGTTCACGATCGACATCGGTACGATAATGCGCGCTTTGTGGGCAATATTTACAATCTTCTGGGCAAGCACCGGTTTTAATCGAGAGTAAGGTGCTCACCTGAACCTTGTTCGGATCAAAATGCGTACGATGAACCTGCTGTGCCGTAAACAGCAAATCATTCAGTGGTTGTGCAAATAGGGCTTCAATCTCTTCACGCTGCCAATCATGACGGATGGGTTGCTTGCTCATCTGAATTCTCTTGTTTTAAGTGATTTTATGCTCGGAAAGGATACTGTGATCCGCTACACTGTCAACTTTTAACAGGTCTTATATCTTACGTTTGGTTACTTTTTATGCAGTTGACTGATTTGCAATTTGACCGTGAACACATTTGGCACCCTTACACCTCACTCAAGGACCCACTTCCCGTTTATCCCGTCACCGCGGCAGAAGGCTGTGAGTTGGTCTTGGCTGATGGCCGCCGATTAGTCGATGGTATGTCTTCTTGGTGGGCGGCGGTGCATGGCTATAATCACCCGTATTTGAACGCAGCGCTGCAAACGCAACTGCAACACATGAGTCACGTCATGTTTGGCGGCATCACCCACCAACCAGCGGTCGATTTATGTCGACGCTTGCTTAAGCATGCACCAGACAATCTGCAACATGTATTTTTAGCTGATTCAGGCTCAGTCAGTGTAGAAGTTGCCATTAAGATGGCGGTACAGTATTGGTATGCGCAGGATTGTCCCAGCAAAAACCGGTTAGCGACCATTCGCGGCGGTTATCACGGTGATACGTTTGCCGCAATGTCAGTGTGTGATCCAGTCAATGGCATGCACGCGCTGTTCCAAGGCAGTCTGCGGGAACAATTGTTTGCGCCAGTTCCACAACTGACGCCTGACGATGACTGGGATCCGCGAGCCCTCGAGCCCCTCGAGCAATTACTGGCATGCCATCAACATGAGCTTGCGGCTTTGATTCTGGAACCTATTGTGCAAGGGGCCGGCGGTATGCGCTTTTACCATCCCGATTATCTCGCGGGAGCTGCGGCGTTGTGCCGCGAATACAAAGTGCTGTTGATTGCCGATGAGATTGCCACCGGCTTCGGGCGCACTGGCACTTGGTTCGCGTGTGAACACGCCCAGGTCGCGCCAGACATTCTTTGTGTTGGCAAAGCACTGACCGGTGGCTATATGACGCAAGCCGCCGTGCTGTGCAGCGCTCATGTCGGTGCGGTGATTAGTCAGGGGCCCGCCGGTGGTACCTTTATGCATGGCCCAACCTTCATGGGCAATCCACTTGCTTGTGCTGTTGCCAACGCAAGCTTGCAGTTGCTGGAGCAAAATCAATGGCAACAACAAGTGCAGACTATCCAGCAACAGTTAGTGGCCGAACTCACGCCGCTACAGTCACTGCCGACAGTGGCAGACGTGCGTTGTTTTGGTGCGATTGGCGTGGTCGAAATGCATGCGCCGGTAGATGTAGCGAGAGCTCAGCAGGCATTTGTCGAGGCCGGCGTATGGATCCGCCCGTTCGGTAAATTAGTCTATCTGATGCCGCCGTACATTATTACCGCTGCGCAACTGACGAAATTGACCGATGCGATTGCGGATCTTGCCCGCCAGGCGTGATTTTCGCTTGAGTCTTAAGCAAAGCAAGGTAACATAGACGCACTTTTTGACCTTTGATTTTAACAGGGAGTTTTAACACCTATGCCCTTCGCAACAGTTGTCGACGTTTTAGCGGGAAAAATCGCTGTTGGTGAGCAAGCCACCGTCCGTGGTTGGGTGCGTACTCGGCGCGATTCTAAAGCCGGTATCTCATTCATTAATATCCATGACGGTTCATGCTTTGATGCTATTCAAGCTGTGGTGCCGAACGAACTCGACAATTATGAGAGCGAGGTATTAAAACTCACTACTGGAGCCAGCGTGGCCATCACTGGCACCGTTGCTGAATCAGCTGGCAAAGGTCAAGCATTCGAGTTGCAGGCGACAAAAGTCGAAGTCTATGGTTTCGTTGAAGACCCGGATACCTATCCGATGTCGCCAAAGCCCCATTCGATGGAGTACCTACGTGAGTTTGCTCACTTACGGGCGCGTACCAACGTCACTGGCGCAGTGATGCGAGTGCGCAACTGTCTTGCGCAGGCCTTGCATCGCTTTTTCCATGAGCGTGGCTACTTATGGGTGGCAACCCCTATCCTCACCGCCTCAGATGCTGAAGGCGCTGGTGAGATGTTCCGCGTCTCAACATTGGATCTGATGAACTTACCACGCACTGATAAAGGTGACGTAGATTTCAGTAAAGATTTCTTTGGAAAAGAATCATTTTTAACCGTTTCTGGGCAACTAAACGTGGAAACCTATGCCTGTGCATTGTCGAAGGTTTACACCTTCGGGCCAACCTTCCGTGCCGAAAACTCGAACACCAGTCGCCATTTGGCAGAGTTTTGGATGGTCGAACCAGAAGTTGCGTTTGCTGATTTGAACGACATCGCTTATCTCGCCGAAGACATGTTGAAGTACTGCATCAACGCCGTGCTCACCGAGCGCGCCGATGATATGGCGTTTTTCCAACAGCGCATCGACAAAGGCGTCATAGAACGTCTAGAAAAAGTGGCGAGCAACAAATTCGTGCACATGGACTACAGCGATGCGATTGAGATCTTGCAAAACTGTGGTAAGAAGTTCGAGTACCCAGTTAGTTGGGGCACCGACTTGCAATCAGAACACGAGCGCTACTTGGCCGAAGAGCACGTCGGCGCACCTATCGTGATGAAGAACTATCCAAAAGATATTAAGGCCTTTTACATGCGCCAAAACGCAGACGGAAAAACCGTGGCGGCAATGGATATCTTAGCGCCAGGTATCGGTGAAATCATCGGTGGTAGTGCTCGCGAAGAACGTCTTGATCTGCTGGATGCACGCATGGCGGAAATGGGGCTTGATGCTGAGCATTACAGCTGGTACCGCGACCTACGTCGTTACGGTACCGTGCCGCATGCTGGGTTTGGTTTAGGCTTTGAGCGTCTTGTCACCTACGTGACCGGTATGACCAACATCCGTGATGTCATCCCCTTCCCACGAGCGCCAAAAACCCTCGATTTCTAATCCCGTGAACGCTTAGCCATCGGTAAATTTATTGCCGATGGCTTTGCTCGGTTTGATCGGCGTTGGCACCAGCGGTGTACCAACATATAAAAAGCCGACAATCGCATCGTCTGGCTTGCCCCCAAGTGCCGCTAATACCCCAGCATCTTCGGCAAACCAACCGGTGCGCCAAATCGCTCCTAAGCCCTGCGCGAAGGCTGCTTGCTGCAGTAACAAGGTCGCACAAGCAGCACTAGCAAATTGTTCATCTCTCGGCACTTTATCATGCGCTTGATAGTCCATTAAGCACGCAATCACCATTGGCGCACGCAGCGGCAATTGCGCCGCACGCTCAAGCTGCAGCGCATCATCGCCACGCGCGCGCGCCGCTGCCACAAAGATTTCAGCGAGCCGCGTTAGACCAGCCTCAGCAAAGGTCACAAAACGATAGGGCATCAACTCCATGTGATCGGGTGCTCGCGCCGCTGCTTGCTGCATTAATGCAAATTGTTCAACCGTTGGTCCCGGCGCAACCAGACGCGGCATTGATGAGCGGGTGGTAAGTAATTCGATGGCGTTCATGAGGCTCCTACTATTCGCCAGTGAAAGACAATTCAATAACGCTGCTAGCTTAGCAAATGATCACGCTCTGTTACATTGTCGGACTAGTTTCTTCAATAAATCTTCAGTATTCTTCATCCTTAGCTAAAGTAAGATTGTAAAAAGGACTCCAACCGATGAGCGGTATCGTCAACGTATTTAAAAAGCTGTTTGGGCTAATCAATGGCATTCGCAAGCTTATTCTGAATGTTATTTTCTTCTTATTACTGTTCATTGTAATTGGCGTGATGGTTGCAGAAGAAGAGCCCATTGTAGTGCCTGACAATGGCATGCTAGTGCTGCAGTTGAACGGCGCATTGGTTGAAGAAGAAACTTGGGTCGATCCGACCGACCGCTTCATCAACGAAGCCTTTGGCGCCGGTAGCAATGCACCAGAGACGTTATTAAGCGATGTCATCGAGAGCATCGAGCGCGCCGCTAAAGACGATCGCATTAGTGGCATCTACCTCGATCTTGCTGGCTTTGCTGGCGGTGGTATGAACAAGATGAAGTTAGTAGGCGATGCCCTGCTCGCTTTTCGCGAAACGGGTAAGCCTGTATACAGCTACGCCGACTATTATTCGCAATCACAATATTACCTTGCCGCACATGGTGATGAAGTGTATCTCAACCCGCTCGGTGCGATGATGTTTGAAGGCATGGGTGGCTATCAACTGTACTTCAAAGAATTGCTCGAGAAATTAAAAATCAGCACCCATGTATTTAAAGTGGGCGCGTATAAATCAGCGGTAGAACCCTATACACGCACCGATATGTCGAGTGAAGCGAAAGAAGCGAACGCTGAGCTTTATAATGCCCTTTGGCAAGATTACATTGCCACTATTGAACAGCTCCGCGACGTTGATGCCCGTTTGCTAAGTGGCAAAATGGACGACTTCAAAGCGGCACTGAACGAAAGCCAAGAAGATATGGCGTTGTTGGCGAAAAACGGTGGTTTGGTCGATGACCTCCTGACCCGTGAAGCGTTCCGCACGCAACTTATTAATCTTACCGGTTTAGACGATGACGAAACCAGCTGGCGCAAAATCTATCATCAAGACTACCTTGATGCCGGTCTCGCAAACGCAGCAGAAGATCAAGCGGAAAGTGATGGCACAATCGCCGTGGTTGTTGCCCGTGGCATGATTGTCGACGGCTTTCAACGCCAAGGCATCATCGGTGGTGACAGCACTGCTGCGCTGCTGCGTAAAGCACGTTTAGACGATGACACACGTGCGGTAGTGTTGCGTATTGATAGTCCTGGCGGCAGCGGATTTGCCTCTGAGGTGATCCGCCAAGAAGTACTCGAGTTGCAAGCAGCAGGTATTCCAGTGATCGCTTCAATGTCATCAGTAGCCGCTTCTGGTGGTTATTGGATCGCTGCTAGCGCTGATGAAATTTGGGCCACACCGACAACTATCACTGGTTCGATAGGCGTGTTCGGCATGTTCTTCACCATTGAAGATGCCCTCGCCCACGTTGGCGTTTACAACGACGGCTATCACACCACAGAAATGCCACTAATGGACATTACCCGTCCGTTAACGGATGAAGGTAAGCTGATCGTGCAAACCTCGATTGAAAAGTTCTATCGTGACTTCGTAACCATGGTCGCTGAGAGCCGCGACATGACTTACGAACAAGTCCATGAAGTAGCGCAAGGTCGTGTCTGGACCGGTGCCAAAGCGCAAGAACTGGGTCTGGTTGACGCATTAGGCGACTTTGATGAAGCTGTTGCCGCAGCGGCGGCGGCGGCGAAAATTGAAAACTATGACGTGCGTACGGTCACTCCAGACATGAGTGCACGTGAGCTATTCTTGCAAGATCTGTTCGGACAAGCACAGGTTTTCTTGCCTGATAGCGCGACTCAACGTACCATCGACCCGATTAAGCAACAGCTCATGGGTGTCTGGCGTGAAGCGCAAGTACTGTCGAATTTCAACGACCCGCAAGGAGTTTACTTGTTGTGCGAAACGTGCCCGATGCCCTAAGTCCGCAAGCGCGAACTTAGTTAAGGAATCACGATGACCACAACCACGCGTAAGCGCATCTATGTCGCCTACACGGGCGGCACTATCGGCATGCAGAAATCGGCGCAGGGCTATGTTCCTGCGCCCGGTTTTTTAACCCAATGTGTCAATCGCATGCCTGAATTCTTCCGTGAGGAAATGCCGCTTTTCACTATCCATGAATACGCACCTTTGATGGATTCATCGGATATGTCACCAGAAGACTGGCAACGCATCGCTGATGATATTCAAGCGAACTATGCGGACTACGATGGTTTTGTCATTTTGCACGGTACCGATACCATGGCCTATACCGCATCGGCACTGTCGTTCATGTTCGAGAACCTAGCCAAGCCCGTTATCATCACTGGTTCACAGATACCGCTGGCGGCATTGCGCTCTGATGGCCAAACCAATCTGCTCAATGCGCTTTATATTGCGGCGAATTATCCAATTCACGAAGTGGGATTGTTTTTCAATAACAAGCTCTTCCGCGGTAACCGTGCCACTAAAGCTGATGCCAATGGCTTTAATGCCTTCGACTCTCCCAACTTTCGTCCGCTGCTCGAGGCTGGCATTCAGATCAGCGTAAAGGCTGGTACCATCAAAGCCATTGAGCAAACGCCGCTGCGCGTACGCGGCGTATCACCACAAGCAATTGGTGTCATTACCTTGTACCCTGGCATAGCACCCGTATTGTTTGATCAACTGTTGCAACAGCCCGTACGGGCCCTCATTATGCAAAGCTATGGGGTTGGCAATGCCCCCCAAAACGCCCAGCTATTAGCAAGCATTAAACGAGGTATCGACGCTGGCGTGACAGTGTTAAACTGCACTCAGTGCTTTAAAGGTAAGGTCAATATGGAAGGCTATGCGACCGGCAATGCCTTGGCCGAAATTGGCGTGGTCAGTGGTTATGACATGACGATTGAAGCCGCACTCACAAAATTACATTATTTGCTGGCGCAAGATTTACCGCGCAGCGAACTAGAACGACAATTACAAACTGATCTGCGCGGCGAGCTTTCCGCGTAAGCAACTAAAAACGATAATAAGAACAAATACTATGGCTGCATCATCTCCAGCATTTTCATCTCGTATTGGCTTTATTCTGGCCGCCGCCGGTTCTGCGGTTGGCGTTGGTAACATTTGGGGCTTCCCTACCCAAGCTGCTAGCAATGGCGGTGGCGCATTCTTACTGGTTTATCTAGTGATGATCTTAGCGCTCGCTTATCCAATGCTGGTTGCCGAACTGACCATAGGCCGCATGCGTCAGCAGAATCCCATTGAGGCACTTAGAGCACTCAGTGACAAACCATTCTGGCGACTGTTTGGTGCTACCACCGGGATTATCGCACTCATAGTGCTGTCACTTATTTTGAGTTTTTACGCTATTGTTTCTGGCTGGCTACTGGCCTATATGCTCGCGCCTTTAGCTGAGTTATTTGGCTTTCCAGAGGCCGCAACATGGCTTACGGGCTTCAGTGTTGAGCGCAACCTAGTGATGATGGTGCTGTTTATGCTGCTCACCATTCATGTCATCCGCTCGGGTGTCACCAAGGGTATCGAACGTTGGTCAACGCGTTTGATGCCATTGTTGTTTGTGCTACTCATTGGCATGGTCATTTATATTCTGACCTTGCCGGGTGCCAGCGATGGTTTACGCATGTATCTGACCCCAGACTTTGACCGCGTGCTTGATCCCAATCTCATCGTTCGTGCGATGGGTCAAGCGTTCTTCTCATTGTCCATTGGTGCAGCCTGCATGATGACCTACGGCGCTTACTTATCAAAACAAGAAAACCTGCCCAGAACAGCCGGCTGGGTCGCAGGCTTGGATACTACTGTGGCATTTTTAGCGGGCTTGTTGATTCTGCCGGCCATGTTTGCCGCACAACAACTAGGCGTAGAAATTTACGCCGCCGATGGTAGCCTGCTCTCTGCAGATACCCTTGTATTCAATGTACTACCGGCAATGTTCGATTCCATGGGAGCTGCTGGGTTGTGGGTGGCTTTGGCGTTTTTCGCACTGATGGTGATTGCCGCCATCACCTCGTCTATCTCAATGCTTGAAGCGCCCGTGAACGCCCTGCGAGAAGAGTCGGGACAGCCTCGTTCACGAACTGCTTGGATAGTGGGTGGTTGTATCGCCTTAGTATCAGCCGTCATCATCTATAACTTCGATGCACTCTTTGGCTTGGTAATCACAGTGACTACGGTCTACATGCAACCGCTAATGGGGCTGACCTTCGGCTTCATGTTGACCTGGATCTTACGGCAAAATTATTTACTCAAAGCGTTACAAGACGGTGCTCCAGACATTGAATCTTCGCTGTTTTGGAAGATTTGGCCTTGGTACGTCAAATTTATCTGCCCGGTTCTGATCTTGTTGGTCATCTGGCGCGGCTAAATCACCCACTGCGCCATAAACTCAGGCACGGGCATCTGCAACAACCGTTGTGGATCCGTGCCCAAATTATATAGCTGCTCGGCCCGCGCCACTGGAAAACGACTCCGCAAATGAGTCCGATATTTCTGCTCCAATACTGGAATACCTTCCTCGCGTCGTTGTCGGTGACCGATCGGATAATGCACTGTTATCTTGTCACTGGTCGTGCCATCGCGATAAACCAACTGCAAGGCATTGGCGATAGAACGCTTACTAGGATCGAGATAATCCGCGCTGAATTGCTTATCTTCGACCACTTCCATTTGCGCTCGCAAGCTGTCGATCTCTGGATGAGCGCGATGAAATTCATCCTCGTAGTGGTCGGCGTCAAGACCGCCAAACAATAGCCCCACCGCTACCACATACTGTAAACAATGGTCACGATCAGCAGGATTCGTTAGCTCGCCATCTTTGGCAATAATGCGCAGTGCTGATTCATGTGTGGTGATCACCACTTTCTCGATTTCTGTCGCGCGTTCTGAGTAGTCTTGGTGTAATTGCAAAGCCGCTTCAACCGCTGTTTGGGCGTGAAATTCTGCGGGAAATGACAATTTGAACAAGATATTTTCCATCACGTAACTCGCGTAAGGCTGCTTACGTTTGAGCGGTTTCCCACCCATACTGACGTCACAAAAGCCCCAAGTTTTAGCGCTTAACGCAGAAGGAATACCCATTTCGCCTCGCAGCGCAATATCCGCCAGCCGCACCGCTCGACCGCAGGCATCGCCAGCAGCCCAAGATTTTCGCGAACCGGTATTGGGTGCGTGCCGATAGGTTCGCAGTGCTTGACCATCCACCCAAGCGTGCGAAATGGCCGCCATAATCTGCTCACGATTGCCGCCAAGCAGCCAGGTAGCAACCGCTGTAGATGCCACCTTCACTAACACCACGTGATCAAGACCCTCGCGATTAAAGCTATTTTCGAGTGCTAGTACACCTTGGATTTCATGTGCTTTAATCATAGCTTCGAGCACACGCGCCATTTTCAGTGGTGCACGGCCAACGGCCATACGTTGTTGCGATACATAATCAGCGACCGCAAGAATGCTGCCGATGTTATCCGAGGGATGTCCCCATTCGGCGGCCAGCCATGTGTCGTTAAAATCTAACCAACGAATACAACAGCCGATATCCCACGCAGCTTTGTCTGGTTCAAGACAAAATTGCGTACCCGGCACTCGTGCACCGTGCGGTACTTGTGTACCAGCAACCAGAGGGCCAAGATGTTTGGTGCATTCGGGATAGCGCAATGCCAACATGGCACAGCCTAAGCTATCGAGCAGGCAATGACGGGCGGTCTGCCAGGCAAGTTCGCTCTCAACTTCATAATTGAGTACATAGTCGGCAATGGCTTGAATTTCGCTATCGTACTGGCGTTCTGCATGACTTGACATGCGCCTACCCTCCGCAGCTTAATTTATTGATTTTTGTAACATAAAAAAACGCTCGGGACCAAGAGATGAGTCCCGAGCCTAGGGGAATGGCTCAAGGGATTGAGCCGTGCGCTAACTCGATAAAATTCGAAGGTAAAATTCAGTGTAGTCAACAAAAAATTTTTTGCTAAATTTTTTTACGAAGTTTTCGCATTTACCTCAGGATAAAGCCTCGGGTGGTTGCACACGGTTGAATAATTGGTAGAAATTCGCTGTTGTTTGCGCCGCGACTTGCGCCAGCGTGATGCCTTTGATATCCGCCAAACATTTCGCGACATCGGCAACATAAGCAGGTTGGTTTTGTTGACCGCGGTGAGGCACTGGGGCTAACCACGGACTATCGGTTTCAATTAATAATTTTTCTAATGGCAAACGTTTGACCACGTCACGTAACTCACTCGCATTACGGAAGCTTGCGATGCCGGAAATTGAAATAAAGAAATCGAGATCATCAATGGCTTGCTTGGCCATTTCGTAAGACTCAGTAAAGCAATGGAGCACCCCACCACAGTTTTGTGCCTGGCCATTTTTTAAAATAGCCAAGGTATCATCACGCGCATCGCGGGTATGGATGATGAGGGGCTTTTGATATTTATTCGCAAGTTCGACATGAAAGGCAAAGCTTTCTTGCTGCACCGAATGACTCGCGGCATCGTAATAATAATCGAGTCCAGTTTCACCGACCGCGACCACATCGTCGGTTTTTACATAACTTTCGAGCATTTCACTTTGCAGTGGATGCTTAGCGATGTAAAGCGGATGTACACCACAGGAGATAGCAACTTGTGGAAACGGCGCAACGAGCTTTTGCATGCGTGGGAAATCTTCGAGCGTGACACCAATGCACAGCAATTGCTGTACTTTTGCTTGTTGTGCACGCTCGAGAACGCGCTCAATAGAGCCATCAAATTCGGCGAGATCAAGTTTATCAAGATGACAATGAGAATCGACAAACACAGCGACTCCTTAACGTCGTGTCGGTTTACATTGTGGCGGTAGGTGCACTCGATTCACCTAAGTGACCGAGTAAAGTCTCTATACGGTTGCGTAAATGCGATTTATCTTCAATGAACTGCACCCCAACGCCGCGTTGGTCTGCGCGCCCTGGCCGCAGGGGTGCTAACCACACCACCTTACCTTTCACCAGTGTTTCTTCTGCGTCGCCGGGTAATTGTACCAGTAAAGCGAGTTCATCCCCAATGGCATAGGGTTCATCGGTGGCAATAAACAACGCACCACTTTTAATAAACGGCATGTACAAGCGGCGAAGTTGTTCTTCTGATTTTAAGTGAATGCGCTTTGCTGCCATGGCTAGTGCCACCTCATCCATAATTCTTGTAATAACAACGGCCCATTTAAGCCGCTCTGTTCAGCTACCTGCTGACGCATAGCGTAACACAAATGCAACTGTTCGCTTAATTTAGTCATACAGAGATTATGTTGTCGCAGCCAATCTTGCAACGCTTGTTGTTGCTTTGCGAGCAATAAATGTTCTTGCGGTAGATTCTGCCACACCCGCATAAGTTCGTGAAGCAGCTGTTCTGACGCTAGTAACCAGCTTTGCCAGTTGTCTTTCGTTAAGGCTGGCCAAGCTTGTTGGCCCAATAAAGCCTGCGCTAATTCGCTGAGTTGGTGGGTTGGATACTCACCACTTTCTAACCACTTCAGCAACGCTAAAGGCCGCTGCGGATAGTTGCGTACCAGCTGTTGCTCATCTGCACTCAAAACGCGCTCTAACTGTTGCGCCAACCATTGTTCCAATAACTCTGCATCCGGTTGTGGTAAGCGATGCAGGCGCATACGACTACGCAATGTCGGTAGTAGCCGTTCGCTGCGCTCAGGCGTCACAATAAAGTAAGTGGCTTGCGTCGGCTCTTCGAGGGTCTTTAACAGGGCGTTCGCGGCTGTTACTGACATCTTTTCGGCATCATGCAGCCACACCACTTTCGCGCCGGCCTGATTTGGAGTCTGTTGTAACTTCGCCAGTAACTCACGAATCTGATCAACACTGATGGCTTTGCCATCAATGCTCGCCACTTGATAATAGTCTGGATGGGTCTTCGCTTGGTATAACAAGCAACTTTTACACTTACCACAAGCCCTGCCATTGGGCGCGTTACAGAGCAGCAATTTGACCCATTCTTCAACAAATTGGGCAATGCCTAAATCAGCTTGCCAAGGCAAACAATGCGCATGCGCTAAGCTCCCTTGTTGGTAGTCACGACTTATTTGCCGCCAAGGTTCGCGCAGCCAAGGTAAACTCATATGTCGGCACCTCGAGCAAAAAGTGCCTGCTCAAGCGCAGCTAAGAGTGCGCGGTGTACTTGTGGCATAGTTTGTTCGGCATCAATAACCCGAATAGTCGAATCCGCCGCAGCTATCTCGAGATAACGTGCGCGAGTGCGCTGAAAAAAGGCAAGTGCCTCTTGTTCGATACGATCGAGCTCACCGCGTGCTTGCGCCCGTTGTAATCCAATCGCAGGATCTAAATCAAGTAATAGGGTCAAATCAGGCGCAAAATCGCCAAGCACTAACTGTTTTAGTTGCTGCAACTTAGCATCTCCGAGTTCACGACCGCCACCTTGATAAGCGCGGGAGGAGAGATCGTGGCGATCAGCTACCACCCAAATACCTTTGTCTAGCGCTGGCTGAATCACATTCTTGACCAGCTGTACGCGGCTGGCGTACATCAGTAGCAACTCAGTTTCCGCCGAAATTTGTTCTTGCCATTGCTGCTTGACCAAATCGCGCAATGCTTCGGCCAACGGCGTTCCTCCAGGCTCACGCACTGTGGTGGTCGGAATGTGCTTGGCCTGCAAGTGATTGACAATACTCGCTATGGCTGAGCTTTTACCAGCGCCCTCTAAGCCTTCAACGACTATGAATTTGCCCTGCATATTAGTTGCTTATTCCTCGCTGATAGCGGTTTACCGCACGATTATGTTGTTCCAATGTTTCTGAAAATACGTGGCCACCTGAGCCATCAGCCACAAAGTAATAGAACGGTGACACAGCTGGCTGCGCGGCCGCGTATAAACTCGCCGCGCTCGGCATGGCAATCGGCGTGGGTGGTAACCCGTCAATTCGGTAGGTGTTATAAGGGGTCAGCTCACGCAAATGTGCACGCGTCAAATTGCCATCAAAGTTCTCAATGCCATAAATCGTCGTCGGGTCTGATTGCAAGCGCATGCCGGCATGCAAGCGATTGACAAAGACCGAACTCACCAGCTCGCGCTCCGCTTTCATGCCTGTTTCTTTTTCAATAATCGACGCCATGATCAGCAATTCGTAAGGGTCCTGCAAAGGCACCCGTTCTGAGCGTTGTGACCAAGCATTCTCAAGCCATTTTTGTTGTGTCAAAAATGCCATTTCAACAATAGTTTCAACTTTGCTTCCGGCATAAAAGCTGTAGGTATCGGGTGCCAGCGCGCCCTCTAAAGACGGCCATTGTGGCGGCTTCAGCCGCTGTTCCAACTGCTGCCATGCTGCCTTACTCATGGGTTCCAAATACGGATGACCATTCAGTTGCTGCAACCACTGAGCCAACGTTTGCCCTTCGACCAAAGTAATCTGAAACTTATGCTGGTCACCACTGGCGAATAACGACCATAACGCTGTCAGACTCATCCCAGGTTGGATGGCGTAGACACCCGCTTGTAATTGTTGCGGCTGACTCCAAACGCGACTGGCAAAGTACACAAGCTCGACCTCACCCTGCAACATATGTTGTTGCCGCATTTTACGGATGACGGACTTCATGTGCATGCCCCGTTCCACTTCAAACAAAGTGTCAGGGTCACTGATCTGCAGTGGCTGATGCGCTAGCCCATAGCTCCAGTAAGCCAGTGCTGCACCCGCCAGTGTTGCGAACAGGACTATCGAGACAATTAGTTTACGGATAATACACGCCACCAGTCATTGATTGCCTTAGGAAGGCTTACGTCAGATAACTTATGTTCGCCTATTTGACCAACGGGGCGCAAGCCTAAAACCGAGTTGCAGAGAAAAACTTGCTCCGCTTGCAGCAATTTATCTGCTTTGACTGCGACTTCGCTGACTTGACCAAGCGGCTGTTGCTCGATAATCAGCTCGCGTACCACGCCGCGAATACCGGCTTGGTCTAATTTCGGGGTATACCAATGCTGTCCATAACGGGCGAACAGATTGCTCGACACGCACTCAACCACATAGCCCTCACTATCACAGACTACTAGCTCATCAAGCTGGCGTTCCGCTTTTTCTGCACTAAGCATCACTTGTTCGAGGCGATTAAGTGTTTTTAGCCCAGCAAAAAAAGGATTGCGGCCTAGGCGTAGGTTGGCAAAGTCGACCTTGAGGGGCTGTTGTGATTGCGCCGGCACCGTATAGGCATGCTGAGTGATATACCAGTTGCAAGATTGATCGTCAGGCAGTCCATAACCGCGACCGCCCGAACCGCGTGTGATGATGATTTTTGCGATCCACACGCCTATTGGAAATTGCGCAAGGCAATGGCGCAGTTCCGACGCTTGGGGAAGAGCTAGTTTGAGTCGATCAGATGCATGTTGCAAACGTTGCCAATGGGTGTCCCAGCAGTGCGGGTGTCCATCAACGACAAGGCATGTAGTAAAATGACCGTCACCAAATTGTAGGCCACGATCGAGGGGAGTATCAGGAGAGTAACTACCGTTCAGCCACATACAAAAAAGGCGGAATCGAGGATCCCGCCTTTCTTTAAGCTTTGCTTAGTCGTTTGCGTGATTGGTCACGTAATCGATAGCTGATTGAACAGTTTTGATTTTCTCTGCTTCTTCGTCTGGAATTTCAGTTTCGAATTCTTCTTCCAGTGCCATGACGAGTTCAACAGTATCAAGTGAGTCAGCACCTAGGTCGTTTTCAAATGAAGCTTCTGGCTTCACTTCTTCTTCTTTAACGCCTAACTGTTCAACGATGATTTTTTTAACGCGTTCTTCAATAGTACTCATTTTTACAATGTCCCTTCATTTAGGTATCGAGTTCGAAATTGCGCTTAGTGTAGTGAATGCGGCTGCATTAATAAAGGAAAAAATTGCCGATTCACGAGAGGTCATACCCCTTCTTACACAAACCGCTTACACCATAGCTAGACCACCATTTACGTGAATGGTTTCGCCAGTAATATACGCTGCCCCTGGAGATGCTAAAAATACCACCGCAGCGGCTATCTCTTCAGGTTGCCCAAGGCGTGCTGCTGGGATATTGGCAAAAATAGCTTGTTTTTGCTCTTCAGTCAGCGCTTTGGTCATATCGGTATCAATAAAACCTGGTGCAACACAGTTCACGGTGATGCCACGCCCAGCCACTTCTTGCGCTAACGCTTTGCTAAAGCCACTGAGACCCGCCTTAGCTGCGCAGTAGTTGGCTTGCCCAGGGTTACCCGTGGTACCAACCACTGATGAAATATTAATAATACGGCCGAAGCGACGTTTCATCATGCCACGCAACACCGCTTTGCTTAAGCGAAATACCGATTTGAGATTGGTATCAAGCACCACATCCCAATCGTCGTCTTTCATCCGCATCAGCAAATTATCTTTGGTAATACCTGCGTTATTCACCAAAATATCGAGCTGGCCGTAGTTCTCATCGACCGCTTTTAATACCGCGGCCACGCTATCTGCGTCCGTCACATCAAGACGCATACCTTCACCATTGCCACCAAGGTACGCCGAAATTGCTGCAGCGCCGTTATCGCTAGTTGCAGTCCCGATCACCTTTACGCCTTGTGCAGCAAGCTGCTCGGCGATGGCTTTACCAATCCCACGGCTAGCACCAGTGACTAGGGCGACTTGTCCTTGCATCGTTGTCATAATTAAACCCTTGCTTGAATTGCGTCAACCGTATTGACCGCATCACCTTCAAGTGACTTATCAATACGTTTGTTTAAGCCCGTTAATACTTTACCCGGACCGATTTCATACACCTCAGTAACGCCCTGCTTCACCAAATGCTGTACCGTCTCAGTCCAGCGTACTGGCGAGTATAGTTGGCGCACCAGTGCATCACGAATGGCATCACTATCGCGTTCTTCTTTTACGTCAACATTATTGACCACTGGAATATTCGGTGTGCGTAAGGTGATTTTGCCCAACTCAACCGCGAGTTGTTGCGCTGCTGGCTGCATCAAAGCGCAATGCGATGGCACACTAACCGGTAACGGTAGAGCTCGCTTTGCACCGCGTTCTTTACATGCATCACCCGCTCGCTGCACCGCTTCGGCATGCCCAGCAATGACAACTTGACCCGGAGAATTGTAGTTGACCGCGCTGACCACTTGGTCGCCGGCAGCCGCTGCGCAGGCTTCTTCAACTAAAGCATCGTCGAGACCAATGATGGCAGCCATCGCGCCTACCCCGGCAGGTACAGCTTGTTGCATGAACTCACCGCGTTTCGCCACTAGAGCTACGGCGTCGGTAAACTCCATACAACCACTACAAACGAGTGCCGAATATTCTCCTAAACTATGACCGGCCATCCACTCAGGTGCAACAACGCCCTGTGCTTCAAGTACGCGGTAAAGCGCAACACTGGCGGCTAACAGAGCTGGTTGCGTGCGATGGGTTTCGTTTAACTTTTCTGCTGGACCTGCTTGCACCAGTTCCCACAAATCGTAACCGAGAACCGCACTGGCTTCAGCAAATGTCGCCTCTACTTGCGGGTAAACAGCTGCTACATCAGCGAGCATTCCAACCGCTTGTGAACCTTGTCCAGGAAATACATAAGCACGCATACTTCAATCCTTTTTTATTAATAGCGAACCAGTGCCGAGCCCCAGGCGAAACCGCCGCCAAAAGCTTCCAGTAGTACACTTTGTCCGCGTTGAATTCTGCCATCACGCACGGCCACATCCAGTGCAATGGGTACCGATGCTGCTGAGGTATTTCCCGTATCAGCAAGCGTTGTAACCACCTGCGCCATTGGCATTTTTAACTTTTTCGCTGTTGCTTTAATAATCCGCAAATTAGCCTGATGTGGCACCAGCCAATCGAGATCTTCTGCCTGCATATTATTCGCGCGCAGCGTCTCGGTAACCAGCTCACTCAGTTTGCTTACCGCAACTTTAAACACCTCATTGCCTTTCATGTACATCCAAGCTTCACTGAGTGCTTCAGGTGCTTGTTGGCTATGGCGCTGCGGATGCTGTACGCCCAGTAAATCAGCAAACTCGCCGGCGCTGTTCAAGTGGGTCGACAAAATACCCGGCCTCTTACTGGCACTGACCACAACAGCTCCAGCGCCATCGCCGAATAACACAATGGTATTGCGATCGTCCGGTCGACACAAGCGTGACAGAACATCGGTGCCGATCACCAAGACGTTACGATAAGTACCACTGCGAACGTATTGATCGGCCACGCTCAGCGCAAAAATAAAACCCGAGCAGGCTGCCGCTACGTCAAAAGCCGGAATGTTTTTATCGGTGAGCGCTGCTTGAATTTCACAAGCAACACTTGGAAATGCGCGCTCGTTTGAGGTGGTCGCTACGACAATAAGATCGAGTTCATGCGCTTGTAGATTGGCCTGCTCCAATGCGCGTCGGGCAGCAACCACACCCATTGAAGCGGCGTTTTCGCTCGGCCCTGCGATGTGTCGTTGATGAATACCGGTGCGCTCAACAATCCATTCATGGGATGTCTCTACGCGTTGTTCCAGCATGGCGTTAGTCAGGCGAGTTTCCGGCAAGTAATGACCGGTGCCTGCAATGCTTGCAAACATAAGAACCTTTATTCTTGTTCTAGGAGTACGTGTTCTACCTGGTCGCGAATACGCGTCGGTAGATCCTGTTGCGCCTCTTCTACGGCTTGTGCGATCGCACTCAAAAAGGCTTTGGCGTTCGCATCACCGTGACTTTTTATCACGACGCCACGCAATCCTATCAAACTTGCACCGTTATAGTGGTCGGGCTTCAACCAATCCCACGAACGTTGCAACCGACTATAGAACAATTTTACAAACCAACGTGTCATCCAATGTGCATTGATATTGGCACGAATGTTATTCAACAATAAATCGGCAAGACCTTCACAGCTTTTTAGTGCGATATTGCCAACAAAACCGTCACAAACGATAACGTCAGCTTTATCCGCAAATAAGTCATCGCCCTCAATAAAACCGATGTAGTTCACCGAAGGAGAATTCTGCAGTAACTGCGCGGTTGCTTTAACCACATCATTGCCTTTGATATCCTCTTCACCCATATTCAACAAAGCCACTCGCGGCTTATCGATATGCAGAACATGGCGCGCCGCTTGTGAACCCATTACGCCAAATTGAAATAAGGTGTCAGAATCACAAACTGGATTCGCGCCTAAGTCCAATAAAAATGAGCTTTTTCCTGAGGCCTGAGGGATCGCCGACATCAAAGCCGGCCGCAAAACACCTGGTAATGTTTTCAGCGCAAAATAAGCTTTGGTCATGAGCGCACCGGTGTTACCTGCACTCACGCACGCAGCAGCATCACCACTGGCAACTAAATCAAGCGCGATGCGCATCGAAGAATCTGGTTTGGCACGCAACGAATAGCCCGGCTTGTCGGTCATGGCGACCGTTTGGCTTGCGTGTTTCAAGGTAATACGAGGATGGGTATCAAGTTGCTGTTGTTGCAGCAATGGCAACAACTCTGCTTCATCACCTACAACGATAAAGTGAACTTCAGCAAATTCGCTTAACGCACTTTGCAGTGCAGCAATAACAATTGAGGGGCCATGATCGCCCCCCATTGCATCAAGTGCCAGTGTCAGTGCGGCCATAGCCTCACTTCCAAGATCTGGTTTACTTGTTAACGACTTTACGGCCTTTGTAGAAACCGTCAGCTGTTACATGGTGACGACGATGCGTTTCACCAGATGTAGAGTCAACCGACAGTGTAGGGCCGCTCAGTGCATCGTGAGAACGACGCATGTCGCGCTTTGAACGCGTTTTCCGATTCTGTTGTACAGCCATTTTACGCTATCTCCTAAGTTTATTTACGCTTTAACTCTTGCAACACCGCGAAAGGGTTATCCTTTTCTTGTGGCGCGTCATCAATGTCGCCCCACTGCATTGCGTTACTATCAATCCGACATTCGCGCTCATCGTGTTTAACCACAACAGGCATTGCCAATATCAGTTCATCTTCAACCATTCGATGCAGGTTAACTTCGCCAAGCTCGTCCAACTCAAACGGCTCGTACTCACTCGGCATGTCGGTGGCCGTTTGTCGACGCGTTACTGGTGCATAAATAAACTCGCTCGCGAGTTCAACCGCCATGGGGTCGCCACAACGCTCACACGCAACAGTTACGCCAACATTCGCCTGCCCTTTAATGTGCTTTATTCCTTGCGCGTCGATTGCAAAAGCAAGCTCGACGTCAACATCAGCACAGGGCTTGACTAATAATTCCTGTAAACGGGTTAAGTTCTGCCCTGGCACTAAGCCAACGTAGCTCAACTGTTTACTGGCACTTTTTACCGGATCAACCGAAATGGGTATACGAACCTTCTGCATAGGGCGCGAATCTTATAGGAATCAGAGTGTGAAAACAAGTTATTTTCGAATAACTAATGGGTTGATGTGCCACTTGCGCAACATCGCTAAAAGTTTAATCAAAGGTAAGCCGATCAAGCTGTTCGGGTCATCTCCCTGCATCTTTTCAAACAGGCTAATACCTAAACCTTCACTTTTAAAGCTTCCAGCACAATTCAATGGCTGCTCGAGCTCGACATAACCTTGAATTTCGGCATCGCTTAACTGTCGGAACTGCACCGCAAACGGTTCTACGCAAGACTGCAATGCCTGATTCTCGCTATCATAAACGGCAAGTCCAGTGTAAAACGTCACGGCTTTACCGTTTGCCGCCTGTAATTGACTGATGGCATTGGCAACACTGCCCGGTTTGCCCAATATTTTGTCGCCAACCACTGCAACTTGATCCGAACCAATCAATACATGCTTTGGGAATTGCTCACGCAATGCTTGTGCTTTGGCGATAGCTAAGCGCTCGACCAGTGCTTGTGCAGTTTCATTCGCACGTGGCGTTTCGTCGACCTGTGGGGCGGCAGTTATAAAATCCGGTAACACTCGCTCGAGTAACATGCGGCGATAAGGTGAAGTGGAAGCGAGGACGATAGGTTTCATGCGTGCTCTCCTTTACTCCAATGATTTGCTTCTGCTCTGACCGCTTTCACTTGCTCGGCAAATGATTGCCAGCTAGAGAGAACTTGTAAAGGTTCGAATGCCTGCAATTGTGCTGCTGAATGGACACCAAAATCAACACCCATACGATCCATTTGCGCCGCTTGCGCCATGCGCAAATCATGAATTGAGTCACCGATCATCAGTGCATCTTGCACCTGACAGCCGGCCTCTTCAACTAGCTCGAATAACATTTTCGGGCTTGGCTTGGATTCTGTTTCGTCAGCACAGCGTGAATAATCAAACAGCTTACCAATACCGGTTTCTTGCCAAACCCGGTCGAGGCCTCGCCGCGCTTTCCCAGTAGCTACGGCAAGTTGTACGCCCTGCTCTTTTAAATTACCCAGCATTTCTGGAACATAAGGAAATAAGGGCGTTGGCGTTGGATCTAATTGCACGTACTGATCGCGATAGACGTCGAGAAACTGCGTATGCTGGGCTTCATCAAGCCGACCAAATAAACGTTCAATCGCTGGCTGCAGGCTTAGGCCGATAATATCGCGTACTGCAACTTCCGTGGGTACCGGAAGTTGCAATTCTTGCGCGGTCGCCCGCATTGAGGAAACGATGCGCCCCACTGAATCCATCAGGGTGCCATCCCAATCGAAAATAATGAGTTGATACGGCTTTTTCACTACTCAACCTTTTCTAACTTTTTAAGCGTGTCACGTAACTCTGCATCAAGTGGTGCAGTGACATGTATTTGTTTGCCGGTTTGCGGGTGCGCAAAACGTAATTCATGAGCATGCAAGAACAAGCGATTTAAACCTAAATCGCGCATGGCCTGATCAAACACTTGATCACCATATTTGGGATCACAGGCGATTGGATGCCCAGCATGTAACGCATGCACCCGAATTTGATGGGTACGCCCGGTAATCGGCGAAGCTTCGACCAAACTGCAATTGGCAAACACGCGTTGTACACGAAAACGTGTTTCAGAAGGCTTTCCCGCTGCATCGACCCGCACCATCCGCTCACCTGACTGCAAGGTGTTCTTGAGTAACGGCGCAGCAATGAACTTCACGTGCGCTTGCCAATGCCCACGAACCAAGGCTAAATAGCGCTTATCCATGGTTTTTTCGCGCAATTGCTCGTGTAATGAACGTAATGCAGAGCGACGCTTCGAGACCAAAATGCAGCCACTGGTCTCACGGTCGAGACGGTGCACTAGTTCTAAATGTTTGGCATCAGGACGCAATGCACGCAAGCTTTCAATCAAGCCAAACTGTAAGCCAGAACCACCATGTACCGCCAAGCCTGCGGGCTTGTTTAACACCAACAGGACATCGTCTTCATATAAGATGTGGTCATTGAGTGCTTGCACTGCGCTTAAGTTTGCCGATGGCAGCGGATTTTTCTCCGCCACTCGGACCGGTGGAATCCGTACTTCATCACCGGCTTGCAGGCGGTAATCAGGTTTCGCACGCTTTTTATTTACGCGCACTTCTCCTTTGCGCAAGATGCGGTACACCATTGATTTGGGTACGCCTCGCAATTGCGCAAGCAGAAAATTATCGATGCGCTGGTCGGCATAATCAGGTTCGATCGTCACCCACCGCACTTGTTGTTGAATTTGTTCGCTCATGGCGCGCAGTTTATCATTTTCCGTTTTTTTGCGCTGCAAATTTGCAGTTTTATTTTAGCTTGTGCCGAGTTACCTATTCGTGGGATAATGAACTGCCGGAAAAAGCCGCACCGGTGACATTGAGAGCGGTACACAGCTGCAGCATTAGAGCGCAGACTGTGCGAAAAATGAAAGCAAACAGATTAGCGAAGTAACTTGGTATCAGGTGTGCACATCATCGCCACCTCATCCACTTCAGTATACGACGAACAAAACGTCGAGATACTGAAAGCATGGAACCAGAACGAACCAAGTTGCATAAAAGTCAAAGCATAAGGCTGCGACACGGTACGAACACAAGCGTATTTCGGCTTGGTAACCTATTGCATGCTTCACGTCACAGCAGTTCACTGACGGGAGGCCATATCACACGCTGCGATAGCGCGATGGCAGACGACAATTCAAACTCGAAATAGCGATGGCGCAAACGCCTTCGTACTGTGTTGTGGCAAACCAGATAAAGAGTCACAACCATGAAAAGAATGTTAATCAATGCAACGCAGCAAGAAGAGCTGCGTGTTGCTTTGGTCGACGGGCAAAAACTTTACGATTTAGACATCGAAAGCCCAGGCCACGAACAAAAGAAAGCGAATATTTATAAGGGTAAAATCACCCGTATCGAGCCTAGCCTTGAGGCTGCATTTGTTGACTATGGCGCTGAGCGTCATGGCTTTCTCCCCCTCAAAGAAATCGCTAAAACCTATTTCCCTGCTAACTACACTTTCTCAGGCCGTCCGAACATTAAAGACGTGGTCAAAGAAGGTCAGGAAGTTATTGTCCAAATCGACAAAGAAGAACGTGGACAAAAAGGCGCCGCCCTCACCACTTTCATCTCGTTAGCTGGTAGCTATTTAGTGCTGATGCCAAATAATCCGCGTGCTGGTGGTATTTCACGCCGCATCGAAGGCGATGAGCGGACAGAACTGAAAGATGCCATGAGCGATCTACAAATTCCTGATGGCATGGGACTCATCGTTCGTACCGCTGGCGTCGGTAAATCCGCTGAAGAGCTCGAATGGGACTTGAACGTTCTAGTGCATCATTGGCAAGCGATTGAGAAAGCAGCTGCGCAACGCCCTGCTCCGTTTCTTATTCATCAAGAAAGCAACGTGGTATTCCGCGCCATTCGCGACTATTTGCGTCGTGATATTGGTGAGGTGCTGATCGATAATCCAAGTTTATTCGAACAGATTCGCGACCATGTGCAACTGATTCGCCCTGACTTTGTCAACCGCGTCAAAGTTTATCAAGGCGATGTTCCACTGTTTAACCATTATCAAATTGAAAGCCAAATCGAATCGGCGTTTCAACGTGAAGTGCGTCTGCCATCAGGTGGCTCGATTGTTATCGACCCCACTGAAGCATTGACCTCTATCGATATCAACTCTGCCCGGGCGACTAAGGGTGGTGATATCGAAGAGACTGCATTCCAAACTAACTTAGAAGCAGCCGAAGAAATTGCCCGCCAATTGCGTTTACGTGATGTCGGAGGCTTGGTGGTCATCGACTTTATCGATATGACCCCAGCGAAGCACCAGCGCGAAGTTGAGAATCGTCTGCGCGACAGTTTGAAACAAGACCGTGCACGCATTCAAGTCACCCGGATTTCTCGCTTTGGCCTACTAGAAATGTCGCGTCAGCGTTTGCGTCCGTCGTTAGGCGAGTCATCGAACCACGTTTGCCCGCGTTGTAGCGGTCAAGGCACCATTCGTTCTGCCGAATCACTCGCCTTGTCAATTCTGCGTCTCATTGAAGAAGAAGCGCTTAAAGACAACACGATTCAAATACAAGCGCAGGTTCCGGTAACGGTCGCCACCTACTTGCTTAACGAAAAACGTGCGTCCATTGCTGAAATAGAAAAGCGTCATTCAGTTTCCGTGTTGGTGATTCCAAACCAACATTTAGAAACGCCGCACTTCGATGTCAAACGTTTGCGTAACGATGAACTTGAACAAGCAAACAGCTTTACGCTGATCGAGAAACCAGAAGATACCAGTACCGAGATTGTCTTAAATAAAGACAAGCCTGGATTTGAAGAGCCTGCGTTGAAAGGTTTGCAAGCTCCAGCAGCGCCTGCTCCAGCACCTGCTCCAGCACCGGCTGAGAAAGCAAAGGCTGATGCTCCCTCACTCTTTGCCCGCATTGGTAAATGGTTGGCCGGTCTATTCGGCAGTAATGAAGACGAAAGTGAGCAGCAAAAACAACAACAAAACCAACGTCGCTCATCGCAAAGTCGCGATAACAACCAACGTCGCGGCAATCGCAATTCTCGTGGCAACTCGCGTCGTCGCAATAACAATCGTGGCCGTAAGCCTGACGATGAGCAAAAAGCGAAGACAGATAAGCCAGACGCTGAGCAGCAAGATACCAGCAATAACAAGCCAAACGAGAAAAAATCTGAACGCGGTGGTAGCCGTCGTGGCGGTCGTGGACGTAATCGTTCTGCTGCGAAAGACACACAAAAAGACACTAACGCAGCTGCAGAAGCGACGGCTGATGAGAAAGCCACTACTGAGACTAAGACAGAGACTAAGAGTGCAACGCCTAAGCCACGTCGTCAGCGTCGTAAGCTCGATAAATCAGTTCGGATGAGCAGCGATAAAGCGAGTGAAACGAACAAGCCAGTGGCAACTGATGTTGAGGCAAAACCAACTGATACTGCCGAAGCTGAAGCAAAACCAACCACTGTTGCTGAAGCTGATGTGAAGCAAGCTGAAACAGTCGATGCAAGCAACCCGGGCACGGCAGAGCCAGCTGTAGCAGAAACCACTGCAACTGAAGCAACGGTGCCTGAGGCAACCGAGGGTGCTGATAGCGAAGCCACTGACGAAACCAGCGATGCTGGCAAAGAAAAACGTGGTCGTAACCGTTCGCGTCGTAGTCCGCGCCATCAACGTGCAGCGGGCCAACGCCGCAAAGCCGAGGCTGAAGCTGAAGCCGAGTCTGAAACGGATACAGCACAAGGTCAGCTGGAAATGCCAATCGAAGCAGATGCCTCAGCGGCAGAAGCACCAGTGGAGCAAGCACCACCAACGGCACCCACAGAGCAAGTAGAAGCGCCCGCTACTGTGGCTAAACCTGAAACTGAAGCTGAAGCTGAAGCTGAAGAACCGCAATCTGAGACTGACAAAGCTGAATCAGTAGCTGAGCCTGAAGCACCTGTAAAAGCTGAGGCGCAAAGTGAAGTTGCAACTGAAACTACATCGGCAGCAGTTGAACCAACCGTTGAAGCAGCTAAGACAGAAGCAGCCGAAGAAGTTGTTAAAGAAGTTCCGACCGCAGCAGCTGAAACTGAAGAAACGGCCGCGGAAACAACTCCAGCAGCAACAACTTCAGCTCCAGCCAAGCAGCGTAAAACAGTTGGCACAGCGATTTCTGCACCTATGGCGAAAGCTGCAGCACAACCGCGCACTGATGCGTTTCAAGCATTGAATGCCGCCAGTGATGATGCGCGTAAGCCGTTTAACAAGGCAACCAGCGTTGCAAGTTTGACGCAGGCGCGTGCGCAGGCGCAATCAACAATGACTAAGTGCACGCCGACTAGCTAACACAACGCTATAAGAGCACATAAAAAAACCGTAGTCAGTTCAACTGACTACGGTTTTTTATTAGCATTTCAAAAATCTTATTTGAGGTTTTCTTCAAATAACTCAAAGATGCGACGGTATTCATCTAGCCAGCTTGACGGCTGACGGAATCCGTGCGGCTCAACTGGGAAGATAGCAGTTTCGAAATCTTCTTTTTCGTGTTCAATCAGACGTTGGACTAAACGCACACTGTCTTGGAAGAACACGTTGTCATCCACCATCGGCGAATTGATCAAAAGCGCGTCTTCTAAACCTTCAGTAAAGTAAATCGGCGAACTACGGCGATAGGCAATAGGATCATCGTCTGGCAGATTCAAGATGTTCGACGTATAACCGGTATTGTAATGGGCCCAATCAGAGACAGGCCGCAGCGCTGCACCTGCTTTAAACAAACCAGGTTCGTTGAACAACGCCATAAAGGTCAGGAAGCCACCATAAGAACCGCCATAAGTACCCATGCGCTCGGTGTCCACGTTGGTGTTCTCACCAGCCCACTTCACCACGTCAACCAAATCTTCAACTTCTGGTGTGCCCATTTGACGATAGATAGCGGTACGCCAATCACGGCCGTAGCCTTTCGAACCACGGTAATCGAGATCGAGTACGACATAGCCCTGCCGATTTAAGAAGGTATGGAACATAAACTCGCGTTGATAGCCTGACCAACCGGCATGTGCATTTTGCAGATAGCCAGCACCGTGAATAAATACCACTGCAGGATACTTCTCGGCGCGCTGCGGATCATAGTCTTCCGGATAGTAAACTCGGGTATAAATCGGCTCATCTACATGGCTTGACGGAACTGGCACAATTTCTGGCACGGTCCAATCAATCGCTTGCCACTGTTCAGTTACGGTATGGGTTAAGCGTTGTGCGGTTGCTGTTCCAGAAAGATCTTGCACGTAAACCTCATTCGGCTGCAAGGCATTCGAGTATTCCAACAAAACTTTATCGCCTTGTGGACTTACTTCGAAGCTAGCAACGATGCCGTCAAGATCAGTCAGTTGCTCAACTTCACCGCCCGCTAAGCTCACCCGATACAGCTCATAAATTCCTGGATGATCTTCATTTGCTGTGAAGTACAAGTGACCGGTTTGAGCATCCACAGTTGGATTTTCGGTGACAAACTTTCCTGCCGTCAGCTGTTGTTTCTCGCCACCAAGCTGTTTGGTATACAAGTGAGCATAGCCATCTTCCTCACTTTGGAACCAAATACGATCAGCGCTATTTGGCACAAAATCGAATTCGTTATGGGTGTAGTTAATCCATGCTTCGTCGTGCAACCGATGCTCGTTCACCAATTGCTTGCCGGCGAAGTCGACACTGGCGATCCAGCGATCTTTGTTATCCCAAGCTTCGAGCATCACAACCGCATTTTCACCATTGTCCGACCAGCGAATCGCGCCTTCTTGCCAGCCCCAATCTTGCATTAAGGTGATAGCACGTGGTGCCTCTTTTGCTTCGTAGGTTTTACCTTGCGCCTCATGGTTTTCGGCTTTCACCTCAGCGAGCACGTCTTCATTCCAACCCGGTAAGGTGTTGTAGGTGAATTCAGACTGCTGACCCGTAGTCAAATCAAGCATCATTAAGCGATGCGAAACTGGCTTAGCATCAGCAACGCGACGGCGCACCGATTCAGCCTTCACCCGGCCATCTTCAGCGACATAATTCGGCATGATGTCACCGTCGTCACGCCAGCTAGCAGGCTCGCTGATCGCCACGAGCATTTTGTCGCCGGCTGGCGATAAGCTAGCGGCAACTACTTGGGTGTTTTTCCCTAAATAGAACGACTGCGGCGCCAGAGTTGGATTTTCAGCTTGCAGTTGTTCTTGATAATCGGCGCGCTCTTGCCGATCACGACGTTCTTTTTGCACAAACTCAATCAAATCAACTTGTTCTTTGGCGATAAAGTCTTTTGGCGCGGCGACGGCGTCCGGTTTATCGGCATTGGCTAACGAGGCAATTTGTTGAGTGATGCCAGTAACCGGGTCGACTTTGAAAAAATCGTTCCCTTGACGATAAGCAAGCTGCCCATCGGCTAAAAACATCAGTTGCGATTGTCGTGCTTCGTCCCGCGTGAGTTGCTTAACGTCACCCTTGGTCATATCGCGAACAAACACATTACCTTCAAAGGTATAGGCCAGCATTTCACGGTTGGCATTGTAAACACCGTCGCTATAGGCATAGTGATGCATGCGCTCGAGTGGTACTTGGTGTGCGTCTTTATCTAATGGCTGATGATACCAGTCATTAATGACGCTACCGGCGCGTTTTTGCTGATAAAGCACACCACTACCGTCAAGCATCCAGTAGGCGTTTGCGGGCGAGCGCGCGACCCAATCCTGATCGGCCATTATTTGTTTAATGGTCAGTTCTGAACTTTCTGCCTGAGTGTTGGCACCACTTGCCACATTGAGTTCAAGCACCTGAGGCGTCACGTTTTGCTGTGCCTGGTTCGCCATCGGCGCTGTTGTTGCAGCGCATGAAGCAGCGACCAATGCGGCAAGCAAAGAAACAGTAAATTTTGTTGTCATTCTTATGCTTCCTAGTTGTGAAATACTTTGTCATTAAAACAAAATGCCCAGCACTATTCGAGCTGGGCATTCAACGCTTGCGATGAAACTAAACTTTCTTGCGATCAGGCTTCGGCATCCGGTTGCTGAGTGGGATGCGCAGCTGCAACCCAGGGCAATTCGAGCAAGCCCTTATAAATTTTTTGCAATAATGGATACGAAGCTAAATCGATGCCAAAACGCTCGGCCGAGAACACTTGTGGTACCAAACACACGTCAGCAAGAGAAAATTCATCACCCACGCAGTAGGTGCCTGATACTTCCTCAAGGTTTTTCTCCAGCGCAGTAAAACTCTGTTGGAACCAGTGATCAAGCCATGCTTGCTTTTGTGCATCAGTGACTTGCAGTTCCTGCTTTAGATACTGTTGCACGCGTAGATTAATCAGTGGTTGTAATTCACTCGCCAAATCTAAAGCGATAGCCCGTATCGCGCCGCGCTGTCGTGGCGCTCCTGGCAAGAGGCTTGGCGTTGGATATTTCTCATCAAGATATTCAATAATCGCCAGCGATTGGTGCAAGATCACTTGACCATCGACCAAGGTAGGAACCAGCCCATTAGGATTCAACTGCCGATACGCTTGCTGATGTTGCTGACCACCGTCTTGCAGCAAATGCACCGGTATATAATTGTAATCAAGCTGTTTGTAATTCAGGGCAATGCGCGCCCGATAACTGGCGCTTGAGCGCCAGTATCCGTATAACTCCATAACCGACTCCGCAGAATTAATCTTGTTCAAGGCGGTATTCCACCACCTTCTGATCAATGCTGCCGAAAATACTTGCACCCGTGTCGTCTACCATTTCAATTTTAATGGTATCGCCGAACTGCATAAAACCGGTTTCTGGTTTGCCATCGCGAATAGTTTCAATCATTCGTACTTCAGCAATACAGCTGTAACCTACACCGCCTTCTGCAATCGCACTACCGTGATCGGTACCCTGCTTGTTCGACACTGTACCCGAGCCGATAATGGCACCAGCACCTAAGTGACGGGTTTTCGCAGCATGGGCAACTAACTGGGCAAAATCAAAAGTCATATCTTCGCCAGCATTCGGTTTGCCAAATGGCTTGCCGTTATAATAGCTCAGAAGTGGCAAATGCACCTTGTTGTCCCGCCATTTTGCGCCCAACTCATCGGGTGTTACGGCGACTGGCGAAAATGCTGACGATGGTTTGGATTGGAAAAACCCGAATCCTTTACCTAATTCATTTGGAATTAAACCACGTAGAGATACGTCGTTGACCAACATTAGCAGACGAATATATTGGCCGGCTTCGTCGGCGCTCACGCCCATCGGGACATCGTCGGTAATGATGGCGATTTCGCCTTCAAAGTCGATTCCCCAAGCAGTATCCGCCATCGCAATGGCATCTTTCGGTCCAAGAAAGTCATCAGATCCGCCTTGATATATCAGTGGATCGGTCCAAAAGCTCGGTGGCATTTCAGCATTACGCGCCTTCCGAACCAACTCCACGTGATTCACATAGGCACTGCCATCGGCCCATTGGTATGCGCGTGGCAGTGGTGATTCACAGAGATTTTCATCGAACGCTTCCGCATCGTCCAGTTCGCCGCTATTGAGTGCTGCGTAAACTTTCTCGAGCTCGGGCGCGATGCCATCCCAATCGTCTAATACTTCCTGCAAAGTTTCTGCCAATGCTGGCACAGCAACCGCATGTTTTAAGTCGCGGCTGACGACCATCAATTGTCCGTCTCGGGTTCCATTTCGATACGTCGCAAATTTCATAAATCAGTTCGCCTTTTAATCTTTCGGTTGCCAGCTATATACATAGTCTGGATTTTCAACACTTGCACACACATCGCCCATGGTGAGCGGATTGCGAGTGTCGAGCATCACGGCAACTTCGTCAGTGAATTTTTTCTTGTATTCACGGCCTGCCTGAAACGCTTTTGGATGAGGCCCGTGGGTAAATCCTGCCGGATGAAAGGTTACCATGCCTTTGTCGATATTGTCGCGGCTAAAGAAGTCGCCTTCATGGTAGAACAACACCTCATCGTAGTCGTCGTTGTTGTGGTAGAAGGGTACTTTCAGTGCGCCTGGGTCCGATTCAATAGGGCGTGGCACAAAAGTACAAACCACAAAACCGTCCGCCACAAAGGTAGTATGCGCCGATGGTGGCAAATGGTAACGATGGCTCATCAGTGGGCGAATGTCGCGCCAGTTGATCCGCACCGGTGCTAAATCACCATGCCAGCCCACCGCATCAAGCGGGTTGAATGGATAAGTAATGCGCGACACTTTGCCGTGCCGTTTCACTTCAACCACCCACTGCTCTTCGCTGTATTGAGCCTGAAATGCGGCGTCAATATCTGGCGTATCTAAACAGGCTGGGTCGAAAATCGCGTGATTACCCACCAGTCCCTTTTCGGGTAACTGATAAGCACTATTGGTAGCTTCAATCATGACGATTTGCAACGGTTCCAGCGGCTCTAGACGCCATGATGTGGAGCGTGGAATGCTAAAATAATCACCTTTTTCGAGGGTGATATGGCCATAATCACAGAATAACTCGGTACGACCTTCGTGAATAAACAGCAGTTCATCACCATCGGCGTTACGTACCAAGAAATCCATTTTTTCGTGGCAATGCCAAATGCGAAACTTGCATTGTGCATTATGCAATAACAATGGCACTTGCCACGGCGATACCGTGGCAACATTATCGAGTTTGTTGAAGTCGAAGTTGCGGGGACGTAACTCGCCCTCCCATTCACTCCAACCAGTGGGCGCATGGCGATGATGAAAATGCGTCGCTGGGCCAAAAAAACCACTACGCCCAACTTCGCGTTCATAGATCGCCTGCTCCGGAAAATCTGCATGTGCCTGCTTTGAGGTCACACCGACTTGCTTCGGAAAGCTAATCCATTTACGCATCGCTGAGAACTCCTCGACGGATTTGATCTTCTTCTATTGACTCAAACAAGGCTTTGAAATTGCCTTCACCGAAGCCTTCGTTACCCTTGCGCTGAATAATCTCAAAGAACACCGGACCAATCACTGTCTGGGTGAAAATTTGTAGCAAGATACCATCTTTCATTGGCGCACCATCAATCAAAATCTGTAGCTCTTTGAGTTCGTCGAGATTCTCTTCGTGGCCTTCAACGCGTTCATCAACTTTCGCATAGTAGGTATCTGGTGTTGGCATAAAGTCCATACCGATACCGCGCAAATCACGTACTGTTTTGTAGATATTGTCAGTGGTCAAGGCGATATGCTGGATACCTTCGCCGTTGTATTCACGTAGATATTCTTCGATTTGTGATTTGTCATCGTGCGATTCATTGATCGGAATACGAATTTTGCCACATGGACCTGTCATTGCGCGGCTAAGCAGACCGGTTAACTTACCCTCAATGTCGAAGTAACGAATCTCGCGGAAGTTACCAATGCGTTCGTAAAAGCCCGCCCAAGTGTCCATATTGCCGCGGAATACATTGTGCGTCAGGTGATCCACTTCATAAAGGCCCGCAGCGTGATCTTTCATTTTCGCTTTCCAGTCGTCGTAGAAATTAAAATCCTGTGCGTAAACGCCAAGACCTTCGTAGTTATCAACGAAGTACAACACACTCTCACCAATACCGTAAACGGCTGGGAAATCGGCCTCGCCAACACCTAGCTTACGCTCGAACGGTTTCGCACCATTTTCTACCGCATGATTGAATGCTTGCTTGGCATCCTTAACGCGCCAAGCCATACCACAGACACTGGCACCGTGCGATTGCGCAAACTCTTCGGCGTGGCCGCCGACTTCGGCATTAACGATAAAGTTGATGTCATTTTGCTTATAGAGCCAGACTTCCTTGCTCTTATGCTTAGCCACTTCAGTAAAGCCAAGCTTCACAAACAAGTCTTTGAGTGCCGCAACACCCTCGGCATTCGGAGCTGTGTACTCAACGAATTCAAAGCCGTTGGTTTGTAGTGGGTTGTAATTGATGTCGGTCATAGTTATTCGATCCTTTGCTGCTGTAGTTAGAACAATGCTTGCCATAGTTCTACTATGTAGCTGCAGATTCGGCTAGGGACGCGAACTATTCATGGGGATGGTGAAAAACAAGGCAAATCGTAAAGAATTTGATACAGATCAAGATTTGCGGCTGTAGCGGCTCGTTGTTGTAGCATTTTGCATACAACAACGAGTCAAACTGTAAATTTTTATTTACTTACTGTACCTGCACGGGGCTTTTTGCGCTGCTTACCAATCCCGTACTCACGCAGCTTATTCGCTACCGCAGTGTGAGAAAGACCTAGCTTTTTGGCGAGTTGGCGAGTGCTGGGATAACTTGGATACAAACGCCGCAGAATGGTTGCTTCGAACTTTTTCACGGCTTCATCCAGACTTCCTTCTTCTAGATCCACAGCAAGGTTCTCATGCAAGGCCTCGGTCTCTGGTAAATAAATATCACTGGCAGTGAGGCGGTCGCCCTCAAGCATGGAGATTGAGCGAAATAGCACGTTTTCCAACTGCCTCACGTTGCCCGGCCACTGGTAGCGCTGCAATAAGTCGCGACAATCGCGAGTCAACAACACCAAACTACGACCCAAGCGTTGGCAAGCCTGCAAACAGAAGTGTTCCGCGAGCAAATGAATATCCGATTTGCGCTCGCGCAACGGCGGTAACTGCAGACTCAAAACATTGAGACGGTAATAAAGGTCTTCACGAAATACGCCGGCATCAACCCGTTCAAGCAAATCATCACGTGCAGAACAAATGATCCGCACATCAACAGCAACTTCTTGCTCTTCGCCGATGCGGCGGAATTTGCCGTCTTGTATAAACCGCAACAGTTTCGCTTGTAAGCTATTTGACATCTCCCCAACCGCGTCCAACAACACGGTACCGCCATTGGCTTGCTCGAAGATACCTTTCTTAGCTTCAGTATGGGGGCCAAGACTGCCTTTGCCGTGACCAAACAGCTCACTTTCGGCAACGTTATCCGGCAGTGCCGCACAATTCACCGCTAAAAAGGGCTGGCTGACACGTTGACTGGCTTGATGACAAGCACGCGCTAATAATTCCTTACCCACCCCAGTTTCGCCGGTGATCAATAGCGGCACGCTCAATTCTGCCACCCGCCGCGCTTCATTGATCACCCGCTTCATACTGGCATGCTCACCGAGTATCTGGGTAAATGCGTCATGTTGCCCACCGCGTTGCCATTGCCCACTGAGTGGCTGCGGTTTACAGGTTAAAACCGCGCCAGCGAAGCTATCATTACTCTCTTCACCGGCCACCCAAATCGGCATCAGCTCGGCAAAATACTTGGCGCCGTTGATAGTGACTTGGTGCGTGTGGGGTTCCGTCGGCTGCCGTTCAAGCCAGCGCGTCACGTTAAAGCCACTAATCCAGTGGGCTATTGCCGTTCCGGACAATGGCTCACGGGTATCGGACAACAACAGATGCGCCGCCTCATTAACGATGTCGATTTGCCCACGCGCATCGATGGATAACACCGGATCCGGTAATTTATTGAGCAGCAAGCTAAACTCGTAGTGCTCTCGCTCGGATGGCATAAAGGCAACGGTTTTGACGTCTTTGACGTTCGGAATACGGCGGATTTCCGGCATTAAATGCTGGAACTCTTTAAATTCCATTTCGGGGAAATTGAGAAAGATTTTACCTTTCGGGTCAACTTCAATACCGCGTAAATCAATTTCACGGTCGCGCAGGATCTGCAGCACATCTTGGGCTAGACCGAGGCGATCGTCACAGGTGATCTCTAAGCGCATGGCAACTTCTTATCGTTGACTAAAATGTAAACATAAGTATACATAAAAAAGCCTCTGTGAGTCATCCCAACAGAGGCTCATTTCATCGCTTTAGTTACGCAATTGGCGGCGTTTCTAGATCACTCCGCGTCGAGCACGTCGTCCGTGCGCGCGGCCATAATGAAGTCATTTTTGTGCAGGCCATTAATTGCATGGGTCCACCAAGTGACGGTCACTTTCCCCCACTCCGTTACCAAAGTTGGATGGTGGAACTCAGCTTCCGCAACCTCACCCACACGGTTGGTAAACGCGAGCGCTTGCTTGAAGTTTTTAAACTTAAAAACGCGCTCGAGTTGCATCACGCCATCGCGTGCAACGGGCGTCCATTCTGGAATTTCGCGCATCAACTCAGCAAGCTCTTCATCACTTACCTTTGGCGCATCGGCATTACAGGCTTCGCATTTCTGCTGTTTTAAATCACTCATTCATTACTCCAACTACTTTTAAGCTGCATTTTTGGGTGGAAATTTAGGTTCGAATAAGCCGAGCTCCATGGCCTCGCGAACGAGTGCCATAATGTCTAAATCGGCAATTTCAAATAATTGTTCGGTCGATTCTAGGGTGTAGTAAATCGGTTGCATGATATCAATCCGGTACGGCGTACGCAGTGCATCGAGTGGCACCAATGGCTTACGCTCAGGCTTGTCACTATGAATCGCATACTCAGTCTCGCCCGGGGACGATAAGATACCGCCGCCGTAAATACGTAATCCATCTTTGGTATTCAATAAACCGAATTCAACTGTGAACCAATAGAGCCGCGCCAAATAAACCCGCTCTTTGGGTGTCGCATTGAGGCCTAATTTACCGTACTGATGGGTAAAGTGCGCAAACGCCGGATTGGTCAACAATGGGCAATGGCCGAATATTTCGTGAAAAATATCGGGTTCTTGCAAGTAATCGAACTCTTCGCGGGTACGAATAAAAGTCGCCACTGGAAATTGTTTGTTGGCCAACAGCCGAAAGAATTCGTCAAATGGAATCAATGCTGGGACCTGCGCAACTTGCCAACCAGTGGTACTTTCTAATACCCGATTGATCTCATGCAGTTGTGGAATGCGATCCTGCGGTAAGTCTAACAGCTCAAGACCATGCATATATTCGTCACAGGCTTTGCCCGGAATATGTTTTAACTGGCGAGCAACCAAATCGCGCCATACTGCGTTGTCTTCGTCACTCCAGGCGATAATGCCATGTTCGTCTGGCTGGCGTGAAACGTATTGGCTTTGTTTACCCATAAGTCAAAGTTTCCCCTTGTTTTTCTGTATTAGTACTGGTCGCAAAAGTACGCTCAAGCGCTTGCGCCAAATCATTTTGAATATCTGTGACCGCTTCTAGCCCAACGGCGATGCGAATCAAGGTATCGCTGATACCGGCCTTAGCGCGTGCTTCAGGCGTATACGGCGAATGCGTCATCGACGCTGGATGTTGAATCAGAGTTTCGGCATCGCCAAGACTCACTGCTATAGTTATTAATTGTAGACTATCAAGCATGTTACGCGCGTCATCGATGTTACCCTCGAGCTCAAACGCAATCACGGCCCCCGCTCCCTGCATTTGTGTGCCCAACAAAGCTTGCGCTGGATGTCCCGGCAAGCCTGGGTAATAGACCTCGCGCACGTGCGGGTGTTGTTGCAAGAACTCGGCGATCACTTGTGCGTTCTTACAATGGCGTTCCATACGCACATCGAGAGTTTTCAGACCACGCAAAATCAACCAAGCATCATGCGGACTCATGGTTGCCCCCATGTCTTTTAATGTCGTCGCCTTAATTAGCTCGATATCTTCTTGGCTCGCACAAATAACGCCAGCGACGACATCGCCATGCCCATTTAAATATTTGGTCGCACTGTGAATGACGATATCAGCGCCCTGTTTGCGGGGCTGTTGCAACAGCGGCGTCATGAAAGTGTTGTCGACAATCACTCGCGCTTGCCGTTGTTTCGCAATGGCACTAACAGCTGCAATATCTATCACTTTTAAATGGGGATTTGCTGGCGTTTCAATAAACACCATTTTGGTATTTGGCTGCATTGCCGCCTGTACATTGGCGGGATCGGTCATGTCGACAAAATCAACGCTGATACCAAACTTGCGGAATAAGTGCGAAAACAAGGCAAAGCTACAGCCGTAAATGGCATCAGCCACCACTACGTGATCGCCTTGCTGCAAGAATGCGAGCATCGCCGCTGAGACAGCCCCCATACCCGTAGCACTTGCCGCCGCTGCGGGGTAGCCTTCTAAAGCGGCAACCCGTTGTTCGAGTTGATCAATGGTGGGGTTGCCGAGTCGACTGTAAATGTAGCCGCCTTCTTCGCCGGCAAAACGCGCAGATCCTTGCGCCGTATTTGCAAAGGCAAAAGTGGCGGTTTGATAAAGCGGTGCAACCAAAGCACCATGCTCATCCGCGTGTTTTCCCGCGTGGATGGTCATGGTTGCTGGCTGCCATTGCGATTTGTTATTAGGGTTATCGCGCATTGGCAGTATGTCCTCCTGTAGTTGCTCTCAAGAGTGCATGCTGCCCATGCGCAACGCAACTTGTCAGAATGACAGAGTTGCGTGGCAGGTGTAACGCAAATTTTCCACTAAAAACTTGCGCTCGGGCAAATTAAAGGTTCTTCAATTCGCGGTCGACTTGGTAAGCGTTTGAGGTCACATAGCGTTCCATCGCCTGCAAGCGTGACTCCAATTCACGGAACTCATGGTCGATTTCATGAAAGGCTCGACGCGGCGGTTCACCCGCTTCATAGACCTTAGTTTTAAGACCAATCGGTTTATGTTCTGTTTTGCCTTGTGCATCGGTTAGCGGCTTCTCATCTAAGATCATCCACGCGGCGATATACAGAATAATCACAAAGCCATGACCAAAGATAACTGCAGTGACGACAATGATCCGTACCAGCCAAGCTTCGATATTGAAGTAATTCGCTATGCCGGAACAGACGCCCGCGATTTTTGCGTTTTGCTTATCGCGGAGCAACTGACGTCGTAGTTTTGGATCGTCGCTGTAACTCATTTGCGGTCCCTCCAAGTAGGCGCGTCCGCATCCAGAATAGCTTCTAGGGTTTTAATACGTTCGCGCATTTGTTCTGCTTGCTGCGCAAGTTGCTGCAGATTTTGCAACTCGTCAGCCGATAACCCCTGGCCGATCTTGCGCTTACTCCGGTAGTGCATGATGACCCAAATGGGTGCCACAAAAATCATGAATAGAATCAGTGGCACTGCGATCATCGGTACAAGTATGTCTGCCATTGCTTTAGTTCCCTTTAAGTTTGTCGGCCTGGCTGTCACCCGCAAGCGCGGGTGATACCCTGCTGCCGCATCGCTTATTCAGCTTTGGTGTCTTTAGCGTCTTTTTTAACGCGAGCTTTTAACGCTTCTAACTCATCGTTGATTTTGTCTTCGCCCTCAAGTTCGGCGAACTCATCACGCAATGATTTTTTGCCCATATCATAGGCTTCAACTTGCGATTCTAAGTCATCAATTTTTGACTCATAACGCTCGAAGCGCAACATCGCGTCATCGATTTTGCCGCTATCAATACGCTTTTTCACTTCCAAACGGCTACTGGCAGCGCGTTGACGCATGATAATGGTTTTCTGACGTGCTTTTGCATCCGCCAATTTTTCTTGTAGCTGACCCACTTCTTCGTTCATGCGGTTCAGGTGCTCATTAATACGCTCGACATCGATCTGTAAGCTGGTCACCGCATCAGCGGCTTTACGCTTCTCGACGAGCGCCAAGCGTGCCAAATCGTCACGTTCTTTACTCAATGCCAGCTCAGCTTTCTTTTCCCACTCAGCGACTTCAAGCTCGTAGCGTGACATTTGACGCTCGGTGTCTTTTTTCTCGGCAATCAAGCGCGCTGAAGTTGAACGCACTTCTACCAATGTATCTTCCATTTCTTGAATAATTAAGCGCACCATTTTTTCTGGATCTTCAGCTTTATCCAAGATGGCATTGATGTTCGAATTTACGATATCAGTAAAACGTGAAAAGATACCCATGTTCGTTTCCTCATCTTATGTTTTAAAAACTGTTACTGTTACGGTCATCGAAAATAATGCAGATACCATGCCAACTTTTTTAAAACCGCCTTAACTTGCTGAATTTCATTCATTTACGCCTGATTACAAATTTTTATTTGAATGCTAGCGGTTATCAAATACACTAATTATTAGCGAAATTTACCAATCTCAGCAGTTGTACAATAATAAATAGAGGAACGCTGCCATGAATCGCCCTCGCGAGGCTGATAATTTAATCGGTCAAGCCAATAGTTTCCTTGCCGTGCTCGAGCAGGTTTCACAAATCGCCCCACTTAACAAACCAGTGCTCATTATTGGCGAACGCGGCACCGGTAAAGAACTCATCGCAGCACGTTTACACTTCTTGTCGCAGCGGTGGCAACAAAATTACGTGAAACTTAATTGCGCAGCCCTTAGCGAAAGTTTGCTCGAAAGTGAATTATTCGGTCACGAAGCCGGCGCATTTACGGGCGCACAAAAACGCCACGAAGGACGTTTCGAACGAGCCGATCAAGGCACCTTGTTTCTTGATGAGCTGGCAAATACCTCAGCCCTAGTTCAGGAAAAAATCCTCCGCGTGATTGAATACGGTGAATTCGAGCGTGTTGGCGGCAGTAAAACGGTCTCGGTTGATGTTCGCTTAATTGCAGCAACCAACGAAGACTTACCTGAACTCGCCGAGCGCGGCGAATTTCGCGCCGATCTTCTTGATCGGCTGGCGTTCGACGTCATTACCCTACCGCCTCTGCGTGAACGCCGTGACGACATTCTGATTCTAGCTGAACATTTCGCAATTCAAATGGCACGCGAACTCGGCTATGAATTATTCAGTGGCTTTACCGAACGAGCGCGCAACGCCCTGCTCGAATACCATTGGCCCGGTAACATTCGTGAACTTAAGAATGTCGTTGAACGATCCGTTTATCGGCTTGGCAGTGGTGCCATTCCGCTCGATCAGATCACCCTTGATCCCTTCGCCAGTCCATGGCGACCGGCGGCTGCAGCGCACCGAAAGCCAAGCGCAGCAAATACAACCGAAGCCAAGCCTGCTAATAACGACGAGCAACAACCACAACAAGATACGGAAAATGTCTTGAAAACCGTCAATTTTGACTGTGGTCCGATCGATTTTAAAGAAGTTGCCGCACAATTCGAGACTGAGGTTTTACAACAAGCGCTGCAACATGCACAATTCAATCAAAAGAAAACCGCAGAATTGTTGGGTCTGACCTATCATCAATTACGTGGTTATTTAAAAAAATATTCCTTATTGGATGGATCGACGAATTAAATGACGCTCTGGCGACTGACTTGGCTCACCCCATTGTTGCTGCTACAAGCCTGTAGCCAGGCAAGCAATCAGGTTGAACCGCTCAAAGATGGTCTCATTTATTGCTCTGAGGGCAATCCGGAAAGCTTCAATCCGCAACTAGGTACGTCAGGCACAACGATAGACGCGACCTCAGCACAACTTTATGATCGTCTGCTCGATTATGACGAAGACCAGCAAGACTTTATTCCTGCATTAGCGAGCTCATGGCAAGCGCTAGATGAAGGCACTCGATACCGGTTCAAATTACGTGACGGTATCGCGTTTCACAGCACTCCTTGGTTTACCCCGACGCGGTCATTAAACGCTGACGATATCGTTTTCAGTTTCCGGCGCTGGCTTGATGAAGGGCATCCTTATCATGATGTCAACGGCGGCAATTATCCGTTCTTTACCGCCAGTGGCCTCAATCGACTGATTGAACGCGTCGTCGCAGTCGACCCGCAAACTGTTGATTTCTATTTAAGCCGCAGCGACAGCTCGTTTTTAGCGAATCTCGCCACCGACTTCGCGATTATTCTTTCGGCCGAGTATGGCGCTACTTTACTCGCACGAGGTACGCCAAGTTTGATTGACCAGCAGCCGGTTGGCACAGGGCCGTTCGTGTTTGATGAATTTCGTAAAGACTTATTGATTCGCTATACACGCAACACCGATTACTGGCGCACGCCTGCGCACATCGAACAACTGGTCTATAGCATTACGCCAAACGCCAACAAGCGCATGCTAAAGCTAATTACCGGTGAATGTGATGTAATTCCGTATCCGTTAGTCGAAGAATTGGCGTTGCTAGATACCGAAGATGAGATTCGCATCAGCGGCACCGTCAACCCTAATAGTGCATTCTGGGCTTTCAATACCGAGCATCCGCCATTTGACGATGTCAGAGTGCGACGCGCCCTCGCCTATGCTATTAATCGTCCAGCCATCATTCAAAATGTCTACAACGGCAACGCACGTTTAGCGACGGGTATTTTGCCGGAAACCTCGTGGGCGTTTAGTCCTGTTGACCAAACCCATGGCTACGATCCTGCTTATGCGCAGGAACTGCTGGCCGCGGCCGGCTATGCTGACGGTTTTAATTTTGAATTGTGGGCAATGCCGGTCCAACGCGCCTACAATCCCAATGCTCAGCGCATGGCTGAGTTGATCCAAGCAGACTTGGCACAAATTGGCGTACGCGCTGAAATCGTGAGCTATGAGTGGAATGCGTTTCGTCGGCGTTTGGCACGCGATGAACACGATAGTGTGCTGATTGGCTGGATCGCCGACAATGCTGACCCAGATAATTTTTTCCGCCCACTCCTGAGTTGTAACGCCCGCGCCGTGGGCACCAACCGCGCCAACTGGTGTAACGCGGAATTTGATGAATTGCTGGCTGCGGCGATTCGTGAACAAGAAAACACTAAGCGTAAGCAGCTCTATCAAGAAGTCGAAAATTGGGTTTACCGCGAGGTTCCCTTGATTCCTATCGCTAACTCGATGCGTTTCCAAGCCTACCGTGGCGATATCCAAGGTGTTGAAGTACCTGCCTATGGCGGCGTTAATTTTCGCTTTGCACGCCGTGTCGATGCGGCAGCGACCGAATCAGCCGGAGCTCGGCCATGATTCGCTACACCCTACGACGGATGATGTTGCTGATTATCACGCTGTGGTTACTTACCGTATTCATGTTTTCACTTAACTATTTCTTTCCCGGTGATCCGCTGACTAACATGAGTGGCGTGCGCGTTAGTGACGAGCTCAACTATCAACTGGTCACTACCACGCGTGGCTTCGACCAAGGCATTCTTGCGCAATACAGCAACTTCCTCGGCCACCTGCTACGAGGTGAGTGGGGCCAGTCCTTAAGCACCCAACAGCCCGTTTTTCAGGAACTGCTGCCACTCCTTGGCGCAACTATCGAGCTGTCACTGCTGGCAATGATTGTGGCCATGCTTATTGGTGCACCGCTCGGCTTATACGCCGCAGGACAGCAACGTGGTGCACTTGACCGCCTCGTGATGGGGCTGAGCTTAAGTGCCTACTCGATTCCCGTGTTCTGGCTCGCGCAGCTACTCATTTTATTGTTTGCGGTAAAACTGGGATGGACGCCGATCTCAGGGCAAATCAATCCATTGTTCGATATCGAGGTTACCAGCGGGGCCATTTTGCTGGATATTGGCTTGAGCGACAGTCCCTATCGCAGTGCCGCTTTTGCCGATGCTATCAGCCATTTGTGGTTACCCGTGTTGGTGTTGGCAATGATGCCTGCCACCATGTTGATGCGGGTGACCCGCAACAGCATGTTAGAAGTGATGCAACAGAACTATATTCGCTCGGCACGAGCCCGTGGTTTAAGTGACCGACGCATTCTATGGCGGCACGTGATGCCCAACACGATGCAACCGGTGGTAAGGCAGTTGGGCCTCATGTTTAGTATTTTGATGAGCAATATCATTATCACCGAAGTTATTTTTAACTGGCCAGGACTTGGAAGTTGGCTGGTAAAAAGTATTTATGAGCGCGATTATCCTGTTATGCAGGCGGGTCTTTTCACTTTTGCCGCGCTGATTTTATTAGTGAATGTGCTGGTCGAGCTGTATCACGCCTGGCGTTATCCGCAAGTACGGAAGGAACTCTATGCAGAACGCTAATATTTACTTTCAGCATCGTGAACCTTCACCGTTACGACAGATTTGGTTGCATTTAAATGCCAATCCATTTGCCGTCGCAGCATTCTATTTTCTCTGTGCTGCATTGCTGATTATGATCTTCTCGCCATGGTTGCAGCCTTACGCGCCTGATACTCAATTCGCAGACGCGATTCTGCAACCACCTAGCTGGAGCGATCAGGGCGAGATTCGTTTTCTTTTTGGGACCGATGACCTCGGTCGCGATGTGCTGTCGCGGATTATTGCTGGCTCAGTTTATAGCCTCGGCTACCCACTGTTAGCGGTATTGATTGCCGCTGTTATTGGCATCAGCATTGGCGCTTGGGCGGGCATGTCACGCGGGGTGCAATCTTCGACCCTGAACCATTTTCTTGATGTAATTTTATCTATCCCTTCATTGCTATTGGCTTTGGTCATTATCGCCATTCTTGGGCCGTCACTTCTTAACGTGATGTTTGCTATTACCTTAGTCTTGATACCGCAATTTATTCATGAAGTTCACAATGCGATTTACGATGAACGTTACAAAGAATATGTCACCGCATCGCGCCTGAATGGTGTGAGTCGCTGGTACATGTTTAGTCGAGTCATATTTCCAAATATTACCAGTGGCTTGGTGATGCAAACCACTTTTGCCCTGTCGACAGCGATTCTCGATATTGCCGCACTCGGCTTCTTGGGTCTTGGTGTACAAGCACCTGCACCTGAGTGGGGCACCATGCTCGCCCGCAGTCTTGATCAAGTTTACGTATCACCCTGGATGATGATCTTGCCGGGCCTCGCCCTGTTTATCACCATTTTGTCGATTAACATTCTGGGCGATAGCGTCCGTGCAGCCATTGCCGAACGGGTGCGTCAATCATGAATATTCTCGATATTCGTAACCTTACGATTGAATTAGAAACAGACGCAGGCTTAGTACGGGTACTCGATCGCTTTAGCTTGCAGCTTGCCGAAGGTGAAATTCACACCTTGGTTGGCGAATCGGGCTCGGGGAAGAGTTTGCTCGCCAAAGCGATTCTCGGCTTTATTAATCCCAAATGGAAAATTACTGCCGATCGTTTGTGGTGGCGACAATACGATTTGTTGAATCTAAATCCGGCTGCGCGGCGCATTATTACTGGCCGCGATATGGCGATGATTTTTCAGGACCCAAGTAGCTACCTAGACCCCAATGACAAAGTGGGCGCCCAACTACGCGAAAGTATTCCACGCGGTGAATTGTCTGGTATCTATTTAAAACGCCGTGCCGACCGGCAAACACGTGCCGAACGACTCTTGCATCGTGTCGGGATCAAAAATACTGAAGAAGTGATGGATGCCTATCCGCACGAGTTGTCGGAAGGATTGGCGCAAAAAATAAGTATTGCCATGGCGATTGCGCACAATCCTAAATTGCTGATTGCTGACGAGCCGACCACCGCAATGGAACCGAATACCCGGGCGCAAATTTACCGCTTGTTGACGAAACTCAGTGCCAGCCAAGGCATGTCTATTTTGATGATCACGCAAGATTTAACCGCGGTGATTCCAGAAGCTAAACAGATGTCGCTCATCTACTGTGGTCAACTGATGGAAACCGGTCCCACTGAACAGCTCATGAGTGCACCGGCCCATCCCTATACCGAAGCCATGCTCAATATGAGCTTGTATCATCAACAGAGCGAGCCGAAATCGCGTTTGCCCACCTTAACGGGTGCGATTCCCACTTTGCAACATATGCCGATTGGATGCCGTCTCGGGCCACGCTGCCCTTATGCACGAAAAGCCTGTGTGCAGCAACCGGCGTTACGCAAGATTAAAAGCCAGCAATTCGCCTGTCATTATCCGCTGCGCGATGGAGATGACCATGAGTAAGCTGCTAGAAGTAAAGAACATCAGCAAATATTACACCCACAAAGACGGTTGGTTGCCGGGGCGCCGTATTTGTGCACTTGAACCTTTGAGTTTTAGTTTGGAACGCGGCGAAACCCTCGCCATTATGGGCGAAACGGGATCTGGCAAATCAACCATTGCGAAAATCATTGCGGGTGCTGAAAAACCCAGTAGCGGCGAGCTATTTATCAATGGTCAGGCACTCGATAAGATGGCCGACCAACAACGTTGCCGTTACGTGCGCATGATATTTCAAGACAGTTTACGCTCATTGAACCCGCAAATTACCGTCGGTAAACAACTACTTGAGCCGCTGTTATTTAATCATGATGGGAGTCTTGAGGACCGCAAAAAACGTGTGTTTGAAACCCTACGCAAAGTTGGCTTACTACCCGAGCATTATCACTTTTACCCGCACATGCTCTCAAGTGGACAGCAACAACGGGTCTGTATTGCGCGCGCTATTGTCTTGGAACCGCAAATTATCGTTGCTGATGAAGCTTTTGCTGCGCTCGATCCATCGATTAGAGCTCAAATCATTAACCTTATCCTCGATCTTCAGCAAGATATGGGTATTTCGTTTATTTTCGTTACTCATTCGCCGGAGATCGTGAAACATGTTTCAGACAAGATCTTAATAATGCATCGTGGTAAAATGATCGAGTTTGGAACGACACAGGCACTGATAACCGATCCGCAAGAGAGTTTAACTGCCACTCTGTTGCAAGCGGACAACAACTATAAAGTGCCTTTACACTCAACAACGAAGGAGTAATGCTTTGGAAACAGGTACGCTTATTTCATTAGCGCTTTATTTCATTGCAATGCTGGGGATTGGCTTGTATGCGTACAAAAAATCCACGGATGATGTATCGGGTTACATGTTGGGAGGCCGTCGTTTAGGCCCTGGTGTAACTGCCCTTTCAGCCGGCGCCTCAGATATGAGCGGTTGGATGCTTATGGGCTTACCCGGTGCGATTTATATGTCTGGTGTTTCGCAGCTTTGGATCGCAGTGGGTTTGGTCGTAGGTGCTTACCTCAACTACATTATCGTCGCCCCTCGTTTGCGCATGTATACCGAAGTTGCGAATGATTCGATTACCATTCCAGATTACTTCGCCAACCGCTTCAATGACAAAGCGCGTCTATTGCGCGTTTTTTCATCAGTGGTCATCATCGTCTTTTTCACCCTTTACACCTCTGCAAGTCTTGTCGCTGGCGGTAAGTTGTTTGCCAGTTCGGCATTTGGCTTAGACTATAGTCTGGGGCTCTGGGTGACAGCCGGTGTGGTCTGTGCTTACACCTTGTTTGGTGGCTTCTTAGCGGTGAGCATGACCGACTTTGTGCAAGGCTGCATCATGTTCCTCGCCCTTGTTCTGGTGCCGATTGTCGCCATCTTTGATCTCGGCGGTGTTGCTTCGGTGACTGACCAAGTTCGCACCATGAATCCGGATTTCCTTGATTTCTTCCGTGACGGTTCGATAGCCGACTCGGCAGTGAATCAACTCTCATTTTTGGGAATTATTTCGCTATTAGCCTGGGGCTTGGGCTACTTCGGCCAACCACATATCATCGTGCGTTTTATGGCGATTCGTTCGGTTAAAGACATCCCCGCAGCGCGTCGTATTGGTATCACTTGGATGACAGTTTCTATCATCGGTGCCATGATCACCGGTTTCGTTGGTATTGCTTATGTTGCCGAAACCAAAATGACGCTCAATGATGCTGAGACCATTTTCATTATCTTCTCGCAGTTCTTATTCCATCCGCTGATTGCTAGTTTCTTACTCGCTGCGATTCTGGCAGCCATCATGAGTACCATTTCGTCGCAATTGTTGGTGACCTCAAGCTCATTGACAGAAGACTTCTATAAAGCCTTTTTACGCCGTGATGCAAGCCAAAAAGAGCTGGTCTTAGTCGGTCGTATCTCGGTACTTATCGTGTCATTGGTCGCGATTGCCTTAGCATGGAACCCCGAAAATACCATTTTGGGTCTAGTTGCTAACGCATGGGCTGGCTTCGGCGCTGCCTTCGGTCCGGTTATCATTCTCAGCTTGTTCTGGAAACGGATGAACCTGCAAGGTGCACTTTCGGGTATGTTAGTGGGCGCGGCAACCGTGTTGTTCTGGATCTATGCTCCTGTACTTGAAGACGGTGCGGCGCTTAGCAGCATGGTCTATGAAATCATTCCAGGGTTCATTCTCTGTACCGTCGCGATTATTGTTGTGAGCTTGCTGACCAAAGCACCGGCAGCGAATCTGACCAACACCTTCGAGCAAATGGAAAAACGCATGGATGAGGTCTAATCACCTCGTTCAAGTTACTCATTAAGCTTTAAACACAAAAAAACCGCAGGCATCACTACCTGCGGTTTTTCTTTGGCTATGGGTCCATAGTAGTTATCGACTAACCAGCACCACCGCGACGCTCGGCATACATCTCGAGCTCACTCATGATGTAATCTTTCATTCGCATCGTGGTTTCATAACCCAAATCAATGGCTTCATTACCGCGTTCAAATTCCAGCAAACCTATGTGTCCAAGTTTAGGTTGGATAAGGATATCGGGCGGATCGCCGGCTAAACGTGCCTTAGTAATACGCTCTTGCATGATATCGATAGAACCTGCCATCACACCGAACATACCTGGCGCTTTGTGTGACTGACCAGTGAAGCGTTCTTTCATCGAATCCCAGTATTGACCAGAGGTACTCAAGAAATTCTTGAAAAATCCTTCGTCGTCCTGCTCTTCGTTACCGATTAAATCAGAGGTTTCGCTTTGCTTACCGGTATCAACCGCTGTTGTTTCCGATTTCGACAGTTTGTGTACGTCCGCTTGTGGGTGAGGTTCTGGTGGTTGGAATTTACCCCGTGCTTCGATAGCAGCAGTATTCAGTTGCGAGTTCAAATGCACACCGATGACAAAATCGGCACCGAGCGCTCGACACAATGAAACTGGAACCGGATTCACCAAGCCGCCATCCACCAGCCAGCGACCATTGTGCGCGGCGGGCGCTAACAAACCCGGCATTGCACACGAAGAACGCGACGCATGATAAATATCGCCTTTACGCAGCCATACCTCGCGCCCAGTGTAAAGATCGGTGGCAACAGCACCATAAGTAATAGGTAAATCTTCAATCGAGACTGCACCGAAACGTTCTCGTGCATGACTAAAGACTTTTTCGCCCTGAATGATACCGCCATGACTGAGACCGAAATCAAGCAAGTTAAACACCTGCCAACGGCCCATATCGCGCACCCACTCTTCCACTTCGGCAATACGGCCAGAAGCAAAACCGGCCCCCACAAGGGAGCCGATTGATGTGCCTGCAACCATATTGATTTCAACGCCCATTTCCTGCAAAGCGTTGATCACCCCAATGTGAGACCAACCCCGAGCCGCTCCGGACCCTAAAGCGAGCGCAACTTGCACGTAACTCATTACTCCATTCCTTCGATGACAACCTTATACCAAGTCATCATCCATGATTTCCGCGTTATCGGCAACTGCAGCGGCTTCTCTACCTTGTTTACCAGCTTTGACCGGTTTAGCTAACAATTGCTCACGGATCAGCTTTTCAATTTCATCAGCGATTTCAGTATTCTCAGTCAGGAATTTAATAGCATTGGCTTTACCTTGACCGATTTTATCGCCTTTATAGCTATACCAAGCACCAGCTTTATCGACAATTTTTTGCTTCACACCCAAATCGATGAGCTCGCCTTGTTTGGAAATACCAGCACCATACATAATCTGGAATTCTGCTTGCTTGAATGGCGGTGCAACTTTGTTTTTCACAACTTTTACGCGGGTTTCGTTACCCACAACTTCGTCGCCTTCTTTCACTGCACCCGTACGACGAATATCCAAACGCACAGACGAGTAAAACTTCAACGCGTTACCACCAGTGGTGGTTTCTGGGTTACCAAACATGACGCCAATCTTCATGCGAATCTGGTTAATGAAAATACATAAGCTATTCGATTTTTTGATGTTCGCAGTCAGTTTACGCAAAGCTTGGGACATCAAACGCGCTTGTAAACCAACATGACTGTCGCCCATCTCACCCTCGATTTCCGCCTTCGGAGTGAGTGCTGCAACTGAGTCGACAATGACCACATCAACCGCACCTGAGCGGACTAACATGTCACAAATTTCCAGTGCTTGTTCACCGGTATCGGGTTGCGAGACAAGTAGATCATCTACGTTAACACCAAGTTTTTCAGCATAGACTGGGTCAAGTGCATGCTCAGCATCGACGAAAGCACAGGTTTTACCTGCTTTCTGTGCTTCAGCAATAACCTGGAGTGTCAGTGTGGTTTTACCACTTGATTCCGGACCATAGATTTCAACAACACGACCGAAAGGCAAGCCGCCAATGCCAAGGGCAATATCAAGACCTAGAGAGCCAGTAGAAACTGAAGCTATATCCATCGTTTGGTTATCACCCAAACGCATAATAGAACCTTTACCGAATTGACGTTCGATTTGACCGAGTGCCGCATCGAGTGCTTTTTGCTTGTCGTTGCTCATAATGATGTCCGTTCTGTTGAAAGCGTTGAAAATGAGTATACTGTGTTTTTATACAGTATCAAGTAATTTTTTTATAACTGCTGAGTGCTTCGCTTATTGTTGCCGCACGAACCGCAGCTCGATCGCCGCCAAACTGCTGACTCCAGCTCAGTACACCCTGGGGATGTGCCAACCCAAACCAAACTAAACCCACCGGCTTGCTCGCAGTGCCGCCAGCCGGACCAGCAACCCCAGTAACGGCAATCGCTAACTCTGTTTGCGCCATTTGTTGTGCACCTAAGGCCATCGCTTCTGCGGTCTCGGCTGATACTGCGCCAAATTGCGTTAGCGTCGCTTCAGAAACGCCAAGAATTCGCATTTTCAACGCGTTGCTATAGGTAATAAAGCCACCTTCAAACCATGCCGAGCTACCAGCAACAGCACTTAAAGCATAACCGATCCCTCCCGCTGTGCAGGACTCTGCTGTCGCGATATGCCAATTACGCGCTTGCAACCACTGACCGATTTGTTGTGCCAGTTCGAACTGAGTTTGTGTTACCATTTTCGTTATTAGCTCCACTAAAAATAACGACTATACGGATTCTATCAGGCATGCCGACCGCGACAACTGCTTCTCTCGATTTTTCTGCACATACACCGATGATGCAACAATACTTACGCATCAAGGCAGAACATGCTGATACGCTTTTGTTCTATCGTATGGGTGACTTTTACGAACTCTTTTATGACGACGCGCGCAAAGCAGCTGAGTTGTTGGATATTTCACTTACCCAACGTGGCGCTAGCAACGGCAAACCTATTCCAATGGCCGGTGTGCCCTATCACGCTGCCGAAAATTATTTAGCACGGCTGCTGCAAATGGGCGAATCAGTCGCCATCTGTGAACAAGTTGGTGACCCAGCCACCAGTAAAGGACCGGTTGAGCGTAAAGTCATTCGGGTACTGACACCTGGAACGGTGACTGATGAGGCGTTGTTATCAGAGCAGCGTGAAAATTTACTCGTGGCGGTGTGTTATCAACAGCATTTTGGCGTGGCTTGTTTGGATCTAGCAAGCGGCCGTTTTAGCGTGTTCGAATGTGCCGATGAAACCACTTTGCAAGCCGAGCTACAGCGGTTACAACCTGCCGAGCTACTTCATCCCGATACCATGCAATGGCAAAAGCAGTGGTTTGCCAGCAGCTGTGTACGCCCGCGTCCTGATTGGGAGTTTGCGAGTGATAGTGCCGAAGCTCTGCTCTGCCGGCAATTCCAAGTACAACACCTAGATGGTTTTGGCATTTCGCACCTGTCTCGTGCCCTTGGCGCCGCCGGTGCCATCCTGAACTATGTCAAACTTACCCAGCGGGCGGCTTTACCGCATATTCAAAGCATTCATGCGGAGCACACGGACAATGCTATTCAACTCGATGCAGCAACCCAACGCAATCTCGAATTAGTGCAATCAATGAGTGGCGCGCCCACCTCACTGTTTGCCACCTTGAATCGCACCGCAACCGCGATGGGGGGACGTCTCCTGCGCCGCTGGTTGCAACGCCCCTTGCGCGATGCGCAGCAACTGAACAATCGTTACCGTGCCGTAGCGCTGCTGCAAACCTATGATCTCGAGAGCCTGCGTAAGCAATTGAAGCAAATAGGTGATCTTGAGCGAATTCTTTCGCGTGTGGCCCTACGCAGTGCCCGCCCGCGTGACTTGACGCGGCTCCGTAGTGCCTTACAAGCGCTGCCAACGCTCAAACAAGAACTGACAGCAGCACAGGAGTTAGCGAGCTGGCAGCAGGATTTACATGAGTTACCAGAACTCTGTGCCACCCTCGAACAAGCGCTGGTTGAGCAGCCCCCCTTACTGATTCGAGATGGTGGCGTTATCGCCGATGGTTTTGATGAAGAACTTGATGAACAACGGCGATTAGCGGCCGGTGCGACCGATTTTTTACAGCAAATCGAACTGCGCGAACGCCAACGCACTGGTATTCAAACCTTGAAAGTCGGCTACAACAAGGTTCACGGCTATTACCTCGAGGCAAGCCGTGCTGCCGCGGCCCAGATTCCAGCCGATTATCAACGCCGACAAACGCTGAAAAATGTTGAACGTTATATTATTCCAGAGCTGAAAACCTACGAAGATAAAGTGCTGCAAGCACAATCGCGAGCGCTGGTTCGCGAGAAATGGTTATACGAAAATTTACTCGACGCCATTGCCGTCGAGCTAACCACCTTGCAACGCACGGCGAATGCTGTGGCTGAGCTTGATGTACTGCATAGCTTTGCCGCATCGGCTATTGCCTATCATTATTGCCAGCCTGAATTGCGTCAGGCTCACGGCTTTGAATTGACTGGCGCACGCCATCCTGTGATTGAGGTGCAACTAGAAACACCCTTTATCGCCAATGATGTTCGCTTAGATGCTGAGCAAACCATGTTACTCATTACCGGTCCCAATATGGGCGGTAAATCGACCTATATGCGGCAAGCGGCGTTGTGCGCCATCATGGCCCACTGTGGCAGCTTTGTGCCTGCAGATCGCGCGGTATTTGGCCCTATCGATCGGATCTTCACTCGTATTGGCGCATCTGATGATCTCGCCTCGGGGCGCTCAACCTTTATGGTCGAGATGACTGAAGCCGCGACTATTTTGCACAATGCGACTGAACACAGTTTAGTGCTGATGGACGAGATTGGTCGGGGGACCTCAACCTATGATGGTCTAGCATTGGCTTGGGCATGCGCCGAAGCGCTATTGCAACGCAATCGTGCCCTTACCCTCTTCGCTACCCATTATTTCGAGCTCACGCAGACGATTGGCAGCCTGCCAGGCTGTCGTAATGTGCATGTCGAAGCCACGGAACATGACGATACCATTGTCTTTGAACATCGTGTGGTTGATGGCGCAGCGAATCGCAGTTTTGGTGTGCAAGTGGCGAAATTAGCAGGATTACCGAATACGGTAGTGAAACGTGCACAAGCTATTTTGCAGCAACTCGAGCGTCAAGATAATGAAATGCCGCAAGCTGAGCTTGCCTTGACCGCGGCAGCAACTGAGGAGCCTTCAGCGCCAACACCTCACCCGTTACTTGATGAGCTAGCGGCGTTAGAGGTCAATCATCTGACACCGCTTGAAGCTTTGCAATGGCTGGCACGGTGGCAGAGCAAGTTAACTCAAAAACCGTAACTGCAATCAATCTGCCTGAAATAGCGCGTCCAAACTCAAGCCTTGTTGACGCAACATATCACGTAAGCGACGCAGGGCTTCTACTTGGATTTGGCGCACGCGCTCACGCGTCAATCCAATCTCACGCCCGACATCTTCCAAGGTCGCGGGTTCATAGCCCATCAAACCAAAACGGCGTGCCAGAACCTCGCGTTGCTTCGAATTCAAGCTCGCTAGCCATTCAACGATGTGTTCTTTTAGGTCGTTATCTTGCAACACACCTTCTGGGCCATGATCACTTTCGTCGGTGAGTAAATCGACCAAAGCTTTATCGTTATCTCCGCCCAATGGCGTATCAACCGACGCAATGCGCTCATTGAGCCGCAACATGCGACTGACATCAGCCACTGAAACATCGAGCTCCTCGGCGATATCCTCGGCGGTAGGCTCATGGTCAAGCTTGTGGGCAAGTTCCCGTGAGGCGCGTAGATAACTGTTGAGTTCTTTTACCACGTGAATTGGCAGGCGAATCGTCCGCGTTTGGTTCATAATCGCGCGTTCGATTGTTTGGCGTATCCACCAAGTGGCGTAGGTCGAAAAACGAAAACCGCGTTCTGGGTCAAACTTCTCGACCGCTCGAATCAAGCCTAAGTTGCCCTCTTCGACCAAGTCTAAAAGGGCGAGACCGCGATTGGTATAGCGCCTAGCGATTTTCACCACTAAACGCAAGTTGCTCTCGATCATACGACACCGAGCAGCCTTATCACCTTTCAGCGCTAAGCGTGAAAAATGGACTTCTTCCTCAGCGGTTAACAAGGGTGAAAACCCAATCTCGCTAAGGTACATCTGAGTCGCGTCCATTTTCTTCTGATATTTCGCCCGATTGGCTAGAATCTCTTCAAATTCCGTATCGTCGTTACTATCAGTGGTCGTCGCAGATTTTTCCATTTCCGACATCAACTCTTGCTCATCGATGTCGTCTACGTCGTGTGTCCGACTCATTGTGACCCCCGTGGTAAATAATGCCGTGGGTTGACCGATTTACCGCGAAAGCGCACCTCAAAGTGCAACTTCACCTGTTCGGCATCGGTATCGCCCATTACGGCTATTTCATCCCCTGCGCTGACCCATTGTTGTTCACTGACCAGTAATCGGTCGTTATGGGCGTACGCAGTTATATAATCATCGTTATGTTTCAGGATAATTAAATTACCATACCCTTTTAGAGCATTGCCTGCATAAACTACTTTGCCTGCTGCTGCTGCATAAACCGGATCGCCTTTGCTACCACCGAAATCAAGCCCTTTATTACCCGCGGCAGCAGTTGAGAAGCCTCTAATCACCTGATTTTTGCTCGGCCAGCGCCAGTTGATCGCATTGCTTGCCGGAAATACATCACGCGGTTGCGAAGGTACTAAGGTTGGCGTTGTCGCACGGCGTTCAGGTGCTGGTTCAGTTGACCTTCTCGTAACCTTTTCTTTACTTTTATCCTCAACATACTCTTTCTTGGCGCCAGAATCAACGCCCGTCGTGCTGGTTGCGCCAGTTGTTTGGCGCGTTGCGGCGCGCAAACGTAATGATTGACCGGGATAAATAGTATAAGGTTCGCCGAGATTGTTGAGGCGCGCGAGCGCACGCACATCGACATTGGCACGAAACGCGATGGAATAGAGTGTGTCGCCACGCTGAACGGTATAACGATCGCCACTTAAACTATTTGCTTCAAAGTCATGAATCGTCGGACCACGATAGACGCGTTCGACTGGCGCCGGCGCTTGGCGCTGTGCACAGCCGACCAAAGCGAACACTAAGATGACTGTTCCGACAACGCTAAACTTGCGTCCATACATAAGCGATTACCGCCACTCCAACTAACGCCCAGCCAATGCGATCGACATACTTGCGCAACCGAATCGCCATTTGCGGGCCGCCAGTACGTAGCAACCAAGCGACTAAGTAGAAACGTAAGCCGCGACTTATCACCGAGCCTAACACGAACGGCAAAAAATACACCTGCAACATGCCGCCTGTGACCGTAAAAAGCTTGTAAGGGATCGGCGAAAACCCGGCAATAAAAATGATCCAGAAACCATATTCGCGGAACCACCCCGTTACATGTTCGAGTTTGTCTTCATAGCCTGCCCACTCAATGAGTGGCATGACTACAGGATCAAAAGCAAAATATCCCAGCCAATAACCGGCAATCCCACCTAATACCGACGCAACTGTGGTGATAAATGCGAAAAACCATGCGCGCTGGGGTTGGGTCATTGCCATTGGGGCAAGCATGACATCAGGCGGGATCGGAAAGATCACCGACTCCGAGAAACTCAATGCCGCGAGAATCGAGGGTGCACGGCGGTGTTGTGACCACTGTAAGACTCGGTCGTAGAGAGTACTAAACAACTTCATGCCAAACTCCCTGGCACCAAAGGTACAAATTTGACATCACCAAGCTGCTTATGTTCAAAATCATCACCAAACCGCCGAATAACGACCAAACGTTGGCGCACAGTCCCTACTGGAATGATCATCACGCCTCCATCGGCTAGCTGTTCCATCAGCGCGTGCGGAATATCGCTCGCCGCAGCGGTCACAATAATGCCATCAAAGGGCGCTTTGCTTTGCCAACCTTGCCACCCGTCGCCGTGGCGCATACTAATGTTGTGCAAATCTAGCTGCTTCAGTCGTCGTTTCGCTTGATATTGCAATTCGGCGATACGCTCCACCGAATAAACACGCTCAACCAATTGCGCCAAGATCGCGGTTTGGTAGCCACTACCGGTACCAATTTCCAGCACATTTTTGCACTCGTGCTGCATCAATAACTGGGTCATTGAAGCCACCATCAAGGGTTGCGAAATGGTCTGCCCTTTACCAATTGGCAGCGCGGTATTTTCATAGGCTTTATGGGCCAGCGATTCCGGCATAAATTGCTGCCGTGGCGTCGCTTGAATTACCTGCAGCACGTGTTCATTAGTGATACCTTGCTGCCGTAACAAAGCGACCAAGCGCTTTGCCATTCCCTGAAAGTTTTGAATCATGTCGTGGTTTTTCTTGTTTTTATTTTAGCCAGTCTTGCAATGTATCTTGGTGTTTGCGCGCCGTCATGTCGAGACTTATCGGAGTGATCGATACATAACCTTCGCGAACAGCATAAAAGTCGGTGTCTTCGCCGTCGTCTTGATGTCCACCAATGGGGCCATACCAGTAGATTTTACGGCCAAATGGGTCAGTGTCTTCGACCATGGTCTCAGCACGATGACGACGCCCTAAACGCGTGACTTTAATTCCCTTGAGCTGGTCGTAAGGTACAGCTGGCACATTAATATTTAAAATCGTATCCAAACGCAGGGGCTGTTCCGCCATCCGGTTAACGATATCGGCAACCACACGTGCGGCTGTATCGTAGTAATCTTCGCTACGGGAACCCATGGATACCGCAATGGCTGGTAAGCCCATGTAACGTCCCTCCATTGCCGCAGCAACAGTGCCTGAATAGAGCACGTCATCGCCCATGTTAGGACCATCATTAATGCCCGAGACCACTAAATCTACATCGTCTGCCAACGGTGAGTTAGTCCCAAGATGCACGCAATCCGTAGGTGTGCCGTTGAGCGAATAAAAACCATTGGCAAGACGCTGCACCCGCAGTGGGTTGTGTAGCGTTAGTGAATTACTGGCACCGCTACAATTGCGATCCGGTGCAATCACTCGAACCTGAGCAATTTCATTCAGCGCTTGGTACAACGCAGCAATGCCTGGAGCGTGCACACCATCGTCATTACTGACCAATAATTTCATCATCTTTATTCACCTTATTCTCAAGTGGAGTAAATAGTTCGCGCAAGACACTGGTCGCGAAACTGCCACGCTTCAATGTGAACTTCAATTCTACTGTGTCTGCGTTCATTTCGGTAAAAGTTGTCTCTTGTGGGCGCAATAGCACTGCGCGGCGACCCAAATCGACTCGTTGCCGCTTTAATCCAGCAAGAATTGCCTCATAGTGTTGCAGCTGTTCATGCTCAAATGGGCTCAAATGTTCCTGCCATGGCTCGCGCCAACCGCCAGCTAAGGGCGCCGATAACTCAATATCACCGCTGCGCCAACGCGCCAACAACGCATCATCAACCACTTCAACCTTAAAGAATGAGCGAGATCCCGCCAAAAGCATGAAATCCTGTAGTTCCGGCTGCATCCGCTGAGTTTGAATTCGGCTGCTGACAACGGCATTAAAAATGGCACTTCGTACCGCCGACAGCAATAGACTTTGTTGCGGACGACGGATTTTCTTACGTTGTTTGCCACTCATTTCACCGGTGACAAAGGCAATCCCTTTACTCAAGTTTTGGCCGTTGTGACCAAATCGCTGTTCGCCAAAATAATTGGGCACACCTTGCTCACATAGTAATTGCCAACGTTGTTGTAGCGCAGCTACATCACTCACGTCACGCAAAGTTAAACAAAACTGATTGCCACGATGGTACCCAGATTTCAGCTTTTTACTTTGTTTTACCGCGCGTTCAATACGAAATTCTGGATGCTCGAGCTGCTGCCAATCGAGCATAGGCTTACCAGGCAATTGAATGGAAAACCACTGCCAGGTTTCCGCATGACGATCTTTGAGTCCAGAATAACTTACGTCACGCTCACTAACACCAGCAAAAGCCGCTATTTGACCTGCAACGAAGGTCGTATTCGCACCTTTTTTGTAAACCCAAAGCCACTGGTGCTCGCCCTCCTCATCGTCGCCAACTTCGAGTTGTTCAACAACTTGAAAGTCCTCCGCCTGCTGGCGGAAACGCGCTTGAAGGGTCGGTTTGCCGTGCAAGAATTCGGCGTTTTGCAAAATCGCTTCAAGCATCAGTGTTGGCCTTGACTAAGATCACCGCATGACAGGCGATACCCTCTTTACGCCCCACAAAGCCAAGCTTCTCAGTGGTGGTTGCCTTCACATTCACGCATGCAATATCAGCTTTAAATAATGCGGCGATGCGCTGCCGCATAGCAGCAATAAAATTCGCTAATTTAGGAGCTTGGGCGACGATGGTGACATCAAGGTTACCAAGTAACCACCCCTCACCATGGGCCATATCCACTACTTGTTGTAGCAGGTTTGCACTGTCGGCACCGGCGTAGGCCGCATCGGTATCAGGAAAATGATGGCCAATATCACCTTTGGCAAGCGCGCCAAGCAGCGCGTCAGTGATTGCATGCAAGACCACATCGCCATCCGAATGTGCGAGCAGACCTTGTTCGTACGGAACTTCTACACCACCGAGCAACAATGGCTTGTCACTCCCAAATTTGTGTACATCGTAGCCATGCCCTATGCGCATGCAAACTCCTTATCTTGTAAGATTGTCTTGTAACAACAACGCGGCAATATGCTCATCACCGGGCTGGGTAATCTTTAGGTTTTGTCGCCGACCGAGGACTAATTGCGGTTGCTTGCCGAGCAACTCAAATACGGACGCTTCATCGGTCAAGGCGGGATGATCGGTGCCTAGCTGCTGTAACCCGGCAAGCAAGTCGGCACTGCGAAAGACCTGCGGGGTGAGCGCCTGCCACAATTGCGTCCGCTCAACACTCTGCGCAATATGGCGACCATCAACGCTGCGCTTTAAGGTATCGGCGACCGGCAGTGCTAAAATAGCGCCTACTGCATCGGCGATCGCAGCGTCAATGACCGCAGTCAGTTCGGCAGCGCTTAAACACGGCCGCGCCGCATCATGCACTGCAACCCAAGTATATCCTGCGGCTTGCGCGGCCTGCACGCCCGCCGCCACTGACGCTGCTCGCGAAGCGCCGCCATCGACGCGCGTCAGCTGGATACCACTAGGTAACGTCAGTTCGGCGAAATACGGATCTGTTGCTTGCGTTGCCACAAAAATGTGCTGAATGCGTGGGTCTTGTTGTAATGCCTGCAAGGTCCATTGCAAGACAGTCCGGTCACCGAGTTTGAAATATTGCTTCGGCACTTCTGACTGCATTCGACTGCCGACGCCTGCGGCAGGCACGACAGCCGCTACAGCATTAGTTATCGTCATATTGATTCGTTTGTGTAGGAACTAAACGGAAAAAGGTTTCGTCTTGCTTTATTAAACCCAATTCATTGCGAGCCCGCTCTTCGAGTGCGATCTCCCCTTCACGAAGATCCTCGATATCGGCAATCAGTACCTGATTACGCTGCCTTAATTTCTCATTGGTTTCCGCCTGTCGAGCCACTTCTTCTTGCAAATGCCAGTATTCTGGCAAGCTGTTGTCGCCAAACCAGAGTCGATATTGCAGGGCTACCAAAAGCAGCACTAAGAAGAGTTTTAACAGGCGCATCGCTTCACTCGCATGATAATATGTTGTAAGTATACCGTGCTTTTTCGCTGAACCAAGTTATTCAAGGCTAACATGGACTATTACCTTATCGCACTGATTATGTTTGCGGGAGCTTCTTTACAAGGAATTACCGGATTCGGATCGGGCCTTGTCGCTGTGCCATTACTGAGTTTACTCATCCCCTTGCCACAGCTCACCCCGCTACTATCCATCATAAATGTGGTGATGGCACTCTATTTATGTTGGTTACTCAGGCATTATTTAGCCCCGCGCAAATGGCTTGCCTTACTTGCTTGTGGCGTGATCGGCACACTTATCGGTAATTGGGCATTGGCGCAACTGCCGTTAACTTGGCTACAACTAGGTTTAGCTATTTTTGTCATCAGTGTCGGCGCGTTGTTCTGGTTTGGCCTGCAGATCCGAGCCGGTGCTGGCAAGCGACAACAAAGTTTGATTGGGCTGGCGTCTGGCTTTGCCAACGGCGCTTTAACCTTAGGCGGTCCGCCGGTGGTGCTGTTCCTGACCGCGAATCGTCTTGATCGCACCAGTTTTCGCGCAACCTTAACCTTATTTTTCTTAGTCTTAGGACTCACCAACGTCACCTCGTTCTCGCTTCAAGGCGCATATGCAGCCGCCAATTGGGGCTATTTAATGGTGTTACTCATGGGGGCCATCGCTGGTACCTATTTGGGCCATCGTTTAAGCCCTTTACTACCCGAGTCTTTATTCCGCCGTTTGACCTTATTGCTTGTCATAGGGGCTGGCGTCGTGGTGTTGTTGACGCGTTAACTAGGTTAGTTGACGCCAATCGATGGTAGTGGCGAGCAATAATTCACGCAACGACAGTGTACGCGGATCGGTTCTACCTTTGTGTGACCATTGATGTCCGCACACCGCGGGTATCAACCAAGCGCGCTCTGGTTTCGCTAGAATCAGATGATCACCCATGGTTTCACAACTCTCGCCGGTAAAAGTAAACCAACCGGATTCGTTACAATGCACACGACGTCCTTGCACATCGACACGGTCAATCGAATCGAGGCGTACTTGTTGCAGCCGTGGGTCAAAATTGAGGACAGGCACACTCATGCCAAGCAGGGCTTTACCATCCGCATTGCTTTTGTTGGTTGCGCTGGTAAGCCATTTTTCTAATTTACTCGCTAGCGTCGCAGTAGCTTTAAGTTTGGTCTTTTGTGGCGCTTGCCAACTGGCATTTTGCACGTCTAGCTCACAGGGACATGAGCTGGTAAGCATTGCCCGTGCAGCATTTTGCACGTAGTAACTAAGACTTTTGAGTCGACGCTGCAAACCCGCAGCAGATTGGACGTGGAGACTGGCGAGAAATTGCAGTTCACGCTCATAGAGCGCAGTACATAATTCAGGAAAAGCAGCCGGGCCTTGACCCGGCTGCTCAGCAACAACTTCGAATATATCGCGTTGTTTATCCACCATAGCGACTCACGTCAGCGATCGTGCTTAGTTCGCCGCACGCACTTCAGCGCGACCACGATAAGGAGCCTGTTCACCAAGTTCTTGCTCAATACGCAGCAATTGGTTGTACTTGGCAACACGATCCGAGCGACATAAGGACCCGGTTTTGATCTGGCCCGCAGCGGTACCTACCGCTAGATCGGCAATGGTTGCATCTTCAGTTTCGCCCGAACGATGTGAAATAACCGCAGTAAAGCCAGCTTCAGCTGCCATGCGAATGGCGGCCAAGGTTTCGGTAAGGCTGCCGATCTGGTTGAACTTGATCAAAATCGAATTGCCAATCTGTTCATCAATACCGCGCTTCAGGATCTTGGTATTGGTTACAAACAAGTCATCGCCCACCAATTGCACCTTGTCGCCGAGGCGCTCGGTGAGAATTTTCCAACCGTCCCAGTCACTTTCGTCGAGACCGTCTTCAATTGAAATGATCGGATAACGCGCGCACAGACCTGCGAGGTATTCAGCAAACTCCGCCGCAGTGAAAGATTTACCCTCGCCACTGAGGTGATACTTACCATCGCGATAGAATTCAGAAGCGGCACAATCAAGCGCCAAGGTGACGTCGCTGCCCATCTGATAGCCAGCGATTTCAACCGCCTCGACAATCACTTGTAAAGCTTCTTCATTGGAGCTTAAGTTCGGTGCAAAACCACCTTCGTCACCCACCGCCGTGCTGAGACCACGTTGTTGCAAAACTTTTTTCAGGGCATGAAAAATCTCAGCCCCCATGCGCAGACCTTCGCGGAAACTTGCGGCGCCGACCGGCTGAATCATAAACTCTTGGATATCAACGTTATTATCTGCATGCTCACCACCATTGAGAATGTTCATCATCGGTAATGGCATGCTGTAATGACCAGCCGTATTGTTCAACTGAGCAATGTGCGCGTACAACGGCAGCCCCGCACTTTGTGCAGCAGCTTTTGCGGTGGCTAAAGAAACCGCCAAAATCGCGTTGGCACCTAAGTTTGCTTTGTTTTCTGTGCCATCAAGATCAAGCATGATTTGATCGATGGTGGCTTGTGCGCTTGCTTCCGCGCCTTGCAGTTTGGGGGCGATACGTTCGTTCACGTTGGCAACCGCTTGCAACACACCCTTACCTAAATAGCGTTGCTTATCGCCATCACGCAATTCTAAGGCCTCGCGTGAGCCGGTAGAGGCGCCGCTTGGGGCCGCTGCGCGCCCCATACTGCCGTCACTCAAAGTGACATCAACTTCAATGGTTGGATTCCCACGTGAATCCATAATCTCACGTGCAACAATTGTTTGAATGGTAGCCATGCTAAAACTTCACTCCTGTTGATAGCGACCCTTAGCCGCGACGTTGTTTCTGGTATTTGCCAGCGGCTTCGATAAATCCACGGAACAATGGATGCCCATCGCGCGGTGTCGAGGTGAATTCTGGATGGAACTGCGCTGCTACGAACCATGGATGCTCTGGGATTTCAATGATCTCAACCAAACGGTTATCGTACGACCAACCGGAAATCTTCAAGCCCGCGGCTTCGAGTTGCTCCACATAAGTACCATTGACTTCATAGCGGTGACGATGGCGTTCCTGAATCACATCAGCACCATACAAATGATGCGCGTTGGTGCCTTTTACTAAGTTACAAGCTTGGGCGCCAAGACGCATAGTGCCGCCTAAATCCGAGTTATGATCACGCAACTCTTTCTGGCCTTTGGCATCCATCCACTCGGTAATCAAACCGACCACTGGATGTTTGGTATTGGCATCGAACTCGGTGCTATTAGCGCCCTCAAGCCCTGCCACATGGCGCGCGTACTCGATCAGCGCCACTTGCATACCCAAACAGATACCTAGATACGGAATTTTGTGTTCGCGCGCGTATTGCGCTGCCATGATCTTGCCAAGGATGCCACGCTCGCCAAACCCACCAGGTACGATGATCGCATCAACATCGGCAAGTTTTGCTACGCCTTTAGTTTCAACGTCTTGTGCATCAATATAACGAATATTGACGGTTAAGCGATTCTTCAGACCAGCGTGCGCCAAGGCTTCGTTGACGGATTTATAAGCATCAGGCAGTTCGATGTACTTACCCACAAAGCCTACGGTGACTTCGCCACTTGGATTTGATTCTTGGTATAACACTTGTTCCCACTCGGCCAAATCAGCCTCTGGGCGATCCAAGCGGAAACGGTTGACGACGATCTCGTCAAGACCCTGCGACTTCAAAATCGCTGGGATCTTGTAAATACTATCGACATCTTTTAAACCGATAACGGCACGCTCTTCAACATTGGTGAACAAGGCGATTTTTGAGCGCTCATTGGCTGGCAACGCACGATCAGAGCGGCACACTAATACATCTGGCTGAATACCAATCGAACGCAGCTCTTTTACCGAATGCTGGGTTGGCTTAGTTTTCACCTCGCCCGCGGCGCCTAAGAAAGGCACTAGCGTTAGATGCATGAATAAGGTGCGATCACGGCCAACTTCAGTAGCCAGTTGGCGAATCGCCTCGAGAAACGGCTGCGACTCGATATCACCCACGGTGCCACCGATTTCAACGATCGCGATGTCATAGCCTTCGCCACCGTCAATCACACGACGCTTAATCTCGTTGGTAATGTGAGGGATCACCTGAATGGTGGCGCCAAGGAATTCACCACGGCGTTCGCGACGAATAATGTCCTCGTAAACACGGCCAGTGGTGAAGTTGTTTTTCTTAGTCATACGGGTGCGAATAAAACGCTCGTAATGACCTAAGTCGAGGTCGGTCTCAGCGCCGTCTTCGGTGACAAACACTTCACCGTGCTGAGTTGGGCTCATGGTGCCCGGGTCGACGTTGATATAAGGGTCGAGTTTCATGATTGTGACATGCAAGCCACGCGCCTCAAGAATTGCCGCCAATGAAGCTGCAGCAATACCTTTACCCAGCGAAGATACTACACCGCCGGTGACGAAAATATAATTAGTTGTCATGCGAAACCTAAGTCGTCAGGTGAAATAAGGGAACTGCTTCAAGACGGGAAAACAGTATACCGTAACGACTTAATTCCGACAATTACAAATTAATCGTTTGCGGCCGTCTTCAGCTGCGCTTTAACCAACTGCCACTCCTGCTCTAACTCTGCCAAGCTCAACTCTGTTGCTGCGGTATTTCGTTCTGCAAGACGCTTCTCTATGGCCTGAAAGCGCTGCTTAAACTTATGATTGGTGCGGCGCAACGCATGTTCAGGATTTACTTGGGCATGACGCGCAAGGTTCACCACAGCAAATAACACATCACCAATTTCATCTGCGAGCGCCTCTTTATCAAGGCGTTGCGCATACAATTCTTCTTCAACTTCCGCTAGTTCCTCGCGAACTTTAGCTAGCACTGGAACTATGTTGTCCCAGTCGAAACCGACACTTGCCGCGCGTTTTTGTAGCTTCTGCGCGGTTAAAATGCTCGGCAAATTATCCGGAATACCATTAAAAACTGATGCTGTTTCACCTTTTTCAGCGCGCTCTTGCTGTTTTATTTGTTCCCACTGCGCCTTAATTTCTGCGTCGGACTGCGCGCCGCTTTCAGCAAACACATGGGGATGACGGCGAATCAGTTTATCTGCGGTTTGTTGCGCGACTTGGTCGAAAGTAAACTGCCCTTGTTCGCTGGTCAATTGCGTGTAAAACACCACTTGGAACAGCAAATCACCAAGTTCATCTTTGATCTCATCGAGATTGCCGTCGGTCAGTGCCGCCGCCACTTCGTATGCTTCTTCAATGGTATAGGGGATCAAGCTGGTCAGGGTTTGTTGTAAATCCCATGGACAGCCGCCCTGGGGATCACGTAGTCGCTGCATCACCTCAAGTAAAGCTGCGACACCTGGGAATTGCTCAGTGTTGACCATAACGCTGCACCTTATGAACTCCTTTAATTTGCTGCAAACGAGTGATGATCTGCTGCAGGCTTTGTTGGTTTTCAATAAACAGCCCCAGCGAAATCCGTGCTTGGCGTGTGCCTTGGTCTAACTGCGAATCGAGCTGCGCAACGCTGGTTTTTTCATTCGCGAGTACCGAGGTGATGTCATGTAACAGACCATTGCGGTCATCGGCATCTATTTTCAAATCGGCGCGATAACGTCCGTATTCAGTACGCGACCAATGCACCTGTAAACCGCGCTCTGGATGGGTTTCTAATAAATGCTTCAGTTGCTCACAATCACGGTGGTGCACCGATACGCCGCGCCCTTGCGTCACAAATCCCATAATGGGTTCACCTGGCAAGGGTTGACAGCATTTGGCGAACTGCACCATTAAGTTGCCAATACCCTGCACGCTGATATCACTGGCTTTCTTGCTAGGTTTAGTCGGTACTTTGCGCTGCAACCGTTCCAACCGTTCAGTGGCGGGGTCCACCGTTGGCCGCAACTGATTCACCACTTGATTCAGGCGCACATCTCCAGCACCGATCGCGGCGAGTAAATCGTCGAGCTGAGTGAAATTAAATCGCTCCAGTATGGTTTGCGCTTGCGCCAGCGGAATATCAAACTTTTGCAGTTCCGCTTCCAGCATTTCGCGCCCCGCTTTCAAATTCTTGTCGCGATCAAGCTTCTTAAAATAGGTGACAACTTTGCTACGTGCACGCGATGTCCGTAGGTATCCCATAGCTGGATTCAGCCAATCACGTCGCGGTTCGGCGTTTTTTTGGGTGAGGATCTCAACTCGCTCGCCATTTTTCAGACTATAGGTGAACGGCACAATATGACCGTCGACCTTGGCACCCACACAGCGATGCCCAATCTGTGAGTGGATGTAGTAAGCGAAATCCAGCGGTGTCGCACCGTAAGGTAAGTCAATGACTTCACCTTTTGGGGTAAACACATAAACCCGATCTTCAAAGACTTGCGAACGAATTTCGGCGACTAACTCATCGTTCTCGGCCATATCTTCATGCCAAGCGAGCAATTTACGTAGCCACGCAATTTTTTCCTCAAATCCGCCACTTTTGCCGCCAGCACCCTCTTTATACATCCAGTGCGCAGCAACCCCTAGCTCGGCATCTTCATGCATATCATGGGTACGAATTTGAATTTCAACATGCTTATCTTCTGGGCCAATCACTACCGTGTGAATCGACTGATAGCCATTGGCTTTCGGTGTCGCAATATAATCATCAAACTCGGATTGAATATGGCGCCATTGACTATGCACCACACCAAGGGCGGCGTAGCAGTCCTTGAGACTGCGCGTTACGACACGGACCGCACGAATATCGAATAGTTCGTCGAAACTCAGATGCTTTTTTTGCATCTTCCGCCAAATGGAATAAATGTGTTTGGGTCGACCATAGACTTCGGCATCTATGCCTTCGGCCGCCATAGCGTCGCGCAGCCCCATGACAAATTTTGCAATATATTCTTCACGATCGACGCGTCGCTCGTGAAGCTGCTTAGCGATGGTTTTGTAGGTTTGTGGATGTAAATAACGGAATGAGAGATCTTCGAGTTCCCATTTCAGCTGGCCAATCCCCAAGCGGTTGGCTAGCGGCGCATAAATGTCTTGGCATTCTTTGGCAACCAGCACGCGCGTTTCTTCGTTTGCTTGCTTTACTTCACGCAACGCGCACACCCGCTCCGCAAGTTTGATCAATACGGCCCGTACGTCAGCCACCATCGATAACAGCATGCGTCGTACATTATCGATCTGTTCAACATTAGGTTTGCCATGCTGAAAGCTTTGCAGTTCGCTAATCATCTGCATTTGCTCAACCGCATTCAGCAGCGTCACAAGGCTTTCAGAATTGTCCTTGGCTAGTTGTTCACGGTCAATTTGCTGCGCTTGATAAGCAGGACTATAGAGTGCGGCGACCAGGGTATCGGCATCGAGCTGTAGACTTGCCAGAATCTCGACCATTTCTTGCCCTTTCAACAACAGCGGCGAACCTTTGCCTAGGCGTTGTTGTAATTGCTCGAAATGTTCCGTTAGCTGGGCTTTGCAAGTGTCAGCACTGACATGCTGCAACCAGTCACCAAGTTGGTCTGGCTTATCAACATGGGTACTTCGCACATGAACCACGACTATGCCTCCCGTTCAAACCACGTCAAACATTCAATGTGATGGGTTTGCGGAAACATGTCAATGATTTGCGCCTGTTTTAACTGGTAGCCGGCAGCTCGCAGTTGTTTGGCGTCGCGCGCAAGCGTATCCGGCGCGCAAGAAACATAAATCACTCGACGCGGTTGGCGTTGCGCAATTTCCGTAATCGCGTGAGGCGCTCCCGCGCGGGCAGGATCTAGCAGAACCTTATCAAACCGTTGTTGTGCCCATGGGTAGTGGCGCCAATTCTGCTCCAAATCTGCATGCACTGCCGTCACCCGCAACTTTTGTTGCTGCGCCGTTGCGCGCAACCGTTCTACCATCGATGGTACGCCCTCAATGGCCGTCACTTGAGCACCTGTCAGCGCGATCGGCAAGGTAAAATTACCACTTCCAGCATAGAGTTCCAGAATTGACTCACCCGCCTGCGGATCGAGCCATGTCAGCGCTTGTTCCACCATAGTTAGGCTCAGATTCACATGGGCTTGCAGGAAATCACCCGGCTGAAACTCCAACATGAGTTGCGAACTTTGATAACGGGGCAGTTGCTGCTGCGGCAACAACGGTTGCGGCGGCTGTTCCGCACAATGTAGCCAAATATCGACGTGCTGCCGCTCGGCGAACTTTTCAAGCAAGGCTTTATCGGCCGCCGATACGCTTGCGGTTAGGCGTAACAATACAATCGTGCGATCAACATGAATCAACTCAACATGGCCAAGTTGCTCTGGGCTTTGCAACTTCGCTAGCGTGGCGCGTAAGCTTGCCAGCAACGCAGTGATTTGCTCCTGCGCCACTAAACAATCCTCAATCGCCACGATCTGCTTACTCTGTGCGGCTCGCAAACCTAGCGTCAAGCGTTGTCTTTTGCGGTCCCAGTGACAGGCGAGACGTAACCGTCTGCGGTAGCGCCAAGCATCGGCGCCGAGCGGCGGTAACCAGCTTTGCGCAGTAACATCGGCAAACTTGGCCATCAGCTCAACGACCACTTGCTGCTTATGCTCACGTTGTTGCTCGAGCGCTAAGTGTTGCAAGTCGCAACCACCGCAGGCGTCATAATACTTACAGGCGGGAATGACACGATCGGCGGCAGCTTGCTGTATGTTGAGCAACTTACCTTGATGTTTGCCTTCGCTGCGAAAGTCAATAAGTTCGCCAGCTAAGGCACCGCTGACAAAACGCACGCCCTGTGCACTTGCCACAATCCCTTGGCCTTGATGGTTCAATGCTTTAACGGGCTGGTTACGCAACACTTGCTGTTGCGGGCGCTTGGCGCTCGGCCGATAAATTTGTGCCATGCTTAGCGCGATTGCACCGTTGAGGCGGTACGCGCATCGAGCATCAAACGTTTCATGTCACGCACTGCTTGCTCGAGTCCAACCAATACTGCACGCGCAATGATCGCATGCCCAATGTTGAGCTCAACCAATTCTGGTAAAGCCGCTATCGGTGCGGTGTTGTGGTAGTGCAGACCATGTCCGGCGTTTACTTGTAAACCGGCAGCTTGGGCGTATTTAGCCGCATCATGCAATAACAGCAAACTTCTTTGTTGCTCCGCGAGATCCTGTTGCTCAGCGTAGTGGCCAGTATGTAATTCAATAATGCTTGCACCGGTCGCCAAGGCCGCGTCAATTTGCTGCTTGTCGGCATCAATAAATAGTGAAGTTTGAATACCCTGCTCCGCCAAACGCTCCACTGCTGCAGTAATTTTATCTTGTTGCCCAGCAACGTCGAGACCGCCTTCGGTGGTCAATTCTTCTCGCTTTTCCGGTACCAAGCAAACATAGTGAGGCTTTATTCGACAGGCAATTGCGAGCATTTCTTCGGTGACCGCCATTTCCAAATTCATCCGCGTCTGCAGCGTATCTGCAAGAATTTCGACGTCACGATCTTTGATATGCCGGCGGTCTTCGCGTAAGTGAATCGTGATGCCGTCGGCACCTGCTTGTTCGGCTATCGCCGCTGCATGCACTGGATCCGGGTAATTGACGCCACGAGCGTTACGCACCGTAGCGACATGGTCAATGTTGACCCCTAACAAAATGGTGTTGCCTAAAGGAGCATGATGCATGTTAATTTCCTTTTTGTTGGGCAAATAATTGCCGGCTGCGCAATGGCTGGTCACCTAAATAGGGCGCAAGCGCCATACGCATAATTCGTTTCATAGAGTTTAGCAGGCTCGGATCAGTCAGCTCAAATGCACCGAGCTGCAACAGCGAGCTGCCACTAAAACAGTCCGTGGTCGCCTGTGGAACCCGGCAAAAACCGTGTTCTGGCACAAACCTATACCAAAATTCGCCCTGAATGGATTCACCTTGGTCGTCATAATCCCAATCAAACCCGTGGCCTAAATGACACAGCATTTGCCATTCGAATTGGCGCAAGACCGGTTCAACGTGAGCGCTGCTAGCTAGTTGCACTAATGCTTGCTGATAGTCATCGAAGACTGGTTCCAGGGGTTGGTAGGGAGACGTTAAGCGCTGTACCAGCTCATTTAAGTAAAAACCGCTATAGAGCGAGCGGCCATTCAGCGCAACCGCGTGACCATTAAGTTCAGCTTGGGTGAGCGTTTGTAAATCATGGCGCCCGCGGCTTTGCACTAGTAACGGCGTGAAAGGCTGTAAAATGGCGCGCCAAGGACTTTTCGGGCGGCGCGCACCTTTGGCAACGACTCGATAGCGCCCTTGTTCACGGGTCAGGAGCTCAACAATCAAGCTGCTGTCCTGATAGGGCCAGCGATGTAAAACAAAAGCTGGCTCCACCGCGGTTAATCCTCTTGGTAACCGAGACTGCGCAAAGCGCGCTCGTCGTCAGCCCAACCGGATTTCACTTTGACCCACAACTGTAAGTGCACTTTGCCATCGATAAGGGTTTCGATGTCGCGGCGCGCTTCACTACCAATCTGCTTCAATTTTTGCCCACCAGCACCAATCACCATGCGTTTTTGGCCATCGCGTTCAACCAGAATCAGCGCGTGAATGTGCGTAGTGCCATTTTCCGCAGACTGAAATTGTTCGATTTCAACAGTGGTGCTGTACGGCAGTTCGTCACCGGTGAAACGCATCAGCTTTTCGCGAATGATTTCGGCCGTCATAAATCGTAATGAGCGATCAGTAACATAGTCTTCAGGATAATGATGCGCACCCGGTTTGGCGTAACGCTGCACGAGTTCGCGCAGCGCTGGGACCTGATCCCCTTTGAGCGCTGACAACGGAATCACCTCGGCAAAATCGGCTTTCGCGGCAAGTTCTTGCAACAACGGCAATAACTCGCTTTTATCTTTGATTTGATCAACTTTGTTGACGACGAGTAACACTGGTACTTTGCTGTGCTTGAGCTTGTTTAAAACCATCTCGTCATCAGTCGTCCAACGCCCAGCTTCGACCACAAACAAAACGGCTTCAACGCCGCTCAACGAGCTTGCTGCGGCACGGTTCATCAAGCGGTTGATTGCGCGTTTTTCGTCCTGATGTAAGCCTGGCGTGTCAACATAAACGATCTGCCGATCGCCCTCAGTTTCGATGCCGAGAATGCGATGTCGAGTGGTTTGCGGCTTGCTCGAGGTGATACTAACTTTCTGTCCAAGAATACGGTTCAGCAGCGTCGATTTACCAACATTAGGGCGTCCAACAATGGCAATGAACGCCGATGCTTGTTCGGTCGGCTGTAGATCTTGCATGTTAGGACTCCTGCTGTTGAATTTTTTCTAAAGTGAGTGAAGCTGCTTGCTGTTCGGCTTTACGGCGGCTAGTACCGCTGCCAAGTACCGGCTCGTCTAGTAGTTCGGTGGTGCAACTCACGGTAAAACGCTGGTTATGCGCTTGGCCTTGAATCGTCACCACATCATACACCGGCAAAGGTAATTGTCGTCCCTGCAGAAATTCTTGCAAGCGCGTTTTCGGATCTTTATGACCGGCACCTGGTTTGATGCCCTGTAATTGGTCTTTGAACCACAACAAAACTACGCGGCGGCAGGTATCCAAATCACTTTCTAAATACATTGCACCCAACAAGGCTTCCATTGCATCGGCCAAGATAGATTCACGGCGATGTCCGCCACTTTTCATTTCTCCCGGGCCCAGCCGCAAATGTTTGCCGATATCGAACTTCTGCGCGAGTTTGGCCAGATTTCGCCCGCAGACTAAGGTCGCACGCATACGACTCAAGTCACCTTCATCAATCTTCGGAAAGCGCTCAAATAACGCTTCGCTAATGATGATGCCAAGCACCGAATCGCCAAGAAATTCTAACCGTTCATTGTGTACCGCATTGGCACTACGATGGGTGAGCGCTTGTTGTAAACGCTCATCGTCTTGAAATTGATAGCCAAAAGCTTTTTCTAATTCTGTAATAGGTGGCTTGGGTAAGCTCACAATTATTCCACTCCTCCAAGGCGCTGCCAGCGGATACCAGTCGGCACCCATTGTGGCAACCAACTTGATGATGGTCGATCCATTTCAAAACTCATCCAAATAAAGACGGCTTTGCCAACTAAATTATCTTCCGGCACGAAACCCCAGTAACGGCTGTCTTCCGAGTTATCGCGATTATCACCCATGGCAAAATAAGCACCTTCTGGCACTATCCACTCATCGCGTGCAGTTCCTGATTGTTTGTAATAAAAAGCTTCGCGTCCACCGACTGTTGGGTCGATAAGAATTTGATGTGAGACACTACCAAGTTGCTCGTCAGCGACTTGTAAGGGGCGCGCACCATTAAAATAAACGGCATCTGATTCACTGACATTACGCGCCACAACTTCAAGTTTCGGACACTCAGTTTCTGCGGCGTTAGCACATGCCGGTTGAATATAAAGTGTTTTGTTGCGGTAAATGATGCGATCGCCTGGCAGCCCGACAATACGCTTTATAAAATCTAAATTAGGCTGCGGTGGATATTTGAACACCGCAATATCGCCTCGCTCTGGCCGGCCTGACTCGATGAATTCAGTGCGCCATACTGGGTCACGAACGCCATAAGTGAATTTTTCGACGAGAATAAAATCGCCTTCCAGCAAAGTCGGCATCATTGATGCCGACGGAATGCGAAAGGGTTCGTAAAAAAACGACCGTAAAATAAGAATCACAAATAGGATCGGAAACACCGATTGCGCAAACTCAGCGATACCACCTTGTGGGGCTACTCGTTGCCGTGCGTCTTCATCAAGCTGCTGCTGCAAACGCCGTTCTTCGTCAGCAATTTTCTCTAAACGTTTCGGTTTATTGACCTTGGCGTCATACAGCCATATGAGACCGGCTACGATCGTGACGATCGTTAGCAACGCTGAGTAAAAGTTTGCCATGTGCTACCTTGTGCTTATTTCCCTACCTTGAGTACCGCTAAGAACGCTTCCTGCGGTACCTCCACATTACCCAGCTGTTTCATACGCTTCTTACCTTCTTTCTGCTTCTGCAACAGCTTTTTCTTACGGCTCACGTCACCGCCATAACATTTCGCGGTCACGTTCTTGCGTAATTGCTTGACCGTTGAACGCGCAATGACTTGGTTACCTATGGTGGCCTGAATCGCAATGTCGAACATCTGGCGCGGAATCAGTTCACGCATCTTATCAACCAGCTCACGACCACGACCGACTGAGTTATCACGATGCGTGATCATTGCCAACGCATCCACGCGCTCATTGTTGATAAGAATATCAACTCGCACCATATCGGCTTCTTGGAAGCGCTTGAAGTGGTAATCAAGCGATGCGTAACCGCGCGAGGTCGACTTCAAGCGGTCAAAGAAGTCCATCACCACTTCGGCCATTGGCAATTCATAGGTCACAGCAACTTGCTTGCCGTGGTAAATCATATTGGTCTGCACGCCACGCTTATCGACGCAAAGGGTAATGACATTGCCAAGATACTCTTGCGGTACCAAAATATTGGCTTCGACAATCGGCTCATAAATCGTCTCGATTTCGTTCACCGCCGGCAAGTTCGACGGGTTATCGACGCTCAATTCCTTGCCTTTGGTGGTCACAACCTTATATACCACAGTAGGTGCTGTGGTAATCAAATCGATGTCATATTCGCGTTCGAGGCGCTCTTGAATGATTTCCATGTGCAACATACCAAGGAAACCACAACGGAAACCAAAACCAAGTGCGGCCGAATTTTCTGGTTCAAAGAACAACGAAGCATCGTTTAAGCTGAGTTTATCAAGCGCGTCACGGAAGCTTTCATAATCATCCGAGGAAATTGGGAACATCCCCGCATAAACCTGTGGTTTCACTTTCTTAAAGCCAGGCAACGGCTTTTCTGCTGGGGTTTTCGTCAGCGTTAGCGTATCGCCAACAGGCGCGCCTTTAATTTCTTTAATGCCGGCAATGACAAAGCCTACTTCACCGCAACGCAGAATTCCGGTCTCAAACTGCTTCGGTGAGAAGTAACCGACTTTGTCAATTTGATAGCTTTGTCCGGTCGACATGACCTTCATTTTATCGCCAGCACGCAGGGTGCCATTCTTAACCCGAACCAAAGACACAACGCCTTGGTAGTTGTCGAACCACGAGTCGATGATGAGTGCTTGCACCGGCGCATCTGGATCCCCCTGCGGTGGCGGGATCTGGCGCACAATTCGCTCCAGCACCTCGTCGATACCAATACCGGTTTTGGCTGAACATTGCACCGCGTCTACCGCTTCAATACCAACGATGTCTTCAATTTCTTCAGCCACCCGCATCGGATCCGCTTGCGGCAAGTCGATCTTATTGAGTACCGGCACCACCTCAAGATCCATTTCGATCGCGGTATAGCAGTTCGCCAAGGTTTGCGCTTCGACGCCTTGTGCCGCATCGACTACCAACAAAGCACCCTCACAGCCGGCAAGGCTTCGTGATACTTCGTATGAGAAGTCGACATGCCCAGGCGTGTCGATAAAGTTGAGTTGGTAGGTTTCACCGTCGGCAGCGGTATAATGCAAGGTTACGCTTTGCGCTTTAATGGTAATACCACGCTCACGCTCAAGATCCATTGAGTCGAGCACCTGTTCAGCCATCTCACGATCGGCAAGACCGCCACAATGCTGAATCAACCGATCAGAAAGCGTCGATTTACCATGATCAATGTGCGCAATGATCGAAAAATTTCGGATATTCGCTTGCTTAAACGCCTTTTCTGGCATTCATGCCCCCGCAACAACTAAGTAGGAAAAATAATTAGCGCTGATCATACTGATAATGAGGCGCAGAACAAAGGTTTTTCGGGTGTTTTCAGTGGATTTGTTGCACTTGTAGCAGCTGACTCACCTGTAAATCACGCATTTTGAACCAACGTTTCAATGCCCAAAAACTGGCGCCAAAGGCGATGAGCGAAGCAATGATACTGAACCCCTCACTGATGCCTAGCAGGCCTTGTAGAGTCGCTGCGCTTAGTATCAGCACCAATAACGGTGCGCCGTAAATGAGTAAGGAAGCGCGGGTAAGCATCTGTTCAGGAAGTAAGAGTTCGATGGTTTGCCCTTCGTGAAAATCACCAGTATCTGGTTTTTGCACACGAAATGCCGCGCGGCGGTCACTGAAAGCTTTAGAGATAATACCGGCACCGCAGGTTGTTTGTTGGGCACAGCCACTGCAGCCGGTTTTAAGTTCGGTGGTTACCAACAAATAATCGGTACCAATTTCTGTAATAGTGGCAACTTCACGAATCATAATTGACTCCAATACCTCGCCATTACGGTTGCGTAGCCTTGGGCTCAACCGCACGCATACTATCGACCATGCGTTGTAGCGTACTCACGGGCACCTTACCTACCGCGGTCACCGCTAGATTTTGTTGGGTGCTATTGACGATGGATTCACGTCCCTGCACCGCTAAACTCGGTAGCCCTTGTTGTTCTTGAGAGCCTATATAAACCGACACCTCGGTAAGACCGTCGCTAAACAAGTAATAGTCAACCGGCAAACCTGAGCCTGCAACGCGCCGATGTCCTGCGCGCAGTAACTCAAATCCAGCGGGAAGCCATTGCGGCCGCAGGTTAAACTGTGGTGGACGTAAATTGCGCACTTCGTACAAGCGGGGTGGACGTGGAATACCGCGCACATCGCTCATACCAATGGGGACGTTCTCACGCTCAACAAAGGTAGTGACTTGCAATTGCTCAAGAATGTCACCTTGCGGCGTCATCATTTGCATTTTGAGCAGCATCTTAGACTCGACATCAATCCACAAGCCATAATGATAACGGTCATTATCGCGGCTTAAAATACGTAAAAAATGGGTGCTACGCCCACTGACGCGCACGCCTCGGCCGCCCACGACCTGATAGTGCGGCTGTAGTTCGGAAAAGTTCTTATAAAAAGCGGCTGGTAGTATGCCGAAAGTCACATCGCTGTGTAAGGTGTAGGCTTCATCATGGGGCTCATAGTAGGAAGTGTCATCACCGATACGCAGAATGCGCATGTCGGGCCCATTGAGCATAACGATTAATTCAACTTCGGTACCGTCAGGATACACGCCATGTAACCATGTCATCGGTTCTAAGCGAGTGCCTGAGCTACGGACTAAAGTGGCTTCGAAATTAAGTTCGCGCAAAGCTTGCGCCATTTCATTATAGAGCGCTACCGCTCGATTCTGATTGCTATCAGTGACTTGAAAAGGTTGACTTATTGCGCTGGAAGAAAGGAAACCACAGAGTAGCAGCAACCCAGTGATGCTGCTACGCCAGGCATTAGTTATCATCTTTTTGTGGTGCTGCTGCTTCAGTTTCTGCTTCAGATTGTTCATTCAGTTGCTGCGCCTGCAAAGAAAGTTGCAATTGTTGACTATGATCCAACATATAACTCTGCAACACGCGTAATTGCTGCGCACGCTCAGCTTCGCTCGGTGCGTTTTGTTGCAAAACCGTATTGTAACTGACTGGGCTACGACCACCAAGTGGATTAGTAGCGAACGCAGGTTCGACGCTTTGCTCAGGGGTAACTGGCTGACTTTGTTGTACGGTTAATACCGCCACGAGTGCAACGCTTGCTGCGATTGCAACGCTGCCGGCGGGTCGTAGCCAACGCGCCATACGTTGTTTCCCGAAGCGTCCTTGGACCACTTGACTCGGCTTCGCTTCTTGGCGGATTCGTGCCGCTACCATGGCACTGATATCGGCAGGTGCTTGCGCAGTAGCCTCGCCTTTCAGTACACGGCCATAGAGTGCATAACGCGCCCAGACCTGCTGTGCTTCGTTGTCGCTTAACAAAGTATCTAGCTGTTGCGCTTGCTCGCGAGTGTCGGCAATCGCATCGTCTAACAATGCTGATACTTGTTCAAAGCTGCGGTTGGTCATAAACTTTCCTCAGAAAAAATTAGCGCTCTAGCAAGGGCCGTAACTGCGCATCGATTGCTTCTCGAGCGCGGAAAATCCGCGAACGTACTGTACCAATTGGACAGTCCATCTCAATTGCAATTTCTTCGTACCCTAAACCTTCTATTTCACGTAACGTAATGGCTCGCCTTAAATCTTCGGGCAATGCGTCAATAGTACGCATTACTACGTCGCGAATTTCATCGGTGAGCAGTAAACTTTCCGGTGATGCGCCATCGTGCAACGCACCTGCACCTTCGTAATAATCAGCTTCTTCAGCGTCAACATCGGAAGCTGGCGGTTTGCGCCCTTGCGCAACCAAATAATTTTTCGCGGTATTCACGGCGATACGATACAACCATGTGTAAAACGCACTCTCACCACGAAAATTACCAATTGCACGATAGGCCTTAACAAACGCTTCTTGTGCAACATCTGGTACATCCGCCGCCTGTTTGACATAACGTGAAATCAGGCTCATTACTTTGTGCTGATATTTTTTTACCAGCAAATCAAAAGCTTGCTGGTCGCCCTGCTGCACTCTTAGCACCAGCGCTTTATCAGTATCTTGTTCGCTCATCTGAGCCTGTTCTCCTCAACCCAAATCTTGTACCGCGAACCAGGCCCAAGCTCCTATTTGTCATACTTGGGAGTTCAGACAGGGCTAACATTAAAAAGTTCGCAAAAAATTTATAAAACAGTAAAATCGAACGTATTCCTTTCATCTACAGCGTTTTACGCTTGAGCTACCCGTACTTTATGGAACAACGCAGCGATTATCAATGTGACGTACTGATCATTGGCAGTGGTGCCGCTGGTTTAACCCTAGCTTTACATCTGGCGGACCATGCCAAGGTACTCGTACTGTCAAAAGGCCCTCTAACTGAAGGCTCAACCTACTATGCGCAAGGCGGTATTGCCGCCGTCTTTGACGAAGATGATAGCATTGAAAGCCATATTCAAGATACGTTAATTGCCGGCGCCGGTCTCTGTGATGAAGAAGCTGTCGCATTCACCACCTCGAACGCACGCGATAGTCTGCAATGGCTCATTGACCTTGGCGTGGGCTTTGACCGCGTCGATAAATCCGACAGTGATAGCAAATTCCATCTCAATCAAGAAGGTGGCCATAGTCACCGGCGCATCTTGCATGCCGCCGATGCCACCGGACGCGCAGTACAAACTACTTTAGTCGGTAAAGTTCGCAATCATCCCAATATTCAACTCCTCGAACGCTACAATGCGGTCGATTTGATTACCGATCGACTGACCGGCCAAAGCCGTCGCGTTTATGGTGCCTATATTTGGAATCGCGAACTGGAACAAGTCGAGACCGTGGCAGCTAAATTCGTTGCCTTGGCGACTGGCGGTGCCAGTAAGGTTTACCAATATACTTCGAACCCCGATGTGGCCAGCGGTGATGGTATTGCCATGGCGTGGCGTGCAGGTTGCCGCGTCAGCAATATGGAGTTCAATCAATTTCACCCGACTTGTTTATTCCATCCGCATGCACATTCATTTTTGCTCACCGAAGCTTTGCGCGGCGAAGGCGCCTTTCTAAAACGCCCAGACGGCTCGCGCTTTATGCCCGATTTTCATGAATCGGCTGAGCTAGCACCACGCGATGTCGTCGCACGCGCGATAGACTATGAAATGAAACGCTTGGGTGCTGACTGCATGTATTTGGATATCTCACACAAAGAGCCAGCATTTGTGCGCGAACATTTTCCCACCATTTATGAAAAATGTTTAAGTATCGGCATCGATATTACCAAACAAGCTATTCCCATTGTGCCCGCAGCACATTATACCTGCGGTGGCGTACATACCGACCTCAATGCCCAAACCGATGTGCCGCATCTTTATGCCATCGGCGAAGTCGCCTACACAGGTCTGCATGGTGCCAACCGCATGGCCAGTAACTCATTACTGGAATGTTTGGTATTTGCCCGTGCTGCCGCGAAAGACATTATTGCTAAGCTTGATGCGACACAGTTACGCAGCGATCTACCGAGTTGGGACGAGAGTAAAGTAGGCAATTCCGATGAAGAAGTCGTGATCCAACATAACTGGCACGAACTGCGGTTATTTATGTGGGACTACGTGGGAATTGTGCGCACTACCAAGCGATTGGAGCGCGCGTTACGCCGTATCGAGCTATTGCAGCAAGAGATTCATGAGTATTACAGCAACTTCCGCGTCACCAACAACCTGCTCGAATTACGTAATCTAGTGCAAGTAGCAGAGCTGATCGTCCGTTGCGCTATGGCGCGCAAAGAAAGTCGAGGTTTGCATTACACGCTGGACTATCCAGAATTGTTACCGCAAGCGCAACCGACCATCTTGACGCCAACGCAAAAATAACCGCCGACAACGCACAAAACTGCGGGTATCCGTCCACCAGCGCCAATACAGCCACCACTGCGGTGGCTGCCGCGTGCGGTCGCTCTTGACTCCAGCAAATTGCACCACGATGACCCAAGGCAATACTAAAATCACCTGTGGCCGGCTAAGTTCGGTAGCGGAGTTGTCGTCGAGCCGGATCAGCCGACGCTGGTCGGCATCAACGGCCCAAATCTGCGAACGCTGCAGCCAGCGCCATGGCGTTTGACTGCACACCCACATGGCTACACTTTCACGCGACTCAAAATGTAATCAACCATGCTTTTGAGTTCTGGATCCTCACACTGCTGGTGTCCCATGAACCAGGCAAACAGATCGGGATCATCGCAGGTTAACAAACGTCGAAAAGCCTCTTGTTGCGCGCTATCTAAATCATCGTAAGCTTGTTCAACAAATGGCATAAAGAGCACGTCAAGCTCAAGCATTCCGCGTCGACACGCCCAACGTAAACGGTTTTTGTCACGCAATAATTCTGCGCTTTGTTGCAATTTTTCCATAGGTTCGACTACTGCCCCTTGTATAATACAAATACGTCCCCACCTAACTGCTATTGATGCGAACAAGCGAGGTTGATTGTGTTAGCCACAGAGTTTACCAAAGCTCCACCCGAATACGTAACTGTTTCGCTGGATGATCACGCGGTTGTGCAAATCGCCGGCCCTGACACTGATAGTTTTTTACAAGGCCAGTTCACCTGTGACCTGCGCCAGTTAAAGGATGATCACTGGGTCTACGGAGCGCATTGCGATAATAAAGGCAAAACTTTAAGTACTTTTTGGCTGCTACGTTACCGTGATGGCGTACTGCTGATTGCGAGTAAAGATGCTGCAGCAACAACCATGGCTCAGTTACAAAAGTTTGGCGTATTCAATAAAGTCGAGATCAGCGATGTTAGCGATCAGTTCCAGCGCTTTGGAGTGTTCGGTACTGCTGCGCCGGCAAGACTCGCAGAATTACTCGACAGTCCGATTACCGCAAGTACCGCTGGTGCGGTTAGCCGCACTGAACAGGCTCTGGTACTCAGTTTAGGTGAACATCCTGATCAGTACTTGTGTTTAAACCAAGGCGAACCACTGCCGACCAATGCGAGCCTGAATTACTGGCAGGCGCTGGAAATCGAGCGTGGTCGACCGACCCTGTTTTCAGGTACAATAGAAGAGTTCGTTCCCCAGATGCTGAATGTACAAGCCCTCGATGGCATTAGTTTCAGCAAGGGGTGCTATATCGGCCAAGAGACGGTTGCTCGAATGAAATATTTGGGCAAGCAAAAGCGTGCACTCTTTCGCTTGGTTGGCCAAGGCGCTGCCACTGCACCTGGTGCGGTGATTGAACAGCAACTTGGCGAAAACTGGCGACGTGCAGGCACGGTAGTTAATGCAGTGAGCCGTGCTGACCAACATCTGGAACTGCTGGCGGTGCTCCCTAGCGATTTAGCTAGTGATAACCGCTTGCGCGTGAAAGGTGATGACGCGAGTCTGTTGGAAATTTACCCACTGCCCTATAAATTGGATGAATCATGACTCAAACCATTAGCCAAGACAAAGTTGTCGGTATTCACTACACCGTGAAAACCGCTGAAGGCCAACAGCTTGACCAATCTAAAGAAGGTCAGCCGTTACAATTTATCTTTGGTCGCGGCATGTTAATCAAAGGCCTTGAAGATGTACTTGCAGGTAAAGCTGTAGGTGACAAATTCAATGCTGATATCGCTCCAGCAGATGCGTACGGCGAGCGTCACGACGGTTTGATTCAAACCGTTCCGCGCAGCTTGTTTGGCGACAACCCAGTTGAGCCAGGCATGCAGTTCCGTGCCAGCACTGACCACGGTGAGCAATCTGTTATTATCGTTGAAGTTGACGACGAGCAGGTCACTGTTGATGGCAACCACCCATTAGCAGGTCAAGCTTTGAACTTCGACGTCGAAGTTGTAGAAGTGCGCGATGCCGATCCAAGTGAATTGGACCACGGCCATGTGCACGCTGATGGTGACCATAACCACGGCTAAGCCAAATGCGCTGAAACACCAAAAACGCACCCTCGGGTGCGTTTTTTTATGCTAGGCAACCTAGCATTCTTTCGCTAAGCTAGATGCCCTACTTTGCTGTCTCGGAGCATCTTTGCCAATGTCCTCGAATGATTCTAAAAAAACCTATCCCTATACCGCTGCAACCGCCCTCGCACAATCGTTAGGGAACATTGACGCAACCACCCAAGCTGTGGTGCCGCCGATCCATGTTGCGACCACCTATTTGCGCGGCAAAGATAATAGTTATCCGACCGGACTCATCTATTCCCGCGCCGACAACCCGACCTACAAACCGGTCGAAGCCTTATTGTGTCAATTAGAAAACGGCCACGATGCGCTCTTGTTTGGTTCTGGCATGGCAGCCGCCACCGCAGTCTTTCAAGGCTTACGCCCGGGCGATCATGTATTAGCGCCAAAAGTTATGTATTGGGCCCTACGTAATTGGCTACTCAACTTTGCCACCGACTGGGGCTTAATCATTGAGTTTATCGATATGACCGATGTTGCCGCTGTGCAAAGCCACCTGCAACCGCAACGCACCAAATTGATTTGGCTTGAAACACCAGGCAACCCGTTGTGGTCTATCAGTGACATCAAAGCCATTAGTGAGCTCGCCCATGCGGCCGGTGCCCAAGTAGCTGTGGACTCTACCTGTGCCACACCACTGCTGAGTCGCCCACTCGAATTAGGCGCGGATATCGTCATGCATTCGGCCACCAAGTACCTCAATGGCCATTCCGATATTATTGCCGGAGCACTGATTGGTAAGCATGATGATACTTATTGGCAGCGTATTCGAGCCGTCCGCGCACAAGGTGGTGCGGTTCCAAGCCCACAGGATGCAGCGCAATTATTACGCGGCATGCGCACCATGCATCTACGCGTACGCGAAGCCTGTCAAACCGCTCAATTTATTGCCGAACAGCTCGAACAGCACCCTTCTGTTGCCGAGGTACTTTATCCCGGCTTGCCGAGCTTCGCCGGTCACGAGATTGCCAAACAACAAATGACAGGCGGCTTTGGCGGCATGCTCTCGGTTCGCCTTGCCGGCGGAGCCGCAGCAGCGATTCACGTCGCTGCCCACACGAAGTTGTGGAAACGAGCCACCTCACTTGGCGGGGTTGAAAGCCTGATTGAACACCGTGCCAGTGTTGAAGGTGCAGGAACGCCCTGCCCGGATGACTTGTTGCGGATGTCGTGTGGCATAGAAGATGCCACTGAATTGCTGGAAGATTTCCTGCAAGCGCTACCTTAACCGTTTACTTTTATGTTTTCTTTACGGCAATAAGGAATTGCCGTCTAGTTTCTTTACGCGGGTGGCGCGTACGCTGAACTGAACCATTATGTAGGAAACAACTCATGGTTCAGTTAGCGATTATTCTGCGTTTACTCGCTTTTCCCCTTCTTTGGTTCAGTGTCATTCAATGTGTGTTCGCGGTACTGTCGATCCTGCTTTTTCAAGACGGAGTCGCCCGTTATTTCTTTGCCAGCGCAGCTATTCTCATCGCTATCAGTGCCTTGTTATTATTACGAACAAAACCATTGAGTGGTCGCGATATCCGTCCGCAAGACGGACTTGTCTTTGCCGTGTTTACCTGGATTCTAGTAGGATTTGCCGCCGCAATCCCGATTCATTGGATCACCAATGTTAGCTTTACTGATGCGACCTTCGAGGCTATCAGTGCCCTGACGACCACCGGCGCTACCATTTTAGTTGGGCTCGACGAAATGCAACCCAGCTTTCTGCTTTACCGGCAATTTTTGCAATGGGCTGGCGGCTTGGGTGTGGTCATTTTCGTCGTCGCCGTACTCCCGATGCTGAATGTCGGCGGCATGCGTTTATTAATGGCTGAAACTCCCGGGCCCATAAAAAACGATAAAATTGCACCGCGCGCAAAGTCGACCAGTCGCTATCTGTGGCTAGTCTATGTCGCCATTACCTTGCTGTGTGCCGGCGCTTACTGGGCGGCGGGGATGTCTCTATTTGACGCGATTGCGCATAGCTTTACCACTGTCTCGACCGGCGGTTTTTCAACACATGACGCCAGTATGGGGTACTTCGATAGCGCTCTTATTCTCTGGATTGCTAACGTTTTTATGATACTGGGAGCCATCAGTTTTGCGCTCCATTACCGTGTGCACAAACAAAGACGCTGGCGTGAGTACTTGCAAGATGAAGAAACCCGAGTCTTTCTAGCTATCTTATTGACCATGAGCTGCCTCATGAGCGTTATCTTACTGCTCAACAAGCAATATCAGGATTTCTTTACCACCCTTACCCAAGCGACGTTTCATATTATTTCGTTCATGACCAGCACGGGATACGGCGCTACGGATGTCGGTAGTTGGCCAGCCTATACGGCCTTGCTTTTAGTTTTTGTCAGCTATCTTGGCGGCTGTGCGGGTTCAACTGCAGGCGGTAATAAAGTGATTCGAGATATCATTTCATTCAAGCTTATCCGCAAGCAAATACGCTTGCTGATTCACCCTCGCGCGGTTTATACCATTCGTTACCAACAAACCACCGTGAGTGAATCTGTGGTTGCTGCGGTAATGGCATTTATGTTTATTGCGGCAGTAACAACCTTAGTTTTTACTATTCTACTGGTCGCCACTGGGTTAGACTTTTGGTCAGCATTTACCGCGGTATCGGCTTGTATTAACGTACTCGGCCCTGGTTTTGGTGAGGTCAGTAGTAATTTTATTGTGGTAAGTGATACCGGTATTTGGTTGCTCAATTTGGCGATGATTTTAGGTCGTCTTGAGTACTTTACCTTACTGGCACTATTGGTGCCTGCATTCTGGCGCGGTTAACCCTATGTGGCAACGTTTTACCTTACGCAACTATTTAAACTCAGCACAATCGCGATCCACTCAATTGCTGATGATGAGTCTATTCATGTTGGTGGCCACAGGCCTCGCCTTCTTACTTGAACGTTGGTTGCTACCGAACACCGCGACGGTACTTATTCTGTTGTTAGGTGTAATTACCAGTGCAGTACTTACCTCGTATGCTATTGCAGCCCTCGCGGCGGTCATCGGCGGCGTCGTTTTTAATGTGTTATTTACTCAACCACGCGGCACTTTGCACATGACTGAGCCTTCTGAGATCGCGACACTTGGCGTGTTTGTGGTAACCGCCTTAGTCTGTATTTATTGGGTCATTGGCCATCGCACCAGCCAAAACGAGCGCCGCGCAGCAGAAATTCGTTCACAATTACTCTTCAGTCTGTCCCATGACTTACGTACTCCGCTAGCGAGCGTCATGGGTAATTTAACCACTTGGCTTGACTACCATCCACGTCTCAATCGCGCCGAACAGAATGAATTGATAAGTAACGCTGTGTTCGAAGCAGAGCGCCTGCAAAGCTATATTGACAATGTTTTACACGCCACTCGCTTTGCTTATCACCAAGTCCGCTTGATCAAGCAAAACCTGCAGTTAAACGCCGTTTTACAAAGCGTCATTGATCGCTTTCCGCTACAACAAGAGGCTATTAACTTAGAACTGCCACAACATGACGTTACCATCGCTGGGCAACGTTTACTGCTCGAACAAGGGCTCTTTAACTTGTTGGATAATGCCCTGCGCTATCGTTTGGCAGACACACAAGTGCGATTAGCCTGGCAGCTAAACGACAATCAGAGTGCCGTTTTAAGTATTAGTAATGTGACGCTGCAAGACTTCAACGCTGGTGCACTGCAACGCTGGGGGCAACCTTTTATAAGCTCCAAGCAAGGCGACTCAGGTAGCGGTGGCTTGGGCCTCGGCATTGCCGTTGCAGAGAGTATTTTTTCATCGCACGGATTCTCAATACAGCCTAGTTTCAATGATGATTATCAACTGCTTACAGTCACTATCGTGATGCCGACGGTTGCCAAAGGGAGAGTTCACCATGTCGATGCATAAACCGACGGTACTGGTCATTGAAGACGAAGCTAAAATTCGTTCATTCATTCGAATTTCATTGCAAGCTGAGGGCTTTCAAATTTTTGAAGCGGCAAATCTCGCTGTAGCCCGTGGCCTGTTGCAACAACTGGAACTGGACGCCATTATTCTCGATTTAGGTCTTCCTGATGGCGATGGGCAACACTTCATTAGCGAGTTGAAACCCGATGACAAGTTACCCCTGCTGGTGTTAAGTGCACGCGATGATGAAGAAGAAAAGGTCCGTGCGCTCGAAAATGGCGCGAACGATTATTTGACCAAACCCTTTGGTATACGTGAGCTTGTTGCGCGCCTGCGGGTGTTGTTACGTGATCTGTCAGCACGAGAAAATATCGCCGCCGCCCAACGCTTAGTTTTTGACAATCTGATTATCGATCATCGTCAACACAGTGTCAGTCTCAACAACGAAGAAGTTCGTTTATCACCAAAAGAATTTGAATTGCTGTGGAAGTTAACCAGTAACTACCAAAAGTTACTGTTACAACGCGATTTACTGACTGAGATATGGGGCCCAACGCACCGTCAAGACAACCACTATTTACGTATATTTATTAGTCAATTACGCCGTAAGCTAGAGGACGATAGCCGCGAACCAAGGTTTATCGAAACGCTTCCTGGTATCGGCTATCGTTTTCTTCTTGCGCCTACAACAACATCCTAGCCTTTGCGCGGACGCATGTGTGGGAACAACAATACGTCACGAATGGACGGCGAGTCAGTTAACAACATCACCAAGCGGTCGATGCCAATTCCTTCACCGGCGGTAGGTGGCATACCGTGCTCTAATGCCGTGATGTAGTCTTCATCAAAGAACATAGCCTCGTCATCACCTGCTTCTTTTTGTTGCACTTGGTGCTGGAAGCGCTCGGCTTGGTCTTCGGCGTCATTCAGCTCCGAGAAGCCATTCGCGAGCTCACGACCACCAACGAAGAACTCAAAACGATCGGTAATAAACGGGTCGTCGTCATTACGGCGTGCTAACGGTGATACTTCAGCGGGATACGCAGTAATAAAGGTGGGCTGGATTAACTTGTGTTCAGCAACGGTTTCGAAAATTTCGATTTGCACACGGCCCAAGCCCCAGCTCGGCTTAACTTCGATGCCGAGAGTGCCGGCCAGCTCGGTTGCAGTGCCTAAGTCAGCGAGTTGTTGCGCAGTGGCTTCAGGCAAGTTTTGCAAGATAGCTTCGACAATCGACATCCGCGCAAACGGCTTGCTAAAGTCGTACTCAACACCCTGACTGGTGAACTTGCTCGAGCCGAGAATTTCTTCAGTCATACCGCGCAGCATATCTTCGGTAAGGTCCATCAGGTCGTGATAGTCAGCATAACCCCAATAGAATTCAAGCATAGTGAATTCTGGGTTGTGGCGCGTTGATAAACCTTCGTTACGGAAGTTGCGATTAATTTCGAACACCTTCTCGAAACCACCTACGACCAGCCGCTTCAAGTACAATTCTGGCGCGATACGCAAATACAGTTGCATATCGAGAGCATTGTGATGTGTCACAAACGGGCGTGCAGAAGCACCACCTGGAATGGTTTGCATCATCGGCGTTTCAACTTCGAGGAACTGCTTTTCACTCAAGTAGCGGCGAATATATTCAACCACTTTTGAGCGCACTACAAAGGTACGCCGTGAATCATCGTTGGTGATCAGATCTAAATAGCGCTGACGGTAACGTGTTTCTTGGTCACTTAGACCATGGAATTTGTCTGGCAATGGGCGCAATGCTTTGGTTAACAAGCGGATATCCTCCACTTGTACACTCAGCTCGCCAGTTCCGGTAATAAACAAGGTACCGGTCGCGCCAACGATATCGCCTAAATCCCACTTCTTGAATTCTTGGTTGTAAAAGCCTTCTGGCAAATTGTCACGTGCAACGTAAAGCTGAATTTGGCCCGACATATCTTTAATCGTAGCAAAGCTTGCTTTACCCATGATCCGACGCGTCATCATACGTCCAGCTACGGCAACGCGAACGCCTTTTTCCGCCAGCGCTTCTTTTTCGACCTCGTCAAATTCTGCGTGCAGTTCTGCGGCTAAATGCTCACGACGAAAATCATTAGGGAACGCTACACCGCGTTCACGCAAAGCTTGCAACTTCGCCTTTCGTTGCGCTATTTGTTCATTAACGTCAACGATTTCGGTGTTTTGCGTGTTATCTGCCATGGTTAGCTTCCTATTTAAAGTCCAGATTTTAAACTTGCTTCGATAAAGGGGTCGAGGGCACCATCTAACACGGCTTGCGTGTTGCGGTTTTCCACCCCGGTACGTAAATCTTTAATGCGTGCGTCATCAAGTACATAAGAGCGAATTTGACTGCCCCAGCCAATATCCGATTTGCTATCTTCAAGTGCTTGTTTTTCCGCAAGCTGCTTTTGCAGCTCCATCTCATACAGCTTGGCGCGTAATTGCTTCATCGCTTGATCGCGGTTTTTGTGTTGCGAGCGGTCGCTTTGGCACTGTACGACGATACCAGAAGGCTCATGCGTTATACGAATCGCAGAGTCGGTACGGTTTACGTGCTGACCACCGGCACCTGATGCGCGGTAGGTATCGACACGCAAATCCGCTGGGTTGATTTCGATTTCAATATCATCGTCTACTTCAGGATAAACAAACACCGAGGCAAACGAAGTATGGCGCCGATTACCTGAGTCAAAGGGGGATTTTCGTACCAGCCGATGCACGCCCGTTTCGGTACGCAACCAGCCGTAGGCAAATTCGCCTTGCACGTGGATGGTCGCTGATTTGATACCCGCTACGTCGCCTTCTGATAATTCAGTGATTTCAACTTTAAAATCATGCGATTCTGCCCAACGCAAGTACATGCGCAAAAGCATATTTGACCAATCTTGCGCCTCAGTACCGCCCGAGCCCGCTTGAATATCAAGATAGCAGTCAGAATTGTCATGTTCACCTGAGAACATGCGACGAAATTCGAGCGTTTCAAGCTGTTGCTCTAACTGCTCGAGTTCAGCAACAGCTTCGTTAAAAGTGTCTTCATCTTCGGCTTCAACCGCCAGATCAACCAGTCCCTCGACATCGTCGAGACCCTGCGCGAGTTGCTGCAACGTCTCAACCACTTGCTCTAAGCTTGCCCGTTCTTTGCCTAATGCTTGTGCCCGCTCTTGATTCTCCCACACACTCGGATCTTCAAGCTCACGTGTGACTTCCTCTAGGCGCTCCACCTTGTGAGCGTAGTCAAAGATACCCCCGAAGCGCTTCACTGCGCTGGCGCATCTCTTTTATGGCAACGTACGTAGCATTAGTCTCAAACATACTTAGGTCTCAATTCATCCACAGTGATTACAAAAGGGACGGCATTTTACCGTAAAGGTTGCAAATGCTCCACCAACAGTTGCACATTGGTGGCACCACGAAAGTGATTTAATTGCAGTTGATAGGCAACCTGAACCTCACGCACGGCAAGATCAGGCCAACGTTGCGTATCAACGTTGAAAGCGATGCCGTCGAGCACTGCTCCATCACGGCTACGCAGCACTAATTTCAGATGCTTTTGACCCACAATACGTTGTTGAATCAATTCAAATTCACCATCAAAGATCGGCTCTGGAAAGCCCTGTCCCCATGGCCCAAGTCGCTCCAGTTGCTGCACAAACGGTAGCGTAAAACAACTTGCATCCAGTTCACCATCACTGAGGATTGTCCGCTCCAGCGCTACGTCGGCGAGCCATTCAGCAGCCACCTGTTGGGCAATCTGGCGAAATTCTACTAGATGTTGCGGCGCTAAGGTCAGTCCTGCCGCCATCGCATGACCACCAAAGCGTTCGATTAATTGTGGCTGGAGGCTATGCACACGTTCTAATAAATCGCGCATGTGCAGTCCGGGAATCGACCGTGCCGAGCCTTTCAAAAAGCCATCATCACCCGCCGCAAAAGTAATGGTCGGTCGGTGAAACTGCTCTTTCACCCGCCCTGCGACAATCCCTATGACCCCTTGGTGCCAGTCTTGTTGATGCAGCACCAATAATGGCGGTAACTGATCGTCTTGTAGCTGTAACTGTGCGACGTACAACGTCGCACTCTCACGCATTTCGGTTTCGATTTCACGGCGCTGGGCATTTAGGTCATGTAATTCTTGCGCCAATTGCTCCGCGCGACGCATTTCGTCGCACAACAAACATTCAATCCCTAATGCCATATCATCAAGCCGCCCTGCCGCATTAATTCGCGGCGCCAAGGCGAAACCTAGATCACTTGCCTGCAACTGCTGTGGATTGCGCTGCGTCACTTGCAGCAGCGCTTGAATGCCAGGTCGACAATAGCCACTCCGAATCCGCTGCAAGCCCTGTTGCACCAAGATCCGGTTCACACCATCAAGCTTCACCACATCGGCAACGGTTCCTAGTGCGACGAGATCAAGCCAGTTTGCCAGGGGCACTTGTGCAGCTGGATGTTGTTGTTCACGGGCGACGGCACGCACCGCTAACATCAGATAAAATGCCACACCAACACCGGCAATCGATTTGCTAGGAAAGGCACAATCGGCTTGGTTTGGGTTCACAATGGCATAGGCTGGCGGTAAGTTAGCGCCAGGCAGGTGATGATCGGTAATAATCACATCGAGCCCTGCGGCATTTGCGGCTTCGACGCCGGCGTGACAGGAAATGCCGCTGTCGACCGTCACCAACAGCTGTGCGCCCTGCTGCTGGGCTGCAGCAACCAAATTGGGTGTTAGGCCATAGCCATCGGTAAAACGGTTGGGGACGCAATAACTGACGCGTGCTGCTCCCATCGCCCGCAAAGTAGAGACCATCAAGGCGGTGGACGTTGCACCATCGGCGTCAAAGTCACCGCAAATGCAAATGGCTTGTTGCTGCACGATAGCATCGAACAGGCGTTCAGCCGCCCGTTGGCAATCTTTCAGTTGTGCAAAGTGCGGTAGCCGCTGGGCCGATAACTCTAATTGTTCGGCTGCGACCACACCACGCCGCGCCAGAACTTGTTGTAACAGTTCTGGCAACTCGGCGGGTAATTGGTGGTTGGTAACAGCAGGTCGACGAACGACCTGAATAGCAGCATCCGTCACCATTTATTGCGCTTGTTCGAGGGCTTCCAGCAAACGGTCAGCATTGACCAAGCCAGGGATCATTTCACCTGACGGCAATACCATTGAGGGAGTTCCACGCACCCCGAACTTGTTACCTAACGCAAAGTGTTCGGCAATCGGGTCGTCACAACTGGCAGCAGGTAAACGTTTGTCACTTTTCGCTGCAGTCAGTGCCGCACCTTTGTCGGCTGAGCACCAGATAGTTTTCAACTGCTCGTAACCGCTTCCTTGCAGACCACTGCGCGGCCAGGCTAAGTAATGAATACTGATACCTTTGTTTAAATAGCTATCGAGGTTGGTATGCAATTGACGGCAATAACCACACGTCGGATCGGTAAACACGGTTACGACATAGGCTTCGTCTTGAGCTTGATAGACAATCGCTTCATCTGCCACCGTTTTCACATCGGTACGGCGCATCTCTTTGACGACTTCTTCGCTTAAATTCACCGGCTCACTACCAGTGATATCGTAGATACGTCCGCCAATCAGCTTTTTACCGTCATCGGCCACGTAAATCAGGCCCTGATTGGTGATCACTTCGTACAAACCGGTAACTGACGATGGCTTCACCGATTCAATGGTAAAACCCATATTTTCAAGATATTGCGTATCAAGTTCGCTGTCATTTAACTGGGCATTGCCTTGTGGACTGCAGGCCAATAAGCCAAAGATACTTGCAGCTAAAAATAATTGTTTCATGAATACTCTCAACTTCTCTAATGATGCGCTAACAATGGCGATAAACGAATACCCAGCAGTCTACCGTTTCTGCAATTGGGATGCAGCATTTTCCTGGCAATTAAGCCCGCGGGTGATGGGTTGCATGCAATTGTTGCAAGCGCTCCCGCGCTACATGGGTGTAGATTTGCGTGGTCGACAGGTCACTGTGCCCCAACAACATTTGTAAAACGCGTAAATCGGCGCCGTGGTTCAATAAGTGGGTAGCAAATGCATGGCGCAAGGTGTGCGGCGATAAATGGCTGCGGATATCTGCAACTTGTGCGTAATACTTAATGCGATGCCAAAATGCTTGGCGCGTCAATGGTCCGCCGCGACGTGTCACAAATACATAATCACTGCGCATTTGGGTAAGGGCCGGCCGGCCTTGTTGCTCATAGGTTTGTAGCCACTCAAGTGCAGTTTCACCAAGTGGGACCAAGCGCTCTTTATTGCCTTTACCAATAATGCGTACCAATTCTTGTTGCTTTGATACTTGGGTGAAGGTCAACTGCACCAGCTCGGTTACTCGCAAACCAGTGGCATAGAGGACTTCTAACATGGCGCGGTCGCGCAATTGCACTGGGTCGTCACAATCCGGCGCTGCCAGCAAGGCTTCTACTTCACTCTCAGCAAGGCTATGGGGGATTGCTTGCGGTTGCTTGGGTTGCCGCAAGCGCGCGGTCGGGTCAACGCTCATAAGGCGTTCTTGTACCGCGTAATTATAGAATTTCTTCAGTGCACTGAGCGCACGTGCCGTGCTGCGCGGCGAAAGTCCCTGTTGCCGGCGCCATAATAGATAATCTTCGATGTGTTCCGAGTGCACCGACAGCAGTTCTGCTTGTTCACCCACATGATCGAGTAAAAAACGAAGAAATTTACGTAAATCGGTACCGTAAGCGGAACTCGTGTGCTTACTCACCCCTTGTTTTAGCCACAAGCGTTCGAGAAAATTTTCGATCAGTTCAGCGTGTTTTGTCGACAAATTAAGCAACCTTTCGGATGACAACGGAATATAAGGCGTCTTTTATCATAGCGGGGTTTACAGTAGGGCTCAATCTGCTATCATGCCGGCTCTTCGCGTGGAGGGGTTCCCGAGCGGTCAAAGGGATCAGACTGTAAATCTGACGGCTCAGCCTTCGCAGGTTCGAATCCTGCCCCCTCCACCACTTTTTCTTAGGTCGCCAGCGGCCACTCTAGTACTAACTTTCCTTGTGTCCGATTTTCCTGCAGTTGCTGTAACGCCTTGCTCAGTTCAGCAAGCGGATAGACCTGTTCAATCAATGCTTGGCATTTGCCACTTTTCAGTAACGGCCAAACGTCCTGTTCCAACGCCCGCATGATGCGCCCTTTTACTGCCAAAGGCTGGCTCCGCAAAGTGCTACCTTGAATTCGTTGACGTTTCATCAACAGTCGCCCAACGTCAATGTCAGCGCCGCGGCCACCCATAAGACCTAACACCACAATGCGACCATCGAGATTCAATACCTGTTGATCTTGCGCTAAATAATCACCGGCCACAGGATCAATGATGATATCTGCCCCGCCCCATGCCTTCACCGCATCTACAAAACTGCCTTGGTGGCGGTTCCAGGTGCCGGTAGCACCCAATTGACGACACAAAGCAAGTTTATCGTCACTGCCCGCAGTGACAAACACCTCGTGCCCGGCTTGCACCAACAACTGTAAGGCCGCTAAACCAACACTGCTGGCACCAGCATGCAGTAGCACGCGTTCGTGCGTTTGAATCCCAGCCACTTGGTAAAGATTAAACCATGCAGTGGCGTAGGCTTCACAAATAGCCGCCCCTGTCGCCAACGAGAGTCCTAGTGGTAAACGCGCGACTTGTTGTTCACTGACTAACACATGACTGGCATAACCACCACCGGCTAGCAGCGCACAGACGTCATCCCCGACTTGTAAGCGACTTACCGCGGGCCCCACTGCAATGACCTTACCGCTAGCTTCTAAGCCTAGAACTTCAGATGCCCCAGGTGGCGGTGGATAAGCACCGGCAATTTGCATTAAATCGGCGCGATTAATACCGGTATGCGTCACCTCAATAACCACTTCATCCAACTGCGGCGCGGCCAATTCGAACGCTTCTAGCTGCGGTTTTTGGTCACGAACAAAGAAGCCTTGTGCACTATAGGTCATACCGATTCCTTACCTACTTATGAAATTTTAGGCGGTCAATTTACCGCTTTGATAATCACGAATGGCCTGCTCAATTTCCTGCTGTGAATTCATCACAAACGGGCCATATTGCGTGACGGGCTCGCCAATCGGTTGCCCTGCTAACACCAGCATGCCTGCCTCGCTAGTCGCTTGCAACTGTAATGCACCGTTCTTATCAAGCCGTACCAATTCGCCGCGCTCAACAGTTTCGCCATTGAGCATCACAGAGCCTTGATAAACGTATGCAAGTCTTGTCTGTTGCTGTCCAGCAGCCAATTCAATCTCATTGCCTGCGGCGCAGCGCAAATCAAGCATTTGAAACTGTTGTTCGGCTTGTTGAATGGGGCCGCTGGCGGTTTGTTCACCGTGCTTAAATTCCCCGGCAACAACGCGAACGGTTACGCCCTGCACATCCACTTCAGGGATCTTATCGGCGGGATGATCCGCCCAAGCTGCAGGACTCATTTTCTCTTTCGCTGGCAAATTGATCCACAACTGGAAGCCCCACATTAAACCGTCTTCCTGTTTCGGCATTTCTGCGTGGATAATACCTCGCGCCGCTTTCATCCACTGTGCTCCGCCAGCTTCAACTAAGCCGGTGTTACCCACAGAGTCTTTATGCTCCATGCGCCCGGCGAGCATATAAGTCAAAGTGACAAAACCGCGATGCGGATGTGGTGGAAAGCCAGCAATGTAATCGTTTGGATTATCCGAACGGAACTCATCGAGCATCAAAAACGGATCTTGATAACGCAGCGACGGTTGATTGATCACCCGCGTTAATTTCACCCCTGCACCGTCTTGTGCGGGCATGCCCCGATGACGACTTAAAATGATACTCATAACACCTCTCCTCGTGCATGTGGTGCAAGAAAATTAAGCTCAGGGCCGCGCGGCACTACCTGAGTTGGGTTGATCATCGTATGACTGGCGTAGTAATGCGTCTTGATATGATCCATTACCACAGTTTCCGCAACGCCCGGCACTTGATACAGAGCGCGAACGTAATCCCACAATGCTGGATAATCGACGATGCGTTTCTGATTACACTTAAAGTGGCCATGATATACCGCGTCGAAGCGCGCCAAAGTGGTAAACAAGCGCCAATCGGCTTCGGTCACTTGATCACCCGCTAGAAAACGTTGTTGTTGCAAGCGCTGTTCAAGATCATCGAGCGTCGCGAACAAAGCATCAAAAGCCTCTTCATAGGCACTTTGACTGGTGGCAAAACCACTTTTGTAGACGCCGTTATTGACGTTGTCATAGACTACCGCATTGATCGCATCAATTTCTTCACGCAGTTCTTGCGGATAGAAATCGAGCGTATTGCCAGTCAACTCATTGAACGCGCTATTGAACATGCGGATGATATCAGCTGACTCGTTGCTAACGATGGTTTGCTCTTGCTTATCCCATAGCACTGGCACCGTGACTCGGCCACTATAGTTGGGATTGGCGCGCAAGTAGAGCTGGTACATAAAGTCGTGATCGTAAAGTGGATCTGCCAGCGGCTCGTCTGCAAACTCCCAACCATTCTCGAGCATCAACGGATGCACCGCTGACACACTGATATGGTCCTCTAAGCCTTTGAGCTTGCGAAAAATCAGCGTGCGATGTGCCCACGGACAGGCAAATGAAACATACAAGTGATAACGCCCCGACTGCGCAGGAAACTGCGCGTCAGCATCGGCTTCGATCCAGTTTCGGAATTGCGCCGCACTGCGCTCAAATTTACCACCATGCTTGTCAGTGTCATACCATTTGTCTTGCCACTTTCCATCAACAAGTAAGCCCATTACTTCACCTTTCATTTGCGAATTTAGTGACAGTATAGATGGAATTAATTCGATTGATGAGCGCTAAATTATGAGTATAACGTTCGAATTTTTAGGATTAAGAGCCAGGTTGAGCGAGTGTTAGTGCGACTTTTGCAGCAATTACATCCGCGTCTTGCTGCAAACTCTTATGAATATCGCTGAATAATTGATATTGCTCAGCCGCATACCCCGATTGCATCTGAGCTTCTAGTGCCTGCACTAGATTAGCGGGCGTTACAGCTTGTTGTAACAATTCGGGCACGACTTCACGCTTGGCAAGCAAGTTCGGCAAACTAAAAAATGGCGCTTTAAACATGCGCTTAATGATGTGGTAACTCAGCCAGTTGAACCGATAAGCAACCACCATAGGTCGTTTGATCAGCATTGCCTCAAGCGTGACTGTGCCCGACGTCAGCAACAAACCATCGGCGGCTGCCATCACTTCGCGCGACTTGCCATCCATCAACAACAAATCCAAATCAGGCGCGATTTGTTGTTGTAGCGCACGAAACTGCTCTGCGCGCGCAGTCGAAATCATTGGGCTGATAAACTGCGTACCTGGGTGCCGTTGCTGATACAGCGCTGCAGCTTGCAAGAACGAGGGGCCCATCCGGGCAATTTCACCACCACGACTACCGGGCAACAGCGCAATGATCCTTTGTTGCGGGTCGAGCTCTAGTTGCTTTCGTGCTGACGTCTGTTGCCATTCCATTGGAATACTATCCGCTAGCGGATGCCCAACAAAAGTAGCCGGTAAGTCATGTTGATCGTAAAACGCTTTTTCAAACGGCAATAAGCACAACACATGGTCCACACTTTGTTTAATGCCTTTGATGCGCCCCTGCCGCCAAGCCCACACACTCGGACTAACATAATGCATGGTTTTAATACCTTGTGCTTTTAAGCGCTTAGCAATGGGTAGGTTAAAATCTGGGGCATCAATACCAATGAAGACGGCAGGCCGATCATCGAGCAAAGTCTGCACAATGTATTTACGATGTGCTAGCAACTTACGCAAGCTACCGAGCACCTCGGCCAACCCCATCACTGCTAAATCCTCCATCGGTACCAGGCTTTGCAAACCCTCGGCGGCCATCAATGGACCGCCGACGCCAACAAACTCGATGGCAGCATGTTGCTGTTTCAGCGCACGCATTAAGCCCGCGCCCAACAAATCGCCGGAGTGTTCACCGGCGATCAGAGCAACGCGCAATACAGAGGAGGTATTAGTCATGAAAAACTCAGATATTAGCGGATGATGCCACGTTTACTGGTTTGCACAAAGGCGATAAAGCTGGCCAATTCTGGCGCCGCCCACTGTTCCATTTCGGCAATGGCCTCATCAACAGTTAACCCTTTGCGATACAGCGTTCTGAACGCACGCTTTATGGTCATAATTTGCTCGCTAGTAAAACCACGGCGGCGCAAACCTTCGCTGTTAATGGTGCGCGGCACCGCATTGTGCCCCTGCGCCATGATGTACGGAGGAATATCTTGCACTACCACAGAATTAACCGCAGTAAACGCATGCTCGCCGATGTGGCAAAACTGATGAACCCCCGTAAAACCACCTAAAATAGCCCAGTCGCCAACATAGACATGTCCCGCCAAGGTTGTATTATTGGCAAGAATGACGTTATCGCCCACCACACAATCATGTGCAACGTGTACATAAGCCATCAGCAAATTGTGACTGCCAATTTTCGTGAGGCCTTGATCTTGCACCGTACCTCGATGAATGGTCACGCACTCTCGAATAACATTAAAATCGCCGATCTCAAGACGTGTAGGTTCGCCGGCATATTTCTTGTCTTGGCAGTCTTCACCCACCGATGAAAACTGAAAAATTTTATTCCCTTTACCCAGGGTTGTCGGACCGCGTAACACCACATGTGGCCCGAGCCAGCAATCATCACCAATCACCACATCGGCACCGATAATACTATAGGGACCGATGCTTACGTTGTTGCCAATGATTGCACTTTCATCAATGATGGCCGTTGGATGTATCACTTGGTTTCTCTTCTTGCGCAAATAATATCGGCACTGCAGGCCAATTCGCCGTCAACCTCGGCGCGACCTTTAAAGACCCAAATACCGCGACGCTCTTTTTCAAAAGTGACGTGCAGATTCAGTTGGTCGCCAGGCAGCACTTGTCGCTTAAAGCGGGCATTATCAACGCCAGCAAACAAGTAGAGGTCATTCACACCTGGCTTGCTTTCGGTGATCTTGAAGCCCAACAAGCCGGCAGCTTGCGCGAGTGCCTCAAGAATGAGTACGCCCGGAAAAATCGGGTTATCTGGAAAGTGGCCAGTAAAAATATTTTCGTTCACGCTAACGTTCTTTACGGCGTGAATCTGTGTTTGCGCATCACAACTCACCACCTTATCGACTAGCAAAAAAGGATAGCGATGCGGCAATAAACGCATGATTTCATGGATATCAAAAGCTGAATCAGAAGCTGACAAAACGCGTCTCCAGATGAATTATTCGGCTAATTTCTTTTCGAGCTGCTTCACGCGTTGGAATAAGTCGTCAAGCTGACGATAGCGCGCGCCATTGCGTCGCCATTCGCGATGTGGTGCAGCAGGGATACCTGAAGCATAGACTCCTGGCTCGGTAATTGCCTTAATGACCATGGAAAAACCACTAATTTGTACGTCATCACAAATTTCAATGTGGCCATTAATGGCTGTTGCGCCACCAATCAAACAGCGTTTACCGATACGACAGCTTCCCGCGAGCACGGTACAACCAGCGATAGCGGTATCTTCATCGATAAAGACATTGTGGGCAATTTGGCATTGGTTATCGATAATACAGCCGCTGCTAAGGACTGTGTCATCAAGCGCGCCACGGTCGACCGTGGTATTGGCGCCGATATCGACCCGATCATGAATGATGACGCGGCCGATTTGTGGAATCTTCACCCACTTGCCTTGTTCATTGGCCCAACCAAAACCATCGGCACCTATAACAACGCCGCTGTGGAGCAGACAGTCGGCACCAATCTCGCAATCGTGATAAATCACCACCTGTTGCCAGAGTTTGGAGTTCGCGCCAATTTTGACGTTAGGACCGATATAACTGCATGCACCAATCTGCACGTTGTCACCGATCACCGCACCCTCGGCAATAATCGTCAGCGGACCAATCGCGACATTTTTACCGAGCTGTGCGCTCGTTGCGATCTGGGCTGAAGCATCAATACCAGTTGCAGCACGAGGCGTGGTATCCAGCTGTTGTGCGACTTTAGCAAAGCCGGCATACGGATTCTTGGTCACTAACGCGGCTAATCCCACCGGCAGTTCAACGTTTGGCGCCACGATGACCGCACTTGCTTGGGTTGAATCAAGTTGCGAACGGTATTTTTCGTTGGCTAAAAATGCAATTTGCCCCGGCTTAGCCGAGGCAAGAGTTGCAACGCCGGTGATGAGGGTTGCATCATCACCGACAACTTCAGCACCGATAACCGATGCTAACTGTTGCAAAGTGAGTTGTTGCATTTGACTTAGTTTCCACCCGTCATTTTCGCAACAACTTCATCAGTAATATCAAGTGCTTCTCCAGCGTAGATAACTGACGAGCCGTTAAGGACCACATCATAACCTTCAGCTTGAGCAACTGCTTGCGTTTCGCGCGCAATTTCCATCATCAACTTGTTGCGCTCCTCTTGCTGGCGACGTTCGCTGTCTTCACGCAACGCTTGATACTTCAATTGACGCTGCGCTTCGAGCATTTCTACTTCGCGACCTAATTCAAGACGCTCGGTTGGCGACATGATTTGCGCATCACGCTCTGCTTTTTCTTGCATGGCTTGCAAGTCAGCGGTCATTTTGTCGAGTTCCGCAAAATCATCAGCGAATTCTTCTTGCAAACGCTCAGAAATTTGCTGCGCTTGTGGCAACTGTTGGAACACGTTTTGCAGGCTCACAACACCTACTTTCTGCTGCGCTTCAGCCGCATTTGCAAACATAGCGGTCGTGAGTAATGCCGCTGCTACTGTGGTTTTCATGAATGCTTTCACTACAAGACTCCTGTTATTCAAAAATAATAAGGCACGTTATTTAGAATTAGAACGTCGTACCAAAGTTAAAGGTAAACGTTTGCGTGCGATCGCCCTCATAATCTTTGATCGGACGACCAAACGCAAATGTTAGTGGTCCCATCGGCGATAACCATTGTACCGCTACACCTGCAGACGCACGATAAAGATCAGGTGAACTAAAATCATCAAGACGATAATCTAAGTTGCCTTCTTGGCGTAATTGGCTGTACTCGTCATACAAGAATTCAGTATCCCAAACACTACCTACATCAAGGTAAATACTTGTACGAACAGAATTTTTCGCATCTTCCTTAATCAGTGGAGTCGGCACGATAAGTTCGATACCACCTGAGTACATGGCGTTACCACCGACCGAGTATTGGCTGACGGCTATCGAATCAGCGCCAGGACCCACCGGTAAGTCGCCCGGAATACCGTTGTACCCCGGTGGACCAATGATACTTTCAGGGTAGCGGAATACCGCACGTGGACCTACGGTGTTCGCTTCGAAACCGCGCAAATCATCACTGCCACCAATACGGAAGTTCTCATAGAACGGGAAGATGTAATCATTACCGTTATCGTCCGACCCGTAACCGTTACCGTAACCGACTTTAAAGCGGGTTAACAGCACAAAACTTTGGTCTTGTGTCAGTGGTAAATAATGTTTGAAATCGTAATTCACGCGGAAGTAACGAATATCGCTTCCAGGCACCGTAATTTCTGCGTTGAGACGGTTCGATGAACCAGCGGTTGGATAGGTACCCCGGTTAAGAGTGACACGCGACCAACCCGCTTCAAGTGACAACATATCAAAGGATACACCTGAGTTTGGATCCTGTTGGTCAATGTACGGCTGATAGAAACGCTTAACCTGTTCGTAGCCTTCCACGTTGGTGATTTCTTCACGACGCGCGACACCACCTAGGCTCAGGCTACTTACTTCGTTAATTGGAAAGCCAATAGTTGCACCAACACCAAGGCGTTTGGTGTTGTATCGGATCAAGTTTTCTTGGCGTCCAGCATCGAACTCATTAAGGAACACCTGTCCTGACAAGTTCACACCATCTTTAGTAAAGTAACGGTCTGTATACGACAAGCTAACCGTACGGTTAAAACGGTTGGTATTAATGTTCAACGCGGCGCGGTTACCAGTACCCAAGAAGTTGTCTTGTGACACACCGACACCAATTTGCAATTTCGAATAATCGCCATAACCGAACATAAAGTTAAATGAGCCTGACGGCTGCTCTTTCACCAGATACTCGACGTTGACGAGGTCATCACGACCATTCACGCGCGTTGTTGAGCTTTCAACCGTTTCAAAGAAGCCTAAGCGTTCGAGACGAATTTTACCCTGCTCAACCATATCTTCGTTCAGCGGTGCACCCTCAAACTGACGCATTTCGCGACGTAGTACTTCGTCTTCGGTCACCGAGTTACCACGGAACTGCACACGATTGACATAAACTCGCTGACCTGGGTCAACTGAGAAAACCAAGTCGACTTGATTGGTCTCTTCATCGATTTCTGGAATCGCACGAACTTCTGGGTAGGCATAGCCGTAGCGTCCATAAAGTTTCGCTACCAACTCTTCTAGGTAAGTGACTTGGGCGGCACTGTAACGCGTGCCCGGTTCAATTTTAGTCAGCCGTTCAACGACCTCACCTTGACCACGCAAGTCACCAATGACGCTGGTTTCGCGTACATTAAAGATTTCACCCTCATTGATATTGATGGTGATGTACACGCCCGAACGATCTGGCGTCATGCTTACTTGCACAGATTCGATTTGGAAGGTCAGATAACCACGGTCTTTGTAGAACGATTCGAGGGTTTCTAAGTCACCGCTCAGTTGTTGCTTCTGATACTGACGGGCACCGAAGAAATTCCACCAAGGTAATTGATCTTTTAACTCAAGGTTAGCCAACAACTCTTCATCACTGAAGATACTGTTACCGACAATGTTAATTTGCTCGATTTCAGCTGATTCGCCTTCATCAAAATCAATTTCAAGACGTACCCGATTGCGCGCAAGGCGTATAATTTCCACATCGACTTGGGCATTGTATTTACCAATCGAGTGATAGAAATCTTCTAAACCGGTTTCGATGCTGGAAATCGTCGTCAGGTCCAATGGTTCCCCTTCGACAATGCCTTGATCGGTAAGACTTTGCTCCAACTGCTCGTCTTTGATGTCTTTGTTACCATCGAACTCAATACCACTGATGGTAGGACGCTCGGTCACTTCAAAGATCAGCGTATCGCCAACGCGACTCACCACGATGTCGTTAAAATGGGTAGACGAATAAAGAGAGCGAATAGAGCTTTGAATAGCTTCGCTGTCGACATTATCACCGACGCGAATTGGAATGTAAGTGAGGGCTGCACCTAAAGCAACACGCTGTAAACCGCGTACTCGGATATCCTCTACGACAAATTCTTCAGCACTGTAGGCTGGCATTGCAGCGCTCGCTAGCAGAGCGCTTAAAAATAGCTTTTTCAACGTCATTCTGTGCTACTTATTTGTTTATTGTAAATGTGTTCTCACCGTAGTAATCGCAACACATCATTACTAATTGCGATGACCATCAGTGCAAAAATGAGCGCACCGCCAATCCGGTAACTGATTTCTTGTACCCTTTCAGATACGGCTTTTTTGCGCGCACCTTCAATTGCAAGAAACACCAAGTGCCCGCCATCTAACATGGGCAATGGTAACAGATTTATGATACCGAGATTAACACTGATTAGCGCGAGAAACCCTAAAAAGTATACCAATCCATAGCTGGCTGAGACCCCTGCTCCCTCAGCTATTGCGACCGGTCCGCTCAAATTCGTAACTGAGACAGTACCAGTGAGCAATTTACCAATCATTTTGACGCTAAGCACCATCAAGTTCCAAGTGCGTTCAGCGCCTTTGACCAAACCATCAACAATACCGTACTGCTGGACAAAGCGATAGTCATCAGGATAGGCCTCACGAGCTGGCTCTACGCCAAGATAGCCATAGCGCTGGCCATCAAACTCGCGTGCGCCCAAAGTTACTGCCAACTGCTCAGTAACGCCCTGCCGCTCAACGGTCAGGGTAATATCGGCCGCTGGGGCCGCCATAATTGCGTCTCTGATTTGAGACCAAGAATCCATTAAGGTTCCATCGAAAGCGACAATTTTGTCACCCTCGCGCAATCCAGCCTGGGCTGCCGGCGAGTTTTCTTCGATGTAAGCAAGTTCAGTGAATACTTCTGGTTGAAACGGTTCAAATCCCAAAGCGACAAAGGTCGGTACCTGTTCATCGCCCAAACGCCAGTCTTTAATGTCGAGCGTTAAGGTACGTTCACGTTGCTGTGCATCGCGCACGGTAAGCTGGGCCTCGGCATCACCAAGGGCGCCGGCGAAGGCTAAATTAACCTGCTGCCAATCGTCTGTACGCTGCCCGTTAACGGCAATAATTTCGCTTGGCGTGGTAAGCTCCACTTGCGCGGCGACTGAGTTCGGTGTGACGTTGCCAATGACTGGTTTCACCGACGGTACGCCAAGTAAAAACATGAACCACAACACCGCAATGGCGAGAATAAAATTGGCAACTGGGCCTGCGGCTACAACAGCAGCACGCTGCCAGACGGGTTTACTATTGAAACTATAGGGTTGATCCGCGGCACTTACTTCATCGACTCGTTCGTCGAGCATCCGCACATAACCACCGAGAGGGATACGACTGACTTGATAAGTCGTACCATCCTTGCCTTGCCGCTGCCAAATAGGCTTACCAAAGCCGACCGAGAACGTCAGCACTTTAATACCACACTTGCGCGCAACCCAAAAATGGCCAAACTCATGAAACGTAACCAATACGCCCAAGGTAATGATGAACGCAGCTAAAGACCAAATGACTTCTAACATAGATTGTCCTGCGTTAACCCTGTACCAATGAATATTCGATAAAGTCTGTAGCATGCTCACGAGCTTGCTTATCCACAGACAAGAGAGCTGGAATAGAGTTCAACTCGCGCTCACTAATCACAGTTGCCATCGCTTCTACTGTCGTTGCACAAACGCGCGCAATATCAGTGAAGCCGATGCGTTCTGCCAAAAATGCTGCAACCGCTATTTCATTAGCGGCATTGAGACTTGTCGTCGCCCACTGTCCCAACCAACAACACTCCATCGCCAATTGCAGGCACGGATAGCGCTGTGCATCGGCAGTCGCAAAGGTCAGACTGCCCACCTCGAGAAAGTTAAGCGGTTTGACACTACTATTAATGCGCTCAGGATAACTCAGACAGTGCGCAATCGGAGTACACATATCAGGGCGCCCCATCTGTGCCAATACCGAGCCATCGTGATAGCTCACCATTGAATGAATCACACTCTGCGGATGCAACACCACTTTCAGCTGTTCGGGAGCTGTATTAAATAGCCAACGCGCCTCAATATATTCTAACCCTTTGTTCATCATGGTGGCGGAGTCGACGGAGATCTTACGTCCCATATCCCAATTCGGGTGTGCGCAAGCCGCAGCTGGTGACTGCAGCTCCAGTTCTGCGAGCGGTGTCTCACGAAACGGACCGCCCGAACCGGTTAAGATGATTTCATGCACGCCCGCTGCGGCTAAATCGCAATAACCGAGCTGTTCCTGCACAATCGTCGGTAAGCACTGAAAAATGGCGTTGTGTTCACTATCTACGGGCAGTAACTGCGCTCCACTCCGACGTGCAGCATCCATAAAGAGCTGCCCCGACATCACCAGCGCTTCTTTATTCGCCAGTAAAACGCGTTTGCCAGCTTCCACCGCCGCCAGTGTTGGCAGCAATCCAGCGCCACCGACAATAGCCGCCATAACGGTGTTGATAGACGGCGCCGCGGCGACTTCAATCAAGGCCCCAGCGCCACTCAAAATGGTCACCTCTTGGGCGTCGATTTGTACGCGTAAACTCGCTGCGGCATCAGCGTCGACCATGACTAAGGTTTGCGGTTTAAATTCATGATAGATTGCCAACATTGCCTCGACGTTGGCATGCGCCGTCACTGCAGCGACTTCAAATAACTGCGGATTTTGTCGGATAACCGCTAAGGTACTCGCGCCAATGGAACCAGTTGCGCCAAGAATACAAATACGCTGCCGACTCATGCTAACAACCATAAATAGGCAAGCGTAAAGACCGGTAACGCAGCAGTAAGGCTATCAATTCGGTCCAGCAAACCACCGTGGCCAGGGAGTAATTTGCCACTGTCTTTCACTCCTGCGCAACGTTTAAACATACTCTCAGTTAAATCGCCGAACACCGACACCACGACCGTCAACAGGCCGGTAAAATAATAACCACTATACTGTGCGGCTGGCACTTGTACCCATTGAGCGACGACCATCATCACCACAAACGCAAGCGCAATACCGCCCATCAGGCCTTCCATGGTCTTGCCGGGGCTGACCGCTGGCATTAACTTGTTGCGACCGTAGCGCACCCCTGCAAAGTAGGCACCGACATCGGCAGCCCACACCAAGAGCAGGATAAACAACAGTACAAAGCCACCAAACAAAGGGTCGTCAGCATAATTCAGTGAACGTACCGCAAACATACCTGCCGCCGCAGGCACCAAAATAAGATAACCAAACACGCCGGCAATTGAACGTGTGCGTGCCCACATGCGACGACTATTGGGGTAATTCAAAACCATCAGTGTGGCAACAACCCACCAAGCTCCGCCGGCAATAAGTGTCCAGAAATAAATGGGATGCAGGCTATGCTCATACCAAATCTGCTCGACGGGTACCCACCATTGTAAAGCGGCTAATAAAACCGCAACTGAAAGGGTATACAAGGCTCTACTATAGGGGCGCTGCAAGCCGATAATCGGTGACCATTCCCATGCAGCACCTAACATGACGACAGAAATAACGAGGGTAAACCATTCCAACGCCAAGCCGAAAACACAGTACAGTGCGAGGGGTAGCAGAATCAGTGCTGTTATGAGTCGTTGTTTTAACACGCTTACTCCCCAGAGGTTACGTCGGTATCGAGGATGGCTTGCTGGATTTGCTCACTGGTCAAACCGAAGCGTCGCTCGCGACAACTAAAATCCGCGATTGCCGTGGCAAAAGCTTGTTCATCGAAATCTGGCCACAGCACATCGGCAAAATAAAATTCTGCATAAGCAAGTTGCCACAATAAAAAATTACTAATGCGATGTTCACCACCGGTGCGAATTAATAGATCCGGGATGGGTTGATCAGCTAAACACAGATGTTGTGCTAGCTGCTCTTCATCGATTTCACTAGCAGCTAGCTTACCTGCTTCGACCGCTAACGCCAACTGCTTTGCGGCCTGGCTAATGTCCCAACGACCACCATAATTAGCTGCAATGTTCAGCGTTAACGCGGTATTTTCCGCCGTCAATGCTTCTGCCTCTGTAATGCGTTGCTGTAGTTTGTTGGAGAAGCCATTTTTATCGCCAATGATGCGCAAACGCACATTGTGCTTGTGCAGCTTTTTAACTTCTCGTTTCAGCACAGTAAAGAACAGGTCCATCAACACCGAGACTTCTTGTTCGGGACGCTTCCAGTTTTCGCTACTAAAGGCAAACAGCGTCAATGATTGAATGCCCTTCTGCCGCGCAAAAGTGACTGCACGACGCACCGCTTCAGCGCCGGCTTTGTGACCAAAAGTTCGATGCTTGCCGCGCAGTTGCGCCCAACGCCCGTTACCATCCATGATGATGGCCACATGTTGTGGAATTTTGATTTGTTCGAAGGTCATGCTATCCATGTATGCTGTCGCAAAAATAAAAACGCCGTGCGAGTGTAACCGAACACGGCGCTTACCACCAATGGCTGTTAGCGCTAACGCTTAAACTTCCATCAGATCCTTTTCTTTTTCTGCCAACAGCTCATCGATTTTAGCTACGTAAGTATCGGTAAGCTTCTGGATTTCATCATTACCACGACGCTCATCGTCTTCGGTAATTTCTTTTTCTTTCTGCAGTTCTTTTAGATCGTTGTTCGCATCACGGCGCACATTGCGCACAGCTACCCGCGCTTGCTCTGCTTCAGCACGCACGATTTTCACCAAATCGCGACGACGTTCTTCAGTCAACGCTGGCAGCGGAATACGGATCACTGTACCTGCAGCCGCTGGGTTTAAGCCCAAATCTGAGGTCATGATCGCTTTTTCAACCGCTTGACTGGCTGACTTATCAAACACCGTTAATGCTAAAGTGCGCGAATCTTCAATAGTGATGTTCGCAAGCTGCTTCAACGGCGTATCAACCCCATAGTAGCTAACCATAACGCTATCGAGCAGACTTGGGTGCGCACGACCGGTGCGAACCTTCGAGATTTGTCCTTTCAACGCTTCAACGGTTTTTTCCATGCGTTGTTTGGCATCTTGTTTAATGTCGTTAATCACAATGCTTACCCTTTTATTTTTTAAGACCGATCAAGCTGTTCATCGCTAGTGATCAAAGTACCTTCATCGGCACCCATGATGACCGAACGCAACGCACCAGCTTTATTCATATTGAAAACCCGCAGCGGCATTTGGTGATCGCGTGCCAGCGTAAACGCAGCAAGATCCATCACTTTCAATTGTTTTTCTAGCACATCATTATAACTGATTTGCTTGTAAAGTTGTGCGTTACTATCTTTATTTGGATCGGCTGAGTACACACCATCTACTTTCGTGCCCTTCAACACCAATTCCGCTTCAATCTCGATACCACGCAAGCAGGCGGCAGAGTCTGTGGTGAAGAACGGATTTCCGGTACCGGCACAGAAAATAACCACCCGTCCAGATTTCAGCAAGCTAATCGCGTCGGCCCAGTTGTAACTGTCGCAAACGCCATTCAATTCGATCGCTGACATCAAGCGCGCATTAACGAAGGCGCGGTGCAATGCGTCACGCATCGCCAATCCATTCATCACCGTCGCCAGCATCCCCATATGGTCACCGACCACACGATTCATACCCGCTTTCGCCAAGCCTTCGCCACGGAACAAATTGCCACCACCAATGACCAAGCCAACCTGAACGCCTAATTCAACTAATTCTTTGATTTCGTGAGCCATGCGGTCCAACACTTTCGCGTCGATACCAAATTGCTCATCACCCATTAATGCTTCGCCACTAAGTTTCAATAAAATGCGCCGATAGGCAGGTTTTGTCATTGCGGTCATTTGATGCTCCCTGTGCAGCAGTAACGGAAAAATGTTTGGTTTCTTTCACTTTACGCGAAAAAAAACCGCATCCCAACCGATTGAGATGCGGTTTCTAGTACTAACTGTGCGTCGTCGAATGCGACATTGGCATTACGCCTTTTTCGCAGCAGCCATTTGCGCTTGTACTTCAGCAGCGAAATCTTCTGATTTCTTCTCGATACCTTCGCCCACTTCGAAACGTACGAAAGTGATAACGTCAGCATTGTTCTGCTTCAGTAAGTCGCCAACAGTCATTGATGGGTCTTTCACGAACGCTTGACCAGTTAAGCTGATCTCGCCAGTGAATTTACGCATACGACCTTCAACCATTTTCTCAGCAATTTCTTGTGGCTTGCCACTTTGCATCGCGATATCAAGTTGAATTTGACGCTCTTTATCAACGACTTCAGCTGATACGTCTTCAGGCTTAACGAACTGTGGCGCGCTAGCAGCAACGTGCATTGCAACGTCTTTTGCTAATTCGTTGTTACCGCCAGTCAAGGCTACCAATACACCGATACGGCCGCCGTGAACATAAGCTTCAACAACATCACCACCGCTAACAGTCAAGACGCGACGCACGTTCATGTTTTCGCCGATTTTAGCAACCAAAGCTTCGCGTACTTCTTCAACAGTACCGTCGCCAATGTTAGTCGCTTTCAAGCTTTCAACGTCAGACTCTTTGTTAGCAAAGGCTGCATCGATTACTTTGTCGCCGAATGCCAAGAAGTTTGCATCACGTGCTACGAAGTCAGTTTCGCAGTTCAATTCAACCATAGTACCGACGTTACCTTCGGTTTTGGTCAAAATGACACCTTCAGCGGCGATACGACCAGCTTTTTTAGCTGCTTTCGCTTGACCGCTTTTACGCATGTTTTCGATGGCCGCGTCGATATCACCGTTAGTTTCTTCTAACGCTTTCTTACAATCCATCATGCCAGCGCCAGTGCGCTCGCGCAGTTCTTTAACCAGAGCTGCTGTAATAGCCATGTGTAAAATTCCTCTGTTCAGGGGTTATTCAGTTTCTTCCGCTTCTACGAAATCGTCTGCTTTGCCTTCAGTTACCGCGCCACGGGCGTCGTTAACAGCGGTTGCAGCAGCGTTCAAGTACAATTGTACTGCGCGGATCGCATCGTCGTTACCAGGGATAACGTAATCAACGCCATCTGGGTTTGAGTTGGTATCAACTACTGCGATAACTGGGATACCAAGGTTGTTCGCTTCTTTAATCGCGATGTGTTCGTGGTCAGCGTCAATTACAAACAATACGTCTGGCAAGCCAGCCATATCCTTGATACCGCCCAAGCTCTTCTCAAGCTTTTCCATTTCACGCGTGTTCATCAAAGCTTCTTTCTTGGTCAGCTTTTCAAACGTTCCGTCTTGGCTTTGAGTTTCTAACTCTTTCAAACGTTTGATTGACTGGCGAACAGTTTTCCAGTTGGTCAACATACCGCCTAACCAGCGGTGGTTTACGAAGAACTGGTTACAGTTTTTTGCAGCTTCAGCAACTGAATCCGCAGCAGCGCGCTTGGTACCAACGAACAAGATTTTGCCTTTGTTCGAAGCAACGTGCTGTAAGAAGTTCAATGAGTCATTAAACATCGGCACGGTTTTTTCCAAGTTGATGATGTGGATTTTGTTACGAGCGCCAAAAATGAACGGCTTCATTTTTGGGTTCCAGAAGCGGGTTTGGTGGCCAAAGTGCACACCAGCTTTCAACATATCACGCATTGATACGTTTGCCATAATTCTCTTTCCTTTTTAAGGGGTTATGCCTCCATACATCCCATAGTTCGACCCTTAGTCAATGACCGCGAGCACCCCGACCTATGTGTCGATGTATGTGTGTGGTTGTTTATTTAAGTTTCATGCAATCGAAATTGCGGGCGCTTTATATCATGAAAGGCCCCTTCATCGCAAGCTTTTTGGCTCTGCGAAAGCTTCCCCGACGCTAGACAAAATGCTAGGATAACGCCACTTTTATGAATTGAGTCGGAGCGATAGGAAAAGGCATGAGTATTAGTATTAAAACCCCAGATGAAATCGAAAAAATGCGTGCAGCCGGTCGCTTGGCCGCTGAAGTGCTTGAGATGATCGGGCCGCATGTAAAAGCTGGGGTAACGACTGCCGAAATCGACCAAATCTGTCACGATTATATTGTCGCGCGCAACGCCTACCCTGCGCCACTAAACTACCATGGCTTTCCTAAGTCAGTTTGTACGTCGCTCAACCATGTGGTCTGTCACGGCATCCCGAATGAGAAGCCACTTAAAGATGGCGACATCATGAATCTCGATGTGACAGTAAAACTCGATGGTTATCATGGTGACACCTCGAAGATGTTTGTGGTCGGTAAACCTAGCATCCTCGCTGAACGGCTGATTCGTGTCACCCAAGAATCGCTGTATCAGGCGATCAAAATGGTGCGCCCGGGCATTCGGACTGGCGACTTCGCTGCAGTGATTCAAAAGCATGCCGAACAGCATGGTTATTCGATCGTGCGGGAATACTGTGGCCATGGTATCGGCGCAGTATTCCATGAAGAGCCACAAATTCTGCATTATGGCACGCCAGGTACGGGTGATGTGCTTGAAGCAGGCATGTGTTTCACCATCGAACCTATGGTCAACGCAGGCAAACGCCACACCAAATTAATGAAAGATGGTTGGACTGTACTTACCAAGGATCGCAGCTTAAGTGCGCAGTGGGAACATACACTATTGGTCACTGAAACCGGCGTGGAAGTGCTCACCCTGCGTAACGACGAAGACTTACCACGCGTGATTGAACACGCTGCAGCGAGTTAATGAGCGCGACTGTTAGCGAGCTGAAGTGGCCACAACCACTGACGGTAAGCGCCGGGCGCGAGTGTCTCGAGCGTTATCAGCAGTGGTCTGCTGAAGCTTTTGTCACCGCCGATATCGAGAGCCTACTGACGGATCGCAGTGCCATGGTAGACCAACTACTGCGTTTGTTATGGCAGCAATTTGCGCTATCTGAACATCGTTGTGCTTTGTTTGCGGTCGGCGGCTATGGGCGTGGCACCCTGCACCCCCACTCGGATATTGATTTACTCTTTCTGCATCAAGATGAGCTAACGCCTGCCGCACAACAAGCGATTAGCGAAATGGTACAGATGCTCTGGGACCTGCGCCTTGATGTCGGTCACAGTGTCCGCACCATTGCCGAATGTGAATTACAAGCCAAAGCCGATGTCAGTGTCGCGACCAGTTTGCTGGAGCAACGTTTTATTTGTGGTGATGCTGACTTAGCACCCGAGCTGCGACATTTTCTACAAAATCGTATGCCGTGGACCAGTGATCAGTTTTATCAGGCGAAACTGGCAGAGCAGAATCAACGCCATGAACAATTTCACGGCACCGCTTACAATCTTGAACCTAATATCAAAAGCAGTGCGGGTGGTTTGCGCGATATTCAAACCATTGGCTGGATTGCGAAGCGCCATTTTCACACGCAAAGCGACGAAAGCTTAGTTCAATATGGCTATATCAGTGCCGCCGAATTACTTGAGTTGCGTGAACACCAAGCTTTTCTCTGGCGCGTGCGTTTTGCCTTGCACCTTGAAGCAGGCAAAAAAGAAGATCGTTTATTGTTCGACTATCAGCCGGCAGTCGCTGCGCGGCTTGGTTATGAAGGCAAAGGCAAAGCCGCCGTCGAAGCCATGATGCAAGATTACTTTAATGCGGTGGTGGGCGTAGCTGAATTGAACGATATGCTATTGCAGTTCTTTGCCCAGACTATTCTCAGTGATGCCAAACATCTTGCCACTCAGATCATCGATGACGACTTTAAAATTCTCGGTGAAGGGATTGCTGCCCAACATGATAGCGCCTTCGCTGACCAGCGTAATCTCGTTCGGTTTTTTTTGGCGATTGCACAACATCAGCAAGTCCGTTACATCCGTGCCCACACCATTCGCTTGTTGCGTAACGCGCGACGCGAGTTAGAGCAGCCCCTAAGTGATGATCCCGAATGCCGCACGCTATTTATGCAACTGTTACAGCATCCACGTGGCTGCGGCTTAGCCTTCGAGTTGATGCATCGGCACAAAATTATGGCGCATTACTTGCCGCAATGGGCGCATATTGTCGGACAAATGCAGTTTGACCTGTTCCATGCGTACACCGTCGACGAACATACCTTTCGCTTGGTACGAAATCTTTACCGCTATTCCACCACGCAAGGTGCGGAAGAGTTTCCATTGTGTGCCGAGCTCGTTGAGCGCATGGAACATCGCGAATGGCTGTATTTAGCCGGTATTTTTCACGACATCGCTAAAGGGCGCGGCGGTGATCATTCAGAGCTTGGCGAGCACGACGCACGCAATTTCGGTCTGCAACACGCGCTTTCAGAAGAAGGCACAGAATTGATTGCTTGGTTGGTGCGTAACCACTTAGTCATGTCAGTGACCGCACAAAAACGCGATATTCACGACCCTGAAGTAATCGAACAGTTCGCCCAACAAGTCGCTACGCAGCAACGTCTCGATTATTTGTATTGCCTGACAGTTGCCGATATTCGTGCCACCAATAGCAGCCTCTGGAATAACTGGAAAGCGACGCTATTAGAGAATTTATATCAGGCAACCACGCATTATTTGCAACAGCAAAAACCATCACCACAACGGGAAATGCGCCAGCGTATTCATCAGCACCAATCACATGCCATGGGACTATTACTCAGCGCTGGTTATCCGGCACAACAAGTGCAAGAGACCTGGGCGCGCTTTACCGCGGACTATTTCTTGCGTCATCAACCCGAGCAAATCGCTTGGCACACTCAGCATATTTTGGCGGTCGCTGACGATGAACTGCTCCCTTTGATACTAGTGGGTGACGAGACGCGGCAAGGCACCACCGAGTTATTTATTTACCACCTTGAGCACGAACATTTGTTCGCCGAGGTCGCAGCCGTGCTGGATCATCAAAATTTGAGTATCCACGATGCCCAGATCCTTGCCACACGTGATGGCTTTGTCATGGACACCTTCGTCGTCTTGCAGGAAGATGGTGAACCGCTGACCGACGCGCGGCGCATTGAAGCGCTGAAGCAGGAATTACACGATGTTTTGCGTGGCCGTCGTGGCGCGCCCAGCACACAACGGCGGATTCCGCGTCGTTTGCGTAGCTTTAAAGTAAAAACCAAAATCGAATTTGTACCTAGTCGCAATGCCCGCCGCACTGCGTTTGAACTCACGGCGCTTGACCGCCCTGGACTGGTGGCACGGGTTGCCAAGGTACTGCAACAATTAGAGCTAAACATTTTAACGGCCAAAATTTCTACCGTCGGCGAACAAGCCGAAGACCTATTTATTATCACTACCGCACGTAATACACCGCTTGATGAGACTGAGCGGCAACGTTTACGTGAACAAATTATCGCAACTTTAGCCGAGCATTAGAGGATCATCATGACTGAACTGCAAGCACGCATTGAGGCTGCTTTCGAGGCGCGCGCCGAACTCTCACCGAGTAAAGTACCTACACAACTGCGGGAAGATTTAGAAACTGTTATTAAAAGTATTGATAGCGGTCAACAACGCGTCGCGGAAAAGCAAAACGGCGAGTGGGTGGTCAATGAATGGTTGAAAAAAGCCGTATTGTTGTCGTTTCGCATTCAGGACAATCATCTGATGAACGGCGGCGAAACACGCTTTTTTGATAAGGTCGACAGTAAATTTGGTGGCTATGACGACGCCCGTTTTCGTGCTGAAGGCATGCGTGTCGTACCGCCAGCCATGGTGCGCAAAGGCGCTTATATTGGTCGCAATGTTGTGCTCATGCCGTCTTATGTCAATATAGGCGCCTATGTTGGTAACGGCACCATGGTCGATACTTGGGCCACCGTAGGCTCGTGTGCACAAATCGGTGAGAACGTGCATCTGTCGGGTGGCGTCGGTATTGGTGGTGTGCTTGAACCGCTGCAAGCGAGCCCAACCATCATTGAAGACAACTGCTTTATCGGTGCCCGCTCAGAGATCGTCGAAGGCGTTATTGTCGAGACGGGTGCAGTCATCTCGATGGGCGTGTACATCGGCCAAAGCACCCGGATTTTTGATCGTGAAACTGGTGAAATTCACTATGGCCGCGTGCCAGCCGGCGCAGTGGTCGTACCGGGCACGCTACCTAGTAAAGACGGCAGCCATAGTTTGTATGCAGCGATTATCGTCAAGAAAGTAGATGCGAAAACGCGCGCGAAAGTCGGCATTAACGAACTGTTGCGTGCGATAGATTAGTTCTGCTTATCAAATAACTGACTTAAGTCTGGCGGAATCGGCAGACTTAAGTTCAGCACTTCACCACTGACTGGGTGCGTAAATTTAAGTCCAGTTGCCGCTAGCAACAAACGTTGCAAACCAAAGTGTTCACGAAAGAATTTGTTGTGACGCCCGTCCCCATGGCGGGTATCGCCGATTATCGGGTGGCGCAAATGTGACATATGCCGACGTAATTGGTGCTTGCGGCCGGTTTTCGGCTGTAATTGCATCAGCGAATAGCGACTCGTCGCATGCTTTTTACTAACTTGAAAGGGTAATTCGACCTGCGCCAGGCAACGATAAAGCGTTTGTGCTGGTTGTGGTGCTTTGTCTTGATCAGCATCGCGGTCAGCGACCTTGTCCAACTCTTCGGTTAACGCATAATCCAGCTCACCATCGCCTAAATAACCACGCACCACGGCATGATATTGTTTTTCAACTTGGCGCTCACTAAAGGCGGTCGACAACTCGCGGGCAATCTCGGCAGACTTGGCAAACAGTAAAATGCCAGAGGTGGGGCGATCGAGACGATGCACTGGATACACCCGTTGCCCAATCTGGTCGCGGACCAGTTGTAACGCGAACGTGGTGGCGTCTTTTGCCAGCCAACTGCGATGCACCAACAAGCCGCTTGGCTTATCTATGGCAATAACAACGTCGTCTTGAAAAACAATGGGAAGTGGATCAGACATCTTCAGCGAGCGGGTCAGTACCACTGAGTAACTCATCAAACTCGCGTAGGATCACAATCAAACCCTCATGATTCTCAAGCTCATTGCGATAGACATGTGCCGCCATTGGGCTCACCGCAATGTTTTGTGGCAACGGATGTTCACCATCTACAACATCCCACATGCGTGGCAACATAATAAATTGCAACCATTGGTGAAAGTCGAGTTTATCGATAGCAAACGGCTCAGTGCTCTGCAACTGATGCGCTGCTGGGTACTCGGATTGCCATAAACCCAAACAATGAAGCTCGGCTTCAATGCGTTCAAGTAAGCGTGCTGCACGTTGTCGTTGGTCCATTACTACCTCCACGACGGTTTAATCGTTATAATGGCGCACATCTTTCAGCAAAATGACCTGCGATGCAAGTTTAATGAGCATTTCTACTCTCTCTGAATTACTCGAACAGGGCCAAAGTGCCTTTGTTTGCTATGATCTTGGCCGCCGTATCCAAAGTATCGATGCGGACACCTTTCGCGCGATTGAGCAGCAACAAGCGCCCTATCCATATCCGGTACAAGGTCACGCTTGCTTTGCCGTAGTGTTTTGGCCACAGCTGGCAGACCAACGACAAGAACCCTACCTTTGGTTTCTTAAATTTCCCGTTGATGAGCGCGGTTTACTTGAGCAAGCTCAGGTACTTCAGTTCGTGACCAGCGTTTTGACCTTGCTTGGTAATCAAATCACCCACGCATTGGACGATGCGCAACAGCAGCAACTGCAACAAAGTCCTTTTCTGTTTACCCCTGCTGAAGAAAAGCGTGCAGCATTGCACGCGCAGTTGAGTCAACGTTGGCAGCGCGAACCCTCGCAACACTTTGCCAAAGCTCAGTTGATTTTGCAGCAGCCGGATGACTGGCAACAACTCGGCGTACAAGGGCTGCACGATGTCTGCGCGCGTTTAGCCGAATTACCCCAGTGTCAGCATGCCATCGCTGATCGTTTCGCTGCGTACCCAGTGCCCTTGCGACAAGCCTTGGCCATCGCCCTCGAGCATCAACAACTCCCCGACGCTATGGTCGCACCGCTAGTTCATCAATTAACGCAGGCGCCAAAACGAAGTGAGTTGCGTGCTGACCTGTTACGTAGCCTTGCCAGTCAAAGCAATCATGCCGCGGTAGTGACCTTGCTGAATACGCTCCTACCTACTGCAAGTGTTGACGAGTTAGTGATCTGCTGCGCGCGTCTATGGCAGGCCTTTGATCCGTTACAAACTAAGCATGTTGCGTTGCTAGTTTTACTGCAAGCACTTGCGGCTCAAGACAATAATGTTTTTGCCGCGCTCATCAGCGATTTGTTGCGTTTACCAAGTCTGCGCCCACACCTCATGGTCACCTTGCAACGCGACGATTTACCCCAAAGCATTCGCCAAGCGTGGCAACAATTTATCGGGCGTCATTAAAATGGTCTTAGCCGATGCACTCTTACTCCTAATTCTGCTCTTCATTGCGCTGCTATTTTGGCAAGGGCGACGCCAAGCAGAAATCGCTAAAGTTCATGCACAGCGTTATTGCCAACAGCATCAATTACAATTCTTAGATATCGCCTGGCAAGGCGGCAAGATTGCGCGGCATGGCCGCCATATAGGTTGGTTGAGTCGCTATCAATTCGCCTTCAGCAGCGATCGTGAGCATCGCTATGAAGGCGAAATTCAGATGCTGAACCTGCGACTGTTAAAAGTGGAGACGCCAGTCTATCGGCTACCAGAATAACTTTTTCCGGTGAGCACCCGTTTGCAGAAGTCAAAATACATAACCCAGTCACCGAGTAAGGAATACCACGGATGTTTGAAAGTGGCTGGTTTATTGTGCTCAAAGAAAAAGTGACCGATCCAAGCAAAGCCATAACCGGCTACGGGAATCCATAACAGCCACAACCATTGCCCTAAGGCGACACTGGCTATAAGAATCAGCAATACCAAGGTGCTACCTACATAGTGAGTGGCACGACATCGTGGGTCACTATGTTCGGCCAGATAGTACGGATAAAACTCGCGAAAACTATTAAACTGCTGTGCCATTAGCGACCTCTTCCGCTTCGTTCACGACCTGCTGTCTTTGACAGAAAAACAGCTCACCTGCAACCTCACCAATCTTTAACGTGGTGATTTGTTCGTAGTGATGCTGTTTGAATAGTGATTGATGTTCCGGCTGGGTAATCAACAAAGCGATACCCTGTGACTTTGGCTCATCCTGCAACGCTTGCTGCGCTGCTCGCACTAATACATCACCCCAGCCTTGTTGCTGATAACGCGGATTAACCGCAATAAACGCCAGCATGTGATAGTGCTCAAGCGCGAGTTTGTCGGCGATGGCTTGCTGAATCAAACTTTCTTTTTCAACCAGCTGTTTAGTGCTCACATAGCCAGCTGTCAGCAGCATTTTCAAACGCCAATGCCAGTAACGGCCTGGTCCGAAACTCTTGCCAGGCATTGTCATACAAACGACACCGATGAGTGAATCGCCAGCAAACAAACCAATCATCGGTTGCTCAGCTTCCCAAAATGCCATCAGCTCTTCACGGATCGTAGCGCGTAAGCGTTTTTCGTATTCTTCGTTATCGGCTTTGGCGTTAAACAACGACATTAACAATGGATCGTCGTGATACGCCTGGTATAACAGCGAAGCAGCCAATTTTAGTTCTTCAGCAACCAAATAACGCAATTCACTTTTTGTTTCTGTTTTTATGAGTGTCATTGCTTTGCACCTTGTTAAATTATTCTGTTGGCTTGTTTTATAGGGTTGCCTACAAACTAGCCGATTCAGTGCTCGAATTCCACTACTCTTGGTGTGGTTTTAGCAAGAAACTCGGCAAGGTTTGCTGCCAGCGTTTCATGCTGATTTTGTCCTACAAACTCAAGGCCTACCGCACCACTCTCGTTATCAAGGGTAATCAGTAGATCGTCAGACTCCTCAGCAATCCCCAAAAACAAAGTCATCGGCTGGCGTAAACGTCGCTTCATCAGTACGTGTCCAGCTTGATTGCTGAGCATCCTTTCTGCATCTTCTGCGCCGTGCATGTGCAACAACCAAAACGGATGTTGTTGCCAGGACACCGCTAGGTCTGCACTGAACCAACGACTAAAATACTCCACAAAATCTTGATGAAAAGGTTGCTCCAACGCGTTCATGAGTGCACTGAAATCCAATGCTTGCGCTTGGCGTACTGGCTGCCACTGAACGAACTCAATTGTGTCATCAACTAGGGTCGGCGCACCAACATAAATAGGCGCTTGCCAATCACCGTTCGCTTCGGTCATTAGCGGAACTGCGGCTTGTTGATAGGCCTCTTGGTAGCGCACTAATAGAGCGTCTAAGGCGGAACTGATCGTCATCTTTTACTCACTCGTAGTTAAGGCGTCACAACTAGCATCTGCTGCGCACCACAGGTACAATGGTCGACTGGCTGAAAAACAGAGTTTAGCAAGGTAAACGATAGCAATGAAGCAAGGCACGCATGATAATCCACTCGCGCATCTAAATTTGGGGCAAGCAACGGCCTACCCTGAACACTATGATGCAAGTCTTTTGCAACCGGTAGCACGGCAGTTAAACCGTACCCCCATCGGTATCGTCGAAGCAAGCAAACTACCCTTTTTCGGCCACGATGAGTGGACCGGCTACGAAGTCTCTTGGCTGCAGCCCAACGGCTTACCGCAAGTTGCCATAGCGCAATTTTTCGTACCTTGTACCAGCCCTAATTTAATTGAATCAAAGTCGTTCAAACTCTATTTGAATAGCTTTAATCAAAGCCAGTGGCCTTCGTGGGAGGCTGTGGCAGCGCAAATGACGATTGATCTGAGTGCCTGTGCCGGTGCTCCAGTAACCGTCAAATTGCTGCAACTGAATGATGCACAGCATCTGGTCGGTCAATGGCAAGGCCAATGTCTAGACGATCCTAGCGTGGCCATCAGTACCTACGACTATGCGCCATACTTATTACGCCACGCAAGTCATGAACGTGTCACTGAACAGTTATATAGTGACTTACTGAAATCGAATTGTCTGATCACCAACCAGCCCGATTGGGGATCGCTTTACATTAGCTATACCGGGCGCGCCATCGACCACACTGCTCTGTTGCAGTATATTGTGTCGTTTCGCAATCATAATGAGTTTCATGAACAATGTGTCGAACGAATTTTCATGGATCTCACCCAGCGGCTAGACCTTGACCGATTGTCGGTTTATGCCCGCTACACTCGGCGCGGAGGCCTTGATATCAATCCCTTCCGCGCGACCGAAGATACGGCTCCAAACAGGATGCGCTTGAGCCGTCAGTAAAAAGAAAATGAAGGAAAAACAAGAGAATGAAAATAACTATTTCACCCCGTGGCAGCATGAGTTTGCTGTCGCAACTAGAAATTGACCGTTTACAAGAGTCAAGCGACGAACAACTGTATCGTTTATTCCGTAACTGCTGTCTAGCGGTTCTTAACGCTGGCAGTAACACCGATAGTAGTGAAGAAATTTTTAATAAATACGACGATTTTGACGTCAATGTCATCAAATGTGAGCGCGGTGTGCAGTTGGAACTTGTCAATCCGCCAGAAGAAGCCTTTGTTGATGGTAAATTAATTGTTGGTATGCAAGAGCTGGTGGAAGCCGTGCTGCGCGACATCCTATTTACCGGTGAGCGCTATAACGCGCAAACGTTGGAAACCGCAGATACACATACCCTCACCCACGTAGTGTTTGACATTCTGCGTAACGCACAAGTGGTGCAGCCTAACCTAGATCCGAACGTGATTGTTTGTTGGGGTGGCCACTCGATCAACGAAGTGGAATATAAGTACACCAAAGAAGTTGGTTATCACCTTGGTCTACGTGCACTTAACGTCTGTACCGGTTGTGGTCCGGGAGCGATGAAAGGCCCGATGAAAGGAGCCACCATCGGTCATGCCAAGCAGCGGATCACCGATGGCCGTTACTTAGGTTTTACTGAGCCAGGCATCATTGCCGCTGAGCCACCGAATCCTATTGTGAACGAACTTATCATCATGCCGGATATCGAGAAGCGCCTTGAGGCCTTCGTGCGTTGTGCGCACGGTATCGTTATCTTCCCAGGCGGTGCAGGTACCGCTGAAGAGCTCCTCTACTTGCTCGGCATCTTGATGCACCCTGATAATGACAAGCAAGTATTGCCGGTGGTGTTAACCGGTCCAGCGAGCAGCAAAGGCTACTTTGAAGCTATCGATGATTTTGTGGTTGCCACACTAGGTGAAGAAGCGCGTAAACTGTACACCATCATTGTCGATGATCCGGTCGCAGTGGCTCGTTTTATGGCCGATGGTACGCATGCAGTAAAAGAATATCGTCGTGGCACGGGTGACTCGTATTGTTTCAACTGGACTTTACACATTGACGAGCCATTCCAGCGTCCGTTCACGCCAACCCATGACAACGTTGCGAATTTGAATTTACATCGCGATCAAGCGCCACAATTATTGGCTGCTGACTTACGTCGTGCATTCTCAGCGATTGTGGCAGGTAACGTGAAAGATGAAGGGATTCGCGCCATCCGTGCCAACGGTGTGTTCGAAATTCATGGCGAAAAAGAGATGATGCGGAAACTCGACGTATTGTTACGCGCATTCGTCGAGCAAGGTCGCATGAAGCTGCCTGGTTCGGTATATCATCCTTGTTATCGAGTGATTACCGACTAAAGAGTAACAAGTTAAGCGGTTAAGGAGCGCGGTTTATGTCAAAAATGGCGAAAATTGTCATCATCGGATTTGTCATTTATTTGGCAGCAACTGCGCTTATTCTGGCGGTCTATCAAGCTGACCCCGACAACATGAGTTGGCAAGAGCGCGAGACTTTTAACTTGAAGCAGATTGGCCAGCTCAATCTTGGGCTGTCAAAAGAAGACGTGATTCGTGTGCTCGGTTCGCCTGACATCAGCGAGGCCAAAGCCACACCTGCCGGAGAAGAAGTGTTGGTGCTGTTTTATCGTACCCATCACGTGAAATCCGATGGCATTACCACGCGCGATGAATGTACGCCGCTGTTATTCAAAAACGGCTCCCTTATTGCTTGGGGAGCCGATGCTTACGAAGATTATCAAGAATTTTAGCAACCCAGTTAGAGCCAGCGCAAATGCACGGTGATCTCTTCACGATCGTGATAGAGCTGTTTCGCCTGTAATTCAAAACGCCCGCGACCTTCGGTGCTCAAGGTTTCTTTCATTTGGGCCAAATATTCAGCAACTGCTGCATAGCGACGTTTCATCGGTAACTTCAAATTAAAAATGGCTTCTTTGCAATCCCCTTCAAGGATCCATGAAGTCATGAGTTCGCCGACGCGGCTCGGCTTTTCCACCATATCGCAGACCAACCAAGTCACATTCTTCTTTTTCGGGCGGTAACGAAAACCATCTTCGCGAATGTGTTTGACCTGCCCTGTGTCCATCAAGCTTTCCGCCATTGGTCCATTGTCGACCGCTTGCACCATCATGCCACGACGCACCAATTGATAAGTCCAACCGCCTGGAGCCGCACCCAAATCGACAGCGTTCATACCAGATTGCACTCGTTCTTCACGCTCGTGGGCCGGAATAAACACTTGAAAAGCTTCATCTAACTTCAAGGTCGAACGACTCGGTGCATCGCTTGGCATGCGCAAACGCGGTATGCCCATTAGCCAAGGCGACTGATTAAAGCTGAACGAAAAGCCCAAAATGACATGCTGATTACTAATAAAAAACGCATGCAGCGTCGGTCGACGATCACTGACTTGTGGTGTCATCCAACCGGCTTTACGCAAACCTTGGCGCAGCGGTACCGTGAACTTACGGCAGAATTTGGTGAGTTCCTTGCCGGCATTGGTATCAGGTGTTTCGACCCGCAAATCTCCCGCTGGCTTAACTCCGGCAAAATTTTCGGTGACTTGTTCATCTAACAACGCAAGTTGCAAGGGTGTCACTCGGTCTTCGCTCGGTAAGTCGTCGATTTCAGCTAAAATCGCCATGAACTGCCGCGAGAATATAAGCTCGCTCAAGGCTAATTTTTTGGCCAAATGCTCAGCTTCTTCAGCAGCACAACGATAAATGACATAGCCTTGTTGCGCCTTGGTTTGGCAATAGCCAAAGCTGCCGAGTACCGCAGCTTTTTCCTGCAATTCTGCGGCACAATCACTCTCAAAACCAGGCCGACAATAGGCAACAAGTCCACTCATAAGGTTTCTTTTCTCTTTCTAAAGGTGTTTCTGAACAAAATCGCTGACCCGATCTATGGCAGCCTGCCATAAATCACGCCGCTCAATGCCACTGCGTTTGGTTGGCTCAAAACTATGATCACCGTGTTCCAACCAATGTAACTCAAGATTCTTGGGCAACGCGTAAGTGGCAACTTCCGCGGACTTACCGAAAGCATCGCGGCTGCCTTGAATTATTAAATTCTGCTTGCGTTGGTTGCGCAAATCATCGACCCGCAATTGTTGTGGTTTGCCGACTGGATGAAACGGGAAACCCAGCGCAATAGCGCCACGTGCTTGAACTTCATCAGCGACTCGGAAAGCGACCCGCGCGCCCATGGATTTACCCATTAAAAACGTCGGCTTCGCATCGTCAAACTGCTGTGCGACAGTCAGCATACTATGTTCTAGTTCCGGCATGCGATTCGGTGGTCGACGTACACCTGAGTCCATAAACTGCTGCCAGTACGGAAAATTAAAGCGCACAACATCGACGTCATGAAAGGCTAAACCGAGCGCAAAAAACTGCATAAAATCGCTCTGTAAACCAGCACCAGCTCCGTGCGCAAAGATAATACGAATCGCGCCTTGCGGATTATCACGCTGCACTGCAACTCGCTGTGTGGGCTTCTCTGATTTAGTCATCGGCTTCCTCTTCCTCTTCGACTACTTGCAACAACCAGCCGCGAAAGGTGGCGATTTTACCTACTTCTGCTTGAGAGTCACGACAAACCAGATAAAAAGATTTTTCCCGTGGTAAAACTTCTGGAAATATTTGAATCAAATGACCGGCATCGATTTCAGGTTTCACTAGCACGTTGTTTGCAAGCGCTATCCCCTGTCCATGCACTGCCGCTTTGAGTGCCAAATTAGAGTGACTAAATACCGGCCCATTATCCCCTTTATTTTTGTCGATCCCCACCAACTTAAACCAATCTTTCCATGCGTTGCGGGTTTCATCGTGCAGCAGCGTGTGATTTAGCAAATCAGCGGGTTCGCGCAAAGGCTTGGTGCCGTTCAACAGCAACGGTGAACATACTGGCAATAAATACTCATTGTGCAGTTTGTAGGCGCGTAAACCTGGCCACTTGCCCGAGCCGTAATAGATAGCCACATCGACATCGTCAGTCAGTGAACCATCGACCTCATCGACCGCACGGATGCGTACGTCAATTTCTGGATAAGCCTCGCGAAAACGACTCAAGCGCGGTACAAACCACAAAATGGCAAAGCTGGGCGGTAAACTAATGGTAAGAGAGCCACGTTCCGAAGCACTTTTGACGCGCTCGGTGGCTTGCAGCATATGATCGAAGATTTCTTTCAGCTCGAGATAGTAGGTCTGTCCTTCAGGGGTCAGCAACAACGAGCGATTGCGGCGAATAAATAGCTTTACCCCCAAAAAATCTTCAAGGCCTTTGACTTGGTGACTCACCGCAGCTTGGGTGACGAACAGTTCGTCCGCTGCACGGGTAAAACTTAAGTGCCGCGCAGCGGCTTCAAAGGCTTTTAATGCATTCAGTGGGGGTAATTTTCGCATGAGTTACCAGTTACAGTCGGACGCCTCCGTCTATTTCTATCACACGTCCACTGAAAAAGTCATTTTCAATGATGTAACGGGCACTATGTGCGATTTCATCAGGCTGCCCCCAGCGACGTAAAGGCACCATGCTGAGCGCACGTTCGATCGCCTCTGGTTTCATCTGCGCCGTCATTGGCGTTTCGATAAAGCCCGGAGCGATGGCACCACAACGAATGCCAAACCGACCTAATTCCCGCGCCCAAGTAACCGTCATCGCCACCACGCCGGCTTTAGTCGCCGCATAGTTGGTTTGGCCAATGTTACCGGCGCGTGCCACGCTAGAGATATTGATGATCACGCCACCTTTACCCGCTTTGGCCATGTGTGCACTGGCTTCACGCCCGCACAAGAAGCTACCGGTCAGGTTCACATCTAATACTGACTGAAACTGTTGCAGTGGCATTTTATGTGTAATTTCACCATCTTTGCACTTGATCAGCATGCCATCACGCAAAATGCCAGCGTTGTTAATCAATACATTGATACCACCAAATTCCGCAGCAATGTCATTGAATACCTGTTCAACCGCAGCTTCGTCAGTGACGTTCGCTACATAGCCTTTAACCTGACGGGCGCCTTTATCACGACAAATCGTTTCAGCGTCAGTCAAGGTTTCTTGGTTCATATCAATTAACGCCAAGGCTGCGCCGGCCGCCGCAAAATGCTCTGCCATCGCACGGCCCAAGCCTTGTGCACCGCCGGTGATGACGATCGTACTGGTTGCAATATCCATGTTCTCTCCTACTTCTTCGTTGCCGGCGTAACATACTTGAAAATGCTCGAGAAATCTTCCCGACCATGGCCTAGTTGTGCCCAACTACGATACAAATTCAAGGTCAGTGAACCCATTGGCGTGCTAGCCCCACTGCGCAACGCAGCTTGTTGCGCCAAGCCCAAATCTTTCGCCATCAAGTCAACCATAAAGCCACCTTGATAACCATTACTCGATGGTACAGTGTCCATCACTCCAGGACACGGATTATAAACTTCGAGCGTCCAGTTGCGACCCGAGCTTTGCAACATGATTTCTGACAACACTTGCGGATCCAAGCCATGGGCAATGCCCAATTGCAAGGCCTCAGAAGTACCAGCCATTAATACTGACAACAGCATGTTGTTGCAGATCTTAGCGACTTGCCCCGCTCCGGCGTCACCGGCGCGGAACACATTTTTACCCATGGCATTGAGCACTTCGCGAGCGCGTTCAACGCTGCTTTCAGCGCCGCCACAAATAAACGTCAAGGTACCGGCTTTCGCCCCACCGACACCGCCGGATACCGGCGCATCGATAAAGGCTATACCCGCAGCGGCAAGTTCGGCGCCAAGCTTGCGCGCGGTTTCGGCGCTGATAGTGCTGCAGTCAATCACCAAGGTCGACTTATCCAACCTATGTTGCAAGCCTTGCTCGCCTAAATAAACGCCCTCGACGTGATGATCGGCCGGCAGCATGCTAATCACAAAATCAGCATCACGGCAGACTTCAACAAGTTGCCTAGCGCGCTGACAACCTGCCGCTTCAGCTTGAGTTAATGCCTCTTCAGACAAATCAAAAACAGTCACGCGATGTCCAGCCTTGACCAGATTGGCCGCCATCGGACCGCCCATATTGCCAAGACCAATAAATCCTACTGTAGCCATAATTTGTTCCTGTCGTTCTTGAGCTTATGCACCTAAATCGGCAAGTGGATGTTCACCCTGTTGCCATGGTGAAGTGAAGAATGCATCTACCTCTTCCGCACTCACCTCAGCCACCGAGGTATGTTGCCATTTAGGTTGCTTATCTTTATCAATCAGCAGTGCGCGAATGCCTTCAGCAAAATCACCGCGGGTTGCGCATTTCACTGATAATGTCAGTTCCAATCGGAAGCAATCGGGCAAACTTAAGTCTTTGCCTAAGTGCAATTGGTTCCACACTAAGTGCGCCGTCATCGGACAGCCACTGGCAAGCGTTTTACTCGCACGACTGAGCCATTTGTCATCGCTCTCATGCGTCGTAATCGCCTCGACCACGCTTACCACATCGTCACCCGCAGTGAGTTGCTTGATCAGGTCATGTTGCGCTTCAACTTGCCCCGCTGGACGCAACTTGGCATCTTCATTGCCCAACTGTTGCAACACATCGCTGACTTTCTGTTGATTCAAACTGGCGGTTTCCCCCCACTGAATCGCGCTAAGCGCATCCAACACCTGTTGCTTGCGCTCGCTGGCGACAAAATGATCGGCAAGATGCAAGAACTGCGCATCACTGGCGTTCATATGCGCACCGGTGAGACCAAGGAACAAACCACAACCTTCCGGCATTTGATTCAAAAAGTGCGTAGCGCCAACGTCTGGATACAAGCCAATGGTGACTTCCGGCATAGCAAGCAATGAGCGCTCTGTAACGATGCGATGACTGGCGCCGTTCATCAGCCCCATACCACCGCCCATGACGATACCATCGGCCCAGACGATAAACGGCTTAGGAAAGGCATGAATGGTGTAATCTAAGCGATATTCTTGGCTAAAAAAGTCAGCGACTTCGTCCACCAGTTCACCGGGCTGATCACGCATGGCGTTGTACATGGCAACGATATCACCACCCGCACAGAAGGCTTTTTCGCCAGCACCTTCAAGCCATACTGCGGCGATGTCATCATCGCCCGCCCACTGCTCCAACTGCGGTTGCAGCAGCTGAATCATGTCAAGACTCAAGGCATTCAGTGATTTTTCCGAATTCAAGCGCGCGATACCGAGGCGTTTACCACACTCGGTAGTGCGCTCTTCAAATTGCACGACTTTTGTTTGTGCATCTGTCATTTGCTTCTCCTTGCGATTGCTGAGCGCCTATAAAATGGCGCGATCGATATCAGCAAGTAAACGGCGACCGATAATCACGCGCATGATTTCGTTGGTGCCTTCGAGAATCTGGTGCACACGGACATCACGCACATGGCGCTCCAATGGGTATTCTTTGATATAACCGTAGCCACCGTGGATCTGTAGCGCTTCGTTACAGACTTGAAAACCGACGTCGGTGGCAAAACGTTTGGCCATGGCACAGTAAGTGGTTTTATCGGCATCATCGCTGTCCACTTTGAACGCTGCGAGGCGCACCATTTGTCGTGCTGCAACGAGCTCGGTCGCCATATCCGCAAGCTTGAATTGCAAGGCTTGGAAGTGTCCCAACTGCTTGCCAAATTGCGTGCGTTCGAGCATGTAGTTGCGCGCCGTATCCAGTGCCGCTTGCGCCGTACCCACCGAACAAACCGCAATATTGATGCGCCCGCCGTCGAGTCCCATCATAGCAAACTTAAAGCCTTCGCCTTCTTCGCCTAACAGGTTCTGCGCCGGAATGCGCACATCTTCCAACGTAACTAAGCGGGTTGGCTGTGCATTCCAGCCCATTTTCGCTTCTTTTTTACCGTAACTGATGCCTTCAGCGTCAGCTGGCACCACGAATGCTGAAATGCCTTTGGGCCCAGCTTCGCCGGTCCGCGCCATCACTACCAAGACATCGGTGCTGCCTGCACCCGAGATAAACATTTTCGAGCCGTTCAAAACGTAGTCGTCGCCGTCGCGCTTAGCGGTCGTGCGCAAGCTTGCAGCATCAGAGCCTGAACCCGGTTCGGTCAAACAGTACGAGCCCAGTTTCTCACCGGTCACCAGCTCTGGTACCCACTGCTCAATCACTTCGGGCTTGGCGAATGAACCAATCATCCATGCCACCATGTTATGAATGGTCATCATTGCGGTGGTCGCGGTGCACCCCGTCGCTAGCTGTTCAAAAATCAGCGCAGCGTCGAGTCGGCTCATGCCAAAACCACCTGCCGATTCTGGGGTGTACATACCCATAAAGCCCATTTCACCGGCTTTACGGAACACTTCGACAGGAAAGTGGGACTGTTCGTCCCACTCCGCTGCAAAAGGTGCTAATTCTTTATCAGCAAAGGCACGCGCCGTGTCGACAAAGGCTTGTTGATCATCGGTTAAATTGAAATCCATGCGGTACTCCAATTACTTCAAGTGAATCGTCATATTTGGCCCGTTGGCATCAGCAATATCGCTTTCGAACCAACGCGCAGTAATGGTTTTGGTCTCGCTATAGAAGCGCACAGCTTGCTTACCGTAAGCATGCAAGTCACCAAAGAATGAACCTTTCCAGCCAGTGAATGAGAAGAACGGCAGTGGCACCGGAATCGGAATGTTAATACCGACTTGGCCCACTTCAACTTCATGTTGGTATTTGCGTGCAGCAGCGCCACTCGCAGTGAAAATCGAGGTACCATTACCGTAAGGGTTGGCATTCACCAACGCAATCGCATCTTCGAGAGTATCGGTGCCAGTTGCACATAATACGGGACCAAAGATTTCGTTTTTATAGATTTCCATCTCGGTTGTGACACCACTGAACATGGTCGGTCCAACCCAGTTGCCGTTAGGGAAGCCTTCGACCTGACAGTTCCGACCGTCAACTAAGAGTTCGGCGCCTTCTTTCACCCCTTGCTCAATAAAGTTTTCGACGCGCTGTTTTGCTTGTGGGCTGATCAGTGGGCCGTAAGCGGCGTCTTTGTTGTCCCATGCACCAGGACGAACTTTTGCCAACTCGGCCGCGACTTCTGGAATCCACTCTTGCGCCGCGCCAACAAATACCGCAACTGAAATAGCCATACAACGTTGACCCGCAGCACCTACCGAAGCACCTACCAAATTGCTAATCACTTGGCTCTTGTTCGCATCAGGCATGATCACACAGTGGTTCTTCGCGCCAGCAAAGGCTTGTACACGTTTCATATTCTCGGTACCACGGCGATAGATATATTGACCGACCGGTACTGAGCCGACGAATGAAATAGCCCGAATCGCCGGTTCATCCAGAATAAAATCAACTTGCTCCTTGGCACCATGCAGCACTTGCAACACGCCTTTTGGCGCGCCAGCTTGCTCGAACAGCTCTACCAAGCGCGTTGGCGTCAGTGGATCTTGTTCAGATGGTTTTAAAATAAAGGTGTTACCGCAGGCGATAGCCAATGGGAACATCCACAGTGGAATCATCGCTGGGAAGTTGAACGGGGTGATACCTGCACAGACACCCAAAGGTTGCGTGTAGCTGTACGAATCAATGCCGCGTGCCACGTTCTCTACCGTCTCACCCATCAACAATGATGGAATATTGGCTGCGTGTTCAACAACTTCAATGCCACGCCAAACATCACCTTTGGCATCGTCAAAGGTTTTACCGGTTTCGCTCGCCAAGATCTCGGCGATTTCATCGTGGTGTTCTTTTAATAGTGCTTGATAGCGCATCATCACGCGTGCGCGCTCAGAAACCGGTACTTCCTTCCAAGTTAAAAAGGCTTGTTTGGCGCTGGCAACTGCCGCAGCCATTTCGTCTTGGGTCGCACAAGGCACTTGCGCAATCACTTCTTGGGTCGCCGGATTCGTCACATCGATCCATTTGTCAGACTTCGACTGGACAAATTCGCCCCCGATATAAAGTGGAACTTTTTTACTCATTAGAAATACCTCGTTGTTCTGAATGGTTGCTATGCCGCGTATTTAAGCACTGAACACGCCGCTTTAACATTAACATTATTGCCCCTATAATGGACAAAATTGTCATTTGTTAGGTGCAAGACCGATGAGCCAACCGTCCAGCTGGCCACTTCCTGCCGGTAGTTCTCGCGTGGTGTTGCCGCTCGAGCTTACCAGTTACTTAGCGACCCATCCGTTGAGTCGCCACTTTTATCCGTTGGCCTATGGCCATTATCTCAGTGCCGCTGAGCATCATGTTGAAAGAACGCAGCACACCGACCATTTGCTGATATTTTGTCATCGTGGCCGCGGTCACTACCGCGTCCAGACCGCCGACAGCTGGCAATATGGTAGCCTCAGCAGCGGGCAATTGTTGCTATTACCGGCTGGCTTTGCCCATGCCTACTACGCCGATGCGCAAGAACCATGGAGCATTTACTGGGCGCACTTTAGCGGTAGCGCAGCGACAAAAAGCATGGATTTACTTGGTCTAGCACCACCACAATTTAGTCTAGCCCTGCAAAACTGGCGTAGTCTGTTACCAAGCGTGACCGATTTGCTTAACTTGCAACACCAGCGCTGGCAAAAGCAGCGCGCCGTGCAGGCTGCTACCCTCTTACAAAACTTATATGCGCAACTGCCAGGACTTACTGAGACAACTCACACGGCCAAAGATTTCGACCTGCTTGCCCTCGAACGCTTCATGCAGGACAACAGCCATCGTGACCTTGATCTTGCCGATCTTGCTGCGGTGGTCGGTCTTTCACGCTATCATTTCGCGAAGAAATTTAAGACCGTCACCGGCACCTCGCCGATGCGTTACTTTAACGAGCTCAAAATCAAACTTGCGTGTCAGCAACTCGACACCAGCACCGACACGGTGCGCGCGATTGCGCAAAGCCTTGGTTTTGATGACCCGTACTATTTTTCGCGCTTATTTAAAAAAGTTATGGGGCTCGCCCCAAGCGATTACCGCGATAGTCATCGCCAGTTTTAAATTCGTACCAAACAAGGACCGCAAACTATGTGGATACTCTGGGCCGTCACCCTACTCTGGGCTGCAAGCTTCTCACTTATCGGTGAATTCCTCGCTGGCCGCGTCGATGGCTACATCGCAGTTTTTATTCGTATGGCCCTTGCCCTAGTATTGTTTTTACCGCTGTGGCGGCCACGCCGCCTAGCGTTATTGCGCCAATTGCAATTAGCCGGCATTGGCGCCATTCAAATCGGCATCATGTACTTGTTGCTTTATCATGCGTTCTTGTACCTAAGCGTCGCTGAAGTACTGCTCTTTACTATCTTCACCCCGTTGTACGTGACGCTGGTCGATGAAGTTCTATTTCAACGCAAACACTTACCGGCGCGCTGGTGGCTCGCAGCAGCATTGGCGGTCGTCGGCGCTGCCGTGATCCGCTTCAACCAACTCAGTGACGACTTCTTCATCGGCTTTTTGTTGATTCAGAGCGCCAACCTCTGCTTTGCCGCGGGTCAGGTATTTTATAAACGCTTACCACTTGGCTCTGAACGCAATCAATTGCATGTTTTCGCACTGTTCTTTATCGGTGCAGCGCTCACTACTGGCTTCGCTATGTTCAGTTTCGCTGACTTTACCATGATGCCTACCACAGCGACCCAGTGGGGTATTTTACTGTGGTTAGGACTGGTCGCCTCAGGTGTTGGTTATTTGGCATGGAACCTTGCCAGCAAACGCGTCAATACCGCGCAATTAGCGACCATGAACAACATGCTGATTCCCGCCGGACTACTGGTTAACTTTGCGTTTTGGGGGCAAGACGTCAACTGGTGGCGTCTTGCCCTCGGTGCCATCGTCTTACTTGGCGCGGTAGCGCTTGCTTCGCGCCAACCGCGCTAAGGCTTACAGCAGCTCAACCGCAACTGCAACGGCTTCACCACCACCAATACACAACGAGGTTACGCCGCGTTGTTTGTTGTGGCGACGGAGCGCGTGCAATAGCGTTACTAGCAAGCGTGCACCACTGGCGCCAATCGGGTGACCTAACGCGCAAGCACCGCCGTGGACGTTCACCTTGGCGTGGTCTAATTGCATTTCATTGATCGCTAACATGGTGACCATGGCGAAAGCTTCGTTGATTTCCCATAAATCAACGTCGTCTTTACTCCAACCAATGTTGTTCAATAACTTAGTCATGGCGCCAATCGGTGCCACAGTGAATTCTGCCGGCGCTTGCGAATGAGTGGCATGCCCTACAACGCGAGCTAGCGGCTGTAAACCACGTGCTTTAGCGTCGCTTTCGCGCATCAAAACCAAGGCTGCAGCACCGTCTGAAATGGAACTTGAGTTCGCTGCGGTAATAGTACCGTCTTGGGCAAACGCAGGGCGCAAACCAGGAATTTTTTCCGGCATCGCTTTGCCCGGCTGTTCATCAATACTGACCGTGACTTCGCCTTTGCGCGTGCTATAAGTGACGTCGACAATCTCTTCGGCAAAGGCACCCTCAGCAATAGCTTGTTGTGCACGCGTCAGTGATTCAATCGCAAAAGCATCCATCGCTTCACGATTTAAGCCGTATTCATCAGCAGTGCCCTGCGCATAGCAACCCATGGCCTTGCCTTCGTAGGCATCTTCTAGACCATCCAACATCATGTGGTCGTAGATGGTGTCGTGCCCCATGCGGAAACCCGCACGGGCTTTCTTCAACAAATACGGCGCGTTTGACATGCTTTCCATACCGCCCGCTACCACCACATCCGCCGAGCCGACGTGCAACAAGTCATGCGCAAACATCACCGCCTTCAAACCCGAGCCACAGACTTTATTGATGGTGGTGGCGCCAGCACTTTGCGGCAAGCCCGCATAAAGACTCGCTTGACGTGCCGGAGCTTGACCCAAGCCTGCTGGCAACACATTACCCATAATGACTTCGTTCACATCACTAGCGCTTAAACCACTGGCAGCAACGGCTGCTTTAATAGCTTGGGCCCCCAAATGTGGCGCATCTACCGCGTTTAAGCTTCCTTGAAAGCCGCCCATCGGCGTGCGCTTCGCCGCCACAATCACCACTGCATCAGACATAAAACCCCCTCCTCAAAAACCGTGTATCGCTATTCGTGCGCTGCGCTGTTCGTATGGTCGGCTGCGCCTCCCTGTTCGAAGAAAACACGAACAGTGCGAAGCACGGACGAACAGCGAAGCGGACGATTGACGAATCGCGCTTTTAACCTTTACGTTAACGTCAACTTGGATTAAGCTTAACCCTCTCAACAGCCACAAGCAAGCAAAAATGAAAGACATTACCACCTACAGCATCGGCGAACTGGCACGTGAATTTGACATCACCACGCGCAGCATTCGCTTTTACGAAGATCAAGGTTTATTGACCCCGACTCGGCAAGGTCAAACGCGGTTGTATACCAACAAAGATCGGGTGCGGTTGAAACTGATTTTGCGTGGTAAACGCCTTGGATTCTCGCTTGCCGAGACCAAGCGTCTGTTTGATCTTTACGACATGGAGAACAGTAGTGTTCGCCAGTTACATACCGTTTTAGAGCTGATTGAAGATAAGCGTTCGTCGCTGCATCAACAGCTTGAAGATATCAAAGTCCTATTAGTTGAACTCGGTAACCTTGAAGAGCGCTGTCGCGATGAACTGCGCGAGCTTGATCAAGGCACACCACCAGCAGTGAGTCAGGAGTCCGTATGATTAATCAATTTAGTAGCCTCAATTTCGGCCTCGGCGAAACCGCCGAAATGATCCGCGAATCGGTAAATGCGTTTGCCCGCGACGAGATTGCCCCGCGTGCGGCAGAAATCGATGAGCAAAATGAATTCCCAAGTGATCTGTGGCGCAAAATGGGTGACCTCGGCCTACTTGGCATGACGGTTCCTGAACAATATGGTGGTTCCGGCTTAGGCTATTTAGAGCATGTAATCGCCATGGAAGAAATTAGCCGCGCTTCTGCTTCAGTGGGCTTGAGTTATGGTGCGCACTCAAACTTGTGTGTGAACCAAATCGCTCGTAATGGTAGTGAGGCGCAAAAGCAAAAATATTTACCTAAGCTGTGCAGTGGTGAGCATGTCGGTGCACTGGCAATGAGCGAACCTAACGCTGGGTCGGACGTGGTGAGTATGAAGCTGCGTGCTGAGCTCAAAGGCGACCATTATGTGCTCAACGGCAATAAAATGTGGATCACCAATGGTCCCGATGCCGATGTGCTAGTGGTATATGCGAAGACCAACCCCGAGAAAAACTCGCGCGGTATCACCGCATTTATTATCGAAAAAGACTTTCGTGGTTTTCGCACTGCGCAAAAACTCGATAAACTCGGTATGCGCGGCTCAAACACCTGTGAACTGGTGTTCGAAGACTGCAAAGTCCCGGTTGAAAATGTCATGGGCGAAGTCGACGGTGGCGTTGCGGTACTGATGAGTGGTCTTGATTATGAACGTGCCGTCCTTGCGGCGGGCCCGCTGGGAATTATGCAGGCCTGTTTGGATGTGGTGGTGCCCTATATTCACGACCGTAAGCAGTTTGGCCAAAGCATCGGTCAGTTCCAGTTGGTGCAGGGCAAAGTCGCAGATATGTACACCCGCACCAATGCTGCACGCGCTTATGTGTATGCTGTGGCGCAAAGCTGTGACCGTGGCGAGACCACGCGTAAAGATGCCGCTGGAGCCATCTTGTATGCTGCCGAATTAGCCACTCAATTGGCACTCGATGCAATTCAATTACTGGGCGGTAACGGTTACATTAACGAGTACCCTACTGGGCGCTTATTGCGCGACGCGAAATTATATGAGATTGGTGCGGGCACCTCAGAAATTCGCCGTATGTTGATTGGTCGCGAACTGTTTAGCGAATCAGCGTAACTAGCTCAAGCAAGGAGATACCTGTGACGGTTCTGAATAGCTCGGTCAACGTAAAAGATGAAACCTTTATTGCCAATCAAAAGGCAATGCAGGAGGTCGTGGACGATCTCTACGCCAAGGTTGCCCAGATCAAACAAGGTGGCGGTCCCAAATATCAAGAACGCCATCTCGCACGCGGCAAACTACTGGCGCGCCAGCGTATTGAAAAGCTACTCGATAGTGGCTCACCGTTCCTCGAAATTGGCCAGTTTGCGGCGTGGGATTGTTATGAAGATGAGGTTCCAGCAGCTGGCGTAGTTGCGGGTATTGGACAAGTCGAAGGCGTGCAATGCATGATCGTGGCGAACGATGCGACGGTCAAAGGTGGCACCTACTACCCATTAACGGTGAAAAAGCACTTACGCGCACAAGAAATTGCCGAGCGTTGCCACTTACCTTGTATTTACTTGGTAGATTCTGGCGGTGCATTTTTGCCACGCCAAGACGAGGTTTTCCCAGACCGGGATCATTTTGGCCGCATTTTCTTCAACCAAGCGAATATGTCTGCCAAAGGCATCCCACAAATCGCCGTCGTCATGGGTTTGTGTACGGCCGGCGGTGCTTATGTGCCAGCGATGGCCGATGAAAGCATCATTGTTAAAGAACAAGGCACCATCTTTTTGGCCGGACCGCCATTGGTCAAAGCTGCCACCGGTGAAGAAGTTAGCGCTGAAGAACTCGGTGGCGCCGATGTACATACGCGCATTTCGGGTGTTGCCGACCATTTTGCGATGAACGACGAGCATGCCCTGGCATTGGCGCGACGTTCTGTCGCACGGCTTAATTTTACTCCGGCGCAGCCACTGCAACCCTCGGCAGTGAAGCCGCCGCGCTATGCGGCCGAAGAGCTCTACGGTATTGTCGGCACCGATTTGCGCAAGCCTTATGATGCGCGTGAGGTAATCGCTCGCGTCGTCGATGATTCCGACTTCGATGAATTTAAACAGAACTATGGCAACACCTTGGTCACTGGCTTTGCACGTATTTACGGTTATCCGGTAGGAATCGTCGCCAATAACGGCATTCTATTCTCGGAGTCTGCCCAAAAAGGCGCACACTTCATTGAACTTTGTGCACAGCGCAAGATCCCCTTGGTGTTTCTGCAAAATATTACCGGTTTTATGGTCGGTAAAAAATACGAGGCAGAAGGTATTGCCAAGCATGGCGCGAAAATGGTGACTGCCGTTAGTTGTGCGCAAGTACCTAAGTTTACCGTGTTAATCGGTGGTAGCTACGGCGCCGGTAATTATGGCATGTGCGGCCGTGCCTACGACCCAACGCTGATGTTTATGTGGCCGAACGCGCGTATTTCGGTGATGGGCGGCGAACAAGCGGCGGGTGTGATGGCGCAAGTCACCAAAGATAACCTAGCCCGCAAAGGCGAGAAAATGTCGGCGGCAGCTGAGAAAAAGCTGAAACAACCCATCGTTGAACAGTATGAAAAGCAAGGCCATCCCTACTATGCTTCAGCCCGCTTGTGGGATGACGGCATTATTGACCCGGCGCAAACGCGCACGGTGTTGGGCTTGAGCCTAGCCGCCGCCAATAACGCTCCGATTGCCGACACTAAGTTCGGCGTGTTCCGCATGTAAGCCGAGGTGTTATGAACTTTCAATATATAAGCTTAGAACAGCAAGGTAACGTTGCGACATTGACGTTGAATCGTCCCGATGTGCACAACGCGTTTGATGACGTGATGATCGGTGAGTTGCTAGCCGCATTGGAGCAGGTAAGTAAAGATGCGAATGTACGGTTACTGGTATTGCGTTCGAACGGTCGTAATTTCTCGGCCGGCGCTGACTTGGCGTGGATGCGCTCGATGGCAGCGAAGAACTACGAGCAAAACATCGCTGATGCCGGTGAACTCGCGCGATTGATGCAAAACTTAGATGAACTCAGCAAGCCGACGTTGTGTTTAGTGCAAGGCGCAGCCTTCGGCGGTGCCGTGGGGCTTGCGGCTTGCTGCGATATTGTCGTCGCGGAGGCACAAGCAAGTTTCTGTTTAAGCGAAGTCAAAATTGGCTTGATTCCAGCGGTCATCAGCCCTTATGTGATGCGTGCTATCGGCACCCGCCAAGCACGGCGCTATATGCTGACTGCAGAGCGCTTCAACGCTGATACCGCGCAACATTTGGGCTTAGTTCATGAAATTGTCGACGATCTTGACGCCGCAATCACTGAATTCGGCAGTACTTTATGTGCCAATAGTCCGGCCGCAGTGAGCGCAGCCAAACAACTCATTGCTGATTTAGATCAGCAGCCGCTCGATGACCACGCCCAACGACTGACCATCGAGCGTATTGCCGAAATTCGCGTATCCGCCGAAGGACAAGAGGGCCTGAGCGCCTTCCTTGAAAAGCGCAGCCCGAACTGGAAAAAGGATTCGTAATGATTGCCAAACTTTTAATTGCCAACCGTGGTGAAATTGCCTGTCGGATCATTCGTACTGCGCGGCAAATGGGCATCCGCACTGTTGCAGTCTATTCCGCAGCAGACCGGCAGGCGCAGCATGTGCAACTGGCAGACGAGAGCGTATTTATTGGTCCAGCACCGAGCGCTGAAAGCTATTTAGTAGTGGATAAAATCATCGCCGCAGCCAAACAAACCGGTGCCGATGCCATCCACCCTGGCTACGGTTTCTTGTCGGAAAATGAAGCTTTCGCCGACGCTTGTGCCAGCAATAGCATTATTTTTGTCGGCCCGCCCACCAGCGCCATTGCGGCAATGGGTTCAAAGAGTGCGGCCAAGTCGATCATGAGCGAAGCCGAAGTGCCGCTGGTACCCGGCTATCATGGCAACGAACAGGGTCTTGAGAAACTGCTGGCCGAAGCTGAACAAATCGGCTTTCCAGTGCTGCTCAAAGCAGCTTATGGCGGCGGTGGTAAAGGCATGCGCATTGTCGAATCGGCAAAACAGTTTAAAGAAGCCTTAGCTTCAGCCAAACGTGAGGCACAGGCGGCTTTTGGTAACGACAAAATGTTGGTCGAAAAATACCTTACGAAGCCGCGTCACGTGGAGATTCAGGTGTTCTGTGATCAACACGGCAATGCGGTCTACCTTGCCGAGCGTGACTGTTCCGTGCAGCGCCGCCACCAAAAAGTTATCGAAGAAGCCCCTGCTCCAGCGCTAAGTGAGCGCACTCGACAAGCTATGGGCGAGGCTGCGGTGCGCGCAGCACAGGCCATTGATTACGTGGGTGCAGGTACCGTTGAGTTTCTGCTCGACACCGATAATCGTTTCTATTTTATGGAAATGAACACGCGTTTACAGGTAGAGCATCCCGTTACCGAAATGGTCACCGGACAAGATTTAGTCGCGTGGCAATTACAAGTGGCCGCGGGCGAGCCTTTGCCGCTCAGTCAAGACCAAGTGCAATTACATGGTCATGCATTTGAAGCACGTATTTACGCTGAAGATCCGCATAATGATTTCTTACCAAGTACGGGCGTGTTGCATCATTTGCGCACCCCTAACCCAGCAGCTGATGTACGTATCGACAGTGGCGTAGTCGAAGGCGATGAGGTGAGCGCCTATTATGACCCGATGATCGCCAAGTTGGTGGTCTGGGGTGAGGATCGCGCAACCGCGCTACGCAAACTACTGCAAGCCTTAGATAGTTATCGGATTGCCGGTGTACGGACCAATATCGATTTTCTGCGCAGCATTGCACGGCATCGCGACTTTGCGCAAGCAAACCTCACCACCCGCTTTATCGAGAAGCATGAAAAAGTGCTGTTTGCCGATTACACCGAACAACAAATTCAAGATCACGCGGTGCTGGCAGCTTTGGCGGAGAACTTGTTGGAACGGCCCAGTTCAGGCGCCGACGTGTGGCAACAGGCGCGCGGTTTCCGCCTCAACCAGCCGGCACACTTCGCCCTCGAACTGCTGTATCGTGACGCGCCGATAAGTGTTGAATTGCAACAAACCAGTCATGGCTGGCGCAGCCAATTCGATAAGCGTATCTGGCAGGCGGAACTCAATGGCGATTGTTTGTCGGTCAGTTGCGATGGGCACGGCTATCAAGTTTACGTAATGCAAGACGCACAAAGTATTACGGTGTTCTCGCAGTCAGCTAACTTACACTTCCAACGCCATTTAGTCGCTGATACGCTCAGTCAAGAAAAAGCAGCCGGTAGTATGACCGCGCCGATGAACGGCACCATTGTTGAAGTCTTAGTACAACAAGGCGATACCGTTGAGGCTGAGCAAGCGCTCGTGATCATGGAAGCGATGAAAATGGAATATACCATTCGCGCAGCCCACGCTGGTACCGTCGAGCAAGTGTTTTACGGCGCTGGTGACTTGGTGAGTGATGGCGCTGAATTAGTGAGTTTGAGCACAGATACCACAGGTGATGCATGAGCAACACAAGCATTAAACTGGTCGAAGTAGGCCCTCGCGATGGCCTGCAAAATGAAGCGTCAGTATCGACTGAGAGTAAAATTCAGTTGGTTGATGACCTCAGTGCTGCTGGGGTGCGCTACATTGAAACTGGTTCTTTTGTGAGCCCCAAATGGGTGCCACAAATGGCTGATAGTGCGGCGGTTTTTGCCGGTATTCAACGCCGCGAGGGGTTCACCTACGCGGCATTGACGCCTAACATGAAAGGTTTTGAGGCAGCGCTGGCGGCCGGCGCTGATGAAGTTGCGATTTTTGGCGCCGCCTCTGAGGGCTTCAGCCAAAAAAACATCAACTGTTCGATTGCCGAGAGCTTGACCCGCTTTGAACCGGTCTTCGCTGCCGCACAACAAGCAGGTTTGCGGGTGCGCGGTTACGTCAGTTGCGTCCTTGGCTGCCCTTATGACGGTGACATCGCCCCTAGCCAAGTTGCTTGGGTGGCGCAACAGCTCGCTGCAATGGGCTGCTATGAGGTATCCTTAGGCGACACCATTGGTGTTGGCACGCCATTGAAAGCTCAGCAAATGCTCGAAGCAGTGGCCAAGCAAGTTCCCATGGAACAACTTGCGCTGCATTTTCACAATACCTATGGTCAAGCACTCGCTAACATCGCCAGTTGTTTACCCATGGGCGTACGCACTATTGACAGTGCTGTTGCTGGCTTAGGCGGATGTCCTTACGCCAAAGGCGCTAGCGGCAATGTTGCCAGTGAAGACGTGGTCTATATGTTGCATGGCATGGGCTACGACACCGGTATTGACCTTACCGCCTTGATTCAAGCGGGCGCTCGTATCTGTCAGAGCCTCGGGCAACAGCCGCGCTCCAACGTCGCGCTAGCCGAATTAGCAAAACAATAAATCAACGGGAGCCAATCATGACTGCGAAGATGTTGTGGCAACCTACAGCAACACAAATTGCCAACGCCCGCATGACCGATTTCATGCAGCACATAAACCAAAAATATAAGTTAGACCTTGGCAGCTACCATCAATTACATGACTGGTCGGTGCGTGAAAGTGCCGATTTTTGGCAGCAAATTTGGGACTATTTTGCGGTCATCGGCGATGCCGGCGCGCAAGTGGTCGAAGCGCAAGACAAACTGCCTGGCGCAAAGTGGTTTCCAGACGCGCAACTCAACTTCGCGGAAAATTTATTACGTCATCATGATGACCGTACCGCGCTCGTCTTTCGCGGTGAGGACGGCAGCCGTCAGCAACTGAGCTACGCCGAGCTCAATCAGCAGGTCGCAGCCATTGCCAGTCAGCTCGAGCAGCTGGGCGTGGCAAAAGGTGACCGCGTTGCAGCCATGATGCCTAACTGCATCGAAACCATCGTGGCCATGTTGGCAACAACTAGCTTAGGCGCTGTCTGGTCTTCTTGTTCGCCGGACTTCGGTGTACAAGGTGTGCTCGATCGTTTTGGCCAGATCTCGCCGAAGGCTTTCATCACTGTCGATGGCTATTTCTATAATGGTAAAACCCTCGACATTAGCGAGAAAACGACAGCTATTCGTGCTCAGTTAAACACCGTTGAGCAAACAGTTTTGGTCAACTTCGCGCGGCTCAATCCGCAGATCGACAACAACACCGTGTACTGGCATGACTGGCTCAAGCAAGCTGATGCAGCGGCCACACCAAGCTTTGTGCGTATGGGCTTTAACGACCCGCTGTATATCATGTTCAGTTCAGGGACCACCGGGGTACCCAAGTGTATCGTCCATGGTATTGGTGGCACCCTACTGCAACACCTGAAAGAGCACGGTCTCCATACCGATCTCAAACGCGACGATGTGTTGTTTTATTTCACCACTTGCGGTTGGATGATGTGGAATTGGTTGGTGTCGGGTCTCGCCCAAGGGGCAACGCTGGTGTTATTTGACGGGTCGCCCTTTTACCCCACCCCAGAAGTGTTATGGGATATCGCCGATGACGAAGGTATTTCGGTTTTCGGTACCAGTGCAAAATATTTATCGGCACTGGAAAAAGCCCAGTGCAAGCCGGCGCAATCGCATCAGTTAAGCGCATTACGCAGCATTCTCACTACCGGCTCGGTACTTGCACCTGAGAGCTTTGACTACGTGTATCGCGATATCAAACAAGACCTTTGCTTATCGTCAATTTCCGGCGGTACCGATATCGTTTCTTGTTTTGCTTTGGGTTGTCCTATCCTCCCGGTCTATCGTGGTGAACTGCAATGCTGCGGGCTTGGACTCGATGTGCAAGTGTTCAACGACGATGGCATCGCGGTGCAGCAACAAAAAGGCGAACTCGTGTGTCGCAACAGCTTTCCCTGTATGCCTATCGGCTTTTGGGGTGACGACGACGGCCAACGTTATTTCAATGCCTATTTTGCGCGCTTCGATAACATCTGGGCACACGGCGACTACGCTGAAATCACCGCACATGATGGTGTAATTATTTATGGCCGTTCCGACGCAGTGTTGAATCCAGGCGGGGTGCGCATTGGCACCGCAGAAATCTATCGGCAGGTCGAAAAAATCGATGCGGTACTCGAAAGTATTGCCGTTGGTCAGCACTGGCAAGACGATGAGCGTGTGGTACTCTTTGTGCGATTACGCGATGGCCTAGTATTAGATGCTGACTTGCAACAACAGATTCGCCAGATCATTCGGCAAAACGCGACGCCCCGACACGTACCTGCTGTTATCGCGCAAGTGAATGACATTCCACGTACCGTCAGTGGCAAAATTGTCGAGCTGGCAGTACGCCAGGTCATTCATGGCGAAACCGTCAAGAACACCGACGCTTTGGCAAATCCAGAAGCCTTAAAAGAGTTCGCAAATAGAGCTGAACTGAAGGACTAAAGCTAAGATGAAACAAAAGTTTTGGCTGCATTTTCGCAATCTGAGTCTGATTGCCTGTGTCGGTGTGGTGCTTACCTTGCTGGCACAGCATTTTGTGCTGCAATCTGAAGCCAAAGCAATTCAACAGCGTTTGACCGATGACACACGTTTGCTTGAAAACCAGTTTCGTCAATTGATGCTCAATTATTCATTCGCCACCGAATGGACTGCACGCAACCTTGCTGCAGACGAGACCCTACGACAGCAACAGCTAGATGAAGAAAGCACCTCGTTGTTCCTGTATTACCCCTCGTTGCAACGATTGCTGCTGTTAGATAGCAATTTTACTCCGGTCTACAATCGCAGTAACAGTCAACAAATGCCTCTACTCGACGCCGCATTCGCTGACACGTTGATTGCCAGCAAATTGCAGCATCGCAGTGAAAGTGCTCATGCGTTGTCGGCGCCGGCCCAGCAGTTCTCGGCGGCGGGCGAAGATATTGTGATTGCCGCGCATTTAGCACCTGCTGACGGTGACAATGCTTCACGTTACCTCGTTCTTGTGGTCGACATTAGTCGCTTGTTCGATGCTTTGGTGCGAACCGAGATTATCGAAGGCTATCAGGTGGAAATCACCGCCGAACAACAATCGATTTATCGCTTTGCAGGCAGCGACGCGATGCGCTCTGACTGGGCGATTGATCGCCCGTTACGCTTTGCCTCTAATGAATGGCAACTCAGTCTTTGGCCGACCGCCGAACGGCTCAAAGATATGCATTCAGCAAGCGGTCAATTGGTATTGTTTGGTGGCTTGGCACTCACGCTTGGTGCCCTGTTCTTGGGGTGGCGTGCCGCCAATTTGCGCCAACGACTATTACAACAACAGCAACAAATTAAACAATCCCGTAAGCAGTTGAAGCAGCACAATGCGTCGGAAGCGAAACTGATGTTTCTCGCCGATCATGATCCACAAACCGAATTGCCAAACCGCAACGGTTTAATTGCGCATTTGCGTGAACAACTACCGAATTGCCAAACGCGTCATCACGATATGTTGATCATGGTGATTGCGATTGACAGTTTTCGTGAACTCAATCACGCCCTAGGTCACGCTGTCGCCGATGAAATGATGAAACGGCTAGCCTTGCGCATCAAGAAGATACTGCCACAACGCACGCATCTAGCGCGCACCGGAATTGATACCTTTGTGCTGGCATACGAAGTGACCAGTTCGCAGCATAATGAGCAGGCGATCATCCAACAATTGACTGAGAGTATTCGCCCACAGTTGTTTATCGACCAACAAGAGATCTATTGCTCCGCGTCATTTGGGATTGCCTACGCCAGTGATGCTGATTACGATGCGGAAACCCTATTGCATTACGCCGATACCGCATTGTTTCATGCGAAACAACAGGGCTATTTTGGCGTTGCTAGCTATCGTCCTGAACAGGCACTAGAGCTATCGACGCGGCGCGAAACCCTCGCGTTGTTGCGCATCGCTTTAGAGCAGCGTGATTTAATCCTCTATTATCAACCCATCGTCAACGTGCGCACGCACCGCGCTGTTGGGGTCGAGGCCTTGCTACGCTGGCGGCACGGTGAACAACTCGTCGAGCCCTTGCAATTTCTGGACCTCATGGAACAAACAGGTCTCGTTTTTTCAATGACTGAGTTTGTGATTAAACACGCCTGTAAACAGGCGGCAGAGTGGCGACAGCTCGGTGATGGCAAGCTGCTGACCACCGTCAACTTATCGCTGCGTCAATTGACCATACCTGAATTACCAGAACTGATTGCACATCATCTGAAGCGCTCATCGCTACCCGCCGACGCCTTGCAGGTAGAGCTCAGTGAAGAAGTCTACTTACAGTTGTGCAATAATCATCGCAGCAGCGTTGAGCAATTTAAAAAACTAGGCTTACGGGTTGCGGTGCAATTGACCGGCATGACCAGTGCCTTAATTACGGCAATTAAAGTATGTCCGCCCTACACTATCAAAATCGCACCCAGTTTAATACGCGATGTGCCGGTGCAAACCATTGCAACCGAATTAGTCGAAGGGATATTGCGGACCGCGAGAAACCTGCGTATCGAAGTTGTTGCAGTGGCGGTAGAACAGCAACCACAAATTGACTTTTTACTGCAGCGCGATTGTTATATGGCGCAAGGAAATTACTTATTACCGGCACTTCCGGCCGCGCTACTCAGCGAAAAATTGTCACAGCCAATTAAGGGGCATATTGAACGCCCCACAGCGTTATAGGAGTTCAAAATGCAACGCGAAAGTATGGAATTTGACGTCGTTATCGTCGGTGCAGGTCCCGCTGGACTTGCGACAGCTTGCCGGTTAGCTCAGCTCGCGCAAGAACAGCAGCAAGAACTCATGATCTGTGTGGTTGAGAAAGGCTCAGAAGTGGGCGCACATATCCTCTCCGGCGCAGTATTTGAGACGCGTGCACTGGATGAGCTCTTTCCCGATTGGAAAGAGCGCGGAGCGCCATTAAATACGCCTGTGACTGAAGACCATATATTTTTATTCAATGATGATAAATCAGCGCGTCGTTTGCCGAACTTTATGGTGCCAAAAACCTTTCATAACGAAGGCAATTACATCACTAGTATGGGCAACCTCTGCCGCTGGTTAGCAGCACAAGCGGAGCAACTGGGTGTGGAAATTTTCCCTGGTTTCCCTGCTGCTGATGTCATCATTGAAGAGGGTCGTGTGGCTGGGGTGATCACCGGCGATATGGGTATTAGCGCTGACGGCGAACAAAAGGATAGCTTCGAACCAGGGATGGAACTGCGCGCCAAATACACCGTTTTTGCCGAGGGTTGTCGCGGCCATTTAGGCAAGCGCTTACAGGCTGAGTTTAATCTAGCTGATGATGCCTCACCGCAACATTATGCAATTGGTTTTAAAGAGATTTGGGATGTTCCTGCGGAACAGCATCAACCGGGCTTGGTGGTCCACTCTACAGGTTGGCCGCTGGATAAAAATGCGACCGGTGGTGGCTATTTGTATCATGCTGAAGATGGTCAAGTATACGTGGGATTGATCGTCGATCTGAATTACGCAAATCCCTATTTAAATCCGTTCCAAGAGTTTCAACGCTTTAAAACGCACCCTGAAATCGCGAAGACTTTGGCGAACGCTAAACGAGTTACTTACGGCGCAAGAGCCATCGCCAAAGGTGGTTTTTATTCGTTGCCTAAAATGACCATGCCTGGTGGTATTCTCGTTGGCTGTAATGCCGGCACCCTGAACTTTGCCAAAATCAAAGGTAACCACACAGCAATGAAGTCTGGGTTGCTTGCGGCCGAAAGTATTGTTACTGCATTGGCTGCGGACACTCCCGCCACTGAGTTAACCGATTATGCGGAACGCTTTAAACAATCTTGGCTGTACGATGAGCTTTACCGTTCGCGTAATTTCGGCCCAGTCATCCATAAGTTTGGCACTTGGGTTGGTGGTGCCTACAACACTGTCGACCAAAATTGGTTTGGCGGAAAACTACCCTTTACCTTCAAGGATGAAACGCCAGATTTTCGCTGCACTGGTAAAGCAGCGGATTTTCAACCGATTGAGTACCCTAAGCCAGACAATAAAATTACGTTTGACCGACTTTCTTCAGTGTATTTATCAAATACCAACCATGAAGAAGACCAGCCGTGCCACTTGCAACTCAAGGACGCCGACATTCCGCTACAAGTCAATTTGCCGGAATATGCGGAGCCCGCGCAACGATACTGTCCTGCTGGTGTTTATGAGGTAGTTGAAGAAGCTGGACAAGCGGTATTCAAAATTAATGCACAAAACTGTATTCACTGTAAAACCTGTGACATTAAAGACCCAAGTCAAAATATAACTTGGGTAACACCAGAAGGAACAGGTGGTCCAAATTACCCAAATATGTAAATTAAATTTACATCTTAATAATTGCTTGTAAGATAAAGCGGACAGCAAAATAAGCTTGCTGTTCGCTTTTTATTTTTATTAAATGCGAACTCTCACATTAAAAATTGGAATCATTAAATTATGAGTGACTTTTTAGATATCCTGACACATGGACGCCGTCTAAAAGCCGCAGTAAAGGAATTATCTGTTTCTGAACTAGAAGAAGTTCAGAAAAAATTAGAGAAAGTAATTAGTGACCGCCGTGAAGAAGAAGCGGAATTACAAAAGTTAGAAGCTGAGAAACAGCGCAAGATCGCTGAACTGAAGAAAGCGATGGCCGACGCTGGGATTGGTGTCGACGAATTAGTTGAAGGTACACCTGTTGCGGTGAAGCCGAAGCGTAAGCGCGCCCCGAAGCCAGCTAAATATGCAATTATTGATAAAAATGGCGAGCGTATCACTTGGACCGGACAGGGTCGTATGCCTAACGCATTAAAAGATGCTTTAGAGCGTGGTGATAAAATTGAAAAGTATTTGATAAAATAATGTGTTTTATTTAAATAGAAGCCGCTTTATAAGCGGCTTCTTTGTTTTTTTATTTTGCGCCCATGCCACCATCAATTCTGTAATTAGCGCCCGTAATAAACTGACTTTCATCACTTGCCAAAAATAAAGTTAAATAGGCAATTTCTTCTGATTCACCATAGCGCCCAAGTGGGATCATAGTTTCTAGTTGATGTTTCGTATCTTCTGCATGACCCGGTTGAAACATTTCTTCGATCGAACGCATCATTCGCGTATTCACCGGTGACGGGTGCACCGAATTGACACGGATCTTGTCTGCCGCGCCCTCGAGTGCTGCACATTTGGTGAGACCCGTGAGTGCATGTTTGGAAGTCACATACGGCGATGCTAGCGCACTACCATCTAGACCGGCCACTGACGACATGTTGATGATGCTTCCCCCGCCCTGTTGTTGCATTACTCGCATAACCGCTTGCAAACCAACAAAGGCGCCACGCACATTAATCGCTTGCACGCGGTCAAAATTCTCCAATGTTTGCTCGATTATCGGCATCATTTGGCCTTCAATCGCAGCATTATTCACAAAAATGTCAATGCGCCCAAAGGTTTTAACCGCATGATCGACATAAGCTTGTACTTGCTCGGGAACGCTCACATCGGCAACGTAATAAGTGCTTTGATCCGCTGGTAAGGTTGCGTCAACTTCCGCCAGCTCTGCTTCGTGCCAATCGACCAGAACCACTTTCGCACCTTCTTGCACGAACATCTCGGCGATAACTTTACCAATGCCGGCGCCTGCACCGGTGATCAGTGCAACTTTGTTTTGTAATCGAGCCATTTCTAACCTCCTGATAAATGACTACCTACAGGAATAGGTCATTTTCCGCTAAAAAGCAAAAGCCCTACATAGGGTAGGGCTTTTAAAACAACTTTCGTCACAAAAGTTGGTTGAGAGAGTAAGCTTTACTGAATCGTGATATTCGCTTCACCAATGCCTACATCGACATTGACGCGCGCTTGGCCACGTCCCTCAGCATTACCTGAAGCACTGATAAACGCGCGCTCTTTTTGCTGCTTCATAGCGCCTTCAATATTGACATCACCAATGCCTACATCAGCTTTTACGTCAGCGACTTCACCGAAAACAATCACATCCAATTCGCCAATGCCGATATCGACATCTAAGTCAGCGGCGTTCATTTCGCCAATCACTTCACCAATACCTAAATCAATATTCACGCTTGCGACTTGTGGCATTTTAATCCGCCAAGTCAACTTCACGTTGTCTTGCTCTGGAACACTCAAGTCAAGGCGATTGCCGTTTTGCTCGGCACGCAACTCAACCGCATCTAAATTAGCATCGCTAAAGAACGAGGTTTCCGCCTCTTCGGCGACCATTTCCACTTCAATGGTGTCACCACTGTAGCGGATCAGCTCAACACTACCCACACCTGATTCCACGCTAAGCTCGGTTGCACTACTCGCCGTGTAGCTTGCTTCGAACTTGCGCTCTTGCGCATTCGCCACACTCGCAAATGGCAAGCTCACCGCTGTTACCATTGCAATTAAAAAGACCGCTGAAAACCACACTGATTGTTGCCGTGTCATGATAAAAGCTCCCACATTTTTGTTGTTAGACACTCAATTGTTCATTCACATCCAGAGTAATGCACACACCGTGCCAACTTCGCCAACCCCACACCCAGCGCCCCCTCCACCGCAAAAACCCAAAACAAAGGGCAGCCCTTTCTGGGGGTAAAAGTTCGCGAAACTGACAAAAATGTGATGAAATCCGCTAAATAATGAATAGAGTCGTGAATTGCGCGAGTTCGGAGAGAGATGCAGCACAACATTGAGCCGATTGGCTACGTTCGCAGTCCTTATAAAGAGAAGTTTGCGGTGCCACGGCAGCCGGGCTTGGTGGCGGCGGCGCGCTGCTGCATTGAGTTGCATGGCGATTTTGCTAAGCCAGATACCACGCGGGGGCTGGAGCAATTTAGCCATGTGTGGGTAGTGTTCGCATTTCATGAAAATCTAACCCAAGGCTGGCAATCACTGGTTCGCCCACCAAGGCTCGGCGGCAACGAGAAACTTGGCGTGTTTGCCACGCGCTCGACATTTCGTCCCAATGGTTTGGGTTTATCGGTGGCCAAACTAGACCGCATTGAGTACGACAAGCACACCACCAAAATCTATGTTGCTGGTGGTGACTGGGTTGATGGCACGCCCGTGTTCGATATAAAACCATACATTCCCTATACTGATGCTGTGCCGCACGCCAAAGCTGGCTTTGCGCAACAGGCGCCAAGTGCAGAACTCACTACGCAATTTAGCGCCACCGCAAGTGCGCAACTCCAAGACCTCGCCGCACACTATCCACAGCTGCAGCAACTCATTGAACAGGTGTTGGCGCAAGATCCACGACCGGCGTATCAACGCCAACAAGCCAGCGAGCGTATCTACGGTGTCCATTTGTACGACCTTAATATCCAATGGCAAGTGCAAGGACAACAAAACCTCGTGATAAACATCACGAAAGTCTTTTGACCAGGGCTCGCTACTGATAGAATTCTGGTCAATCGATTGAACCGCATAAGAATAGAAGGGATACCATGCGTACCAGCCATTATCTTTTGGGCACATTGAAAGAAACGCCTGCTGACGCCGAAGTCATCAGTCATCAACTCATGCTGCGCGCCGGCATGATTCGTAAAGTTGCAGCCGGTTTGTACACTTGGACGCCCACTGGCTTGCGCGTCTTACGCAAGGTTGAAACTGTGGTACGGGAAGAAATGGAACGCGCTGGTGCTCTCGAAGTGCTGATGCCAATGGTACAACCCGCCGATTTATGGGAAGAGTCAGGCCGTTGGGAAGACTATGGTCCAGAGCTGCTGCGCCTCAAAGATCGCAACCAACGTGATTTCGTATTAGGCCCGACCCACGAAGAGGTGATCTCTGAGCTAGTGCGCAAAGAAGTGAACAGCTACAAGCAATTACCGCTAAATCTGTTCCAAATCCAAACCAAATTCCGCGACGAAATTCGTCCGCGTTTTGGCGTGATGCGCGCTCGTGAGTTCATCATGAAAGACGCTTACTCCTTCCATTTGGATCAAGCCAGCTTGCAAGAAACCTACGACGCCATGCATGCCGCTTATTGTCGTATCTTCGAACGCCTTGGTCTTGATTTCCGCCCAGTGATTGCCGATACCGGTTCGATTGGCGGTAGTTCATCACATGAATTCCATGTGTTGGCCTCATCTGGCGAAGACGATATCGCGTTTTCAGACAGCTCAGACTACGCTGCCAACGTTGAGCTAGCTGAAGCTGTTGCCCCAGCCCAGCAACGCCCTGCCGCTAAAGCAACCATGGAAAAAGTCGCGACGCCAAATGCGAAAACCATCGAGGCGTTGGTTGAGCAATTTAAGTTACCGATCACGCAAACCGTCAAAACCCTCATCGTTCATGGTAGCGAAGAAGGCAAACTAGTCGCACTTATGGTACGCGGCGATCACACACTGAACGAAATCAAAGCGGCAAAACTTGAGCAAGTCGCCAGCCCTCTGGTATTCGCGAGCGAAGAGGAAATTCGCCAAGTCATCGGTGCCGGTCCGGGCTCATTAGGTCCTGTCGATCTGCCAATCGATCTCATCATCGATCGCAGTGTTGCCGTCATGGCCGACTTTGGCGCCGGCGCCAACGAAGACGGCTATCACTACTTCAATATCAATTGGGAACGCGATGTCGCACTGCCGCAGGTCGCGGATTTGCGCAATGTGGTTGAAGGTGATCCGAGCCCATGCGGCAATGGTACCTTGCAAATCAAACGCGGCATCGAAGTCGGTCATATCTTCCAACTTGGGAAGAAATACTCTGATGCAATGAAAGTGGGTGTACTCACGGAATCAGGCAAGCACGAGACCTTGATGATGGGCTGTTACGGTATCGGCGTCTCGCGCATTGTGGCGTCAGCTATTGAGCAAAACCATGATGAGTACGGCATCACTTGGCCTGAGGCGTTAGCGCCTTTCCAAGTCGCCATCGTACCCATGAACATGCACAAGTCAGTACGCGTGCAGGAAACCGCCGAGCACCTTTACAAAGAGCTCAAAGCTGCGGGTATCGATGTGTTATTTGATGATCGCAAAGAACGCCCTGGCGTCATGTTTGCGGATATGGAGCTTATCGGTGTGCCGCATCAAATCGTCATCGGCGAGCGCAATCTCGACGAACAAGCCGTCGAATATAAAAACCGTCGCAGCGGTGAGAAAACTAAAATCGCCATCGCTGACGTTCTAACAACCCTTAAAGAAAAAGGCGTTGTTGGCTGTTGAAGGATCGTTATTCGTGATTCGTTATTCGAACAGCTAATAGCGAACAACAAAAAAAGCCGAGCAACCGCTCGGCTTTTTCTAACTCTCTTGGCCAGCTAGTGGCTCGACGTAATGCAAGTGCATATCCCACGGAAAATGAATCCACGTTTCCTGTTCTAAATCTGCAACAAAGTCGTCCACTAAATCCATCCCCGCCGGCTTCGCATACACCGTAATAAACTTCGCCTTTGGTAAACGCTTACGCAAGAATTTCAGGGTATTGCCGGTATCTACCAGATCATCAATCACCAAAAAGCCTTCGCCATCTGCAGTGCAGCTTACGTCTTTCAACAAGGTGACGCTGTCGCGCTGGCTGTCGTGGTCATACGAGCTCACACAGACGCTCTCCACCACGCGCAGATTCAACTCACGTGCCACAATGGCTGCCGGCACCAAGCCGCCGCGACTGACCGCGATTACGCCCTGCCATTGCTCCGCTGGCAATTGACGTCGTGCTAGTTCCTTCGTGGCGCGATGTAGTTCTTCCCAAGATACGAAAAATTCGCGATTTTCATGCCATCCCATGATGCGTTACTCCAACCAAATAAATTTTGCGACAAACAGTGCCGCGAGCACCGCGACACTCCAATTCAATTCTTTATAGCGACCACCGAGTGCTTTGATCACGACAAAGCTGATAAAACCTAGTGCAATGCCATCGGCAATCGAATAAGTGAGCGGCGTCATCAGCAGCACTACGGCCACTGGCGCCGCTTCGGTAATGTCATCCCAATCCACCGAGCGTAAGGTAAACAACATTAACACAGATACGTAAATAATCGCGCCAGCGGTTGCGTAGGCAGGCACCATCGCGGCCAGCGGCGCAAAGAAAATCGCCAAAATAAACAGTAAACCAACCACTACGGCCGCCATGCCCGTTTTTCCGCCTGAGGCAACACCTGCCGCCGATTCGATATAGCTCGTGGTGGTCGAGGTCCCCAACATCGAGCCTGCCACCGAGGCGGTGCTGTCCGCCATCAAAGCACGCTCAAGCCGCGGTAGGCGTCCATTCGCATCGGTCATGCCGGCGCGTTGTGCAACCGCCATTAAGGTACCCGAGGTATCAAACAAGTCGACGAAGAGAAAAGCGAAAATCACGCTTAACATCGCCACGTCAAAAGCGCCGGCAATATCAAGCTGCATAAAAGTTGGGGCCAAGCTCGGTGGCGCTGCGACAATGCCGGTGTAGGTCACATCGCCAAATAACCAGCCCAAAAAGGTAATTAGCAAAATACTGATCAGCGCTGCGCCATGCACTTGGCGCGCCACCAAGCCAATAATCAAAAAGAAGCCAAGACCTGCAAGCAACACCGACAATTGTGATAAATCACCGAGCGACACTAAGGTGGCGTCATGGGCGACGATAATATTGGCATTACTTAAGCCAATCAGCGCTAAAAACGCACCAATGCCGGCGGCAATCGCCAGCCGTAAGGTGGGTGGAATACTATTAATTATCCACGAACGCACACGTAACGCCGACAGTAAAAAGAACAACACGCCAGAGAAAAATACCGCACCCAAGGCGGTTTGCCAGGTGTAGCCCATACCCAGCACAACACTATAGGTAAAAAATGCATTCAAGCCCATACCGGGTGCCAGTGCCACTGGATAATTGGCCCACAGCCCCATAATTAAGCAACCAATGGCTGCCGCTAAGCAGGTAGCGACAAACACGGCGCCTTGATCCATTCCGGCTTCCGCAAGAATCGCAGGGTTAACGAAAATGATGTAAGCCATCGTCAAAAACGTCGTTACACCCCCGACGATTTCGCCGCGCACGGTGCTGCCCTGCGCTTGAATCTTAAATAGCTTTTCTAACCAGCCCTGCATGCCACCCCTCATTCAGCTAGCGCATCGTAAAAGACGCGAATTATACACAAAAAAGCGCCCAAATGGCGGCATTTGCTGTGCTAAAATGACCGTCGAGCAAACATCTAGTTGGGGTAAATCAATGCCAAGAGTTATTTATATCGACGCCAATGGCGGCGAGTTTGAGGCTGATGTTCCAGTCGGTCAGAATTTAATGGAAGGTGCCGTAGATAACATGATCGACGGTATTCTCGGCGAGTGTGGTGGCGTTATGTCGTGCGCAACCTGTCATTGTTACGTTGCCAAAGAATGGCAAGACAAAATCCCGCCCGCGTCAGAACGTGAAGAAGACATGCTCGATATGGCAGTCGACCCGCAAGAGAACAGCCGCTTGAGCTGTCAGATTGAAATGACCGAAGCACTCGACGGCATTACCGTTCATTTACCGCGTTCGCAGTACTAACAGCGCGATTACGGCGCCGCAATTTGTAAGAATACTTCATCGTGATAACCGGTGATCACACGAATGACGCCACTTAAGGCATCATCGAGTTCAGTGTCACCGGTATCCACCAAGAGCGGCTTACCATTGAGTTGTTGCAGTTTACGTTTGGTCGCCACAGCGCAAAGCCCGTTGACATCTTGCTGCGCCAGCAAATACCGCAATAAACGCGGACTCAACTGCTGATTGCCACGGCCGAATAAATGCCCTTGGCCACCAATCACCGTCACCAAGAGTTGCGCTGGCACCTGTGCATCGACGATCAATTGTTCGAGTTGGCGCGCTGTCGCATCAGCCAACACAACTTCACCATGGTAAACAACATCGACCCCAAGCAAGGTGTTCGGTAACTGCAACTCTTGCATCACCGCAGCCACCGTCGAGCCTGAGCCCATGATGTAATACACATCATCTTCCATGCGCTCAATCACCTCGGCAGCGATGTCATGCAACACCAGCTCATCACTCTCACGACCGCCCATTTTAACGGCTTGCACGTATTGTAATTCAGCTGGCACTAACAGCTCACCATAACGTTTGGCACGCACTTGTCCTTGGCGAAAAGCAACTTCATCAATGTCCATGACATCAGCATGGGTCACTGAGGTCAATTCACCGCGCACCATTTGCGCGACCACCTTGCCTGCGGCGCGCGGGCTCACCGCATAGACCCCTGAGTGAATTTTAACGCCAGCGGGAATGCCAAGCACCGGTTGTTCCGCAGAACAAACGGCGTAGACATCGCGCGCAGTGCCGTCGCCACCGGCAAAAAGCAGTAGATCAACGTGTTGCTCATCCACTAGCTTGCGCGCCAACTGTTGGGTGTCAGCGGCAGTGGTCGGCTCAGCGCCCTGATAAACCACTTCATACGGCAAACCAGCCAGCTCGCAACTGAATTCACCAAGCCCAGCAGCACCCGTGTAAATTTTGATACGGTCAGTGTATTCAGTCAGTTGCAGCAACGCCGTTGCGGCGCGCTGGGGCGCTTTCGCCTCAGCCCCCAACTGCTGGGCTAAAGCCGCTGTATCCGCACCATCACTGCCTTTGAGCGCAACGCTGCCGCCCAAACCAGCTAACGGATTAACAACTAGGCCGATGCTAAAAACTGACATACCACACTCCTGTAGGATTGCTGATAGTGCGCTGCTAGAGCTCGGGCAAAACGCTCAGCCCGTGGCGGCAAAGTCTCATCGCGCAAATACGCCACTAATTGCGCCCGCACCGCGGCAGTAAAAGCGGCGCGATCGACCTCAATTCCGCCTAAATTATCGACACTGACTTGAAACGGCGCGTCGGCACAGGCTGAGAACAACCATTCGATGGCTTGTGGCTTCCGTTCCAGCTGTTCAAATTGCGCTTGTTGTAAGGCATCACGGCCATCAGGCTCATACCAATAGCCATAATCGACTTGTTGCCGCCGTGCAGCGCCGGCAATGCACCAGTGGGCAATTTCATGCAAAGCAGAGGCAAAAAATCCGTGCGCGAAAATCACTTGATGGTCAGCGCCAGCGGTGCCCGGCTGATAGAGAGGTTCATCATCGCCAGCTACGAGCCGGGTCTGATAATCAGCGTAAAAACAGTTGTCGAACAGCTCAATCAAGCAACGGTAATCAGCTTTTTCCATACTTCCATACGTCTGCGTTTTGCGCGCGTTGGCGCAACCAATGGTCAACAATCGTCAAAGCAGCCATCGCTTCGACAATCGGCACGCCGCGAATCCCGACACAAGGGTCATGGCGACCACGAGTGACCACGGTCTGCGGTTGGCCATGCACATCAATGGTGCGACCTTCACGGGTGATACTCGAAGTTGGCTTGAAAGCGACTTCGGCAATGACTGTTTGGCCGCTGGTGATGCCACCTAAAACACCACCGGCGTGATTTGAGACAAAACCGTCTGGGGTGATCTCGTCACGATGTTCGCTGCCGCGCTGCGCCGCGACGGCAAAACCATCACCCACGCTAACAGCTTTCACGGCATTGATGCTCATTAGCGCTTTAGCTAAGTCGGCATCGAAGCGATCAAACACCGGTTCACCAAGTCCAACCGGCACACCGGTGACCTCAAGCCGCACCCGCGCACCAATGGAATCGCCCTGCTTCAATAAATCACGCAAATACTCGCCGGTGGCTTCAGCAATGTCTGCATGGGGCATAAATAACGGATTTTCGTGCGTCTGCGCCCAATCAAAAGCGGCGTCATCACGGTCAATATTATGCGGGCCAATTTGCATAACCCCAGCATAAAACTCACAACCAAATTGCTGTTGCAGAAGCTTTTTCGCAATGGCACCCGCCGCCACCCGCAACGCCGTTTCACGAGCTGAAGAGCGACCACCGCCACGATAATCGCGCACGCCATATTTATGATGGTAGGTGTAATCAGCATGCCCAGGGCGGAACAGGTCTTTAATATTTGAGTAGTCTTTACTGCGTTGATCGGTATTTTCGATCAGCAAGCCAATCGAGGTTCCCGTAGTCACCCCTTCGAACACGCCAGAGAGGATCTTGACCTGATCAGGCTCGCGCCGCGCAGTGGTATAGCGACTTTGTCCAGGTTTACGCCGATCGAGGTCACGTTGCAGGTCGGCCTCAGACAATTCGAGGCCCGGTGGACAGCCATCAATGATCGCGCCCAACGCAGCGCCATGACTTTCACCAAAGGTGGTGACGCGAAAAAGCTCGCCGAAACTGTTACCTGCCATCTGCTTTCCTAGAATTTATCTTGATGTTCAATCAGTTCTTGTCGTGTCAGTAAGAATACGCCATCACCGCCACGAGCGAAAGACAACCACGTAAATGGCACCTCAGGATAAGCTTCAGCCAGGTGTACCATGGAGTTACCAACTTCGCAGACCAGAATTCCCTGCTCGGTCAGATGGTCAGCGGCTTCACGTAAAATGGTCCGCACTAAGTCCAAACCATCATCGCCTGCCGCGAGACCCAGCTCCGGTTCATGATGGAATTCGACAGGTAAATCAGCCATATCTTCGGCATCGACGTACGGTGGGTTGGTCACAATCAAGTCATAGCGTTGCCCAGGCACCGCACTAAATAAATCGGATTCCATTGGGAACACACGATGCTCAAGGTGATGCATTGCAATATTTTGCTCGGCCACGGCCAGCGCATCGGTCGATAAATCGAGCGCATCGACTTCGGCCTCTGGGAATGCATAAGCACAGGCGATAGCAATACAGCCGCTACCGGTACACAAATCGAGAATGTGCTGCGGTTCGTGATTTAGCCAAGGCGCAAACTGCTGCTCAATGAGTTCAGCAATAGGTGAGCGCGGTACCAAAACCCGCTCATCAACTTTAAATGGCAGTCCGGCAAACCATGCTTCGCCGGTTAAATACGCCGCTGGTGTACGCGCTTCGATGCGTTGTTTGAGCAAAGCGAGAAAGGCTTCGCGCTCGGCCAACGTCAACGTAGCATCGCTAAATACTTCTAATTGCGGCAGTTCCAGGTGCAATACGTGTGCCAGCAACACCTGCGTTTCGGTATCGGCGTTATCTGTGCCATGCCCAAAAAACACCTCGGCCTGCTGCAACTGGCTTACGCCCCAGCGCCAATAATCCAACACGCTGGTAAGTTCATGAGTGGGTGCTGCCACAAGGTTCTCCGTAATCGTCAGTTAATTGGGGTCAGTCTTGCGCTGGTTCGGCGACGATCATACGCACGAAGCGTCCACGCCACTGCGCAATATCAAGTTCAATTTCAGCAATACCCGCCGTCGGGAACAACATAGGTTCCACCGCAGTGTCGAGTGCCGCCACTAAGTAGCTGACAAACGGCATGTGCGACACCATCAATACGCTGCGGCAATGTGCGCCTCGGCGTTGTACTTCGGAAAATAACCAATCAGCAAATAACTCAGCATTACCCGCTGGAGTGATGTCATCGTTGATGTCTGCGGCTTCACAGCCTAATTGTTGCTGCATGATCTGTGCCGTTTGTCGAGCACGCACAAACGGGCTGCTCATAAGCCAATCAACTTGCGTCTGCTGCTGCGCCATATCAGCAGCGAGCCACTGGCCACTCACCACCACTTCTTGCTCACCGTAAGAGCTCAGTGGCCGTATCGCATCGGCTTGCAGCGCTTGCGCAGGTTGGGCGTCACCATGACGCATTAAATAGAACTTCACCGTTTGGCTCATGTCATTCGGCATCCGCGCGCGCGCGACGCCGCCCACCGGTCACCGGATCGGCACGGCCATCATCTTTGGCTTGTTCCGCACGCTTACGGCGCACGGCTTTCGGGTCAGCAATCAGCGGCCGATAAATTTCAATGCGGTCGCCATCGCGCGGCGCATGATCAAGCTTCACCGCCTTGCTCCAGATACCAACTTTTTGCTCGGCTAAGTCGATTTCAGGAAAATAGCGTTTGATTTTCGACTGCTCAATACATTCTTCGACGGTCGCGCCAACCCGTGCTCGCAGCGGAATAATCTGCTGCCGTTCAGGCGTTGCGTAGGCAACCTCGATTTGCATGTAGTCTTGACCCATGACGCCCTCTAGCGACTGCCGTACACTTGCTCTGCGCGCTGCACAAAAGCATCCACCATACGGCTTTGTAGTTCATTGAAAATACTACCGAATGCCATTCCTAACAGCCGGTTCGCGAATTCAAATTCCAAGTGCAAAATAATTTTGCACGCCTGTTCATCAAGGCGTTGAAAATACCAGCCACCGCGCAAGTATTTGAATGGTCCATCCACCAGCTCCATACCGATGCGGCCCGGCGGCTCAAGGGTGTTACGCGTGGTAAACGACTTACCCACCCCTGCTTTACTGATATCGAGCCGTGCAACCTTGCTGGAGTCGGTCGCTTCGAGCACTTGTGCAGAACGACATCCAGGCACAAATGCTGGATAACTTTCGATGTCATTCACCAAGGCATACATCTCGGCATCGCTGTACGGCACTAATGCACTTTTTTCAATGCTTGGCATGCGGTTTCCCTGCAGCGTATAAAATGACGGCATGATACCGTAATTTACGCAGCGGATCATCCATTCCCCCATGGCTTCAGAAACAAATTTTCTTTTTAAATCGGATGCGTATAATAGCCGCCATGAGTAAATCTAAATCCCCCAATAATTCAGGTACCATCGCGCTCAACAAAAAAGCGCGCCATGAGTATTTCCTTGAAGACAAATTTGAAGCTGGCGTTGCACTGCAAGGCTGGGAAGTAAAAAGTATTCGTGCTGGCAAGGTCAATATTGCCGATACCTACGTGATCATACGCGACGGCGAAGCTTATTTGCTCGGCGCGCAAATCCAGCCGCTGCTGTCGGCCTCCAGTCACGTGGTCTGCGATCCGGAGCGTACGCGCAAGTTACTCTTGAAAAAGCGCGAGCTCGATAAGCTCATTGGCGCCAGTGAGCGTGAGGGCTACTCGATTGTCGCGACCGCAATGTATTGGAAGCGACATCTGGTCAAGCTCGAAATTTACCTGGCCAAAGGTAAGAAGTCGCACGATAAGCGCGACACCGTCAAAGAACGCGATTGGCAGCGGCAGAAAGAACGTATTCTGAAACATAACGTACGCTAATTTTTAGTTGACAAGGCCGCGGCAGTTTCAGTAAGGTAGCCGAAGCTAACTTATACAACTTCTCCAAAAACGATTGAAAAACTGGAATAACGAAGATGTTGAATGTCGAATTAAGCACAATGCAAGCAGTACAGTGGTGGTGGCATTTCCCGACCTAGCGGGCGATACATCTGTGCGTATTTGACACGTAAATTGATGAAAAACCCGCTATCACAGCGGGTTTTTTTGTGCCCGCAACGTGTCAGCAAATTTGAGGGCTAAGCAGTGAAATTTACTCAACAACCTGGATTTTATCACGCGCTGCAGTTGCAGCTGCCATACAGCGGTGACACCCAACGCTTGTATGAACAACTTTGTGCGAATAAAGCACACACGCTGTTATTGGATTCCGCCGAGATCCAATCACGGCAGCATCTAAAAAGCATTATCATGGCGCAGGCGTCGTTGCAATTTACCTGTAACGGCAACACCGTGAGCATTAAAGCGTTGACCGCTAACGGCGCGCAAGTATTGCCATTTTTAGCCGAGCAACTCGCAACCTATGCGCAAGTACAAACGAACCAAGACCAACTCAGTTGTCACTTTGCCGACTTCAACGCCAGCACCGCCGAACTCGATGAAGAGCAGCGCTTACGCAGCGCCGGTAACGAGCAGCCCCTGCGACTGATACTGCAAAAGCTACAAGCCGCGGATAACGCCCCAGCTCACGAGTTTGCATTGTTTGTCGGCGGTGTGTTTGGCTATGACTACATTGCCAGTATGGAGCAGCTGCCAGAGGTTGCCGATGGCCCTAATACCTGCCCCGACTATCAATTCTATCTCGCTGAATCTCTCATCATTGTTGATCATCAAGCACAAACCACGGAACTGCTCGGTACCCTACTCAGCGGTCCAGCGGCGACAGAATACTACCCGCAACTGGCGCGTTATTTAGGCGAAATTGCGGCGCACTGCCAGTTGCCGTTACCGCAGCAAGACAAGATTGTAGCAAACGTCAGCTCTGACGTGAGCGCAACGCCGAGCGCAGAACGCTACAGTGAGTGGATTGCTCAATTAAAAGAACACATTGCCGATGGCGATATTTTTCAAGTGGTCCCCTCGCGCACTTTTTCGCTCGCTTGTCCCGATAGTTTGGCCGCATATGCGCAACTGAAAGCCAGTAATCCATCGCCGTATATGTTTTATTTGCAAGCTGAAGACTTCGTGCTGTTTGGCGCCTCGCCTGAATCCGCGTTGAAATACTCGGCCACGACCCGACAGGTTGAGCTGTATCCAATTGCCGGTACTCGACCACGCGGCAAACGTGCCGATGGCAGTTTGCATCCCGATCTCGACAGTCGCTTAGAGCTGGAATTACGTTGCGACCAGAAAGAACTGTCCGAACACCTCATGTTGGTTGATTTGGCCCGTAACGACCTCGCTCGAATCGCTGAGCCAGGCAGTCGTTATGTCGCCGATTTATTGCAAGTCGATCGCTATTCTCACGTGATGCACCTCGTCTCGCGCGTGGTCGCCACACTTGCTGCTGATCTTGATGCGCTACATGCTTATCGTGCCTGCATGAACATGGGCACCCTGGTCGGTGCGCCTAAAGTGAGCGCAGCCACTTTGATTCGTCAGTTTGAACAACAACGGCGCGGTAGTTACGGTGGTGCCGTCGGCTATTTAAACGGTAAAGGCGACATGGATACCTGTATTGTCATTCGCGCCGCCTTTGTTCGTGACCAGCAAGCCTATGTGCAGGCCGGCGCAGGTATAGTGGCCGATTCGCAAGCTGCCGCTGAAGTTGCCGAAACCGAGAACAAAGCGCGCGCGGTGATTGCGGCGATTCAAGCCACTCAGCAAGGAGCTCGCGCATGAAACCACGCATCATATTGATCGATAACTTCGACTCTTTCAGCTACAACTTGGTCGATGAATTGCGGCAACTGGGCTACCCACTGAAAATCTATCGCAATCAGGTCAGTCTCGAGACCCTCGAGCGCACCATGCAGGACTACGCCGGACCACAACTCATTTGTTTATCACCGGGGCCGGGACATCCGCGCGATGCTGGCAACCTGATGGCAATTATCGAGTTCGCCAAAGGACGTTTTCCGATGCTTGGTATTTGTCTTGGCTTTCAGGCACTACTCGAAGCCAGTGGTGCCAACGTGCGCCGTTGTAGCGAAACATTGCATGGTAAAGCCAGTAGCGTGCGTTGCGAAGCGCATTCAATTTTTGCTGACTTGCCGCAACCGCTTCCCGTGGCGCGCTACCACAGCCTTGCTGGCTACGAATTACCGGCAAGCATTGAGGTATTGGCTGACTATGCCAACGCGCAGGACGTGATCCCTATGGCGGCCTATTTCGCGCCTTATCACGCCATTGGCTTTCAATTTCACCCAGAATCTATTTTGACCGGTCGCGGCAGTCAGCTGCTGGCCCAAACCGTTTCTTATTTAGTCGCTACGGAGCAGAAGTAATGGAAGTTATTAAACAACTGTTGGCAGGGGAAGCCCTGTCGATGCAGGCCACCGAGCAATTGTTCAATCGATTGGTAAAAGGCGAATTGAACGAAATTCAAATTACCGCCTTGTTAACCAGTATGAAAATGCGGGGCGAACAGCCGCCGGAAATGGCCGGTGCCGCACTGGCATTGCGCCGCGCAGCCAAAGGCTTCCAGCGCCCTGACCGCATTGTGGTTGACAGCTGTGGGACCGGTGGTGATGGTAGTCATACCATCAATATCTCAACCACAGCGGCCTTGGTCGCAGCGAGTATGGGCCTTACCGTAGCGAAGCATGGCAATCGCAGTGTCTCATCACGGTCAGGCTCTGCTGATGTGTTAGAGAGCTTGGGTTTGTCGGTCACCCAAGACCCCGCAGTGGCCGCCCAACAGTTGGACCAATTTAACTTCTGCTTCTTGTTTGCCCCGCACTATCACCCGGGCATCCGTTATGCCATGCCGGTACGACAAACCCTGAAAACCCGTACCCTGTTTAATTTACTCGGGCCTTTGGTCAATCCAGCGCGACCTGACGTACAACAATTAGGCGTGTATGATCCAGCCTGGTTGCGTCCCCTCGCTGAAACCTTACAGTTACTCGGCTGCCAACGTGCAATGGTCGTGCATGGCTCGGGACTCGATGAAATCGCCCTGCACGGCAGTACGCAAGTGGTAGAATTACGCGATAACGAACTACAGGAATACACTTTGAGCCCCAGCGACTTCGGTGTGCAGCAAGCACCAGTGAGCGCGCTCAAGGGCGGCGATGCCGACTTTAACGCGCAGGCGCTACAGCGGGCTTTGGCGGGCACCGCACCGCAAGCCCATTTAGATGCCATAGCGGTAAGTACGGCGGGCTTATTGTACTTAGCCGGTCAAGCCGATAATTTACGCGATGCAACCGCCGCCGTGCTGGAACATCTCGCCAGCGGCCAAGCATTGACGCATCTCCAACAATTGCAGGAGTTTAACCGTGGCTGAAGCAGTAACCACACCCACGCCAAGTATTCTCGATACCATCGTTGCGCATCGCCGCGCCCGTATCGCGCAAGAATTTGCCGACCTTGATGTCGCTCAACTTGCGGCGCAGTTGACGCCGAGCACACGCAGTCTGGCGGCTGCACTCGCGCAACCGGATAGTGGCTTTATTCTCGAATGTAAAAAGGCCTCGCCGTCGAAGGGCTTACTGCGACCTGATTTCGACCCGGTGCAGATTGCCAAGGTCTATCAACGCTACGCAGCGGCGATTTCGGTGTTGACCGAGCCCGATTATTTTCACGGCGATTTCGCCTATTTAAGTGCGGTCAGTGCCAGCGTCAACATTCCGGTGCTCTGCAAAGACTTCATCGTTGAACCGATACAAGTACTGCTCGCGCGGCATTACGGCGCCGACGCGATTCTGCTAATGTTATCCGTACTCGACGACGCCAGCTATCGCGAACTCGCTGAACTTGCGGCCCGCTATGAGCTCGACGTATTAACCGAGGTGAGCACCGAGCAAGAACTGCAACGGGCGCAGCAACTTGGGGCCAAGATCGTTGGTATCAACAACCGCAATCTACACGATCTCAGCATTGACCCTGAACGTAGCAAAGTGCTGAGCCAGCAACTCGCGAACGACGTGATTGTGGTGGCCGAGTCCGGCTACTCTGATCATGCCGCGATTCGCGATGCAGCACCTTATGTTGACGGCTTTTTGGTCGGTAGCGCACTCACCGCCCAACCCAATATCGACCAGGCCTGTCGGGAACTGATTTACGGTGCCCATAAAGTCTGTGGACTAAACCGCCCGAGCGATGCGCAAGTGGTGCACGCGGCCGGTGCCGCATACGGCGGTTTGATCTTTGTACCGCAATCGCCGCGCGCGGTCGATCTCGCACAAGCGCAACACATCATCAGTGCCGCTCCGCAATTGGCGTGGGTCGGCGTATTTGCCAATCATCCACTGCAAAACGTTATTGACCACGCGCAGCAGCTGCAATTGGCGGCGGTACAGCTACATGGTCACGAAGATGCTGACTATGTGCATCAGTTGCGCCAAGGGCTGCCAAGCAACTGTCAAGTTTGGTATGCGGTCAGTGTGGAAAATCCGGTCTACTTACCGCCGGTCGATTGCGATCGTTATCTGCTGGACAACCGTAGTGGCGGTAGTGGTGAAACATTTGACTGGAGGCTACTACAACAGCTCGACGCCGCAACTTTAGCGCGCTGCACTTTAGCCGGCGGTTTAAGCCTTGCCAATTTAGCGCAAGCACAAGCCACCGCAATTCAACGTTTTGATTTTAACTCGGGGGTTGAGCGCCGCAAAGGTGAAAAAGACCCGGGTAAAATCTTACAATTATTCCAACGCATTCGTCAGTATGGGAACGCACATCATGAGTAAATTACCTGCCTACTTCGGCGACTTTGGCGGTCAATTTGTGCCGGAAATTCTTCTTCCTGCGCTCGACCAACTCGAAGCCGCATTTGTCGACGCGCAGCAAGATCCAAGCTTTCAAAAAGAGTTTGCCGATTTACTGAAAAACTATTTGGGCCGCCCCACCCCGGTTTCGCTGTGTCGCAACCTGCCTATCGACAGTCCAAACGGCACTAAAATCTACCTAAAACGCGAGGACCTATTGCACGGTGGTGCGCACAAAACCAATCAGGTGTTAGGCCAAGCCCTGCTCGCCAAACGTATGGGTAAGCACCGCATTATTGCCGAAACTGGAGCTGGACAACACGGTACCGCAACGGCTCTGGCCTGTGCCTTACTCGGCCTAGATTGCACCATTTACATGGGCAAGAAAGACGTTGAACGGCAACAGCCGAACGTGTTCCGGATGGAGCTCATGGGCGCCAAAGTTGTTCCTGTCGACACCGGTAGCGGCACGCTCAAAGACGCAGTCAACGAGGCGCTGCGCGATTGGACCGCAAGCTACCACGACACACACTATCTGTTGGGCACTGCCGCAGGTCCACACCCGTTCCCCACCATCGTGCGTGAGTTTCACCGCATGATTGGCGCCGAAGCCAAACAACAAATCATTGAGCAAGCTGGACGCTTACCTGATGAGGTAATTGCCTGCGTCGGTGGCGGCTCCAACGCCATCGGTATGTTTGCTGAGTTTATTGATGAACCTAGTGTGGCTTTAGTCGGTGTCGAGCCGGCTGGTAAAGGTGTGCAGACCGCCCATCATGGCGCGACGCTGACCGCCGGCAAGCCGGGTATTTTGCATGGCTGCAAATCATTCCTGATGCAAACTGACGAAGGCCAAATTGAAGAAAGCTACTCCGTTTCTGCAGGACTGGATTACCCAGGCGTAGGACCGCAGCATGCGCATTTACTCGCGATTGGGCGGGCCCGCTACGAATCCGTCACGGATGAAGAAGCTTTGGAAGCCTTTAAGCTTTTGGCGGAAAAAGAAGGTATTATTCCAGCACTGGAATCAGCACACGCGCTCGCTTATGCGGTGCGTCGTGCACAAGAAGCCGATGCGCCAGAGATTTTATTACTCAATCTGTCAGGCCGCGGTGACAAAGATATCGACCACGTCCGCCGTATTTTCAAGGAACAGGAGAACCAAGCATGAGTCGTTACGCTGCAATGTTTGAGCGTTTAAATGCCGCCGATCAAGGTGCGTTCGTACCCTTTGTAACGCTCGGCGACCCATCACCGGCACTCAGCTTGGAAATTATTGAGGCGCTCATCGAAGGCGGCGCCGATGCGCTTGAGCTCGGCTTACCTTTTTCCGATCCTGTTGCCGATGGTCCTACAATTCAAAAGGCCGCGATTCGTGCACTCGCTGCTGGCACCAAGATCAGCGATTGCTTTGCGCTGCTGCAGCAAGTGCGGGAACGTCATCCTGATATTCCTATCGGTCTGTTGGTATATGCGAACTTGGTGGCCAGTAGTACCGGCATCGAAAGCTTTTATGAAAAGTGTGCCAAAGTTGGCGTCGATTCCGTGCTCATCGCTGATGTTCCGGCGCGTGAAAGTGGACATTTTATCAGTGCTGCCGCACGCCATGGGATTGAACCTATCTTTATTGCGCCGCCGGATGCCAGCGCCGAACGCTTGCAACGGGTCGCCGAATTAAGCAAAGGTTATGTGTATTTGCTCAGTCGCGCCGGTGTCACTGGTGCGGAAACAGCCATGCAACGCCCGGCGAAAGCGGTCATTGATGCACTGGCTGCAGCCCATAGCGCGCCGCCGCTGTTGGGCTTTGGTATCGCCCGTCCTGAGCACGTCGAGGCCGCTTTAGCTGCAGGGGCAGCAGGTGCCATCAGTGGTTCAGCAGTGGTGTCGATTATCGAACAACACCACACAGATCCAGCGCAACTGAAAAGTCGTCTGACGGCGTTCGTTACGCAGATGAAGCAGGCAACAAACAATCGCGCAGCGCTGCAGCAAGCTGCGGAAACTCAAAGTTAAAGCCCTGCTGTTGCAATCTGGCCGGCACCACACGCTGGCCAGTGAGCAACATTTGCGACATCTCCCCTAAGGCTAATTTCATTACCCATGCTGGAACGCGCATAAAATGTGATTTGCGCAAGGTTTTTGCCAAACAAGCACTAAATTCCTGCTGCCTTACTGGCTCTGGCGCCGTGGCATTGTAGATGCCCTGTGCATCTGGCGTCTCCAATAGAAACTCAATCAGCCGTACCATGTCCTGCAAATGAATCCACGAAAAGTACTGACGCCCGTGACCCAGCGGTCCACCTAATCCTAATAGATAAGGCGGTAGCATTTTTTGCAGTGCGCTAGCGTCACTCGCCAGCACTACACCGGTGCGTAACACGCAGACACGCGTCGAGGCGGATTGCGCTTGTAGCGCTAGCGCTTCCCACTTGGCACACAACTGATGGGCAAAATCGTCTGGCAAGTCGACCTGCTTGTCTTCAGTCATCACTTCATCACCTTGCGCCCCGTAATAGCCGATGGCTGAGCCACTGATCAACACCTTGGGCGGCTGCTCGGCAGCGGCAATGCGTTGCGCAAGTTCGGCGGTGGCCTGCCAGCGACTCTCTTGCAAGCGTTGCTTTTGCGCGGCGCTCCAGCGCTTGTCGGCAATGCCCTCACCTTGCAAATTAATTACGCCGTGAAAAGCGCCTATATCGGCGATCTCGGCTAGCTCCTTGACCACTTTCACCCCGGCCCCAAGTTGTTGTTGGGCTTTGCTAGGCGAGCGACTGGTGACCGTTATTTCGTAACGTTCTTGCAAGCGCGCTACCAAGGCACTGCCAATCAAGCCGGTGCCACCGGTTATCAATAGTTTCATCACTACGTCCTCTGCTCGTCGGTTGGAGCTTTATTGCCGTAACTGCTAAGTTTAGTCGTTGTCGCTAGTCGGCAACAAACTTTTCTGGCAAACTCAGTACATCAAATTTTTGCGGATAGTCATCATGTTGTTTGTGCTCGAATATCTTCCTATCGCTCTGTTTTTTGTATTTTATTTACTCGGCGATATTTTTCTAGCCACTGCTGTTCTTATGCTTGGAACGGTATTACAGATCATCGCCTTGAAATTCATGCGCGAAGTGATAACGCCTCGGCATTGGATTATTCTCTGGGTGGTACTGATATTCGGCGCAATCACGCTGTTTTTACGCGACGAATGGTTTATCAAACTGAAAGTCAGCGTTATTTATGTCGCTATCGCGCTGTTCTTGCTCATTGGCTTGTGGTGGAAAAAGCGTTCGCCGCTACAACAGTTTCTCGGCGATGAAATCAATCTGCCGCATTTTGCATGGGTCCGTCTTACCTACGCTTGGGTCGTCTTCACCCTAAGTTTAGCTGCGGTAAATCTGTACATCGCTGAGTACTGGAGCTTAGACGCTTGGGTCAACTTTAAGGTGTTCGGTACACTCGGAGCGACGCTGATTTTCACTATCTTTACCGGTGCCTATATGTTCAAACACCACACGGATCGTGACAAAGATGCCGAAGAACTCGAGTAAGCGTCAAGCGCTTGACAGCGCGCCCAATCGCACCATCTATATTCACGAGTACAGTTGCGAACAACCACGTAAAGTCGTCATTATGGCGCCGGCTATGGCGGTTCCACATAGCTACTATGCCAGCTTTTGCCAATGGTTAGCGCAACAGGGCTACCACGTCATTGGCTTTGATTATTATGGCATTGGTTTAGCGCAAGAAGAATCACTGCGTCACTTTGATTCATCGATTCTGGACTGGGCGCGACTCGATGCACAAGCGATGATTGAGTATGCCTGTCAGCGCGCCAACACTGATTTTTCCGCCGTACCAGTGGTGTATTTAGCGCACAGCATCAGCGGCCAACTGTCAGGTCTATTGCAAGGCACCGAACGCCTTGAACGTATCATCACTGTCGCCTCAGGCGTAGGTTATTGGCGCGGTATGCCACGGGCAATGAAATATAAATCACTGGTGTTGTGGTGGTTGCTTGTGCCGTGGGTGGTGCCGCTCTTCGGTTACTTCCCTGGCGCACGCTTGGGCATCGTTGGCAACGTTCCCCGCACGGCTATGCTGGAGTCGCGGCGCTGGTGTTTACAGCCGGATTATTTGATCGGTGCGGAAAACCTGTACCACGACTATGCGCAGCTGCAAACACCGATCATTAGTCTATCGTTCAGCGACGACGAGTTATTGGCGAAACGTAACATCGATCATCTTCATCAGTTTTTCAAACAAGCGCCATTACGCCGCGTACATCTTACACCTGACGAGGTTGGCGTGCCACGCATCGGTCACTTTGGTTTATTTCGACCGCGCGCTGAACAAGTGTGGCGCGAAGTGTTGGCACCACAACTTGAAGTTGCAGTGCCAACCGCTCCGCTCACGCTAGGCGTCGAATAAGCTGGGCGGTATTGCGGCGGATCAGACGTCCGCAGGCAAGCCGCCCCATAATGCCCACGATCACAGCTCCCGCGATCGGCCCCACTAGCCAGAACCGCCAATGGAAAGTTGCGCCGAGCTCAAACACTTGCGTTTGCAGAATATACAACGACACTTCCATTGCCAGCGTGGCAATCAACCCACTAATGGCACCGAGAATGACAAACTCGTAGGTCACCGCACGACTCAACAGTTTCGCCGGGGCACCGAGAGTGCGCAAGATCACCAGTTCTTTCTCGCGCTCCTCTAGCGATGCTTGAACTTGTGCGAGGAGTACCAAAATCCCTGCGACAATGACCAGAATCAGCACAAACAATATTGCAATGCTGACCTGTTCAATCACCTCACGTAACTGGTCCATGATCGCATCAAGATCAATCAGTGATACCTGCGGAAACGGCTTAAACAGCTCATAAAGCTCGCTTTTACGTTCTTCTGGCAGATTAAAGCTGGAGATATACGACGCTGGAAAATCTTCCAAAGTCGAGGTGTTGAAAATCATAAAGAAATTCGGTTGCAGCGAACCCCAGTTGACCTCACGAATACTGGTAATAGGTACGCTAAACACTTCGCCACCGATGTTAAACTCCAGTTCATCGCCAAGGCCGACACGCATGCGCTCAGCGACCTCACTTTCAATAGAGACTTGTGGCTCCGCATTCGCGCCCCACCACTCACCTGCGGTGATTTCATTGTTGGGTGGCAGGGTATCGCGCCACGTGAGCGATAGTTCACGACCGAAACCTTCACGCTGTTCACTTTGCACTTCAGCATCGCTTTCGCGCTCTTCTTTACTAACTTCGTCGACCACTGGCACGCCATTCACCGCAGTCATACGCCCCGGCACAATCGGATACATGTCATCAGCAGCGACATTGCGCTCAGCAAAGCGCTGTTTGAGTGCGTCAACATCGTCTTCGGCGACGTTAATTAAGAAATAATTCGGCGCATCGTCGGGCAATTGCCGTTGCCAATCAGCCAGCAACTCATGCCGTAAGGCCAACACTAAAAGCAGTAACATGATCGCCGTTGAAAAACTCAGCATTTGCACGCTGTTGGCTTGCGCACGCCGCTGTAACCCAGCCATCGCCAAGCGCCACGCACTGCCAGCTTGCATCCCCGCTTGCCGACTCGCGCGAATAAACAAGCGACCTACCAATAACAAAATCACCGCCGCGATAGCACCGCCGGCGAACAAAGCGGTCGACAATAACCACTGTTGGCTATACAACCACAGCAATAGATAAATGGTGCCGCCCGATGCCACCCAATGCAGCCAGCGCAGCCGATCGGTCCCGGTCAGCTGTCGGTTGAGTACCCGTAAGGGTGGAATGCCGACTAAGCGTAATAACGGGTACAGGGTAAACATCACGGCGCTGACCAAGCCGGTGCCGATGGCGAGTAAATAGCCTCGCCCACTTGCGGCCGGTAGATTCACGTCAAAATAGCGCGCCACAAGGTCCACCACCTGACTTTGTATAAGCCAGCCCAAGGCGACGCCCACGGCAATACTAAAGCTGGTAAGCAGCAACAAATGCAGAATAAAAATCTTCTGAATTTGAGCGCGTTGCGCACCGAGCGTTTTGAAAATGGCCACGACATCGTAATTACGCTGACAATAGCGCTGTGCAGCAACAGCCACCGCGGTTGCGGCGAGTACTACACCAAGCAAACTCGCCAACAACATAAAGCGTTCGGCGCGTTGTAAACTGCGCGCGAGCGGTGAGTCACCGTCTTCGACACTACGCCAATTATGCGTATCGTCATTTAATTGCGGCGTAAGCCACTCCTCGTAAGTTGCCAGTGCGGCTGGTTCCCCCGCATAGAGAATATTGAAGCGCACGCGACTGCCAGGTTGGATCAGCCCCGTTGCTGCCAATTCAGAATAATTGATCAGTACGTTGGGACTATCAGTAAACACCGAAAAGCCGACGTCGGGTTCATAGGTCAGCACTTTTTCGACGGTGAACGCACTGTCACCTATCTCAATAGTGTCACCAATCTCGAGTTGTAACTCCTGAAACAGCGCTGCTGCGACCCAAGCTTCGCCTGGCGCTGGTAGCCCCTGTGCCACTTGGTCTTGCGCGTAAGGTTGCTCCGCCACCCGCAACTCGCCACGCAACGGGTAGCCGTCGCTGACAGCTTTGACATCGACCAAGGCCAGCTGCTCACCCGCAAATGCCATGGAATTAAACACCACGCGTTGTGCGGTTTGCAAGCCTTCAGCTTGAGCCCGTGCAATCCAGTCTTCACTAACTTCACGGCGCGAGCTTAACACCCGATCAGCCGCAAGAAATTCGGCACTGCGTTCGCTGAGTCCTGCTTGCAAGCGATCCGTGAAGAGTGCTAACGATAAAACTGCGGTGACTGACAGCACAATTGCTGCCGCCATAATGGTCAACTCACCGCGGCGTAATTCATGCTTCAGCAAGCGCCACGATAATTTATGCCACATCGCGCACCACCTCAGTCAGTTTGCCAGCATCCATGCGCAGCACCCGTTGGCAGCGTTGCGCGAGTTCACTGTCGTGGGTCACCATCACTAAAGTTGTGCCCGAAGCTTCGTTCATGTCAAACAGCAAATCTTCGATTTTCTGTCCAGTCGCAGCATCAAGATTCCCTGTCGGCTCATCGGCAAACAAGATTTTTGGGGTGCCGACAAAGGCACGAGCGATGGCAACACGTTGCTGCTCGCCGCCTGACAATTGATTCGGATAATGGGTCAAACGATCTTGCAAGCCGACTTTGCTGAGCAACTCACGGGCATGCTTTTCAGCTTCTTTGTTACCCGCCAATTCAGCTGGCAACATCACGTTTTCCAGCGCCGTTAAACTGGGGATCAGCAAAAAGGACTGGAAAATAAAACCAATCTTGTCAGCACGGACTTTTGCTCGTTGCTCTTCATCCAAATCGCTAAGTTTTACGTTATCTATAGAAACATCACCGTTACTTGCGAGGTCTAACCCAGCAAGTAAGCTTAATAAAGTTGACTTGCCTGAGCCGGACGCACCCACAATCGCAACGGTCTCACCAGCAGCAATTTGTAGGTCGGTCGCTTGTAAAATGTGTAGAATGCCCTCACTGGTTTCTACATCTTTCGTTAACTGAGTGGTTTGAATCAACATTTATGAAAAATTTCCTTGTTAAATTTGCAGTTATCGTCGCACTGTTGGTGCTTATACGTCCAGTTTTCGCAAATGGAACACTCGTGGTGCTCGGCGACAGTCTAAGTGCCGGCTATGGCATGTCACAAAAAGAGTCATGGGTCGGCATTTTGCAGCAGCGTTGGTCGGATAGTTACCCTGACATTACGTTGGTCAATGCCAGTATTAGTGGTGATACTACGCAGGGAGCGCTAAATCGTCTCAACGGTGTGCTCAAAGCCCACAAACCTGATGCCGTGTTTGTCGAACTGGGTGGCAACGATGGCCTTCGTGGCTTCACGCCACAAACAATTGAGTCCAATTTGCGACAGATCATTGAGCGATTGCAAGCAGATGACATAAAAGTTGCGGTGAGTCAGATCAGAATTCCGCCGAACTACGGCGCGCGTTACAGCAACATGTTTGCCGACATTTTTCCAACCGTAACGGAAAGCACAGACACGCTGTTGATCCCGTTTTTTATGGAGCAAATAGCGATTAAACCAGAATTAATGCAAAACGATGGCATTCATCCCAATCGCGAAGCACAAGACGACATCGCTGATATTATGGAGCCACATCTGCTGGATTTGCTGGGGCGCTAGTGAAATAGGAAGAAACGAAGAAATGGCGTCCCCTAGGGGATTCGAACCCCTGTTACCGCCGTGAAAGGGCGGTGTCCTAGGCCTCTAGACGAAGGGGACCCCGGACTTGCGGTTGCGATGACTGAATGTGGCGTCCCCTAGGGGATTCGAACCCCTGTTACCGCCGTGAAAGGGCGGTGTCCTAGGCCTCTAGACGAAGGGGACGCAGAACATTCAAGTTGTCTCGCTGATTTTGAAAATGGCGTCCCCTAGGGGATTCGAACCCCTGTTACCGCCGTGAAAGGGCGGTGTCCTAGGCCTCTAGACGAAGGGGACGCGGTATTTCAAAATCGTGTCAGGTGCTTTGGTGGAGCTAAGCGGGATCGAACCGCTGACCTCTTGCATGCCATGCAAGCGCTCTCCCAGCTGAGCTATAGCCCCGTAACCCTGACAGCGGGGCGAATTCTATGGTAATTCGCTGCTTACCGTCAACCTTTTTTTTGGCAAAAAGAACCGTTTGCCGATTTTTAAAGCAGTTCGCGCAAATGCCGTTCAGTTTTTCGGAATTTCATCTGCAACCACCTTGTTTCGCCCGCTTTCTTTTGCACGGTACAAACGTTGATCAGCAAGCTCTAACAACGCATTGAGTGAACCGATGTCGCCCATTTCCAAATGATGAGCCACACCGATACTGATAGTTACGTTCAACAGCCCCTTGGCCGTCTCAAACGGCTGATTCATCACCGCACGACGTATGGCTTCGGCTACCTCAACCGCTGACTCTTTAGAGCATGAAGGTAGAATCAGGAGAAACTCTTCCCCACCGTAGCGCCCTAGTCTCCCCGTTATCGGAATTACTTTCCGTGCTGCGGTCGCTACACCGCGCAATACCAGATCGCCTTGCGCGTGGCCATGAACGTCATTCACCTGTTTAAAATGGTCAATATCAAGCATAGCAACAGCTATGGAATCCGCTTCAGAAGCTAATCGCTGTTGCAAAAACTCCATTATGGCGCCGCGATTATAAAGTCCTGTCAAAACGTCTCGGGAAGCTTTTTCTTCGAGTTGCAAATTCATTTCAACTAGTTTTTGATTTAAGTCGACGATTTCTTGATATAGACGACTTTTTTCAATGAGATGAGCTACTTGTGATGCAATGTATAGAAAAACTTCTTGATGAAGACCGTCGTAAGTGTATTTGTCTTTACTTGAGAAAAATAAAAACCCAACTGGTTTGCCATCGGCAAGCAACGGACAGGTGAGACTCGAGCGAATACCCTCTGCAACAATTTTACGAGTCGACTCAGAATCGGGGTGTTCCGCCAAATAGGCCTCTAAATCGTTCAGGATGCGAGGCTTACCTGTTGATATAATACGCGCCAAACTTGAGCCAGCGAGCGGCGCTGAATAGCCGGCTGAAATTTGTGGCTGGTTGTCGTAGGTGAATTTGGCCCAGTAAGCTGTGACATTCTTTTGCTCATCGTCAATTAACGCACAGCCAATACGATCGTAAGGAATAACCTCACGAAAAAAAGTGTAGATTCGTGATAGAACATCATCGAGCAGAACACCTTTATTGAGTTCAGCACTTATCTCAAGCAGACGGACTAGCTCATTGAAACGAGCATTGAGCCATTGTCCTAGTTCCTCTAGCTCGTTACCTAGCTCTTGAGCTGCTTTTGTTACTTGCCCACCCTTACTGTTTTGTAACTGCTTAACTTGTTCGAGGTGCTCACGCAATTCTTCTATAAAGGCACGACGCCTAAGTTGTGCAACCTTGTTCTCTTCCTTAGCCACATTTCGCTCCCTCTCGTGTTAAATGCAAAGCTCTACTCGAACTCAATCATCAAAATGATAAATCCGCTCGAGCGATGCTTTGTCACGCACGGTAACGTTCATATCCCGCACCAAACCGTCTTCCAAACTGTATACCCAGCCATGTAGCGCGAGTTCCTGACCACGCTCCCACGCGCCCTGCACTATGGTGGTTTTGGCGAGGTTTCTAACTTGCTCTATTACGTTGAGTTCACACAATCGATCGATACGTGCTTTGTCCTCTAACAGGTCAAGTTCGTCGTGATGCTCACGGTAGATGTCTTTGATTGGATACAGCCAGTGATCCACAAGACCGTGGCTGCAATTTTCGGTGGCAGCGCGAACGCCGCCACAACCATAGTGACCTACCACTAGTATATGCTTCACCTGCAACGCATCGACGGCGTACTGCACCACCGACAGACAGTTAAAATCGGTCTGGATCACTTGATTGGCAACGTTGCGGTGCACGAAAAGTTCGCCCGGCGCCATGTCGACAACCTGGTTTGCCGGTACCCGACTGTCTGAGCACCCAATCCACAAATATTCCGGTGATTGTTGTGCTACCAGATCGGCGAAAAAATTAGGCTGCTCGGCGATCTGGCGTTGTGCCCATTCACGATTCTTTTCCAGTAGCTGACGAATTTTCGGCATCAGAGGTCCTATTGTTGTGCGTTCTCACGCTCAATGATATAGGAAATCGCGCGATCGATACGTCGTACCACTTGATCTTGATCAAGCAATTGGAGCGTGACGTCCAGCGAAGGAGAGTTACCACCACCGGTCACAGCCACGCGCAACGGCATACCCACTTTGCCCATACCTACTTCGAGGTCGTCTGCGGCACCTTGAATCGCGGCTTGAATCGTTGCGGCATCCCACGTGGTTAATGCTTGCAATCGTTGCTGCACAGTTGCGAGTGCTTCACGGGCAACCGGACGCAGGTGCTTCTTCGCTGCACCCTCTTCAAAATCTTCGTATTCTTCATAAAAATAGCGCGCAGCGACCACCATTTCTTTCAGCGTTTTGACACGATCGGCTAACAACGGAATGATTTTTTCAAGCGCCGGCCCTTTGCTGACATCAACCGCTTGATCGCTAAAGTGCCATTGCAAATGCTCAGCAACTTCACTCACTGGCAAACTTTTCATGTAGTGCTGATTCAACCAATTGAGTTTTTCGGTGTTAAACGCTGACGCAGCTTTATTGATGTCATCTAGACTGAACAGCTTGATCATTTCATCAATACTGAAAATTTCTTGATCGCCGTGGGACCACCCCAAGCGCACTAAATAATTGAGCACCGCTTGTGGCAAGTAGCCGTCATCGCGATACTGCATCACGCTCACGGCGCCGTGACGCTTTGATAGCTTCTTGCCGTCGTCGCCCAAAATCATTGAGACATGCGCATACTCAGGCACTGGTGCACCGAGCGCTTGCAGAATATTGATTTGCCGCGGCGTGTTATTGATATGGTCTTCACCACGCACCACGTGGGTAATATTCATTTCCCAGTCATCAATGACCACACAAAAGTTATACGTCGGTGTGCCATCGCTGCGAGCAATGATGAGGTCATCCAATTCGGTATTCGCGAACTCGATAGGACCACGAATGTGATCGTTGAATTTCACAGCACCGGTTTGTGGATTGCGAAAACGCACAACGTAACGCTCGCCACTGACATTGGGGTTGTCTCGACAGTGTCCGTCGTAACGTGGCTTCTCGCCGCGCGCCATTTGTTCTTCACGCATTTGCTCAAGGCGCTCTTGTGAGCAATAACATTTATAGGCTTTGTCTTCGGCCAACAGTTTATCGATGTAATGTTCGTAGCGATCGAAGCGCTTGGTTTGGTAGTAAGGACCCTCATCCCAGTTCAGCCCTAACCATTCCATGCCTTCAAGAATAGCGTCGATGGCCGGCTGAGTTGAGCGCTCGCGGTCAGTGTCTTCAATCCGCAACACAAACTTACCGCCAGCAGCTTTGGCTACCAACCATGAATAAAGAGCTGTACGTGCGCCACCGACATGTAAATAGCCGGTTGGGCTTGGGGCAAAACGAGTGACTACTGTCATAACAGTTGCATTCTCCGCATCTTTCGGGTTATTTTGCTGCGTAGTTTACCAATAAGCAGCGTGTGTCGCACCTGCGGTTTTGGGCTAATTTGCCGGAATCGTCTTCGATTCGGTGAAAAAGTCAGCAGTCAGTCAGTTATCGACATATTTTCTGTTGACAGCAACGCGAGGCACCCTATAATACGCCCCGCAAAGCAGAGATAACGGATGGTTAGCTCAGCTGGGAGAGCACCGCCCTTACAAGGCGGGGGTCACTGGTTCGAACCCAGTACCATCCACCACTTCTCCAGTCTCTGCCGCACCCCAGATGGATGGTTAGCTCAGCTGGGAGAGCACCGCCCTTACAAGGCGGGGGTCACTGGTTCGAGCCCAGTACCATCCACCACTTCTTGATAACACCGCTGTTAGCTATTCGCTATCTGCTGTTCGTAGCCCGTAGTTCTACTACGGGGAAATTACCCATTTGCGCTATCTCGTTCACTAGCTAGCAACTGAAAGAACCTTCTCAAATGCCGTGAATACAGCAACAGCCATAGCGCTGTCAGCCAGGCAAAAATAATCAATGCTTTAACGAACGCAAAATGCGGCCAATTCGCCGCGACCAAACTGCCAATCAAAACACCATCGGCGAGCCAACTTAACCACAATAACACTGGCGCAATGCGCGCGAATTTTGGCACCCAACGTGGCAATTCGGCTTTCATTTGGGTCAGCATGACCAACACCATTAATGCCGGCACGCCGACACTCAGCGTCAGCACGAATTGTTCGGTGTTGGCATAGAAAAAGCTCAGCAGGCGGCCGCGATCTTCACTAAACGTCAGCGAAATAATCCACGCCAAATAACCGCGCAAAAACAACGCCAGCACAAATACCAGTGCCAGCGGTGTTTTCAACTGACCGTCGTTCGTTAGATAGCGTTCATCACCAAGCCGTAACTGCATCGCCCTAACCTAGTAGTTTTAAGCGTTCGCGCAAATCGGCGACGTCATCACGTAACTTGGCCGCCTTCTCAAACTCAAGATCTTTGGCCGCTTGATACATTTCTTTCTCGGTGCGTTCTAACAGCTTCATCAGCGCAATAGGATCGCTCAGATTAATATCGTACTTGGCTTCTTTCTCCGCCACGGCACGACGCTCTTCGTATGATTTCTTGCGCTGGCGTGCGCCACCCAAGTCCATGACATCGGTAACCCGCTTGGTTAAGCCTTTTGGTGTAATGCCTTGCGCTTCGTTGTGCGCAATTTGCTTGGCGCGACGACGGTCGGTTTCATCAATAGCGCGTTGCATCGAGCCGGTAATCTTATCGCCATACAAAATCGCTTTACCATTGACGTTACGCGCCGCACGACCAATGGTCTGAATCAACGCACGGTCGGAGCGCAAAAAGCCCTCTTTATCGGCATCGAGAATCGCTACCAAGCTGACTTCAGGCATATCCAAGCCCTCACGTAGCAGGTTGATGCCCACCAGCACATCGAATTCACCTAAACGCAGGTCACGAATGATCTCCATGCGCTCAACCGTATCAATGTCGGAATGCAGATAGCGCACTTTAATGCCATGCTCGTCCAGATAATCACTTAAGTCTTCAGCCATTTTCTTGGTCAGCGTGGTGGCAAGCACACGTTCATTGACGGCTACGCGCGCGCGAACTTCAGACATTAAGTCATCGACTTGGGTAGCGACTGGACGTACTTCAATCACCGGATCAATCAACCCGGTCGGGCGTACGACTTGTTCGATGACCTCGCCAGCCGATTTTTCCAGTTCGTATTTACCCGGTGTTGCCGACACATAAATGGTTTGTGGTGCAATCGCCTCGAACTCTTCAAACTTTAACGGGCGGTTATCTAACGCTGAAGGCAGCCGAAAGCCGTAATTCACCAAGTTCTCTTTACGCGAACGGTCGCCTTTGTACATTGCCCCTACTTGCGAAACCGTCACGTGTGATTCATCGATAATCAGTAGCGCGTCGTCAGGCAAGTAATCGAGTAATGTCGGTGGCGGCTCGCCCGGCGCGCGGCCGGACAAATAGCGAGAATAGTTTTCGATACCTGAGCAATAACCCAACTCCAGCATCATCTCGATGTCGTACTGGGTGCGCTGGCTGATGCGTTGCTCTTCAATCAGTTTGTTGGCATCCAGCAGTTGTTGCTTGCGATCTTTGAGTTCGTCTTTGATTTGCTCAATGGCTTTTAAAATTTTCTCGCGCGGCGTCACATAGTGCGTTTTCGGATAAATCGTCGCCCGCGCCACATCAGCTTGCGTAACCTGTCCGGTCAGCGGTTCAAAAAAGCTGATGCGATCAATCTCATCATCAAACAACTCAACCCGCACCGCCATCTCTTCAGATTCTGCTGGGAAGATATCAATCACCTCGCCACGCACGCGGTAGGTGCCACGCTCGAAGGCGGCATCATTGCGTTTGTACTGCAACTCAGCCAAGCGACGTAGTATGTCGCGCTGGTCGATGATATCGCCGCGGCGTAGGTGCAGCATCATCTTCATGTAGGATTCAGGATCGCCCAAACCATAAATACATGACACCGACGCCACCAACACAACGTCACGGCGCTCCATTAGTGCTTTGGTCGCCGACAACCGCATTTGCTCAATGTGGTCGTTAATCGACGCGTCTTTTTCGATAAAGGTATCAGTGGTTGGCACATAAGCTTCGGGCTGATAGTAGTCGTAGTACGAGACGAAATATTCCACCGCATTGTTGGGGAAAAATTCTTTCATCTCGCCATACAATTGCGCCGCTAACGTCTTGTTATGCGCCAAAATAAGCGTTGGCCGTTGCACCTTTTGAATGACATTTGCCATGGTAAACGTCTTACCTGAGCCGGTCACTCCGAGTAAGGTTTGGTGGGCTAACCCTGCTTCAAGGTTGTCCACCAACTGTTCAATCGCGCGCGGCTGATCGCCCGCTGGCTCAAATTCAGAGGCCAGTTCAAACTCTCGACTCATGCTGCGTTCTCCTCGTGCCGTTCGCGTTGTAAATGTTTGGCAAACCACTGCCAAGCAATCAGTGCAGTAATGAAGTTTGCAATCACGCCACCGGCAAACAAGCCTGGAATATCGTACAGCCAAGAACCGAGATAACTCAGCGGTACAAACATCACGAACAACCGCACAATACTTAACAGCAATGCCGACATCGGTGCATGCATGGCATTGAAACTAGAATTGGTCAAAATAATCACGCCTTGGACGCCATAGCCCAGTGGCATGATGTAGATAAACAGACGAATCAAGCGCGCCACCTCAGGATCATCGGTGAAGATCATGGCGATCCAAGACGCAGTAACAATCAACAGCAGATAGATGACGAGCTGCACGATGATGACCGCGCGCAAAGCCGTGGTATAGGCTTCTTTTACTCGTGCAAACTGCATTGCGCCAAGATTTTGGCTCACCAGCGGCGGCAAACTCATCGATAGCGCCAATATAATCACGCTAGCCAAGGACTCGAGCCGCGTACCCACCCCAAATGCGGCAACGGCCGGTGCACCGTAGCCAGCGATAATTGCCGTTAGCACCGCCATTGCCAGCGGTGTCAGCATATTCGCGCCGGCGGCCGGCATGCCAATCGACAGAATTTGGCGCGCTGAGCGCACTGGATGCGCATCCGCCGGTGCCTTCATGCTAATCAACTTTTTGTAATGCAAGTACCACAGCACCAACACCGTACCTATGGTCCAGCTGATAACGCTGGCAAGCGCCGCACCCTGCACTCCCAGCGCCGGAATGGGGCCGAGGCCAAAAATCAAAATGGGGTCAAAAATAGCGTTCAGCAAACCGCCCGAGGCCATAATTAAACTGGGGGTACGAGTATCGCCAGAAGAGCGCAGCACCGCGTTGCCTACCATAGGAATGACCAACAGCGTGGCACCAATGAACCATGGGATCATGTAATCCTGAATCAACGGCATTAAGCGCGGCTGCGCTTGCAATGCGGTAAAAATTGGGTCCATCAGTAAATAACCAACAAGCGAGAGAGCTGCCACCAAGATGGCCGAAACCGCGAGTGCAACGAAGCCATCAAACTGCGCGTGTTCCTGTCGCCCAGCTCCGCGTTTGCGCGCCAGTACCGCCGAAGTGCCAATACCGAGGCCAATGGCGAGGCTAATTACGGTAAAAGTTACCGGAAAGGTAAAACTGACCGCAGCCAACGGATCGGTGCCCAACATACCGACGAAGAAGGTGTCGACCACATTAAAGCTAATCAGCGTGAGTACACCAATAACCACCGGCCACGTCATTTGCCATAGCGTGCGCGGAATTGGATCTTGCGTTAACGAAGTAGCTGATACAGCAGAGCTCATGCAACGTCCCGTAGGCTAAAAAGATGATGAAATATCAAAGCTGTCCATTGTAACGGATTAACCTTTTCGGTGCTATTCAGTCACCACAAATGATCCTCAGGATCAGTATCGGATCGTGGACAAAATGCGCCGCAGATCATATAGTACGGCTCTGCATTTTGACTATCTGGCCCATCGATAACCCACAGGATCGTGTCGTGACTAAAAATGTTGTGAAGCAAACCAATGAGAGTTTACCGTTATCTGATCGCGTCAATGCGATTCAACCGTCACCTACCCTTGCCGTGTCGCAAAAAGCCGCCGAGCTAAAAGCTGCTGGTCACGACGTTATTGGTCTCGGTGTGGGCGAGCCAGATTTTGATACGCCCGAGTTTATTAAAACGGCAGCCAAAGCTGCGATTGATGCGGGTCACACCAAGTACACTGCGGTTGATGGCATCGTGCCGCTGAAACAAGCTGTCATCGACAAGTTTAAACGTGACAATCAACTTGATTACGAACTAAATCAGATTTTGATCTCCGCCGGTGGTAAACACAGCATTTTCAATTTGCTAAGCGCTTGGCTGAACCCTGGCGATGAAGTGTTGATTCCGGCGCCTTATTGGGTGTCCTACCCTGATATGGCCAAACTGGTAGGCGCCGAGCCGAAATTTATTCAAGCGGGTATTGAACAGCGCTATAAAATCACCGCAGCGCAACTGGCTGCTGCAATCACACCGAAAACCCGCTTGCTGTTTTTGAATAGTCCGTCGAACCCGACAGGTACCGCTTACAGCAAGGCCGAGCTCGCTGAACTGGCAGAAGTACTGCGCCAGCATCCACAAGTGTTGATTGCCAGCGACGACATGTACGAACACATTCTTTGGGCTGATTTCCCGTTTGCCAATATCGCTATGGCTGCGCCAGATCTGCAGCACCGCATTGTCTTGCTCTCGGGTGTGTCAAAAGCCTATGCGATGACCGGTTGGCGCATTGGTTATGCGGCAGGTCCGGCCAAACTGATTGCTGCTATGAAAAAGATGCAATCACAAAGTACGTCAAACCCAGCCAGTATCAGTCAGTACGCCGCGTTGGCGGCCCTCAATGGCGACCAAAGCTGTATCGACACCATGGTCAGTGCCTTCAAACAACGGCATGATTATCTGGTCGATGCTTTGAACCAGATCCCAGGTATGCGTTGTATCGCCGGTGATGGCACCTTCTACACCTTCGCTAACATCGAGCAAATGATGGCAGACAAAGGTTACGCGACGGATATTGAATGGTGTGAAGCATTACTCACCGAGGCCAAAGTCGCGTTAGTGCCGGGTACTGCCTTCGGCGCACCGGGTCATTGTCGCTTTTCGTTTGCCACTGACCTTGACACGCTTAAAGAGGCCGTTAAACGCATTAGTGCTTTTGCTAACAATTAGACCGTCAGGCAAAGTTTTGTAAAGCCTTACAAAAGCTCCACAATTTGTCGGTTGTGGAGCTTTTTTGATGATAAAAATTCACCAGATTTATGAAGAAATGCACAATCCGTGGTGAAAGACTATGCAGCTACAGACGGCTAAATAGAAAATTTGCGATGAATGACATGGGTTTTGTATCTTACTGTTTTAATTAATTTATTTTTTGACTACGCAATTTTTAACCAACCGCTAAATTAATCTGTAACTCGCACAGTTTAAGGCTTCTCACAGTTCTACCCACAAGGTTATCCACAGATTTAGTGGATAAGATCGGCAAGCCCACGAACCACGCGAGTTTGCCCTCGCTGTGGATAACCGAAGCCCATTGCGCACTATGCGTTATGTTATAGCACCAGTCCTTTTTCAGGCTTGACAAAAAAATTTTCACTGTCCTTGCGCAGAAAACGCGCAAACGGTGATTTTTACTATTGACAGGGCGCGCGGGCATCTTTAACATTCGCTCCCGTTGTCGGATGACAGCTTGATGAGTATTTGCAACGTTCCCCAGTAGCTCAGTTGGTTAGAGCGGTGGACTGTTAATCCATGTGTCGTTGGTTCGAATCCAACCTGGGGAGCCACACTCATCAGCACATCCCCTCTTTAGCTTGTTATTCCCCAGTAGCTCAGTTGGTTAGAGCGGTGGACTGTTAATCCATGTGTCGTTGGTTCGAATCCAACCTGGGGAGCCAGCTAGCGCAACCGCTAGACGTGACTCCGCAACAAGCCATAATCACTACGCAATAAACTTCGTAAATCCGTTTGTTCACTCTGTTTCCATAGTTGCCGGCTTAATTCATCGACCGGTGTAGTTGCGCCTGTTGCTAACCACTGTGCAACGGCACTGGCAACATCTGGCCAGTAGCATTGTTGTGCTTCACCGTTGGCAAACCAATGCCGCAAGCCTGCCTCTGACAAATGCTCAAGCTGGGTCGCCAAACCAAGCGTTGCTAAACAGCGTGCGTTGGCGACCTGCTCAAACTGCCCCGCTAACGGGCGTACCAATAGCTTTTTACCGTACGCTAATGCCTCGCTACTGGTTTCAAAACCAGCGTTACTTATTACCCCCTCAGCTTGCATAAAAAGCTCGGCAAAACGCTGTCTAGAAGGCGGATAATAATCGATGCCTGCCAGCCGCTGCCGTTTCGCTTCTGGATGAAACACGCTAAAGCGATATTGTGGGAACTGGGCCAAGAGACGATGCACGGTCAGCAGCGATTCAAACGGCAGATAAACCAAGTAATGATCTGACTCAACGTCGCTTGGCTCGGAACGGTGATGCACAATCGGCGGTAACGTGTGTTGACCATCTTTGACCCAATGCATGCCTACCACATCGCTCACCGGCGCAAAAAATTTGATCAACTTATTGTAGAACCACGGCAAATGCAGCGTTTTCGTCGGTTGGTAAAAGGCATACTGACGGCCCACACCAATACAGCGTTTGCCCTGACGTTTTGCCGCCCAAGCCACCACCGGCTCGTAGTCGGTGACAATCAAATCGTACGAACTCAAGTCGAGTGTGTTCACGTCGTGCCAAAATTGCCGCCAGTTGTTGCTCTTCAGGGTTTGCAGTAAGTCGATTTGACCATTTTTAACGGCAAAGGATAGCCCTTTGCGCCATTGCCATTGCGGAAACGCCTGCATGTCAAAGAGCAATTCTTGTGGCCGTCCCGAGACCAGATAATCCACCTCAACAGCATGCTGTTGTAGTGCTTCCGCAAGCGCTGAACAACGGCTCAAGTGGCCATTGCCGGTGCCCTGAATACCGAGCAAGATCTTCATACGCGAACTCCTTTAAATCGTGATGGGATCCATTAAACTAAGCGCGATTCCGGCCAGGCCAGTACCGAGCGCGGCGCCAGCGAGGATATCGCCGGGGTAATGCACCCCCAGTAACAACCGCGACAGCCCTACAGCTGTGGCCCAGCAGAGCCAAACCGGCGCTAAATGGGGCATGAAGTAACAGGCCAAGGTGGCAAATAAAAATGCCGCGGTGGTGTGCCCTGAAGGAAAGCTAAATTGATCGTGGGCTTGTATTACTGCAGTAATAGAAAGTGTTTGATAAGGGCGCGGGCGTTTTAACCAGCGCTTGATCAGCATAAAAGTAGGAATTTCGATGGCAAAGCCGGTGAACAGCGTGGGCAACATGCGCCGATCGATTAGTTCATCGGTAAAATAGAAGTACAACGCAACAATGGCGTAGCAATAACCATCTCCCGAGCGAGATAGCCAACGCACCCAGCGTTGTTGCTGAATACTTTGAGCTCGTTGCGTTAACCAACAAAACCACTGTTGATCGTATCGGCTTAACGTCGCTAACCAGCGCCCCATGGCAAGGCCCCTTCTTGGCTCGATTTAGCGCCACCTTACGGGGCTTTAATGGCGCTTTTGCGACAACTAAATGAAGATTCAATGACAAAGCCGAATAACACTACAGTCTATCGGTTGTTTCAAACGGCTAAACGTTCGATAATATGGCAATTAATTTCGTTACTTTTTCAGACCAATCAGGTGTAGCTCATGGGTGAGTATTTGCTACTACTAGTAGCAACCGTACTGGTGAACAATTTTGTGTTGGTGAAGTTTCTCGGCTTGTGCCCGTTTATGGGGGTATCGAACAAGCTCGAGACAGCCATCGGTATGTCTGCGGCAACGACCTTTGTGCTGACCTTGGCATCGGTGTGTAGCTATCTCGTCAACCAGTATTTACTCGAACCCCTTGGCTTGGGTGCCCTGCAAACCTTGAGCTTTATTCTCGTGATTGCGGTTGTGGTGCAGTTCACTGAAATGGTGGTGCACAAAACCAGCCCAACACTGTATCGCTTGCTCGGTATCTTCTTACCGTTAATTACCACCAACTGTGCAGTGCTCGGTGTGGCCCTGTTGAACATCAATGAACAACACAACTTTATTGAATCGATTATTTATGGCTTTGGCGCGGCGGTCGGCTTCTCGTTGGTTTTGATTATGTTCTCGGCGCTGCGCGAGCGCTTAGCGGCCGCAGATGTGCCTATTCCCTTTAAAGGCGCAGCGGTGGGCATGATCACAGCTGGACTTATGTCATTAGCATTTATGGGCTTTAGCGGTTTGGTGAGTGTCGCATGAGTATAGTGACGGCAATCATTGCACTGGGTGTTCTAGCCTTGGTGTTTGGTTTGGTACTTGGCTTTGCCGCAGTGCGGTTTAAGGTTGAGAGCGATCCCATTGTTGACCAAATCGACGCTATTTTGCCGCAAACCCAATGCGGACAATGCGGCTACCCTGGCTGTCGCCCCTATGCCGAAGCCATTGCCAATGGTGACGACATTAATAAGTGTCCGCCAGGTGGCGAGGCTACCATCAAAGCACTAGCCGATTTGCTTGGCGTTGAAGCCAAACCATTGGACGCCGCACACGGGCAAGAAGACGTGAAGAAAGTGGCGGTGATCCGTGAAGACGAATGCATTGGCTGCACCAAGTGTATCCAAGCCTGCCCCGTCGATGCAATTTTAGGTGCCGCGAAACAAATGCACACGGTCATTGCGCATGAATGTACCGGTTGCGACTTGTGTGTCGAGCCTTGCCCGGTCGATTGTATCGACATGGTGCCGGTGCAACCACGTCCAGAAAACTGGCAATGGGATTTTCAGCAAATCCCGGTGCAAGTAGTGGAGACCAAGTAGTATGCCCACGACTGCCAATCTAAAAGAAATTGAAGCAGGTCGCATTTGGACCTTCCCAGGCGGGATTCATCCACCGGAGCGCAAAGAGCTCTCCAATACGGTGCCCATTGCGCAATTACCGCTGGCCGCGACCTATACGGTGCCGTTGAAACAACACATCGGTGGCCCGGCTGAAATTTGTGTCAGTGTCGGTGAACGCGTGTTGCATGGCCAGCCCCTAAGTAAAGCGGCGTTGGGACAAGGTCTACCGATTCATGCACCGACCTCAGGCACGGTTACCGCGATTGGCCCCGGGCGTATCGCACATCCATCGGCAATGGCCGACATCGTCATTCGTATTGCCGCCGATGGCAAAGATGAGAGTGTGCCGCAGCAAGGATTGACCGACTACACCCAAGTCTCGCGTGCTGAACTGCTCGAGCGTATTTGTATGGCAGGGATTGCCGGACTTGGCGGTGCCGGTTTCCCCACCGCACAAAAGCTAGCCCTGCAACGGCCGATTGATTATTTGATTATCAACGGCGTCGAGTGCGAGCCCTATATTTCCGCCGACGACCGCTTAATGCGCGAACATGCGGCCACCATTCTTGATGGCGCGGCAATTTTGTTGCACCTTGCGGGAACCACCAAAGGTTTGGTGGCGATTGAAGATAACAAACCCGAGGCGATCGCGGCGATGCGTGAAGTGCTGGCCGATTATCCGCAGTTCAGTCTGCGCGTGGTGCCCACCAAGTATCCGTCTGGCGGCGAAAAGCAATTGATTCAATTGCTAACGGGGCGCCAAGTACCGAGCAAAGGCCTGCCTATTGATATTGGTCTGGTGATGCAAAACGTGGGTACTGCCTACGCGGTCAGCCGCGCGATTCGCCACGGTGAGGCTCTTACCGAGCGGGTGGTCACCGTCACTGGTGAGAATGTGCAAAAGCCCGGCAATTACTGGGTGCGCATTGGCACACCGGTTGCCACTTTGTTGCAGCAAACGGGATTTGTCAGTGAGGGCGATCAACAACGGGTAATCATGGGGGGGCCGATGATGGGCTTCACCCTGCCCGATCTCGAGGTACCGGTCGTTAAAATTACCAACTGTTTACTGATTCCAAGCACGCAAGAACTCGCCCCGGCGCAACAAGAAATGCCTTGTATTCGCTGCGGCGCCTGTGCTGACGTGTGCCCGGCCCAGTTGCTGCCACAACAACTACAGTGGCTGGCAAAAGCCAAAGATTACGACGGCCTAGAGCAACAGAATCTGTTTGACTGCATCGAATGTGGTGCTTGCGCATATGTCTGCCCCAGTGAAATTCCGTTAGTGCATTATTATCGTAAAGCCAAAGCTGAAATCCGTAATCTGGCGCGTGAAAAAGCCAAAGCGGAAGTGGCGCGAGAGCGTTTTGAAGCTCGGCAAGAGCGCTTAGAGCGCGAAAAAGAGGAACGCTTGGAGCGCCATCGCAAAGCCGCTGAAGCGCGTAAACAAGCACAAGCTGAACAAGTAGCCGCCGGTGGCAACGATCCACAAGACGCCGTGCAAGCTGCTATCGCGCGGGCAAAAGCTCGCAAAGCTGCGCAGCAAGCCGCCGCAAAAAAAGCAGAACAGAATTCTGAAACCAGTTCGGCGGATGAGGACAAAGCATGACCTTTAAACTGGCAGCATCCCCCCACGCCCACCAACGGCGTACCACTCAGCAAATCATGCGCTGGGTGTATTTAGCGTTAGTACCGGGTGTGCTGACACTGATGTACTTTTTCGGCTGGGGTGTACTTTGGCAACTGGCACTCGCTATCGTCACTGCTTGGGTTGCTGAAGCAGCCTGCATGGCCTTACGCGGCCGTCCGATTAGCAGTGCTTGGCGCGATCACACGGCGCTGGTAACAGCAGTGTTGCTGGCCATCAGTATTCCGGGCATGGCGCCGTGGTGGCTGATTGTCATTGGTACCGCATTTTCGATTATTGTGGTCAAGCACGTATATGGCGGTGTCGGTCAGAATATCTTCAATCCGGCCATGGCCGGCTATGTGTTGTTACTCGTCAGCTTCCCCGTGCAAATGACCAGTTGGCCGCTGCCACAGAGCTTGGCGCAATTTGATCTGAGTTTCTGGGACACCACAGTGTTGATCTTTAGCGGCTACACCCCGGCCGGCTACAGCATGGAACAATTACGCATGGGCATTGACGGCCTCACCATGGCGACCCCATTAGATAGCTTGCGCACCGCTCTGAACCATCAATTGACCATCAGTGAAGCGCTCGCACAGCCGATTTTTAGTGGCCTTGCCGGCATCGGTTGGCAATGGATAAACGCGGCCTTCTTGCTCGGTGGCTTGGTGTTGCTGAAAGTTCGCGTCATCAGTTGGCATATTCCCGGTGGCATGTTGTTGGGGCTGCTTATCCCCGCCTCTATCGCCTGGCTTTTTGCACCGGACCAAAGCGTTTCACCGCTAATGCACCTACTCAGTGGCGCAACCATGCTCGGCGCGTTCTTTATTGCGACCGACCCCGTCACCGCTGCCACTTCGAATCGCGGGCGCTTGTATTTTGGTTTGCTGATCGGCTTCTTGGTGTTTGTGATCCGCACTTGGGGCGGCTATCCCGACGCTGTTGCCTTCGCCGTACTGCTGGCCAATATGACCGTGCCTATTATCGATAAATATTCGCAGCCTACCGCTTATGGCCATGCCTCGGGCGGACGTGGAGGTCAGTCATGATCGGTAAGAGTATGCAGCGCAACGGGCTGATTTTGGCCGCTTTTGCGGTTGCCGCCACCCTTTTGGTAATGCTGGTGGCGCGTTTGACCGCCGAGCCCATTGCCCGTGAACAACAGCGCGAACTGCTGCAAGTCTTGAATCAATTGATTCCACCAGCGCAACACGATAATGATTTGTATGCCAGTTGTCGGTTGATTGATGATGCCGATCTCGCTCGCACGCCAACCCCCATGTACCTCGCAACACTTAACGGCAAGCCAACCGCGGCAGCCCTCGAAGTGGTGGCACCCAATGGATATTCCGGTGCCATTCGCTTATTAGTCGCGCTCAATTGGAATGGCGAAGTTGCCGGTGTACGTACCTTGCAACACCAAGAAACACCGGGGCTTGGCGACAAAATCGAATTACGTAAAAGCGATTGGATCCTGAGCTTTGATGGCATGACCGTAAATGGCAGCGACGATGAGCGCTGGGCCGTGCGCCGCGACGGTGGCGTGTTCGACCAGTTTACTGGTGCCACTATTACCCCACGTGCTGTGGTACAAGCTGTCGAACGCACCGTGCGACGCTTTAAGCAACAAAAATTGCAGTGGCAACAAACGGCTACTGCCTGCGAAGGTGAAACCTCATGAGCTATCGTGAACTGACGTGGCAAGGGCTGTGGCAGAATAACCCAGCCTTGGTGCAACTCCTTGGCCTCTGTCCATTATTGGCGGTGAGTAACACCGTGACCAATGCCCTCGGTCTTGGACTCGCCACCTTATTGGTACTAGTTGGCTCCAACATTACCGTCTCATTGGTGCGCGAATGGGTACCCAAAGAAATCCGTATTCCGGTCTTTGTGATGGTTATCGCGACCTTTGTAACCGTGATCCAGTTGTTGATGAATGCCTATGTGTATGGCTTGTACCAAGCCCTCGGTATTTTTATTCCATTGATTGTCACTAACTGCGTGATCATTGGCCGCGCCGAAGCCTACGCCTCGAAAAACCCGTGGCACCACGCAGCTTATGATGGCTTGATGATGGGCTTAGGCTTTTTAATCGTGTTGGTGTTACTGGGCGGCATTCGCGAAGTCATCGGCAATGGCACCCTCTTTGACGGCGCTGAATTGTTGCTCGGTGACTGGGCGACAGCCTTGCGCATTGAGTTATTCGCCGTCGATTATCCGTTGTTGCTAGCGATTCTACCGCCGGGCGCATTCATCGCCATGGGCTTCATCATCGCGCTGAAAAATGGCATCGACCGCTATCTCGAACAACGCGCCAGCAAACCCGTTAAAGAAGTCACGCGTGCGCGTGTGACGTCGCAAGGCTAAGCACTGACGTAGCTATGAATAAACAAAAACGCATTGAAATCCTAACCCGTTTGCGCAACGAAAATCCGCACCCGACCACCGAGCTCGAATACGACTCGGTGTTCGAGTTATTGATCGCAGTCATGCTGTCGGCACAAGCCACCGACGTCGGCGTTAATAAAGCAACGCGTAAATTGTTCCCGGTTGCCAATACGCCGGCCGCCATGCTGGAACTCGGTGTTGACGGAGTGAAGCACTACATTAAAACCATTGGTTTGTTTAACGCTAAAGCCGAGAACGTAATCAAGACCTGTCAACTACTTGTTGACCACTACGACGGTCAAGTCCCCGAAGACCGTGCGGCATTAGAAGCCTTGCCTGGAGTGGGTCGGAAGACCGCTAATGTCGTGCTCAACACCGCTTTTGGTTGGCCGACCATTGCCGTCGACACGCACATTTTTCGGGTTGCCAATCGCACCAAGTTTGCCATGGGTAAGACGGTTCGCGCAGTAGAGGATAAACTTGATAAAGTGATTCCGGCGGAATTTAAGGTAGATGCGCACCATTGGTTTATCCTGCACGGTCGCTATACCTGCATCGCGCGCAAACCGCGCTGCGGCAGCTGCTTGATTGAAGACTTATGTGAATTTAAAGAGAAAACTTCCGACGATTAAGGGAAGTTGTAACAAAGTAAGCAAAGGAGTACCACGATGAGAATGCTACATACCATGTTACGCGTGGGCGATTTAGACCGCTCAATCCAATTTTATACCGAATTACTTGGCATGAAATTGTTGCGTCAAGCAGACAACGAGGAGTACAAATACACGCTTGCTTTTGTCGGTTACGGCGACGAAGCCGACCATACCGTGCTTGAGCTGACCTACAACTGGGGCAAAAGTGAGTATGATTTAGGCGACGCCTACGGGCACATCGCCATTGGCGTGGAAGACATTTATGGTTTGTGTGAGCAGCTCGAAGCCAAAGGTGCTGACGTCTATCGCAAACCAGGGCCAGTGAAAGGCGGCAAAACTGTGATTGCCTTTGTCCGAGACCCTGACGGTTACGCTATCGAATTGATTGATCGCAAACCAAGCGACGATTTATGAGTGAGCACACCGCCAAGTTAATGCAGGAGCGGTTTCGTGGCTACCTGCCGGTCGTTATTGACGTCGAAACCGCCGGTTTTAATGCGAAAACCGATGCCTTGCTGGAAATTGCGGCCGTTACCCTCGCCTTTGATGACGAGGGTTGGCTGCACCCTGCTGAGCGCTTGCACTTTCATGTGCAACCCTTTGCTGGTGCCAACATCGAGCAAGCTGCCATTGACTTCAACGGTATCGATCCACACTCACCACTGCGCGGTGCCGTCAGTGAAGAAGAAGCGCTGAAAGAGATGTTCAAGCCGATTCGCAAAGCGCAAAAGGAAGCCGGTTGTCAGCGTTGCGTGTTGGTCGGTCATAATGCAACCTTTGACCATGGCTTTGTGATGGCCGCGGCTGAGCGCGCTGCACTCAAGCGCAATCCATTTCACCCGTTTGTCACCTTCGACACGGCCGCGCTTGCTGCCCTTACCCTCGGGCAAACAGTGCTGATGAAAGCCTGTCAGTCGGCCGGTATCGCGTTCGATGGCAAGCAAGCACATTCCGCTCTGTACGATACCGAACGCACTGCTGAGTTGTTCTGTTGGATGATAAATCGCTATAAAAATCTTGGCGGTTGGCCATTACAGGGGCAATAATAGCAGCACAATAACAACAATAAGGAACCACCATGGTCGCAACTACTCCCGTCTACTCAGGTTGGCAAGCACGCGTACCGCATTTTCTCGCGATTGTCGTTATTGCCACCATGGTGTGGTCCTACATAGACCCTGCCGATAGCACCGTGTGGTGGGCCGAAATGATTCCAATTATGGCGATTTTTGCCGGGTTATTGGCCACCTACCGCGCATTTCGCTTTAGCAATACCGCTTACGTGCTCATGAGTGTATTGCTGATCATGCACACTATTGGCGCCCACTACACGTTCGCCAATGTGCCTTTTGATTGGGTCACCAACACCTTTGACTTTGAACGCAATCACTACGACCGCATCGCGCATTTCAGTGTCGGCTTTTATGCCTACGCTGCGGCCGAATTATTAGTACGCAAACAATGGGCACGCCCAGTGACCGCCATGTTGTTCGGCTTGTTCTTTATCATGGCCGTGGCCGCCGCCTACGAAATCATTGAATGGCAATTTGCTGTCATTGAAGGTGGCGACGCAGGTCTGGAGTTTCTCGGTTCGCAAGGCGATGTCTGGGACGCCCAGAAAGACATGCTCGCAGACACCCTTGGTGCTATCGTCGCCTTGGTGCTGTTTGCCTTCTCAGGCTGGAGTCGTCGCTAGCAGTGTTAGGCCGCAGCTTATTTCTCTGCGGCCTCTATTTCCTGAATCTTCTTCCATAGCTCATCCGCTTCTTGACTGATGTGCGAGCTGCCGCGGATATCGCCGTTGCGCTGCATTTCCATGGCTTTCTTTTGCAGCTGCTCTAGCTGTTTGCGCATCTTCTTGGTCGGGCTCGATTTGAATAATCCAAACATCTTTGTCACTCGTTTTGGGGTTTAGTTGTTGTACGCTGCTGCACCTCATTTAGTTCTGTACGCTTAACCAAAAGTTGTATCTACGAGGTCATTAACTCAACACTTGTGAAATGCGTGCGTTACTTTGGTAAGCGTTTAAATTTTGGCACCTCGCTCAGTTTCAGTTTAGCCTCCCAATTTGCGCTGCTCGCGGTAAATAGGTGCGCCGTTGGCATCAACTTGACCTCAGTATCTAAACAGCCTGCCGGTACCACCAGCATCCCCCCGTTTTGCGTGTTCGGCAAAGCCGAGCCACAGTGCTTGCAAAAACTTTTGCTATGCCGCGAATCTGGAAGCGTAAATGAGGTCACTGCATCTTCTCCAGCTAACCAAATGAGTTGCGCTGACTGCGAGAACAAATTAGCTGCGTGCGCTGAACCCGTGTCTTTTTGGCAGCGCTTGCAATGGCACAGATAAAAGCTGTCGAAGTCGCCTTCAACTGTAAAACTGACAGTGCCGCAAAGGCATGAGCCACGATGGATAGTCATTGGTTTTCCTTAAAATAATAAGTCTTTCAACTCAATTTGGAGCATTTTCCTTGGCTTGTTCTGGATGGTTGCTCTGCAACGGCTCGCCCTCATCGTCCTGCAATTGATAGTCATACGCAGCTTGCAGGCCGGTCTCCTCATCGAAAGCTTCGGTCTCTTCCTCAGTTCGGCCGGGATACAGCGGTGATAACAGAGAAACAAGAACACCCGCCGCGGCGAACATCGAGAAGCTATCAGCGTAGCCAAACTTCCCCACGAGTAAACCAATTATGGGCGAGCCTACTGCTTGACCTAAAGCACAAGCCACAAAGGCTAGCACAGGCCCCATTGATAGGCGTCCCGGCAATAACCGAATGCCGGTCATCAAGTAGAGCCCCGTCAAGCTCATATAGGCTAGACCAAAAACCAAGGCTGAAAAAACAGCTAGATAAATTTGGCTTGGGCTCGCTGCCAACAACGTTAAACTGGTTGTCAGCATCATCAACATCAAGGCGTGCGTGATCGCGGGATTATTTCTATCTGCTAAGTCGCTAATAATCGCCCCGCCCAGTCCGGCAATACCTAAGGCTAACCAGAGCCAACCACTTTGCTGCGAAGAAAGTGCGCCCAAGTTGATGGCTAAGTCTGGTCCAAAAGTCCAATACGCTGACGCAATAAAGCCCATGGCAAAGGCAAAAAGAAACAGACTTAACAAGCGCCAGCACTGTCTCGCCGTGATTTTGGGCGGTGGCGCAGCAGCTGTAGGTCTAAACCGCGAAACCGACGGAATGAGGTACCACGCAAGAAAAACACCCATCACGGCAAATAGCGTGAACGATAAATAGGCGTAGCGCCATGCCCCAACGAGCAATAGCACAGCGGGAACCGAGAGCGCGATACCAATACTGGTCCCAGCGTTCATCACTGAGCTGACACGCCCATGAATAGAACGATCGACCAACGCTTGCATGGCCGCTGTAAGTGCTGGCATCATTAAGCCCGTGCATACACCGCAAGCGACGACGCCCAAACCTAGTAAAATAGGCCCTCGGGCTTGGCTCATCAACGCCAACCCTACAACAGCAAATGCAGCAGATAAAACAGTCGTATTACGCGCACCGAAATACTTAGTAACCACAGGGGCAACTATACTGATAACAACGAAACTGATAAGTGGAAGCGCCGCGATTATACCAATGGAGTTCGCACTCAGTTCAAGATCAGCGCGAATTTGCGGCACAAACAAACCAAAGGCAAACCGCGCCAGGCCAAAGCTTATCGCAATAAGCATGGCTCCTGTCAGCGCAAAACGCATTCCTGAGACGTGTTGCATCGTTTCGTCTCCCATCATTGGGCGGCGGATTTAAACTCGTAGCTAAATGACGAATTATCTTACAAGTCTAGGAGGCATTTTCGGGTTTCGAAAGAAAGTCGTCTGCTCGCTAAACACGATCCGCAGGGTGATTCACACCATCATAGGTCGGAATACCGTCATTTTTAAAGGGTTAATACCTTCTAAGCATGCCACATTGAAGCCATATAGGCTTGGATTGGAACGGCGCTCATGATGCGAGTAAGTTACTACTATGCGCTAGCCACTGTCTCATCTTAAGTCCGAAAATCATCATGCAGTTTCGACCAATGCGCTCGCAGTGTCTTTTTGTGCGCTTCGTGCATTGGCAGTTCGGTTAATAGCTGAGGCCAAGCTGAACGCGCTTTTTCTAAGGTATCAATTAGGTGAACCTTAATCGCCTGCCAAGGTAGACCAACACGATTAGACCAGGTTTCAAACGAAGTCATATTGACCTGATACCAATTCTTATTTCCGGCCATGTTCAGCGCAAATTCTGTCTCGTCGTTGACGTAGGGTAATGTTGAAACGATATCGTAGGCAGGTGATAACTTTGGCCGCTGCGGATCAGTATAAATTACTGACCAATTTTTAAGATGGGCATCACCATTGGCAAGCAATATATTCACTAGCAAACGCCGCGCCATTTGCTGTACGTCTTTTAAAGCTTGATGGCTAGACGAATAAAGTGCATCAGCAATTTGTTCGTAATTATGCTTTTTATACTTCTCATGGGAGTACACTCCGAAAATTTGCGCAAAATCTTCGGTGTGAATGCGTTGCCCATGGCTTCTATCAAATCGCTTAATCGCATAAGCATGTTGCTCATTGGGCAACTGAATATTCGGTAAGTTATCTAGGTCAGATAATTTAACTAACTTTATTTCTGGAATATCAACACCGACGGCCTCCGCAAGGCGCATCGCCGAGAATTCATTGTAAGGCACATATTTGTGCACAGTCGACGGTGTCTTGATGATCCAGCTATCCCGATTCGCATCAGTGCCGATGTTAAATCGACCGTCCTGATTCCGAACTGAGGAAAACTTCATCTGCACACCAGCTAAGGAAAACTTAGTTTGCGAATGCTCAACATCTATCTGTACCGCTTCAACTTGTTCACGATGATCGAGCGCCCACGCAGGCATTTGCCCGGCAACGATAGGCGCTGCAATCACACCACCGGGTAAACTCCCTGCCATGTGCACCAGCAAAGTAAACTCATTATCAGTGTGGACTTTCAGTGACTGCGCCATCAATTGTCTCAATGCTCCCTCGGGCAACAAGTTCGACAAGACTGGCGGCAGGCGTTGTGAACTGATGAGCGGTTGCTGAAGGTAGCGTTCATCAATTAATTGAGACATCGTGAATGTATGGCGCTTAGGGCCAGGCAACGCTATGTAATCTGGAGAGAATACGAAGATGCTCTTGCCACCCGAATAATGTGAGATGACACCAACTTCTTGATTGTTGATGCTCAGCCGGAGGCCTTCAACATACTCTTTGCGTTTTGTATTCATAGCCGTTAGTCCTCAAGATGCTTATGCTTGCCAGCCCACACATTTTCAGACTCTGCGTTTGTTGGTGTCGTGCGCTCGCTATCGATGCTAGTAGGATCTGAAATCGATAACTCCAAGCCTAAACCCACAAGAATACGCAACAAGGTCGAAACTTTTAGGTCCTGCCCTGACTCAACGCGCTGATACTGTTGCTGCGACATGCCAATCAGCATACGCATATCTTTTTGTGACAGTCCTCGTTTCTTGCGCTCTTCGACTAGTAGTTCGCTAAGCTCTTTCAGTGTTTTCATAAAACAACCTATATATTGTTTTTTATTCGACATACAACTTATACGCTGTATTTTTACGAAAAACAACTTTTATGCTGTTTGCGATCTTATCTTACAACTTCTAGGTTGTTATTTTGACGTTCGGTAGAAGCGAATAGATTTGAGAGCTTGATAGTCAGCTTTGTGCCAGGAGCGGACGCTAACGCTAAACTAAAGGGACACGAATTCACCCTTTAAACCTAACTCGACTCATAACGTTTTTTGTATGGCTAGCGCCATTTTCTTCACAGTAGCCCCATCCAGACCCAAGGTGTTTTTATTCAAATTGGCATCACTCATACTTTCGATATGATTCAGCCAGTATCGGTGGCAGATAGTTAGGCGCATAGCCACCTCCAGACGAGACTTCATTGCTGAGGTACAAGTTCGAGCGTCCACATTCCGGACAAGTAGAATCGTTAGTCATGCATATTCCTCTATGGTAAAACGTGATATTCGTCTTCACTTTTCCTGCTGCACGCTCGTTGATGAATTCGGCTTTATGTCAATGCGTAGCATCATAAATCCGCAAAGCCTCGTCCTTATCGCTCAAGGACCGAAGGAAAACGCCTGGCTTGATACCAGTTAAGTCTTCTCCCTGCAAAAGAACGAGCCTCACCAACGTGTCACCCTCATATACTTCGCTGATCTGGCCCAAGCTGTAATGGAGGTGGCTTGCCAATGGCACTCGAATAACCGAAGGAACGTCTGATGCGTTAGTGACAAGAACCTCGTCGACGGTAATGAGTATACGGATGATGTTCTCGCGGCCCGGACCGGTGCGCGCCTCCCTGTCTTCGACAGGCTTACCGTTACCATCAATCATATCCACACCAGTGACACGACCGATCAAAATGTGATCCGCCTCCTGAGCCATCTCCTCGAGCGTTGCCTCGAACGGAAAGCCTGCAAAGGCGGGAGCGCAGAGCAAAACACCAAAACAACGAAGCGCTACTTAGTTGTTCCGCGTGATTGAGATAAGTGTGCCTTGCCTAATGCTCCATTAACAACAACAGCTCGCTGACCACAAGTTCTGGCTCATCAAATTGCACAAAGTGACCGCTGTTCTCAGTTAAAACCGATTTGCCTTGCGGGAACGCGGCTGCCCACTCTTGCCAAAGTTCGCCCCACATTGCCCGTCCGCGATCCGTGAAGAATAAGTTCGGAGGGTTCTCCATTTTCTTAATCGACGCAATCACCGTTACCGGCATATCTTTAATTTGGGGGTAATCGGGCAGCGGCCGCTTGCTCCAGAAGTCTAAATATTGATTGGACATGCCGTTTTTCATGTCGTCGAGTTTGATTTGCGCAATTTCTGCATTGCCCTTTTCTAAGTCTATTGCGCGTAAAATATCAACGTCATGTTCGGACGATGGATCTAACATCAACAGCGCTTTTATTTGTTCGGGGTAAGCTGCTGCAAAGTCTCGTGCAACACTCCCGCCGTACGAGTGCGCGATCAAGATAACGGGTTGTTGGATACCTAATTCAATGAGCAAGGTGCTGGCTTGGTCAGCGTAATCTCGCGAGGTAAAATGCTGCTGAATCGCAGTTGAGTTGCCGTTTCCGACGCGAGAATACCGAATGACTTTCGCGTGCTCTGAGAGGCGTTGAAAAACTGGGTCCCAGTCTGACATGCCTGCGCTGCCGCCAGCTTCTAATAGAATCACTTCACTGCCACTTCCGGCAATCTCATATTCGAGATCATAGCCTTTAACTTTCACAACATCGGGATTCGCGAAAGCAACCACAGGAACGAACAAACCTATCAACAACCAATGCAACTTCATCATCTGACCTTCTACTTTTACAAAGAAAAACTTCGCATGGTTTATCTCATACCGCCGTTACAAGACATGACTGAGAATTGTAACTGGGTTTAGTTGGACTAACGGTGCGTACCGCGCTTGCAAAGGGCTATTCCACCAGCATAAATGAGGTTTTTAGCGACAAAGTAACCCCTCTATTGGCGTCAGTGAGTGTAACCTCTTTGTTGATTCTCGCGCTGTTCTAACGCAGCACCGTCTTGGTTTTTCCAGCGAAATTGATCGCTCGCTATTGCAGACAAAACAAACAAGGTGATGAGTATCAGACAGATCCTTTTCATCATTTAGTCCTTTTATAGGTGGTCAAAGTTTTCTTAGCTGACGAGCTATTCGCCGATATCTTCAAACCAAAGCTCAGGCTTCTCAGCAATAAACGTCGTCATCAGCTCAATGCAGGTCGGGTCTTGCAACACGTCGACCTTCACACCTGCCTCGCGTAGTCGCTCTTCGGCGCCCATAAAGGTTTGGTTTTCGCCGACAATCACGTGTGGAATACCGTACAACTCAATCGCGCCGGAACACATGCAGCATGGCGACAGCGTGGTGTAAATCACGCACTCTTTGTAAACCGACGCGGGTTGCCGCCCGGCATCAGCAAACGCATCCATTTCGCCATGCAAAATAGGACTACCGCTTTGCACGCGCCGATTGTGCCCACGGCCAATAATCTTGCCGTTGTGTACCAGCACCGAGCCAATCGGTACCCCGCCCTCTGCGAGTCCTTTTTGCGCTTCTTCAATCGCCGCTTGCATGAATTTGTCCATGATTCTTCCTCTTAGAAATTAATTCGCGTTGTATGGCATTACATTACGGCATTTTGGATAACCACTACAGCCCCAAAACTGTTGGCCTTTATTCGCGCCACGCGTGGCCGTGCGCAGCTTCATTTCAGCGCCACATTTACCGCACGTGTTGATCATTTCTGATGTTTGTGCCTCAGCGTTTGCCGGTTCAGGTGTTGCGAACTTATCACGTAAATAATCGCGATGCTGTCGATCAGTTTTCAAAGAGCGCGTCAGTGCATTCGAGTGAATCAGTTGCTTGATCGCTTCGACTTGTTCAAGGCTCAATACTGGCGTTGTGAACGAACGAATATAATTCACATAAGCGCCGCCGTAAGCGACGTTGGCGGGCATTTGCGTTTTGAACTGGCTATCACCAATAAACACCACCACAGAATGGATCTGGTGATCATCGAGTTCCAACAGCTCTTTTAACGTCTGTACATGCTTATAGTTTTGTAATAGCGGGTTTTGGAAACTGTATTTGCGCCGGTAAATACTCTGCGTCCACGTTTTTTGTTTTGCTGAGCCAAAAATCCAGCCACGATAATATTTAGTTTCGACCACAAAGACGCCATAAACCGAGACGATAATATGGTCAATTTGCGTGGTGCCGTCCCCAGCGCGCAAGGTAACGTCTTTGATCAGGTGATAGGTGCTTTTATCGAGTCGTAATTTGGCGGCTAAATTCACCAGGGCTTCGCCAAGTTTGCCCTTGAACCAATTCGTTCTAAAAAATCCGACAATAATCGCAAATACAATGAGGTAGGCCCCCCATTGCAGCATCATCGCCTGCACCGCATCAAACAACTGTGTAGTGACATCCATTTTCTGACATTCCTTTTTGCGCTTTAACTCGACGAAACCTTAATTGAATTAACAGCACTATCAGTGCTGTTCTGCTATACTACCACGCTAATTTTTTGCGCGTTAAGCGCGTTTTGCGCCTAACGATGCGCCCGCCGATAAAGTGAATCATCATCATGTCTGAAACAACATCCCCCACCACGCCAAGCGTTCGCCAGTTCAACGAGCTAAAGCTTAGCGACGCGCTATTGAGCAGCTTGAACGATGCGAAGTTTACGGAAATGACGCAGGTGCAGGCCTACAGCTTGCCGAAAATTCTGCGCGGTGAAGATGTGGTGGTGCAAGCAGAGACTGGCTCGGGTAAAACTGTCGCATTTGCTTTAGGCCTATTGAGCAAACTCGATACCGAATCTTTTGCACCGCAAGCCTTGGTGCTTTGCCCAACTCGTGAGCTGGCGGAGCAAGTTGCTGAAGCCATTCGCAAGCTAGCCAAGGTGATGGGCAATGTCAAAGTGTTGACCTTGTGCGGCGGTGCGCCGTCGAAAGTGCAAGCAGCATCGCTCGAGCATGGTGCGCATGTGTTGGTCGGTACGCCTGGCCGTGTGTTGGATCATTTGCAAGCAGAGCGTTTGCAGCTCGCGCAATTACAAACCTTGGTGTTAGACGAAGCCGATCGCATGCTCGAAATGGGTTTTCAGGATGAGCTTGCCGGCATCATCGACAAAACGCCGAGTAACCGCCAAACCTTGCTGTTCAGCGCTACCTATCCGCAAGGGATTCGGCAACTCACCAAGCAGGTGTGCAACGACGCTGAAATCATTAAAGTGGCCGCAACCCACACCCAGATCTCAATTCAGCAACGCTTTTATGAGCTCGGTGATGATACGCCAGCGCAAGCGGTGCGAACGCTGCTGCTGGACCTGCGCCCAGGCAACTGTATGGTGTTTTGCAACACTAAAGTGGAGACGCAAAACATTGCGGATGCACTGAAAAGCAAAGGCTTTAGCATCCTTACCTTGCATGGCGATATGGAGCAAAAAGATCGCGACCAAACCATGGTGCAATTCGCCAATGGCAGCGGCCGTATCTTAGTTGCGACCGATGTCGCCGCAAGGGGATTAGATATCGCTGAGCTCGACTTGGTGATCAACGTCGGTATGGCGCATGATATCGCGACGCATACGCACCGTATTGGCCGCACGGGCCGCGCGGGAGCGGAAGGATTAGCCGTGACACTGATTGGCGCCAAAGACGATTTCAAAATGCGGATGCTAGAAGACACGCTATCGGCCCCCATCAAGTTACTTGAATTGCCACCACTCAATACTGCCGTAGCGCCGCTTACCGCAGAGTTTGTCACCCTGCAACTCAATGGTGGTAAGAAACACAAGTTACGCCCAGGCGACATCGTTGGTGCCTTAACGCGCGATAAGAAGCTGAGTGTTGATGATATTGGTAAGATCAAGGTGCAAGCACAGTGGGCTTACGTTGCGGTCAAATCAACTAAAGTGAATCACGCGCTGGCCTTGATCAATAACGACAAGATCAAAGCCAAACGCTTTCGTGCCTGGGCGCTCTAACTATTTCTCTGCTGGTTTGTTGAGACGTAGCTTGCGACGGCCGGTTTTGCCGTCTTTGTCGCTCGCTTTGTCACTCGCACGTGCGTGACGCGAGTTAGCCCAAGGCGAAGGTACTTCGGGCTTTTTCTGCGGTGGCTTACGACGCCGATGCCCAGCCGGTGCTTCTGAAGACGAATGCTCAATCGATTTCATAATGTCAGCGAGTTCTGCGTCGGTGAGATTACGCCACTGCCCCACTTGTAGCTTACCTAAGCTCACGTTCATGATGCGCACGCGCTCCAGCTTGCGCACTTCGTAACCAAAATGCTCGCACATGCGTCGAATTTGCCGGTTCATACCTTCAATCAAAATCAAGCGGAAGGTAAAGGTTGATTCCTGGCGCACCTTACACTTTTTCGTCATGGTGCCTAAAATCGGCACACCATTGGCCATACCCTTAATAAAATCAGGCGTGATCGGCCGATCGACAGTTACGACATACTCTTTTTCGTGTTTATTACCGGCGCGTAAGATTTTATTGACCAAATCACCGTTGCTGGTCAAGAAAATGAGGCCTTGCGAATCTTTATCTAAGCGACCGATCGGAAAGATACGACTTTTATGTCCGACAAAATCGACCATATTTTTCGGCTCGGCTGAATCAGTGGTACTGACAATCCCCACCGGTTTATTCAGCGCAATAAAGACAAATTTTTCTTTATCCGTCGGCTTAATGTTGCGGCCGTTCACCAGCACTTGGTCGCCTGGCATCACCTGATCGCCAAGCCCTGCCTGCTTGCCATTAATCTTGACCACGCCTTGCTCAATAAAGCGATCGGCCTCGCGACGCGAGCAGTAACCGCTCTCGCTAATAAATTTATTTAATCGTTTTCCTGCCGACTCAGGCATAGAACCTCTATTTGCGCTGCTAATAAATACTTCGGAAGCTATACTCATGCCATGACATCATCACGAGAAGGCATAACACCGATGGCTAGTGTATCAATTAATTACATCGAGCTACCAGCTACAAACATCGAAGCCACAAAAAAGTTCTTCGCTGACGCCTTTGGCTGGAGCTTTGTTGATTACGGACCCGATTACGCAGCAATTCAAGATGCTGGTCTGGATGGTGGTTTTTTCCGCTCTGACCTTAAAGCCACAACAGCGCAAGGTAGCGCTCTCGTTGTTCTGTACAGTGCTGAGCTTGAGCACGCACAGAAGCAGGTGGAACAAGCTGGCGGCACCGTCATCAAACCGATTTTCGACTTCCCCGGTGGCCGCCGCTTTCATTTCACCTGCCCCAGCGGCAACGAATACGCTATTTGGTCAGAGTAACTTATTGCTGCGCCAACCACTCATGCTTTAACAGACTCAAGGTATACCAGCCCTGATACACGCCGTCCTTTTTAACGGTATCGCGCGCTAAGCCCTCGACTTGAAAGCCAAAGGCTTCTTGGTAGAACTTCAACGCTCGCGCGTTCGATTCAAACACGTTCAAATCAATGCGGTGAAAATTCAGTTCATCAAAGCCCAGCGTCAACAACGCCGCAAACATGGCGCGTCCATGCCCCGCTGAGCGCGCCTGCGGATCTACCATGGCCACACCTATGTGACCAAAGTCGTTGGGTCTATCAATACGTGTAAAGTGCACCATGCCCACGGCTGTGTCGTTGACGCAATACTTAAAACACAAGCGCTGGTTGGCATTGCCGGCGCTTTCCACAAAAAAAGCTTCGAACACTTCGCGCTGTAATGGGTAGCCAAAGGCATTGCCACAGACTTTGAAGTGATCCTCAGGATCAGCAAGCCAACCTGACACCAATTCAAAGTCATCTTTTTGCAATGGAACTAACAATGCGCTCTCCTACTTTCTGTCGTGATTGCAATCGCGTCATGCGCGCCCTAAGCTGTGGCAATGTAACCAGAACAAGGGATTTGAGCAAGATGAAAACCATTGGTTTGATAGGCGGCATGAGCTGGGAATCAACGCAGACCTACTATCGTTTGCTCAATGAGCAGGTGCGGGAACGCTTGGGTGGCTTGCACTCAGCGAAGGTTATTCTTAACAGCGTAGACTTTGCTGAAATCGAACCCTTGCAGCATCAAGGCGATTGGGCCGGCACCGCAGAAATTCTAACGACAGCGGCGAAATCACTCGAAGCAGCAGGTGCTGATTTCTTCCTAATTGCCACCAATACCATGCATAAAGTCGCGCCAAAACTGCAAAATGCCGTAAAGATCCCGTTGCTACATATTGTCGATGCCACGGCTGAAGCACTCAAAGCAGACGGCATCACCACCGTAGGGTTACTCGGCACTAAGTTCACCATGGAACAAGCTTTCTACCGTGAACGCCTAGAAGCCCAAGGCCTAAAAGTACTCATACCCAACGAAGTTCAAGGCAACGCGGTCCACGAAGTGATTTTCAAAGAATTGTGTTTAGGGGTTACCAAGTCAGCGTCAAAACAGGCTTATCTCGACATCATAAGCGACTTAGATCAGCAAGGTGCACAAGCGGTCATTCTTGGCTGCACCGAAATCGGCATGCTCATCAAACCCACCGACACACCAGTGCCACTCTACGACACCACGAAACTGCACGCCAACGCCGCCGTCACCTACGCTTTATCCAATGACTGCTGAGCTAACGCGTGATAAAGAGTAGGCTCCTCCTCAATGGTCAAAAGTACTTTAGCGGCAAGTCCAGTGGGATTACGTCGCTTCGACTCCCAGCTTTTAACCGTATCAACACTTGTCCCCAGTGCTTGCGCAAAATCAACTTGCGAAACCTGTAATTGACTACGAATCGCTTTTACATCAGCTATCTTGTAGTTCACCTGACGCGAAGCTTCAGCGTTACCTTTGCTGATTTCAACAGCCTCTTCCAACGAAGATTTTAAATCATCAAACATATTCACCGATGGACCTCCTTCAATTGTTTTGCCAGCGACTTGAGGACGGACTTCTCCGCTTCGCTTAAGTTTTCTTTCACACTTTTTGCGTACGCTAAAAGCAGATAAACAAAGTCGCTACCCGCGAGGTAATAGATAACTCTAATTCCTGCGCGCTTACCTTGCCCGTCTACCGCCATTCTTATTTTCCGAAGCCCACCCGTACCAGGGATTACAACCCCAGCAGTTGGCAAAGCAATAAGCACTTCTTGTAACCGCCTGAGCTCATCATCCGAAGCTAGCTCTTTGATCTGCCTCGTAAACACCGAAGTCTCAATAAATGTCATTCCTTGACTCATAAAAACTCCCTTTTTATTCAGGTGTACATTGTACACCTTCGTTTTGTTTTAGCCAACAAAACAAAAAAGGCCGCCCATTTGGGCGGCCCTTCATTTTGTTGTCGCTTTTACGAATAACGAATAACGAACAACGAATAACGCTTTTCGCTCTTACAGCTTACCTGCGTTCTTAGACAGATAATCAGCTACGCCTTTCGCGTCAGCTTTCATACCTTCGTCGCCTTCTTTCCAGCCAGCTGGGCATACATCGCCGTGCTTCTGGTGGAAGTTCAACGCGTCAACCAAACGAATCATTTCGTCGATGTTACGGCCTAGCGGTAGGTCGTTGACGATTTGGTGACGTACTACGCCTTCTTCGTCGATCAAGAATGATGCACGGAAAGCAACGCCAGCTTCTGGGTGCTCAACGTCATAGGCTTTACAGATAGTGTGCTTCACGTCAGCGACCAAAGGATATTTCACTTCGCCGATACCGCCATCTTTTTCAGCAGTGTTACGCCATGCGTTGTGCGTGAATTGTGAATCGATAGAAACACCAATCACTTCTACGCCGCGCTTTTGGAATTCAGCTAAACGGTGATCAAACGCGATCAACTCTGAAGGGCAAACAAAAGTGAAGTCCAACGGATAGAAGAAAACAACCGCTTTCTTACCTTTGATTTGCTCATGCAAGTTAAAGTTCTCAACAATCTCACCCGTTCCTAATACCGCAGCAGCAGTGAAATTAGGAGCTTTACGGCCTACTAATACACCCATTTTAATTCTCCGTAATGTTGGTTGTTTTAATAAAAATTAATCTTCAGAAGGTGCAGGATTGCGTTCTGCAACTTCATTAATCAGTTCTTGTAGTTCGCCCTTCTGGAACATCTCCAGAATAATATCACATCCGCCAATGAGTTCACCCTCAACCCACAATTGTGGAAAGGTTGGCCAGTCAGCGAATTTCGGTAATTCTGCACGGATATCTGGATTCTGCAAAATATCAACGTAAGCAAAGGCTTGACCACAACTCATTAAGGCTTGCGAAGCTTGTGAAGAAAAGCCACAGCTCGGCAACTTCGGTGAACCTTTCATGTAGAGCAGAATTGGGTTTTCAGCAATCTGCTGCTTAATTTTTTCTACAGTTTCCATGCAATCATCCTCACATCGATTGGGCTTTATAAGGCGCGAAGTTTATCATAAGAGGAGCGCCCATTGCAGTAGTCGCGTGCCTTCTTTGGTAGGCTCTACTGACAATAGAAAAAAAGCTTACTACCCTTGAAATAATCTTTTCTGCCTCAATCTGAGTATATTGAGACAGCACGAAGCAAATTCAATGGTAAACTAGTAACGCTTCGAACTAATTCATGAAAACAACAATGGAGAGTCGACATGGCATTCGAACTACCAGCACTACCTTATGAGAAAAATGCACTTGAACCGCATATCTCTGCCGAAACACTTGAGTATCACTACGGCAAGCACCACAACGCTTACGTAACCAAGCTGAACGATGCTGTGAAAGGCACCGACATGGAAAGCAAATCACTTGAAGAAATTATCAAAACCTCTTCAGGCGGTGTTTTCAATAACGCAGCGCAAGTATGGAACCACACCTTTTACTGGCATTGCCTAAGCCCAAATGGCGGCGGTGAACCAACAGGTGCATTAGCTGACGCAATCAACTCTGCGTTCGGTTCATTCGACAAATTCAAAGAAGAGTTCAACGCACAAGCGGCTGGCAATTTCGGTTCCGGTTGGACTTGGTTGGTGAAGAAAGCCGACGGTTCAGTTGCTATCGTGAACACCAGCAATGCTGAAACGCCTCTGACTGACGAATCAGTAACGCCTATCCTTACGGTCGATGTTTGGGAACACGCATACTACATCGATTATCGTAATGCGCGTCCGAACTACTTGAGTGCATTCTGGAACTTGGTGAACTGGGAATTCGTAGCGAAAAACTTCGCTTAATTCGCAGAATCAAGCTCAGCACTAACAAAAACCCCCGCGATTGCGGGGTTTTTTTATTTAACCTTTCCTATTCGACCAGATTCGCCGGTATTTGTCCGCGCATACTGTGCCAAATGCGGCCCGAGGCGTAACCGTAATCACGCACCAATAATGCCGCTTCATCGCGTTTTTCTTCGGTGGCGACAGCTTTCAAGTCCGCGTAATACTTGCGCGCCAATTTACGTGCTTCCGGGTTGGAGAAGTAGAAATTACCAATCCGTGAATACAGACCTTTAAAACCATTCAATACGAGCACATAAATCGGATTGCCAGAGGCCTGCGCCAAATCATGGTTGAGACGGTAATCATAGTCTGCAAACGCATCAGCAGTGTCAGCCAAACCTTCAGCTTCTGCTAGCAGTTCAGCAACTTTTTCTGGTGCATTCCGCACCGCACCGCGAATATAGATAGCACTGATATTGGTGCGCGCCGACAACAGTTGGTCAACCAATTCAGGCATGCCGTCTTCATCAAGGCGTGCTAACGTCTCCAAAATATTCAGACCTGAGGTTTCCCAGAAGTTGTTCACGCGGGTTGGTTTGCCGTGTTGAATAGTCAGCCAACCATCGCGAGCTAGGCGTTGCAACACCTCACGCAGGGTCGTTCGCGTCACACCGATCAATTCAGACAGCTCGCGTTCAGCAGGTAAAATGGTACCTGGCGCAAAATGTCCATTCCAAATGGACTTAACGATGTATTCTTCTGCAAACCCAGCTGGGCTCTGTGCCTTGATGATCATGTATTCGCCTACTTTTACGTTATGGTTCGCGAACGGAATTAGCCTTTGCACTAACGAAGCAAGGATTTTACCAGTCTTTCCAATGGTCGGACAAGTTTTGTCGCACTTGCTTTACAGAAAGCTATCGACTTCTGCCAATGGCTTGGTATTCTTTGCCGAATAAAAATGACAACGAGAGCCTAACATGCAGTTTTTAAGTCAATTACCAGAGCGTCGTGGTGCTTGGGCACTACTTTTTGCCTCAGCGGTTGGACTCGTCCTAGCCGCCCTTTACATGCAGTACCAAATGGGGCTCGACCCGTGCGTCAAATGTATTTACCAGCGAGTCGCAGTCATGGGGATTGCTGCAGCGGCGTTGCCTGCCTTGTTAGCGCCGCGCTTGCTCATTACACGCATACTAAGTTATGCAGCCTGGCTTACGGCCGCGATTTGGGGCCTACGCATCGCTCATGACCACGTGGTCACCCAACAATCAGCCAATGCTTACTTTGCGGTGTGCGATGCTTTTCCGGTCTTTCCAGATTGGCTCCCGCTGCTCGATTGGTTCCCAAGCTTATTTGAAGCTCCGGGGCTTTGTGGTGACATTAGCTGGGTATTCTTAGACATGAGCATGCCAGAGTGGATGCGTATCATCTTTGCGTTTTATACAGGCTTAGCGCTAGTGGTTATTGCCGTGCGCTTACTCGGCGCGCGTAAACTTTAAAGCGCGCTAATCATGGTGGCGTAATGGCCAGGTAACGATACGTAATTCGAGGTCTTCATGGACCTCGCTTTCGTTAATGCAGCGCCCTGCTACGCTCATTCCAGCATCCATCATAGGTTGCCGCGACCCGTCATGACGTAACGGATGCCAGCTCGGTAAGTCGCGGCCCTCGGCCAAACGGCGATAGCCACAGGATTGAGGTAAGTAGTCGAGTTCAAAAATGTTGTCGGGGGTAATCACAACACAGTCCGGCACGTGCGTTTTACGTTCGGCATAATTGCTGCAAAGTCCGCTGTCACAATCGAGCAACACACAGGCGATATCGGTAAAGTGTACCGTCTCGTCGACATCATCACTATCAATCAACTTGTGTAGACAACACTTACCGCAGCCATCACAGATCGATTCCCATTCAGCATGGGTCATTTCGCTAAATGACTTACTTTGCCAAAAGGGTTGTGGCTTAGTCACGTGCTTGTACCCGTGCCGACCACTGCAGTTCTCGCTCAGCCATCTGCCAATGTAATTCCAAGGTATCACCAACCGCCAAGGGCCCGACGCCGGCCGGAGTTCCTGTCAGCACGACGTCGCCAGGCTCGAGCGTAAACACGTGACTTATGTGTGCTACAAGTTCGGCAATTGGCGTTAGCATTGCGGTGGCATCACCGTCTTGCTGCAGCTTGCCGTTACGTAACAACTGGAACTGGCTGTGCTGCACAGTATCCAGATTATCGAAAGCCTGCCACGGTGCTAATACGCAGGCCCCATCAAACGCCTTGGCACGTTCCCATGGCTGCCCTTGTGCTTTAAGACGGTCTTGCACATCGCGCAGGGTCAAATCGATAGCTAAAGTCGCCTTACCAAGGCTGCGCGCTGCGGTTTCTGCGTCAACATTTTGCAACCGCTTCGCAACCTGCACAGCAATCTCTAGCTCATGGTGACACGCACCCAAGTGCGTTGGAATGCGAAGCTCTGCAAGTGTGGTTAAGCTACTCGGTGGTTTAATAAATAACAGCGGTTCAGTGGGGATGGGATTATTCAATTCAGCTGCGTGGGCCGCATAATTGCGACCCACACAGACAATTTTACTGATCGCGTTCATCGTGGAAAGCGAATCCGGTCAGACAAATAGCCTACCGCTGCCACAAAGTAATGCGAACGGTTCCAGCGCATCAGTGCATCGTAGTTGGCATAGGCTAAGTACACGCGGCCATCTTTGTCATCCGGAATCACCACAGCGGCTTCGATATCGGCACGGGTCGGTAAGTCATCACCTTCCATAGTGCGAATGCCTAACTGCTGCCACTCGGCGAGTGATTTCTTGTTTTTTAAGTCCGCCAAGGCCACGTCAAAATCCGCAGGCAACTGCACCTGACGGCCCCACGTCACATCATCGCGCCAGCCCGCTTGCTTCAAATAGTTCGCAGCAGAGGCAAAAACGTCACCCATGGAGTTCCAAATATCTTTGCGACCATCGCCATCATAATCCACGGCATAAGCCATGAACGAGCTCGGCATAAACTGGGTTTGACCCATGGCACCCGCCCACGAACCTTTCATTTGCTCGGGGTCAATGTGGCCATCTTGGATAATGGTAAGCGCTTGCCACAGTTGGTTTTTGAAGAATTCTTCACGGCGACCTTCATAGGCCATGGTGGTTAAGGCCGAAACCACATCAAAACCACCAGTGTAGTTACCAAAGTTGGTTTCAATACCCCATAACGCCACAATAAAGCGCGGTTGCACGCCATATTTAGCGCCGACTTCTTCTAACAGTTCTTTGTGCTCGTTGTACTTCTCAACCGCTTGTTCCGCTTTCCATTCCGGTACTGCACGCGGTAAATAAGTATCGAGCGTGAGTTTAAATTCCGGTTGGTTTTTATCTGCGCTCACGGCGCGTTCATAAAATTTAGCGTTCGCAAAAGCGCGCTCTAAAGTGTCTTCGCTGTAGCCTTTTTCCAAAGCCTCAGATTTAATTTTTACGACGTAGTCAGCGAAGCCTTCCGCATCTTGGGCCCAGGCTGGCAATTGCGCAGCCAACAAACTCGCGCCTAGTACAACACTCGACAGCAATTTCTTCATTTCGCCAACTCCTTTTTTAGTAAATTCTCGGGCGGTGGTGGTAGCTGTAGATAGAATCCAGGGTCCTCAAGATGTTGCTTGAGATCCGCAATCGAGAGGCGGGCAAGTTTGCGTTCATCGTTTAACGCAATCACCATCACCTTTTGAGGTTGACCAAAACTTTTTGCTAAGGTTTCAGGAAGCAATGAAAAATCGGCTGGATGCGCCATATACAAATAGGTATCGGCGCGTTTTGGACTACGATAGACCGCACACAACATGCGTTGTCACCACTCATTTCAGTAATTGTTCAATAGTGGCTCTAAGCTTAGCCCCTCGCCAACTTGCGAACAAGTCTGGCGGCGGTAATTCGGCCTTAATGTGCGATGGAATCTGGCGACACCAATGAATCACATCGTTTATTTGCCGCCGCGAGGCCACTAGGGCGACGTCAATGCCCAGCTCCGTTGCCGTTTGTTGCGCCTGCTCTTTGATGGCTTGAAAGTCTTTTTTGTAACTGGGGATATCGGTGATACGCCGCAAGCGTAATCCCAAGTCACCTGCCGCTTGACCACGTTTGATTGCGTTCAACATGGCGTCAGCATTGTACCGCACGGTAACCGGTGAGAGGTCTTTAACGCTCTGTAGCTGTTGCTTGTTGCTCGGCATGCGGCGCGCAATTTCCAGCAATGAATGGTCTTTGGCAATAAAACCTAAGGGTAAATCGGCACTGCGCGCACGCTGCTGACGCCAGGCACATAATTCGCGTAATACCCGCAGTTGCTCGGCATTGCACTGCCAAGCATTGCCAAAATACAGGAACTGCCATTGGTCTGGAATTTGTTGCGCGCGTTTGTGCGCTTGCCACGCGGATTCGGCCAAGATCAACTCGAGTTTGCCGCTTTGCTCGGCTTCGGTATACAACTCTGGGTAAATCTTCTCGAGGTAAAATACGTCGGCGGCCGCGTACTCAAGCTGCGCTTCTGCTAAGGGGCGTTGCATCCAGTCGGTGCGCGATTGCGATTTATCTAGCTCAACACCCAGCCGCGCTTGCACCAAAGCGGCATAGCCGAGGGCTTCGCCCGAGCCTAACATCGCGGCAGCAACCTGTGTGTCGAACAACGCCGTCGGTAAGCGGTCCATATGCTGATGTAAGATCTCGTAGTCTTCACCGCCAGCATGAATCACCATAATGTGGCGTTCATCGGCAAACAAGTCCCACAACGGCTTGATTGCCGCTTCACCTAATTCAACGGGATCAATCAATACCGTTTGCGTACCCGCTTGCACCTGAATCAGCCCAAGCTTTGCGTAAAACGTGCGGGTCCGCACAAATTCAGTATCGACGGCAAGAAATTTCGCCGTCTGCGCTTGTTGACAAAAGTCCGCAAGCGCAGCGGCGCTAGTTACCAATTGATAAGCAATGGTCACGATGCTTGTTTCGCCTTTGCCTCTTCTTCATCGCGGAGCTCGCGACGGAGGATCTTACCGACATTGGTTTTCGGTAGTTCTTTGCGGAACTCGACAAATTTAGGCACTTTATAGCCGGTGAGGTTTTCGCGCGCAAAATCAATAAGCTCACGTTCAGTGAGAGAGTCATCTTTACGCACCACAAAAATCTTCACTGCTTCGCCAGAAGAGTCGTGCGGAACACCCACAGCTGCGACTTCCAACACCTTTTCGTGCTCAGCGATAACATCTTCGATTTCGTTAGGGTAAACGTTGAACCCAGAGACCAAAATCATGTCTTTTTTGCGGTCGACGATTTTAAAGAAGCCCTGCTCGTCCATGAGACCGATGTCACCGGTCATAAACCATTCGCCACGCATGACTTTTTCGGTTTCTTCAGGACGATTCAAATAACCGACCATGACCTGCGGGCCACGCACTTGTAACTCGCCGACCTCGCCTTGCGCAACTTCTTCACCGGTATCGCTGTCGACCACACGCACATCTGTTGAGGGCAATGGAATACCGATAGTGCCGTTGTAGTGCTCAATATCGGTAGGATTCACGGTGACAACCGGTGAACACTCAGTTAAACCATAACCTTCAAGCAAACGCGACTTGGTCGCGCGTTCCCAGCGCTCGGCAACGGCCTTTTGCACCGCCATGCCACCGCCCATTGCGATTTTCAGGTTAGAAAAATCGAGATCCTTAAAGCCTTCAGTGTTCAACAAGCCGTTGAACAGGGTGTTAACGCCAGAAATCATCGAGAATGGATGCTTAGAAAGTTCCTTCACGAAACCCGGCATATCACGTGGGTTCGTGATCAAGATATTCTTACCGCCGTGCTTCATAAAAGTCAGGCAGTTCACCGTTAACGCGAAAATGTGATACAGCGGCAGCGCGGTGATAATGGTTTCTTCACCGTCATTTACCAGCGGCGCGAACACTGCTGAACATTGTTCCAGATTCGCTACCATATTGCGGTGCGACAGCATTGCGCCTTTGGCTAAGCCCGTGGTACCGCCGGTATATTGCAAGAATGCAAGATCATCACCGCTCATTTCTGGGCGGGTGTATTTCTGTTTCGCGCCTTTTGCCAAGGCGTCGTTGAACCGCACCGTGCTGGCCAAGCTATAACTCGGAACCATACGTTTGACATACTTGACAACAAAGTTAACGATCCAACGCTTCGGTGCCGGCAACAAGTCACCGATACTGGTTAAAATAACGTGGGGCAAGTCCAGATCACCGATAACTTTTTCTAAAGTGTGGGCAAAGTTATCGAGAATGACTATACCTTTGCACTTGGCATCGCTTAACTGATGTTTCAGTTCGCGTGGCGTGTACAGTGGGTTCACATTCACCACTGTCATACCTGCGCGCAGAATACCAAAAAGTGCGACTGGATATTGCAGCAAGTTAGGCATCATCACCGCAACTGCGTCACCTTTCTTCAGACCTTTGCCTTGCAGGTACGCAGCAAACTTTTTTGTTTCGGCATCGAGCTCGTGAAAGGACATTTCATGATCCATATTCACATAAGCTGTGCGGTCACCGTAGGCTTCAATGCTCTGTTCGAAAATGTCGACCACTGAATTAAAGTGGTTTGGGTCAATCGTTTCTGGGACCCCAGCTGGATATCGTTTTAACCAGATTCTTTCCACGCTCTCGTGCTCCTGATTCATGTTCTTTTGCGGTAAGTTTCGCATATCCGACCAGTTTAAACTAGCGTTTTGCCGTTGCCAACAGGTCGCGAACGTGCCGCCAAATCGCTTCAGGCTGCTCCATATGGACATGATGCCCACCCGTCACTTCGGCGATTTGCAACTGTGGCACGCAAGTTTGCCATTGTGCTAAGCCTTGCTCTAATTGCTTACGATGGCCAGAACTGCCGAGGATCAGCTTCATCGGGCAAGCGATTGCTTGCAGAATTGCACGCACTTGTTCGGTGCTCATACGCAGTGGCGACTTGGTGCGTAATTGGCCATCGGCACGAAAGCGGAAATCATTTTCAGCTAGCTGTTCAATGCCGCGATGGACCAGCAATGCGGCGAGTAGCTCGGAAAAATCGCCAGCCTGCAAACGCGCTTGTACCGCTGTCGCTAAATCTGGATAGTGCGGGCGTCGCTTTTGTTGCTGTAACGACCGACTTTTGAAACTCTGGCGCAAATCCTCAAGAATTTTTTCCGCTGGGCTCGTCAACAAGCCAAAGGCTTCGATGATGGTTAACGATAGCAGTAAATCGGGGCGTACCCCTGCCAAAAGGTTGGCAGCATAGCCACCCATTGAGTGGCCAATGACATGAAACGACTGCCACTGCTGTCGTTCAGCCAATTGCACGACGTCATACACGTAATCCAAAAACGGATAGTAGTTACCCGCAGGTCGGTGATCTGAGTGCCCATGACCCGCCCAATCAAGCGCAATAAGTTGGCAGTGTTGAGATTCCGAGCTCGTTAAAAACTGTTCGGCGAGTGGGAGAAAACTATGGGCGTTGTCGAGCCAGCCATGCAACGCCAGAATCACCGTGCCGTTTGGGTTCCCCCAGCGCAAGCCCGCTAAAGAGCCCCAGTTGAGTTGAAATGAAACAGGCTCAGCCGAAAGCTGAGCCTGTTGGAAGTGATCAGTCATCGTTATCCGTCTTTAGTTGTTGTCACCACCGCTCTTCTGACTCCCGCCATTAGTGCGCACAGGCACTGGGTAGTAGATGCGATAAGGCTGTGAGTACCAGTAATGACGATACCATAAAGAGCTGTAATCGACTTCAGCGGTATTCTGCTGACGCTCTTTCCACAAATAGCGACCGCTCGCATTCAGCGTTGGAAACAAATACCGATACTCGTCAATCTTATCTTCAACTGGTGCGCCGATGGTTCCACTAAAGGTCACACTGCGGCCTTTTTCGTAAACCATTGGATCGACAAAACCGTCAATCACGGCTCGGAAACGACCGTCACTGTTATCGGTCACCACTGGGCGTCCATAAGAATTAAGTGGATAGTTGACCACTTCAATTACAGTACCGTCGTCGCTATTGCTCACTTCGGCAATGACACCGCCCCAGCGCGCTGAGCTACCCTCTGCTTGCGCAGGGTTATCTAACGCCGTGGTGTAGGTCACTAAATTGTCTTCGTTGGCCACCGCCAGTTCGTCAGGAATCGTTGAACAAGCGCCTAACGACAAAGTTGCGGCGGCAATAAACCAATACTTCAACATAAACTTCTCCTTTTAAACGCTGACGGGGAGCCGACTAGCGTCCCGGTAATTTTTGCCAGGTGACTTCATTACGGACGTACAGCGGTTCAAGCTCTTCCGCTGGCACTGGCTGTGTCTGTGCTGCCAACAGCAACATGTCTTCTGCCAGCGGCAAAGTAACATCCTCTAATACGTTGACCGTGCGATTCGGATCCAGTTCAGCAGCGTACGCTTGCCAACCGGTTCCAGCACCCACTAACGCACCTTGAGGCCACCAAGCTGCTTGGCTCAAATCGCTTAGAGCAGCCATTTGCGGCGCCACCAATTCCGTGACCCCAGTCGCGGTGACCGCGTAGCAAGCAAGATAAACTTCTTGCATCCGCGCATCGATGGCGCTAACGACCGTTGCTGCGCCGTGCTTGCGAGCGACTTGTTGTGCTAGAGCCGCTAATGTACAGACGGGATACACCGGCAAAGTGTGACTAAACGCCAGCCCTTGTGCGACAGAAACACCAATACGGACCCCAGTAAAGCTACCTGGCCCATGGCCACAAACGATGCCGTCCACCTGTTCCAGTCCAATCCCAGCCTCGCTCAGGACTTCGGTGACAAACCCAAGGATTTTCTGCGAATGTTCGCGCGGTGCAAGTGTGCTGCGCGTGTAAACCTTCCCCTGATAGCTTAGGGCTACCGAGCATTGTTCTGTGGCGGTATCAATCGCGAGTAAGACGTCGCTCATGCCGTCGCTTCTCCATTAATCGTGCGTAAAAATTCAAGAGCCTGCTGCAAGTCGCGAGTGCGCTTCAAGGGCGGCAAACTGCCGACAAAGAGCTTGCCATAAGGCCGTGTCACGATGCGTTGATCACACACAATCAGCACACCGCGATCGCTGCGGTCGCGAATCAGTCGACCTGCCCCTTGCTTCAAAGCAATAATCGCTGGTGGTAATTGTACCTGACTGAAAGGGTCTGCTCCACGCAAACGACAGTCTTCAATACGCGCTTGCAACAAGGGATCATCGGGGGCGCCAAATGGCAGCTTGTCGATGATGACACAGGTCAGCGCTTGCCCGCGCACATCAACGCCTTCCCAAAACGAGGCCGTACCAAGCAACACGGCGTTGCCCGCGGCGATAAAGTCTGCCAGTAATTCGCGCTTATTTACCGTACCCTGCACAAACAGTGGCCGATCGGTGACATGCGCGAGGCGTTCCGCCACCAATTGCAGCATGCGGTGACTGGTAAACAGCACAAAGGTGCCGCCGTTGGGATTCGCATCTAATACCTGAGTGGTGATGTCGAGCAGCGCATCCAACATTTCGCGCTGATGCGGTTGCGGTAAAAACCTCGGCACACAGAGCATACCTTGTTCGGCAAAGGCAAACGGGCTGGGCAAACATAAGGTTTGCGCCTGCTGAATACCAAGCAGTCGCGTAAAGTGCTTAAAATCTTCGTTGATCGCCAGCGTGGCCGAAGTAAAAATCCAACTGGCATCTGACTTGGCCACGAAGCCACCAAACTTATCCGCTACTTGCAACGGGGTTTGGTGCAACACCACGTGACGCGGCGTCGTTTCATACCAAAAGCTGTAACCGGTGCGCTCGGTTTGCTGCAACCAGTGCCAAGTATGAATGAACTCGACACAGCGCTCATAACAGGCATCCAGATCTTGATTACGGCCAATCGCGGTTTTCATTACATCGCGGAAAAACTCTAAGCTTTCAGTCACCAAGCGTGCCGCTTCAATCACATTGTCTTGCTGTTGAAACTGACGCCAATTGCCACGCTGGGGATCCGCCGGGAAAACGAGGCGCCAATCGCGTAGGCTGGTCAGTAACTTGTCAGCAGCTTTGTCGAGTTGCCGCAGGTCTTTGACTTCAGTCAGATACAGCACCTTCGCCTCTTGCGCAAGCTCTTGCAATTGCCGACTACCAATAGCTTCACCAAAATACTGGCTAGCGATATCCGGCAACTGGTGTGCTTCATCGAAAACCAAGGCATCAGCCGTGGGGATGAGCTCGCCGAACCCAACATCTTTAAGTGCCATATCGGCAAAGAACAGATGATGATTTACCACCACAATGTCGGCTTCAAGTGCCCGTTTGCGTGCCTTCACTAGATAACAATCTTCATAAACCGGGCAGTCGCGACCTAAACAATTATCCACTGTACTGGTTACGTGCGGTAACACTTCAGCATCTTCTGGTAGCTGCGCTAAACCGGCGACATCGCCATCTTCGGTGCGCAGTGACCAACGTTTCACTTCCACCAATTGCTTTTGCACGGTTTTCGACAGCTCAGCGGCATGGGCAGAATTCTGTTGTAAACGATGAATGCACAAATAGTTGCTGCGCCCTTTTAGCAAAGTGACTTGCTTGTGCGGTGCAAGCGCATCACGCAAAGCCGGTAGATCGCGATGAAACAACTGTTCTTGCAACGCTTTGGTACCAGTAGAAATCATCGCACTGCCTTTGCTGAGCAGAATCGGTACTAAATACGCGTAGGTTTTACCGGTGCCAGTTTCTGCTTCAACCACTAGCTGCCCTTTGGTTTTCAGGGTAGTCGCGATCGCTTCGGCCATCTCAGTTTGCGCAGGACGCGGCGAAAAACCGGGCAACGCTTGAGCCAAGGCACTATCGGGCTGAAAATGTTTACTAATCGCTGTCATGCTGCGGGAAAATTTGAGTTGAACTTTATCGGCAAGCCTACCGTAAAAGTGCCGAACAAGCTATGTAGAGTTGTATGCGCAACGTCGCGATGCCTGCAGCCATGGTAACTATACAAGTTGCCATACAAGAAATGGTTAAAAGCTTATTTTTAAGGGTTGCAAGAGCAATCTGTAATTTATACAATCTCTAGCAACTGAAACACGAGGAATGAATATGCGCACAACAATTTGGCATCACCATCACCGTTCACACCGACGTTAGCCAAGCTGTATGCGCTGGAGGCTAACACGTTGATGGTTGCCTTCACCATTCTAAGAACCCCGAGAGGCAACCTTTCGGGGTTTTTTTATAGGAGTTTAAAAAGATTATGGTTGTCGATACTTCAAGCAAACGTTTAACAATTGCGATTCAAAAATCAGGACGTTTAAGTAAAGAGTCACTGAGCTTGCTGCAAGCCTGTGGGGTAAAATTCAACTTGCACGAAGCACGCTTGCTGGCACACAGCAGCAACCAACCGATCGATCTACTTCGCGTGCGTGACGATGACATTCCAGGCTTGGTCATGGATGGTGTTGTCGACCTTGGTATCATTGGTGAAAACGTACTCGAAGAAGTGCGTTTAGAGCGTGTCGCAACTAAATTACCGGCCGCGGTGAAACGTTTACGTTCACTTGATTTTGGCGGTTGTCGTCTGTCTTTGGCGGTACCTAAAGAAGACAGTTACAAGGGCGTACAAGACCTTGAAGGCAAGCGCATTGCCACCACTTACCCGTACTTGCTGCAAGATTATCTGCAAAAGCAGGGTGTTAATGCCAGCACCGCAATTTTAACCGGTAGCGTAGAAGTGGCACCGCGTGCCGGCCTTGCCGATGCGGTGTGTGATTTGGTTTCCACCGGCGCAACCCTAGAAGCCAACGGCTTGGTCGAAAAGGAAGTGATTTTCACCAGCCAAGCGCAAATCATTCAGCGCCCAGAGCCACTCAATGCGGCAAAGCAAGCGATGGTCGATCAATTATTGCCACGGCTTGATGGCGTACAAATGGCGCGGGAAAGCAAATACATCATGTTGCACGCTCCACGCGCTGCACTTGAGCAAGTCGTAGCCTTGTTGCCAGGCGCCGAAGATCCAACGATTCTGCCGTTGACCCACACCGACAAACTGGTCGCCGTACACGTGGTGAGTACCGAAACGCTGTTTTGGGAAACCATGGAAGAATTGAAAGCCGTTGGCTGTAGCTCAATTCTAGTGCTGCCGATTGAGAAAATGCTGGGGTAAGTCATGAGCGATACAACATTGAACCTCGCTGAGCGTTGCTTTGCTTGGTCAGCACTCGACACAGCGGAACAACAAGCGTTGTTGCAGCGGCCGACCCAGAAAGTCTCGGCGGCATTAACGCAAAGCGTCACTGAAATTGTCGAGAGTGTGCGCCAGCAAGGCGATGCGGCAGTGATCCGTTTGACGCAAAAATTCGACTGTCCAGATTTAACCGAATTACGTTATCCGGCGTCCCGCATTGCCGAACAAATCAGTCAGCTCGCGCCGCAAACTAAAGCGGCCATCGACACTGCCTACGGTACCATTCGTCGTTTCCACGAAGCGCAGCAACCGCAAGCGATCAGCGTCGAAACGGCGCCCGGCATTGAATGCCAAATGCGCTACGCGGCGTTATCAGCGGTGGGTTTGTATGTGCCTGGCGGTACCGCAGTATTACCTTCGACCGCGCTCATGCTCGGTATTCCGGCACAAATAGCTGGGTGTAAACGAGTGGTGCTCGTGAGTCCACCCGATCGTAACGGTGACCTAGCGCCGGCCATCCTTTATGCAGCGCAAAAATGTGGCATTACCGAAATCTATCGTTGTGGTGGTGCGCAAGCGATTGCTGCACTCGCCTACGGTACCGAATCGATTGCCAAGGTGAATAAAATTTTTGGTCCAGGCAATAGCTTTGTGACGGCTGCCAAGCAAATGGTCTCGCAAGACCCGCAAGGTGCCGCAATTGATATGCCAGCCGGCCCTTCTGAGTTGCTGGTGATTGCCGATGCCGATGCGAACCCAGCTTTTGTCGCCGCAGATTTATTATCGCAAGCCGAACACGGTAGCGATTCACAAGTAGTGCTCTTGAGTCCGGCGGCAAGTCAAATCGAAGCGGTTAAAAATGAACTCTATCAGCAGCTGAGCAGCCTCTCGCGGGCTGACATCGCATGCCAGGCGTTAGCCAACAGTGCCTTAATTGAAGTTGCAGATCTAGCTGAGGCTGTCGCTATCAGCCAAGACTACGCACCAGAACACTTGTCAGTACAAACGGCAAATGCCGACGCGCTCGCTGAGCAGTTAACTCACGCCGGCTCGTTGTTCATTGGTCCGTATACGCCAGAATCGGGCGGCGACTATGCTACGGGCACCAATCACGTGCTGCCTACCTATGGTTTTGCCAACACTGTGAGTAGTTTGGGTCTGCTCGACTTCTATCGTCGCTATACCAGTCAACGCGCGACTCGCGATGGCTTAGCCGGCCTTGCCCAAGCAATTGTCGGTTTAGCCGAAGCTGAAGGCCTCGATGCCCACGCCCGCGCGGTCACTATTCGTTTGGAGCAAGACGCATGAGTGCTGAATTCGTCAACAACCTGCAACGTCAGCACCTTGCCGAGCTGGTGCCTTATCAGTCAGCGCGACGCAGTATGAGCGGCGGCTCAACTTGGCTGAACGCCAATGAAGCGCCGCAAACACCAGCGTTTCCACAGGCACCACAGTGGAACCGGTATCCGAGCTTTCAAAGTGCCGCGCTGAATCAGGCCTACGCCGACTACGCTGGCGTGACAAGCGCGCAAGTTTTAAGTTGCCGTGGCAGCGATGAAGCTATTGACCTGTTGATTCGGGCGTTCTGTGAACCGGTGCGTGATGCAGTGATGATCACCACCCCTACTTATGGTATGTACGCAATCAGTGCTGCCACGCAAGGCGCTGCGGTCGCTGATTGCCCACTGATAGCCAGTGCGGACAACAGTTTACAACTAGACATACCCACCATGTTGCAACGGTTGCGTGATCAGCAACAGCCACGGGTTAAACTGATTTTCGTTTGCAGCCCTTCGAACCCGCTTGGCAACTTGGTGGACAGTGGTGCACTTGAGCAATTGCTCGAAGGCGTCGGTGAGCAGGCATTGGTCGTGCTTGACCAAGCCTACGTTGAGTTTATTGAACAAAGTTCTGCACAAGTGCAGATCAGTGACTGGCTGGCACGCTATCCGCAGTTAGTCGTATTACGTACCTTATCCAAAGCTTATGGTTTAGCTGGTTTACGCTGTGGCTTTGCCATCGGCCAGCCCGAGGTCATGGATATTTTGCGCAAAGTCATTGCACCCTATCCGCTACCAGAACCAACTATTAGCGGTGCGACTGCAGCCCTTAGCGCAAAGGGGATTGAGTTGATGCAGGCACAAGTTGCGGCGACTCTAGAACAACGTGAGCGTTTACTTGAAGTGCTGCAAAGCAAAACTTGGGTGGAGAAAATCTGGCCCTCGGCCACTAATTTTGTGCTGATTTCAGTCGCCGACGCCCCGGCAATAGTGCAACAATGTCAGCAAGCAGGTGTGCTGATTCGTAACCAGTCGAGCCAACCGGGCCTCAGCCCTTGCGTTCGCATAAGTATCGGCAGTGCCGAAGAAATGGACCAACTATTTGAGGTGTTACCCGCATGAGTGGACAACCCATTTTATTTATCGACCGCGATGGCACCCTCGTCGAAGAGCCACCTATCGATAAACAACTCGATAGCATCGACAAATTAGTCTTTGAGCCGGATGTCATTCCAGTGCTTTTGGCCTTACAAGCTGCTGGCTATCGGCTGGTAATGGTGTCAAATCAAGACGGTTTAGGCACCGACAGCTTTCCACAAGAAGATTTTGACGCACCACACGACCTGATGATGGCGATATTCAAATCACAGGGTGTGCGTTTTGATGAGGTGCTGATTTGCCCGCACTTTGACAGCGATAATTGTAGTTGTCGCAAGCCAAAACTCGGCTTGGTCAGTGATTATTTACAGCAAGGCAAGGTTGATTTCGGCAAGTCTTACGTCATCGGGGATCGCGAAACCGACATGCAGCTCGCTGCCAATATGGGTATCCGTGGTTTACGTTACGACCGCTCGCAACTGAACTGGCGTGCAATCCAGCACCAATTGCTGGATCAGCCTCGCACCGCGCGGGTTGAACGAATTACCAAAGAAACGGAAATCCGCATCGGCGTCGACCTAGACCGTGCTGGACCAAACAGTATTAGTACCGGTATCGGCTTTTTTGACCACATGCTCGACCAGATTGCTACCCACGCCGGGATTGCGCTGGACATCGCGGTCACGGGTGATCTACACATTGATGAACACCACACGGTTGAAGATACCGCCCTGGCCCTTGGCCAAGCACTGCGCCAAGCGTTGGGCGATAAACGTGGGATCGGACGATTCGGCTTTGCGCTGCCAATGGATGAGTGTCGTGCGGAGTGTTTGATTGACTTATCGGGTCGCCCTTACCTGCAATTGGACGCGCAATTCAGTCGCTCTGAAGTCGGTGAATTAAGTACTGAAATGGTCAGCCACTTTTTCCGTTCGATTGCAGATGCCATGGCGGTGTCTTTGCATCTATCGACCACTGAAGGCAACTCACACCACCAGGTTGAGAGCTTGTTTAAGGTGTTCGGACGTGCCTTGCGCCAAGCGGTGGCCCGTACTGGCGATCAGCAATTACCGTCAAGCAAAGGTATGTTGGCATGAGTTTAGTTATCGTCGATACCTCATGCGCAAATTTGTCATCGGTCAAATTTGCTTTTGAACGTCTCGGTTACCAACCTGAAGTGACCGCCGACGCGGCGCGCATCCAAGCCGCTGACAAGGTCATCTTGCCCGGTGTCGGCACCGCCAAAGCGGCGATGCGTAACTTGCAAGCACTTGAATTGGTACCGACGCTACGCGCACTGCAACAGCCGGTGTTGGGTATTTGTCTCGGCATGCAGTTGCTCACTAGTTGGTCGGCCGAAGGTGATGTTGCTTGCCTGAATGTCATTCCAGCGCGCACTGTGCCACTGGATAGCCAAGGGCAACCGTTGCCGCACATGGGTTGGAATACGCTAACTGCGGTCGGCGATAATCCTTTGTTAAACAACATTGCCGCGCCTGCCTACTGCTACTTTGTCCACAGTTATGCCGTGGCCGCCGATAAGTACACCAGCGCCAGCACTACCTATGGACAAACCTTCGCCGCGATGATTCGCCGCGATAACTTTTTTGGCGCACAGTTTCACCCTGAACGTTCAGGTGCCATTGGCGCGCAGATTTTGAAAAACTTTATGGAGTTAAGCGATGCTGATACCCGCGCTTGATTTAATCAACGGCGAGGTGGTGCGTTTGCAACAAGGCGACTTTGCCCGTCAGACCACCTTTGCTAGCGATCCGATGCCCATTGCTCAAGCTTACGCAGCAGCTGGTGCCCGTTGGCTGCACGTTGTCGACCTTGATGGTGCACGTGACCCTGCCAAACGTCAGGTCGCAACCATTGAGCGCCTCGCCCGCGAGTTGCCGATGCAAGTGCAAGTCGGTGGCGGCATTCGTCAACGCAGTGACATCGAAGCGCTATTTGCCGCTGGTGTTCAACGGGTGGTGATCGGCTCATTAGCGGTAAAACAACCCGAACTGGTCAGCGACTGGCTACAAGAATTCGGCAGCGACGCCATTGTCTTATCGTTAGACGTCAGTATTGCCGCTGACGGCAATGCCTATGTTGCCACTCATGGCTGGCAAGAAACCTCAGAACTTACGTTAGAACAAGCCATCGAGCGCTTTTTACCTTATGGTTTGCGCCACGTGCTGTGCACCGACATTGCCAAAGATGGCATGCTGAGCGGTTACAACACCGATTTATATTCGCGCCTCAAACAGCAGTATCCGCAGTTAGTCATTCAAGCCTCTGGCGGTGCCGCACAGCTTGACGACTTACGTGCGCTGCAGGCCATCGGCTGCGATAGCGCCATTCTTGGCAAGGCTTTGCTGACAGGCAAGTTCACCCTTGAGGAGGCATTCGCATGTTGGCCAAACGCATAATCCCTTGCCTTGACGTCCGCGATGGCCAAGTGGTCAAAGGCGTACAATTTCGTAATCACGAAATCATTGGTGAGATTGAGCCTTTAGCAGCACGCTATGCCGCCGAAGGGGCTGATGAGTTGGTGTTTTACGATATCACTGCATCGTCGGATGCCCGCGTGGTCGATAAATCCTGGGTGGAACGCATTGCTCGCGTCATTGATATTCCGTTCACTGTGGCCGGCGGAATTAGCTCTGTCGAACAAGCGCAAACGATTCTCGCTATGGGCGCCGACAAAATTTCGGTCAACTCGCCAGCGCTGCGCGACCCGGATTTGATCAATCGTCTCGTCGATGAGTTTGGCCAGCAGTGTGTGGTCATTGGCATCGACAGTTTTTACGATGCTGCCACCGACCGCTATCTGGTTTACCAATTCACCGGCGACGAAAGTAAAAGCCAGCAAACCCGTTGGCAAACGGCCGAATGGCTCAAAGAGGTGGTGGCCCGAGGCGCTGGTGAAATCGTCCTCAATTGTATGAATCAAGATGGCGTTCGCAATGGCTATGATATTGAACAACTACGTGCGATGCGTGCCATTTGTCCAGTACCATTGATTGCTTCTGGTGGCGCAGGTGCAGCTGCGCATTTTGCCGATGTCTTTTTACAAGCAGATGTCGACGGTGCGCTCGCTGCTTCGGTGTTCCATAAACAAATTGTACCTATAGCTGATCTCAAACGCACTTTGCAGCAGCAACAGATCACCATGCGCATTACCGGCTAAACCCACTACAGGACGTTGATGATGAAGATTACCCAAGCGAACCTGCAGAGTATCGACTTTGCCAAACAACAGGACTTGGTGCCGGCGATTGTGCAACATGCGCTCAGCGGTACCGTACTTATGCAAGGCTACATGAATCAAGCAGCGCTTGAGCAGACCTTGGCAACTGAACAAGTCACCTTTTATAGTCGCAGTAAGCAACGCTTGTGGACCAAAGGCGAAAGCTCAGGCCACACACTACAACTGGTCAGTGTGCACACCGACTGTGATCACGACAGTATTTTGGTCTTGGCGTTGCCACAGGGGCCGACCTGTCATCTCGGCACTGAGAGTTGTTTCAGTAGCGCAGATCATAGTGAGCAGCCCATGCTTGCGCAACTCATGCGGGTAGTCCAACAACGCCAAGCCAATGCTGACAGCAAAAGCTATACCGAACGCTTGCTCGCACAAGGCAGTAAACGTGCCGCGCAGAAAGTTGGCGAAGAAGGGGTCGAAGTTGCCCTTGCGGCCGCTGTTGGCGACCGCGAAGAGTTACTGAATGAAAGTGCTGACCTGCTCTATCACCTGATGGTGGTGTTACACAGCGAAGGCTTGGATCTCAATCAAGTGCTGCAGGTTCTGCAACAACGTCGGGCTTAGCTTGACGTTGTTGGCGCGTCACGTAGTTGCGGCTAACGTGACGCAAACGCCAAGTCAGCAAGACTGCAGCAACACTAAGACCGGTAATAAAGCCAATCCACATGCCTGGTGCGCCCATTGCCGGCACAATCCAGTCAGTGCGCGACAATAAGATACCTATGGTCAAACCGAACGGCCAATACGACACAAAAGTGATAAGCATGACGACTTTGGTGTCTTTGTAACCACGCAAGGTACCCATTGCCACCGCTTGGAAGGTATCCGACAGGGTGAAAATAGCGGCTAAACCCATCAGGGTGGCAGCGGTGTTGATGACCATAGTGTCGTTGGTATACAGACTCGCTAACCACGCGCCACCGAGCCACATAATCAAACCATTTACAGCCGCGAAGGTCATGCCATAAAACGTCGCTAACTTATGACTCTGCATGGCGTTTGCTGGGTTGCCGGCACCTAAAGCAAAGCCAACCCGCAGCGTTACCGCCATCGATAGACTCAGTGGCACCATATAGACCAGCGACGAGATATTCAGGGCAATTTGATGACTGGCCACCACAGTTGCGCCAAGCGGAGCAATAACCAAAGCAGCAGCGGCAAACAGGCTTACTTCAAAGAACATAGAGGTGGCAATTGGAAAACCCAGACGTACGATGTACCAAATGTCATCCCAATCAGGCTTATACCATTTGGCAAATACTCCGATTGCTTTAAAGCGTTTGGTCCAGAGCACATAGAGCAGCAAGCTCAAAGCCATCACCCAAATCACGATGGTTGTTGCTAAACCGCAGCCCGCACCGCCGAGTGCTGGCAAACCAAATTTGCCGTTAATCAGAATGTAGTTGGCCGGAATATTCACCAGTAGCCCAATCACCCCAATCACCAATGACGGCATGGTGTGTGATAATCCCTCACAGAAGTTACGCAAGACCATGTAAAGCACTAGCGCTGGCACGGCCCAGAGCAAATAGAACAAGTAATCGAGGGTAATGGTGCGAAAATCTGGCTCGACATTCATGGCGTTGAGAATCAACGGCGCACAAAGGATCACCGCAACGCAGAGCAAGCTGCCAATGGCCGCAGCATAGAAGCCTTGCTGGACAATATTAGCGACTTTATGGTGCTTATGCGCACCATCAAAATGCGAGATAATCGGCGCGAGCGCCAACCCCAAACCAAATACCAATAAGGTTGACGGAAACCAAATGCTGCCGCCGACAGAAACTGCGGCAAGATCGGTCGCGCTGACCCGCCCTGCCATCACCGTATCAACCACGCTCATCAACATTTGCGTAAGCTGTGCGATCAAAATCGGACCGGTTAAGCGGATAAGTTTTTTAGTCTCAAGCCACCAATGATCAGGGTGATTTGGCGCGACAGTACGGCTCATTTTATTTCTCTTTACTTGGCGATCAGCTCAGTAGCTGATAGGCATCATCTAACGCGCTGCATAAGCGCTCGCAATCGGCGGCGGTATTATAGGCGCCTAGTGACACTCTGACCACCGCTTGTTGCTCGAGCGCCTGTAAAAAAGGCTGTGCGCAGTGGCTACCGGCTCGCACCGCAATGTTTTGTTCGGCTAAAACGGCCGCAAGGTCAAATGCATGCAGTTCTGGACTATAAAAACTGATCAACGGCAGGCTAGGTTGTTGCTGCGGTAGTACGCGTAACCAACTGCGTTGGTTCAATTGGTCCCGCAATTCGCTTGCAAGTTGCTGTAGATAATCATTCAAGCCACCCGCTCGCTCGGCACTGAGCCACTGCGCGGCAAGCGCGCACGCAACAATAGCCGCAGTATTCGGTGTGCCCGCTTCAAACTGCTGCACACCTTCAAGATACCGACTCAGCTCCGCACTCACCTGCTGCACCATACCGCCACCCACCCATTGCGGTTGCAGCTTAGCTTGCAAGGCAGGTGTCGCGTAAAGCACGCCGCAGCCAGTGACGCCATACATTTTGTGCGCCGAAAATGTCAGCGCATCGCAACCTAGTTGGCCAACATCTAACGGCACACTACTGACTGCTTGCGCGGAATCGACCACGGTAATCGCGCCTTGGCGTTGCGCATAAGCCACAACCGCAGCTGCTGGCAACAATTGCCCAGTGACATTACTGGCAAGTGTCATCGCTAGCAATTTACAACGCGGACCAATCTGCGCTTGCCAGTCGTCTTGCAAGGCGCCGGTCTCGGCATCTAAATCAAGCCAACGCAAATTCAGTTGGTGGCGCTCTGCAAGGCGCTGCCATGGGAGCAAATTGGAATGGTGCTCTGCCCGCGTGACGACAATCTCATCACCCTCTTGCCAATCGAGCTGTAAACCGTTGGCAAGCAGATTCAGGCTATGGGTGGCAGAGCTGGTGAAAATCAGCGCATCAGCGGTGCCGCCGATCCAATCCGCCAATTGCATTCGCGCACACTCTAATAGGTGCGTAGCTTGCTGTGCCAAAGGATAATTACCCCGATGCGCATTGGCATGCTCAAATTGGTAGTAACGCAGATAGCGTTCAAGCACCGCGTCAGGCACTTGGCAGCTAGCCGCGCTATCCAGATAAACCAATTCGGGCTGTTCACGCCATAACGCAAACTGCGCCCGCGCTCCCTTATATGAATTAGTCACCGCCAACCTCTGCAACTGCTGATGCATGATCGCGAATAAATCCAACCAGCAGTGGGTTCACTAATTGTGGGTGGGTCAAAGGTCCCATATGTCCGCAGCTGACCTGCTCGACTTCTACCTGCGGTAAAACTTGCTGCAATTGTGCGGCTACTGTTTGCGCACTTAAGCGCGATTCGCTGCCGGTTAGCAGTAACACTGGGCAGTCGAGTAATCGATAGTCGACCAACTTATGCGGTTCGCCCATGAGTGCAGCGAAATCCATCGACACTTTATGTGCTTGGCTTGCCATCAATTGCTGTACTTTTGCCGGTAAGGCACGAAAATAACCCGCTTGATTCCAATAATCGACAAAGATTTCGGTGCTCAACATAGCGTCCGCTTGGTCAGTCTCAGTGGCTATGGTCTCGATTTCTGCCCGTGCTGGATCTTTGGCATCGAGAATATGAAAAGCGACCGGTTCATAAACAGCAAGTGCGCTGACTGGCAATAATTTTTCCAACGCTAATTTAAGCGCCAACGCACCGCCGTAGGAATGCCCTACTAACATAACTGGCGTATTTCCCCATAGCGTCGCTACGCCGTCGAGAATACGTGGTACCTCATCAGTAAAACGAAAAGCATCACTATGCTCAACATCTGCTGCAGGTGCCCTGCCGTAACCTAAAAGATCGACCGCAAGTACATCATAATCAGGCGTAAGGCGTTGAATCAGTTCACGCCACTGGCCACTATTACTTTGTGAGCTATGCAACAGCAAGACTTTGGCCCCTGTTGCTGTGCCATAGCGATAAAACCCCTGCGGTAATGGCATAGCTTCCGAACTCGCTGTCATAAGACTCGACCGATCACATAACCGATCATGTAGCCCGCTTGTACCAATAACACGATAAAGGTACCCAGCACACCGACCGTCCGCGGAAAAGATGGACCAACGCTCTTGTTCAAGCCAATGGCATGGCCAACGCGGGCAATGAACAACAAGCTACCCAGTGCATGCAACAAGATGGGGCCGGCACCAGTAAGCTCCATGAGGACTAACATCAGCAACAAAAACGGCACATATTCGGCAAAGTTTGCATGCACGCGGGTTGCCACTTCCAAATCTTTTGAATCCGCAGTGCCAATACCAACGCGATCGCGCCAACGCAGGCGAATCACCAAAACGGATAAGACAAAATACAGCAGTGCCAGCAGGCCTGCATAGAGTAAGCTAATTTCTAATTCTAACGCCATGTTGTTCTCCCATAAAAAAGCCCACACAAGGTGGGCTTCCATGATTATTATGCGTTGTGGTTAACCTAGCTATTAGCCAAGCAATGCACCGAGTTGTGCGCTAATTACGTCAACATCTTGGGTGCCATCCACTTTATGGAACTTGGTTTTACCTTGCTCCGCTAGTTTACGATAATAATTGACCAATGGCTCGGTTTGTTCATGATAAATTGCGAGGCGTTTACGCACAGTCGCTTCTTTATCGTCTTCTCGAATCACTAGCTCTTCGCCAGTCTCATCGTCCTTCCCGGCCACTTGTGGTGGATTGTGGTCGACATGATAAACTCGACCTGAGCCAGGATGCACGCGACGCCCAGCCATACGCTTGACAATCACATCGTCTGGCACATCAAATTCCAACACTACGTCGATTTCGATGCCGTTTTCTTGCATCGCATCGGCTTGTGGAATGGTACGTGGAAAACCATCAAGCAAAAAGCCATTCTGGCAATCTGGTTGCGCAATGCGCTCTTTCACTAGACCAATCATGATGTCATCAGAAACAAGCTTACCAGCGTCCATGACGGCTTTTGCTTGTTGGCCTAATTCGGTACCCGCTTTGATCGCAGCTCGTAACATGTCACCTGTTGAGATTTGTGGAATCCCAAAGGTTTTCATTAGGAACTGCGCTTGAGTACCTTTCCCGGCGCCTGGCGCGCCTAGTAGGATGATGCGCATTTACAACCTCTTTTCCTGTTTGATGGGTGTGCGTTTTGAATTAGGTCGAACTTTACCGTTTAGAGGCGTGCAATACAAGTCCGAGCAATGCCGACTTTGGTCGGCATTGCTCAGTTTTTTATGCGCCGGTAAGTTCCATCATCAGTCGATTCAAACGACTGACAAATTGCGCCGGATCTTTCAAGCTACCACGTTCTGCAAGTGTTGCCTGATCAAGCAGTAACTGAGCCCATTCAGCAAACTTAGCATCATCGCTGATGGTGCTTACTTGCTTGACCAACGCGTGCTCTGGATTCAGTTCAAAAATGTACTTAGTTTCCGGTACTTTTTGCCCTGCTGCTTCCATCAATTTGGCCATTTGCGTGCTCATGTCATTGTCATCGGTGACAATGCACGCCGGTGAATTAGTTAAGCGATGAGTGACCCGTACGCTTTTAACCTTATCCCCCAGCGCTTGTTCGAAGCGTTTCACTTGCTCTTCGAACGATTTCTCAAGCTCCTCTTGCTGTTTTTTATCTTCCGCATCGTCCAGTTCACCCAAGTCGAGATCGCCACGTGTGACGCTTTGGAATTGCTTCTCACGGTACTCATTGAGGTGACTCATCAACCACTCATCGATGCGCTCCGAAAGGAGTAAGACTTCGATCCCTTTCTTGCGGAAAATTTCCAACGCAGGATTATCACGAGCAGCCTCGTAACTGTCAGCGACAATGTAGTAAATCTTGTCTTGCTTCTCTGACATGCGCTCAAGATAGGTATCCAAGCTGACCGTAGCTTCAGATTTGTCTTCATGGGTAGAGGCAAAACGCAACAAGCTCGCGATTTTCTCTTGATTCGCGTGGTCTTCCGCAGGACCTTCTTTCAGCACAGTACCGAACGTATTCCAGAACTCTTGATAGGTTTCAGGCTCGTCTTTAGCTAGCTTACTGAGCATACTGAGCACTTTTTTGGTGCTGCCGTTGCGCATTGCGCGGGTGATCTTGTTGTCTTGTAGAATCTCGCGCGATACGTTCAACGGTAAATCATTGGAATCCATCAAGCCACGCACAAAGCGCAGGTACGTTGGCATCAACTGTTGCGCATCGTCCATGATGAAGACACGTTTCACGTATAGCTTAATACCGTGTTGTTGTTCGCGGTTCCACAAATCCCAAGGCGCGCGTTTTGGAATGTACAACAAGCTGGTGTATTCCTGCGTACCTTCAACTTTGTTGTGGCTCCATAGCAAGGGGTCTTCAAAATCGTGGGCAACAGTTTTGTAGAACTCTTTATACTCTTCGTCGCTGATGTCAGCCTTGTCACGCGTCCATAACGCCTGACCGGTATTCACCGCTTGCCATTCTTTATGTTTACCATCGTCATCACGTTCAGGCATTTGTACCGGAATGCTCAAATGGTCGGAATACTTGGTAATAATGCCACGCAGGCGTGATTCATCGAGGTATTCTTTGGCGTCATCGCGTACGTGCAAGATAATATCGGTGCCGCGCTGTGCTTTCTCGATGGCTCTCAGATCAAACTCACCTTCACCTTTCGAATGCCATTCAACCGCTTCATTACTTGCCGCGCCGGCCGCACGAGTGCGCACTGTGACACTGTCGGCAACAATGAACGCTGAATAGAAGCCAACACCGAACTGACCGATTAAACGGCTATCTTTGGCTTCATCGCCTGAAAGTTGACTGAAAAACTCTGCGGTACCTGACTTCGCAATAGTACCGAGGTTATTGATCACTTCGTCACGGGTCATGCCAATGCCATTATCGCTAATGGTAATGGTGCCAGCGTCTTTGTCGGCACTGACTCGGACCCGCAATTCGCTGTCGTCAGCCAACAGGCTGTTATCGCTCAGCGCTTTGAAGCGTAGCTTATCCGCCGCATCAGAAGCGTTGGACACGAGCTCGCGTAAGAAGATTTCTTTGTTGGAATAAAGCGAATGAATCATCAAGTGAAGCAGTTGCTTCACTTCTGTCTGAAACCCATAGGTTTCCGCTTGACGGGTCTCCGCCATGGTCATCTCTCCTACACTATTGTTTGTGAACACTAGGGCAAAGATGGGGGCGTTGGTTAGCTTTTCAAGCGTTTATTTCAATCGAATTGCAATCGTTTGCGGCCGCTAAAGGCATGTCCAAGCGTCGCTTGGTCGACATATTCAAGTTCACCACCGACCGGAACGCCGTGCGCGATGCGCGAAGTTGCAATCCGATGTTGCTGAGCAAGTTCGGCAATATAGTGTGCCGTTGCTTCACCTTCAATGGTCGGATTGGTCGCTAGAATCACTTCGCTGATCGGCTCTTGCGCTAAACGTTGCGCTAAAACATCCAGACCAATGTCGTCAGGGCCGATACCATCAAGTGGCGACAGGTGCCCCATCAACACAAAATAGCTCCCTTGGTATTGTCCCGTTTGTTCAATCGCCAGCACGTCGGCTGGCGTTTCAACAATGCACAACAGGCCGTTGGCACGGCGCTGTTCATCTGTACAAATCTCGCATACCGATAGTTCTGTCAAGGTGCGGCAATCGCTGCAATGGCCAACTTTTTCGACCGCATCGTTGAGTGCTTTCGCCAATTGCAAACCACCCTCACGCTGCCGCTCAAGTATTTGAAACGCCATTCGCTGTGCCGATTTTGGACCTACCCCAGGCAGCACACGCAGGGCGCGAATCAATTCACTAATCGCTGGACTTAACCGCATCAGAACGACCTTTACTTATTCGATAACGCTTAGAACGGCATTTTCATGCCAGGAGGCAAGTTCATGCCACCGGTCACTTCAGCCATACGCTCTTTGGTGGTCTGTTCCACGCGACGTACTGCGTCGTTACAGGCAGCCGCAATCAAGTCTTCGAGCATTTCGCGATCATCTTCGTCAGCAAACAAGCTTGGATCGATTTCAACGCGGCGCACGTTATGGTTACCGAGCATAGTCACCTTAACCATGCCTGCACCGGCTTCGCCGGTCACTTCTAACTTGGCTATTTCTTCTTGGGCTTTCTGCATGCGCTCTTGCATTTGCTGCGCCTGCTTCATCATATTACCCAATCCACCTTTAAACATATCTACCTCTTTATCTGATTAGAGTGGTTTCACGGAATCGGCAATCAACTCCGCACCAAAATGCTGTGTTAATGCTTGTACGTGCGGATCAGCTGCTAATTTAGCTTCCGCCTGCCGTAACCTTTGCTGGTCGATTGCTTGCTGTAACTCAAAAGGTGTGGGCTGCGGCGTATTTTTCAAGTAAACCGCCTGCAGTTCAAGCTGCAAATGTTCCAACAAAGCTTGTTTAATCGCATTCACGCCGTTGTCATTGAGCAAGTGTTGCCAGGCTTCGCGCACTGCCAGCTCAAAACCTTGCGGCGTCTTCAACAACACACTATTACGGGCAAGCTGCCGTGCTAGACCATCCAATTGTAAATTATCGAGATACGCGGCCCACTTATCGATTTCTGCAGCGCTGCGTGCTTCGGCCGGTATCTCTGGTAACTGCAGCCCGCTATCGGCAGGCGCCGTTGCTGGCACCGCAGGCACAGCTTCTGTCTTTAGCTGCGGCTCTGCTTCAGCTGCAGGTGCAACTGGCGTACCTTCGTTGCCGATTGGGGCTTGCCGCTCCAATGCTGGCTCAGGTTCAGCTTTCGCTAGCTGTCGCTCAGGATTTTTTTTTTGCTGCAACTGCTCGCGCGTCGCCAGCAGCGCGGCTAAGCCGTCGGTTGGACTGCTTGACGCGACCGCAGGTTCTGGCGCCGCTTGTGGCTCAGCTTCAACTTGCGGCTCAGCTTCGCTTAGTTGCGATGCTGGTACTTGTGGCTCGGGTGCTTGGGTTGCTTTTGGCGTTGCAGCGACTGTCGAGACTTCCGTCACTTCTGCCGGGCGACGCTCTTGCAAAGTCAGTTGTTTCGGCCGGAAAGCCATCATTCGCAATAAACACATCTCAACCCCACTACGCACATCAGCAGCGTAATGCAGATCGCGGCGGCCCTGCAGCAAAATATCATAATAAACTTGCAGCAATTCAGCTGGGAGTTGCTGCGCTAAATGTTGGTCTTCAGCATTTAAGTCAAGAGTTTCAGCGACTGTCGGCACGGCCTGAAACAATGCCAATTGATGCACGTAATTTTGCATCTCTCCCAATAGCTGACTGAGATCGGGGACCTGCCCGGCGATGCGCGACAAACTTTGCAACAGCGCATCACCATTACCAGTAAGCACCTGCTCAAGTAAGGTGCCTAGCTCAAAGCTTGGCACCGCACCTAACATTTGTTGCACACCAGCCATAGTGACCTGCTGCTCACCTTGTGCGATGGCTTGATCAGTTAAACTGAGCGCGTCGCGCATGCTACCGCGTGCAGCACGCGCAAGCGCCTGCAAGGCGTTAGTTTCAAAAGCGATATTTTCGGCTTGCAAGACTTCGGCCAAATGGCTGCTGATCTCGGTTCTGTCGAGCGCTTTTAGATTGAATTGCAAGCAGCGCGATAGCACGGTGATCGGCAGCTTTTGCGGATCCGTGGTGGCAAGTAGGAACTTAACGTGTTCAGGTGGCTCTTCTAGCGTTTTCAGCAAGGCATTAAAGCTATGCCGCGAGAGCATGTGAACTTCATCGATAAGGTAAACTTTGTAGCGGCCGTGCGTCGGCTTGTACTGGACGTTATCAAGCAGTTCGCGCGTGTCTTCAACTTTGGTGCGCGAGGCGGCGTCAATCTCTAGCAAATCGACAAAGCGCCCTTCGTCAATCGCTTTACAAGCACCACAACTGCCACAAGGTTCAGCGGTGATACCCTGCTCACAGTTGAGACTTTTCGCCAATATACGCGCAATCGTGGTTTTACCCACGCCGCGGGTGCCGGTGAGCAACCAAGCATGGTGCAGTCGTCCGCTTTCCAGCGCATTCATAAGGGGTTTCAACACGTGCTGTTGCCCCACGACTTCAGCAAATTTACGAGGCCGCCACTTGCGCGCGAGCACCTGGTAACTCATGCATATTTCCTTGTTATTAGACGATGCGCTTACGTTACCCTAAAATTCGCACAGGGTATAGTGTGGAATTCCGGCATCATTGAGTCGTTTCACGCCTGGTAAGGCTTGTAAGGTAATGACGAAGGCACATTCATGTAATTGTGCGGCACTTTTTTCAACCAATTGAACCGCTGCAAGGGCGGTACCGCCGGTCGCTAACAAATCGTCGATAATCACAACGTTATCTGCAGCTGTAAGCGCATCGCTGTGCATTTCGAGGGTGTCTTCGCCGTATTCGAGGGCATAACTTTGTTTTAGCGTTGCACCAGGCAATTTCCCCGGTTTGCGCAGTGGCACAAAACCTACGCCTAAGGCATGGGCCAATGCTGTGCCAAAAATAAAACCACGTGCTTCCATGCCTACTACCTGAGTGATCCCTTTATCTTGGTAACGATCAACGAAATGTCCGATAGTTGCCCGCAATGCATCTGCGTTACTCAATAGCGGTGTAATATCACGAAAGATAATACCGGGCTTGGGAAAGTCCGGTATAGCCCGAATAAAATCGGCAGGATTTACCTTCATGATGCAGCAGAACGCACGTCAGACGCTGTAGGCGGTGGCATTGAGATTTGCATAGTCTGCCAAAGGTCTGCGAGCAACTCCAACAGACGCTCGCGTTCAATTGGCTTCGCCAAACATAAATCGGCACCTGAGCGACGCGCTTGCTCCTCAATTTGCTGCACATCTTGCGTGGTCATCAGCAATAGAGGTTTATGTTTGTATGCGCTAAGGCTACGCAGATTGCGAATCAAATTAAGACCATCAAGTAATGGCATTTTATGATCAGCAAGCACCACGTCAAAGGTGTTCGCCTTTGCTTGATTCAAACCGTCTAAGCCATCATTGGCACAGGTGACAACGAAGGGCGTGTCAGCGAGCATCGCCAACAAGCTCTCTCGTGTCGCTGGCTTATCCTCAACCAGCAATAATTTAAGCGACATAATAAGCCTTTGAGCCTTATTTAAGCGGTGAGATTTTTAATCCATTGCAACGTAGCAGGCAATACAGGAACTGCAAGTACTACTAAAACTGCCAACACCCCCATCAAGGAACCTGACGAGTCGCGGAATTCTTCATTATTTGCCATAAGGGTATCCTCTTAACAACGGCGATAATTTGCGCGGCGGATCATACTCGATTATGGCCGCAACAACAACAGCGAGCGCTCAGCAAAATCTACAACCAACTGCTGCAAGCCTTGCTGCAAAACTACTTGATCAAAACTGCTAAATTGGACTTTGAGAACTTCAAATAGTTGCGTAAGAGTATGCGGTTTTTGCTGTAATTGTTCGACCACAAACGCTGTGAGTGGATTGAGTTCGAGAAATTTAACATCACCATTTAGCTCTTGATAAACCAGCACAAAATACGGTTCATTTGGCTTGGACTCTGGTTGGTAATCGGGACTAATACGCGCCACTGGAAAATCATAAATACCAAGATAAGCAGTTGGATTCAGGTTTAACTGAGTCTCTTCATCGATTGCGGCTAATGGCTGCCATTCAGTTTGCAAGGTTTTGAATCGAACATCGACCTCAACCCGTTCATAATGCGCGAGTTCAAAGGTCCAAGGCGGAAAATCTGTTTGTTGTGGATTTCCTTGGAGCGGTAGGTAATGTGCAAGAAAATCGACGAATTCCTGCCCGATTTGTGAAAACAACGGTGATTTTGCCTGATGTTGGGCGATAAAGTCACGTTCGAGTTGTTGCCATTGAGCGCTTGTTAACACGCTTTGTAAAACTGGAAACCCATTGCGCAGAAACTGCTTAATGTTGTTATGAATGAGACGCTTATAAATAGCTAGACGGCGCGGTTCAATAGCTGCGAACTGTGCGTCACTTTGCGGATCACGCAACCACTTAGCAAAGTCGACTTGTAGATCTTTAAATGACATCCGCATCCTCTTGCTGGGTAACGGACTGTTGCGTTGTCGCTATTTTCGTAGCTTCATTGAGCAATTGCGGTAACGGCGGAATATTAAAGTCACGCTCTAACACAGTTGGAAAAACACCATGACATTGGTACGCGAAATCCAGTAATTTCCAAACTTCTGGCTTGACATCAGCACCATGGGTATCAACGAAAAGATCATCGTATTCCTCATCATGCCCGGCAATATGACCATAAACGATACGCTCGCTTGGCAACGATTGAATAAATGCGTAAGGGTCGTAACCATGATTGACGCTATTCACGAACACATTGTTCACATCAAGCAACATAGAACAATCTGCTTTCGCAAGCACCGCTTGAATAAACGCAAGCTCCGTCAGGTCATTGGCAAAACTGGCATAATACGAAACGTTCTCCAATACCAAAGGTCGCTCGAGAATGTCTTGCACCTGTTTGATGCGCGATACCACGTGCTCAACTGCCTCTTCCGTAAACGGAATGGGCAGTAAATCATAGAGTTGCCCCTGCGCCGAACAGTAACTCAAGTGTTCACTATAGATGTCGATGTTGAAACGATCGAGAAACCGCTTCACGGACTGCACGAATTCAATATCGAGCGGATCTGGACTGCCGATGGACAAAGACAAACCGTGACTGGTGAGCGGAGCTTGTTCGCGTAGGGTGTCGAGTTGCCGATACGCAGCTTGGCCACGCGGAAACCAGTTCTCAGGGGCAAGCTCCCAAAATCCAACTTTGGGAGCCTGTTGTAGTACTTCAGCGAGAAACTCGCGGCGTAAACCGAGGCCTACTGTCCGCCGCAATTACCTTCACCACACTTACCTTCACCACATTTACCTTCGCCGCATTTGCCTTCTTTGGCTTTTTCATCGGCTTTTTCTTTCATTTTGGCTTTGTGCTCTTCACCGCATTTGCCTTCGCCGCACTTACCTTCACCACATTTGCCCTCTTTGGCTTTGTCATCGGCTTTTTCTTTCATTTTGGCTTTGCGCTCTTCGCCACATTTGCCTTCACCACATTTAGCTTCACGCTCTTTCTGTTCCTCCTGTTGGTAACCAGGACCCAAATCAGCGTAACTAAATGGATTCGCGGTAGCCGATAATGACATACCACCAGCTAACAGTGCGCCTACGGTAACAGCTACAGATTTCTTCATGTTGTTCATTTTCTTAACCCCTTGTTGTTCGGTTATGGAACACCTTTAACTATAGCTCAAAAAGGCAAAAAAAACCCCGCTACCAGAGCGGGGTTTTGCAGATTATTTACGCTACAGCTTAGAGTGAAACTCCGCGATTGCTTGCTTTACTGCGAATATAAGATTCCCAGCTGCGTGCATTACGGCGTTGCTCACTGTACTCCTGAGCTTCCAAGTTGTACTTCAATGCTTCGCTAAACTTATCTTGATAGAAGTAAGCTTCTGTCAGAGACATATAAACCTGACCAGGGTCGTTATAGCCTAAATCTAACGCTTCTAGATACGCTGCTGCAGCTTCAGAATATTCTTGAGCTTGCAGGTGTGCAGTACCTTTACGACGCCAGTAATTAGCTTTTTCGGCTCGATCGGTTTCTAAGTTTGCGGCAAGTTCATAAACGTCTGCTGCGCGTGAGTATTCACGGGCCATCTCGTAGTTACTTGCAGCACTGTAGTAGTGACGCGCGGTCTTTTCGACTTCACCAGCTTCAAGGTGTTTCATCATCAATTCTGCTGCATCAAATGGAATACCATTGTTTGCGTACAATTGAATGACGGCCTTAATTTGGCTTTCTTTGTCGAGGTAACCTGCCAGATAAGCAATTTCAAGCGTCTGCAATGCTTTGTCGATTTGCTCTTCAAGCATGTACATCATGCCTAGCTGACTCCACCACGTTTTTTCCTCAGGCAATAATCCTAAGCCTGTTTCCAAAACATCGATTGCATCAGCGTACATTTTGCGCTCGTAGTACGAAGCTACTTTCAGAACATAAGGGTTCTTGTTAGTTTCTTCGTAGTTTGCAATTGCCATGTCAGCTGCACGAATGATTTTATCAAACTGCTTCAGCTCGTAGTACGAGTTCGCAATTCGTAAAAACACGTCTGGATCTGCTTCACCGGTAAACTGTAACCATTTATTGTAGAATTCTAGTGCTTGGCTATAGTTTTCCATCTGCAGACTCAAGTCAGCTGCCAATTTCAGCGCGGCCGCTTGATCTGACCACCCCAAAACGTTGGCTTCAGCAGCTTGACGCGTCCGCGCCATCGCATCTTCAATCTGATCATTGGCAGCATACAAGTTACCGAGGAAACGGTTCACGTAGGCTACGTCATAATCATCATTCGGATCGAGTTCTTCAAGAATCGCGATTGCACCTTCAATGTCTTCTTCTTCGCTGTAAAGTTCGTACGCATTCATGATGCGACGACCAATACGCTCAGAGACAGTGCGGTTCGCACGATTATCTTTTGCTGCTTGGACCTGTTCTGCACTCGGCAAGTTGTAATTGATGTCCTGCGCGGTAGCGATAGGCGAACCCATCGCTACGACGCCACACAATAGACTCGCACTGATTAGCATAGAGAGTTTTTTGTGCATCATCTTCATTACTCCTGATCCAGGTTGAAGTCGAGCTGGACTGTCTGCCCTGGCTGACGAACAGCCGTGCCATCAACAACCTTCGGCTTATATTTCCAACGCAGAAGCGCACGACGTGCTTCTTGGTCAAATACGCGACGCGGATTTGAGTCAACAACTTCTACATCAGTTACACCGCCAGTCTCATCGATGGTAAAGCGCAACAGCACCCAACCTTCTAGACCATCTCGTGCTGCCGCTGGAGGATAACGCGGGTTGATACGAACGATAGGTGTGGCTTCGCCATCACGCATCATTGCACCACTTGCGTCAAACCCAGTGTCAGTTCCACCTACGTCCACATCAAAACCGAGATCCGTATTGAAACCAGCATCATCAGATGAATCTGGTTCGTTTTGCGGTGTCTCTGGCGGCTGCGACGGCGGCGGCGGAGGTGGTGGCGGCGTACGACGACGCTGATCCACATCACTATCCGGCGGCTGCGACACAATCTCAATCACCGAAGAAGGTGGAGGCGGTGCATTTCGCCCGTCGCCCCCGCTGATCAAGAACGCCATAAAAGCGAACAGAAGGAACGTAGCTGCAGCACCTAATAGTAACGATACTATAAAGCGCACCATATTAATCGTCCTCTGCGGCTATGGATATCTTGTCAATACCCGCTTCCTTAATTTGATCCATGACTTCAACGACAACACCATGTTTGGCTTCTTCGTCCGCCTGAATCACTACGATATCAGTTGGCTGTTCTGCCAATAGACGTTCGATGTTCGCGCCTACACGCTCAACATCAACCATCCGCTTGTCCATCCACACTTCGCCATTCGCGCGAATCGCGATGAAGATGTTGGCAGAAGGTTTCTTCTGCGCCTGACTAGCTTCTGGCTTGTTCACGTCAATACCAGCTTCTTTTACGAAAGAGGTGGTTACGATGAAGAAGATCAACATGATGAATACGATGTCGAGCATCGGCGTCATATCGATCGCTGCATCTTCCTCTTCACGAATACGTTTACGTGCCATAATTCTTCTCTCTTAATGATGTGGCAAACTGTCGACCAACTTGTCACGCGCGCGTTTCACTTTTGACTCTAAACGAGTCGCGAAAAACATGCCTGACAGTGCGGCAACCATTCCGGCCATTGTCGGGATCGTCGCCATGGAGATACCGTCGGCCATCAAACGCGGGTTACCAGTACCCTGCGTCGCCATAGTTTCGAATACGGTAATCATACCGGTTACCGTACCCAATAGTCCGATTAACGGACACATGGCGATGGTTGTTTTGATCAACAACATACGTGCATTCAGTTTATCAGCTGCGTCAGAAATCCATGCTTCACGGATCTTATGAGCGTACCAAGAGGTGGTGTCCTTCCGCGCGTCCCATTTAGCGATGATGTCTTTCTTCATCTTCGGGAACACAGCGGTGAGGAACCAGAAGCGCTCAATCATGAGTACCCACATGAGAAAGAGCGCTCCCATGACGAAGTATAAAACGTCGCCACCGGTACTCAGAAAATCCCTGATAGATTCCCAAAGCTCCATCAGGTAAAGCATAGGATTACTCCTTCTCCGCGTGCGCGGCTACGATGCCGGCAGCTTGCTCGTCCAACGTGTGAACGATTTTCTTAGCACGACCCGCAACAACTGCGTGGATCAGAATTAATGGCAACGCTGCGATCAGACCCATAGCTGTTGTTACCAACGCCATTGAGATGTCGCCTGCCATGATTTTCGGGTCACCAGTACCGTACAAGGTAATTGATTGGAAGGTACCAATCATACCAATTACCGTACCCAATAGACCTAACAACGGAGCGATAGCTGCGAAAATCTTGATGATGTTAACGCCCGCATCGATACGTGGAGTTTCACGTAAGATGGCTTCGTCAAGTTTCAACTCAAGGTTTTCAACGTCATCGTTCTTGTTGTCATGATAAACCTTCAAGATACGACCTAAGGCATTCTTCTCTGAAGGGTTACCAGTGTTCTTCAGCTGTGCACGCATTTTCGCGCCTTCTGAACCCAGGGTAATGATTTTCCAGATAGCAATCAGGATACCGAGGATAAGAACAACTGTAATAACGTAACCTACAGTGCCACCTTGATGATATTGCTCTTCAAGCGTTGCTTTCTGAGTCGCAAGATTCAAGATTTGGCCACGTGCAGGGTCAATGTAGACGCCTTCATAACCACTGTCAGTTGACAGGAAGCTATCAGCAGCAGACAAGATGTAGCCTTCTGGCTGACGGCCCAACGGTTGAATTTCTTCAGCTTGGTCGTTGTAGACGAAATACTCGCCATCAGACAACAAGTTGAAGACACCGATGCGCGTTACGTCGCGTTGCTCGGTAGAACCGTCCAACAAAGTAACTTCTGTTGGGAAGGTCACTACTTTGCCTGACTGCTGCATTTCGGTTAACCAAGCCAACCACAATTCTTCAAGTTCAGAAATGTTTGGTACTTCGTTCGCTTCGGCAATGCTTTCTAGCACGTCTTCACGACCTGGGTACTGTGAACTTACGACTGAGGTTGCGATACGGCCGATCGTTTCGCTTGCCGCGCCACGTGCCACACCTACGATCTCACCCAAAGTACCGAGTTGGTTTTGCAATTCGGTTTCTTTGTTAGCGAGTTCGATTTCGTTTTCAGAGAACTCAGTTTGTAAACGCTCGCCACGTGCTTTCTCAGCTTCAAGCTGGCGTTTTGCTTGGTTCAACAAAGCTTGTTTGTCTGCACGAGCATCAGTGAACTCAGCTTCACGTTGCGCATTAATACGCTGCGATTCTTGACGATTGTCACGAACCAATTGCAGCAGCTCTTCAAGCGATTTAGCTTCAGCTACACCTTCTTCTTGCGCATATGCTGAGCTCGCGCCCATGGTTAGAGAGAATGCTGTAGCGACCAGCAAAGATTTCACTAGTTTGTTCATTCTGCACGCTCCGCTGCATAAATTGGCAATTGAAGAAGATCTGGTGCGGTCTGTTTACGCGCCATACGAATGGCTTTCGTCAAAGCACCCAAGTAAGAGTCGTCTAGGACTTCCCACTCACCGGTTTCTTTGTTGTAAATCCAACCGTTTTTAAGATCTAGCGATTGTGCAAGGAGCGCTGCACGGCCAAGGTGGAAGAAGTCTACAGAGATTTCTTCGCCTTCGAAGCTCAGCTTACCTTCATACGCATTAAGCGCTGAACCGTAGTCCATTTCTGCCTGATACGCTTCAGTGATCTGACGGAATTGCTCAGACGTAGTTACGTTGGCGTTTTCCATAACATCACGAAGGATCTCAACGCGGTCTAGGCGACGCTCACGCTGAATTGGGATATCAAGCTTAACAAACTGCTCCATAGCGTCGATCATTTTGTACATCAATGGAACAACACCTTGTTTGGTGTCTTCGATGCCATCGATCTGACGCTGTAGAGAAGCCAGTTGCGCATTCTGGTCATCAACCAAACGTTGTACGTGGTCATTGTAAACTTTCAGCTGTTCATACTCGTCTACAATACCGCGATATTCGTATAGCAATTCTTGCGATTGCTCGAACAACGAGTTGATTTTTTCTTGTGAACGCACATCAGCTTGATGCGTTTGCGCTTCTTCGCGCTGTAGCTCAGAAACGGATTGTGCGGTAGCAGCAACGCTACCTGTCATCGCGAGCGCACCAATCAAGGCCGCAGCGACTTTGCTTTTATTGATTACTTTGGTCATAGTTCCCAACCAATTTGATTTAACTTTCTGCTGACGACAACAAGAGCCGCCAACTTCCCAGTTATTTGAGTGACGAAAAGAGTTTAATCAACACTTGCAGCTATTGCGCAATTATTATTGAGCAATAATCTCCTCAATACTCCCACGATCAGGTAAACCCTGTCAACCACGGAAAATAGATTATTCCTAGCTCAAACGCGCATAAAAATGCATTTACAGCGTGTTAACATTACCCTCTTTTTTTACTTTTATTTGCCTAGTATTGGAATAGAATATTCCAAGAAAGTTCCCAAGATAGGAAAAACCAATGGATAACGCCACGATGCGCCAACTCACACAGCAATTACGGCAACAAGTTGCAGTCATGCGCCAACGCATCACCCGCCTTGGCATTGCAGAGGAGAGCTTTCATGATTGGTTCGATGCACAACTGTTTCGCGTGAATCATGCCGCGCCGAACGGCTATTGTGATGAGATAGATGAACTTATTTCTCAGTTAGAGCGCAGCGCCAGTGAAAATCACCAACGCTGGTTGGCCGAGAAAATAGAGCAACAGATGTTAGCTCTGCTGCGCGCCTTGGCCCATTTCGAGCGAAAAGCTTAGTGCTTGACGCACATGCGCAGGAAGTTCAGGTAGTGCAGATTTCGGTAATAAATAAGTAGACATCGCAAAAAAATCCTTGAACACCCTATTTTGCTCGGTCGTACGCCGCAAATAGTCATGGCCAGAGCTACCGCCCGTACCTATTTTAGTCCCTAACATACGTTGTACCATCATAGCGTGCTTATAACGCCAAATAGTGAGCTTCTCATCAAGTTCTGCGAATGCATTAATTACCTGCCATGCAAGATTGAATGCGGGTTCCTCACGATATTGAGTAATAAATAGCGCGCTCAACATGGCCCGCTGAGAAAGACGCACTGCACCCTCTTCTCGTAACAATTCATAACTTTCGCTAGCAAAGAGCGCAGCAAAAGTATCGCGGTTACGTTGTATACCCTCTAATTCTTGCCTTAGCTGCCGTTCATCTTGCACGTTAGCACGAATGATTTTTTCATCAGCATCTAATGCTTGATTGACTGCCTGCTGATACATTTCCCAGAACTTAAAGTCCTGCCATTCCAGTAAGGGCATGCGCGCGAGCCAAGCATCCACCCGATCGAATAAGGTCGGTTGTAGCTCGAGTTCCTCTAAATAAGCGCGATCAGCATCGTTCAGGCGGTTGTAAAACGACTGTTGATCAAAAGCGATGCGCGTTTTACGCGTCAAACCCAAGCGGATCTCAAGTTCTTTAAATTGGATACTTTGGAAACCGGAGGCTGGCACCAGATAATCACGAAATTCTAGAAACTCTTGCGGCGTCATGGTTTCGATAATCGCCACCTGATCATTCATCAAGTCTTGAATCTTCAAAACCCGCTGTAATCTATGCGACACCAGGTACAGCGCTTTGTCATCAAGCTTTGGTTCATGGAATTCGCGATGAATCGCCCGCAATTCATGCAGGACTTGTTTAAACCAAAGTTCGTAGACTTGGTGCACAATAATGAAGAGCATTTCGTCATGCGCTTCGGCACCGTATTTTTTGCTGTGGGGTTGTTGCGCGTCGAGGAGCGCATCAAGTTGCAGGTAGTCGCTGTAGTAGACTGGCTCGATATTCTTCGGCATAAGACCCTTCGTTATTCGCTGTTCGTGCGCCTCGCTTTTCGTGTTTCGTGCGCTGCGCTGTTCGAAAAGAATAATGATTAGACCGCAATGCCGACATAGATGCAACGCCCCGAATAGCGAAGCGTACGAATAGCGAAGCGTACGAATACCGAATAACAGGGTTTAGAAGGGTGGCGGCCCTGCCAGCCACACCCCGGCACACACTACCCTAGCTACGGCTGCTCCCTTCCGGGCCTGACCGAGTTCACCAGTTCGTGTTGCGGGGGGACCAACAGGGCCACCATAACGGCGCGCATTATCCCTGATCGAAGCGGCAGTCGCAAGGGCAAAGCCTGCGTCTGCTCAGCTTTTGTACGATATCGACCTGATTAACGCTTTTTGTGCAGTTTTTGCGCGATAGCTTCGCGCGCAGCATCCGAGTGCAGTGCTTTAATAAACACCTGTGCTTCGCGAGCAATACGATCGGCAACATTTTCATAGGGTTGCTTCATCAATTGTTTACTAGCGCGTAAGCCACTCACCGGCTTAGCGGCAAATTTCGCCGCGAGTTCAGCTGTCGCTTCGCTCAGGGTATCGCTCGCCACAACTTTGCTGACTAAGCCATAGTTCAACGCTGTTGTTGCATCAATAGTTTCGCCCAGCAACAGCAATTCTGCGGCACGTAAGTGGCCGCATAACAATGGCAGTAATTGACTGGAGGCAGCTTCTGGTACTAGCCCTAAATGAATAAACGGCAGCGCGAATTGCGCCTGTTCACCACTGAGAACCATGTCGCAATGGAGCAAAATGGTAGTGCCTATACCAATAACCGCGCCATCAACGCTGGCAATCACCGGCACCGTCAGACGGCTTAATGTATACAGGAAAACGAACGGTGGTGATGATTCGTTCAGTTCTTCCGCTTGAAGGAAATCATGCAAGTCGTTACCCGCCGAGAAACTTCCCCCAGCACCTTGCAACACCACCGCCGCCACGCTAGTGTCGCGCTCAGCTTGCTCCAAGGCGTGTGCCATATCCAAATACATTTGTTGGGTAATCGCATTCTTTTTTTCGGGACGATTCAACGTGATCCAGACGATACCGTCACGTTGTTCCACTAACACCTGCTCGCTCATACTACTTATTCCTGTTCGCTGCGGCGCTGCCACGCTAATTTAGTACCTTCGTGCAGCGGCAAAATTAAATCAAGGGCCGTTTGACCATCGTCCGCGAGTTGCTCATCGTTAGGACGAATGGGGGTAACGCGTTGTCCCCATTTAATAATGCCCGCGCCGCAGGTCAAGCCGCCACCGAATACTGCCGACACAATCGTATCGCCAGGTTTCACGATGCCCTGCTCAACGGCTTCACAGAAAGCAATGGGCAGCGTCGCTGAAGAGGTGTTGCCGTATTTTTGAATGTTAATAACGGTCTTCTCTTCCGGCACTTTGCACATTTTGGCCAGATAATCGATCAAACGTTTATTGGCTTGATGCGGAATCAACGAGTCGATGTCATCGGTGGTCAATCCAGTTTCCGCGAACACCTTCTCAACAGCGGTATTCATGCCTTTGACTGCGCGTTTGAAGATTTCCTGACCAATAAAGTTGAACGGCATAATGCCGTCGAAACCAAAACGGTCGAAACTCATGCCAAATTCAAGTGCGAGTACGTCACGCGCATCGGCATCACAAGACACATGCGAAGCCAATAAACCTGCTTCATTTTCACTCGCTTCAAGCACCATCGCCCCAGCACCATCACCGAACAGCACGGCACTCTCGCGCTTGGTCCAGTCGAGAATTCGCGTCAAGCGCTCAGCCCCGATGATCAGAACCTTTTTGTGTGCACCTGTGCGTATCGCTTGCGTCGCAAAGTGCATGCCATAGAGAAAACTACTGCAAGCGGCATTAAGGTCAAACGCCGCAGCGTTTTTTGCGCCTAAATCGCGTTGCACTGCCGACGCAATATTTGGAATGATTTCGTCTGGGGTACAAGTACCTACCAAGACCAAATCAATCTCTTCTGGATCGAGCCCTGCAGCAGCCAGTGCGTTACGCCCAGCCACAGTTGCAAGCTTTGACGTACCCACCGCGCTGACACGACGCTCTTCAATACCGGTACGGGTGCGGATCCACTCGTCTGAAGTATCGAGAAACGTGGCTAAATCGTCGTTGGTCATCACAGCCGGCGGTAAACACTTACCCCAGCCAGTAATCTCTGCGTATATTTTCACTAGTTAAAACCTATAGTCACATCACGTTTTTCGCTATCATAGCACGATTGTTACAAAGAGAAATGTCCAACCAATGGCAAAACCTAGCACTCGACACACAGCTCCGACCTTAATGCAAACCGCCGCAGGGCGCTGGCAGCTCTATCGCTATCCACGCCGCACCAGCGACCCGTTGCAAGCATGGGACGCCGCGGACGAATTACTCCATGAACGTTGGGTCAGTGCCGAACGCGAGGGGCAGCAATGGCAAACCCCCCTGCTTATCAATGATGCTTTTGGCGCACTGCTGATGCCAGTGGCGCATTTGCAAGTTGCCAGTAGCGGTGATTCTAGGGTAAGCGAACTGGGTCAGCGAGCGAATTTAGCCGACAATCAGCTGGCGGCGAATTTAACCCAACTCGACCCGCTGGCAACTATGCCAGCCACTACTGATGTGGTGTTACTGAAACTACCGAAGAGCCAAAGTTTGCTGGAACTACAACTGGCGAAATTGAGTGCTGAGGTTGCCCCCGGCACGCCTATTCTAGCGGCCGCAAAAAGCAAACTATTTACCCCAAGTGTGCGCCAACTATTCGAGCGTTATTGCGACTCTGTTGAGGTCTCACTCATTGAGCGTAAATGCCGTGTGCTGACGGCAACCATCAAACCACAGCCATTCGAACTTAGCGCTTTTATTGAGCAGTGGCATGCCGCCGAATACGATCTACAACTTGCCAATTACGCCGGTACTTTTGCTCGCAATCAACTCGATATTGGTGCTCGACTATTGCTCGATAACTTGCCGCCAAGTGGCGCCGTCAACGTCATCGATCTCGGTTGTGGTAACGGTGTGCTAGGTATACTCTACGCGCGCCACTCACCTGTGAGTAAGGTCACTTGGGTGGACGAGTCGCATCTCGCTATCGCCTCATGTCAGGCCAACATTGCAAACAATCTCGGCGTTAACGAAAACTATCAAACCCGCGTTGATGACTGTTTAAGTCAGCAGGCTTCCAAGAGCGCCGACTTAATTTTGTGTAATCCGCCCTTTCATCAAGAACATGCGATAACCGAACACATTGCGCGACAAATGTTTCGGGATGCGCGACGGGTCCTGCGTAAAGGCGGTGAAATGCGGGTAGTCGCCAATCGTCATCTGCCGTATTATCATCCATTAAAACGTCTATTCAGCCATGTTCAGCAAGTAGCCAGTAATAGTAAATTCGTGGTTTACAGCTGTATTAACTAACGTGAAATGAGAGTCAATGATAACTATGAAATCGCTTATCAACAGCCTGCTTTTAAGTATTAGCTTGCTAGCTGCGCCGCTTAGCGCACAAGAAATTCAACCCGACAATCCATTTCCAAGAGTGAAATTCACGACAACACACGGCGAAATAGTGGTTGAACTGAACCGACACCGAGCGCCGCTCACGGTAAAAAACTTTCTCAAATTTGTCGACATTGGCAGTTATAACGGCACTATTTTTCACCGCATTGTGCCCAACTTTGTCGTACAAGGTGGCGGTTACGATGAAGAACTCCAAGAAAAGACTAAAGGTTCGCCCATCCCCAATGAGTCGGGCAATGGTCTGAAAAATAAATATGGCACCATCGCCATGGCGCGTGAAACCGATCCTCACACCGCCACTCGGCAGTTCTTTTTCAATGTTCAAGACAACCCTTCACTCGATCCGGAAGATGGCTGGGGTTATGCCGTATTCGGCACTATTGTCAGTGGCTATGAAACACTCGACAAACTTGCCGAAGTCGAGTCACAACCGTTTCATGCAGCAACCGGCTGGCGCGACTACCCAACGGAACCACCAGTGCTGATTCGCGCTGAAATTCTTCCACCACAATAGGCGCCGCAATGGCTAACGAGACTGCCAATCAACCTTGGTATAAAGATTTTCGCGTTTACTTAGAGCCGCGCATTTGGGTCATCTTCCTATTCGGTCTGATGAGTGGCTTTCCGTGGGTCCTGATTGGCTCCATGCTCTCTGCGTGGTTGCAAGAAGCTGGCGTTGCGCGCAGTGAGATCGGCTTATTTGGTATGGTCTTTGTGGCCTATTCAGTTAACGCCCTATGGTCCCCTTTTGTCGACCGCGTCAAACTACCACTGCTCCAGCGTTGGCTCGGTCAACGCCGCAGTTGGCTTGCTTTGTGTTTGTTCGTACTCATCGTGACCACCTTGGGTATGAGCACACTTGATCTTGCCACTCAAGCGTTCTGGGTGGCGTGCGGTGCGCTAGCGATTGCAGTCGCCTCGGCCACCCAAGACGTTGCTATTGACGCTTTTCGCATCGAGAGTTTTGGGCAGCATGAAGGGCACCTGCAATCGGCCGGTGCGGCCATGGCGACTGCCGGCTGGTGGACAGGTTACAGCGGCTTAGGCGCGCTGCCCTTCTTCTTGGTAGACGGCACCACCTGGGACTGGCAAGCCGCCTATAAAGTCATGGCCGTCGTGCTGCTGGTGCAACTTGCGGTTGTGCTTATGGTGCGTGAATCAACCCGTTATCGGGCGCAACTTAAACCGTTTGAGCGGTGGCAAGACTGGTTTCGTACCACCCTTTATGAGCCGGTTGCCGAATTTTTTCGCCGCACCGGCTGGCAGCTAGCGTTTGCCATTTTAAGCTTTATTTTCTTATTCAAGATCGGTGAAGCTTTTCTTGGTCGCATGAGCATTGTGTTCTATAAAGAAATCGGCTTTACCAACGATGACATCGCCATCTATTCGAAAATGGTGAACTGGTGGGTGACTATTATTTTTGCCATCGTCGGTAGTCTGGTGAATGTGCGGTTAGGTACCATGCGCGGTTTGCTGATTGGCGGTATCGCCATGGCCGCCAGTAACCTTATGTTTGCGTGGATTGCGGCGGTCGGTCCAGATACCAACTTATTGTTGGCCGCAGTCATTATTGATGGCTTTACCGGTGCGTGGTCGACGGTCGCGTTTGTCGCCTTTATCAGTTTGTTGTGTAACCGCGCGTTTACCGCGACCCAGTACGCTTTGTTAGCCTCGCTAGGTAATCTTGGCCGCACCTTCTTGTCATCCTACAGTGGCTTTGTCGTCGATTGGCTGGATGGTGACTGGTCACTATTCTTTATTTTGACTGCGGTGATGGTGACCCCTGGATTGTTGCTGCTGATTCTGTTGCGCAAAGCCTTGCACCGCATCGAGGCGCCGACAACTTACGAAGCCGAGCAGGAACATGGCCGCAACTAGCGAATTGCCATGGTTAGTAATTGGACAAGGTGCACTGGGCAGCCTGATGGCGGTGCGCCTCGCTCAACAGCAACAACAGGTTGCTATCAAGCTACGCGATACATCGGTTAGAAGCGTTGCAATAACCGAGCAGCAGCAAGCCTATCGTTTTGATGCGTGTGCAGAACTCACCACTCCTGCCGTCATCTTTGCCGCGGTAAAAGCCTACCAAGTAGAAGCTTTGTTGCAGGAGCTCCTGTCCGTACCGGAATTTACCAAGAGTCAGCTCATTCTGAGCTACAACGGCATGCTCAACAATGAGCACTCGCTCATTCCCGCACACGCATTGCATTGGGTCACAACCCACGGCGCTTATCGAGATAACGCGCAGCTGGTGCATGCTGGGCACGGTCAAAGTTGGCTCGGTTGGCATGCCGCAAGTAACCCACAGCCGTCATTTTTTGAGACATTGGCTACGGCGCTGCCACCCTTGCAGTGGCAAACTAATATCCAGCAACGCCGTTGGCACAAACTAGCGATCAATTGTTTAATCAATCCGTTTACTGTGCTTTATCGTTGCCGTAATGGTGCCCTAGAGCATTTGGTTAAGCCACAACAATGGCAACAGTTGGCAGCTGAAATTGTCGTGCTTGCGGAGCAACATGGCGTGCACCTAGAAGTGGCTGAGGTTTTGCAACAAACACGCCAAGTGGTGCAGCAAACCGCGGAAAATCGTTCTTCGATGTTACAAGATTTTGAGCAGGGTCGAATGCTAGAGATTGGCTACTTGAATGGCTTTGTGGCGACTGCGAGTGCAGCCGCCGGACTCGCTGCACCTGCTAACCATGAGCTGTGGCAACAGGTGCAAGATGCTATTGATGGTCGGGATCTTCGATAAAGTCTACAACTTCCAAGCCAAACCCTGACAAGGCGGTGTAACGCTTCGGAGTGCTCAGCAAGTTCATTTTGTGAATACCTAAATCGGCTAGGATCTGTGAACCAATACCCACGCTACGCGATGCATTTGACGCCGCCGCGGTCGGCTTACGCTCACCTCGATCTTCTTCGGCAAAACTGCGCACCTGCTCAAGGATATCATCGGCCGTTTGGGTGCGACCAATCACCACTAACACACCACCGTGCTGGCCTAGAAACTCCATTGCATGACCGAGCGGCCAACTGCGTTGCGTAGCGCGGTCAGTCGCAAACAGGTCATTAAAAGTATCTTGCAAATGCACCCGCACGTTCACTGCCTGCTCAGGGTCGACGGTGCCATTGATCAAGGCAAAATGGACTTGCTTGTCGATGGTATCTTGGTAAGTAATCAGTTCAAACTCACCAAAGCGGGTCGGTAAACGGCATTGGGCCTGACGTTCAACAGTCTTTTCTTGTAACGAGCGATACTCGATCAAGTCGGCAATGGTACCGATTTTCAAATCATGCTCAGCCGCGAACTTCTCCAGATCTGGACGGCGTGCCATGGTGCCGTCTTCGTTCAGGACTTCAACGATCACCGCAGCTGGCTCATAGCCTGCCAAACGTGCTAAGTCACAACCTGCCTCGGTGTGTCCGGCACGGTTGAGCACCCCACCCGATTTTGCTTTGAGCGGAAAAATATGGCCAGGCATCACTAAGTCATCTGGTTTTGCCTGTGGCGCGACAGCAGCTTGTACAGTGCGGGCACGGTCCGCAGCAGAAATCCCCGTTGTCACACCTTCAGCAGCTTCAATCGATACGGTAAAATTGGTCGCGTATGGCGCATTGTTTTGGTTCACCATCAACGGCAGGCGCAACTGTTCGCAGCGTTCTTCGGTCAAGGTCAAACAAATCAGTCCGCGACCATAGCGCGCCATAAAATTAATTGCTTCAGGAGTTATCCGCTCGGCCGCAATGATTAAGTCGCCCTCATTTTCGCGATCTTCATCGTCCATCAAAATCACCATTTTGCCTTGGCGAATATCTTCAATGATTTCGGCGGCGCTATTGAGTTGACTCACGATGTTACCTCTCCTCTTGCCATGACACTGCGGTGCAGCGGCAGAGCATTAATGCGTATGTCTTCACCCAAGCGGGTAAAGCTTTGAAAGTGTAATTGTGGCACGTGCTCGAGCTGCGAAAAATCCGGCAGCTGAAGTAAACCACGGCTACTGTCACCTAAGAGTTTAGGCGCCATGTAAATAACGTATTCGTCGACCAGATCGGCACTCACCAGAGCACCAGCAAGCTCAGCCCCACACTCTGTCCAGACCTCGTTGATCTGTCGCTGTGCCAGTTCTGCCAGCACGCTCTGCAGGGGCAAACGCTGTTGTTCACTGTTAACGCGCAAGGTTTGCACATGCTCTGGCCATTGAGTATGGTCTTCAATGCTGGCATCTACTACGCGTAGAATCGCCGAAGAGATCGCAAAGAAACTATGCTCAGCAGGCACTTCAGCACGTCGATCTAACAACACCCGTAACGGCTGTTGCTGCGCGTCTGGATGGCGCGCAGTCATCCGCGCCTGGTCCATTAGCACTGTACGCGCACTGGTCAAAACAGCGCCGCTGCAGGCTCGGTAACGATGCACATCTAAACGTGCTTGTTCACCGGTGATCCACTGACTACGCCCATTACTCAGAGCGGTTCGACCATCGAGACTCATGGCCATTTTCAAGCGTAGCCAAGGTAACTGCCGTTCCATGCGCGAAATAAAACCAAGATTGAGTTGCCGTGCGACAGAGTCCAATACGCCAACATCGACTTGAATGCCGGCAGCGCGTAAGCGTTCAATACCCTGCCCAGCAACCAGTGGGTTGGGGTCTTGCATGGCCACCACCACGCGACTGACTTTGGCCTTGATCAAACCGTCTGCACAGGGCGGAGTGCGGCCAAAGTGACTGCACGGCTCGAGCGTCACGTACGCGGTCGCGCCATGGGCGCGCGCTCCAGCTTCACGCAAAGCGAAGACTTCTGCATGCGGTTCGCCGGGACGCTCATGGTAACCACTCCCCACAACTTCCTGCTGCGCCACAATCACGCAGCCAACACATGGGTTTGGCGCAGCGCTAAAACGCCCACGCTCGGCGAGCGTCAGCGCCATTTGCATGTAATGACTATCGAGGTGAGCTTGGGTCGCTTCAGTCATAGAACTAGTCGTTTAAACGGGCGATTTCTTCACCGAATTCGCGAATATCATCAAACGCGCGGTACACCGAAGCAAACCGGATATAGGCCACTTTATCGATAGCTTTAAGGTTCTCCATCACCAAACCACCGATGACCTGACTGGTAATTTCACGTTCACCAGTTGCGCGTAGCGCAGATTTCACGTTTTGAATGGCTTGCTCCATGGATTCAACGCTCACTGGACGTTTCTCCAACGCACGCAGCAAACCATTGCGGAGCTTATCTTCATTGAAAGGCTCGCGTGAACCATCTGATTTGATTACACGCGGCATCACTAATTCAGCGGTTTCAAAGGTAGTGAAACGTTCCTTACAGGCATTGCATTCGCGGCGACGTCGCACCGAAGCGCCATCGGACACAAGGCGTGAATCGATGACTTTGGTGTCTTGGGTGTCACAAAATGGGCAATGCATAGTTACACTCCACTACCTGATCTTAGTTGTCTTAACGCCTATGCGTAGACGGGGAATTTCGCACACAACGCTTTCACCTGCTCGCGCACGCTGGCAATGGTTTCTTCGTTGTTGATGTCGTCTAACACATCACAAATCCAGTTCGCGACCTGCTCAGCTTCAGCTTGCTTGAAACCGCGACGCGTAATCGCTGGCGTACCCAAGCGTAAACCTGAAGTGACAAAGGGTGAACGTGGATCGTTCGGCACCGAGTTTTTGTTCACGGTAATGTAAGCGTTACCAAGTGCAGCATCAGCATCTTTACCGGTGATGTCTTTGTCGATGAGATCAACCAAGAACAAATGGTTTTGCGTGCCACCTGAAACAATCTTGTAACCGCGCTCTTGCATCACTTTCACCATCGCATTGGCGTTATCTAGCACTTGTTGCTGATAGGCCTTAAACTCCGGCTCCATAGCTTCTTTAAAAGCTACAGCTTTAGCCGCAATCACGTGGCACAAAGGACCACCTTGGCTGCCTGGGAACACACCGCTGTTCAATTTTTTGTGCAAGGCTTCGTCGTCTTTCCCTGACAAGATTAAACCACTGCGTGGACCAGCAAGGGTCTTATGCGTCGTAGTAGTCACCACGTCGGCAAACGGAATCGGACTCGGGTACAAACCAGCAGCGACTAAACCAGCAACATGTGCCATGTCGACTAGTAAGTAGGCGCCTACTTCGTCAGCGATTTCACGGAATTTCGCCCAATCAACGATACCTGAGTAGGCTGAGAAACCAGCGACAATCATTTTCGGCTTATGTTCAAGCGCTAATGCACGCACTTCAGCGTAATCGATTTCACCCGTGCTCTCATCGAGGCCATACTGCACCGCGTTGTAGAGTTTACCTGAGAAATTAACGCCAGAACCGTGCGTCAAGTGACCACCATGCGCCAGACTCATGCCCAACACGGTGTCACCAGCTTCAAGTAAAGCTAAGAAAACTGCTGAGTTCGCCTGCGAACCCGCGTGCGGTTGCACGTTGGCATATTTAGCCCCGAATAATTGCTTGGCACGTTCAATCGCTAAATCTTCAACCATGTCGACGTATTCGCAACCGCCGTAATAGCGTTTGTGCGGATAGCCTTCAGCATATTTATTGGTCAGCTGTGAGCCCTGTGCTTGCAACACGCGCGGACTGGTGTAGTTCTCAGATGCAATCAATTCAATGTGTTGCTCTTGACGCTCGACCTCGCCAGTCATGGCTTGCCAGAGTTCAGCATCGTAATCGGCAATATTCATGGTGTTCTTTAACATCGGGGCTCCTGACTTCTTTGCAGACAATCTATGCGGACAACAATCGGCACGTAGTTTACCAATATACTTGGGTTCACGCCAACTTAAGGGTTAAAATAAGCACTTTATTCATGCCTGACTTGGGCCTAACTGAGGAATGGTTTGCTGCTATGGCGCAATATATCTATTCAATGTCGCGGGTGAGCAAAGTTGTCCCGCCGAAAAAGACTATCCTAAAAGACATTTCGTTGTCGTTTTTCCCGGGCGCTAAAATTGGCGTCTTGGGTCTCAACGGTGCCGGTAAATCAACCCTACTGCGCATCATGGCGGGTGTCGACACAGAAATCGACGGCGAAGCGCGCCCACTGGCTGGGATTCAAATTGGTTACCTGCCGCAGGAGCCACAACTTGATGAGAGTAAAACGGTCCGTGAAACCGTTGAAGAAGCCGTTGCTGAAGTAAAAAACGCGCTGACCGAACTCGATGAAGTCTATGCTGCCTATGCCGACGAAAACGCCGACTTTGACGCGCTCGCGAAACGCCAAGGCGAACTAGAAGCTATTATTCAAGCTAAAGATGGCCACAACCTCGATAACATTCTCGAACGTGCCGCCGATGCCCTGCGCTTACCACCTTGGGACAGCAAGATTGGCGTGCTATCGGGTGGTGAGCGGCGCCGCGTGGCAATTTGTCGTCTGCTGCTCAGTAAACCAGACATGCTGTTGCTCGACGAACCGACCAACCACCTTGATGCCGAGTCAGTCGCATGGCTTGAGCGCTTCTTACACGATTACGATGGTACCGTGGTAGCCATTACCCACGACCGTTACTTCCTCGATAACGTGGCCGGTTGGATCCTTGAGCTAGACCGTGGCTATGGCATTCCGTGGGAAGGTAACTACTCGTCTTGGTTGGAGCAGAAAGAAAAACGGCTTGAACAAGAAGAGAAAACTGAACAAGCACGCCAGCGTAGCATTAAACAAGAACTTGAATGGGTTCGACAGAATCCGAAAGGGCGCCAAGCGAAAAGCAAAGCGCGTATGGCTCGCTTTGAAGAATTACAAAGTGGCGATTATCAAAAACGCAATGAAACCAACGAGCTCTTCATTCCACCAGGCCCACGCCTCGGTGATAAGGTGCTGGAAGTCAATCACTTAAGCAAATCTTATGACAACCGTGTGTTAATTGATGACTTAAGTTTCAGCGTTCCTAAGGGCGCGATTGTCGGTATCATCGGTCCAAACGGAGCGGGTAAATCAACTTTATTCCGCATGATCACCGGTAAAGAGCAGCCTGACTCTGGCACCGTAGAGCTTGGTGAAACGGTACAACTTGCCAGTGTTGACCAGTTCCGTGACGACATGAACGACAGTAACACCGTGTGGCAAGAGATTTCAGATGGTCAGGACATTCTGCGTATTGGCAACTTTGAAATTAACAGCCGCGCTTACGTTGGACGCTTTAACTTCCGTGGCAACGATCAGCAAAAACGCATCGGTGAGCTTTCCGGTGGTGAGCGCAACCGTGTTCACCTCGCTAAACTGTTAAAAGCCGGCGGTAACCTGTTACTCCTCGATGAACCGACCAACGACCTCGACGTAGAGACGTTGCGAGCATTAGAGAATGCCTTGTTAGAGTTCCCTGGGTCAGCGATGATTATCTCGCACGACCGTTGGTTCCTTGACCGTGTCGCTACTCACATTCTGGATTATCGCGATGAAGGTCAAATCAACTTCTACGAAGGTAACTACACGGACTACGAAGCTTACATGAAGCAAACTCATGGCGAACAAGCGATGGAACCGCATCGCGTACGGTATAAGCCAATCGCTTAATCCGCACGCGAGGGTCAGTCCTATTGAAGAGGCGTTCGCTACTTAGCGAACGCCTTTTTTTCGAGGGTACCAGGGGCAAATTGATCAACCGCGATAGCGGTCAAACGCAACTGCTCCACTTTCTTGATGACTTTGGCTTCATCAGCACTAAGCAACTCAGCTTTACGCGCTACTTTGACCAGTTCATCGCCCGCTAAATCCGGTGGGATCTCACCACGTTTTTCAGCTTTCTGCAGACGTTTATAAACAGCTTCGTTTTCTTTCATTGCCAAAAATGCCAGTTCCATATGGCCGGTCATGTCTTTCGCATCGTCCTTCCAGTAACACAAGAAGGTATGCCGATCACGCGTAGCGCCGGGCACCATCATATCATCGGCAATGGCTTGCAATTGTGCATCTTGCGGTGCCGCAAAATGAATCCCGAAGGGGAACACTGCAAGGCGCAAGGTCCATGCCACAAAGCGATTCGGGAAATTGTTGAAGAAGCCACGGAACGCCTCTGCGATAAGATGTAAGTGACGTTGAACCGCATACTCGACATAAGCAAGATCACCGTGCTGACGACCGTCATCTTCATAACGTTTCAGCACTGCCGAGGCCATGTAAAGGTGACTCAATACATCGCCCAACCGCGCCGATAACATTTCTTTGCGCTTGAGATCGCCACCTAGGGTTAACATTGCTACGTCTGCGGTTAACGCCAAGGCACGGCTTAAACGGGTTAAATGCTGATAATACTTACTGGTAGGCCCACTCACTGGCGCACTGACGAAACGCGAACCGGTCAAGCCCATCGCTAAGCAGCCAAAGAAGTTACTAGCACCAAACGCCAAATGCTTCATCAGCAAGCCATCGAAATCTTTTAATCCTTGCTCTTCATCGGGGTTTGCTGCCGCATCCATTTCTTTCAGCACATAAGGATGACAGCGCGTGGCGCCCTGCCCGAAGATCATTAGGTTGCGAGTCAGAATGTTGGCACCCTCAACCGTAATGGAGATAGGTGTTGCCATGTAACCATGCCCAAGATAATTCTTCGGACCCAACTGAATCCCTTTACCGGCATGAATATCCATCGCGTCTTCCATGATTTGCCGACCCATTTCTGTCATGTGGTACTTGGTCATCGCCGTGATGACCGATGGACTCTTACCTGCACAGAGGGATTCAACAGTAAGGCGACGCATGGATTCGACACTATAGTTCAAGCCACCAATCCGGCCCATTGCTTCCTGCACACCCTCAAACTTGCCAATCGGCAAGCCAAACTGCTGACGCACATAGGCATAAGCACCGGTCATACGCTGTGCTACATGACCAGTAGCGGTCGCCAGCGCCGGCAATGAAATACCGCGCCCTGCTGACAAGCACTCCATCAGCATACGCCAGCCTTTACCAGCGTAATCTTGCCCACCGATAATCCAATCCAGCGGAATAAAGACGTTTTTGCCGTAAGTGGTACCGTTCATGAAAGCTTGGTTCAATGGAAAGTGACGCTCACCTGTTTCAACACCGGTGTGATTTGTTGGAATGAGCGCACAGGTGATACCAATGTCTTCTTTTTCACCAATAAGACCTTCAGGGTCATAGAGTTTGAATGCCAAACCAAGCACAGTCGCTACCGGTGCCAAGGTGATGTAACGCTTGTCCCAATTTAAGCGAATGCCGACCACTTCTTTACCGTCATGTTCACCTTTACACACAATCCCCGTATCTGGGATTGCGCCGGCATCAGAGCCCGCTTCTGGAGCGGTCAGCGCAAAGCACGGAATATCGGTACCGTCAGCCAAACGTGGCAGCCAATAGTTCTTCTGTTCGTCGGTACCGTAATGGGTGAGGAGTTCACCCGGACCTAAAGAATTAGGCACCATAACGGTTACGGCAGCACTGATTGAGCGCGTGGCGATGCGAGAAACGATGTAGGAGTTGGCAGCTGGCGAGAAATCTAAACCGCCAAATTCTTTGCCGATAATCATGGCAAAAAACTTCTCCTTGCGAATGTAATCCCACACCTTCTTCGGCAAATCACGATCTTGTTGCACGATTTTAAAATCGTCCAACATCGCCATCAGCGTTTCGAGTTGATTATCAATAAAGGCTTGTTCTTCTTCTGTAAACTGTGGTGGTTTGTGGCTATGAAAACGCTGCCAATCCGGGCGCCCGCTAAATAACTCGGCGTCCCACCAAACGTCACCCGCGGTCATCGCCTCGCGCTCGGTTTGCGACAACGGTGGTAACACCCGTTTGAAGAACTTAAACATCGGCCGGCTGATTAAACTGCGGCGAATTTCCTTCACCGCAAATAACAAAACTACGGCAACGATCAGGATAATCAGAATTTCCATGATAAAACCTCGACTACTGTGCGACTGGTGAGTCGGTGGTGGCGTCCACGCCACCTGCTAAAAAGGGAATCAAGCGATCAATGACTTGGTCTGCAGCCACTGCTTCACCAAAATCAGCTGCCGCAATTTCACGCAACGCTGGGCCTGATACTTGTGCAAACACCGTAGCGCCAAGCACAAAGTGTAGACGCCAGAACATATCCACAGGGCTTAACTGTGGATTTGCCTGATGCAAAGTTTCCAGCAACAACGCAATGACGTCGCCAAAATGTTCCATGGTGTAGCGGCGCAAATGCCCTTGTATTTCAGCATAGGCGAATCCTAGCAAACTGAGAAATAAAGTCGGCCCATGTTTGCGCACTTGACCCATATCAGAGAGTGGTTTACGAAAACAATTGAACACTTCACGCGTACTGAAATTACCCGTCGCAGCGAGCTGTTCCAACTCGGTTTGCAACGATGGCATAAACACTTCAAGATAACGTGCCATCACCGCTTGAATGAGTGATTTCTTGGAACCGAAGTGATAATTGACGGAAGCGAGATTCACCTCTGCTTCGGTGGTGATTTGCCGCAACGAAGTTTGTTCAAAACCTTGCTCGGCGAACAAAGCCTCAGCTGCATTTAAGATTTTTTCTTGCGTAGAAATACGCTTTGCCATGATAGCCACCGCTGTGAACATGCATTTAAAACATGCGTTTTAATTTATACAATGTTCAGCGGTGGTGCAAGGAAGAATACGTTTAGACCGTCGCGGTATCGAGCGGCGCAAAACCTTTGACTAGCTCATCTAGCGCCTGCATTTGCTGCAAATAAGGCTCTAATTTCGATAACGGCAAGGCACAAGGCCCATCACATTTTGCTTGATCCGGATCAGGATGCGCTTCAATAAAAAGGCCGGCTAAACCAAGTGCCATGCCCGAACGCGCCAATACAGCCGCTTGCGCACGACGGCCATCGGCCGAGTCCGTACGGCCGCCAGGACGCTGCAACGCATGCGTTGCATCGAAAATGACGGGGGCCATTTGCCGCATTTCGTCCATTCCTAGCATGTCGACCACTAGATTGTTGTAACCAAAGCAGCTGCCGCGCTCACACAGCATGACGTTGTGGTTATCAGCCTCAGCAAATTTTTTCAGAATGTGACGCATTTCTTGTGGCGCAAGAAATTGTGGCTTCTTCACGTTGATAACAGCTTGGGTTTCGGCCATCGCAACCACTAAATCAGTCTGGCGTGCTAAAAACGCTGGCAGTTGCAGAATGTCAGCCACTTCTGCCACTGGCTGTGCTTGCTGTGGCTCGTGCACGTCGGTAATGATGGGCACATTGAAAGTCCGTTTAATTTCGGCAAAAATCTCCAAGCCCTTATCCAGACCTGGACCTCGGTAAGAATGAATTGAAGACCGATTGGCTTTATCAAAACTGGCTTTAAAAACGTAGGGGATCCCTAGCTTTTCGGTGACCGTGACATAATGTTCTGCCACTCGCATCGCTAGATCACGCGACTCAAGCACATTCATGCCGCCAAACAATACAAACGGCAAGTGGTTACCCACTTGCACCTTACCGACTTTAATGACTTCAGTATTAATCACATTACATCCTTAGCCGTTCGCAATGACCCGTAAGATTTGTCCACAAATATAGGCCATGTAGGTACCAAGTGCGTAACCGAATACAGCGAGAAGCACGCCAACCGGTGCGAGCGACGGGTGAAATGCCGAGGCAACCACTGGCGCAGAAGCCGCACCACCTACGTTCGCTTGGCTCCCCACCGCCATGTAAAACACTGGGGCTTTGAGCAAGCGTGCAACCAACAGCATCAAACCTGCATGGATTAACATCCAGATAGCGCCAATCAAGAAGTATTTTGGCACTTCAACGATAGCACTGACGTCCATATGCAAACCAATGGTCGCAACTAAGATATAGACAAACAAAGAGCCGATTTTCGAGGCACCGACGCCTTCGAGTTTGCGCGCGGGGGTAAAAGAAAGCGCTACGCCCACACTGGTCGCAATGACGATGAGCCAGAAGAATTTTTTGTCGAGACTAAAATCTTTCAAAACCGGGACGTTTTCGGCGATATAAGGTGCAATCACATCAGCACCCCAATGGCCCAAACCAGCGACACCAAAACCTACGGCAAGAATAAACACAAGATCTGGCAGTTTCGATTCGCGACGATGCTCAGCTTCATAGCTTTCGATACGCTGTTTAATGCTTTCAATCGCACTAGTATCAGCACCAATACGAGCATCGATTTTCTTACTATTTGCCGCCATATAGAGCAGCACGGCCATCCATAAATTGGCAACGATAATATCCACGGTCACCATCGCCGAGAAAATCTCGCCACCGACTTCATAGACTTCTTTCATTGCCGCTTGGTTAGCACCACCACCGATCCAGCTACCAGCAATCGTCGTCATGCCTCGCCACACTGCGTCTGGACCGGCACCACCGAGCATTTCAGGAAAGACGATGGAAACCAGTAACAGCGCGATTGGACCGCCGATAACGATACCTAAAGTACCGGTCAAAAACAGAATGAGTAACTTTGGGCCGAGACGAATAATGGCCTTCAAGTCGAGACTCAAGGTTAACAACACTAAACAGGCAGGTAATAGGTAATCCATAACCAGCGGATAAATGCCAGTCTCGCTACCATTCACAACACCAAAAGTGTTTAACAGGGAGGGAATGAAATAACACAACAACAAGGCTGGAACGAAGGTATAGAATTTTTGCCAGAATGAACTGCTGCTTTGCTGGGTATAAAAAATACCGCCAAGAATGACGGCTAGTAGGCCAAAAATAATACCGTCATTGGTAATTAAAGGTGTTGCTTCCACGACTACCTCTTATTGTTTTTATAATGGGTGTACGAACCACTAGTGCAGAATTGTTTGCGGCTGGGTCCAGTTTTCTAGTTGTAAGCGCAGCAACTGTGCACTCGGATCATCGGGGCATTGTTCGACAAAATACTGGTAATCGTCAACTGCAACGTGATTGCAATCGAGTTCCTCAAGAATATAGCCGCGGTCACGAATCTCGTACGGGTCGTCGGGCAGCACGGTCAACAACATGTGGACGGTTGTAAGAGCATCAGCAAAACGGCGATCACTAATGAAAGCATGTTTGAGCTCGGACAAGTACCGCACGAGTATCAACTTTTGTTCAGCGGCTTCGAGCACTTCCCAGCTAAACTGTTCTTCATCTTCAGTGGCATCTTCGAAGCGCTCCTGCACTTGGCTGCCATGCAATAATTCACCCGTGCTTGGATCAACGAAGTAACTCGATTGCGCATAATCAAGACGCAGTAACGGATAATCAGGAAAGTCGATGAGCTCGAGCACGAGGCCATGATAAGACGCAGCTTCTTGCAGTAAAAAAGCCAACGTCAAAGGTTCACCAGTACGCAAGCGTATCGCGCGGTCAACTAGCACGCGTTTTGCGCTCAGCAGTGGCTCCGGCGCTTTACTGAAGCCTAAGTGGACATAGAACAAACGGCATAACGCCTGTAAGCGTTCGACTTCGTCTTCTTGCTGTAACGACGGATGTTCACGAAGTGCGTTCAATTCTTGGTAGAACGCACTCACATAAGTATCGCTATCCGCATGGAACACACGACTTATCTCCCACAAAATCTCGATAGTCGGGAGTAACTCGTGATCGACATGTTCTAAATACGAAAACTGCATACTTTTATTCATTACAACCTTATATTTTGTTTAACCAATCAGCGCTTGTTTGCTAAACGCAATGTGCAACAAGAACGCAATCCAGCCTAACGCGACGACAAAGCCTACGTAGGCCATGGCCTTGGTTTTCGCTTTCATTGCGACTAAGCCAAAAGCAATATAACCAAACAGACCTAGTAACTTGTTACCTAACCAAGCAGTCTCCCACGGCCATTGCTGCCACTCTAGTAACAGCGCAACAATCGTGAGAAGTAAAAATGTATCGATAATGTGTGGCACAATTTTGACCCACTTCTGCTTACTCATCGCAGCATCCATGGTGTGCCAAAAAAATCGCAGCACGAATAATAACACACTTACCGCCACAAAGGTGACGTGGAGATGTTTTAGCGCTTCATAGGGCATCTGTTTTAATCCTCTTGTTCTTGTTGTTTTATGGCTGCTGCAGCTGCTGGAAAATCGCGAGCGAGCGTTCGTTCAATGCGACGCAAGCGCTCTTCGAGTGCTTGACGTTGTTGTTCAACTTGCATGATATCGCGGTAAGACCTTAGTGCTGACATCACACTGGTATATAGCTTCTGCGAGGTCAGCTCAGTTTTCGCCTTATAATCGTTGATATCGTAGTTCAATACCACGGCGCGCTCGGGTGCCTGCCCCGGTTGCCCAGTACGCAAAATAACACGAGTTCGTTGATTATGTCGCGTATGACGCAAATAGTTGACCACTTGCAAGCCAGCGTCATCGGTATCCATCACTACATCTAGCAAGACAATAGCGAGGTCTGGATGTTGATCGATCTGTTGCTTTGCCTCGGCCAGCGAATGGGCACTCACAAACTCGAGCCCAGCCCCCTCAAAAACTAGGTCCATCAAGGCTAAACGAGTGACCGCATGCACTTCTTTCTCGTCGTCGACGATTAGTAATTTCCATTTTTTAACCGAATTGAGCGGCTTAGGTGCAGAGTTTTGCGTCGCCTCGTTCGCGAAAATAAAATCACTCGACATCATCCGTCTCCCATCGTCCTAACGTGATACGGTCAAGATTAGCATAATCGCGCCGACTCTCGACAGCATGAAAGCCGCGTTCAATGAACATCTCTCGGCAACGCTCAGCTTGTTGCCAGCCATGTTCAAGCACCAACCAGCCCCCCTTATTCAGGTAGTTTGGCGCCTGGTCGATGATCGTTTGCAAATCTGCAAAACCGGTAGCAGCCGCAACCAATGCCGAAAGCGGTTCAAACCGCACATCGCCCTGCTGCAGATGCGGATCATCAGCGGCAATATAAGGCGGATTACTGACGATTAAATCAAACCTTTGCTGAGACAGTTGCGCGAACCAGTCACTCTGTGCAATTTGCACTTCTAGCGCTAAACGTTCGGCGTTCAGTCGCGCCAAAGCCACTGCACCAGCAGCACTATCAACGGCGCTGACATGCCATTGGGGGCGCTCACTTTTCAGCGCTAAGGCGATAGCTCCGGTGCCTGTACCAAGATCTAGAACACTCGCCTGCGCAGCAATCGCTAAGTGCAGGCATGTCTCGACCAAAACCTCGGTATCCGGCCGCGGAATCAAAGTACTGGCGTTGACTTGTAAGGGCAGCGACCAGAATTCACGCTCACCCAACAGGTGCGCCACTGGCTGACCTTTTGCCCGTGCTGCTATGAGCTGGTCATAGGCGGCTACTTGGGTCTGGCTGAGTTCACGTTCGGGCCAAGTGTGCAAATAGCTGCGCGTTTGTTGCAGGACATGCGCCAACAACACTTCGGCATCAAGTCGCGGTGTTTCACTATTTAGTATGCGCTGCTGTGCGTCGCGCAAACACTTGGCAATGCTGGTCATTAATCCTGTTGCTCGGCTAGTGCTGCCAATTGGTCCGCATGATGCTCTTGCACGATGGCATCAAGTAGCAAATCGAGGCCACCCTCGAGCACTTCGTCTAACCGATAAAGGGTCAAGTTGATACGATGGTCGCTGACGCGGCCCTGCGGATAATTGTAGGTGCGAATGCGTTCTGAGCGGTCACCGCTACCCACTAAACTACGGCGGGTGGACTGTTCTTCTTGACGGCGTTTATCGTCTTCCATTTGCTGCAAACGCGCATACAACACCGACATCGCCTTAGCACGGTTTTTATGCTGTGAACGCTCGTCCTGACATTCCACCACAATCCCAGAAGGTAGATGCGTAATACGAATGGCTGAATCGGTGCGGTTAACGTGCTGACCACCAGCACCAGAGGCACGGAACGTATCGACGCGTAGGTCGGCTGGGTTGATTTCTACCGCTTCCGCTTCAGGAATTTCCGGCAAGACTGCTACGGTACAGGCTGAGGTATGCACCCGTCCTTGAGATTCCGTTTCGGGCACCCGTTGCACGCGATGACCGCCACTTTCGAACTTCATGCGACCGTAGGCACCTTCGCCAGTCATGTGCGCAATGACTTCTTTAAAGCCACCATGCTCACCTTCATTGGCACTGACAATATTCAGTTTCCAGCCATGCTGTTCCGCATAGCGACTGTACATACGGAACAAATCGCCAGCAAAAATAGCGGCTTCATCACCACCTGCGCCGGCACGAATTTCTAGGTAACAAGGCCGGTCATCGTTCGGGTCTCGAGGTAACAGCAGAATTTGTAACTCTTGTTCAAGCTGTTCTTGTTTTTCTTTAGCTTGGGCTAGCTCGAGCTCACCCATTTCACGCATTTCTGCATCATCTTCAGCAATCATCTCTTGCGCAGCTTGCGCATCTTCTTGCGCCTGTTGATAAGCACGAAAACACTTTACTAACTCCTCAAGTTGGGAGTATTCACGCGACAAGCCCCGAAATTTATCTTGATCGGCAATGATGCCTGGATCACTTAGCAGATGTTGGACTTCCTCGTAGCGCTCTAACAACGCCTCAAGTTTGCGCGTAATTGACGGATTCATCATGAATGCACGACCTTATTGAGTATCTTTGTACAATTGTTGGAATAACGCCAACGCTTGAAAATCGCCTTGCGCACCTGCCTCACGTAATACTTTGGTGGGCTGATGCAAAAATTGGTTGGTGAGTCGCTGGGTTAATTCAGCCAGCACGTCATCGGCGGGTTTACCTGCAGCAAGCTGATTACGTGCTCGTTGTAATTGCTCTTGTGCCAGTAGCTCGGTGCTCTGGCGGAATTCACGCAGAATATCGACATGGTCTAAGGTGCGTAGCCATTGCATAAATTGCGTGCGTTGCTCAGCAATCATCCCCTGCGCTTGTGCGGCTGCCTCTTCGCGGCTGCGCATGTTCTCCGCGATAATGCCTTGCAAATCATCCACGGTGTAAAGATAAGCGTCATTTAGCTCATTGACCTGCGCCTCAATATCGCGTGGTACCGCCAAGTCGATGAGCAACATAGGCTTGCGCCGCCGCTGCTTCAACGCTTGTTCAATCATGCCCTTACCGATAATTGGCAGGGTGCTTGCCGTGGACGAAATCACAATATCAGCTTGCGGCAGCAATTCTGGTAACTCGCCTAGCGTGTGTGCTTGCCCTTTATAGTTTTGGGCCACCTGTTCGGCCCGCGCGAGCGTTCGATTGGCGACCGCTAAACCTTTTACGCCGATTTCATTTAAATGCTGTGCGACTAATTCGGCGGTGTCGCCGGCCCCCACCAACAATACCTGAGCCTGCTCCAGCTCAGCAAAAATGTGGCGGGCCAAATTGACTGCGGCAAAGGCTACTGATACCGCGTTCTCGCCAACCGCCGTCTCACTCCGCACCCGCTTGGCAATATGAAAGGTTTGTTGAAACAAACGTTCGAGGATACCGCCCACACTGGCTTGGTTCTTGGCAAATTGGTAGGCTTGTTTAACCTGTCCTAGAATTTGCGGCTCCCCTAAAATCAACGAGTCGAGTCCACTTGCCACGCGCATTAGATGATCAATTGCCGCATCATCTTCGTGACAATAGACATGTGCTTGCAGCGTCGTTGCTGGAATACCGTGATAGCCAGCCAGCCAACCAACGAGCAAGTCGGTCGAAGTGATGCCATTAGCCTCAGCATGACAATAAATTTCGGTGCGATTACAGGTTGAGACAATCACTGCTTCGCGCACACCGGTCTGCTCACGCAGGGCTGGTAGCGCATGATGCAACTGTTCAGGTGAGAACGCGAGACGCTCGCGCATATCAACCGATGCGGTTTTATGGTTAACACCGAGTGCAAAAATCGTCATAATAAAAAGCAGAGGGCCTCTGGCACAGCAAAACGCCGCTAATTGTACGTCAAAGGCGATATGATGAAAAGCACACCAACGGTGGTACAAACCTATGAAAGCACGCTTGTTGTTGCTGACGATACTAGTTCTAAGCGGTTGCGCGACCGCGCCACCGGAAATTCCGATCAACGCAATCGATGCCAATGCGGTCGCCCGCCATCAACAACAGGTTAGCGCCATTACAGCATGGCAACTGACCGGTCAAATCGCGTTATTTAATTTAAAAACGGACGAACGTGATGCGGTATACCTAGAATGGCAGCAGTCTCCAGAAGTTTTAAATCTACGGTTTTATCACCCCTTAAAAGGTACGCTTGCACGCTTAGAAGAAACCGCAACTGGAGCCGTCTACTATGATGAAGATGGCCAAGCCTACTATGACGCAAGCGCGGAAGGTCTTATTCAGCGCTTGTTTGCACTCAAACTGCCGTTAACTTTGCTACGTTCGGTAGTGACTGGCAAACAACCAGAACAAGCTCGTGCGCAAAATTTTCAACTTTTCGACCAAGCGGAGCTTCCGGAAGCAGTTTTAACCGCCTACGAAGTCGACGACCAACAACAGCAATGGCAAGTGCAGCTCGCGCAGTACGAGCGGCAGACCAATGGAATTCTGCTCCCCACTGAAGCACAACTTGAAAATAGCGCATGGCGCGTGAAATTACGGATCCGCAAATGGCAACTCTAACCCTACCTGCGCCGGCAAAAATCAACCTGTTTTTGCATATTACTGGGCGCCGCACTGATGGCTATCATCAGTTGCAAACGGTGTTTCAGTTTTTAGAAATCGCCGATCAATTATCGTTCACGCTGCACACTGATGAACGCATTGAGTTTCATTGCTCAGATCCGGCGCTAGCTAATGATGCTAATTTGGTCGTCAAAGCCGCACAATTATTGCAAACCCGACAACGCTTCCGAACTGGGGTTAGAATCATCCTCGATAAAGTATTACCCTACGGTGGCGGACTTGGCGGCGGTTCTTCCGACGCAGCCACCACTTTACTAGCCTTGAATCATTTGTGGCAGTTGCGCCTCACGGTCGACGAACTTGCCGCTCTTGGTTTGCAACTCGGTGCCGACGTGCCGGTTTTTGTGCGCGGCTATGCTGCTTTTGCCGAAGGTGTAGGTGAACGACTGAGTCCTGTGTCGCCACCTATGCCTTGGTATCTTGTCGTTGACCCAAAAGTACACATTAGTACCGCTGAATTGTTTGCTCACCGCGAACTCAAGCGTGACTGCGCCCCTATTAATTTGAGCGACTGGCAACAGCAACAAACACAGAACGTATTCGAGCCACTGGTCCGCCGACTGTACCCAGAAGTTGCCAAGGCCCTCGACTGGTTGGTAGAATACGCGCCAACTCGGCTCACGGGCACCGGCGCCTGTCTGTATGGCGCCTTCGAGAGTCAAGAATTGGCACGCGCTGCATTAGCAAGGATGCCCGCACCATGGACTGGATTTGTCGCACGTGGCCTAAATGAATCCCCGGTCTGCCAGCTACTTCGGCAGGCTTCAACTGACAACCTAACCAGCCAAAATTGAGGTTTAGTGTGCCTGACATGAAGCTATTTGCTGGCAACGCCACGCCAGAACTTGCGCAAAAAATTGCCGATCGCCTTTACATCAAACTCGGTGAAGCCGATGTAGGTCGCTTTAGCGACGGTGAAATCAGCGTAATGATCAACGAAAACGTGCGTGGTTCTGACGTTTTTATCATTCAATCTACTTGTGCACCAACCAATGACAACCTAATGGAACTGATTGTCATGGTCGACGCGTTGCGCCGCGCATCAGCTGGCCGCATCACTGCGGTCATGCCGTATTTCGGTTATGCTCGCCAAGATCGTCGCGTCCGCTCAGCACGAGTACCTATTACGGCGAAAGTTGTTGCTGACTTCTTGTCGAGCGTAGGTGTTGACCGTGTGCTCACAGTTGACTTACATGCTGAACAGATTCAGGGCTTCTTTGACGTGCCAGTCGATAACGTGTTCGGTAGCCCAGTGCTGTTAGAACATTTGCGGCAACAGGATTTCCATAATCCAGTTGTGGTATCACCTGACATCGGCGGCGTAGTGCGCGCTCGTGCAGTAGCCAAACTCCTGAACGATATCGACCTAGCCATTATCGACAAGCGTCGCCCGCGTGCTAACGAATCACAAGTAATGCACATTATCGGTGATATCCAAGATCGCGACTGCATCATCGTCGACGACATGATCGATACCGGTGGCACTTTGTGTAAAGCCGCTGATGCACTGAAAGCAAATGGCGCTAAGCGTGTCTTTGCCTACGCCACTCACCCAGTGTTTTCGGGCAATGCTGTGCAGAATATTCGCGAATCGAACATTGATCAGGTAGTAGTGACTGACAGTATTCCATTGACGCCAGAAATGAAAGCACTCGACAAAGTGCACCAACTCACCCTCAGCGGCATGCTTTCAGAAGCCCTGCGCCGTGTCAGCAACGAAGAATCTATCTCGGCAATGTTCGAGTACTGATTGAATTTATTGGGCGCGGGTGGTACTATTCCGCGCCCTTAAAATTGACCTACAATTTTTTGGCGAGTGCTGGCTATTTGGTCGCGAATAACCGGCTTATTCTTATTTAACGGAGACACTCCATCATGTCGACTATTGATTTTATTATTCAAGCAGAACTGCGTACTGACTTAGGGAAAGGTGCGAGCCGCCGCCTTCGTCGCGCAGAAAAAGTACCGGCAATCCTTTACGGTGCGAACAAAGAAGCTGTGTCATTGACCCTTGATCACAACAAAGTGAACAACATGGCCGATCACGAAGCTTTCTACTCGCACATTTTGACGATCGTTGTTGATGGTAAAAAGCATCAAGCTATCTTGAAAGACGTACAACGTCACCCATACAAGCCTAAGTTGACTCACCTTGACTTCCAACGCGTTGAAGCGGGTCAGAAGTTGACCACGCACATTCCGTTGCACTTCTTAAACGAGAAGTCAGCGAAAGGCGTGAAAGACGAAGGCGGTGTTGTTGTGCACCACTTGAACGACGTTGAAATTTCTTGTTTGCCAAAAGATCTGCCTGAATATCTTGAAGTAGACGTAGCAGGCCTAGAATTGGGCTCTACCTTGCACTTGACTGACCTACAACTGCCAAACGGTGTTGAATTGGTTGAGTTGACCAAAGGTGAAGACCACGACCAAGCGGTCGTTTCTATTACTGCGCCGCGTGTTGAGAAAGAACCTGAAGCAGAAGAAGAAGTTTCTGCTGAAGTTCCAACCGCGAAAGAAGCCAAAGAAGAAGACAAAGACGAAGAATAAGTCGTCATGTCGACCATTCGGTTGCTTGTGGGCCTGGGTAATCCAGGCCCCGAGTATCTCCAAACCCGTCATAATGCAGGCTTCTGGCTCGTCGACGCGTTCGCTCAGCGACACGGCTTGAGTCTCCAACCTGAAACCAAATTTTTCGGTACCACCGCGCGCTTACAAAAAGGTGCATGGGACTTGCGTATGTTGCAGCCTATGACTTTTATGAACCGCAGTGGCAAAGCTGTAGGTGCCCTTGCTAATTTCTATAAAATACAGCCTGAAGAAATTCTGGTCGCATATGATGAATTAGATTTGCCTCCTGGTGTCGCTAAATTTAAGACCGGCGGAGGAAGTGGTGGTCACAACGGTATTAAAGACATCACGGCAGCGCTTGGCAGCCCAGATTTTCATCGTTTACGTATTGGTATCGGTCATCCAGGTCACAAAAGTAAAGTGACTGGCTATGTGCTTGGCAAAGCGCCAGCAACAGAGCAGCAATTGATGGATGATACCATTGCGCAAGCATGCCAGAGTATCGAGGTGTTGCTGGATCAAGGCTTACTTGCCGCCCAGCAACAGTTGCACAGTTTTAAAGCTCAGAGAGACTAAGCACATGGGATTCAAATGCGGAATTGTTGGTTTACCTAACGTGGGTAAATCTACTTTGTTTAATGCCCTCACCAAGGCCGGTATCGAAGCAGCGAATTTCCCGTTCTGTACCATCGAGCCCAATACCGGTGTAGTGGCCGTTCCAGATCCACGTCTCGACCAGTTGGCGGCAATCGTCAATCCGCAGCGTGTGGTGCCGACGACCATGGAATTTGTCGATATTGCAGGTTTGGTGAAAGGTGCATCGAAAGGTGAAGGCCTTGGCAACCAGTTTCTTGCGAACATTCGCGAAACCGATGCGATTGGCCACGTGGTGCGTTGCTTCGAGAACGACAACATTGTACACGTTGCCGGTAAAGTTGACCCGCAATCGGACATCGAAGTTATCAATACTGAGTTGGCCCTGGCCGACCTAGATAGCGTAGAGAAAGCTATTCATCGTCAAGGCAAAAAAGCCAAGGGTGGCGATAAACAAGCCAGCGCAGAAATTCAAGTTTTAGAGAAGCTCCTGCCGGCACTAGAAAATGGCGAGATGGCACGTTCAGTGAGCCTGACAAAAGATGAGCGCGCGATTATCCGCTCATACAACTTGCTCACGTTAAAGCCGACCATGTATATCGCTAACGTGAACGATGACGGCTTCGAGAACAACCCGTATTTGGATAAGGTTCGCGAAATTGCTGCTAAAGAAGATGCGATTGTGGTTCCTGTCTGTGCTGAAATTGAGTCAGAAATCGCCGAACTCGATGACGATGAAAAAGTAGAGTTCATGGCTGACCTAGGTATTGAAGAGCCCGGTTTGAATCGTGTTATCCGCGGTGGTTATGAACTTTTGAACCTGCAGACATACTTCACCGCAGGACAGAAAGAAGTCCGCGCTTGGACTATTCCGGTAGGCGCTACTGCACCACAAGCTGCAGGTAAAATTCACACGGACTTTGAAAAAGGCTTTATTCGCGCAGTGGTCATTGGTTTTGACGACTACATTACGTGCAAAGGCGAACAAGGTGCGAAAGAAGCTGGCAAACGCCGCGAAGAAGGCAAAGAGTATATCGTTAAAGACGGCGACGTTATCTTATTCCGCTTTAATGTTTAAGCAATCGGTAAATCAGTGCGTGCGCCCCACTCGGCCCACGAGCCGTCATACAGGCGCACGTTCTGATAGCCCGCTAAACGCGCAGCGACCAATAAAATACAGGCAGTAATCCCCGAGCCGCAGGTCGTTATGATCGCTCGCTCCTTATCCTCCCCCAGCAGTGCAGCAAATAGTTCTCGCAATTCCTCTACTGATTTAAAGCAATGACCGTCTAACACACTGGCAAACGGGAGACTTATAGCGTTGGGAATATGCCCAGCACGCATGCCCTCACGTGGCTCCGCTTTCAGCCCGTAAAAACGCTCCTGTGAACGGGCATCAAGGATCACGCTCGCCCCCTGTGTGGCCGCTTGCAGTACCTGCTGCCAGACCACACAGCTATCGCTTGCAGGATTTACTTGCAAGTTGCTTGATGCGCGTGATGGTGTGATTGTCGTCGTAATGCTGCGTCCTTCAGCACACCATTGCGGCAAGCCACCGTCTAAAATTACGCTGTTATGAAATCCCATCGCCTGTAACACAACCCATGCTCTTGGTGCTGAATAGATGCCTTGGTTGTCGTACAGCACTAGGGTGTCGTCTGGCTCGACGCCCAGCTGTTGCAGTTTTTCCGTCACTTGTGCTGCGCTTGGAAACGTATTGGGCAACGCTGAAGTCGTGTCGGTAAGGGCAGACTCTAACTGCAATAATTGGGTTTTTGGCAGATAAACCTTAGGATCATAGGTGATCGGGTCTTTCCCCACCACTTTCACCATGCTGGCGTCTAGAATCTTGACCTCTGGTTGATCAATATGCGCTGCCAACCATTCAGTACTGACCAGTTCAGTACTTGCTAGAGTATTCCGCAGCATTATTGATACCCTATTGCGACCGCAACCACCATAGCGATTGCACCTAAAACAATGAACTTCAACATTAACGGTGCGATAAACTTGAACCAGCGCTCATAAGGCACGCCAGCCAAGCCTAAGATCCCCATCAGCACGGCATTGGTTGGCACGATCATATTCATCAAACCATCCCCCAGCTGAAACGCAAGTACCGCCACTTGCCGACCAATGCCGGCGGTATCAGCTATCGGCACCATAATCGGCATGGTCACGAAGGCTTGGCCACTACCTGAAGGAATGAAAAAGTTTAAAACACTTTGAATCACCACCATACTTACCGCACCAAAGTAGGATCCAAAGGCCTCGACCGGCATCGCCAAATAGTAGATCAAGGTATCCAAAACTTGCCCCTGCTCAAGAATCATCGCAATGGAGCGGGCAAAGCCTATCAATAGAGCAGTCGCGGTGAGCTCTGCGGCGCCCTCGACAAACTGCTGAGCGGTGGTTTCAGAGCCGAGTTTCGCGACAAGCGCAGCAAACAGACCAAAACCTAAGAACAAAGCACTGAGCTCCACTAAGTACCAGCCGTGTACTTTAATGCCCCACACCAAAATCCCTAGCAGCACCACAAAACCTAGCAAGATAATCTTATGGCGGCCGCTGAGTTGCGGATAATCGGTATTGGTTTCACCCACTGCGGCTATGTCAGCCACCAGCGACGCAGAGGGATCCGCCGCCACACGCTTGGCATAGCGATAGACATGATGAAAACCGACCGCTAGAAACAGCGGCCACAGTAACAGGCGGTAACCTAAACCAGACGCAGGCGGGACTTCAGCTACTGCCTGCGCAATCAATAAGGTAAACGGATTAAACAGAGACAGTCCGTAGCCAATGCCATAGCCGACAATCAGAATACCCAGTGCAGTAATGGCATCAAGCTTGAGCGCTCGACACAGCGCCACCAACATGGGTACGAAGATCAGATATTCTTCTGCAACGCCAATCAACGCCGAAAAGATGCCAAACGTCAGCATACCACCGAGGATAAGCCAACTCGTGCGGTCAGCGAAGCGACGCAATAGAACCCCAATCAAGGCATCGAGCATACCCGTTGCCCGCAAGATGCCCATGGTTCCACCAATCAGCAGCACGAAGAAAATCACCCCCTGAGCATCGGACAGTGCTTGCGGCACCACCGTTAATAACGTAATCGGGCTGAGCCAAGGCTGCTCTTCAAGTTCGCTGTAGGTGCCAGCTTCAACCACGGTTTGCCCTATCTCGTTGACGCTACGGTTGAATTCGCCGGCAGGAATCAGCCAAGTCAGTACAAGCGCCGCAATCATCATCAAAAACATGAGTACGAGGGTGTGGGGTACGCGAAATTTAACCATTTGCATTTATCCTTTGCTGCGCAGTCGAAAAATTATCGGGCGACGATCTCATCATGAAATTCGGCCAGAATTGCAAGTAATTGATTCTGTGTGGCAACCGAGAGTTGATGTTGTTCCATCGCGGTAATCAAGTTCTCCACAATGGCATTAAACTCACTACGGGTGATGTTCATCCCAGTGTGGACCTCGATCATATTGGCGCCCTCGTACACGCAAGGACCGCCGACCAACTCACAAACATGTTGGCTAATCATGCGATGAAAACGTTCGATATCCACCTTTTCAAAATGCTCAATAACACGCTCGTCGGCGGCAATCTCCAGTACAAAACTTGCCATTAAATCGTCAATACCTTGCTTTTCGCCCAGCGCACGATACAAGTCGCTCGCTTGTGTAGGGAGCAGTAGCAAACTAAAGACGATGGCCAAGAGTCGATATCTCATTGTCTGTCTCCTAGAAGCTTACTTGTACTGAAGCATAAGCACCAGTTTGGTCCGGTAAGCCAGCAATACTTTTTAAGTCAACGTAAGCGAGCACGACTGCCACCGATTTATTCGGGAACCAGCCGACAAATACGTCACGCCAGTCATATTCTTTGGCAAAGCCTAAATTGTCAGGCTTTTGACGATATTCGGCACCAAGTAACCAATGGCGGTTCACAAACACGCCGACGCTGGCTTCACTCACGAGATCATAATCGTCATTCTGATCACCACCAAAACCTAGCAACCCTAGTTGATTCGCTTTCGTTGCGCGCAAAGTATAGTTGGCCACCCAAGTTCGATTGAATGGCCCCGCAAGCCAAGCCTTTGCTGCACTAACATAATAATCGGTACCGCTATCGTCCCGCGCGCCGACCGCCTCAGGCAGCGCGTAAGTGGTGTTGCGTTTGTGCTGTAAGCCAAACGCAATTTGTGGCGCGGCGCCGTAAACCAAATCGCCATAGAGTCGCACCTTTAAGCCGTAGATCTCTTGCTGCAAGTCACCGCCAATGGTATTCAGTCCCAAACGCTGTTGCGCGACGCTGAGTTCAATCCGGTTGTCATAGTTAAAGTTGATGCTTTGTACGCCCAGTTGAAAATCGTCAACATCGGCAAAATTGGCATTTACGGTGATGCCCCACTCGCCTTCTTCGGCGTAGCTTGCCAGTGTGGCCCAAGGCACAATTCCGCCGCCGCTGGTGCCTTCAATGGTGGTGACGGCACCGGTAGCGAGTAATTTGCCATCATCTGCCAACAGCGCCGAAGTATGGCCTAGACTCATTAAACCTAGGGCGAATGCGGATAATCTGCTTATTTTCATTGCTATTGTTCACTCTCGTTCTGTCGCAACTGTGGCGCTTGTTGCTGTAACCAATGAATAAGTTCCGGTGCAGCCAATGGCCGACTGAAGAAATAGCCCTGCACCGTGTCGCAGTCAAAATCGCGCAACAATTGCCATGCTGCTGCTTCTTCCACCCCTTCGGCAACCAGCTGTAAACCAAGGGCATGGGCCAACGCGAGTGTGGAATGCACGATCACTTGATCTTGTGGACTTGTCGGCAATTCGCGAACAAAGCTCTGATCGAGCTTGAGCTCATCAATCGGTAGCTGTTTAAGTTGCGCTAATGACGCATAGCCGGTACCAAAATCATCCAGTGCTACTTTTACGCCAATATCGCGCAATTGCTGCAATCGCGCGGTGGCCAACTGCGGATCAGCCATCACCGCACTTTCGGTAACTTCCAACGTCAACTGCTGTGGCAGTAAATGGCGCTGTTGCAACTGGGTTTGAATAAAGTCGACCAGTTGCTCCGATTGCAAGTCAACCGCTGATAGGTTAATCGCCATATGCAATTGATGACCTTGCTCTAACCACAGCTGCTGCTGATTAAGAGCAGTTTCCACAACCCAGCGGCTGACACGCAAGATATCTCCCGATTGCTCGGCGAGTGGAATAAATTCATCTGGCCGCACCACTCCCAATTGCGGATGTTGCCAGCGGACCAATGCTTCAACCCCTAGCACCTTACCCGACGCACTGGCGAGCTTTGGTTGATAATGCAAGTGGAGGTCGCGTCGTTCAATAGCTTCAGGCAAAGCCTGCAGAATTTGCAAACGGCGTAAGTAGGCTTCGTCACTCCCGGCTTGGTACTCGGTCCACAAAGTGCTTTGTTGATGTGCCGCATGCGCCGCTAATTCAGCGCGGCGAATCAGCGTATCGCTGTCACTGCCATGTTGCGGATAACACACCAAACCACAGCGAAACTCTAGACGATAGGACGTACCGCCGATTTGCCATGGCCCACGGGCAAATTGTTCTAATTTTTGTGCGAGTTCGCTGCGATCTTGTTCCGCACTGTCTGTTGTCAACACAAATTCATCGCCGGCTAGCCGCGCAAACTGCTGTGCTTCAGGGAACAAACGCTGCAAACGCTGCGCCACCTCTTGCAGCACTTGATCACCAAAGCGTTGCCCTAATCGGTCATTAATCGCCCGAAAATGCTGAATGTTCACCACCAGCAAACAGCCTTTTTTGGTGGCTTTGATGCGTGTATTGAAGGTCTGCTGAAACGCGCTACGATTGGGCAATTCGGTGAGCAAATCGTGCTTGGATTGATACAAAATGCGTTCTTCGCGTTCAGCGATAGCACTGCGCATCCGATTAAAGGCATCGCCCAGTCGCCCGAACTCGTCGCGCTGCTTGATCTCAATGGGCGCGGTAAAATCTCCTTTACCCAATCGCTTGGCGGCTTTGGTCAACTCCGATAATGGCCGATGAATCCAACGCGCGGTGATAAAAGCGAGGAGCAAGGCCACTAACATAGCGGCTAAACCAAAACCCAAATACTGTTGGCGCAGCTCAACATAGCCTTGCACAGCGTCTTTGCGCGACGTGCTCACCAATAATCCGGTTTCGTTAAATTGCGTCACATGAGCAGCTAAATCAGCCCCGCGCAGCCATTGAGAGAGATCATCAGCGCGCAATGCCGCCGCCAGACCTTGCTGCTGTTCAGCAACCAGACTCGAGGCAAAAATCGAATGGTCCGTCTCGCTGTAGAAGCTCAGGTCAGCATTGGTAAGACGTTGCAAAGACAAGGCTAACGCGTCATCGACGACAAAGCCAAGCGTTGCATAAGCGATTAAATCAGGCGCACGAACTGGAACGGTGACCAGTTGATACAAGCCACCATCGATTACTTGCACGCCGCGCGGTTGTGCCAACATCTGTTGGGTATCGAGTGCATGGGTACTCGCTAGTTCAGTACCGTCTGGGCGATACAACGCCATTAATTGAGTCCCGATGCGATCACCATGATTGACCATTGCGGAAATCAAGGTTGCACGATCGCCTACCGCAACCGCTTCACGAAAACCGAAATCATCTGCCAGCACTTGTGCTGCTTGCAACAACTGCTCACCACGCACCCGCAACAACTCGGTGAGCACCCGCTCACTGACGCCGAGTTCACGTTCGACGGTTCGCTCTGCTTGGTTTGACGTAGCAACGGTTACCGCCGCGAGTGTTGCGATAAGAACGCTGGCAGCCAACACCAGAAACAGAATGAAGAGGCGGGTTCGAAAACTAGTGAACATGTTGCTTTAACTGATTGAAACGTTGTTGCAATGCCGACGGTTCCGGCGCTTGTTGTTGCTGTTTTGTCACTGGCAATTGCACATTGATTTGCGTTTCTTGCGCGGCAACCGACACCGTTAATTCGGTAGCAGGGTCGTTACCTAAGCCCGGATACCAAACGGTGATTTCACTTTCTCCACTCGTAACTGTCACCTGCGCTTGTCCGCTCTTGTCGGTGAGCACTGATTGTGGGTGCGGCGAAACATATAAATAGGCGCGCATATGGTCATGAATATTACAGCCCAATACCACGACGCCCGGGTTAGGAAATTCGACTGCGGGGGCTTCGATATTGCTGTAAAGGGGCAACTCAAATTGCTTAGCCGCCGAGAACGAGAATACTTGATGACGAATATTATCACTGTTCGGAAAATTCACCGTGGCGCCTACCTGAACTACGGAAATAAAGGGGTCAAAGAGTTGCTCAACTTGATCAATCACGGCGTTCTTTGCAGGTGGTTGCGGCCCCGCTAATGGGCTGGACACGACTGCGCGACTCAACGCTTGCCCCTGTTCATCCACCACAGTAACGATCACTTCGCGAGCCTGCACAACTGCTGTATCTGCCAGTGCCAGTAGCGACAAAAAACCAAAAACTATTTGAAAGTTGCGCATCCGCACCCCATGCTTCTATTCAGACCTAAAATTTACGCGCACTGCTATACATCAGATCAAGGAGCAGCAATGGCGACTCAATCAAGCAATGGGAATACTCGTATCGAAAAAGATAGCATGGGCGAAATCGACGTACCAGCAGAAGCGTTGTGGCGGGCGCAAACTGAACGCGCTCGGCAAAACTTTCAGCTCAGCGCGCTACGCTTCCCGGCGCGTAGCATTGCCGCCCTCGCCCATATAAAAGCTGCTGCAGCTCAAGCAAATGCAGACTTAGAGCTGCTGACTCAAGAACAAGCTCAAGCCATAACTGCGGCGGCCAATTCGTTTAGTCGTTCCCCCGATCTGCAACACTTCCCGTTGGATATTTTTCAAACTGGCTCCGGCACCAGTACCAACATGAATATGAACGAAGTGTTGGCCGAAACGGTGCGGCGTAACAAGGGGCCCAGCGTTCACCCCAACGACCATGTCAATTGCAGCCAAAGTAGTAACGATGTCATTCCGACCAGTATTCAAGTGAGTTGTGTCATTGCTGTACAAGAACTTTGGCTGCCAGCCATTATGCATTTGCAGCAAACCATTGAAGCAAAAGCGCAAAGTTTGACTGACGTGGTCAAAACTGGCCGCACCCACTTAATGGATGCGATGCCGATCACCATGGCGCAAGAATTACGTACCTGGCGCACGCAGCTGCATCATTGCCAAGCACATGTGAACGAGGTCTGTGAGCGCTTACGGGCGCTGCCACAGGGCGGTACAGCCGTGGGTTCTGGCATCAACGCACCGCGTGAGTTTCGCAGCAAGTTTTGTGAACATTTGAGCGCCCGCACCAAGCAACAATTTTATCCCGCCGATAACCCTTTCGCCGGCATTGCGGGGCAAGAGTTAAGTTTGCAGTTAGCCGGCGCGCTGAATAGTTGCGGCGCTGTCTTGCTGAAAATCAGCAACGATTTGCGCTGGATGAACAGTGGTCCGTTAGCTGGACTCGGTGAAATCAGCCTGACCGCCTTACAACCCGGTAGCAGCATCATGCCCGGCAAAGTGAACCCGGTGATCCCTGAGGCTGTCGCCATGGTTGCGGCCCACCTTGCCGGGAGCTATCAAACCATCGCCACAGCTGCGCAACAAGGCAACTTTCAGCTCAATGTCATGCTGCCATTGATTGCGTATCACCTCATCGAGTCCATTGAATTGAGTGCAAATGCGATGCGGGCCCTTGCAGATCAAGCCATTGCCGATTTCAGTGTCAATCATGAGCGACTTGAAGAAGCCTTGGCGCGAAATCCCATTTTGGTCACCGCCTTAAATTCGGTCATCGGCTACAACGAAGCAGCTAAAATTGCCAAACGCGCGTACCAAGAACAACGCCCTGTCATCGATGTTGCCGAGGAGATGACCGATTTATCGCGCACTGAGCTCGAGCAATTACTCGATCCGAAAAAGCTCACCCGCGGCGGAATTCCGGGCGCATCTGATTAATTAATTCATATTGAAGCAATAGAAGGAGTTTTCATGAGTCAACACATCGTTATTACCGGAGCGAATCGCGGCATCGGCCTAGCACTCGCCAAACAGTACCAGCAGCAAGGCGCTGAGGTCACTGCGGTTTGCCGTACGCCTTCTGCTGAACTTGAACAATTGGGCGTTGCCATTATCGATGGGATTGATGTCACCGACGCCAAAGCGCGCGATTTGTTAGCCGAGCGCCTCGCAGAGGATCCCATTGATATTCTCATCAATAACGCTGGCATCCTTGAAGGCGACAACTTCGACAGCTTCGCAGCCGACAGTATCCAACGCCAATTGACCGTGAATGCGGTGGCGCCGCTCGAGCTGAGTCGTACCCTGCGCCCCCTGTTAAAGAACGGTAGCAAGCTCATTCTCATCACCTCACGAATGGGCTCAATGACCGACAATGGCTCTGGTGGCCAATACGGCTATCGCATGAGTAAGGCCGCGCTCAACGCCGCTGGCGTCTCGTTGGCTAACGATCTAAAAGACGCAGGCATTGCTGTTGCCCTGCTCCACCCCGGCTACGTGCAAACCGACATGGTCGGCAATCGCGGCGACATTTCGGCAACCGAAGCCGCCACGCGCTTAGTGCAGCGCATTGACGAGCTCACGCTCGCCACTACCGGCTGCTTTCGCCACAGCAACGGCGAAAAGTTGCCTTGGTAAACGGCTGCGCGCGTCAATTGAATACGAATATGGACATGCTCGCATGTCCACAGGGCGAGAGCCATGGATGGCTCGAGTCACTCCTAGCGGGTGCGACATATCTAGAGCTTGAAGCACGGATAGTAATCGCTAACTAAATTTTTTATGGAACCATATCGGGACCATTTTTATTCCAACACTAATAGCTCTTTTGCTGCATTCGAAGCTGACTCAATGTCTCCAAACAATCCAGCAGAATCAGGAGTTACTCTCACTTTATAAAAGACTTTTTCAGAGTTATATTTCTGAATGTATTTCTGAAGTACAAAAACCTTCTTTTGACTCATGTATCTCAAAGCTCACTGCGCCATTTTCTGTTGAAATGTCAGCTGACTGACTCATCTAGCAGCCTACGCTCGAACATTTAGAGTATTTGCCGTTCTAAATTCAAGTTCAATTATTACAGGATGCTGTGGCGAGTTACCAACCTAAAATGGTGTTCGGGTTTAGTCTGCCACGACAGTGGTTATATGTAAGCTAGGCTAAACATCACCCAAGACCAATTGTACAAGCTTAGGGTTTTCCTCGTAACATATCATCATAAACCTGATGTAGTCCCCGACAGTTTTCACTTCAAACTCGCCATTATTGAGTAGCTCAATGGAATTTTTACCTGCTGCATCCCTAATGTCATCCAGTACCATGTCGAACTGATTGCGCTTCCAAAATTTGACAGCGTTGGGCTCAAACGTAACTGTCAAATCCAAATCATCATTCAGTGAGTCTGCATCAACATCGAATATTTCAGCAATGCGCTCAAGGGATTTGTTTCTTATTTTCTCGCTTGAGCTATCCATTATTGTCACATCCGCAGCCGTTGTCACCTTCAGCAGAAGTGGCGTCATAAGCAGCCTTAATAATCACTCCCCAGTTATAAAAACCGTCGGCTATCAATGCTCCTGTAGCAGCCGCACCCGCAGCAATACCCCCAGCGGTTCTTCCTAGGTTTCTTAATCCCCGTCCTGAATACAACCCACTCCTTTTCAGTCGACCATTCCACCTGCTAAGCTGGCTTGTATATGGATTTAGTTGAGTTTTAGAGGCGCCAAAGCCTCTTAATTCAGGGCCTGTTTTAGCCATGGTTCCAAAGCCAAGAGTGGATGACAGCACCGCGATGTCAGTGGCTGTGCTCGAGCGATTTTCTCGAATCTGATTTGCAAACTGATTAAAGTTGAAACAGGCCAAACCTTCAGGGTCAATATAACTAATAGGGTTGCCGCCAACATACGCATACGTATTCATCCCACCGCTCAACCCAATCGGGTCTGACTGAATATAGCGCCCCGTACTTGGGTCGTAATCACGATGCCAGTTCTGCCAAGTGCCGCTCTCGTTGTCCCAATATTGACCGGGGAAGCCGATATTCAAGGCGCCAATGCTCGTACTGATGACACTGCGGTCAAAGCTTTGCAAATCGGCCTCCCAAACCACCCCTTTCGCATCATCGGTTACCTTATGCGGGCGACCTAAATGGTCGTTGTGGACAAAGTACAAGTCATCACTATAAACAAGCGCAACCAGCTCGCCTTCAAGCAAAACATAGTTCCTTTGGTATTTGAGTGCTATAGACAACGCCCTCTCCACTGTTCCAACTGCTCCTCCGATAGGCCATCAACTATATACGTGCCACTTGACGTTGAAAACGATAATATCTTAACCTTCCAATCTGTTAGCTCATGTTCATCTATAGCTTCATTACCAATCGCCGACACCCCGCCAACACAGTAGTACGCCTTTCCAAGAAGCTTGCCTTGCCGCATCATATCCGCATAAATTTCGAACATTTCAGCCGCACTTTTGCTTGGATGAAAAACAACACCTGGGATACATAATTGCGAACGCCTTGCACATGCTTGATATTCTGTAGCGCTGGTCATTTTGTGCCAATTATATGCGGCATCAAACGGCGTGTAATAGTAAGGGCTTAAGTAGTAATATTGCTTCATGTACGGAGCAACGATGTAGTGATTTCCTAGCGCTTCTTGAAAAATCGTGTGACTTTCTGCCGTTACCGGCGCAAGTTTTTGTTGCAGCCAAAACCGCGCGCTATCTGCATATTTCAATAGCAGTTGCGAAGCAAATAAGAAGAGGGTGACGCTCACAACGAGCGTCCAAAACGGCGATAATGGATTTTTCATCTTAGCAAGCTTCCACATGTTCCAACGGCAACTACCATGAAAACCCCTAGAGTCCCAGATGCTCCGCCAAAACTATTAGCTGTAGTCCAATCAGCTTGCTTATTAACTAATTTCCTCCTCAAAGTCCGCAATTCTTCAAGTTTAAGAAGTAGTTTAGCTTTCCTCTCAACTTCATTGCAGCTTTCGGCCTCCGAAACAAGTTCATCCATACCTTGACTCAGCATTTCAACCCCATGTGCGTATGGATTGTTTTCATAAGCGTTCATGGCAGCAGTTCGCACTCCTGCAGCATCAAAAGCAAACGCTCCAACTGACATCCCCAAACACACAACGCCAACCATTTTTTTACGAGATAGACCGTCTGGGTCGCTATAAAGCAAAGGATTGCTATCGACGTAGGCATAAGTGTTTAAGCCACCATTTAACCCAATCGGATCCGACTGAATATAGCGCCCCGCACTTGGGTCGTAATCACGATGCCAGTTCTGCCATGTGCCGCTCTCGTTGTCCCAATATTGACCGGGGAAGCCGATATTCAAGGCGCCAATGCTAGAGCTCACAACACTGCGGTCAAAGCTTTGCAAATCGGCCTCCCAAACCACCGCTTTCGTGTCATCGGTTACCTTGTGCGGGCGACCTAAATGGTCGTTGTGGACAAAGTACAAGTCATCATTATAAACAAGCGCAACCAACTCGCCTTCAAGCCAAATATAACTTTTCATATGTGGCCCGTTCTTGGTTTCGCTCAGCAGCTCACCGCTTTGGCCATACAAAAAGTGCCAGTCGGTCGTCGTTGAGCTCTTGGCGACCCGTTGCCCGTTAGTGTCATACCAGTTTTCGTAATAAAACCCTGATGAGCGTGTCAGCCGGCGTACGCGATTGTCACCGCCATAGGTCCAAGTGTGGGTCTCTTTTTGCAGCTGATTACCTGCATTGTCATAACTCCATATCGATGCATAGCTACCACTGGCGCCTACACGGTGTCCCGTCAATTGGTTGCTGTCTGCATCGAACGTATCACGATTAAAACAACATACCAACATCCGGTTCGACAAAACGGCAGGAACGCCGTTTTGGACATGCAAGCATGCCCACAGGGCGAGAGCCCTGTATGGCTCGGGTCATTCCTGTCGGGTGCGCCACTTTTACTTTTCTTAAAGATTGCCGTTACAAGCCTTTTGAGACATTCGGATGCGTCCTTAAAACCGCTTGCGTTGAATAAATAGCCAAACAAACGCTTTTTTGAGCAGTCGCGCCAACAAAAGCGTATTTTTGCGAAAAAGAGGTTGACGCTCGAGCCCCTGATTTGCATAATACGCGCCGCACTCACCGAGCGCAGTTTTAAAAAAATTTGGTATGGCTACGTAGCTCAGCTGGTTAGAGCACAGCACTCATAATGCTGGGGTCGCAAGTTCGAATCTCGCCGTAGCCACCAACCAAATCTCTGGGCGGACGTGGTGGAATTGGTAGACACGCTGGATTTAGGTTCCAGTGCCTCACGGCGTGAGAGTTCAAGTCTCTCCGTCCGCACCAACTTCGCATCGATGAGGGCAAAGTTTTTAAGCCTAGTTGGGGTATAGCCAAGCGGTAAGGCAGCGGGTTTTGATCCCGCCATTCCCAGGTTCAAATCCTGGTACCCCAGCCACTTAAAAGCTGTTTTCCGAGAGTTGGGGTATAGCCAAGCGGTAAGGCAGCGGGTTTTGATCCCGCCATTCCCAGGTTCAAATCCTGGTACCCCAGCCACTCTCCCTGCTTGTTGCGGTGGTGGCGGAATTGGTAGACGCGCTAGCTTCAGGTGCTAGTGTCCGAAAGGACGTGAGGGTTCAAGTCCCTCCCTCCGCACCATCTAATCCATGGTGATCGCAACAATGCTAAGAACCGCCGCCTGGCGGTTTTTTTTCGTCTAGCGCTTGCTCGCGTTCTCGTGTGTATTCGGCAAAAGTCTTCGTCACTTCACGCTCACATTCCATCCGTTGCATTTCACTTGGCAACCGTTGGCACTGTTCCAAGCGCTCATCTTGCGCGCCATAATACCAACCGGCGGCAGAACAACCGCTGACAATCAACGCACTGAATGCCATTAGTATCCATTTCATCGTTAGCTCCAGCCCATAGCGGCTTTAATAATCTGTTGTTTAATCGGTTTGATTTTCGCGACCGCTTGCAAACCTAATCCGACCGCCAAACGTGGCAGCAAATGTTCACTGCGGAAACCAAAGTGAATCGCATCCATCATGCGCATCATTTGTTGATTCACTAGAGTTTGTTTTCTTTCATACGTTTTCAACGCAGTTCGCAACTCATTCGCTGCCAACGCGCTCATTAGTGTTTGTACGTCAACAAAACCGAGATTCACCCCTTGCCCTGCAAGCGGATGAATACTATGCGCGGCATCGCCAATGAGGACAACACCGCGAGAATCGAAGTAGCGTAATGCGCGCTGGCGGCGCAGCGGAAAACTCGCATGCTTTTGCAGGGTAAAAGCGCCGAGCACCGGCGCAAAGGTTTCATGGAGCGCTTGCTCAACCTGCTCGGTACTGGCATCACGCCATGCAGCCTCTGCGCGGTAATCAATCAAACAAGCCAAATGGTCGTTTAACGGTAACAACGCATAGGGTCCCTCGGCGCGAAAGACTTCCCAAGTTTTAGCCGCTAGCGGTTGCTCGACTTCGGCAATGGCGAGCAAACAGCGCATATCGTAATCCCAACCGCGCATACCGATCTCGGCAGCGCGTGCAACCGCAGAACTCGCGCCATCGGCACCGATGAGTAGGTCAAATGAGAGCGTCTCGCCATTATTCAAGAGTACTTGTTGCGACTCGAGCTCATAAGTTTCTACCTCAGTCTCAGCGCGCAAAGTCAGGTTCTCAAATCCGCTTAACACCTGCCAACAAGCCCGCACCAGTGCGTCGTTTTCGACCATCACACCGAGTCGAGGCGCAGCCACGTCGGCCGCAGCAAATTCCACCGTTTGGCGGTCGCGCGTGGTAACACTCAAGCCGTCGTAACTGAAATATTTAGCACTGTCGACTTGCGTCCAAACACCCAGCTGTTCGAGCCACTCGACGTTTTTCTGGTGCACTGAAGAGATGCGTAAGTCCCACTCTTCGCTCGCGGACGCTGCATCAGGTGCTGCGCCGCGTTCGAGTAGCGTCACTTGATAGCCTTGACGTGCTGCGGCAACCGCCGCGGACGCGCCGACCAGTCCGCCTCCAACAATGACAATGTGCATCATTAAGCCTTATCCTGTTAACTTAGCTCGCATAATAAAAAAAACTGCCCAACAATTGTAGCTATTCGGCTTAAAAACATCGCTAAGTGTCAGTAAACTGATCGTGATAAGATAATGGTTCATGCGGTCCTTCCCTACTAAAGGCGGTTATGGAAACTCCTCAACGCACCGTGGTGATTGCCTCACTTTTGGTGTTGGGTGCAGAAATGTGTTTTGCCGGTGTCAGTGCGCTGGTGAAATATTTGAGCACCGACGTGCCCTCTGAACAACTGGTATTTTTTCGCAGTGCGATGACTTTTGTCGTGTTGTTGCCGTGGCTCTGGCGCAAAGGCCCTAGCACTTTTAAAACAAAGGCTTGGCGCTTTCACTTGAGCCGTGGCCTAGCCGGACTCGCGGCAATGTATTTGTTCTTCTATGCCATCGCCACCATTCCGCTTGCACAAGCGACTTTAGTCCTACTGTTGTCGCCTTTTTTAATACCTATCATAGGTCGAATTTGGTTAGGCGAGCGTGTCTTGCCGCAAACTTGGATAGCTATCTCCATCGGCTTTATTGGCGTATTTGTCTTTTTAAATCCAGCCGCAACAAAATTATCGCCGGTGGTTGCCATCGCTTTTATTGCTGCCTGTCTTGCGGCCTTTACCAAAACCTTGATTCGGCAAATGTCGGCGACCGAGTCTTCAAGCAAAATCGTGTTTTACTTTGCCGCTATTTCAACGGTAGTTTCAGCTATCCCCCTGCTATGGCTAGGGCAACCCATAGCGGCGGAACATTGGCTAGCGATAGGCATCATGGGATTACTCGCTGTTGCTGGACAATTGGGCATGACCAAAGCGTTCTCGCTCGCACCCGCTGCGCGCGTGGGCGTTTTTACCTACAGCTCGGTCATGTTTGCCGCACTCATGGGTTATTGGTTCTGGGATGAAGCCATCACTTGGCACATGTTAACAGGTGCGGCCATCATCACCGTGGCAGGGTATCTTGCCATTCGCACGCGGCGAAAAGCAGAAGTCGGCGGCAAAGTTGGCAGTTAAGGTCAGAACAGGCTAAAATAACGTCCCTTTTGAGATACACCAACGCAAGTGAGTACAACGAGTTTATGAGCAAGAAGTTATACATCAAAACTTGGGGTTGCCAAATGAACGAGTATGATTCTGCCAAAATGGCGGATCTACTGAAGGCAACTCATGGCTACGACGTAGCAGAAGAGCCAGAAGATGCTGATTTGATCCTGCTCAACACCTGTTCGATTCGTGAAAAAGCACAAGAAAAAGTGTTTCACCAACTCGGTCGTTGGAAGAACTTGAAAGACAAAAATCCCGATCTGGTGATTGGTGTCGGTGGCTGCGTCGCTTCACAAGAAGGCGAACATATTCGCGCACGCGCTCCTTATGTCGATATCGTATTCGGCCCGCAAACCTTGCATCGCCTACCAGAAATGGTCAAGCAAGTGCAAACTGAACACACGCCTATGGTCGATATCTCGTTTCCTGAAATCGAGAAATTTGACAGCCTGCCAGAGCCAAAAGCTGAAGGCCCAACTGCCTTTGTTTCCATCATGGAAGGTTGCAGTAAATATTGTACTTTCTGTGTGGTGCCCTACACCCGTGGTGAAGAAGTCAGTCGCCCCGTAGATGACGTTTTATTCGAAATTGCGCAACTTGCTGAGCAAGGTGTGCGCGAAGTGAACCTACTCGGCCAGAACGTTAACGCCTATCGTGGCGAACACTTCGACGGTAGCGTCTGTCGCTTTGCTGAGTTGTTGCACTTAGTTGCCGCGATTGATGGCATCGACCGGATTCGCTACACCACTTCGCACCCAGTCGAATTCACCGATGACATTATCGAAGCCTATGCCACCATTCCAGAGTTGGTGAATCATTTGCACTTACCGGTGCAAAGTGGCTCTGACCGAATTCTGACCTTGATGAAACGGGGTCATACCGCTCTGGAATACAAATCACAGATCCGCAAGTTGAAGAAAGTTCGCCCCAATATGGCAATGTCTTCTGACTTTATTATTGGTTTCCCAGGCGAAACCGCTGCCGATTTCGAAGCGACAATGGATTTGATTCAAGCCGTTGACTACGATTTGAGCTTTAGTTTCATCTACAGCGCTCGCCCGGGCACACCAGCCGCTGATTTGCCTGACGACGTCAGTGAAGAAACGAAAAAACAACGTCTGCAACTGTTGCAACAGCGTTTAAATCAGCAGGCGCACGCGCACGCCCGGCGCATGGTCGGCACCGAACAGCGGATTTTGGTAATTGGTCCATCGAAAAAAGATCCAATGGAATTGAGCGGGCGTACCGAGAACAATCGCGTGGTCAACTTTGTCGGTGACCATCGCATGATCGGCCGTTTCGTTGATGTCAAAATCACCGATGTCTTCGCCAACTCACTGCGTGGTGAAGTCATTCGTGTGGAAGACGAAATGGGCTTACGGGTCGACACTGCACCGCAAGCGATTCTTGCCAAGCAAGCGCGCACCCAGCCCGACGCATTAGGTGTGGCGAGCTATGTGCCGCCGCAGCAATCTTAAGCATTAGAGGTTTTTTTGAGTCCTAAGATCACAACTTTAGATATTCAACTAGAGCCGGCCGATAGCCGGCGTCTGGCTGAGCTTTGCGGCCCCTTCGATGAGAATTTGAAGCACATTGAACGCCGCCTCGGTATCGAAATTACTTACCGCAACCAAGACTTCCGTTTAATCGGTCCACAACACACAGTGAATGCGGCGGCAAAGCTGCTGCGCGAACTTTATGTGGATACCGCGCCAGCCAAAGGTGCACCCGGTGAAATCGAACCTCAACAAGTGCATTTAGCGATTCAACAGGCGAATGTGCTTGAGCAAGGGCATGGCGACCCAGCCGCTGAGAAAATGACGCACATCAAGACCAAGCGTGGCCTGATTAAGCCGCGCAATCATAATCAAGCTGAGTATGTTCGAGCGATTTTGAGCCATGATGTGAACTTCGGCGTCGGTCCTGCGGGCACCGGCAAAACCTATTTAGCGGTTGCAGCCGCGGTCGATGCACTGGAACGTCAAGAAATCCGCCGCATTTTGCTTACCCGCCCAGCGGTTGAAGCGGGTGAAAAACTGGGCTTCTTACCTGGCGATTTGGCGCAAAAAGTAGATCCTTATTTACGTCCGCTTTATGACGCTCTATTCGAAATGCTTGGCTTCGAAAAAGTTGAGAAACTGATCGAACGCAACGTTATTGAAGTCGCGCCACTGGCTTACATGCGTGGCCGTACGCTCAATGACGCATTCATCATTTTGGATGAAAGCCAAAACACGACGTGCGAACAAATGAAGATGTTCCTGACCCGTATCGGCTTTAACTCCAGAGCGGTGATCACCGGTGATATCACGCAGGTTGACCTACCGCGCGGGCAAAAATCTGGCTTACGCCATGTCATCGAAGTGTTGCGTGATGTTGAAGATGTGAGTTTTACCTTCTTCCAAGCGGGCGACGTGGTCCGACACCCAGTCGTGCAACGTATCGTGCAAGCGTACGAGAGTTTTGAAGAGCCTAAAGCATGAACCTTGCGGTCGATCGACAGGTAGCAAGCACCGCGAGCGAACTACCGACTACTGAACAGCTTACAGCTTGGGTCGCGGCCGCTATCAGCGCTGCCCAACAGCAACTGGAAGACTGTGAGTTAACAGTACGTATTGTGGACGAAGCCGAAGGCTTAGAACTCAATCAGACATACCGTGAACGCGACTATGCGACCAATGTCTTGTCTTTTCCATTTGAAGCCCCCATTCCTCTGCCTGTGACCTTGTTGGGTGACTTGGTGGTATGTGCCCCGGTCGTCGCACGCGAAGCGACCGAACAACACAAGCCATTGGTCGCACATTGGGCCCACATGATTGTACACGGAACCTTGCATTTGCTAGGTTATGACCATATTGAAGACGACGAAGCTGAACATATGGAGCAGCTGGAGACTTCAATTTTATCGGAATTAGGGTATTCTGACCCTTATGCCACTGTTGGTGAATAAACGGAGCACTACCCGCTAATGAGCGATGACCATCCCCACTCTACCAACGGTTCTGCGCGTAAATCATGGGCTAGCAAATTGTTAGCACTGTTTACCGGAGAACCGAACAGTCGAGAAGAGTTAGTTGATCTCATTCAAGACGCTGAAGAACGTGACTTGATTGATAACGACACCAAAGAAATGATTGAAGGCGTGCTTGATGTCGCTGAACTTAAAGTCCGCGATATTATGGTGCCGCGTTCGCAAATGGTGACCATCGATATCAATCAAACGGTTGATGCTTTTTTACCTATCGTGATCGACGCGCAACATAGCCGTTATCCGGTGGTCAGTGAAAACAAAGACCATGTTGAGGGTATTCTGCTTGCCAAAGACCTGTTGTCCTATGGCTTTGGTATGACCGATGAAGAGTTTTCCTTACATAAAGTGATTCGCCCTGCGGTGATTGTGCCCGAGGGCAAACGCGTTGACGTGCTTCTTAAAGAGTTCCGCTCGCAGCGCTACCACATGGCTATCGTTGTCGATGAATATGGCGGTGTGTCTGGACTGGTCACCATCGAAGATATCTTGGAAGAGATCGTCGGTGATATCGAGGATGAAACCGATATCAATGAAGATACTCGCGCTGATATTCGTCGAATCAACAAATCGCGTTATTCAGTGAAAGCACTGACTACGATTGAAGATTTCAACGACTATTTCGGTACCCAGTTTGGCGACGAGGAATACGATACCATTGGCGGCATGGTCGCCCACGGTTTCGGCCACTTGCCCAAGCCAGGCGAAGAAATCAGTATTCAAGATATTCACTTTAAAGTGACAAGTGCCGATAAACGCCGTATTCAACAGCTGCAAGTGAGCTTTCCCGAGCCACCACCGGCCACCACTACGGACTCGTAAGCCATGGTCTGGCAATCACGACGCTGGCAAGCTGCGCTCACTCGCGTAGCTTGTTTTGTTTTAGGCTTGCTAATGGTGTTCAGCTACGCCCCCTTCTATCAAGCGTGGCTGCCGTTTGTGGTGTTAAGCTTACTTATCGGGTTGATTCACAACAAATCGAGCGGCAATGCATGGCGTCTCGGCTACTATTTTGGCTTTGGTTGGTTTGCCGCCAGTCTGAGTTGGATTTATGTCAGTATTGATACCTTTGGCGGCCTTCATCCGCTGGCTTCAATAGGTATCTTGCTACTACTGTTCTTATACCTCAGTCTGTTCCCAGCGTTGGCGCTGTTCAGTTGGCGTTGGTTAACGCTGCGGGTCCATCCACTTGCCTATTGGAGTTTGCCACTGACTTGGGCGCTTGCGGAGGCCTTACGTGGTTGGGTGCTCACCGGCTTCCCGTGGCTGGAACTCGGTTACACGCAAACTGATACTTGGCTCGCGAACTACGCCAGCTGGCTTGGCGTGAGCGGCTTAAGCTTGGTGATTGTGAGCATTGCGCTCATTGTTTTTCGGGCCTACCAGCAACGCTACTGGCCAACCCTTGCCAGTGCAGCACTATTACTCGTTATTCCTCTACTACTACCGCAACTGACCGCTATCGAGCGCACCGGTGAAGTCGTGAAAGTTGGCATCGTGCAAGGCAATATTCAGCAGTCGATAAAGTGGAACCCTGATCAACACTGGCCGACGCTCAATCGGTACCTCGATTTTAGTCGCCAGTTGCACGCAGAACACGACCTCATTGTTTGGCCTGAGTCTGCGGTGACTATGCCAGAACCCTACACCGATGATGTACTGGCAGTGATTCATGATGAAATGCGCAAAACTGAAACGGCATTGATTACCGGTATTATCGATATCGAGCAAGATCAGTATTTCAACTCAGTGATTGCGCTAGGCCAGGACGCCAGCGATGGCGTGCAAGAAGACTATCAGCACGGCCATACGAACCGTTATCAGAAGCATCAATTGCTCCCTATTGGCGAGTTCGTTCCCTTTGGCGATCTATTGCGGCCATTAGCGCCATTGTTCAACTTGCCAATGTCATCGTTTACCCGTGGCGATTATAAGCAGGAGCCTCTGCGTGCCAAAGGCTGGCTGCTTACCACAGCGATCTGTTACGAAATTGCTTTTCCACAGCAGGTGCTGGCTAACTTCACTCCAGCGACTGACTTTTTATTGACGGTCAGCAACGATACTTGGTTTGGCCGCTCTCATGGTCCTGCGCAACACATGCAAATAGCTCGCATGCGCGCTATTGAACTAGGTCGCCCACTGATTCGCTCGACCAATAATGGTATCACCGCGGTCATTGATGAACGTGGCAAATGGCTCGCTGCATTACCGCAATTTAAGGCGGCGACCTTGAGTGCTGAAGTACCTGCGGTACGCGGAATAACTCCTTATAGCCTCATAGGCAGCTGGGGCGCATGGATTTTTGCGCTACTGGTGTTGATTTGTGGCGCCATACCCGTAGTCATTCGGCGTCAAAATCAGTAAACTGTATACACAATTTCGTTTCTCATCACACTGAGTTGGAATAGACCATGGAAAATATCTTTGCTGCCATTCTTTTTGCGATTCTAACAGCCGCTGGTACGCTCGGCGTTTCTAGCCTCGGCATGTTTATCTTTCACCGCGACCCAGATAATGCGGAAGCACAGCAAGAAGCGCGCGTTGAGTACGCGTTCTTCGGTATCGCCGGTTTAGTCATTACCCTGTTAATGTGGTACGCGCTGTAAGCAACAGCATCGAACAATGGATTCAGAGATGTCAAAAATAACGCAGGATAATTACGATCCAGCTCACATTGAAGCAGCTGTACAACAGCGCTGGGAAAATGATCAGGTTTTTCAGGTTACAGAGCAACCTGGCAAAGAAAAGTTTTATTGTTTATCAATGTTTCCCTACCCAAGTGGCAAGCTCCACATGGGGCATGTGCGCAACTACACGCTTGGCGATGTGGTTTCGCGCTACCAGCGCATGCAAGGCAAAAATGTATTGCAGCCGATGGGCTGGGATGCGTTTGGTCTGCCTGCTGAAAACGCTGCTATTGCCAACGAAACGGCACCCGCAAAGTGGACTTACGAAAACATTGCGTACATGCGCAAGCAGCTAAAATCACTCGGTTTTGGCTACGACTGGTCACGTGAGCTGGCAACCTGCCAACCTGATTATTATCGTTGGGAACAGTGGTTCTTCACTAAGCTTTATGAGAAGGGCTTGGTTTATAAAAAGAATGCCACCGTCAATTGGGATCCAATTGACCAAACTGTACTTGCCAACGAACAAGTCATCGACGGTAAAGGGTGGCGCTCGGGCGCTCCAGTTGAGCAAAAAGAAATCCCGCAGTGGTTTATCAAAATCACCGATTATGCCGATGAATTACTTGCTGATTTAGACCAGTTAGACGGCTGGCCTGAGCAAGTCAAAATTATGCAGCGCAATTGGATTGGGCGCTCTGAAGGGGTTGAGATTGATTTCAGTATCATCGACAGCGATGAGCACCTGACGGTTTATACCACTCGCCCAGACACACTGTTCGGTGTCACCTACATGGCCGTCGCTGCTCAGCATCCGCTCGCGCAACGCGCCGCTGCAGCAAACCCTGAATTAGCCGCGTTTATTGAAACGATCAAAAATACCAAGATGGCAGAAGCTGAACTTGCCACTATTGATAAAAAAGGTATGGCCACAGGCTTCTTTGCTGAACATCCATTAACCGGTGAGCGGTTACCAATTTGGGTCGCCAACTTTGTCCTCATGGATTACGGTTCAGGGGCTATTATGGCAGTACCGGGCCATGATCAGCGCGATTGGGAATTTGCTACTGTGTATCAATTACCGATTGTGCCGGTCATCGAGCCCGCGCAAGGCGAACACAATATTCAACAAGCCGCCATCACCGAGAAAGGCACGACCATCAACTCGGGTCCCTACTCTGGCTTGAGCAGTGAAGCTGCCTTTGATGCCATTGCCGACGAACTGCAACAGCGCGGTATCGGACGTCGTCAAGTGAACTACCGTTTGCGCGACTGGGGCGTATCACGCCAACGCTACTGGGGCGCACCCATTCCAATGCTGAACTTGCCCGATGGCAGCTCAGTACCGGTTCCTGCCGATCAGCTGCCGGTTAAGTTGCCGGAAGACGTGGTGATGAATGGCACCCAGTCACCGCTTAAAGCCGATCCAGAATGGCGCAAGACCACCTACAATGGTCAACCTGCGGAACACGAAACCGATACCTTCGACACCTTTATGGAGTCTAGCTGGTATTACGCTCGCTACTGCAGCGCTAATTTCAACGACGGCATGCTAGATCCGGAGCAAGCGAATTATTGGTTGCCGGTCGATCAATACATTGGCGGCATTGAACACGCGATATTGCACCTATTGTACTCACGGTTCTTCCATAAACTCTTGCGTGATACTGGCTTAGTGAGCTCAGACGAGCCGTTCAAGCGCTTGTTAACGCAGGGAATGGTACTGGCCGACAGCTATTACCGAGAGGCGGCAAACGGCAAGATTACTTGGTACTCACCAACTGACGTCGATATTGCTGAGCGCGACAGCAAAGGCCGTATCGTTAAAGCGGTGCTGCGTAGCGATGGTAAAGAAGTCATCTACGGCGGCATGACGAAAATGTCGAAGTCGAAGAACAACGGTATCGACCCACAATTGATGATCGACAAATATGGTGCTGATACGGTACGGCTATTCATGATGTTTGCCGCGCCACCGGAAGCAACCTTAGAATGGTCAGATTCCGGTGTTGAAGGTGCACAGCGCTTTTTACGTCGGGTCTGGCGCTTAGTTGCCGACTATCTCGAGCATGCTGACGCTGAGCATAGTAACGACTTTAGCCAGTTAAACAGCGCACAAGAAGAGTTGCGCCGCGAGGTTCACCGCACCATTGAAAAAGTCAGCGATGACATGGGGCGCCGGCAGAACTTCAATACCGCGATTGCGGCGATCATGGAGCTGTTGAACCGGCTACAGAAAGCGCCGCTCGAGAGTCCAGTGGACCTTGGCATTATGCGTGAAGCGCTAGACGCTGTCGTATTGATGCTGGCTCCGGTCACACCGCACTTAAGTGAGGTATTGTGGCAACAGTTAGGTCACGAAGACGACATCGTGTTTGCCGAATGGCCACAAGTTGATGCTAGTGCCTTGGTGGCGAGCAGTATCCTCGTAGTAGTGCAAGTGAATGGTAAAGTACGCGGCAAGATCGAAGTCGCCGCAGATGCCGAGCAAGCGACAGTGATCGAAGCAGCTTTAGCCGACGAAAACGTGCAACGCTTCATCACCGACAAAACCATTCGTAAACAAATCTATGTGCCAGGGAAACTGGTCAACATTGTTGCTAATTAAGGTTTAAACTGGCTATGACTCAACTGCTCAAATTCGCACTCTTGCTAACGTCAATTGTTGTTTTGAGCAGTTGTGGTTTTCGCTTACAAGGCAGTTATCAACTCCCTGAACAACTGCAACAAATGCAACTACAGGCGCCTCAGTTCAGCGAATTTGCCGAGCAAGCTAAAGATCGCTTCGCGCAAGCAGGTATCGAGCTCGTTGAGCAGTCGGGTGTTTATCAAGTTGAAATTGTTGACGATACGCTGACTCGGCGTACCTTGAGCTTGTCGGCAAGTGGTCAAGTCGCCGAATATGAACTGATTTATCAAGTCAATTACCTGTTGCGCGATCCACAGGGTCGCAGTATCGCGCTAGCAGTGGAAGTTTTTCGCGACTACCAAGATGACCCTAATTTCGCCTTAGCAAAAACGCGCGAGCGTGAAATTCTCGTGGCAGAAATGCGGGAACAGGCAGCACAACAACTTCTGCGGCAAGTGATCGCGCGCGTCAGCGCCAGCACTGGCGAGTAAAACCATGCAACTAGCGCAGCTTCCGGAGCAACTTAAGCAACACGGTCTGCCCGCGCTCATCGGTATTTTCAGCGATAGCCCCCTGCTCATTGATGACGCCTTACAATTAATTCGTCAGCAAGCCAGACAACAAGGTATCGACGAACGCTTGCGCTGGGTGCAAGACGGACAATTTGACTGGCAGCAGCTGCACAATGAAAGCGCAAACTTAGGGCTGTTTTCAACGAAACGTTTAATCGAGCTTGAACTACCAGAAGCCAAGCCCGGGCGTGAGGGTGCTGACGCCCTGAAACGTTACTGTGAGCAACTTCCCGACGATCAAATCTTGGTCCTTACGGGGCCTAAACTCAAACAAGAGCAATTAAAAGCGAAATGGTTTCAGTTGTTGCAACAAGCTGGGCCGATGCTACAAGCCAATAGTCCTGATAGAAGAGAAATGCCGCGTTTCGTGCAACAGCGCGCACAACGCTATCAACTCAGTCTGGCGAACGATGCAGTGCAGTTGCTCGCCGATTGGTACGAAGGCAACCTTCTCGCCCTTGATCAAGAACTGCAAAAACTTGCGCTCAGTGATGTACCCGCGCCCATTACTGCGCAAGCCCTTTCTGAAGTAAGCCAAGATCAAAGTCGCTTTACGGTCTTTGCCTTGCAAGATGCCATTGTCGCTGGTGATTTGAATACTGCGCTGAAACGACTCCAACGCCTGCTCGCAGAAGAAATTGAGGTAGCCATTCTAAATTGGATGTTGCAACGTGAATGGCAAAAATTACAAGCCTTACAGCAAGCAGAAAACCTTGGTCAAGGGCTTGGCCAGCGCGAGCTCATGGCACTCGGCATCTGGCGTAATCAAGAGCATGCGTATCGGGCTTTCGCCAAGCGTCTTTCGGCGCGCCACATGGTGCAGGTCAGTCAGTTACTGGTGCGCTTAGAATACGCTTTTAAACGTGATTCCGGTGAGTCGCTTGCCACTCTTTATACACACTTGCTGGTCTTACTATGTGCACCGCAGCAAGCGCCGAGTTTATAAATAATGTTACGGCTCATTTTTGGCGGGACCTTTGATCCGATTCATCGCGGGCACATCGAAACTTCACTGAGTGCTTTTCAGCAACTGAGCGCCCACTGCATGCATGTCGTCCCGAGTGCACAACCGCCGCATAGGGATTATCCCGGTGCCAGCGCAACGCAACGACTGCGCATGACCGAACTCGCGTACGCCGAACTACCGCAAGTCTACGTAGATGACTGTGAATTGCGCCGTGAGGGTCCATCTTACAGCCTTTTGACCTTGCAACAGATGCGCGCGCAGTGGCCCGACGATGGTCTGGTCTTTTTACTAGGTGATGATGCCTTTGCGAAACTCGATACTTGGCACGGTTGGCAACAGCTTTTAAGCTACGCACACTTGGCGGTCATGCAACGCCCGCATCATGCCAGCCAATGGTCTCCCGCAGTCCAAGCCTTGTATCAACAACATCGCGCGACAACCAGCTATGAACTTCATCAACGCACAGCGGGTCACATTCTCACCCTAGCGACCCCGGCTATCGATGTTTCGGCTACCCGCTTGCGTCGCGCCATTGCCAATCACAGCGAATGGCGGCACTGGGTCGCCCCAGCAGTCGCTGACTATATTCATCAGCAAGGGCTTTATTTGGCCAAGTAACACCAGCCCTAAGGCACTGCTTTTCGCGTCAAGCCGTGGTAAACTTACCGCCATTTTTGCAAGCTATTTTGCAAAATGAGTACGATTTGCCCAGCGTGGGCTTTTTTCTGGAGAAATATTCTTTGCAAGCAGAACAATTACGCGACTTCGTGGTCGATAAACTTGAAGACTTAAAGGGTCGTGACATCAAAGTTCTCGATGTCCACGATCAAACCGATATAGCTGAATTTATGGTGATTTGCTCAGGCAACTCGAAAACCCATGTGAAGAGTCTTGCTAATCATGTTGCCACCGAAGCCAAACATCATGGCGTCCCGCCGCTAGGCGTTGAGGGTGATGATAGCTCAGAATGGGTTTTAGTTGACCTAGGTGACGTAGTGGTCCACGTCATGCAAGAATCGATTCGTGACTTTTACGAATTAGAAAAGCTCTGGGGTCCGCGTTAATGCGAATTCAGCTGATTGCAGTGGGCCAAAAAATGCCTGATTGGGTCAGCACTGGCTTTACGACTTACGCAAAACGTCTGCCTGCCGATTGTCAGCTGCAACTGATTGAAATTGCTGCTGGCAAACGCGGTAAAAACGCCGATATTGCGCGCCTTACCAAACAAGAAGGTGACGCGATGTTGGCGGCCATCGGCAAAGGCAACCGTGTGGTAACGCTCGAAGTGAATGGGCGCCCATGGGATACCCCAAAACTTGCTGAACGACTCGGTCATTGGCAAATGGATGGTCGCGATGTCAGTTTACTCATCGGTGGACCCGAAGGGCTTGCCGCCGAATGTTGTGCCATTGCCGATGAACGCTGGAGCTTGTCCCCGCTCACCTTACCGCACCCACTGGTGCGCGTGATCGTAGCAGAAGCACTGTATCGGGCTTGGAGTATTAATAATAACCATCCTTACCATCGCGACTAACTATGAGAAAACGCCGTACCGCTATTCGAGATCGTCACGCTGAGGCAGCTTTATTTGGCCGCCGGGTGATATTTTCTTTAGTTGTGGTGGTAGCGGTTTTCGGTGTCTTGTTAGTCAATATGTACCAACTCCAAGTGGTCGACTTTCAAACATTTCAAACGCGCTCTAATGACAACCGTATCAAGGTCGTTCCTCTCGCTCCTAATCGCGGCATTATCTATGACCGTCACGGTCGTATTCTTGCTGAAAACCGGCCGGTTCTAAGTTTAGAGTTAATTCCTGAGCGAGTGCCTAACCTCGAACAAACGCTGGCTGACCTCACTGAGCTTCTCGGCTTAACCACCGAAGACCTGGAACGCTTTGAGCGCAATCGCCTGCGCGAGCGACGGTTTGAGCAAGTCATCTTGCTTGATCAACTCAGCGAGCAACAGGCTGCCACTTTTGCGGCGCGCCAGCATGAATATCCCGGTATTAGTATCGAAGCTCGACTGGTTCGCCACTACCCCTACGGTGAAGCACTTACTCACGCTTTGGGTTATGTTGCAAAAATCAATCAACGCGATGCTGAGCGCCTCAAAGCCAAAGGTGTTGCCGCAAACTATGCAGCAACGCGCACCATCGGTAAGTTGGGCGTTGAAGGCTATTACGAAGAGCAACTACATGGCACTGTTGGTTATCAACAAGTTGAAGTAGACATTCATGGGCGGCAATTGCGCACACTTGCTGTTGAACCGCCGATCCCCGGACAAGATTTAGTGCTTGAAATAGATGTCGAGTTACAACAGGCCGCACAAGAGATTCTAGCGGGAAATCGTGGTAGCTTGATCTTAATGGACCCACGCGATGGCGCAATCTTAGCGATGGTGAGTCAGCCCAGTTACGATCCGAACTGGTTCGCTCAGGGCATCACTGTGGCCCAGTACCAGAGCCTATTGAATTCGCGTCACTCGCCGTTGCTGAATCGCGCAACTCAAGGCGGTTATCCACCTGCTTCGACGATCAAACCGCACCTCGGCATTGTCGGCCTTGAAGAAGGGATTGTCACCGCTGACACCCGCATTTGGGATCCAGGTTGGTATCAAATCAAAGGGGTTAATCATCGCTACCGTGACTGGTTGTCTTGGGGACATGGTTGGGTCGATATCAATACGGCGATTATCGAGAGTTGTGATACCTATTACTATGACCTTGCACTGAAACTTGGGGTAGATACTATTTCCGAGCACATGACCCAATACGGCTTTGGTGAGCGCACCGGCATAGATATCGGCGAAGAATCCGCCGCAGTGATGCCGAGTCGAGGCTGGAAGCGTGCTCGCTTTAATCAACCTTGGTACGCGGGCGAAACCGTTTCCATCGGCATCGGCCAAAGTTACTGGACGGTGACACCGATGCAGCTTGCCGTCTCAACTGCGGTACTAGCAAATCGCGGTAAGCGCCCAGTGCCACGTTTGTTGCGCGCGATTCAAGACGGTGGTATCGAATTGCCCGCGGTGGTAGAAGAGCGACCGCCAGTGCAATTGAAGAACCCTGAGCATTGGGAAATCGCTTTAGATGCGATGCAGGGTGTTGTCACTAGTATTAAAAGTTCGTCGCGCAGAGCTTTCAGTGATACCCCTTACACATCAGCAGGTAAAACCGGTACCGCTCAGGTAAAAAGTATTGGTCAAGACGAAGAATACGATGCCGAGGCGATTGACGAACGTTTTCGTGATAACGCGATGTATATTGGCTTCGCTCCGGTTGAAGCGCCTGAAGTTGTAGTGGTCGTCGCTGCTGAGAACGTTATCGGTGGTGGTAGTAGCGTCGCGGCGCCGATGGCACGTCAATTACTTGACGCCTACTTTAAAGCAGACGAGGTAGTTGCCAATGCACCATGATCACCAACGCCCATCGCTGCTACAACGGCTGCACATCGACGCGCCACTGTTTATCGCCTTGTTGATTACCGGTTTGGTGAGTATCGTCACGGTTTATTCCGCAAGTGGTCAAGATCTTGGCATGACCGAACGCCAAGCAATTCGTATTGGTGCCGCGTTTTTTGCTATGTTTGTCATCGCTCAAATTCCGCTCGATACCATTCAACGCTGGTCATTGCCGCTGTTTGCGCTTGGTATCGCACTGCTCTTGGCAGTGCTGTTAGTTGGCGAGAGCAGCAAGGGGGCCCAGCGCTGGCTGAATCTCGGGATTATTACCATACAGCCCTCCGAATTAATGAAGTTGGCGGTCCCCATGATGATCGCTTGGTTTATTTCTGAGCAAGGCATGCCGCCGACCCTCGGTCGTCTCGCTATGGCCTTTATTCTATTAATTATTCCAGTGCTGATGATTGCCAAGCAACCCGATCTTGGCACCTCACTGTTGATCGCTTCATCGGGTATTTTTGTCCTATTTTTAGCGGGCATGTCGTGGCGTTTGATTACGATCTTTTTGGTCGCAGTAGGCTCATTTATACCCATCCTCTGGATGTTTCTGATGCGTGACTACCAGCGCCAGCGCGTGTTGACCTTCCTCGATCCCGAACGGGATCCACTGGGCGCGGGCTATCAAATCATCCAATCCAAAATCGCCATTGGCTCGGGAGGCATCGAAGGTAAAGGCTGGTTACAAGGCACCCAGTCGCAACTCGAATTTTTACCCGAGCGACACACCGATTTCATTTTCTCCGTCTTTAGTGAAGAATTTGGACTCATCGGCGTGTTGGGGCTTTTATTGCTGTACGGCTTCATCATTTTTCGTGGCATGATTATCGCCAATCGCGCGCAGCGGGTGTATCAAAAATTGCTAGCGGGTAGTCTGACACTAACCTTTTTTATCTACGTTTTGGTCAATATCGGTATGGTTTCAGGGTTACTACCGGTCGTGGGTGTCCCATTACCGTTAATTTCCTACGGTGGTACATCGATGGTGACATTGCTCGCCGGTTTTGGTTTACTTATGGCTATAGCAACGAATCGACGATTGATTCACGCTTAAATTTAGGTATATCGAGCGCATAGTTTGCAAGAATTTTACCTGAACCAAAGTTAACTTCTCTAGGCGTTCTGTGCGATCTTAGCGTATTCCATAGGATATTTTGCCACTCACTCGAGGTGATCATGCGTTTGCGTTTAATCTTCCTTCCGCTTATCACTTTTGCGCTATTTGCCTGTAGCTCTTCGGCGCCGCCAAGTCGTTACAGCCAAGAACATGACAGTATCCCATCGCGTCTGCCCACCCCCGATGAGCTGATTGAGCCAGAGCCACGGGTCGAACCGCCAAGTCGTGGTGGCAATCGCACCTATACTTTATTTGGTCAAACCTACAACATTATCCCCGATGCCCGAGGTTTTAGTGAAGAAGGTTTAGCCTCTTGGTATGGCGAGAAATTTCACGGCCACCTAACTTCCAACGGCGAAACCTACGATATGTATGCGATGAGTGCAGCGCATAAAACGTTGCCGTTGCCAACTTATGTGCGGGTTACTAATCTTGCGAACCAACGTTCTGTAGTGGTTCGGGTCAATGACCGTGGCCCCTTCCATAGTAACCGGATCATCGATTTATCTTATGTTGCAGCGTACAAGTTGGGTATGTTGGCAAATGGAACTGCACGCGTGCGCGTCGAAGCTTTGCATCCAGAAAATACCAACCAACAATTGGCACTGACGACGCCACTGGCCGATGCTGGACAGTACTATGTGCAGGTTGTCGCCTCAAGCGATCTCCAGCGGAGTCGTGAGACCGCTGATCAACTTGCCGCAACCTATGATGTGCCTGCAACTACTCAGCTGAAAAATGGTCTACATGCTGTGTTGCTAGGGCCCTTCGCCGCAACTGAAACCGATCAGATGCTGCAAAGATTACGTGATGCTGGATTAGAAGGTGTATTTCGCGTTCCAGTAACCCCTTAAGCAACTGCCTTTGCAGCTCAGCTGTGGTAATATTTGTGCGCTAGATTTCCATTTAAAAAAATTAGAGAAAGACAACCATGCAATCTGTATTCAAACAGTTCACGCGAACCCTCACTGTGTGTGCCAGCCTATTTATCGTCGCTGCTCATGCGCAAATCATTCCACCGCCGCCGCAAGTCAATGCGAAGGGCTATATTCTAGTGGATTACACTACCGGATATGTGATCGCGGAAGGTAATGCTGACGACCAATTATCGCCTGCTAGCCTTACGAAAATGATGACCAGTTATATCATTGGCCGCGAAATTCAAGACGGCCGTGTCGCCCCTACCGATCTGGTGACTATCAGTGAAAATGCATGGGCCAAGAACTTCCCTGAATCATCCAAGATGTTCATTGAAGTGGGTAAGCAAGTAAGCGTCGAAGACTTGAACCGCGGTATTATCATTTCATCAGGTAACGATGCTTGCGTGGCCATGGCTGAACACATTGCCGGCAGCGAGTCAGCTTTTGCCGACATGATGAATACTTATGCGGTTGAGCTTGGCATGAGCAATAGTAACTTCGCCAACAGCCATGGTCTGCCTGATCCGAATCAATACACCTCGCCACGAGACATGGCAACATTGGCAGCGGCACTTATCCGTGATGTACCGCGCGAGTACGAGATCTACGCTGAGAAAGAATTTACTTACAACTCTATTAAGCAATACAACCGTAATTCATTGCTGTGGGATGCCAGCATGAACGTTGACGGCATTAAAACCGGTCACACTGAAGAAGCAGGTTACAGCCTCGTGACCTCAGCCTACGAGGGTGATACCCGCTTTATCGCTGTAGTAATGGGGACCAGTAGTGAGCAAGCGCGTAAAGTAGAGAGTAAGAAGCTCCTCAACTATGCGTTCCGTTACTACGAAACAGTGCAAGCATACAGTGCTGGCGATAGCTTCGTTGATCAACGCGTATGGGGCGGTGAAACTGACACTGTTGCGCTGGGTATTGCCGAAGACGCGGTGATGACCTTGCCACGTGGTCAGCGTGACAACCTGAAGGCCAGCATTGAACTGGATACCGTGCTTGAGGCACCGCTCAGCAAGGGAACAACCGTCGGCACCGTGGCCATTCAATTTGAAGGTGACACGCTTGCGAGTTACCCTCTAGTGGTGCTTACTGATGTGCCTGAAGGCGGTATCTTTAAACAGCTTACCGACTGGGTCTTACGCAAATTTGAGGAATAATACTCAATGAGCTCAACGGTCTACCTGAACGGCGACTGGCTCGCCGCAGATCAAGCAAAAGTCTCGGTTTTTGACCGAGGCTTTTTGTTTGCGGATGGCATTTATGAAGTGGTGCCAGTTTATAGCGGCAAACCTTTCTTGCTTGAGCAACATTTGGCTCGGCTGCACCGCTCGCTCGCGGCACTGAATATACCAAGCCGCGAGGATGCCTTTTGGCAGAGCCTCATTGCTCAATTACTGCGGCAAAACGCGATTACCGATGGACTGATTTATTTTCAGGTCACGCGCGGCGCTGAGGCACAACGTTCGCATTTACCGCAGACCGAGCTCAACCCAACTATTTTTGCCAGCGTCTCGCCAATGCCGGTGCATTGGGATATTCCAACGCCCGCCAAAGTCACATTGTGTGAAGATATTCGCTGGCTGCGCTGCGACATCAAAAGCATTAGCTTACTTGGCAATATCATGCTCAAACAAGTCGCCCAACAACGCGGCGCGCTTGAACCGCTGTTGCATCGCGACGACATGATTACCGAGGGGGCTTCGAGTAATTATTTCGCGGTCAAGCATGGCATTTTGTACACCGCTCCTGCCGATCACTTGATTTTGCCTGGTATCACCCGCATGTGGGTATTGGAGTTAGCCCGTCAGTTAGGGCTGGAAGTTCGTGAAGAGCCGTTTAGTGTCAGTGATTTAGAACAACTGGATGAGCTATTCCTTACCAGCTCCAGCCGTGAGGTACAGCCTATCGGCCAAATTGATGATATAATCATCGGTGCTGGTCGTTGTGGCGCCGTAACTCAACAGTTAGCGGAAGCCTTTCACGCGAGCAAGCAAGCGTATTTAAGTAAGGAGTCGTAAGCCATGCAAAAAACCCGTTTCGATGAGCTGGTTGAATTTCCATGTCACTTCACTTTCAAAGTGATGGGAGTGGCTACACCAGCTCTACCCGACGCGGTGGTGGCAGTTGCACAAGAGCATGCCCCCGGCGATTACAGCCCAAGCGTAAAGCCAAGCAGCAAAGGTAATTATCACTCGGTTTCAATTCAGGTCAAAGTCGAAAGCCAGACCCACATTGAAACTCTCTATAAGGCATTAGCTGACATCGAAGATGTGCGCTATGTCCTCTAAGCTGATCATCCGACAGCTCGGTCGACAGGCCTACGAACCCGTTTGGCACGCCATGCAAAAATTTACCGACGAACGCGATAGCGAATCGGTCGATCAATTGTGGGTGCTCGAACATGAACCGGTCTTTACCCAAGGCCAAGCAGGTAAAGCTGAACACTTGCTCGCACCCGGTGATATTCCAGTCGTTAAAGTCGACCGTGGCGGTCAGGTGACCTACCACGGTCCGGGTCAGTTGGTTGTCTATTTCTTACTCGACTTACGGCGATTGAAAATCGGTGTACGTCAATTAGTGACCCACATTGAAGAAACCATCGTAGCTGTTATGCAAGAGTATGGTATTAAAGCCGCGGCAAGACCCGACGCTCCTGGCGTTTACGTTGGCAGCGACAAGCTCTGCTCATTGGGTTTAAGGATCCGTAAAGGGTGCTCGTTTCACGGTTTAGCGCTAAACGTTAATATGGACTTAAGTCCATTTTTACGCATTAATCCCTGCGGCTACGCCGGCATGCAGATGGTACAAAGCAAAGATTTAGGTGGCCCGCAGAACGTTAGCGAAGCAGCAGCAAGAGTCTGCACAGTATTCGCCGAGCGTTTGGGTTACCAAGACATTCATGAACAGACAGGATTTGAACAAGCCTATGTCGAAGCCAGTTAGAGTTGAACCCGGAGTAAAACTTCGCGACGCCGATAAAATGGCGCTGATCCCGGTGAAAGTGGTCCCAACTGAGCGTGACCAAATGTTGCGTAAGCCAGAGTGGTTGAAGGTTAAATTACCCTCATCAACCCAACGCATCGACGAAATCAAGCAAGCGATGCGTAAGCATGGCCTACACTCGGTATGTGAAGAAGCTTCGTGCCCTAATCTACCCGAGTGCTTCAACCATGGCACCGCGACCTTTATGATACTCGGTGCAATCTGTACCCGCCGTTGCCCATTTTGTGACGTTGCCCATGGTCGTCCGCTGCCAGTGGATCCAGACGAAGCCACTAAACTTGGTGCGACCATTCGCGATATGAAAGTCAAGTATGTGGTGATCACCTCGGTAGACCGCGACGATTTGCGCGATGGCGGTGCTCAGCACTTCGCCGACTGTATTCGTGAGATCCGTGTGCAGTCACCTGGCATCCAAGTTGAAATTTTGGTGCCTGACTTCCGTGGTCGTATGCAAGTCGCGCTAGATATCTTGCGTGATGAAGCGCCTGATGTGTTCAATCATAACCTTGAGACTGTGCCGCGCATGTACAAAGCTGCACGTCCTGGAGCTAACTATCAGTGGTCATTGGACCTACTGCAGCGCTATAAAGAAGAGCGCCCTGACATCCGTACCAAATCAGGCTTAATGGTTGGACTTGGTGAGACCAACGAAGAGATCCTTGACGTAATGCGTGACTTGCGCGCGCACAACGTCGATATGCTGACCATCGGTCAGTATTTGCAACCGAGTCGTCATCATTTACCGGTCACCCGTTATGTAACCCCTGACGAATTTGAGATGTTCCGGGTTGAAGGCGAGAAAATGGGCTTTACCCATATCGCTAGCGGTCCTTTAGTGCGATCTTCGTATCACGCCGATTTGCAAGCAGCCGGCAAAGAAGTCAAATAGGAGTGATTCCATGAGCACGTTGATTTGGTGTTTGCTAATTGCTGGACTTTTACCCATTGCCGCAAAAGCGCCGGTAGTCTACTTCCAAAACCGTGACAACGGTTACGATAACCATCATCCTCGTGCTCAACAACAACGTTTGACTGGGGCTGGTGCCCGCGCAGTTGCGGGTCACTATAATGCCTATGAAGCTTTTCCACTGTTTGCCGCCGCCGTCGTTTTAGTCATCGCGACAGGACATACAGGTACTTTTAATCAATGGCTTGCCGTGGGCTTTGTCGTTTTTCGTGTGCTCTACCACATTCTCTATTTGGCCGACTGGGATAAACTGCGTAGTTTAGTCTGGTTATTCGCCCTGCTGTGTCCAGTGATCATGATCGCGCAAACCGCTATCCAAGCCAGCTAAATAAGCTTTGGCCAGGCTGAGATACAGTTCTGGCCAATAATTCACATCGTGATACTGCATTGCCGTCCACTCGGCGACCGGCTTCCAGCTAAAAACTCCCTCGACGTTGGCACATGTAGGACTATGAAACAGCCCTATTTTCTGCTGCGTTGAGCTGCCTAACCGCCAACGCCCGTTGGCTTGTTGTTCACCAAGTTGCCGCCAATCAGGTACCGCGTTGCGCCATGGTAATTGCTGCCACAAGGCACGTAAGGCGCCTGTCGACATTTCGGTAGTGTCCGTTAGCACCACATTCAGCGAAGCGTGCTGATAACGCCCCTGACAGAAGCTCTCAGCCAGCTTTACCGACATTGGGTACTCATCGGCAAAGCCAAGCCAATGTCCGACTTCATGAGCCATCAGATCGACATCAGTGTCGAGCGGCAATACCATTTGCGTGGCATCGGCACTAGCGGTTGGGGTATCCGTTAAAATAATCTGGCGCTGGTCCAGTTCACGCGGTAACAAGGCAGGTTCACAACGCGCCCGCAGGCGTTCACCTTCAGTTTTGCACTGCAAATCGGTCGTTGCTTGATAGCTACGTAAGGTCAGACAATCGAACAGCGGAAACAGCGGATGCTGTTGCCAATCGTCGAGTAACTGGGTAACTGTTGCAACGGCGGTAGCAGGGAACCACAGGGTTGCATCGGCGGCACTTTCAGTACAAATAGCAATAGCAGGCGATTGCGCGACGATTGGCGCCGCACTGCTAGGCAGCACCGGCATCCCCCATTGCTGCAGCAATAACGCAAAACTAGCGCTGCGCGGCAGCCAATGCTTGCTGCTGGCTCCAATCCATCTCAATCCCAGCATAGCGATGCTCCAAAAACATATGAACATTGGTGGTCAGCGCTAGGCGGAAATAGACCGCTGCGGTATTCCATTCGCCCTGCAATTGTTTGTATTTGCCCAAATAAAAATACACTTCGCACATTCTTTCCGCGAGGGTTTCATCACTGGTCATCGATTGCGTTGCATACGATTGCAGAAACTCTTGCTCGCTCATGGCACCCAAATACAAATCAACAATACCCCACGCCCACTTATCGCCTACGTGTTCTAAGCGCGCTTCAGCGAGTTGTTCAGTTGCAGCTTCGAGATCCACTTCAACATCGATAAGGAAGCGCCAAATGGAGCGGTACGGATCACTGGGGTCGAGCTCAAAATAACGTTGTAAATCAGCGCTAGCTAAATCAAAGCGTGCGTCATAATAGGCTGCCACACCACGATTCAAATACGCATAGGGATGTTCAGGCTCGAGTTCAAGGGCGGCATCCAATGCCTCGTAGGCATATTCGTATTGGCCAATTTGCGTGTACTGAATACCGAGATAATTATAGGCGTCGGCTAAGCGCGGCTGATAGTCCAACGCTCGATTAAAGTCAATCCGCGCAAGTACATTCATACCCAAGGCATCGTATAAACTGCCACGACGGTAGAGTAATTGCCCGATCGCTTCACTATCTAATTCTTCAGCACCATGACTGAGTACTTCATTGAGCTTCGCAACTTCTAACTGGTAGCGTTCATCGGCAACTTGTGGCGCAGCGACCACCAACTGTCCCAGCGGCGTCGAAGTCCCATCTGGCGTACCCACACAACCACTGAGCAACCAGCATCCAAGCACGGTGACCGTTATCTTTCGAAGCTTCATACGACTTGTCCTTTACCTTCTCTTTGTTGCCATCATACCCCAGCTTGCTAGCAAAAAGAAAAGGGGCCGAGGCCCCTTTTCATGCTTACTTTGTAAATAAACCTTTAGCTTGGTTTATTCAGCGTCGTCTTGCTGCTCTGCTGCAGGTTCTGCAGCTGGCTCAGCGGCTGGCTTTTCTGCCGCATCTTTCATGCTCAAACGAACGCGACCTTGACGGTCAATTTCGAGTACTTTAACTGGCACCGTATCGCCAACCTTTAAGTATTCGTTGACGTCGTTGACGCGCTCTTCAGCGATTTGCGAGATGTGCACCAAACCGTCTTTACCCGGTAGAATCGTCACAAACGCACCGAAATCAACGATACGAGCAACTTTACCATGATAAATGCGACCTACTTCAACATCTGCAGTCAAAGCTTCAATACGGCTAATTGCTGCTTGCGCTGATTCAGAATCAGTTGCCGCGATACGTACCGTACCATCATCGTTAATTTCGATGTTGGTGTTGGTGCTTTCGGTCAATTCACGAATCACCGCACCACCTTTACCAATCACATCACGAATCTTGTCTGGATTGATTTTCATGGTGTGGTAACGCGGTGCAAAATCAGATAACTCTTCACGTGCGCCTGAAATCGCCTGGTCCATCACGTTGAGTATGTGCAAACGAGCTGCTTTTGCTTGCTCTAATGCCTGCTCCATGATTTCGCGAGTGATACCGTCAATCTTGATATCCATTTGCAAGGCAGTTACGCCATCTTTGCTACCAGCAACTTTAAAGTCCATGTCACCTAAATGATCTTCATCACCTAAGATGTCAGAAAGGACCACAAATTTGTCGCCTTCTTTCACCAGACCCATCGCGATACCCGCAACAGATGCTTTGATCGGTACGCCCGCGTCCATCAATGCCAGTGAAGTACCGCACACTGATGCCATTGAGCTTGAACCGTTTGATTCAGTGATTTCTGAAACCACACGAATGGTGTACGGGAATTCATCTTGTGATGGCATCACCGCTTGTACGCCACGTTTAGCAAGACGACCGTGACCAATTTCACGACGCTTAGGCGAACCGACCATACCCGTTTCACCTACACAGTACGGAGGGAAGTTGTAATGCAACATGAAGCGGTTATTACTTGAACCGATGAGGTCATCGATCATCTGTGCATCACGCTCGGTACCAAGCGTAGCGGCAACTAATGCCTGCGTTTCACCACGGGTAAATACGGCAGAACCATGCACACGCGGCAACATGCCCGTGGCGATGTGTAGACCACGAACCATATCTGGGTCACGACCATCGATACGTTTTTCACCAGCAATGATACGGCTACGTACGACGTCACTTTCCAAGGCGTGGAAGATATCGCCGATTTCTTTCGCGTTCAGCGTTTCATCTTCAGCCGTCAATCGGGTGACAACTTCATCACGTAATTTTGAGATTTGCTCATAACGCTCAGCTTTCTCAGTGATGCGATACGCGTCACCGATGCCCTGCTCGGCAAGCGCTTTGATTTTGTTCTTCAATTCAGTGTTTTCTGCAGGTGCCTGCCAATCCCACTTAGGTTTACCCGCTTCAGCAGTAAACTCGTTGATGGCGTTAATCACTGTTTGCATTTGCTCGTGGCCATAAACCACTGCGCCTAACATGGTGTCTTCTGACAACAGTTGCGCTTCAGATTCAACCATCAATACTGCTGATTCAGTACCTGCTACCACCAAATCGAGCTTCGATTCAGCGAGTTCGTCTAACGTTGGGTTCAACACATACTCGTCGTTGATAACACCAACGCGTGCCGCACCGATTGGACCTGCAAATGGCACGCCGGCAATCGACAAGGCAGCAGATGCGCCGATCAATGCAACGATATCAGGGCTCACTTGTGGGTTTACTGAAACCACGGTGGCAATGATTTGTACTTCGTTCTTGAAGCCTTCAGGGAACAGTGGACGAATCGGACGATCAATCAGACGTGACGTCAGTGTTTCGTTTTCTGAAGGACGACCTTCACGCTTGAAGAAGCCGCCTGGAATTTTACCTGCAGCGTAGGTTCGCTCTTGATAATTCACTGTTAATGGGAAGAAATCTTGACCTTCTTTGGCTTCTTTTTTGGCCACGACAGTTACTAAAACTGTAGTGTCGTCCATGCTTGCGAGCACGGCTCCGGTCGCTTGGCGCGCCATCGCACCGGTTTCTAAGGTCACTGTGTGACGACCGTATTCAAATTGCTTGGTAATTGGATTCACGTTTTTTTCCTTTCCTACTTTCTTCTCTAAATTCGTGTTTCGTCCGTTCGCTTTGCTCACTGTTCGTTGTTCGGGGTTCGCTCTTACTACTTAACGAATAGCGCAGCGGACGAACAGCGCAGCGGACGAACAACGAATAGCGTTTTTAAATTCTATAAATAAAAAGGGGCCTTGCGGCCCCCTTTCATGAACATTGCTTAGCGACGTAATTCGAGTCGCTCAATCAGAGTTGCATAACGCTGATTGTCTTTACGCTTCAAGTAGTCCAACAATTTACGACGTTGGCTTACCATGCGCAACAAACCACGACGTGAGTGGTGGTCCTTTGCATGCTCTTTAAAGTGGCTTTGCAGTTCGTTAATGTTAGCAGTTAACAAAGCAACTTGGACTTCTGGTGAACCAGTGTCGTTTTCGCCTTGACCGAATTCTTTAACGATTTCAGCTTTCTTTGCCGCAGTTAGTGACATATAAAACTCCTAGTTTGGATAAAAACGTTGGCGCCAATCACTAATTCAGCACCAACAAGATCGCTGCACATTATACGGGCTTAACTAGCGTTCCGCAATGCTAAGCACACGCTTGGGCACGATTTTATTGTCGCGCCAAAAACCTAATCCTAAGAAGCGCTCTGATGTCTCACTATACACGCGAAAAATCACTGATTCATCGCGTACGTCATCGCTTAGCGCCCGCGCCGGATTGCCAGCAGTAAACTTAATGGCATCGGCTTCCACAATACGCACCATGAGGATTTGTTGAATAACGCTATCGCAGGGTTGCAGTAAAGCATCAAGCACTTGGTAATCGTCATTTTCGGGGTCACACTGCGCCGCTAGTTGCTCTAGTTCAGCAAAGCTAACCATGTTGCCCGTAACGCCTTCAATCCAAGTGCGGCGTAGCTCAGCTACGTGCGCGCCACAGCCGAAGAACTGTCCCATATCGTCGATTAAGGTACGAATGTAAGTGCCTTTCGAACAAGTGACTTCTAGTTTTAGCGAGCTGGCATCGAGTGCCATTAAGTTGATTTTGTGAATACAAATCTGTCGTGTTTTCCGCGGTACTTCAATGCCTTGTCGAGCGTACCAATAGAGTGGTCGCCCTTCGTACTTTAACGCTGAAAACATCGATGGTGACTGTTCTTGCACGCCAGTAAATTGGGCAATTGCTGCTTTAACTTGGGCTTCATCGACAGCTACCTCTGCTGTGGCAACTATCTCACCTTCGGCATCGCTGGTAGTCGTTCGCACCCCTAAGCGTGCGACGACCTCATAGGTTTTGTCTGCCTCAAGAGAGAAATGCGATACCTTAGTGGCCTCGCCAAAGCACAATGGCAGAACGCCCGTAGCAAGCGGGTCTAAGGCGCCGGTATGTCCGGCTTTACGCGCATTAAAAAAACGCCGCACTTTTTGGAGAGCGGCGTTTGAGGTCAATTCTAGAGGTTTATCTAAGACAATCACGCCGCTAATATCGCGGCCTGACTTACGACGTCCCATTAGTCCGCTCCGTTGGAATCCTTGTGATTGGCTTGCTCAGCACTGGTATCATCGTCGTTCGGTCCTTGACGTTCATGATCCTTGCGGATCGCTTCGTCAACCAACCGCGACATCCGAATCCCTTCGTTCAATGAACCGTCATGCACGAATTTTAATTCTGGCACGATGCGCGCACGAACGCGCTTACCAAGCAGTGAGCGAATAAAACCGGAAGCATCATTCAGCACTTTCAGCGCTTGTTTCGTTTGCTTCTCGTCATCATGGAAGAAAGTGACAAAAACTTTCGCATAAGCCAAGTCACGCGACACCTCAACGTCCGACACTGTGACCATGGTCACTCGCGGATCTTTGATTTCACGTTGCAGTATCAACGCGATTTCACGTTGATACTGCTGACCTACACGTTCGGTACGGCTATAGTCTTTTGCCATCTAACTTACAGACTCCGCTCTACTTGAACTGTTTCAAAGACTTCGATTTGGTCACCGACTTTAACGTCGTTGTAGTTCTTCACACCGATACCACATTCCATACCGTTGCGAACTTCTTGTACGTCGTCCTTAAAGCGGCGTAACGATTCCAGCTCACCTTCGTAAATCACCACGTTATCACGTAGAACACGAATTGGCGCTGAACGCTTCACCACACCGTCAATGACCATACAACCGGCAATTGCACCAATCTTCGGCGACTTAAATACATCACGTACTTCTGCCAAACCAATGATTTGCTGTTTGAACTCAGGTGCGAGCATACCGCCCATCGCTGCTTTGACTTCATCGATCAAGTCATAGATAACGCTGTAGTAACGTAAATCCACGCTTTCTTGGTCGATGACTTTCTTCGCCGCGGCGTCTGCACGCACGTTAAAGCCAACCACAATCGCGTCTGAGGCGCTTGCCAATGAAGCGTCAGTCTCGGTTATACCACCCACACCGCTACCGATAATGTTCACTTTTACTTCGTCGGTCGACAGTTTCTGCAACGAATCAGCAATCGCTTCGAGTGAACCTTGAACGTCTGACTTCAAGACGATGTTCAATTCTTTCACGTCGCCTTCTTGCATGTTCGCAAACATGTTCTCAAGCTTCGCTTTCTGCTGCTTCGCGAGTTTCACTTCGCGGTATTTGCCTTGACGATAATTGGCAACTTCGCGAGCTTTACGCTCATCTTTAACAACTGTTGCTTCATCACCGGCTTGCGGCACACCTGAGAGACCTAAAATCTCGACAGGGATCGACGGTCCAGCTTCTTTTACTTCTTTACCCGTCTCATCGCGCATTGCACGAATACGGCCATATTCAAGTCCACACAAGACGATATCGCCTTGGCGTAAGGTGCCTTCTTGCACCAGGATAGACGCCACTGGTCCGCGACCTTTATCAAGTCGTGACTCAATCACGATACCGTGCGCCATACCGTCAGAAACAGCTTTCAAGTCAAGTACTTCTGACTGCAACAAGATAGCTTCGAGCAAGTCATCCATACCCTGGCCAGAATGTGCTGATACTGGCACGAACTGTACGTCACCACCCCAGTCTTCAGGAATAACATCACGTTGTGCAAGTTCGTTCTTCACACGGTCTGGATCGGCTTCTGGCTTGTCCATTTTGTTGATCGCTACCACAATCGGCACCCCAGCAGCTTTCGCGTGTTGGATAGCTTCAAGGGTTTGCGGCATCACGCCGTCATCTGCGGCAACTACGAGAATAACGATATCTGTTGCACTCGCACCACGGGCACGCATCGAGGTAAATGCGGCGTGGCCAGGAGTATCCAAGAACGTGATCATGCCATGACCCGTTTCGACGTGATAGGCACCGATATGCTGGGTAATACCACCCGCTTCGCCACTCGCAACTTTCGCTTTGCGAATGTAATCCAACAGCGAAGTTTTACCATGGTCAACGTGACCCATTACGGTCACAACCGGCGCGCGCGTAATTGCAGTGCGCTCTTCACCATCGTTACGTTCTGCGAGAACTTCTTGTTCGAGTGCGTTATCGCTGACCAACTGTACTTTATGACCCATTTCTTCAACCACAAGTGAAGCTGTTTCTTGGTCTAGAACTTGGTTAATAGTGACCATTTCACCCATTTTCATCATGGTTTTGATCACTTCGCTGGCTTTTACTGCCATGCGGTTTGCCAGTTCACCTACAGTAATGGTTTCGCCCAACTTGACTTCACGCTCTACCGGTGAGGCAGGTTTAGTAAAGGCTTGTTGTAAGGTTGAACGCTTTGAACCCTTGCGGCGTTTTTCACGACGTGGTGCTTCGTCACGCTCATCGTCTTTGGCACGACGCTTGGATTTCTTACGATTGCGGCGTTCTTCATCAACGTCCTGCTCGTCTTCCGCTTGCTGAGCGTATTGCGAAGTGGTGAAGTGCACATCTTCTTGTTCAGCTTGCTTACGCTTGGCTTCTTCTTCTTGCCAACGCGCTTCGTTTTCTTCTGCGAGCTTACGAGCTTCTTCGGCTTGACGCGCCGCTTCAGCTTCAGCTTTTTTGCGAGCTTCTTCTTCTTGCGCTTTACGCAGACGTTCAGCTTCAGCTTTTGCTTCGTCGGCTTTCTGGCGTTCTTCTGGGCTCATCGCCGCACGTTTTTCAGCTTCTGCCTTGGCTTTCGCTTTTTCTTTCTCTTTGCGCGCTGCTTCTTGCTTCGCTTTTTCTTCCGCAGCTTTCTTCTCGGCTTGCGCTTTTGCTTCTGCCGCCGCTTTCGCCTCTTCTTCCTGACGTTTTGCTTCGGCTGCTAAACGTTCTTGCTCAGCTTTTTCTTGATCTGCTTTCTGCTGCTCTTCGAGCGCAGAACGCTTCACATAAGTGCGCTTCTTGCGAACTTCTACTTGCACAGACTTGCTGCGACCTGGACCGCCACCGATGCTCAGGGTGCTTTTTTCTTTGCGCTTCAGCGTCATTTTGCTTGGTTCTTGCGGACCGTTACCACCGTGCTGTTTGTTCAAATGAGTCAACAGGCGTTGCTTTTCATCTTCGGTCACACTGTCACCAGGGCTTTTTTTCATGCCCGCTTCAGCAAATTGCGTTACCAAACGATCAACTGTCGTACCTACATCTTTAGCTAGTTTATCCAGCGTTACTTCTTCCATAGTCTGTCGTACCCCCGTTGATCTTATTCTTCGTCACCGAACCAGCAGATATTACGCGCTTGCATAATCAATTCGCCAGCTCGCTGCTCGGTTAACTCTTCGATGTCAGCAAGGTCATCGATACCTTGTTCGGCAAGGTCTTCCAACGTGACGATCCCTTTGCTTGCTAACACATAGGCCAGATGTTTATCGAGGCCTTCTAAATTCAATAGACTTGCGTCTGGTTCAGCGCTTTCCAGTGATTCTTCACTTGCCAGCGCTTTAGTCGTCAGCACGCCGCGCGCACGATTGCGCAGCTCTTCGACGATTTCTTCGTCCATGCCTTCGATGTTCAACAACTCATCCATCGGTACATAGGCAATTTCTTCCAGTGACGAGAAACCTTCGTCGACTAGCACGATGGCAAAATCTTCATCGATGCCAAGGCTACTGGTAAATAAATCCAGCAAACGTTGATTTTCTGCTTCGTTTTTCTCAGTAAAGTCATCAACTGACATGACGTTTAACTGCCAGCCCGTGAGCTGACTTGCCAAACGTACGTTCTGTCCTGCTTTACCAATCGCCTGCGCCAGATTGCCTTCTTCCACTGCGATATCCATGGTGTGAGCATCTTCATCCACAACAATAGAGGCAACTTCAGCTGGCGCCATAGCATTAATGACGAATTGTGCTGGGTTATCGTCCCACAGCACGATATCAACACGCTCGCCACCAAGTTCACCAGAGACCGCTTGCACGCGTGCACCACGCATACCTACACAAGCGCCGACTGGGTCAATGCGGCGATCATTACTCTTCACTGCAATTTTCGCACGAGAACCTGGATCCCGCGCTGCACCGCGAATTTCAATCATCTCTTCACCAATTTCTGGCACTTCGATGCGGAACAGTTCAATCAGAAAATCTGGATTTGTACGGCTGACAAACAACTGCGCGCCGCGCGCTTCTGGGCGCACGTCGTATAACAAACCGCGCACCCGGTCACCAACGCGAACCGATTCGCGCGGTAACATCTCTTCGCGGTAAATAATAGCTTCAGCGTTATTGCCAAGGTCGAGCAATACATGTTCACGGTTCGCTCGCTTGACGATACCACTGACCAATTCGCCTACTTGATCTTGGTATTCCTCAACAACTTTCGCGCGTTCTGCTTCGCGTACTTTCTGTACGATAACCTGCTTCGCCGTTTGCGTGGTGATGCGGTCAAATTCGATAGACTCGATTTGTTCTTCAACATAATCACCAGCGTTAACGCTTGCGTCTTCATACTGCGCCGCAGCTAAGCTGATTTCCCGATAAGGATGTTCAAGTGGCTGCTCGCTATCATCTACCACCAACCAACGACGGAACGTATCAAACTCGCCCGTGTGACGGTCGATACTTACACGTACTTCGATGTCGCCATCGTATTTTTTCTTGGTCGCATGAGCCAGCGCAGACTCTAGCGCCTCAAAGATCTTGTCTTTCGAAACGTCTTTTTCGTTCGATACAGCTTCTGCGACTAATAAAATTTCTTTTGCCATTATCCTGCCTCGCCTGCGCAATCCTTAGTTAAACTGAGGAACTAAATGAGCTTTTTTGACACTAGAATAGTTCACCAGCAAAGGCTCACCATCTACGTTGAATTCGACGGTGTCACCTTCAACTTTGCTGATGACGCCTTTAAATTTGCGTTTGTTCTGCTGCGCTACATTGAGCTCTACAGCAGCAATCTCACCAAGGTACTGTTGCATTTGCGCCGCACTGAAAAAGGGGCGTTCCATACCAGGTGAGGAAACTTCAAGGAAGTACTCGCTCTTGATGGGATCTTCGACGTCGAGCAACGCGCTTGCCTGATAACTGACATCGGCACAGTCATCAACGCTGATGCCATCTTCGTGATCGATATACACCCGTAAGGTTGAATGCTTGCCCGCACGGACAAATTCGACACCCCACAAGGTAAAGCCTAATGCTTCAACTGCTGGCGCTAATAAGCTTACCAATTGTTGTTCGATTCTTGCCAAATTCTTGAACTCCTGAAACAAAAAAAGGGCGTAAACGCCCAGTGTTAGACTGCTTTGAGCAGTCGAGGTCACATAGTAAAAAGCCCCGAACTGATGCGGGGCTTTTCAAACACTGGACCCTTTGTTAAATGGTTGCGGGGGCAGGATTTGAACCTACGACCTTCGGGTTATGAGCCCGACGAGCTACCAGACTGCTCCACCCCGCGTCCGAAAACGTGTCCATATTATAAAGATTCCCGAAGGAAACGCAACCGTGCAAGGCTGCTAATTTGGTGCGGATGGCGGGACTTGAACCCGCACGCCCGAAAGCACTACCCCCTCAAGATAGCGTGTCTACCAATTCCACCACATCCGCGTAAAAAGACTTACTCTACTTTTACTGCACTTAGTTCGATTCTGGAACTTCACTGTCAGAAGCTGGCACTTCTTCAGTCATTACCGGCGCTGAAATATCTTCAAATTGACTTTCAGTATCACCGTTGCCTGATGACAAGTTACCAAGCACCAAACTTAAAATAAAAAATACAATCGCAATAATTGCTGTCGTGCGGGTCAAGAAGTTACCTGAACCACCTGAACCAAACACCGTATTCGATGCACCAGCACCAAACGAAGCGCCCATATCTGCGCCTTTACCCTGCTGGATCATGATGAAACCGATCAGCACTAGCGAAATAATTAAATAAGCGATAAGCAAAAATTCATACATATTGACTAACTCCGGGCTACTGCCGCACGACAGATGGCTACAAACGCATCGGGTTCGAGACTTGCGCCACCGATGAGGCCACCGTCGATATCTTGTTCAGCAAACAACGTCTCGGCATTGTCTGCTTTTACACTGCCACCGTAAAGCAATGGCACTGTATCTGCTGCTGCAGCATATTTTTGCTGCAACCAGCTGCGAATAAATCTGTGAACCTCTTGCGCTTGAGCTGGACTTGCTGTTTTACCAGTACCAATCGCCCAAACCGGTTCATAAGCAATGATGACGTGTGTCATCTGTGCCGCTGTAACTTGCTCTAAAGCGGCACTCAGTTGTGCTTGAACAACTGTGGTTGTTTGTTGCGCTTCGCGCTGTGCTGCGGTTTCGCCAACACACAAAACAACCTTTAACTGCTGCGCCTGATAGTCCAATACGGCGTTAACTTTGGCACTAATGCGTGCATCTGTATCGCCATAATGTTGGCGCCGTTCCGAATGACCGACCAAGATGTATTCGGCACCCGCTTCGCCTAACAAGGCTAAACTGTGTTCGCCGGTATGCGCACCATGCTCGAATTCGTTTACGTCTTGTGCACCTAAATGCACCGCATCGTAAAACACATGCTGCTGCCACGCTGGCAATAACACCGCTGGCGGGCATACTGCGACCTGCACTTGACTCAACAGCCCAGCTTCTTCGCGCAAAGCTTCTGCCATTTGTTTGGCGAGCTGGCGATTGCCGTTCATTTTCCAGTTCGCGATCACTACTGGTTGCCGTTGCATCTAGACCTCTGCTAATAAGCTTTTAAGGTTAAGCGCTTGCTTCGTCAAGAGCGGCGAGATATTACATAACCTGCCGACAACTTACAAGCGCTGAATGAGAGAAAAAAGCGCGATTGCTTATTAATTCGCCGCAGCTTCAACTTCTCCGGCAATTTGCTGTGCAAGGGTTTTCACCGATTGCGGATCGCGCCCCTCAACCATGACTCGAATCAAGGGTTCTGTTCCTGATTTACGTAACAGCACGCGACCTTGATCGCCGAGACGTTGTTCAACATCTTGCACCGCTGCTTTGACCGCTTCGTCCTGCAACGGATCGGCGCCTGCTTGAAAACGCACATTGACTAATGCTTGCGGATATTTCTCAAAACCTTTCAATAAATCGCTCAGTGCACATTGTTCGCGTTGCATCGCCGCGAGTACCTGTAAGCCGGCTATGATGCCATCACCGGTACTGTGGTATTGCCGATTGATAATGTGACCCGAGTTCTCGCCGCCGAGTTTCCAGTCACGCTTGACCAATTCTTCCATGACATAACGGTCGCCAACTTTAGCACGTACAAATGGAATATGGTGGTCAGCGAAGTGCTTCTCAAGGGCAAAGTTGGACATCAAGGTGCCCACCACGCCGCCTTGCAACAAGCCATCGTTCTGCGCCGTACGCGCAAGAATATAGAGAATATCGTCACCATCGATGATACGGCCATCTGCGGTAACCATCATGATACGGTCGCCATCACCATCTAGCGCAAAACCAACATCTGCTTGATGTTCACGCACTGCGCTCTGCAACGCAGCTAAGTCGGTAGCGCCACATTTGTCATTAATATTGATGCCATTCGGTGCCGTACCAATTTCGATAACCGTCGCGCCAAGCTCTAATAACACATCAGGCGCTATGTGGTAGGTTGCTCCATGAGCGCAATCGACCACGATTTTCAAGCCGCTTAAGGACAATTCCGTGGGGAACACACTCTTGCAGAATTCGATGTAACGCCCAGGCGCGTCGTCGATACGACTAGCGCGCCCCATTTGCTCTGACGGCACACAAACCAGCGGCTCATCAAGCAAGCGTTCAATTTCGCTCTCGACTGAATCAGCTAATTTACTACCCGAATCAGAGAAGAATTTGATGCCATTATCGTAATAGGGATTATGTGAGGCGCTGATAACAATACCCGCTGCTGCGCGGAAATTGCGCGTCAGATAGGCGACCGCAGGCGTAGGCATTGGCCCCAAAAATTCAACGCTGACGCCAGCTGATAATAGACCAGCCTCCAAAGCAGATTCCAACATATACCCTGATAACCGCGTGTCTTTACCGACTAACACGCGCTGATTACCCGATTTGGATAACACCGTACCGGCTGCCCAACCGAGCTTTACTGCAAAATCTGGCGTGATTGGAAAATCACCTACCCGTCCACGTACACCATCGGTGCCAAAATACTTACGTTGACTCAACTGAAATCTCCAGCCAAGGTTGCCGCGACGATTTTCATCGCATCAACCGTTTCCCTGACATCATGCACGCGAATAATGCGCGCCCCTTTCATCGCTGCGATAGTCGCAGCCGCGATACTTGCTGGTAAACGATCGGCAACTTCGCGATCGGTCACCTTACCAAGCATTGATTTGCGTGACATGCCTATTAACAACGGCAATTGTAACTCATGTAAAGCTTGTAGGCGGTGCAATAGCTGGTAATTATGCCTTACCGACTTTCCAAAGCCAAAGCCTGGATCAAGAAAAATGCGGTTGCGATCGATGCCGGCAGCTTCACAACGTGCGACCCGCGCTTGCAAAAACTGCTTCACCTCGAGCACCACATCATCGTAGCGCGGCTCTTCTTGCATTGTGCGCGGCTCACCCTGCATATGCATTAAGCAGACTTCAGCATCGCTTTGCGCCAGCAATTCCACTGCACCCTCATCGCGTAAGGCACGAATGTCGTTAATCATACGCACGCCAGCTTTGAGTCCCTCAGCCATTACTGCAGTTTTACAGGTGTCTAACGATACTGGAATGCCAAACTCTTGGATAAGGCGTTCAATTACTGGCATCACTCGATCTAACTCTGCTTGCACCCCGACCGCATCTGCACCTGGGCGCGTTGATTCGCCGCCGACATCAATATAGTGCGCACCATCCGCAATCATTTGTTGCGCTTGGCGCAAAGCTTGGTCTACCCGATCAAACCGACCACCGTCGGAAAATGAATCAGGCGTGACATTTAAAATCCCCATAACTTGGGGCAGCAGGTGTTGATTCGACATGGTTACATCCTCAAAAAAAAGCCCCGAGAACGGGGCTTTTACGAACTAGAATGATTAACTTGCAGGGGCGTCGCCTGTTTCGCCGGATAACGGTCGTTGGTCCGAACTAGTCTTTGCACCACCGCTCGAATCATCGTTACGATCAGGTTTAACCCAATCACGTGGCTCACGCACCTCACGACGATTCATCAAATCATCGATTTGATCAGCATCGATCGTTTCGTACTTCATCAACGCATCTTTCATGGTGTGAAGAATGTCGACATTCTCTTCTAGAATACGTTTAGCACGATCGTAGTTACGGTCGATGAACAGTTTGATTTCTTGATCAATGGCGCGTGCCGTCTCATCAGACATATGTTTATGCTGTGTCACTGAGCGTCCCAAGAACACTTCACCTTCATCATCGGCATACAATAAAGGTCCCATCTTTTCGGACAAGCCCCATTGAGTCACCATTTTACGCGCAATCATAGTGGCGCGTTCGATGTCGTTTGAAGCACCCGTGGTCACTTTTTCGTCACCATAGATAATTTGTTCTGCAAGACGTCCACCAAACAGGCTTGAAATCATACTTTCAAGGTGTTGCTTCGAGTGGCTCACACGATCTTGCTCTGGCAAGTACATGGTGACACCCAGCGCTCGACCACGTGGAATAATCGACACTTTATACACTGGATCGTGCTCAGGCACCAACCGACCGACGATTGCGTGACCCGCTTCGTGATAAGCGGTCATCGCTTTTTCTTCTTCGGTCATAACCATAGACCGGCGCTCAGCACCCATCATGATCTTGTCTTTGGCTTTTTCAAACTCTTCCATGCTAACTACACGTTTATTTAACCGTGCGGCGAACAAAGCTGCTTCGTTAACCAGGTTCGCTAAATCTGCACCTGAGAAGCCGGGTGTACCTCGCGCAATCAAAGACGCTTCTACATCTTCGCCCAGTGGCACTTTACGCATATGTACTTTTAGGATTTGCTCACGACCACGGACGTCTGGCAGACCTACCATTACCTGGCGGTCAAAACGACCTGGACGCAACAATGCTGGGTCAAGTACATCAGGACGGTTAGTCGCGGCAATCACGATAATACCTTCGTTGCCTTCAAAACCATCCATTTCGACCAACATCTGGTTCAAAGTCTGCTCACGCTCATCGTGACCACCACCTAGGCCTGCGCCACGTTGGCGACCCACAGCATCGATCTCATCGATAAAGATGATGCATGGTGCTGATTTTTTCGCTTGTTCAAACATGTCGCGCACACGAGATGCACCAACACCTACGAACATTTCGACGAAGTCAGAGCCTGAAATCGAGAAGAATGGGACTTTCGCCTCACCAGCAATAGCTTTCGCTAGCAAGGTTTTACCAGTTCCTGGCGGACCCACCATCAATACGCCTTTTGGAATTTTACCGCCAAGGCGTTGGAACTTACTTGGATCACGCAGGTATTCAACTAGCTCGGTGACTTCTTCTTTGGCTTCATCACAACCAGCCACATCGTTGAAGGTGGTTTTGATTTGGTCTTCACCCATGAGTCGCGCTTTACTCTTACCGAAGGTCATAGCACCACGACCGCCACCGCCTTGCATCTGGCGCATGAAGAAAATCCACACACCGATAAGTAGCAGCATCGGGAACCACGAAATAAAGATCGAGGTAAGAATGCTTGGTTCTTCTGGTGGTTTACCAACGACTTCGACATTGTTCGAAATCAGGTCATTAATAAGCTCCGGGTCATTCAGCGGAATCACCGTGCTAAAAGTGTCGCCAGTACGCGACTGTGCGGTAATCATTCGACCATCGATGTCGACCTTACGCACAGCACCGTTGTTCACCTGCGAGATGAATTGGCTGTAGGCGACTTGGTTGTTCGTACCAGCGCCTGGGCTAAAACCGTTAAAGACTGTGATAAGCACCACAGCGATAACGAGCCATAAAATTAGATTCTTTGCCATATCGCTCAAAGCTGACTACCTCATTTACTTGCGTTGCTGATGCAACAGCCTACTACAATTTGTATCCGGTCGCTACCAGATAGACTTCGCGGGAACGGGCTCGAGATGAGTCCGGCTTCCGCGTTTTCACGGTGGTAAACGCCGCGCGTACTTCTTTTAAAAACTCTTCAAAACCTTGCCCATGAAATACTTTGACGACAAAACTGCCGTTCGGTTTCAAAACTTGTCGACACATATCTAGTGCCAACTCAACAAGATACATCGCACGTGGTTGATCAACGTTGTCATTACCACTCATATTCGGAGCCATATCTGACAATACTACATCTACGTTTTTACCCCCGATGCGGTTCAATAAAGCTTGCAAAACTGCTTCATCGCGGAAGTCACCCTCGAGAAAATCGACCCCAGCGATTGGGTCCATCGGTAAAATATCGCAAGCAATGACTTGGCAGTTACCTTGCAGCGCATCGACCACATACTGGGACCAGCCCCCCGGTGCAGCCCCAAGGTCGACAACGGTCATACCCTGTTTCAAAATCTTGTCTTTTTGCTGAATCTCGTCAATTTTAAATACCGCTCGCGAGCGCAAACCTTGCTTCTGCGCTTTTTGCACGTAGTGGTCATTAAAATGTTCTTGCAGCCAGCGTGAGCTGCTAGCCGATCGTTTTTTTCCCATAGCTTCGTTACCAAACTGGCTTCTTCTACCCAGATGGCGGTAGAATAGCGAAAATTCAAGTGATAGTGGGATATTATTGCATGACCGCAGGGTTAAACTTAAGTAATAAACAAAAACAGCATTTAAAAAGCTTGGCGCATTCACTTAAACCAGTGGTGCTTTTGGGTGCGAATGGCTTAACTGAGGGCGTGATGGCCGAGATCGAACTGGCTCTAAACCATCACGAACTGATAAAAGTGAAAGTACCTGAAGAGGACCGCGAGTTGCGTGAACAAATTTACGCGACCATTTTGGCACACACCCAGGCTTATCGTGTGCAAGTGGTTGGTAAAATTCTTACGCTCTACAAACCCAGCGCTGAAGCTAAAATCACGCTACCCCGCAACTAATCTGTGAGCGGGTCGTCATTAACGGCACGAATTGCCGCGGCGACCTGTTCCATTGCGAGACGGGTTGGCACTTGGCCGGCGCGCTCAGCAAGACACACTGTTAACATCAATTCCTGATTGAACTGCGTTTCAGGCAGGTCATACTGTTGCAGAACTTTGCGAATTTCGGCCAATGCTGCTAACACACGGGCGTTGTTATCTGGGCATTGACTCGCGTATTTCGCACTCTCAACATCGGCAACATGTAACTGCTCACGACTTGGATAGTTCAAACGCTGGTCCGGTGCAAAAAACCAATCTAACGATATACCTTCGCGAATCAGACCGCGTACTAAATGTTCATAAGTCACGCTGTTACGCTTACGCCAATTGCCGTAAGTACTTGGCGGTATCTGCAGTCTTCGCATTAAGCTTGGCACGCTCGATTCGCCATAGTACATCCGCAACCGTGAGATACACTCATCCATACTGAGTATTTCTTCTTTGCTTTTTTCTGTCTGGTGTGTACTATTCATTTTCGTGTCATTTGACATCATTTTTCCTTAATTAGTGTCTTTTGACCTTCTTTTGAGTTCATTTGAATGCACAGTGAACTCAAAAAGAGTTCACAAGCAAATATATTCAACCACAGCCGAACCACAATGGATAGTCAAAAAATTAAAATGGAATTAGCGCAGCGCGGTTTTGATTTTTCAATGCTGGCAAACGCACTGGGTAAAAGCCCTTCTTTGGTCTCCAAAGTTGCAGCAAGAAAGGCTCGTTCACGAGTTGTTGCGGAAGCAATTGCGAAGGCGTTGGAGCTACCTGTTGCCGATGTGTTCCCAGATATTGAAAGCTACCGAGTGCCGGCGCCACATACGCCCAATCGGAAACGAAAAGAGCGCGAATTGCTCGCGCTCTTGAAAGAAGAAAAGTAAGTAATGGTGAACGTTAGATATACTCGACGTTCACCACTTCATATTCAACTTCACCACTTGGCGTATTAACGCGCGCCACGTCATCAACTTGCTTGCCAATGAGTGCGCGCGCAATAGGTGAGTTCACAGAAATCAGGTTCTGTTTGATATCTGCTTCGTCATCGCCAACGATACGATAACGCACTTCTTTTTCGGTTGACGTGTTATAAAGCGTCACTGTTGCACCGAAGATCACCTTGCCTTGGTTGGGTACCTTGGTCACATCGATGATTTGTGCATTTGATAATTTCGCTTCAATTTCCTGAATCCGCCCTTCGCAAAAACCTTGCTGTTCGCGTGCAGCGTGATACTCGGCGTTCTCTTTCAAGTCGCCATGCTCACGTGCATCAGCGATTGCTTGAATGATGCGCGGTCGATCTTCAGTTTTAAGACGCTTCAATTCCTCCCGCAGCATCTCGGCGCCGCGGGTCGTCATTGGAATTTGACTCATGCTGTTTGAACCCTTTTGTGTAATGACTGCAGTGAATTCACTCGCGCACGGTCATCCGCAGTATTCGCTTTAACCGTTGCGAAGGCTGCATTTAACGTGGTGGTGTAAATCACTTTATTCAAGAGCGCTTCGCGGCGAATATAGACCGAGTCTTCAATCGCCTGGCGCCCTTCTACGGTATTAATGATATAACTGTACTCGCCGTTCTTGATTGCATCAACAATATTCGGTCGGCCCTCTTGCAGTTTATTAACAACAGAGCAAGTCAAACCTTCATCGTTCAGCAGTTTGGCAGTACCACGGGTCGCCTCTAAGCTAAACCCAAGACCAATCAAACCACGCGCTAAGTCAAATAGCCGCGCTTTGTCACCATCTCGCACTGAGAGCAAGGCTTTCCCTGCTTTAGCCAAAGCTTCACCGGCTCCTAGGTTGGCTTTCGCATAAGCTTCTTCAAAGCTTTCACCAACGCCCATGACCTCGCCCGTAGAACGCATTTCTGGGCCACGAATCGGGTCTACGCCTTGGAACTTGGCAAATGGAATCACCACTTCTTTGACCGAATAGTACGGCGGAATAACTTCTTTGGTATAGCCCTGCTCTTGCAAGCTTTGCCCTACCATGACGCGCGCTGCGATCTTCGCTAACGGCACACCAGTCGCTTTTGATACGAACGGCACCGTACGCGCGGCACGAGGATTCACCTCAATCAGATAGATTTCATCGTCTTTAATCGCGAACTGTGCGTTCATCAAGCCGTTCACGTTGAGCTCAAATGCGAGTCGACGCATTTGCTCACGCAACTCGTTCTGAATGGTGTCACTCAGCGAATATGGCGGTAACGAACAGGCAGAGTCACCGGAGTGCACACCCGCTTGCTCAATGTGCTGCATGATGCCGCCAATGAGAATGTCACGACCATCACAAATAGCGTCGACATCCACCTCAATGGCGTTATCAAGGAAACGATCGAGCAGCACAGGTGCTGAATTCGATACTTTCACCGCATCGGTCAAATAGCGTAACAAATCCGTTTCGTCGTAGACGATTTCCATTGCGCGGCCACCCAGCACATAACTTGGGCGCACCACCAACGGATAACCAATCCGCTCTGCTTCACGCAGTGCTTCATCGACTTGGGTAACCGTTGAGTTCTCAGGCTGTTTTAAGCCAAGACGACGCACGGCACTTTGGAAGCGCTCACGGTCTTCTGCACGGTCGATAGCGTCAGGTGAAGTACCAATGATTGGCACCCCATTCGCTTCGAGTTCACGCGCAAGTTTCAATGGCGTTTGACCACCGTATTGCACAATCACGCCCTTCGGTTTTTCCACGCGAACGATTTCGAGTACGTCTTCCAAGGTGATCGGCTCGAAATAAAGACGATCAGAGGTGTCGTAGTCAGTAGAAACCGTTTCTGGGTTACAGTTGACCATGATGGTCTCATACCCGTCTTCACGTAATGCCAGTGCTGCGTGAACACAACAGTAGTCAAACTCGATGCCTTGGCCAATGCGGTTCGGACCACCACCAATGACCATGATCTTCTCGCGGTCTGATGGCGCAGCTTCGCACTCTTCGTCATAGGTCGAATACATGTAAGCAGTATCTGAGGCAAACTCGGCAGCACAGGTGTCAACACGCTTGTAGACTGGGACGATGCCCAAGTCGTGACGACGACGGCGAATTTCCGCTTCAGCAACATCGATCAGGTCGGCAATTCGTGCATCGGCGAAGCCTTTGCGTTTCAACAGACGCAGTACGCGTGCATCTAGCCCAGCCAAACCAAGCTTCTGCACTTCAGCCTCAAGCAAGACGATTTCTTCGATTTGAATCAAATACCACTCATCGATACGCGTAAGCTCAAATACTTCTCGAACCGTCATGCCGAGACGGAATGCATCAGCAATGTAGAAAATGCGTTCCGCACCCGGTTCTTTTAATTCGCGGACGACCTTACCGCGTGCTTCTGGATCATCTGGGCTGACCATAGGGTCAAAGCCGGCAGCGCCAATTTCGAGACCGCGAAGCGCTTTTTGTAATGACTCTTGCTGGTTACGACCAATGGCCATCACTTCGCCCACCGATTTCATTTGGGTGGTTAGGCGATCGTTACAGCCGGCAAATTTCTCGAAGTTAAAGCGTGGGATTTTGGTGACCACATAGTCAAGCGCTGGCTCAAACGATGCCGGCGTTACGCCCCCGGTGATTTCATTTTCAAGCTCATCAAGGGTGTAACCCACGGCAAGTTTTGCCGCCACTTTCGCAATTGGGAAACCAGTTGCTTTTGACGCCAGTGCAGACGAGCGCGATACGCGCGGGTTCATCTCGATTACAACCATACGGCCGGTGTCCGGATCAACCCCGAACTGCACGTTCGAGCCCCCCGTTTCAACGCCGATTTCACGCAATACCGCCATCGCTGCGTTACGCATGATTTGGTATTCTTTATCCGTCAAGGTTTGTGCTGGTGCGACGGTAATAGAGTCACCCGTGTGGATGCCCATAGCATCGAAGTTCTCGATCGCACACACAATGATACAGTTGTCATTGCGGTCACGAACAACTTCCATTTCGTACTCTTTCCAACCAATCAGTGATTCATCAATCAGCAACTCATTGGTTGGCGACAAGTCGAGTCCACGCCGGCAAATTTCTTCAAACTCTTCACGGTTGTATGCGATACCACCACCGCTGCCACCCATGGTAAATGACGGGCGAATAATACAAGGGAAACCACCGATACGTTCAAGTACCTGATAAGCTTCATCAATACTGTGGGCCACTTCAGCGTTCGGCGTTTCCAGCCCAATCGCTTTCATTGCTTTGTCAAACCGATCGCGGTCTTCCGCTTTATCGATAGCATCAGCATTGGCACCAATCATTTCAACGTTGTACTTTTCCAATACACCGTGACGATCAAGTTCAAGTGCGCAGTTCAGCGCGGTTTGTCCACCCATGGTAGGCAACACCGCATCAGGACGCTCCACTTCGATAATCTTGGCGACCACTTCCCAATGAATCGGCTCAATGTAGGTCACATCAGCCATTTCTGGATCGGTCATGATGGTCGCTGGATTCGAGTTCACAAGAATGACCTTGTAACCCTCTTCACGCAGCGCTTTACAGGCTTGTGCGCCTGAATAATCAAATTCACAGGCCTGGCCAATGACAATCGGGCCAGCGCCAAGAATGAGGATGCTTTTTATGTCGGTACGTTTTGGCATAATTCGGTTCGTCCTCCGGTTGGCTCGCGCTTACCCGCGCTGGCTCATCAGTTCAATGAAATGGTCAAACAAAGGTGCGGCATCATGTGGGCCCGGACTCGCTTCTGGGTGTCCCTGAAAGCTAAAGGCCGGCACATCGGTGCGGTGGATCCCTTGTAAGGTGCCGTCGAATAAAGACTTATGAGTGACGCGTAAGTTCTCAGGCAAGTTGTCTTCATTGACTGCAAAACCATGGTTTTGGCTGGTGATCATCACGCGCCCCGATTCAAGATCTTGCACCGGATGGTTGGCACCGTGGTGGCCAAATTTCATTTTTGCAGTTTTAGCGCCACTGGCTAAGGCCAGTAACTGATGTCCCAAACAGATACCAAAGACCGGTAGTTTGGTTTCAATAATCTCTTGAATCGCTTTGATGGCGTAATCACATGGTTCAGGATCGCCCGGACCATTCGACAAAAACACACCGTCAGGCTTCATTGCGAGCACTTCGGCCGCAGATGTTTGCGCCGGTACCAAAGTGACCTTACAGCCACGGTCAGCAAGCATACGGAGGATATTGCGCTTGCAACCATAATCGTAGGCAACAACATGGAATTTCGGCTCAGTGACTTCACTAAATCCTTTGCCTAACTGCCAGCTGGTGCTGGTCCACTCGTGCGGGGTGCGAATGGTAACTTCTTTGGCGAGATCCATGCCCTGCAGTCCTGGAAAGCCCTTCGCTAATTCTAGCGCGTGCTCGACATCGAGTTCGCCATCGACATTACCGGCCATAATGCAGCCGTTCTGCGCGCCTTTTTCACGCAAAATGCGCGTCAGTTTGCGCGTGTCAATGTCGGCGATACCGACGACGTTACGCTGCCGTAAATAATCACCCAATGATTGCTCACGACGGAAGTTACTCGCTTTTAATGCAAGGTCACGAATAATTAAACCCTTCGCCCAAACGCGATTGGATTCTTCGTCTTCGTGGGTAGTTCCGTAATTGCCAATGTGAGGATAAGTGAGGGTAACAATTTGTTCAGCGTAGGAAGGATCGGTGAGAATTTCTTGGTAACCAGTCATTGCGGTGTTAAAAACAACTTCGCCGACTGCCGTACCACCGGCCCCGATAGCCGTGCCGTGAAAAACAGTTCCATCCGCAAGCACCAAAATGGCTTTGCTCGCTGAATGGCTCGCTAGAATACTCAAGGTGAACCTCCGTACATAAAAAAACGGGTTCATCATCGATAATGACTACCCGTTGATTACCTTGCACCAGCTTAAAAGTGCGCGTTTTCAGCTTACCAACTTTGCGTTGGCAAATTGGTCGTATTCTACTGAAAAAGCGCCTTTGCGTCTAGCTAAATTTCACTGAGTAATTGACGCAGATGTTGCTCCATTTGTAAAGTATCAGCCAAGCGGTAACGCCCCGCAGCTTGTCCACTTAACCAATGTGCTGCATGCAACGCACCGCGGGCAAATACTCTGCGATCACTCACGCGATGACTGAGTTCCAAACGCTCGCCTGGCTGCGCAGCATAAACCGTGTGTTCACCAATAATATCGGCGGCTCTGAGCACAGCAAATCCAATACTCCCAGACTCCCGTAAACCATCGGCACGAACGCCAGCACTGACTTCATGCAGTCGCTGTGAGCGTCCTTTAGCTGCAGCCTCACCGAGCAATAGCGCAGTGCCTGAAGGGCCATCACGCTTAGCTGCGTGATGTGCTTCAAGAATTTCGATATCAGCATCCGGCAGACATGCACTAGTGAGAGTGACTAACTGTTCTAACAGGCAGATCCCAACACTGGTATTAGCGGCGTATAGCACTGCGATGTGTGCTGCGGCCTGATCCAACAACTGGTGTTGCTCGCTGGTGAATCCAGTCGTGCAGATCACCACAGCAGCCTGTAACCGCTGCGCCAGCTGCAAGTTGTCAATAAGCGCTGCCGGTAAACTAAAATCAATTAAAACATCAACGGCCTCGGGCTTGAGCTCACTGCCGTCGCTGTAGCGGAGACTGCTATCGACTTGCTGCCCTAGTACTTTGGAGTTCGAACTGACAATGGCGGCAACTAACTTAGCATCAGTTGCGCTGGCTAATTCATTAATCACCGCCTGTCCCATGCGCCCACTGGCGCCAATGACTGCTACTCGAATCAAGATGTTGCTTCCACTGGTTGTTGTTGTTCGCGCTCTTCGCGCCCCAGCATCACCGAAACCGCCATATCACCGGTCACGTTAGTGGCGGTGCGGATCATGTCGATAATGCGGTCGACGGCTGCGATAAAGGCAATGCCTTCAAGCGGTAAGCCTATCACATTTAACGTCACTGTCAGCATCACTAGGGCTGTGCCTGGCACTCCTGCAGTGCCCACAGATGCCAGTGTGGCGGTCGCAGTTATCAACAGATAATCGGTGAATTCCAACGGAATACCGTATAACTGAGCAATAAAGATAGACGCGATGGCCGGATAGATACCACCACAACCATCCATATTAATGGTGGCACCGAGCGGCAAGACAAAACTAGCATAGGATTTTTGCACACCGAGCTTTTCGGTGATGGCTTGATGTGCTGCCGGTATAGTGCCAAAGCTGCTGCAGGTGGTAAACGCCACGAGCTGCGCGGAAAAAACCGATTTAAAGAAGTACCAAGGAGACATGCCTGCGAGTTTCACCATAGTGCCGTAGGTCAGCAACATATGTAGCAAGCAAGCTAGATAGATAGCCCCGATAAAGGCAGCCAATGGTGCCAAGCTCGCCAAACCATAATGACCGACGACCCATGCCATCAAACCCAATACCCCAAATGGCGTCAATTCAAGCACCATTTTAGTGATGCGATACATGGTTTGCGCACCAGCTTTTAGTACACTCCCCAGCGGTCGCGCTGGCTCACCCACTTGTCGAATCGCTATACCAACCAAGGCCGCAAACACCACGATTTGCAGAATATTCCCCTCGGTGAGCGCAGCAAATGGGTTCACCGGAATCATGTTCAGAAAGACTTCGGCAGGCCCTGGCACTTGTTTTTGTTGATAATCAGCAACTGCACTCAAGTCTTGGGTGGCGGTAATGTCGAGCAAACTACCAACACTCAGACCAATAACGCTGGCAATGACCGCAGTTAATAAAAACAGGCCAACGGTTTTAGCACCTATCTTACCAATGCCTTCATCTTCACCAAATTGCAAAATGGCATTGACGATAGCGCAGAAAATCAAAGGGGCGACGAGCATTTTCAGTGCTCGAATAAACAGGTCACCAAGCGGCTTCAATGCGACCGCCACGTCGGGCACTAGCAAACCCGCCGCGACGCCCACTACAAAGGCGCCCAGCACACGTTGCCAGAATGGAATTGCAAACCAAGCCTTCAGCATAAATCCTCACTGCTGTGGAAAATATGCCTATTGTACGGGGCTTGGTCTTGCTCGGATTAGAACAAATCGCTATTAGCTATTCGCTATTCGTACGTTCGACTGCGTCTCACTGTTCGTGCGCTTTGCTGTTCGAAAAGCGAAGCGCACTAATAACGAACAGCGCAGCGGACGAATCGCGCTTTTCAAAGTTAGGTGGGTTTGGGGCAGTTGGCGCGGGGGGCATTGCGATAAGTAGCCATCGCCTCCACCGCTAATTTTTCAAGCTTGGTAATACGTGTCTCTGGTGACGGGTGCGTCGACAAAAACTCTGGCGGTTTAGCGCCGCCTTGCCGCGCCATATTGCGCCACAACTCTGCCGCTTGCCGCGGATCATAGCCCGCTGCAGCCATGTAGCGCAGACCGAGCTCATCTGATTCACTCTCATGAATGCGTGAATACGGCAAAATGTAACCGAGCTGCACGCCGACACCGAGTACGCCCATGATAAGCGCTGCCTCGTTACTATCCATTTCTTGGCCGATCAACAGACCACCAAGTTGCAAGCCTAAGCCCGCGGCAAACTGGTTCGACATCCGCTCGTTGCTGTGTTGCGCGATCACGTGCCCGATTTCATGACCGATAACCGCAGCGAGCTGATCGGGTGTTTCGGCCACATCGATGAGGCCGGTATAGACACCGATTTTGCCACCTGGCAAGGCAAACGCATTCACCATCTCGCTATCAAAAACGGTTACTTCCCAAGTCTGTTGGGCCCAAGGCTCAGGTAAAACCGCAATCAAATCGTTGCTAATGCATTGCACGTAACGATTGAGTGCGGGGTCATTAGAGACTTTCTCTTGTTCTTTTAAGGAGTTATAGCTTTGCGAGCCAAGTTGCGCCAGCTCATCACTGCTAAACAGCTGTAACTGTGAGCGCCCCGTCGGCGACTGGGTACAAGCAACCGCACCTACGACGGCCGCCGCAATCACTGCAGATTTCCAGATACGCATTACCTAACTCCTTAAATGGTTAGCCGCGAAGGTCGTCAAAAAACCGCTTCACCCCATCAAAAAAACCTTTTTCTTTCGGACGGTAGCGCGCAGCTTCTTCACCAGTCCCCATCGACTCGTCTAACTGTCGCAACAAATCTTTCTGCTTTTCTGACAAATTAACAGGCGTTTCGATCACGACTTTACAAATTAAATCTCCAACCGCGCCGCTACGCACCGATTTCACGCCTTTACCACGCAAGCGGAACAACTTGCCGGTCTGGGTTTCAGCAGGAATACGTAACTTCACTTTACCTTCGAGTGTCGGCACTTGGATTTCACCACCCAATGCCGCGTGGGTAAAGCTCAACGGTACCTCACAATATAGGTTATTACCGTCGCGTTTGAAAATAGGATGCTCACGTACATGCACCTGCACGTATAAGTCCCCTGCTGGCGCGCCCATTTCGCCAGCTTCGCCCTCGCCGTTCAGACGAATGCGGTCACCCGTATCGACGCCGGCTGGAATTTTCACTGACAAGGTTTTGGTGCGCTCAACCCGACCTTCACCATGACAGGTACGACAAGGATCTTTGATCACTTTACCGCGGCCACGACAATGGGGGCACGGCTGCTGCACGGCAAAAAAGCCTTGGCGCATTTGAATGTGACCACTGCCATGACAGTGGCTACAGGTTTCCGCGCTACTGCCAGCGCGTGCGCCAGAGCCATCGCAATCTTCACACTCAGACAGTTTTGGAATCTTCAGTTCGACTTCTTTGCCACGTACGGCTTCTTCGAGCGACAACTCGAGGTTGTAGCGTAAGTCAGCACCTCGCGCAGCTTGCGCGCGACCGCCACGACGTCCACCGCCAAAGATATCACCGAACACATCACCAAAAATATCTGCAAAGTCAGCGCCACCGGCACCACCACCGCCAAAACCACCTTGGCCTTGTTCAAACGCTGCATGCCCGTATTGGTCGTAAGCGGCGCGTTTTTGCGGATCGGTCAGCACTTCGTAGGCTGTCTTTACTTCTTTAAATTTTTGCTCAAGTTCTTTATCACCTTTGGTGCGGTCTGGGTGATACTTCATCGCCATACGTTTGTAGGCTTTCTTGATGTCGCGTTCGCTGGCATCTCTGCTTACGCCCAGCACTTCATACAAATCTGGTTTCGCCATAATCTTGCGTCTTCCACTCTTCTATTTGCTTTGTCCTGATACAAGTGCACGGAGGCCACCTGCTGGCAACCCCCGTGCGTTGTGATCACAGACACCCGGTGGGCGTAGGATTACTTCTTGTCGTCGTCTTTGACTTCTTCAAACTCAGCATCAACAACATCGTCGTCTTGCTTCGCTTGCTGGCCACCAGCCTCCGCACCGCCCGCTTGCTGTGCTTTTTGCTGTGCTGCTTCCATGAGCTTGCCAGATGCTTCAATCAACGCCTGCTGTTTGGCTTCGATAGCTTCTTTATCGTTGCTCTTCACAGCCGCTTCAAGTTCATTGATAGCCGTTTCAATTTTCTCTTTTTCGGCGCTATCCAAGCCTTCGCCCACTTCTTCTAATTGCTTACGCGTGGCATGCACGAGGCCATCAGCTTGGTTACGAACTTGCACCATCTCTTCGAACTTCCGATCTTCCTCAGCGTGTGCCTCGGCGTCACGTACCATTTTCTCGACTTCATCATCACTCAAACCAGATGAAGCTTTGATGGTGATTTTTTGCTCTTTGCCAGTATCTTTGTCTTTCGCCGATACATGCAAAATACCATCCGCATCCAAATCAAAAGTAACTTCGATTTGCGGCACACCACGTGCCGCTGGGCGAATACCCTCAAGATTGAACTGTCCTAGTGATTTGTTATCCGCAGCGCGCTTACGCTCACCCTGAATAACATGCACTGTTACCGCTGATTGGTTATCGTCAGCTGTTGAGAACACTTGCGATTGCTTAGTCGGAATCGTGGTGTTTTTCTCAATCAACTTGGTCATCACGCCGCCCATAGTTTCGATACCGAGCGACAGTGGCGTTACGTCAAGCAACAAGACGTCTTTAACGTCACCTTGCAATACGCCTGCTTGCACTGCAGCACCCACCGCAACGGCTTCGTCAGGGTTCACATCACGACGTGGCTCTTTGCCGAAGAAATCCGTCACCGCTTGCTGTACTTTTGGCATGCGCGTCTGACCACCGACCATGATGATGTCGTTGATGTCGCTCACTGACAAACCAGCATCGGCAAGTGCTTGCTTCACTGGTGCCAAAGATTTGGCAATCAGGTCTTCAACCAATGACTCCAACTTCGCACGTGTCACTTTAATCGCCAAGTGCTTAGGACCGGTGTTGTCTGCCGTAATGTACGGTAAGTTGACTTCGGTCTGTTGTGCAGATGACAACTCAATCTTGGCTTTTTCAGCAGCTTCCTTCAAACGCTGCATCGCCAACGGGTCTTTACGCAAGTCGATACCTTGGTCTTTCTGGAACTGCTCTACCAAGTAATTGATCAGGCGGTTATCAAAGTCTTCACCACCTAGGTGTGTGTCACCGTTGGTCGCAAGTACTTCGAAGGTGTGCTCACCTTCAACTTCATCGATCTCGATAATAGAGATATCGAAAGTACCACCACCTAAGTCATAGACCGCAATGGTGTTGTCGCCTTGCTTCTTGTCCATACCGTAGGCAAGTGCTGCCGCGGTTGGCTCGTTGATAATCCGTTTCACTTCTAGACCAGCGATACGGCCAGCATCTTTGGTGGCCTGACGCTGTGCATCATTAAAGTAAGCCGGCACGGTAATCACCGCTTCGGTTACTTTCTCACCGAGGAAATCTTCTGCTGTTTTCTTCATCTTCTTCAGAATTTCAGCTGAGATTTGCGGTGGCGCTTTTTTCTCGTCATTAATTTCAACCCATGCATCGCCATTGTCTGCTTTGACAATTTTGAATGGCATGATGCCGATATCACGCTGTACTTCTTCGTCCTCAAACCGACGACCGATCAAGCGCTTAATCGCAAATAAAGTTTTGTTCGGGTTGGTCACTGCCTGACGTTTCGCTGGTTGACCTACTAAGGTCTCACCATCGTCCGTAAACGCGACCACTGAAGGCGTGGTACGATCGCCTTCCGCATTTTCAATAACGCGTGCTTTACCGCCGTCTAAAACTGCTACACACGAGTTAGTGGTACCTAAGTCGATGCCAATAATTTTGCCCATGATTGTCTCCAACTCCAACATTCAAAATGAATCTATAAACCTGATATGGGGTGCGCGTTTGCGCTTTTCAATCCCTTTTTTCAGGCCGTAATCAAATGGTTGACAGTGTTATGGGGGTGTCGAAGCAGATTACAAGCGGTGGGATAAAATTTTTTAAGAAAAAGGCTGCCTGAAAGGTCAGGCAACCCATCCTGCAGGTTTGGTCGCGGTAGGATACTCAGCCATGCCCAACACGCGTTGCAACCAAAGCGCATGGGGTGGCAGCATCTGGTGTGCCATTTTTAAGCGTTGCATGATCGCCGGGTGAACTTTCGTAGGTGGCCGCTGCGTGCCGAACCATTGATCACATTCGTCGCGCAGTGCATCCATACCATACATAATGCACTCGTAACTCTCATGGTTCCACAGTCCACCGGTATCGGTCACGGGTCGCTGATCCCGTTGCGCGCCGGCTATAGCATCGGTCGGCATCTGCATAAACCATTGGTCTTGGAAATCGTGCGCACTAGGTGGTTTATGACGCCAAAACTCAAATTTTGCCTGCAAGCGCTCGGTGATGTGCTCTTTTTGCTGCACGGTACGCCAGAACTCGGTATCGGTACGCTTGGTCAAGCAATAATGCATATTGATAAAATCGAGTATTTCGAAATAGCGATTCGCCATTAAGCGATTATAACGCTCGGCGAGCACCGCTTGGTCGTCGCGCCGCCAAGGGAAGTGTTCGGCCAACAACACCGCACCTAAGTCACTTAAGTAAAGCCCCGTGGACTCCAACGGTTCGATAAAGCCGCCAGATAAACCAATCGCCACACAGTTGCCCTGCCATTGTTGTAACCGACGGCCCGCTTTAAATGGAATAAAGCGACAAGGTAAGTCTTCACAGCCTGGGCCCTGATAAGCGCGCATTTCTTTTTCTGCATCGGCTTCATTAATGAAATCGCTGCTGTGCACATAGCCAATCGAGCGTCGGCTTTGCATTGGAATATCCCAAATCCAGCCATTACTGAGCGCCGTCGCAGTGGTATAGGGGCGCACCATACCGGGATAAAAACGATCATAAGGTACATGCATAGTGACTGCGCGGTCGCACAGCAGAAACTGTTTAAAGTCTTGATAGCCAACCCCCATTTGCTGCTCGAGCAACAGGGCGCGAAACCCAGTACAGTCAACAAATAGATCAGCCTCGAGACGTTGACTTTGATCGGTAGTCACTGCCGCTATATCGCCGTTAGGGTGCTTGCTCACTTCGGCCATGTTGGCACTAATGTGGGTCACGCCGCGTGCAGTAGAGAAGTCTCGCAAGTAATCGGCAAACTTCTGCGCATTCATTTGATACGCATAATTTAAACGCGCGCCCATGCGCCACTCACCAAACATTTGCGGTGCCCGGCCCCATTCACAGATCAGAGGCTGGATCGAGCAGGTCTCCATAAACGGAATGCTGCGATCGCTTTGCAACCAGTCCCGTCCGGCATAGTCAATCGGCTGTAAGCGCATGCTACTAAAAGGGTGATGATAAAAACTATTATCCTTGTGCACCCAATTCACATACTTGATAGATTGCTTAAAAGTCGCCTCGGTGACTTTCATAAATTCGATTTCATCTACGCCAACCACAGCAAGGAGATGGCGCATTGACGGAATGGTTGCCTCGCCAACTGAAATCCGCGGCGTATCGGGTGATTCAAGTAGCGTAATTTCAACACGGGGATCTTCGCCGCGGCGATTCAGTGCGCCGTTCAAGTAAGCAGCGGTCATCCAACCGGCCGATCCGCCACCAACAATCACCAATTTAGGTTTTTGCATGACCATACCCCAAAATTTCACGTAACCCAGGAGCCGCATAATTAACCAGACGTTTTTGCTGCTCGCTCAATTGTGCAGGGATTTCAAACGCAGTATTGCTGAGGTTGTCACGGTAGGTTCCGCTTTGCTCACGATCGGAGCCGACCCGCACCCGTTCACGCCAGTCGCTTGGGAACTCACGCAACTGAAGAATACTTAGAAGCTCACGAAAATAAGCTTCTGCCTCATCGGTTTCGAGGTTTTTGACATGGTGCAGTAGCTCTTCCATGCGCACTAAGTTAACGCCCGTTCCCAGCCAAGCCACAGCATTATGGGTATAGATGTCGCTCATCGATGGCGCTTTGTCGTGAATCCCAAAAATCATCAAGTTGATAATTTCATCAAGTTTGATCTGACCACTTTTAAGGTGCTCAAGATTGCCCTGAAAATTATCCGATAAAAAGAACCGTGCGCGCGCTAACACCCAATCATAAGGGTCCCGCACGACCACAATTTGCTTTGATTTACGCAACGCCATCGCCGATTCATCCGAGAATAATAAATGTCCCCAGCTGAGTTTTGGTTGTAATGGATTGAAGGCGTGAATGTGCTGACGTAACAAAGGGATTTGAATAAATGCGTCATGATATTGCTGATTCACCGGCACAAACATACGAAAAATGTTGCGAATCAGATGGGTGCCACATTTAGGCACTGAATTCAGAAAGACCGGCACGGTAAGTACTTGTTGCTGAAATTGCGGATTCAACTCATTTAACGTATCGGGCTTCGTATGCACTCTGACCATGGGATGTTCTCATTTTAGTTGTTATAGGCCCATTGGGCACGGCGTAGATAAGAAAATGCCGGCAAAACGCCGGCATTTTGCATACCTATTTGTACCGAGTTTAGAACTGGTACGTCAAGTTCACGAACGCCCGACGGCCAAACCAATCGTACTGACTGTAGAACGCAGCAGTACCGATGGTGGTCGCGTAAACGCTTGAGACTTGTGGTGGTTCTTTGTCAAACGCATTGGCTACACCGAAGGTCAAGCTCAAATTGTCCCAGTCACGTGTTGCTGAAATTGCGTGATAGAACGTAGTTGGTGTATCCAAGTCGACAAGCACGGTTTCGCCATAGTAGCTGGTTTCAAAACCGCCGTACTCATCATGATTTGAAGCAGAACCAATCATGCGCGTGGTCCAGTTATAGCTCCAGTCGTCCATCATCATGGCCAAGCTTAAGTTGCCCACATGTTTTGGACTACCGAGCTCACCTACACGATCTTGTGGAGTACTGGTAGGTAACAACTTACGCGAAGCTTCGATTTGAATCGTGTGCTCATAACGTACGTTGAACTCAGCGAAATCAGTGCTGAACGGGTAGTTAAATTGTAAATCCACACCACGGTTGGTTTGTGATGCGATGTTCAAGTAATTACCTTCAACTTCTTCAACGCGAAGATCGGTTTCGTTACGGAAGAACTGATCACATAAAGGTTCAGTCGAGAAGTTCTCTGATGCATAACAACCACCCACGATCTGAGCGGCTGACAGCAAGGTCACTTCACCATCGATTTGAATATCGAAATAATCGACGCTCATACTGAATTCAGTGAAGTCTGGAATCCACACAAAGCCGAAAGTTTCAGCCACTGAGGTTTCAGCTTCTAACTGACCAAAACCGCCACCCGTGAAGACTGTCGCTGAAATGGCGCCGCCAGCGTAGTCACGTGGAATGCCGTCAGCTTCACAGTTCGCAGCTACAAACGGGTTGATAGAACCATCGTCAGCACCCTCGCCCCAACGAATACATGGGTCGATACTACGCTGGCCAATAAAGCTTGATTGGTCGTTCAAGAACAGCTCGTACAGTGCCGGAGAACGGAATGAGGTACCGCGTGAACCACGGATACGGAAACCTTCACCAACTAACCAGTTCACACTCGCTTTAAAGGTGGTATCGCTACCGTAGGTCGATACATCAGTCCAACGACCCGACAATGAAACATCTAGACGTTCTGCAAATGCAGCATCGCGTAGAATAGGCAACTGGAACTCACCAAAGAAGGCTTTAGTGGTTGATTTACCGCGTGTAATACCAGCTGCACTCGAACCCCATGCGTTACGCGCCAGCGTTACGTCTCCGGGAGTGTCAACGATTTCATCGCTCTGCCATTGCATACCCAATGCCATACCGATAGGTCCGGCAGGTAGGTCATAGGCTTGACCTGAAATCAATCCTTCTAGGGTTTCTTGTTTGTAGATGGTGTTACCCGTCTCTTCACCGAACAAGAAGTCCTTCATGCCTTGTGAGATATTACCAGCCAGGAACTGTGGGTCCAACCAAGGGATATCTTGACATGGAATACCACGCACCGAGAGGTCCATCCCTTCGCACGAACCGGTCAGGAAGTTTTGGTCGAAAATCGCATCTTGGTAGATGATTTTGTTCTGATACTCACCGTCGCTGTAACTGCTTTGATAGTTCACATCCCAGTTCCAGTCGCCGACCATACCTTCTAAACCGACCACAAAGCGACGGTAATCAACGGTGATCTCGCTGCCTGAATGATCAGTGATAGCAGTTGGACTCAACCATTGCGCGCCTGTCCAACCTTCAGACAAGGTATTACCCGCAAAGAAGTCCTCGTTGTAGATGTAACTCCAGAACTGACGATAACCGTTAGAGATAGTTTTCCGGCGGTTCAGCAATACCTCACCGTACAAGGTAGTGGTATCGCTCATCCAGTACTCACCTTGCAAGAATGCCGTTGCAACTTCAGTTTCCGGCGACAAGGTTTCGAGATCTTGGAATGGGTGGTCAGCATTCACCAACGCATCTGATGCTTGGTCGAATCCAACTGGATACCAGCCCTCTGGGGTGCGCATGGCGCCTGGACCATCTTGCCACTCGTTGAACGGTGTCAGGTAATTACCTAGGTCACCGTCGTAGTCATACTGAGCAAGCGTACCCGGTGGTACGAGACCAGAGTAATCATAAATCCAGACATGGCCCCAAGGTAAGTCATTACAATGGTAGCTGCCTGTGCGTGGATCGATGATATCCGCGCGGTCACCCGTACTTGGATCGATAACGTAAGGACTCGCACAAGCGAAGAAATCGCGATCGCCACGCGTCAATTCTTGAGTCTTCTGGTAGTCACCGACGATACGGAAAGAGCCGCTGTCGAAACTGCGCCCAAGTGTACCGTTGATACGTGCTGAAGCACCGCCATCATCAAATGGGTGGCTATAGTTCACGTTAAAGTTACTTTCGTCGCCATCTTTGGTGATGATGTTCACAACACCAGCGACGGCATCAGAACCGTAAAGTGAAGAAGCACCGTCTTTTAAAATTTCGACACGCTCAATCGCTGCCAACGGCATAATGTTAAGGTCAAACGCATTTACCTGCCCACGCGTACCCGCTGGACCGATACGACGACCGTTCAACAACACCAACGTACGATTCGCACCCAAACCACGTAATGACAAAGTTTCGGTACCCGTACCACCTTCTGTCACAAACGCCGTTGATGCGGCAGCGGTGATTTGGTTCGAGCCGGCGGCAACGGTTGAGGTACGCAGCAAATCACCCAAGGTGACAAGACCCTGATCAACTGCTTCGTCGGAGCTAATGATTTCTACTGGAGAGGCTTGGTCTAAGCCGTCGGTACGGATACGTGAGCCGGTAACTTGGATTTTTTCGGTCACTTCTTCCGCATTATTGTCATCGTCTTGATCACCGGTGTCTTGCGCGTGTACAGCGCCGCTCGAGGCAGCAAATACACAACCCAAGGCCAGCGCGAGACGGCTGAGTTTCAGCTCTTCTGCTAACTGGATCATAAGATGTCCTTCACTTTTTTATTGTTGTGTTGACGTCAAAACGTAGGGACAGCTTGCTCAAGGAATGAGCACCCTTCTAACAATAGTAATAAATATCGGTAGATTTACAACTACGAAAAGGTGCTTTTTTGCGCTAATTGGAGAGTCAATAGACAATAAGTTGTATAAAAAAGCGAAACAACGCAAATGCGCTGTTTCGCTTAAATTAAAAATTTTTCTGCGATAAAAGCTTAATTCTTCACTACCATCACCATGGCCGGACGAAGCAGTCGCCCGCTTAAAGTGTAGCCTTTTTGCATGACAGCAAGGATAGTATTGTTGTCTTTACCTTCTACCGCTTGCATCGACATGGCTTGATGTAAGTCTGGATTGAACACTTCGCCTTCTTCACCCACAGCCTCTACACCAAATTTGTTCAACGTGCTCTGCAGGCCTTTGTAGGTAAGCTCGATACCCTCAAGAAAGTTTGCATTGACATCTTCAGCATCTGCAGCAATCTGCAACGCGCGCTCGAGATTATCAACGGTAGTTAACAGCTCATTCGCGAATTTCTCTAACGCAAACTTATGCGCCTTGTCTACTTCTTGTGCAGCTCGACGACGGATGTTCTCCATTTCAGCGACCGCACGCACAGCACGGTCATTTGCCTCGTCTGCACGCTGCTCAGCCGTTACCAGCGCCAACTCTAGTTCGGCTAAGCGTTCATCAGCTTCCTGAGTTAAAGTTTCTTCTTGTGCTACTTGGCTCTCGTCGGTCGCAACCTCAGCGTCCGCTTGTTGATGCTCATCTACCGATTGCGCTTCGGCCTGTTGATTTTCCTGTGCAGATTCTTGTTTCGTCATGTTTCGTTACTCTTTCAATGTGATATAACTAACCTTGTGCACTGTTATGGGGGCAGCACTAAGTGATTCAAGGGCTGCTCGGACAAATTTTAAGGAAATCGAATGGCGTCAGCTACTGCTTTTGCATTTGAACGTATTGCACTGCTTGGTAAGGTCAACCATGAAGCTACGCATAGTACCTTGGTTGCTTTAGCAAAAGAGCTTACCGCGCATGGCTTTACCGTCATTGTCGAAGAACGCACCGCAGCGCAACTTGCGCACAGCGAGTTGCCTACTTATCCACTGGAGCGGCTCGGTGAAGTCGCCGACCTGGCGATTGTCGTTGGCGGCGACGGCAATATGCTGGGCGCTGCCCGTGTGCTGTGTGAATGTGACATAGCTGTGATCGGAGTCAACCGCGGTAACCTCGGCTTTCTCACCGATATCGATCCAGATCAACTATTGGTACAGCTATTGCCAGTGCTTAAGGGCGAGTTTGTCGCAGAACAACGCTTTTTATTGCAAGCAGAGGTGATTCGAGATGGGCGGCGCCATGATGTGGGCCGCGCTATCAACGAAATCGTGCTGCATTCTGACAAAGTTGCGCACATGATTGAGTTCGAGGTCTACGTCAACGATGACTTTGTCTACAGCCAGCGCTCCGACGGCCTCATTATTAGTACACCCACAGGTTCGACCGCCTATTCTTTGTCGGCCGGCGGCACCATTTTGGCGCCCAACATCGATGCCATTCAACTGGTTCCTATGTTTCCGCATACCCTAAGTAGTCGTCCGATAGTGGTCGATGCTAGCAGCACCTTGCATATTCGACCAGCGCCCAATAACGGTACCTTGCAACTTAGTTGCGATGGTCATCGGCGCATCGAAGTCCTCCCCGACGATGAAGTGATCATTCACAAATATGCGCATACACTGCGCTTAATTCATCCCAAAGACCATAGCTATTACAAGGTGTTAAGAAACAAACTTGGTTGGGGTAGCCGACTGTTTTAAGTGTCCTCTTGCAATACTGTATAAATACTGTATAACTACTGTACACAAACACAGTAGTTGTTCGAGAGGAGACCTTCTATGTTGGTGCATTTACAAGTGCGTAATCTAGCTGTAGTCAAACAGCTCAGTATCGACTTCCAAGCAGGCATGACCGCTATTACTGGTGAAACCGGTGCGGGTAAATCAATTGCCCTTGATGCCTTGGGGCTATGCCTCGGCGATCGCGCCGATAGCGACTTGGTGCGCAGCGATGCCGATAAAGCAGAAGTCATCGCCAGCTTTCAACTCACCGCGATCAGCCCAGCACAGCAATGGCTTGAACAACAAGAACTACTTGATGAAGACGAACCTGAACACTGCGTTCTGCGGCGTTTGGTCACCCGTGAAGGCCGCTCCAAAGGCTGGATCAATGGTTATCCAGTGAACCTTGCGCAGTTAAAACAACTCGCGCCACTGCTGGTGAACATCCATGGTCAGCATGAACATCAATTGTTGACCCGCCCTGAGCACCAACTTTTGCTACTTGACAGTTACGCCCGTCACCAAACTCTGCTGCAGGATGTCGCTGCGGCTTATCAACATTGGTATCAGTTGCGTAAGCAGCAAAAACTGGGCTTACAGCAACAAGAAGAGCGGCAATCGCGCATGCAATTAGTGCGCTATCAAATCGAAGAATTAGAACAATTCGCGTTGCGTGAAGGTGAGTATGAAGAGCTCGAACAACAACACAAGCGTCTAAGTAACAGCTCAGCGTTACAAGAAGATAGTCAGTTTGCGCTGAATGCTTTATACGAAGGTGAGCACAACAATGCCTACAGTTTGGTTCAGGCTGCGTTACAGCGCCTTGATCAGCAAGTAGATAATGACGATGCGCTTGAGCCATTGGTAAAATTGCTTGCTGAAGCGAGTGTGCAAATCGAGGAAGCTGCGCGAGAGCTACGTCATTACAGTGATGCCATTGATTTAGATGAAAGCTCTTTAGTTGCCACTGAACAGCGTGTGACGCAAGCGATACAACTTGCCCGCAAACATCAGCTTGAACCGCAAGCACTACCACAACTGCAACAGCAGCTCACTACTGAGCTCGAGGCTTTAATGGCGAGTGAAACAGAGCTTGCGGCATCAGATGAAGCCGTACAAGCAGCGGCAAAAACTTACCGCGAACTTGCCAAGAAGTTAAGTCAACAACGCCAGCAGGCAGCACATGAGCTTAGCGAGCAGATTTCGGCATCCATGCGCGGCTTGAATATGCCACATGGTCGGTTTGTCGTTGGCGTAGAACACGATGAAAAAGCCCCGGCGACTAAATTAGGTACTGATCAAATCAATTTCCAAGTCACAACCAACCCTGGACAACCCTTGCAGTCTCTTGCAAAAGTAGCCTCTGGTGGCGAGCTGTCACGTATTAGTCTTGCGATTCAAGTCATTACCGCAGCACAGATGACGACGCCAACCCTCATGTTTGATGAGGTCGACGTGGGTGTGAGCGGTGCCACTGCAGCGACCGTCGGCAAGCTTTTACGTCAGCTAGGCCAAGCGGCACAAGTGATCTGTGTGACTCACCTACCGCAAGTCGCCGCCCATGCGCACCAGCAAATGCAAGTTGAAAAAACAACCGACGGTGAAACCACCGAAACCCGCATGACAGCTCTTGACGATGACAACCGCGTTATTGAACTGGCACGTTTGCTCGGCGGCGACAAAGTTACGGATACGACTAAGGCAAATGCGCGAGAATTGTTAGCAACTGCAAGCTAAAAGGGAACCATCACTATCGATGTCTGTCTATCTGGTCGACAAGGCTAGTTATTCGATGCTGCATTGTTTATCATCAACAACTAGTATTTACACCAACTAGAAGTAACAAGACTATTTATGAAAAAATTATTGATTGCCGGCATGGTGATCGCGCTCAGCGGTTGCTCCGTATTTGAAGGACTGGTGTATCGCATCGATGTACCGCAAGGAAATTACCTTGAGCAACGTGATGTAGACCAACTCCGTATTGGTATGACCAAAGAACAAGTCAATTACGTGCTCGGCGCGCCTGTTGCCGACAACGTATTTGCTAGTGACACTTGGTATTACGTATTCAATATGGAATCTGGTCGCGGCGATGACTACCGTCGCGCGATTACACTAACCTTTGAGAACGATAAGCTGGCAAGCTACGAAGGCGATTTTGACCGCCCGAAAAACTTCGATACGCCGCTGGATCAATAACTAGGCCGTTGCCAGCGCACTTCCGAAATTTTAACGCTACATGGGGAGTGTATGGACGCAAGCAACAGCCTTGATCTATTCACTGATATCATTCAAAGCCCTACCGACCATCGCCATTACGCGATGGTCGAGCTTGATAATGGCTTGCGTTGCACCCTCATCCACGACCCCCAAGCTCAACAGAGTACAGCAGCTCTAGCTGTCGCTGCAGGACACTTTCAAGACCCTGAAGATACCCAAGGCCTAGCTCACTTTCTTGAGCACATGCTGTTCCTGGGTACCGAAGATTTCCCGCAAGCCACGGCGTACCAAGATTACATCCATCAGCATGGTGGTAATCATAACGCTTGGACCGGAACCGAATATAGTAGTTATTATTTTCACTGCGATGCCAACGCTTTTGTTGGCGCACTCGAACGCTTCTCGCGGTTTTTTTACCAGCCACTTTTTAAACATGAATGGATTGCCAAAGAAATTCAAGCTGTTGAATCTGAATATCGGCTCAAGCGTAATGATGAACTAAGAAGGCTTTATCAGGTTCATAAAGCGACCGCTAATCCAGCACATCCATTTCGTAAATTCTCTGTAGGAAACCTCGACACTTTGAGCCCCAACGGCTCAACGACGCACCTTGAACAGCGTCTGCGTGAGTTCTTTCGCCAATGGTATCGTGCCAATCGCATGACACTGGTATTAGCAGGACCACAGTCACTGACCGACTTGGCCCAACTTGCGCAGCACCACTTCGCCCCCATTCAAGGTAATGGCCCCGAGAAAACGGCATTAACGCACCCTTTATACTTGCCCGAACAGCTAGGGATTCGTTTGAATGTGCGTCCTCTCAAGGACGCCAGACGTTTGATCCTCGCCTTTGCCTTACCTGGCATTGACGCGGATTATCGCAACAAAACGACCAGTTTTATCGCCCATATGCTCGGCTATGAGGGGCCTGGTAGTCTGTACGCCGAATTACATCGACGCAATCTCATCAATAGTCTGTCAGCCGGTGGCGGTATTAGCGGAAGTAACTTTAAAGACTTTAATATCAACATGCAGCTAACCGATTCTGGGATGCATGCGATTGATACTATCGTCGAGCAAGTTTTTGCGGCGATTCAGTTGATCCGCGACCAAGGACTTGAGGACTGGCGCTATGCGGAACGTCAAACGGCGATAGCAAATGCCTTTCGTTTCCAAGAACCGGCTCGCACCAGCGACCTAGCACCACAACTTGCGATCAATATGCATCACTATGCGCCGCAAGATGTGATTTTTGGCGATTACCGTATGGATGGACTGGATCTACAACAAGCACAGCGCTTGCTGAGTCACATGACGCCAGAGTACCTGCGCGCAACACTCATCCATAAAGAAGTAGAGGTCGATAGTTTTGAGCCGCTCTATGGCACTCACTATCAATTTCGGCCTATTTCCATAGCACAGCAACAACTTTGGCATAAACCCCCGGCGACTTGGGCGAAATTGGCGCAACCGAATCCCTATCTTCGCGAGCTTGGCGCACCCGCTGAAATTGAGAGTCCACAGCATCAGCATCCGCAGTTTGAATTGGTCGAATCAGGGCTTACCCTTTGGTGGCTGCACGACCCCGATTTTCGCGCGCCAAAAGCGCATATTTACAGCCAATTTACCCTGCCCAATGCAACGGCGTCAGCGCATCATTATGCGTGCGCCCGATTATGGGCTGAACTGATGATAGACAGGCTCAATGAGGCCTGTTATGACGCCGAAATCGCTGGCTTACATTTCAATATCTATCCACAACAATACGGCTTAACCTTGCATGTCAGCGGCTACTCTCCGGGTGTTGTGAAGCTTACAGAGCACCTACTTGCGGCATTTAAAACGACACACTTTAATACTGAACGTTGGCAAGATATTCAGCAAAAATTAACCGCCAATTGGCAATCTGCGCTGGCGAATAAGCCATTGAATCTGTTGTTCGCACGCTTGAACGTCTTGCTCCAACCGCATATGTACTCGCTTACGGATTTAGCGAACGCACTTGGCAATTTAAGTGAAGCTGATTTTGCTCACTGGCAAAGCACCTTATTTGAGACTGCAGAATTAAAAATATTTGCCCATGGTGACCTCCCGCGCATGACACTAGAGCCTTTATTGCTGCGAGCGCAGCAGGATTTCGCCTTGACCAGCGGACTGCAGGAAAGTATACCCCCTACCCGTTCAATACAGAACTTGAAACAAGAGGGGCGCTGGCAAACCCGCGGGAACTTGCAGACGCGACACAAAGACCATGCAGCAATGCTCGTCATCCAAACTGCAGGAAGCAGCATTCTTGAGCAAACAACGCTGTTGTTACTGAATCAGTTTATCCAACCACATCTGTTTAATCAGCTGCGCACGCACGAGCAGCTTGGCTACTTAGTCGGTAGTACCTATATGCCGATTGAGCAACGTCCGCAGTTGTTACTCTACGTGCAATCCAGTCAGTATGACAGTCAGTATTTATACGAACGAATTGAGCATTTTCGCAGCACGTTTATTGCACAATTAGCTGACTTAGCGGATGAATTGCCCAAAATTCAAAACTTCCTTGTGCAAAAACTACGCGAACCAGACGTCAATTTACGCTTGCGTAGTCAACGTTTGTGGACTTGTATTGCAGCCCCCCACGTCACCTTTGATAGACTCGAAAAAATAGCGCAAACCCTTGAAAAAAATGATAGTTATTTCTTCTTGAACGAGATTCGCAAGGTTCTAAGTGCGACCGAACAGCAAGGCTTTCTTTCAGCGACTCCTAAAGAGCTTTGACAGCATCGAAAATATTCGTTAATTTGTCTCAAACATAACAAAAATAAGAGTTGTGGCCAAACACAACCCAACATCAGGAACCCCAGTGCATCTCAAACAACGATTTAGCAAGTTGTGGTTGTTGAGCCCCCAACGGCTTAGCCTATTGGGATGTCTGAGTGTTGCCGCACCTTGGTTCATCTTATTATTCGTCATCGCGCCTTCCTTTGCATTACAGCCACAGCTCGATAACAGTTGGCGCGTTGAACTCATTAGCTTACGTATTGCTAATGAACCGATCAGCGCTGATGAACTCGATAAGCGCAACAAAGCGCAGCTCTATAACGCTGATACACTGTTCCTTCCTGACCTCGACAAAGCCTTTACGATTGAATTTGGTGCGCCTTATGCACCCGCTGCGCAACGCCTTTACTATCGCTACAAGTTAGAGGGCTTTGACAAAGAATGGGTGTACACTGACGCGGAATATCGTCGTGCTACTTATACCAATCTCGATTTTGGTGCCTATCAGTTTGTCGTCGAAGCTTCACCCAACGGTGAAGTATGGCTCGGCGAACGTCGTATCGATGTTAACGTGGCTGCTCCCTTCTGGCTGTCCCCCTGGGCGATAGCGCTGTACGCAGCTATGTTACTTGGCATTCTGATTGCCTTTGGCACGACCTTAAGCGCGCGGCGCCAAGCATTGCATTTGCTACGTGATAGTGAAGAGCGCCTCAAACTAAGTTTATGGGGTAGCGGTGACCAGTTGTGGGACTGGCACATCAATAACGACGACCTACATCGACACAATACCTGGCGGCATTTGAAGAAATTCCCCGAAGACGGTATTCGCGCCGGCATCGGTCATAGTAAAACCAACATCCATCCGCAGGACATCAAGAAAGTCCAGCGTACCTTGCAGGATTACCTTGACGGTCGCACCAATCATTACGAGCAAACTTATCGCGTAGCCTCCGACAAGGGCTGGGTATGGGTGCTCGATCGTGGCAAAATTGTCGCCTACGACGATCGGCAACAGCCGCTGCGCATGACAGGGACGCTCAAAGACATTACGCCTCTAGTAAAAGCCGAAGAGCGGCTGAAAATGTTGGCAGCGTCAATTACTAACATATCGGACGGCGTATGCATCTACGATCATGAGTTTAAAGTCGTTGAGACCAACCAGTCGTTCAGTAAAATTACCGGGTATAGTCGCGAAGACATGATTGGCCGAGCGCTACAGTTCACACTTTACAGCCCTGACTATCTCGACCAAATCAAGCAAATCGTCCAGCAGCAAGGCAGTTGGCATGGCGAGCTCGAAGATGTGCACAAAGACGGTACCATGTACCAAATCGAACTCACTTTCGATGCAATTTACGATGAGGGCAATGAAATCTCGTATTATGTTGCCACTTTCTCGGATATTACCGAGCGCAAAAATGCTGAACGCGAATTGCGTCGCTTGTCGAATACGGACACGCTGACCGGATTACCTAATCGTTCTTACTTCCAAGTAAGCCATTCAAACCTAGTTCGCAAGCGCATCATGCACGCGCTCTTGCTGTTTGACTTGGATGACTTTAAGAAAATCAACGACTCGCTCGGTCATGAAGTCGGCGATCACTTACTCATGCACGTTGCTGAGCGCGTTGCAGAAGTCGGTCGTCCACAAGATACGTTTTACCGCCTAGGTGGCGACGAGTTTATTCTGTTGCTTGAAGATACCGCAGACGTACGCGTCATCACTAACGCTGCCAAGCGTATTCTCGACTGCCTAGCACAACCGTTTCACATAAACGGTCACGATATTGTCGTCAGTAGCTCAATTGGTATCGTGGTTTACCCAAGCGATGGTCAATCGTCACAAGAATTACTGCAAAACGCTGATACCGCTATGTATCACGCGAAAAACGCTGGTGGTGCCGCGCATCAGTTCTTTAATGAATCTATGAACAAAAACGCCGTGCGCCGCCTACAAGTCGAAAACCAGTTACGTCATGCATTGCGTAACAATTATCTGCAAGTCCATTACCAGCCTAAAGTATCCTTACGCACGCAAAAATTTGTCGGTTTGGAAGCCTTAGTACGGTTGGAGTTACCTGACGTTGGTATCGTTAGCCCAGCAGAATTTATTCCGCTTGCCGAAGAAACCGGCCTGATCATTGAAGTCGGTGAACGCGTGTTACGACAAACCTGCCGCGATATGCGTGAGTGGGTCGAAGCCGGTGCCGTGCAGGGTCGTGTAGCAGTCAACTTATCCGCCAAGCAGTTCCTGCAACCCGATTTAACCCAGCGCATCATGAGCATTCTCAAAGAAGAAGGGCTAAATCCGCAGTACCTAGAGCTCGAGATCACCGAAGGTGTGGTGATGGATGATCCTGAACGTGCCATCGAAATCATGACCGAGCTGAATAACTGCGGCATCCATTTGGCACTTGATGATTTTGGTACGGGTTATTCATCATTAGCGTATCTGAAACGCTTCCCCATCCAGACACTCAAAATCGATAAAGCTTTCATCGATGACATCAACGGCGCCGAACGTGACCGCAACATGGTCGCGTCAATTGTTGCCATGGCACATAACCTTGGCTTAGACGTCGTAGCAGAAGGTGTGGTAGACCAAGAACAAGCGGCAACTCTCAGCCACTTAAAATGTGAATTTGCCCAAGGTTACTTATTCGCCCAGCCATTGCGGCGCGAGCACTTCTTAGAGCACATCAGCACCACACTGGCGAGTCTGAAAACTAAACCTACAATTTAATGAGGTTGCCAAACGACATTGCCACGTCCAAGTGTGCGCAGCATCAACATTCGTTTGTGAGAGACAAAGAAAGGTAGCACTAGTGGACCCAATACTAGACCTGCAGCGCCCCAGCGCTTGGCTCCCATAGCGTTTTTTAAAGCTTGAATATACAGCAACAGCGCAGACAACATACAACACAGCGCAATAAACACAACCATAACCTCCAATCTAACAACGAGCGACGGCGAACCGCCGCTCATCATTCAACACTTAATCTTCAGGGTAGAACTTTTTCCCGGCATTTGCCATTTCTACCAGCAGGGGTGCTGGTTCATAACGGTCGCCATGCTGTTTGCTGTACGCACGTAGCTGGCCTACGACTTCGGCGCAACCAAGGCTATCCATATAACGGAAAGGGCCACCACGGAACGGTGGGAAGCCGATACCGAAAATAGCACCGATGTCACCGTCACGTGGACTGCGAATGATACCTTCAGCAAGACAGTAAACAGCCTCGTTGAGCATCAAAAACACCGTTCGTTGCGCAATTTCAGCGCCAGTTAATTGAGCTTGCGGTTGCACGCCGAGCAATTGATATACGCTGCTATCGACCACTTTGCCGGGCTTTTTACCTTGGTAGTCATAGAAGCCTTTCTTGTTTTTCTTGCCTTTACGACCGTCATCAAGCAATTTGCTGAAAGCATCTGGCGCGCGGAACCGATCACCCAGCTCATTCGCCATGATCGGCGCAACTTTCGATGCCACATCAATACCCACTTCGTCCATCAACTTCATCGGTCCTACTGGAAAACCGAACTTGACCAAGGCTTTGTCAACCACCTCGATAGGTTCACCACCGAGCACCAAGCGCGCCGCTTCGTTCATGTACGGCGCTAAAATCCGGTTGACATAAAAACCTGCACCATCTTTGACGACAATCGGAGTTTTGCCCTGACGCTTGGCCAACGCAACTGTAGTGGCAATGGTCGCATCCGAAGTTTTCTCATGGGTAATGATTTCTGCCAACGGCATTTTATCAACCGGCGAGAAGTAATGAAGTCCGATGACATTCTCCGGACGCTCTGCCTTAGCCGCGATTTGCGTGATTGGCAAACTCGAGGTATTGGTTGCAAAAATCGTTTCCGGTTTAGCTGCGGCTTCGATGTCAGCGACCATTTTCTGCTTCAGTTCGAGATCTTCAAATACCGCTTCAATCACCATATCAACGCGCTCGAAACCGCTATAATCGAGAGTACCGCTCAGCCGTAACATGGTTTTCTCAAGTTCCGCGCGTGGCATGTGCTTGCGCTTCACTTTCTTGTTCAACAAGTCATAGCTATAACGCATGGCATGCACAATACCTTGCTCAGCGATATCTTTAATGCGCGCCGGAATTCCGGCTTTGACTGCAGTTACATAAGCAATACCACCACCCATTAAGCCACCACCGAGCACACCAACCCGATGTACCTTTGCAGGCTGAGTATCGCCAGCTCCAGTCTCTTTTTTCATCGCAGTGGTCGCAAAGAAGATATTACGCAGTTGCTTCGACTCAGGCGTCATTGCCAGCGCACCAAACTGCTTGGCCTCGTAAGCAAGTCCCTCTTGGAAACCGTGATCAGCTCCGAAGGCAATAGTATCGATAATTTTATCCAGCGCTGGATAATTGCCTTTGGCTTTTGCCTGCGCCTGTTCACGCGCCTTTTTGAATATGATGCCGCGACCAAAACTGGTCTTTTCCAGTGCTTTTTCGATGGTCGATAGCTTCGCTTTGCGTACCCGCGCTTTACCCGCTAGAGCTTGTTCAACTGCTGCTTCAAGCAAGATACTGGCCGGTACCACATCATCAACAATGCCGAGTTTCTTGGCTTGTTTTGGGCGTAGCTGCTTACCGGTTAAAATCAACGGCAAAGCCTTTTGAATGCCGATCAAGCGCGGCAAACGTTGCGTGCCACCTGAGCCCGGTAATAAGCCAAGCTGTACTTCTGGTAAGCCAATCACGGTCTTGTCACTATCGGTACAGACACGATAGTGGCACGCCATTGCTAGCTCTAAGCCGCCACCAAGACAGGCACCATCAATGGCAGCCACTACCGGCACTTTGAGCTGCTCAATGCGATCAAACATAGCCTGCCCTTGGCGCGCTAAGCTTTCCGTATCAGCTGCTGTCTCACAGGCATCGATCATGCTGATATCGGCGCCAGCAACGAACGATCCGGGTTTGTCGCTGATCACCACCACGCCTTTCAGATCTTTTTCTTGTTCAAACTGGGCTAAAACCTTGCTCACTTCATCGGCGAAACTAGCCTTTAAGGTGTTCATTGATTCGCCAGGCACGTCAATATGAATGACGGCGACGCCATCCTCGCGAGTTTCTAGGGTAAATGCGCGTTGCGAGTCGTTCATTATTCTGCCTCCAAAATCATAGCTGTACCGAGACCACCCGCCGCACAAGCAGTTGTCAGCGCAGTGCCACCACCACGGCGGCGCAGTTCATTTAGGGTTTGCGTAATCATGCGCGCGCCTGTTGCTGCAAACGGGTGACCGTAAGCAATTGAACCACCGAGTACATTGAATTTGTCCATATCAATTTCGCCAATCGCTTCGCTGCGCCCCAACTCTTGCTCGGCAAAGGTTTTACTGGCAAACATCTTCACGTTCGCTAAGGTTTGCGCGGCAAAGGCTTCGTGCATATCGATAAGATCCAGATCGCTAAGCTTCATACCGGCACGATCTAATGCCAACGGCGTGGCGTAAGACGGCCCCATCAACATGTCTTTTTCGACACCGATAGCGGTAAATGCATAACTCTTGATGTAACCAAGAATATCGTAGCCGAGTGCTTTCGCTTTACTTTCGGTCATCAATAACACCGCTGCAGCACCGTCGGTGAGTGGCGTACTATTCGCTGCGGTAACAGTGCCGTGCTTGCGATCAAACACTGGTTTCAACTTGGCGTAGCCCTCGAGCTTGCTGTCGCTGCGAATGGTGTTATCACGGCGCAAGAAATCTTTGTAAGGTTCGGCATATGCCGTCATCACTTCAGCATCAAGCTTGCCAGCTTCCCATGCCTCGTGAGCAAGACTGTGCGAGCGATGCGCCAGCGCATCTTGGTCAGCGCGGGCAATGCTGTGGCTCTTGGCCATTTGCTCGGCGGTATCGCCCATGGTCAAGCCGGTACTGTATTCGGCGACGGCTGGCGGCACTGGCAACAAGTCTTTAAAGCTGAGTCGTTTGAGAATAGCAAGACGTTGTCCCAGACTGCGCGCCTTATTGAGGTCAACCAAGGCATGCGCAAGCTTGCGCGATACCTGCACCGGCAACACCGACGATGAATCCGCGCCGCCCGCAATACCGCAGCTAATATTACCCGCAATCATTGTCTCGACGATGTTTGCAGTAGCCTGAAAACTGGTCGCGCAGGCACGTGAAATACTGTAAGCATCGGTTGCTACCGGCAGACTTGTACCCAACACAATTTCACGCGCAATGTTCGGCGCTGCCGGCATTTGCACCACCTGGCCAAAGACGATTTGTTCGATTTCTTTGCCTTCTAGGCCGTATCGGTTGAGCAGCTCTTGCACCACCATTTTGCCCAAATCTAGTGCGGGCACGCCGTGAAAATAGCTTGCTTGCTTCGCAAACGGCGTGCGCAAACCTGCAACCACCGCAATGCGGTCACCACTTGCCGTCTTCAATTGTTGACGTGAAGTCATAGTTAACTGCCTCTGTCGCTATTTAGAGTCCAACGCTTATCTGGTCAGACCTCATGTTTTGATACAAATTTTAGCCGTTTCAGCCCGAGAATTAAACTCTTGTTTTCGTTAAAGTGCATATACAGTACAGTATACACATTCCACACGAACCAAGAGGTTAAGATGTCGGCAGCACAGTTTCAGCACCTGCGCGATTACCTAGATAGCCAAGTCCTAGGCCAACCGGAATTTACCGAAAGCCTATTGATAGCAGTCCTTGCAGACGGTCACTTACTTGTTGAGGGTCCCCCGGGGTTGGCCAAGACACGTGCGGTAAATGCACTCGCCAAAGGCATTGAAGGTGATTTTCATCGCATTCAATTCACCCCTGACTTGTTACCAGCCGACCTTACCGGTACTGATATTTATCGTCCCGAAACGGGACAATTCGTGTTTCAACAGGGCCCCCTGTTCCATAACGTGATACTCGCCGACGAAATAAACCGTGCGCCAGCCAAGGTTCAATCCGCGTTATTGGAAGCAATGGCGGAGCGACAAATCACCGTGGGACAGACAACTTACCCGTTACCGGTGTTGTTTATGGTATTAGCGACGCAAAACCCGCTCGAGCAAGAAGGTACCTATCCGCTGCCTGAAGCCCAGCTGGACCGGTTTTTGATGCAGCTGAACCTTGATTACCCAGCAGCCGATACCGAGTTAGATATTTTGCGTCTTACCCGCGGCGAAGAATTGCATGGTGAAGTCGATATGCCTGAGCCATTATCGCAGGAGGCGATTTTTGCGGCACGCAAAGATGTGCTGGAAATTTTCATGGATGAAACTGTCGAAAATTACTTGGTGCAGTTGGTCATCGCGACGCGGCGACCTGAGTTTTATGATAGCGAACTAGCCAGTTGGTTGAGCTATGGTGGTAGTCCGCGCGCCACTATTGCCTTAGATCGCTGTGCACGTGCAAAAGCCTGGTTAGCCGGTCGTGACTTCGTGACGCCTGACGATATCCAAGCGGTTTATCCGCATGTTATGCGCCACCGAATTATTCTGAGTTACCAAGCTGAGGCTGATGGCGTAACCGCTGATCGCGTGCTTGAATTGTTGCTCCAAAATGTCGCAACCCCCTAAGCATTGGTTCCTATGAACACTAGCAATCCATGGCTCCAACAATGGCACAGCAATGGCATTGAAGTGACTGCAGCTGAGCTCATGTATTATCGCAGCAAAGTCGCTGCGTTCGCGCGTCACCGCCAATTGCACCCACCCAAAAATCAAACGGGAGCATTGTTGAGCAAAACCCGCGGGCGCGGCATGGAGTTTGACGAAGTTCGCCATTATCAAGCGGGTGACGACGTACGCGCGATCGACTGGCGCGTGACAGCACGCACCGGACAAGCGCACACTAAGTTATTTCGCGAAGAACGCGAACGCCCCGTCGTCATGTTGGTGGATTTCAGCGCCTCGCTACAGTTTGGCAGTCAGTTGTTGTTGAAAAGCGTGCAAGCTTGCCATTTGGCGGCTGCGCTTGCTTGGCAAGCGAGTCAGCGGGGCGATAGGGTGGGTGCCCTACTCGGTCATGCCGAGCGCCATATGGAGATTCGTCCGCAAGGTCGTCAACAAGGTGTACTGCGGGTCATTCATGGCTTAGTCGAAATGCAAAATCAAGCGCTCAATAGTCAACACCCACCGGCAGTGAATGTACTCGAACAACTGATGCAACGCGCGCGGCAAGTCGCGAAGCCCGGCACTATCGTCAACATCATCAGCGATTGGAGTGAGCTCAACGAAGCCACAGAACTGCTCATACAAACACTTCAACGCCACTGCACGGTGAATCTATTGCAATGTACCGACCCACTTGATCATGCCCTTCCGCGCGAGCTAGACCAACAAGACGTAGCTCTCGTTGCCCGCCAAGCAACGCCTGATGAAGCGGTACAAAAACAGTTCTTTGCAGCTGGTGACCTTGCATCACGAGCGCTTTACGCCGAGCGTGCTCAGCAACAACAACAGCGTGTGCTCAAACTAGCGCAACAATTAGGCACCCCGTTACGGGTCTTCAGTGCCGCAGATGCGCTCGAAAATCAATGGCCAGAGGTCATGGTATGACGCCAACAGATCCACGCCTACAAGACATGCAAGACATCATTGCTGCCCCAGCGGCAAGTTGGTGGCCCTTAGCGCCCGGCTGGTATGTGCTAGCCGTGAGCATACTGACCCTTGTACTGGTGACCAGCTGGATGCTTTATCGCCGCCACCAGCAACGCCGGATGCAACGCGCAGCGCTACAGCAACTAAAGCAGCTAACAGCAACCGCATCGATTGCGGAGCTCACGCACTTGTTGAAACAAACAACCCAAGGGTATTTTCCCAATTACGCGTTAGTCAGCTTGCCCACCGCGCAATGGCATCAGTTTTTGCTGCAACAACTATCAAATTCGGCACAGGCACGCTATGCCGAACTGCTCGATGAAATCGCCGCGCAAGCCTATCAAGATCCCGCGCGGCAAGATGCACAACCGCTTAGCGAGCTGCAACAGCGCTATTACCAGTTCGTCAAGCACTGGCTCAAACATGCATTGCCGCCTAGCAAACAAGCCTTAAAGGAGGCCAGCCATGATTGAGTTCGCGTGGCCTTGGTTAGGTCTGTTGTGGTTGCTAGCGCCTGGGCTCTACCTCTTGCGTAAACGCAAACAACGGCAGTTCTCGTTATTGCAGATGCCCAAATTACAGCAAAGTAGCCAGCAACCCGAGCCAGCAAAAAAGCGACCATGGCTGGTGTTACTTGGCCTGCTCGCTTGGACCCTATTAGTGCTAGCCGTTACGCGCCCGCAATGGCTGGGGGAACCGGTGCAAATTCGCAGCGAAGCACGGGAAATGGTACTAGCCGTCGACTTATCCGGCAGTATGGAAATTGCCGATATGCAGATTGCAGGACGTGAAGTGAATCGGCTGACCATGGTGAAACACGTGGTGAGTGATTTCATCGAGCGCCGTCAGGGCGACAAAATGGGCCTCATTTTGTTCGCCGACACCGCCTATGCACAAGCACCTATTACCTATGACTTGCGCAGCGTTCGGCAATTGCTGGAAGAGGCGCAATTGCGCCTAATCGGTGAACGCACAGCCATCGGGGATGCCGTTGCACTGGCAGTGAAGCGTTTTCGTGATAACGAAGACAGCAATCGTATCCTCATCCTCCTAACCGATGGGCAGAATACCGCCGGAAATGTTTCACCGGAACAAGCGACTCAGTTGGCCGCCTACTACGATGTTAAAATTTACTCGATTGGGGTGGGCGCCGACGAGGTCATTGTCGATAGCTTCTTTGGTAAGCGCCGCGTCAATCCCAGCCGCGACCTTGATGAAGACATGTTACGTGGCATGGCCGAAGCAACCGGTGGTGAATATTTCCGCGCGCGCAGTACTGAAGAGTTGGAAGATATTTATCGCACCCTCGATGCTTATGAACCGGTAAGCGGTGACGAACAATTACGTCGACCACGCAGTGAATTGTTCTTCTGGCCTGCCGGCGCCGCGTTCGCTCTATTCAGCCTTATTTGGCTCAGCAGCTTGCTACGCCAGCACTGGCAACGCCGTACCGCGAGGTATGCAACCGATGCTTGAGTTTCAATTTGAACTATTTCATTTTCTGCGGCCGTGGTGGCTACTCGGTTTGCTCCCCGTACTGCTCATTAGTTGGCTACTTTGGCACCAAGGTCGCGCACGCCGTGGCTGGCAAGAAGTCATCGCCCCGCACTTAGCTGAGCGTTTGGTGCTCAAGTCAGCTCAGCAGCAACGTCAACCCTTGCGTTGGTCGTTGCCACTAGCGCTGCTATGTCTTGTATTCGCACTCGCTGGCCCAACTTGGGAGCAGCGTCCACAACCGGTTTATCAGTTAAACGCCGGGCAAGTCATCGTGATGGACCTATCGATGTCGATGCGCGCCACCGACTTGAGCCCGAATCGCCTCGAACAAATGCGGTTTAAAGCGATGAGCCTCGCCAATGATTACTTGGATGGTGAAACCGGACTCATCGCCTATGCCGGCGATGCCTTTATCATTAGTCCATTAACCCGTGATGCGGCCAGCTTGAGTAATCTGATCCGTGCCCTCAGCCCGGAAATCATGCCTGTCCAGGGTAGCTATCCGCAAAGTGGCTTGGAACTCGCCGATCAGCTGTTACGCGAAGCAGGCTACGCTGAAGGGGATATTTATTGGTTTACCGATGGTATCGAAACGCGCGATCAAACCGATCTCACTAACTTTGTTCGTAACCACCCTCATCGCTTGTCCATTATGGCGCTTGGCAGTGAACAAGGCGCGCCAATTAGTTTGCTTGATGGCAATCTCCTACGCGATCGGGGCGGTGACGTGGTAGTGCCAAAACTCACACCTGAGCGCTTACAAACATTGGCTGAACTCAGTAATGGACGCTTCGCCCAGTGGCGACAAGACGCACAAGACCTTGAATACTTATCCTCGCTGCCACCGCTGTCGCGTGATGGCAGCGAAACTGACGAGCAGCGTGGTGATGCATGGTACGACATGGGGCCTTGGTTACTCCTCGCAAGCTTACTGTTATTTTTACCAAGTGCGCGCCGCGGCTTACTGTTGCTTGCCGGTCTGGGGTTATTGAGTAGTGCGCTGCTGACACCTCCGGTTTACGCACAACAAGCGAGCTCTGCAGCCGCAGAAGATGGTTTAGCTTGGCACCAACAATTATGGCAAACGCCTTATCAGCAGGCGGATGCTGCGATCCAACAAGAAGCCTATGAGCGGGCTGCGCAAATTGCGACCGACCCGCTGCAGCGTGGTACCGCGAATTATCAACGTGGCGCCTACGAACAAGCTTTACAGGATTTTTCGCAAGTAGACAGCGCCGCGGGCTATTACAATCAGGGCAACAGCTTGATGAAAATGGAACGCTATGACGAAGCCGCTAACGTTTACCGCGAAGCATTACGACGCGATCCTAACCTGCAGCAAGCAGAACAAAACTTAGAGCTAGCCGAACAACTAGCTGCACAGCAACAACAAGAGCAGCAACAGCAACAAGGTGAAGGTGAGCAACAAGAAGGCGAGCAGTCACAGCAAGATCAGCAACAAAGCGGCGAGCAAAATAGCGAAGGCAGCGGTGAACAGCAACAAGAACCAGAGGCTGGCGAACAACCCCAACAACAACAGAGCGAAGAACAACGTGAAGCCGAAGCGGCTGAGTCCAACGAAGCTAACGCACAAGATGATCGCGAAGGTGAAGAGCAACAGGCGCAAATGACACCTGCTGAACAACTCAGTGAAGAGCAACGCCAACAGTTGGAACAGTGGTTGAACCGCATTGAGGATAATCCGGCCTATCTGTTGCAACGCAAAATGTTAGAAGAAGCAAAACGTCGGGACCGCCAGAGTCCACCGCAAGGAGTCGAAAAACAGTGGTAGCCCTATTGCAGCAAAAATTCGTAACGCGCTGGCACGTTGTTAGCCAGCTGATACTGGTGCTGATGTTCACACTGGCGAGCATCCCCAGTGCAATGGCGCAAAATGATGCGCCCAACAATGTCACTATTAGTGTGGATAAAAATCCGGTTGCCGCTGGCGACACCATTATTCTTACCGTCACCGTCGATCAGCTGGTGAGTGATGCTGCTTGGCGTCCGCGTGATGTACTTACCGATTTCCGCGTGTTGGGCAGCTCGAGTAGTCGCAACACCCAAATCATCAATGGCGATACCCGCGCGCAAACGACTTTCAATACCATCCTACAGGTCCCCTCTGCTGCCGAGAGCTATACCATTGGTCCGATTACCATTGAAGGCACGGCAAGTAATCGCGTTGAATTAAAAGTGTTACCCGAGGGCGAAGACGCCGAGCTGAACGCCCAGCGCAAGGCCTTCATGAAAGTAGAGATGAGTCGTGATCGGGTATTTGTGCAAGAGCAAGTGCAGCTCGTCACCAAACTTTACTTAGCGGCAAACCTGCATAGCGGTAATATCATTCCGCCGCAGTTGGCCGATGCCGATATTCGCCAAGTTGGCAGCGATAGCGAGACTTCCGAGATTATCGATGGGAAGAAGTTTCAGGTGTTCACGCGTACCTACCTGATCATTCCGCAGCGCTCAGGCGAACAGACAATTCAAGGTCCAGTGTTTCAAGGACAAATTAACGCTAACAGCTCGCGTACGATGTTCCCGTCATTCTCGTCAACCGAAGCCTTAACCACCGCTGCACAAGATATTCCGCTAACGGTCGAAGCTTTGCCGGCGGAATGGCCCTCCGACAGCGATTGGCTGCCGGCTGAACTCGTCAGCTTGTCAGTAAGCGTTGGCAACGAGGGGAGCGAGCAAGAATCGACTCAGCAACAATACACCCAAGGTGAGCCCATTACGCTCACTTATCGATTAACAGCCGTAGGGCCGCTGCCTGACCAATTGCCACGCCTCAACAAATTAGTCCAACAACTAGCGATCGAGGGGGCTACGCTCTATCCCGAAAGCCCTGAGTCAGCATCGAACCAGCGCAATGGTAAGATAATTTCGCAGCAGACCTTGCGGGTTACAGTATTACCAACACAAGCAGGCGAACTTAAAATACCGAGCTTACAGGTGGATTGGTTTAACACTCAGATGCGCGAAGCAGACATCGCAACAGCACCGGCGCAAACCTTTAGCATTGCTGCTGGAGCAATGCCGAGTGACTTACCAGAATTACCGGCAAGCGAGCCAACAGCTGAAACAACTGCGTCGGACACAACGCCGACGGTGATTGAAGAGCGTGTTGATCATGCGCAGCTGCGTTGGTGGCAAATAGGGGCAGGTGCCATTGCAGTCCTCTGGTTACTCACTTTAATTTGGGGATGGCGTCGTGGCCGTCGTGCAACAGTTGCGGATACGACAACAACGGCAACACCTGAAGTAGATGCGCAAAGCAGCCTGCATAGCATCCGCAAAGCCTGTTTGGGCAACGACAGTGTTGCTGCTGAGCAATTACTAAAACGTTGGGCACAGCGTACGCTAGGGCCGCGTAGCACTCAATTAAGTAGTATTGCTGACAGCCTGGGTCACGTCGAATTGCGGAGCCAACTGCTGCATTTGCAACAATGCCGCTACGCCGCCAGCGCTAATGACTGGCAACAAGGCAAAGCCTTGTGGAAAGCTTTGCAAGAGGCCCTCAAGCAAACACCGAAAAAGGCGCCAAACGAGCAGCTGCCGCAGTTGTATCCACCTAATTAGTTAAACGCTATCCACAAAAAAACCGCACTGAGTTCGCCTTATGTGGGTGGCCCTCAATGCGGTTTTTGCTTGCGTGCAACAATTACCTTATTGGTTTGTTCCGCTGTCGTTGCTTTGATTCAGTAGAACTTCAATCTCAGCATCGCCACGCAACGCGTTAATCACCGCGCTGTATACTTCCTGCGAGTAATTATTCAGCAGCTGCTCTTGCAACTGAACGCTTTGTTCAGCGTCGATTTGCCCTGCACTGACGCCGTCAAGACGAACCACCGCAATATCACCATTTTCCAGCGTGACAGTGTCGATGTTAGTGCTGTCTGCAGCGGGCGCAGCCATACCGAACAAGGTTTGCACGACCATACGTGGATACTCAGAAGTTTGTCGCGTAACGTTGCTGACTTCAGTGAATTCTGCATCTGTTGCCTCACCCGAGCGAATCGCTGTGGCAATCGCATCAGCACGTTGCAAAGCAAGCTCCTGCGCGCGCTCCACAGTCAATGCTTGACGCACTTGGTCGGTCACTTCGCTCAGCGGTTGAGTGGCTGCGTCTTTATGATCGACCACGCGCACGACCACCGATTCAGTATCACTGATTTCGATGATGTCACTGTTGAAACGATCCGTGATCATTTCGTTCGAGAACACCTCTTGCACCACCGCTGGGGCAGCTAACGCACCGCGCGCTGAGCTTTCGCTAAACCAATCTGAGGTTTGTGCGGTAAGTCCAGTAGCTTCCGCCACTGCCGAGAAGGTATCTGGTACCTCAAAGGCAAGTTTCGCGACTTCTTGTTGCAACTCGTAATAGCGGTTCTGTACTTGCTGCTCACGTAAGTTTTCAGCAATCTCCGCACGCACTTCTTCAAACGGCGTAACTGAGCCTTCCTCTTTGTCGGTCAGTTTGATGATGTGATAACCGAAACTGGTCTCAACAACACCGCTAATATCACCGATATTTTCGAGCGCAAATGCCGCTTCTTCGAAATCCGCATCCATAGTGCCCGGCTCGATCCATTCCAGATCACCGCCCTGCTCACCAGAGAAAATATCGTCAGAGTTGGCTTGTGCCAGTTCAGCAAAATCCGCACCTTGCTCAATTTCTGCCAACAAAGCTTCTGCTTCCGCTTCAGCAGCGGCTGCATCATCACCACTCTCAATCAAGATGTGTGAGAAGCGATAGCGGGGCGCATCTTCATAGCGCGATAAATTACCTTCGTAGTAAGCACGTACGTCTTCTTCACTGACTTCGAGCTGTTCAGCTAGTTCAGCACCGTCGAGCAGAACGTACTCGACCTTAACTTGCTCCGGCACAGCAAAATTTTGCAAATTCTGATTGTACCAAGTGTCAATATCGGCATCGCTAATCTCAACCTTATCACGATAATCTTCCCAAGCGATTTGCGTGAAAGCGCCACTACGCTCTTGGCCCAGCAGCTGCAAGGTGTTATCTACTTCACTTGGTAACACAAATTCGCTGCCCACAATGCCGCGGACTAACTGCTGTGTAATAAGGTCACGACGAATCAGTTCAGCAAAGCCATCTGGGGTATAACCCATGCTCCGCAAAGTTGTGAGGTACAAATCATTATCGAATTGACCGGCAACTTTGAAGCCTGAGATATCGCGAATTGCCGCTTTCACTTGCTCCGGCGATGCGCGTAAACCGCGATCACGCGCGGCTTGCTCTAATAATTTTTGGTTGATGAGGTCATTGACCACTTGCGTGCGAATACGCTGTGTATAACGCGGGTCGCGTGCTAGCTGCTCGTAGAAGTCGCCGAGTTGTTGTTCCTGGCGGTTACGCTCGCTTTCCACTGCGCGTTCAAACTCTACTTGGGTGATATCTTCGCCATTCACCACTGCCACCGCCGGCTCAGGCTGGTTTGCGATATAACCACCAATCCCTGCTAAAGCGAACGTCAGCGCGATGAGTACAAGGAACACCTTGACCCAGAGGCTTTGTGACCCTTCACGAATCCTGTCCAACATAATTTCATTAACCTCAAAATGTTCTGTTTTTTACCGCGCGCTATTTTATCTCATTACGCGGAAAAAAAATAACCCGAAGACATGCTTCGGGTTACTTTCTCTATTCGCTGGCGGAACGGACGGGACTCGAACCCGCGACCCCCGGCGTGACAGGCCGGTATTCTAACCAACTGAACTACCGCTCCGCAGTGATTAGTTTACTGAATCTTTCAGTGCTTTACCGGCTTTGAAAGAAGGTACTTTAGCTGCAGCGATTTGGATAGTCTGGCCAGTTTGTGGATTACGACCAGTGCGAGCTGAACGCTCACGTACTGCAAATGTGCCAAAACCGACGAGTTGTACTGAATCACCTTTTTTCAAAGCATCAGTTACTGCTTCGATGAAAGAGTCCAGAGCACGTCCTGCAGCAGCTTTAGAAATTTCTGCTCCCTCTGCAATTTTGTCAACTAACTGAGACTTGTTCACAGTATCATCCCCTTAGATTGTTATTATCAGATTTTGCGTGGTTCCATTTGCATTTGCAATTGAATGGGCCCGCGAAGGTTATAACAAGCCTGAACAACGTGTTCAAGCAATTCAACAGGTTTGCGACTACTCCACGTTTCCCTGTCTCTCAAGTGGTATGTCAGAGTCTTTCGATGTGTTTGTCTGACCATCACTTTGACTCTAGGCTACCACAAGATTTTCGATTGAGAACCCTTTTTCACAAATTTTTTGACGAAAGAATGCGGTCTGCAGCCAGATCATGGGCTCACAGGCCGCATTTTTACGTTTTGTTAGGCCTTTTTAACCTCAGGTTCACGCTCTAAAGCGACTTTTAACACTTCATCAATCCACTGTACCGGCTGAATTTTCAGGTCTGCCTTTACGTTGTCACTGATTTCTTGCAAGTCGCGTTCGTTGTCTTTCGGAATCAATACGTGCTTGATACCACCACGATGCGCAGCTAAAAGCTTCTCTTTTAGGCCACCGATGGCCAACACTTCACCACGTAGCGTGATTTCACCGGTCATGGCGACATCGGCGCGCACTGGTATTTGCGTGAGCGATGACACCAACGCGGTCACCATGGCGATACCTGCGCTCGGACCATCCTTCGGTGTCGCACCTTCTGGCACGTGCACGTGGATGTCGCGCTTTTCATGGAAGTCATCAGGAATACCCAATTTATCCGCGCGGCTGCGTACCACCGTCAGCGCGGTTTGAATCGATTCTTGCATGACATCGCCTAGCGACCCGGTAGAAGTAATCTTACCCTTACCTGCTACGTTAGTGGCTTCAATGGTAAGTAAATCGCCCCCCACTTCGGTCCACGCTAAACCTGTCACCTGACCAATCTGGTTATTCTCTTCCGCTTTACCAAAGTCAAAGCGCTGCACACCTAAATAATCTTTCAGGTTATCAGCATTAATTTCGACTTTCTTAATGCGTTTATCGAGCACGATCTTCTTCACGGCTTTACGACATAAGCGCGAAATTTCGCGCTCGAGGTTACGCACACCGGCTTCACGCGTGTAGTAACGAATAATGCCCAGTATGGCATCGTCTTTGATATTTAACTCATTCTTGCGCAAACCGTTGCGTTCGAGCTGTTTCGGCAACAAATGACGCTTCGCAATATTGAGTTTCTCGTCTTCGGTATAGCCGGCCAACCGAATCACTTCCATGCGGTCAAGCAACGGCCCTGGAATGTTCATGCTGTTCGAAGTGGCAACGAACATCACATCAGACAAATCGTAATCAACCTCTAAGTAGTGGTCGTTAAAGTTAACGTTCTGCTCTGGGTCGAGCACCTCTAACAATGCCGAAGCTGGATCGCCACGCATATCAGCCGCCATTTTGTCGATTTCATCAAGCAAAAACAGTGGGTTACGAACGCCAACCTTTGCCATTTTCTGAATCAATTTGCCTGGCATCGAGCCTATATAGGTACGACGGTGTCCGCGGATTTCAGCTTCGTCACGCACGCCACCTAACGCCATCCGGATATACTTACGGCCAGTGGCCTTGGCAATAGACTGACCTAACGAGGTTTTACCAACGCCCGGCGGTCCGACTAAGCACAGAATGGCACCACGCACTTTACTGGTGCGCTGTTGCACCGCAAGGTACTCAAGAATGCGTTCTTTTACTTTCTCGAGGCCATAATGATCGGCGTCGAGAATTTGCTCAGCATTAGCCAGATCTTTCTTGATCCGTGAGCGCTTTTTCCAAGGTACCGAAACCATCCAATCGATATAACCACGCACCACTGTAGCTTCAGCAGACATGGGTGACATCATCTTCAATTTTTGTAGCTCAGCACGGGTTTTCTTCTCGGCTTCCTCGGGCATTTTTGCGTCTTGAATTTTCTTTTCAAGGGTTTCAAATTCATCTGGGCCGTCTTCCATCTCGCCGAGTTCTTTTTGAATCGCTTTCATTTGCTCATTCAAATAATACTCGCGCTGGCTTTTCTCCATCTGCTTTTTCACGCGTGAACGGATGCGCTTCTCAACTTGCAATAAGTCAATTTCGCCTTCCATCAACGCCATCAAAAACTCTAAACGCTCACGCACATCGGTAATTTCCAGTACCTTCTGCTTGTCGTTTAACTTCAAGGGCATGTGCGCAGCCATGGTATCGGCTAAGCGATCAGCTTCTTCGATACCCGATAACGAGGTCAGAACCTCAGGTGGTATCTTCTTGTTGAGCTTAACGTAGCCCTCAAATTGATTCACCGCAGAACGAATCATCACCTCTTCTTCTTTTTCTGGCATCTCTTCAGAGTCCAGGTAGTGCACTTTGGCACGGAAGAAGTCCTCATTCTCCTCGAAGGCATCAATCGCCGCTCGTTGTGAACCTTCAACCAGCACTTTGACTGTGCCATCAGGGAGTTTCAGCAACTGCAAAATGTTCGCAACAGTACCGATGCTATGAATATCTTTGGTTTCTGGCTCGTCTACGCTGGCATCCATTTGCGCCGATAGAAAAATTTGTTTGTTGTTTTCCATTGCCGCTTCGAGGCAGCGAATTGATTTCTCGCGTCCGACGAACAATGGAATGACCATATGCGGGTAGACCACTACATCACGCAGTGGCAAAACGGGAATACTTAACTGCTCGACCCGTGCTTCGCTCATCGTTATCTCCAGATTTGGTGATTAGGTGTCTTAAAATTTATCTTACTCTTAATATGAGGCCATGCGAAGAAAGTTCAATGATTTGCATAAAAAAAGGGCCAAACAGGCCCTTTTTGCACATTTTTCATGCTAACTGAGCTATTTACTCACCTGAAGCATGCTTTTCTTTGTCTTGATTTTGATAAATCATGATCGGCTTCGAATCGCCGGCAATCACCGATTCATCAATCACAACTTTGCTGACGTTGTCGATAGACGGTAACTCGTACATGGTATCGAGGAGCACGCCTTCAACAATCGAGCGCAAACCGCGTGCGCCAGTCTTGCGCTGCATTGCTTTACGGGCAATGGCGCGCAATGCGTCATCACGGAACTCAAGCTCGGCACCTTCCATTTCAAACAATGCTGAATATTGCTTGGTCAGCGCGTTCTTCGGTTCTTGCAGAATTTGCACTAAGGCATCTTCATCGAGCTCTTCGAGCGTCGCCAATACTGGCAAACGGCCAATAAACTCAGGAATCAAACCGTACTTTACCAAATCTTCTGGTTCCACCTGACGCAGCAGATTCGCTGCTTGTTCACTGGCTTTCTTTTTCACTTCAGCGCCAAAACCGATGCCAGTACCGATACTCACTCGTTGCTCAATGACTTTATCGAGACCTGCGAATGCACCACCACAGATAAACAATATTTTCGATGTATCCACCTGCACAAACTCTTGCTGCGGGTGCTTACGTCCACCTTGCGGTGGCACAGCTGCAACGGTTCCTTCAATCAATTTAAGCAAGGCTTGCTGCACGCCTTCGCCAGACACGTCACGAGTGATCGATGGGTTATCTGACTTGCGTGAAATCTTGTCGATTTCATCAATATAAACGATACCGCGCTGTGCTTTGTCGACATCGTAGTCGCACTTTTGCAACAGCTTCTGGATGATGTTCTCGACATCTTCGCCGACGTAACCTGCTTCGGTTAAGGTCGTTGCATCAGCCATGGTAAAAGGTACATCTAAATAACGCGCCAACGTTTCAGCTAGATACGTCTTACCCGACCCAGTTGGACCAATCAGCAAGATATTACTTTTACCGAGTTCTACATCTTCTTTGCCTTTACCTGAGTTGCGCAAGCGTTTGTAGTGGTTGTAAACCGCTACGGCCAACACCCGCTTGGCAAATTCTTGACCGATAACGTAGGCATCTAAATGCGCACGAATTTCTTTCGGCGTCGGTAAATGGTCACTGTCACCTTGTGGGGCGATATTCTGAATTTCTTCTTCAAGAATGTCGTTACATAACTCGACACACTCGTCACAAATAAATACCGAAGGCCCTGCAATAAGTTTGCGCACCTCGTGCTGACTTTTCCCACAAAAGGTACAAAACAACGGCTGTTCGCCATCACCTTGGGTTTTATCAGTCATGCTATTCTCCAGCTCGTTGCATCAATACTTTGTCAACGACACCATAATCTACAGCTTCTTGCGCTGACATAAAGTAATCACGGTCGGTATCTTTTGCTACTTGCTCAACATCACGACCAGTGTTTTCCGCTAACATGCGGTTCATCTTGTCTTTTATATCGAGAATTTGTCGCGCATGGATCTCAAAGTCTGATGCTTGCCCTTGGAAACCACCTAAAGGTTGGTGAATCATGACTCGCGAGTTAGGTAAGCAATAACGCTTGCCTTTCGCGCCACCAGCCAACAAGAAGGCACCCATGCTCGCCGCTTGCCCCATGCACACAGTGCTTACGTCTGGCTTGATAAAGCGCATAGTATCGTAGATTGCCATTCCTGCGGTTACTGCGCCGCCCGGCGAGTTGATGTACAAGAAAATATCTTTTTCTGGGTTTTCTGATTCTAAAAACAGTAGCTGCGCGACAATGAGGTTGGCCATATGGTCTTCAACCTGACCGACGCAGAAAATGACGCGTTCTTTTAACAGTCGTGAATAAATGTCGTAGGAACGCTCACCTTTTGAGGTTTGCTCTACAACCATAGGGACTAACTGCGCGATAGGATCGTGCGCGAGTTGCGACATAGGTACTACTCCTAAAATAAAAATGGCTCGTATAAGACTATACGAGCCATTAAACCAAGTTGTGAGTGATTCCGTCAACGCCTAGCGCGCAGAATCCTTCAACTTACTTCTGCTTTGGGTTCATCAAATCGTCAAAGCTGGTTTTCTTCGCTTCAACTTTTGCTTGACCAAGTACGAAGTCGATTGCTTGTTCTTCAAGGGCAACGTTGCGCACTTGCTGCATCAACTCTTGATTGCCTTTGTAGTACTGTACAACTTCTTCTGGGTCTTCATAAGCAGAGGCATTGTTGGCAATGATCTCTTCAACTTTCGCGTCATCAACTTTCAACTCGTTGCCGCGAATCACTTCGCCCAACAACAAGCCAACTTTAACACGCTCTTTCGCTTGTTCTTCAAACAAGTTCGCTGGCAATTCTGGCATTTGTGAAGCATTGTTGCCAAAACGCTGCATTGCTTGACGGCGTAATACGTCGATTTCTTGCTTCACCATCGCTGATGGCAAATCAACTTCGTTCGCATCGACCAAACCTTTCAACACCTGCTCTTTCACTTTCGCTTTGATGGTGTTGCTAAGCTCGCGCTCCATGTTCTTGCGTACTTCAGCTTTCAGCGCATCAACGCCGCCTTCAGTAACACCGAACAAAGCGACGAATTCATCGTCTAACTCAGGCAGAACTTGCTCTTCAACTTTTTTCGCAACGATATCGAACTCTGCTTCTTTACCTTTCAGGTTTTCCGCGTGGTAGTCTTCAGGGAAAGTAACCTTAATGGTCTTCTCTTCACCTGCTTTCATACCAATGATGTCGTCTTCGAAACCAGGGATCATTCGACCTTGACCCAGTTCCAACGCGAAGTCTTCAGCTTTACCACCAGCAAATTCTTCACCGTCGATACGACCCGTGAAATCAATAGTGATGCGTTCACCTTTCTTCGACTTACGCTTCACTTCTTTCCAGCTCGCGTGTTGCTTGCGCAAAGTTTCCAACATGTTGTCGACGTCTTTGTCAGTGACTGTCACGTCAGGCTTTTCAACAGCGATGCTGTCTAAACCTTTGACTTCAACCTCTGGATAAACTTCGAACGTTGCAACGAACTCAAGGTCTTTTCCAGCTTCGTTGACTTTAGGCTCAATCGAAGGAGGACCTGCTGGGTTGATTTGTTCTTGCATGATCGCTTCGAAATACTTGCTTTGCATCAGTTCAGATGCAGCGCGTGCCCGAGCTTCTTTGCCGAATAATTTTTGCAATACATTCGGTGGTACCTTGCCCTTACGGAAACCGTTGATACGGCGATTACGGTACTCGTTCTTTAACAGCTCTTTGACTTTCTCGTCGATGGTTGCCGCTGGCACAGTAATGGTGGCGCGGCGTTCTAATCCTTGGGTTGTCTCTACAGAAACCTGCATTGCTTTATTACCTCGGCTTCACTATTGGCCTTGAGCCCACGTCTAGCAAGGGACTCATTGAAAATGACGCAGCATTATAGCGAAGCGACACCCATCAGTCGAGTAGTGATGCTTATCTTTTTCGTGAGAAATTACTGGCGAGAGAGCAGAACGAAGCCGTCGCGGCCTTTAGATTTCGCTTGATAAACCGCATGATCGACCTTGCGTAGCACTTCGTCAGTGGTCAATTCGGGCTCTGGCACCAAGGAGAAAATACCGATACTCACGGTCACACCATGGAGCTTTTCGCAACTTCGAATCGCCTCCAATAACGCCGCAGCGCTTTGGCTTGCATCAAAAGGTGTTAGGTTCGGCGCAATGACGATAAATTCATCACCACCGTAACGCGCGACTTGCTCACCACTGCGTTGGAAGGCCTGCTTGAGTTGCTGCGCAACGCAGCACAGTGCCTCGTCACCGGCAATATGTCCACGCTCGTCATTGAGCTGTTTAAAATGATCGATATCAATCATAAACACAGTTAACCGCTGTTGATTGCGTTGCGTACGCCGCAATTCGCTATCTAACACTGCATCAAGCCCACGACGATTAAGCAACTGAGTGAGACTATCTTGCTGCGCTTGGCGCGCGAGCATGGCGTTGGCCTCACGTAATTCGGCTTGCACTCGAGTAAGTTCAGCTTCGCTACGATGCCGTGCTATGGTGTTAGTGATCATATCGGCGACCAAGCGCATTTGGCGAACATCTTCATTCTGCCAATGGGTCTTTCGTTGCACCAAATCACAGCCGACAAAGCCGATCAATTTCGCCTCTAGATACATGCCGACGGCCATCATGGCACCAATATTTTCGCGCTCTAACTCCGCCTTGAACCCTGCAGTTTCGGCCGGTAACTGACTAACATCATCGACCAATAGCTTACCGTCACGCAGCATCACCTCAAAAAACCAAGGCATGGCGTTAATTGGAACATCCTGTAAGTCATCTTTATGTGCACTCACGTCGGCAGCAACCCATTCATGGGTATTGGACATGGTTTGATAGGTTTCATCGAACAGAAAGACGTAACACCGATCTTTACGCCCACCGCTACCGAGCGCTGCTAACGCTTGTTCAATGTGACTTGCGGCTTCGTCTGGAGCAGCGTTGATCAGGTTGGTGCTGATATCAAGGATCAGGTAAGCAAAACTGTCATCATTATGGGTCGACGATTCGGTCAAAGCCATTATTATAGGGTCGCGTTAAGTTAATGTAACAACTATGAGCGAAGATTGGCGACAATTCAAGCACTGTGAAAACAAGAATGGTCGGCGAGACTGGATTCGAACCAGCGACCCCTTGGACCCAAACCAAGTGCGCTACCAAGCTGCGCTACTCGCCGAACAATTAATGAGGGGAAATCTTTAGAAATGGGGTGGCTGATGGGATTCGAACCCACGACCACCGGAATCACAATCCGGGGCTCTACCAACTGAGCTACAGCCACCACTACTATCATGTCTTGCCAGGGCATTTATGGCGCACCCGGCAGGATTCGAACCTGCGACCCACGGCTTAGAAGGCCGTTGCTCTATCCAACTGAGCTACGGGCGCATGTTGCTTGCATAAATCTTGTACAAATGGTCGGCGAGACTGGATTCGAACCAGCGACCCCTTGGACCCAAACCAAGTGCGCTACCAAGCTGCGCTACTCGCCGACATTGCTTTGTACAACTTCATGTTAAACCCGTGCAGGACGCGGCCTGACAACGGGGGCGAATGATACCCACTCGTTGGCACAGCGTCAAACATTTTTTTGGGGATTTGCACCGACTGCCGATTTTTGCGCCAATTCGTCGGAATTATCATCGAAAGCGCATTTTCATGCTTGATTCTTAACTACAATAGTGCACCAAAACATGGCAAAATAGCGAGCCATTCGAGCCTTCTACCGTTCATCTTTTTTCGAGGATACGCATGTCAGCGCAACACATTGATGGGAAACGCGTCGCTCAAGAAGTTCGCGACCAAGTCAAACAGCGCATCGCCGAGCGCGTTGCACAAGGACTTCGAGCACCGGGCCTAGCCGTAATATTAGTCGGTAGCGATCCAGCCTCGCAGGTCTACGTTGGGAGTAAGCGACGCAGCTGCAAAGAAGTCGGTATCGTTTCAAAGTCGTACGATTTACCTGCCGATACTACGCAAGCGCAATTGCTGGCATTGATCGATGAGCTGAATGACGATAGCAGCGTCGATGGCATCTTAGTGCAACTACCATTACCGCAAGGTCTTGATGCCCAAGAATTACTCGAACGTATCGACCCAAAGAAGGATGTCGATGGCTTCCACCCGTTTAATATGGGGCGTCTAGCGCAACGTAATCCAGCCCTGCGTCCTTGTACGCCGCGCGGCGTGATTACGCTACTTGATTCAATCGGGCTAGATTTGCACGGCCAGCACGCGGTCGTGGTTGGCGCTTCCAATATTGTCGGTCGCCCCATGAGTCTTGAACTCTTATTAGCTGGTGCAACGACAACCGTCTGTCATCGCTTTACTAACGATCTGCAACAGCATGTTGAGCGCGCTGATGTTTTGGTTGTTGCGGTGGGTAAACCTAACTTTATTCCCGGCGAATGGGTTAAACCGGGCGCCGTCGTGATTGATGTCGGCATCAATCGACTTGAAGACGGCAGCTTGGTTGGTGATATCGGCTATGCCGCGGCTGCCGCGCGCGCCAGTTATATCACACCGGTACCTGGAGGGGTTGGCCCGATGACCGTCGCTACACTGCTGCAAAACACCCTGCAAGCTTGCGAAACTTGGCACGCCCCAGCCTAATCGTTCAGCCCTTCGCGATAGCCACTAAGCAGCGGCTGACTGAGCCGCTGCTGCAACGCCCACAGTGGCTGTCCTAGCACTTCCGCCCGCAGCGCACAGAAACGTTGCGCCGGTGCATCCCACCAATTACGTAACTCCATTATCACTTGAGCGGCCAACGGCACCTGCAAGGGTAAACACCACCAAACTTCAAGTTCGAGCATCGTCTCGCGTTGCCTTAGCGCAGGATGATCAACTGCGAGTTCATTCAGCCAACGGCCACTAACTAAGTCATAGCGTCGTTCCACTTGCGTCATTAATTGCTCCGCAGTGGGTTGATGCACGGTGATCTTGCGCGCGAGTTGCGCATGCAGATGTTGTTGCAACGTGGCACGCCAATGCGCGGTTCGCAACTCGCTACGCGTGGCTGGTTGCCCCTCCACTCGTTGTGGCTGCAAACTTGCCATTCCGGCACTGAGCGTGCGTTCAATCGCTTGTGTACTGCCGTGATTTAGACTCCCAGCGCGCACCGCAAAGGCCACCGCTACATTGAAGGTCGACTGGGCAAACACCAACCATAACAGTTGCACGATCAACAAAGCCGTCAACAGCAACAGTGGCAGCACAATGACTGCCTCGATGCTGGCCTGACCGCTGGCTAACGACAGCCGCCGCTTGCTACACATTGCTGCCAACTCTGCTGTAGTGCCGCAAATTCGGTCAAAAGCTGCTTTACGTTAAAGCCACCAATAATGGCATTGTCACTCACCAGTTCGATTGTTTCCGTGCTGTCGCTGCGCAATTGCTTAATCTCCGCAAGGTCGGCATACACACTGGTGCCATTGAAGATATCGGCATCCACTCGGGAGACATTGCGAATAGCATTGCCGTTCAAGTCCAGATGAGTTTCCATTTGTTGGTACTCCGGATGAGCGGGATCGGCAACGCGCTGCAAAAACCTTTGATTTAATACGAGTGGAAGCGGTTGCCAAACATGCAAGCGAAGTTCGTCTCGGGCCGACACGTCGGCCCCGGTAAGATGATGCGCAAGCGCTCTCGCTTGATTTGTACTCGGCGCCTGAATCGCCAGTCGCAACAGGCCATTGTTATAGCTTAATTGCCATGGTTCTGGCCAAGGCTGCCACAGCTCAGTCACATAACCTTTGTTAATAAGCTCAGGCAAGTCGTTAGGCCGCCGCTGTTCCGTCAACCAAAAACGGTCGATGGCGTTGAGCATAACCTCTGCAGCGTGCACATCATTTTGCAGTTGCTGGGTGCGCTGATGGCGCAGCCACCACTGCTGACTAAATACTAGAACGGTGGTCAAAATACTTAAAGCAATGACCAGTTCAAATAATACAAAAGCGCGTGATTTCATGAGGCGTCTCCAAATTGCAGTTGCAGCAGCTGCCGCACTTGCTGTTGACTGCGCCACAACTGGTCCGTCTGCAACTGCTGCGTCAGTACCTGTTGTTCGGTGACCACTTGTTCCAGTTGCCAACTGCGGTCGCTGAGCAAGGTCATCACCAACAACACAAACCCAGCCAGACAAGCAAGTGCCAGCACCCACTCCAACAACAGGTAACCGTCCTGTGCGACACCTTTATTGCTCACTTGACTAGCTAGGTTCATCACAAACTAGCCTTGAAAACGTAAGGTTAAGGTTCCGGCGCTATAAGTACTGTCGACCGTATATTCAACAAAGTCACGAGCCAAGCGAGCTCCTTCGCCATCATTGCCAATCCCGCCCATCGTCACCACATAGCGGCTGCTATCACTGGCATCAACATCCACTGAAATAGCGCCACCCCATGGGTTCATGCCGGTGCCATCGGCCCAATTTTCTGGCACTGCGGCAATTTCTGACATCGAAGTCATGCTGATACCGGTAAAGTCGCCATTGCGCGGCCGCCACAGCTGGGCCCCTGCTTGCACTGTGACAATTTGGTTTTTTGCCTCACTCACGCGCGAATTACCCACCGCCCAATCACGCACCGCAAGCGTGCCAATGGTGGCTAAAGCGATAATGGCTAGCACCGTAAGAACTTCAATGAACGTAAAGCCTTGTTGTTTCATCTTGCTACACTCCATGTATTGTTAAAAAACTACTAACGTACGTGTTGTTGGGTGACGGCCATCAGCATGGAACCCATGCCACCGACTGTCATTAACAACAACCAAAGGATCAGCAAATAGCTGCTGACTTGCATGAGCACCCGCAAGCGCGCCAGTGCTGCGATAGCATCTTTTGCGGCATAGCCTGCGACACGTTGCAAAGTGCCATGTTCGGTGGCATTGCGACTGCCATTTTGCAGCCGAAATAACATTCGTGGCGACAGCAGACCGCAATCGAGGATCACGGCCAGGCGGCGCTCTCCTTGCGCCAGCAACTGTCGTAGTTGTGGAAGGCAATAGCTTAGCGAGCCTTGACCAAATTCCTGCATGGCCTGCAAAGCTCTATCGAGGCGGATCCCAGCGCCTAGCAACACTGTTAAAGTTTGCAGGAGTAAGACGCCGTCAAAGTAGCGCCGAATGACAAATGCGCCCTGCTGTGCACACCAAAGCCACACCGGTCGACGAAAATCGATAAGTGGATAGGGTCCCCAAAACACTAACAGTAAGCCAACCAACACCCCGGCAATACTGCCGAGCATCCACGGTGAACTGGTGACCGTCAGTTGTTGTGCGAGCATTGGCCAATGTAGTTCATCCAGCCCGCTGGCAAGCTTCGGTAGCACCCACTGACCGACGGCGAAGCAGGCGAACATACTGACGAGCAGCATAATCAATGGGTAAATCAATGGCCGCCAGAAAGCATTGAGTGCCTCGCGGCGCTGCAGCTCAAAGCGACGCTGGGCACTGAGTAATTCGGTCAGTAGCCCACTGCGCTCCCCGACACTCACCAGCATACAAAGATCATGATCAAACCAAGGCCGCATCGCGGTGACCATCGGCTGCCCTTGATAAAGTGCCGCTTGCATGGCTTGAATCGCATGATTTTCACTGTTGAGGCGTTGCTGATCGGCATGTTGACTCAGCTCATCACAAATCTGTGCAGCAGCCAGCCCGTCACCAATCGCTAATGCAATGTCTTCAAGCAAAGCGCCCTGCTGTTCGCGCGTTAATGGCATAAAACCTCCTCGCGCAATTGCTGTGCCAATGGTTGCCAGCCCTGCTCAACCAGTTGCTGGTGATAGCTACTCAATTGGTCGGCGCGTAACGCTTGTAAGAACGCTGGGGTCATTTCCAGATACTCAACTACCAAACGGCGTCGCCCAATACCGCTGCCACCGCAACTGCTGCAGCCGGCTCTTGCACCTACCAGACAATCGGGACAATCCTGTGGCACCAAGCGCTGCGCCATAATGCCGGCCAACACCCCAGGTTGCGCCAAGCTAGCCGCCGAGAGACCTAGGTCCAGTAACCGTTGCAACACACCAAAACAGTCATGTGCATGAATTGTAGCGGTTACCAAGTGGCCGGTAAGTGCGGCCGTGTATGCAGCGTGAGCCGTTTTGCTATCACGGATCTCACTGATCGAAATGACATCTGGATCCTCCCGCAACGCCACCTTGACCATGTTGGCAAAGTTCAACTCAGCATGTTCTGCCAACACTGGCTTTTGCTCGACGTGTGGCTGCACAATCTCGATTGGGTCTTCGAGCGAAATGATCTTCTGATCTGGCGGAATCATTAAATTGAATGCAGCTAAGCTGGTGGTTTTACCCTGTCCGGTTGGCCCAGCCACGATCAGTAGACCTTGCGGTTGCTCAAGCAATAGCCGCAGCTTGGCGACAATGCTGGGGGCTAAGCCTAACTCGGCATAGCTGAGAATTTTCTGACGCTCGAATTGCACTCGCATGGTCACCGCAAAGCCGTTACGGATCGGAGATTTTTGCACGCGCAATCGTAAGCGCTGCGGTTGTCCCTGATGCACCACCGTTAAATTAATACTGGCGCTCGACAAGCGTTGCTCGTCAAACAGTTCATGAAAGTCATCTGAGCTGGTATTCAGTGCCGCGGCGATGGCGGCAGCGAGCAATTCACGCGGTCGCTCGACGTGCCCTACCATGCGACCATGCACACGAAACGAAAGCGCCGCCGCCTGCTGATCGAAACTCAAGTGGATATCTGATGCCTGCCAGTCCAACGCCTGCAACACTAAGTCTTCCAACGCCTGCTGGGCCCGTGTGCGATCAAACAACTGTTGTTGTTGCTGTCTTTGTTGTTGCTGATGTAACGCATCGGCATCATGCAAAAAACTGCGAATGTCTCGGGCATCAGCCAGCAAATGCATGCGAAACTGCTGCCGAGCGCGCAACTCCTCACGTAAATTAGTCAACACCAACGAAGCTTGCTGCCAAGCCTCATTACTGGCTACTAAGCAGCCATCACTGGTGACCACCACCGCCAGCCCACTTGATTGCTGTTCACTAAGCGCCAAGCACTCGCGCAAATAACGCCCGTCAGCCTCAGCTTCCTGCCATTCTTCATGAGTGATGTAGCGCATCTCAAAGCCCCTCTGGCAAATGAAAGCGACGCTGCGCTCCAGCTCTAGACACGATGAGTTGCTGCGCCTCGACTTCAAGCACAAAACCGTGCTCGCTATGCGCTGGGGTCAGTAGCCACTGTTGCTCGGCATCACTCAGCCGTACCCACAATTGCTGGTCGGTGCGAATCACACTTTGTAGCCGCAGTCCGGCCAAACTCGCTTGCTCAGCCACTGGTAACGCATTCGATGGCGCATCGATATTGGCGATCTCACTGCGCAGTTGCGCTGCTTGCAATTCATACTGCAACTTACGCACTTGCGTGGCGGCACGCAGCTCCGCAAGTTCATCAATGCGTAACTGACTCACCTGTTGGAGTTGTTGCGCCAGTTCCGTTGTGGGCGTGGTTGCACTGGTCAAGACAACCCCAAGAAAACTGATCCATGTCATCATGCTGCTGGGTCCTCTGTTGCGGGTGGAAGTAATTCGTAGTGGCGCAACGTCAGATCTAGTTGCAGAGTTGCGCGATAGGAGAGTTTAAGACCGATGATGCGTAGCTGTTGGTTGGTCAATAATGCCTGCACGCGGCGCAATTCATCCCAACCAGTGGCAGCAAGCAACACTTGCCATTGTTGCCATTGAAACCATTGGTCTTGGCCACGCTGTACCGCATTCACTTGCAACTTAGGAAAATAACGTTGGGCGTTATCCTGCCAAGCCACGACTGACCAAGGCTCGCTCTGCTGCGGCGGTTGCCAACGCGGTTTATCAATGGTGGTGATTAGTTGGGTGGTAGCTTTGCCTTGCTGCAACTGCCAGTCACTTGCCACTTGCGCCAGTAACTCCTCGCTGCGTCCGTAAGTAGCACGCAACTGCGCAGTCAAACGATTGCCTTGTAGGTAAGCACTTTGCCATTGCCAGCCAGCTAAGTGTTCAAACCCATCCAGTAGTCGCGGTAAGTCGGCTAATAACTCCAGTGCTAAACCAGTCGGCGCAGGAGCTATCTGCGTTGGTTGCGCAGCGTTAGCGGTGCTGGTTTGCGGCCAAAAGTACCACGCCACCATTGCCGCGCTGGCAAACGCAAGCAGCAGCGCTAGTAACAGTCGTTGTCGCTGTTGCCCCGCGGTGGGTTGCTGCAAACCTCGAAGTCGCGCCGGTTTTAATAGCCTTAGGTCCTGAATATCGACTTGTGCCACCCGTAAGCGCCAGCTGCTTAATTGCTGGCGACAAAATTGCTCAAGCTCAGCGGGAGCGCTTTTGGCGAGCAATAATGCCGAGTCACTCCGCCCACCGCTTTTCATTTCTGCAAGTTGTAATTGGATATGTTCAGCACCATCAGCATCGTGCTCGACCGCGCAGCAATGCAACAGTTGTTGCTCTTGCCAAGCAACACAAACCAGTTGTCCTTGCCATAATGCCAAATAGATACCGTGTCGAATTTTGGCGAACTGCCGACGCACGCAAATAGCTAAGTCATATTGCTCACCCGCGCCCGCTTCGGCACTACAGGCCAGCCAATAGCTGCGCCCTTGCCGCACCAAAGCGTAGCGTTGTAGGTTGCGACTTTTCGCTAGTTTGAGCGCAGCGGCCACTGCGCGACTTGATTTCAGCTGCTGCCGCCATGCATTGATCAACCACAACTCGCTCATCAGTTAGACTCCCGATGAATGATGGTCGGCGTTAGCAATACTAAGGTTTCACTCTGCCGCTGCTGATGCAACTGTTCGCCACCCAGCAACCAACTCACCCAGCTTTGTTGCTGCTGTTGCTGTTCACGCTCATTGCGCAGCCCAGAAAGCAGCAATGTTTGACCATCGCCAACCACCGCCTGCATAAAAAACTGCTTACGATTGGTATGGGGCGTTTGAATCAACTGATCGCCGGAGCGCACTTCATCTATACGTTGCAGATCAGATAACTCGGTCGAGAGCTGCAGAATCACTTCGCCATGGCGAATACTCGGCAAAACATAAAGCTCAAACCCCGTGGTCACGACGCCGGGCTGTAATGTGCTGGTCGCGCCAACATTGACAGTGTTGGTGGTTCCTGAGCTCGCCAGGTATGTAGCATTGTCTTGTAAGGCAATCTTAGCGATTTGGTTATTGAGGCTCAGCACTCGCGGCTGATTGTTGATGCGCACCAGACCTTGCTGTTCTAGGGCTTGCAAAAAGACTTCTGAGCCGCTCATGCGCCCAGTTTGACGCTGCCAAAACAACTGTCCACCCAGCGCTTCAGCGGCGTTTCCCAGCGCGCCGCCGGTCATACCGAACAGCGTATTGCCACCTGCCGACTCAGCCAGCGCCTGCCAGTTGACCGCATGTTGTTGCTCATCGTTGAAGCTCACTTCGATGATCTGTACTTCGATGGCTACTTGCCGGGTAAGGCGCTCATTCTGCTGTTGCAGGTAGTGTTCCACTTGTGCCACATGATGAGGCGTATCTTTCACCAGCACTGAGGTAGAACTTTGATTGATCTGCAACTGCCCTTCCGCTGAGAGCAATAAGCCAAGTGCGATACGCAAATCTTCCCAAACATTGTGCTGGTTGTTACTAAAATTACTAAACTGATCACTACTGGCGACCGCAGCCGTAGCAGCCTCTCCCGCTTGACGCTGTTGTTGTCCCTGGCGCTGGTCGCGATTCCCCATAAAAAATTCACTCGCACCCGCAATAAATGCGACATCGAACTCCGCGGTTTGCCAGCGGCTAATCACTACACGTTCAGCCTCAGTGTCGATAAACCAATTGCCGTTTTGCGCAAGGCGGCGGAGCAAACCCGCGATATCGCCTTGGAAATGGAGACTCACTCGTTCATCAGCAAGCTCAGGTTCGGTAAACCACATACTCACCGCTTGCCCAAGCAAACTATCTTGCAGCAGATCGCGCACAGCAACCTGTTGCGCGCTCACCGTCACGGGAGCACTCAAATAGCCCGGTTGCTCAGCAAGATCGGCGGCAGGCAATTCAACAAATAATTCATCACTGTGATGCACCGTGAGTGCCTCAGTTTTCGGCGTACTCTGTCGATGCAATTCAGCTAATTCCGCCAACGCCCGCTGCTTAGTGTCAGCTAGGGGAGCCTCACTTGGCGCTGCGCATGCAGCCAAGCAGGCGACGCAGCTCAGCATCAGCCACCATTTCATGACGAACGCTCGGTACGCATGCTTACCACGGCGCTGCGATTGGCATAGAGCGTCAGTTGTAAACCGAAAGGTTTGAGGATCTGAGTTAGTGCGTTGTTATAGGAGTCAGCTTCAAGCTGATAGGCGGTCGACCAACGGAAGTGGGGAGAGGCCTGCCAATACACTTTATCGACCTGAAAGTGCTGCAGTAACAAGCTTTCTATTTGCGGTTGTAACAGCCCGGGCTCGAGCAACACAGTGACGGCATTGATCAATTGCTCAGGTTCAGCAACCGCTGCCGGCAGTTGCCGCTGCGCAGGACGTTCGAGTAAGGTATTGAAGGGTTGGCATACACTTGGCGCCGTATCCTTGGCGCCAAGCAGACTTATGAAAAGCCAAAGTAAAGAACTCATGTAACGACCTCCGTGTCTGAGTTAACCATCGCGTATCGTTGCGATGTTCATTCACTTTAGTCGTTCGCCAAGCTCGCCTCAATTGCCATAAATCGGATTGTGGCTAGCGTTATTTCTTACGTTTCTTCGCCTCTTGCACCTGCCACTTACCACCGCGGTAATAAGCTTGCCAACCCGTAGGTTTACCGTTCTCTTCGGTGATGACATATTGCTCTTTTTGCTTGCGGCTATAACGCACGATCGCTTCATTACCGTCATCGTCTTCCAGCGGCGCCTCGGCCAAATAATGGAATTTACTCGGTATCCGATCTTTAAAGCGCTTCAACTCAGCAACCTTCACGGCGCGGGTCTCACGCGATTTCGGGAAGGTATTGGCCGACATAAACACGCCCGATGCACCGTCACGCAGCACAAAATACGCATCCGAGCTCTCGCACGGCAGTTCAGGGAACGGTACCGGATCTTCCTTCGGTGGCGCAGGTTGGCCGTTTTTCAGCAGTTTCCGGGTGTTCTTACATTCGTCATTGGTGCAGTCGAAATACTTGCCAAAACGTCCCGTTTTCAGCTGCATATCACTACCACAGCGGTCACACTCAAGTACTGGACCATCATAGCCCTTGATACGGAAGGTGCCTTCCTCAATGACGAAACCGTCGCAAGCAGGGTTGTTACCGCACACATGCAGCTTGCGTTTCTCGTCGATCAAGTAGCTATCCATGGCAGTGCCGCACTTCGGACAGCGCTTTTTCGCACGTAAGGCGTTGGTTTCTGCTTCTTCGTCATCACTGACTTTGACCGCTTCTTCGCCAGGCAACAAATTGATAGTTTGCGTACAACGTTCTTTCGGCGGTAACTCATAGCCCGAGCAACCCAAGAAGACCCCAGTTGAGGCTGTGCGAATGCCCATGGGACGACCACACTTCGGACATTTAATGTCGGTCATCACCATTTGATTACCGCGCATGCCACCCTCATCTGGCGGTAACTCAGCTTGCGCTAGCTTTTTCGAAAACTCTGCATAGAAGGCATCGAGGGTATCTTTCCAATTGCGCTTACCCTCGGCGATATCATCAAGCGCCTGCTCCATTTCAGCGGTGAAGTTGTAGTTGAGTAAGCGCGAGAAATTTTCAACCAAACGATCGTTGACGATTTCGCCCATTTTCTCAGCATAGAAGCGCCGATTCTCGACCCGCACATACCCGCGGTCTTGAATAGTTGAGATAATCGCAGCATAGGTCGACGGCCGGCCGATCCCACGTTTTTCCAGCTCTTTCACCAACGAGGCCTCGCTATAGCGCGCCGGCGGCTTAGTGAAATGCTGTTGCGGGTCAATGGCTTTAAGATCCAGCGTATCGCCCTGCTTCACATCGGGCAAAGTCGCGTCTTCGGCGTTCTTCGAGCCTGCTGGTGGTTGCACTTTCGTCCAACCGGCAAAGCGCATTACCCGACCACGCGCTTTCAGCTCATAGTCCCCCGCAGCTACCGTAATGGTGGTCGCATCGTACTGAGCTGGCGTCATTTGACAGGCGACAAATTGGCGCCAAATCAACTCGTACAGACGTTGCGCATCACGCTCCATATCTTTCAAACTTTCAGACTTCACGCCAACACTCGACGGACGAATGGCTTCGTGTGCCTCTTGTGCGTTGGACTTCGCGCCATAAACGTTCGGCTTCGCCGGCAAATAATCTTTGCCAAAGTTCTTCTCAATGTAGCCCCGACAGTTGGCAACCGCTTCTTGACTCAAATTCGTTGAATCTGTACGCATATAGGTAATGTGACCGGCTTCGTACAAACGCTGGGCCAACATCATGGTCTTCTTCACACCAAAGCCAAGTCGGGTGCTTGCCGCCTGCTGCAGGGTCGAGGTAATAAACGGTGCCGACGGACGGCTGCTGGTCGGCTTATCTTCCCGCGCCAAGACCTTATAAGTCGCACTTTGCAACGCTTTAACCGCCACCTCGGCAGCGTCTTTATCGGTAGCCTTAAAGGTTTTGCCTTGGTACTTGGCAACCTGCATACGCAATGCTTCAGCAGCTGCAGTTGCAAGGTCAGTGTAAATATCCCAGTATTCTTCTGGCACAAAGGCTTTAATTTCACGCTCACGCTCAACCACTAGCCGCACAGCGACCGACTGTACACGTCCAGCCGACAACCCACGCGCAATCTTCTTCCACAGTAATGGCGACACCATAAAGCCGACCACGCGGTCGAGGAAGCGGCGCGTCTGTTGCGCATTGACACGGTCAATATTCAAATGGGCAGGACGTGAAAACGCGTCTTGAATCGCATTCTTAGTGATTTCGTTAAAGACCACCCGGCGAAAACGATCGTCGTCGCCACCAATAAGTTCGCGCAAGTGCCAAGCGATAGCTTCCCCTTCGCGGTCCAAATCCGTCGCGAGGTAGATAGAGTCAGCTTTACTGGCCAGTTTCTTTAATTCGTTGACGACCTTCTCTTTGCCAGGCAGCACCTCATAGTGCGCTTCCCAGCCATGCTCGGGGTCGACCCCCATGCGCATCACCAACTTACGAAACTCGCGTTTCTGTTTATACGCTTCTTTTTCTTCATCTGACATCTTGCGCACTTCGGCCGGCGATTTTTTCGCAACTTCACCAGTGGCTTTGGTAGGAAGGTCACGCACGTGGCCGACACTCGATTTCACAATAAAATCGTTGCCTAAATATTTATTGATCGTTTTAGCCTTGGCGGGTGATTCCACGATTACTAGTGATTTTGCCATGCGTCCTTTATGTCCTAGTCAAGAAGGGATCTTTTTTTAGATATATCGCTTCTACCGTCACGAAACAACCATGATTGGTAAAAATCATAAAAATTCGTCTATAGCTTATAGCTATGCAAGCACAACTCGGATCACCTTGATTTACGCGGAGTTGCAGGCTCTGAAGGGCTTACACAAGCGAGTTGATGTGCGTATAATAGCGACTCTTGACTTGCTTGCAACTGCAATGGAGGAATTCGTGAGCACTCAGCATTTTGAAGTGAACTTCGATGGCTTAGTCGGCCCGACCCACAATTACGCTGGACTATCCTTTGGCAATGTCGCCTCGCTGTCCAACGCTAAAGCTGTGTCTAGCCCGCGTTCCGCCGCTAAGCAAGGCTTACAGAAAATGAAAGCCTTGCACGATATGGGTATGGTGCAGGGCGTACTTGCCCCCCACGAACGTCCCGATATCGCCACCTTACGCCGCCTCGGTTTTACCGGTAACGATGGCGAAGTTTTACATAAAGCAGCAACGCAAGCACCAGAAATCTATCAAGCCGTATGCTCAGCTTCGAGCATGTGGACAGCTAATGCGGCTACTGTCTCGCCAGGTGCTGACACCGCAAATGGTAAAGTTCACTTCACCCCAGCCAACCTAACCAACAAATTTCACCGTTCGTTAGAGCCTATGACCAGCGGTCGCATTTTACAGGCGATGTTCAATAACTCGCGTTATTTCGAACATCACTTGCACTTGCCAGACAATGAGCATTTTGGTGACGAAGGTGCAGCGAACCACACCCGCTTGTGCAGTAATTACGGTCATGCCGGTGTTGAAATCTTTACTTTCGGGCGTTACGCCTTCGATAGTAGCAAGCCAGCTCCGACCAAATTCCCGGCGCGGCAAACCTTCGAAGCATCTCAAGCGATTGCACGCTTGCATGGGTTGAGCGACGAAAACACAGTCTATATTCAGCAAAACCCTGACGTGATTGACCAAGGTGTGTTTCACAACGACGTTATCGCGGTCGGCAACCAGAACGTATTGTTCTATCATGAACAGGCGTTTCTCGATACCGAAGCGAAATTACGCGAAATCCAGCAGAAGTTCGGCGATCAAGCGCTACATTTCATCGAAGTTAAAACCAATGAAGTGAGTGTGGCAGACGCTGTGCAGACCTACTTGTTTAACACCCAATTGCTCACCATGCCGGATGGCACTATGGCGATTATCGCCCCGACTGAGTGCCAAGAAAATCCGCGCGTGGCGGCTTACTTAGAAGATTTAGTGAAGCGCAATACGCCAATTCAGCGCGTCCACTTTTTTGATGTGAAGCAAAGCATGCGTAACGGTGGTGGCCCTGCCTGCTTGCGTTTGCGCGTCGCCCTGAACGACGATGAACTGGCCGCAGTCAATCCAGCCGTGATCATGTCTGACAGCTTGTTTGAGCGTTTAAATCAATGGGTCGACAAGCACTATCGTGAAGAGCTGAGCGTGGATGACCTACGCGATCCGCAATTACTCAATGAATCGCGCGCGGCGCTCGATGAGCTCACGCAAATCTTAAAACTCGGTTCGGTTTACCCGTTCCAACAGGCCTAAAACAACAAAGCCGAGCAAATGCTCGGCTTTTTTTCACTCACGAATAACGACTAACGAATAACCGTCTTTTCAATCGTCGTCGTTCTCGTTGTGTAGCTCTAGGTTCGCATCTTCCTCACCCTCGCCACCATGCCGCGCCACATCATTGCGCGCCGCATCCAAACGATCCAAGTAACTCTGATTAATATCACCAGTAATGTACTCACCATTGAACACCGAGGTTTCAAATTGGGTGATACTTGGGTTTTCTTGCTGGACTGCGGCAATCAAGTCTTCGAGGTCTTGGTAAATCAACCCATCAGCTTTAATTAGCGCATTGATTTCAGAACATTCACGACCATGACCAATCAGCTCGTTCGCGCTTGGCATATCGATACCATAGACGTTCGGGAAACGAATTTCCGGCGCTGCCGAGGCAAAGTAGACTTTCTTCGCACCTGCTTCGCGTGCCATTTCGATGATTTGCTCAGAGGTAGTTCCGCGCACAATAGAGTCATCGACCAGCAACACATTTTTGCCACGGAATTCGGCGCCAATGGCATTGAGCTTACGTCGTACCGACTTCCGGCGCATAGTTTGCCCCGGCATAATAAAGGTACGCCCAATGTAGCGATTTTTCACAAAGCCTTGACGGTAAGGAAGTCCCAAAATATTCGCCATTTCGAGGGCGATGTCACAACTCGTTTCTGGAATTGGAATCACCACGTCGATGTCTAAATCAGCGTATTCACGCTTAATCTTCTCACCCAGTTTACGCCCCATGTTCACCCGTGAAGCGTACACCGAGATCTTATCGATAAACGAGTCCGGCCGCGCGAAGTAAACATACTCAAAAATACAGGGGCAATGTTGCGGATTATCGGCGCACTGGCGTGAATAAAGCTCGCCATCTTCGGTGATATAAACTGCTTCGCCTGGCTCGATATCACGCAAATAGGTGAAGCCGGTACCGTCGATAGCGACGCTTTCAGAAGCCACAATATACTCATTACCATTAGCGGTTTCACGTTGCCCCAGTACCAACGGACGAATACCCCATGGGTCGCGAAACGCCACGATACCATGCCCGATAATCATCGCGACTACGGCATAGGCACCGCGGATCTGACGGTGCACGCGGCTGACTGTGGCAAACACATCGTCAGCGCTCGGATGCAAACTCTTTTGTTGATAGAGCTCGTGGGCAAACACGTTCAGCAAAATCTCAGAATCTGAGGTGGTGTTGATGTGCCGACGCGCTTTGGCAAATAACTGCTCTTGTAATTCAAGGGCATTAGTCAGGTTACCGTTGTGCGCCATGGCGATACCAAACGGTGAGTTGACATAAAATGGTTGGGCTTCAGCAGAGCTTGAGCTGCCTGCAGTCGGGTAACGCACGTGACCGATGCCGATACGACCCGCTAGGCGGTGCATATGGCGCGTATGAAACACATCGCGTACTAAGCCGTTCGCTTTGCGCAAACGCAAGGTGTTGTTGTGCACGGTCATAATACCTGCGGCGTCTTGGCCGCGATGCTGGAGCATCGTCAGACTGTCGTACAACGCTTGATTGACCGGGTCTTTACCTACAATACCAACAATGCCACACATGCTAGAACAACCTCATTTGCTTAGTTGGGGAGAAAACTTGAAGTTTGCTGAAAATACTCGAAAAACCACTGAATAAAGACGGCAAAATGCGGAATCATCACCGACTGCTGCCACCACTCTGCACTCGCAAGACCAGTGAAACTATCAACGAAAAACAGCAACGCACTGACAATCAGCACTCCTCGCAAGGCTCCAAAAACTCCGCCTAAAATGCGATCGGTGCCGGTGAGGCCGGTTTTGTGCACCAACTGTCCAAGCACGTAATTGACAATTGCCCCGACAATTAAGGTGGCAATAAACAGGGCTAACACGGCGACTGCATTGCGCACCATGTCATCTTCGATACCGGTGAAATAGCTCGCGAGGTCGGCGTAGTACCAACTGGCGATAAAGAAAGCGGCAACCCACACTGCGAGGGACATCGCTTCTTTGACAAAACCGCGCACTAAACTAACGATAGTGGACAGCGCGATGATGATAAGAATGGCAAAATCTATCCAGACCATAAGGAAGTTCCTAGGGCTGTTGAAAACGCGCGCAGTGTAGCAGAAATCACATCAGAAAACGCCACTTTTTACGCAATTTTATGGCTCGAAGCGGATCACGCGGCCGTTCAGCCCAGTCAGCTTCTGGAGTTCTGGAAGTTGCTGTTCTAGCTCGGCCTCCGTCAAGGCTGGACCGACCATCAAGCGAATCAGTGCCTTACCATTAACTTGGACTGTTTCACTGTAGGCAGCAAAACCTTTTGCTTGCAATTCTGTGATCAGTTTGGCGACCGAGTCGGCATTACTAAACGCCCCAAGCTGGATGACGTAACCAGGCTCCGTCAATGCTTCGGTCACTGGTGCGGCTGGTTGTGGCGCAGTAACTTCTGCCTCTTGGTCTAACTCAGGAGCCGTGTCAGCGGTCAGTTCAACCGGCTCCGGATTGACTTGAATCGGAGTTCCTTCAAGCTCTGTCTCGGGGTAGGTCACTGCCTGCTCTACCACCTCAGTTTCGGGTTGCAACGGCATCGCTTCGAATTCTTGTTGTTCGCGCACCTGCCTACCATCAAGCAGCTCAGGCAAGATGATGACCGCCAACGCGATCAAAATGATACTGCCAACAATTCGATTTTGTAATTGAGATGCCATGCCAGCTCCGTCTAGGTAATTTGTCCAACAGTGTAGAACGAGCCGCACACTAAGACCAGCGGTTGTTGTTGTGTACCTTGCGCGGCATCACGTGCCTGCGCACAGGCGGCCCCGAATGCAGCGGGTACAGTAGCGAAGCAGGTGATACTTGGTGGTGCAGCGCTAGTGCGCAGTGCGGCCGCGAGCTCTTGCGCCGATGCTCCGCGTGGGCCCGATAAATCCGCAAGATACCAAGCCTGCACCAGCGGCTCAAGCGCTGCTAGGGTGCCAGCAATATCTTTGTCTTTCAGCATTCCAACCACTGCATAAATGGGTCGCTTGGGAAAACGCTGTTGAAGATAACGTGTCAGAAATTTAGCGGCATGCGGATTGTGCGCGACATCGAGCAAATAATCAGGATTACCTTGGTGTAGCTCAAGGCGCCCTGCCTCGCGTGCATTGGCAAGCCCAGTGCGGATAGCCGCTAGCGATACCGGTAAATCGAGCACCTCGAGTGCCATCAGTGCTGTAGCTGCATTGGGCAAAGGTAATTGCGGGACGGGTAACTCGCTGAGTTGGCTTTGCGGGCTACTAAACTGCCACGTGTCGCCACTTTCATGCAGCCGATAATGAAAACTGTCGTTGACGCATCGCGGGACAATAGCGCGCTGCGCCAGCTCTTGCAAAATCACTTGCGGAAAATCAGGTTCACCAATAACGGCAACTTTGTCGGCACGGAAAATACCGGCTTTCTCCCGCGCGATACTGGTGCGATCTGGACCCAGGAACCCAACATGATCGATACCCACAGAAGTGAGCACCCCCACATCGGCATCGATACAGTTCACAGCATCAAGGCGTCCACCTAGTCCCACTTCGAGAATCCATACATCAACTTGCTGCTGTTGTAACAGCCAAAACGCCGCCAAGGTGCCGAACTCGAAATACGTAAGCGAGGTATCACCGCGTTTGCCTTCGACCGCGTTAAATGCTTGTACGTGCTGTTCAGCACTTAGCATCTCAGCATTAATGCGAACGCGTTCTTCGTAGGTATGCAGATGCGGCGAGATATAGACGCCGGTGCGATAGCCAGCGGCACGCAGAATAGTTTCTAAGTAGCGTACGGTCGAGCCTTTGCCATTGGTGCCGGCAACAGTGATGACTTTCGCGGGGCGAGGGTTAATTTGTAACGCTGTGGCGACCTGTTGCACCCGTTCCAGCCCCATATCGATGGCAGTCGGGTGCAAGGCCTCAAGGTAAGCTAACCAAGCGTTGAGGTTAGCCGCTGCAGAAGGTCGCTGTACCATTAAAATTCATCAGCTACCGCAGCATGATGTTGAAATTTCGCCAACAGCGACGCGATACGGTTACGCATCTGGCGACGGTCGACGATCATATCGATAGCACCGTGATCGATTAAAAACTCGGCGCGTTGGAAACCTTCAGGCAAGGTTTCACGAACAGTTTGTTGAATCACTCGCGGGCCGGCAAAGCCGATTAGCGCTTTGGGTTCAGCAATATTCACGTCGCCTAGCATTGCTAGACTCGCGGACACACCACCCATGGTCGGATCGGTCAGCACTGAAATAAACGGCAGACCTTCTTCGCTCATGCGTGCCAATGCCGCAGAGGTTTTCGCCATTTGCATGAGTGACATTAACGCTTCTTGCATCCGCGCACCGCCCGAAGCCGAGAAGCACACCAAAGGAATGCGCTCCTGCAAACAAACTTCAGCAGCTTTTACAAAACGAGCACCGACCACGGACGCCATCGAGCCGCCCATGAAGTCAAACTCGAATGCGACAGCCACGACCGGCATGCCTTTCAGCTTACCCTTTTCGGCGACTAAAGCGTCTTTCTCGCCGGTCGCTTTTTGCGCCGCAGCGATACGGTCTTTGTATTTTTTAGAATCTTTAAATTTGAGAATATCTTTAGGCTCTAATTCCGCGCCAATCTCGACGCCGCTGCCGCTATCTAAAAAGCTAGCAAGGCGCGCCCGAGCTGACATGCGCATATGATGGTCACACTTCGGACACACACTTAAATTGCGCTCTAGATCAGCCGCATAGATGATCGCATCACAGCCACTACACTTTGACCAAACACCCTCTGGAATATTGCGGCGTTTGTTAACTTTCGGTTTGGCAAGAATTCGCTCGATCCAACTCATAGTGTCGTTTTCATCTCATTATTAGGGTTGCATAGCTTGGTACGGCAATGGCACCCAGCTACTTGCACATTTGTCTCTATTTAAGCACATATTCGCCGCAGCTTGCAGTAAAAAGTGGTCTTATTAGTCGCTATCAGGCAGCCACAGCGGCCCTGGCGGAAGTTGCGGAATGGCAAACTGTGCGGGGTAATCCACCTGCACTAAATACAAGCCTTCGGCCTTGGCGGTCGCCGCCGCCTTGGTGCGATCGCGCAGCTCCAATAGCTCTGCAGGCCAACCGGTTGGCTTGTCGCCACGGCCGACTTCGAGCAAGGTACCGACAATGTTGCGCACCATATGATGTAAAAACGCGTTGGCGGCGATATCAATCACAATGTATTCGCCGTGTCGTGTCACGCGAATGTGTGTCACGCAGCGATTGGGTGAATTCGATTGGCACTGCGCAGCTCGGAATGAACTAAAGTCACGCTCGCCCAAGAGCCCCTGCGCGGCTTCATGCATGCGTCGTGCATCGAGGTCAAAATGATAATGACTCACGCCATGATTATGAATGCCCGGGCGCAGCTTAGTATTACAGATAATGTAGCGATAACGCCTGCCGGTCGCGCTAAAGCGCGCACTGAAATCATCAGGCACTTGCGTGACCCAACGCACTGCGACATCTTTCGGTAAGTTGCTATTAACGCCGAGTGTCCAAGCCGCAGGAGTCCGCGGCTCGTCACTATCGAAATGAATCACTTGTCCAGTAGCATGTACGCCAGCATCGGTACGCCCTGCACAGACAACTTCAATGGGTTGGTTGGCGACTTTAGTTAAGGCTCGCTCCACCACTTCTTGCACACAAGTAACTTCTTGTTGACGCTGCCAGCCATAATAGCGGCTACCATCATACTCAATACCCAGCGCAAAGCGCGTACTACTCATCGACCGCCCTGTTCTTCCAATTTCTTCAATAAAGCCTCGGCTTCAGCCTCAGCTTCAACATCACCACAATCTTGTAATTGCTCGAGAATCTCACGAGCATCATCAACTTCGCCCATCTCAATGTAGACTTGCGCCAAATCGAGGCGTGCCGCAGGCGTCTTGCTCTCATCAAGCAACTCTTCGGTACTGAGATCATGCTCAATACTTTCGTCACCACCTAGCGCATCGCCGATCTTATCCTTGTCGTAAGGATCATCGCTGTCTTCGCTAGCTTCGGTGTCAGCTTCTTCCATCAAGCTTTCGATCGACAAATAGCCATCATCGTCATCGGTGTCGGTGCTAGCGCTTGCATCATCGTCAAGCCGCAGCCCGCCAAACGAGTCGGTTTCTTGTTCTTCCTCGGCAAGTGATTCAGGCTCGTCATCCATCGGACGGTATTCTGGCACTGGCTCCGATTCTTCTTCGCCAACTTTGTCTGGTTCGACTTCATTGGCTAAATCATCTTCTAAAGTTTCAGGTTCAAACGCCAGCAATTCGTCGACTTCTTTCGAAATGGCATCGTCATCATCGACGAGTTCATCACTTTGCGCGTTATCACCGCCCTGTTCGCGTAGATACTCGTCCAAATCGACATCAGATACTTCAACGTCATCGTTTTCATTATTTTGTGGTGGTAACGCCTGCTCTTGCCAGTCGTGCTCATCCGCAACAGTGACAGTCGCCACTGCGGCTGCAGCTTCCGCTTTCACATCTGCAACGTCTGTCTCTGCAGTTGCATCTGTCTTGGCGTCATCAGCCTGCGGTTGCTCTTCAAATTCTTTATTGATGCGACGCAAATACGCGGCATACCATAGGCCACCTAGGGTCAACACTAGCAGTAAACCAATAATGCCCAAATGCAACGGCTTCATCAGCCAATCGACCCAAGTCGTCTGTTTACGTGCTGGCGTGGTACGTTCTGCTTGCTGCGGTTCGCTAGTGACCACAGGTGGTGCGGCGTCTTCAGCTTCGCTCGCCGTATCGCTGGCAGTCGCCTGCGACTCACTGGTATCAGCAGCAGGTTCCTCGGTAACCACAGGGCCAGCATCGGCTGCTTCATCTGTCGCTGCTGGATTCAGTGTTTCAGGCTCGGCAGCGACAGTTTCAGCGGTTTGCTCGCCATCAGATCCCGCAGCCAATTCGTCCTTAATTAATTCCATTTCGGCTGAAGCGCGCTGCTCGGCGTCAGCTGCCGCGCGCAAAGCATTCAATTCTTCGGTAACCGAGGCTAGCTTTTGCTGCAACTCTTGGTTTTCACCCTGCAAGTTTTCAATCAAACCGATAGAATCCGACAACTGAGTGCGCAGCGCTTGCATTTCAGAAACTGAAATCGCAATTTCCGTTTCATCGACTGGCGTAGTGTCTGTGGCTTCTTCGGAGGTTGCCGGTTCAGCTGTATCCGTTGTTGCTATTTCGGTTGCGGGCTCAGACTCAAGCCCTGCAGCTGGACGATTTTCTGCGGTTGCTGCGGTCGGCGCTACCGAATTACTGGCATCGCCTAACTCAGGAATCGTTAAAAAGAACCCTGTCAGCATGAAATCCGGACGGTTATCACGGAAGGCACGAGGGTTCTCCGCAACGATCGCATCCATCATGTCGAACATACTGACACCACGCTGGCGCGCGTAATATTGCGAAATACTCCACATGGTGTCGGTCGGAACAATCGGACCAAACTGCTCGGGCTGCCAGCGTGAGCCACGCGCGCCCTGCTGTGCTTCGACATGACCGGTGTAAGCCACCGCCACGGCTAAGACACTTGCTAAAATAATCCGTTTCATCACTTGTTCCGTCCTTTTTTACTGTAGTTATTGGATGCCAGAGTGGATGTCAGCGTAATTAAAAATCTCTCTAAATATAGTCTTTTATCAAATGTTCAGCAATTTGAATACTATTGGTTGCCGCGCCCTTACGCACATTGTCGGCAACCACCCATAAGTTCAATCCTTGCGGATGCGAAATGTCATTGCGCACACGGCCAACAAAAACTTCATCATGCCCAGTAGCGTGACTTACCTGCGTTGGGAAGTCTTCGTTCGCATCGAACAACACCACGCCCGGTGCATTGCGGAGCAACTCTTTCGCTTGCTCCGCAGCAATCGGCTGTTGCGTTTCAATGTGCACGGCTTCGGCATGACCATAGAATACCGGCACGCGCACCGCAGTCGCATTGACACGAATATTTGGGTCACCAAAAATTTTCTGCGTTTCCCACACCATTTTCATTTCTTCTTTGGTGTAGTCGTTATCCATAAAAACATCAATTTGCGGAATACAATTAAATGCGATTTGCCGCGCAAAATAGTCATTCTCCAAAGGCTTACCATTCATCAGTTGGGCGGTTTGCTGCGCCAGCGCGTCCATCGCTTCTTTGCCAGCACCTGACACCGACTGATAGGTCGCAACGTTAATACGCTCAATCCCCACTGCGTCATAAATTGGCTTCAAGGCGACCAACATTTGAATGGTCGAGCAGTTTGGGTTGGCGATAATGTTGCGATTGCGGAAATCTGCCAGCGCGTGCGCATTCACCTCTGGTACTACCAGCGGGATGTCTTCTTCGTAACGGAACTCCGAGGTATTATCGATAACAATACAGCCGGCATCGGCAGCACGCGGAGCATAGATACGAGAAATCGAACCACCGGCCGAGAAAAAGCCCAGCTCAACTTGTGACCAGTCGAAAGTATCCGCATCTAAAACTTCAATTTCTTCACCACGAAACTCAATGGTTTGCCCTGCTGAGCGGCTACTTGCCAATGGGAATAATTGACCGACCGCAAATTTGCGCTGGGCCAGAATTTCAATCATGTGCTGGCCGACTAATCCAGTTGCGCCCAATACTGCTACATTAAATGCTCGAGACATGTGTCCCCCTTATCTCGCGGTCTGTACCGTCAATTGTGAAAATCGTGTTTGCCAAGTGGCATCGAGCCAGTTCGCTGTGGCCACTTGCAACTGGCTTAACTCAGCGCGGGCCGCGTAGTTGCGGCGTAGTTGATCAAAGGCACTGGCAGTGGTCGGCGCAGCACGCAACAGTGCGTCATCCGCGGCAATGTCATATACCTGCAATAACCAGCGCGCTAGTTGCTGCCAATCAGGTGCTTGCGCACTATCGACCTGCAACGTACGCCCTACTGCCGTGCTTGCTAAGAGCTCAGGTAAACTTGGCAAACGTGCATTAAGCTGCTGATCCGCCAGCCACTTTTGCAATAGTTGTAAACTGCCGCCTAGTTTACCAGCTAGACTGTGCCCCGCAATGTGCGGCGTCGCAATTTTTACTAAAGCCAGCAATTCCGGGTCGAGGTTCGGCTCGTGCTCCCATACATCTAACACGACCGACAACGCTTGTCGTTGTTGTAAACAGCGCAACAAATCGGCCTCGGCAACCACCGGCCCGCGACTGGCATTGACGAACACAGTGTCAGGTGCCAGTTGCGACAAATCGGCATACTGCCACAAGTGGCGTGTCTTATAAGGTCCTTCGCTTGTCAGCGGCACATGGCAACTTATCACCTGTGATGTCAGCACTTGCTGCCAATCTGCGTGTACCGCAACCGCCGCCTTGCCACTTTCAAGCAATGGCGGATCATAGTAATGCACCGCATAACCGAGACCTTGCAAACGCTGGCCCGCGGCACGGCCAGTATGTCCAGCTCCGATAATCGCAGCGCGACCTTGTGGTGGCCGCTGTTGTGTTAAGTTCACCTGCGCCACAGCACAAGCAACATAGTCGCCGACAGCTTGCGCATTGACACCCGGGGTACTGTGAAAAATGATGCCGGCAGCAGCTACAGCAGCTTGATCAACATGATCCATGCCAATGGTTGCGGTACCCAGCCACTTGAGTCGCGGCGCCTGCGCTAATAAAGCAGCATCCACCTTGGTCACAGAACGAATAAACAAGGCATCCGCTTGTGCTAACTGCGCTGCACTGGGTTGGCGCTCGCTATAGGTTTGCAACGTTATGGGTTGCCTAAGCTGCGTTTGCAATCGCGCGACGAGATCGGCAAATTGCGGAAGATTAGCATCGGCCAATAAATGCATGACGTCTCACTTTCGACAATGAAGTGTTAAGCATACAAAAAGGTGCGCCGTAGCGCACCTTTTGTCGTTATCTAAATTGTGCGTCAGAACACGCTTTAAGACTGGTACTTACGCAGGACCAAAGTTGCATTGGTGCCGCCAAAGCCGAAGCTATTGGACATCACTGTCGTTAATTCAGCCGGTTGCATCGCCTTAATCACGTGCATGCCTTCGGCGGCTGGGTCGAGATTATCGATGTTAATCGATGGTGCAACGAAACCGTGATTCAGCATCAGCAGCGAGTAAATCGCTTCATGCACACCTGCGGCACCCAACGCATGACCGGTCATTGCTTTAGTCGCACTCAGCATTGGTGTTTTATCACCGAATACTTCGCGCACTGCTTCAAGCTCTTTGGTATCACCTACTGGTGTACTGGTACCGTGGGTGTTCAAATAATCAATAGGTGTATCCACAGTTTCCATCGCCATACGCATACAACGCACCGCACCTTCACCGGACGGTGCAACCATGTCATAGCCATCTGAGGTCGCGCCATAACCAACGATTTCACCGTAAATTTTCGCACCACGCGCTAACGCGGTTTCGAGTTCTTCGATGACCAAAATGCCGCCACCGCCAGCCGGCACGAAACCGTCACGGTCGACATCGTAAGTACGCGAAGCTTTTTCTGGTGTGTCGTTATATTTGGTGCTCAGTGCACCCATTGCATCGAACTCCATCCCGAGTGTCCAATGCAGCTCTTCGCCACCACCGGCAAAAATGCGGTCTTGTTTACCCAGTTGGATCAGTTCTAAGGCATGGCCAATACAATGTGCTGAGGTCGCACAAGCTGAGCTGATGGTGTAGTTCACCCCTTTAATCTTGAAGGGTGTTGCCAAACAAGCAGAAGTGGTTGAGGCCATGCAACGTGGCACCATGTATGGACCTACGCGTTTTACGCCTTTTTCACGCAGAATGTCAGCCGCGGCGACCTGATGTTCGCCTGATGCACCACCAGAGCCAACCACTAGGCCAGTACGTGGATTTGAGACCTGCTCTTCGCTGAGTCCTGCGTCTTCGACCGCTTGTGCCATCGCCATGTAGGCGTATGCCGCTGAGTTCCCCATGAAACGCAATGCTTTGCGATCGATGTGATCGGCGGGATTTGCGCGGACCGGACCCCAGACCTGGCAGCGTAAGCCCATGTCGGCAAATTCTTGTGAGAATTCAATACCTGAACGGCCTGCTTTCAGGCTTTCAAGGACTTCTTGTTGGTTGAGGCCGATGCTCGACACAATGCCGATACCGGTGATCACTGCTCTTCTCATTCTATTTTCCTGTCTTGCTGAGCGCATGTGTATGGTAGCTTAGTTGAACAAAAAAGTGGTCTGCTTTCCGCAACTTTACTTATTTATTGTTACACTATTGCGGACTTTCAACGCACTTAAAGAGATTGTTCTGTGGCTGACGTTTCTCACGCTCATCTGAGTTTTAATGAATTTGGCTTGCCTGTCGCCAATGCCTACGATGACATCTATTTTAGCAACGAAAACGGTTTAGCCGAAAGCCATTACGTCTTTTTGCAGCATAATGATCTCCCCACGCGTTGGCAAACCCACTCGCAACGGCGCTTCGTCATCGCCGAAAGCGGATTTGGCACTGGCCTCAACCTGCTGGCGACTTGGCAACTGTTGCTTGAGCAGGCGCCCGAATCAGCTCAACTGCATTTTATTTCCTTCGAGAAGTTTCCGTTGCAACGCGATGATTTACGGCGTGCCTTAGCGGCGTTTCCGAACTTAGCACCACTTGCCGAGGAGCTAATTGCCGCCTATCCCCCCGCAGAGCCCGGTTGTCATCGTCGGCACTTGGCTAATGGCCGGATTTTGCTCGATGTTTGGGTGGGTGACATTCAAACCAGCCTCAACGATTGGCTACCGCATGCCGAAGCAACGGTTGACGCGTGGTTTCTCGATGGCTTTGCCCCTGACAAAAACCCCGATATGTGGACCCAGACGTTATATGACGCTATGGCCCACAGCGCCCGTGAGCATGCCACTTTTGCGACCTTTACCGCGGCCGGCTCCGTGCGGCGCGGGCTACAAGCAGCAGGGTTTCAAGTGACTAAAGCCAAAGGCTTCGGACGCAAGCGTGAGATGCTGCGAGGTATACGACCAGCGCGCACCACTTCAGCACGAACCGAGGCAAGCGAGCGTGCAACAGAAATGATAACGGTTGTCGGTGGTGGTATTGCTGCTGCCTGTTTGGTCTGGCACTTAGCGCAACAAGGCTACACGGTTGAACTGATTGCCGACAGCTTGGCTGACGGCGCATCGGGTAATTCGCAGGGTGCGGTGTATCCGCTATTACATGCTGAGCGCAGCCCACTCGCGGCGTTTTTTACTCAAGCCTTTGGCTACGCCACACAATTCTACCAACACCAAGCACCGCAGCATTGGTTTCCTACCGGCGTCGTGCAACTTGCCTTTAATGCCAGCCGCGAAGAACGTTATCGTAAAATCGTCGCAACCGGTGCCAATACGCCGCAGTACGCCAGTCAAACCGTGCAATGGCAATCGGCTGATGCGACGCAACAATTGTGGTCAGCTCTACCCGCGCATCCAAGTTTGTATTACCCAGCTGGAGGCTGGTTGCGCCCTGCTGCCGTTGTAGAGCACTTAGTCGGCAGCACCACAGCCTTAAGTCGCCTATCGCACGGACCGCTTGAGCAGATCAAACCGAGTCACGAGGGGTGGGTACTCAACTTCGCCGATGGCCATCAGTTGCGTCGACAACGCGTCATACTAGCGTGCGGCGCCGGACTCAAGCACTTGCTTGCACCCTTCGCGATACAATTGCAAAACGTGCGCGGCCAAGTTTCGCTTTGTCCGACCACCAATACCAGCGCTGACTGTCCACTCGTCGTCTGCTACAAAGGCTATTTCACCCCAGCAGATAACGGCATCCATTGTGTTGGCGCGACCTATGCGCGCGATAGTGAGGATTTAACTTTGCGTGCCGCTGATGACCGCGAGAATCTCGCCAATGTGTGTCAAGACTTAGCGCCGGCGCAGTGGCCAGCAGAACTGCGCGCCACCAACGCTCGCGCGGCCATTCGCAATACCACTAAGGATCACCTACCGCTAGCAGGTGCGGTTGCTGAGAATTTATGGGTGATGGGTGGCTTAGGCTCGCGAGGTTTTACCGCAGCCCCGCTCGTTGCTGCTTGTTTAGCTGCAGTAATCAGTCACCAACCCCTACCTTTACCGGCAGCGTTGTGGCAACGCTTGCAACCGGCGCGGCTTAAACCCGCGCCAGCTTCGCCATAAGATCAGCGATATGTTGCTGATCCGCCGGTGCTAATTCGTGCTTGTTGGCATCGAGCGATGCCTGTACCGCGGGTAACACCACCGCCGCAGCGCGTTGTTCCTGCAACTCTAACTGCGCGACCACTAAATCAAAATGTCCACGTAAGTAACCACTTGCAAACAACTCATCGTCGTCGCCATCGACGACCGCTTGGTCAAAAACCTGCTCAAGTTCTTGCACGTAAGTATCGAACTCACGTTGATCAATTTGCGCTGTTGCCACGTTACTACCTCTCGTACGACTGTTATGGCCAAGAGGATACCATAAAAGCCGTAAATTCTGATACACTAGCGCCCTGTTTTGCTCGTCAGCCAAAGGTTTTTTCATGACCCAGAAAATCGGACTCTTTTACGGCTCAACCACCTGCTTCACCGAAATTGCCGCCGAAAAAATTCAAGCGCAATTCGCGCCAGACCAAGTGGAATTGTTCAACATAAAAGATACCCCGTTGGCTCATGCCGAACAGTTCGACCGTTTGATATTCGGCTTATCAACCTGGGACTTCGGTGAGATCCAAGAAGACTGGGAAAGTCATTGGGACGAAATTAAAGACCTCGATTTAACCGGCAAAGTTGTCGCACTATTTGGTATGGGCGACCAAGTCGGCTACACCGACTGGTTTCAAGACGCGTTAGGAATGTTACACGACGAAATCGCCGCCAGCGGTTGCATCCGCATCGGTTTTTGGCCGAACCAAGGCTACGATTTCGCCGCCTCCAAAGCCCTCACTGCCGACGGTGAATTTTTCGTGGGCCTCGCGCTGGACGAAGACAGCCAATACGAGCTCAGCGAAGCGCGCATCCAACACTGGGTCGAGCAACTAAAACAAGAACTCGCGGAAGTCGGCTAGCCGCTGCGCTGCGCTGTCATTGCTGTGGCGCTGGGCAGGTGAATGGCCCCATACCGGACCTGGCCATGCGGGATCATCAGGATGACGCAGCAGAATGTGAACATGCAGTTGGCTTACGACGTTACCAAGCGCGCCAATATTCAGCTTGGCTGAAGGCTGTCGTTGTTTGAGGCGCCCGCTGATGTTTTTAACTTCTGTGGCAAGTTGTTTTTGTTGTTGAGCGTCGAGGTCCAAGAATTCCACGCAATCCGCAACCCGCGGCACCAGTATCACCCAGTCGTAACGGCTATCATCAAACAGCAGTACCTCACACAAATCTAGCGCACCTAGTCGCAAAGTATCGTGCGCTAGCCGCGGGTCGAGCGTGAATGGGTTACTTTCGGCGATAGGTTTGCTATAACGCATGTCTGACTCGTTTTCTTTACGCATACTAATAAAAGGACACCCTCATGAAACGATTCATGCTGGTCATTATCGGTTGGGCACTACTGGTGAGCCAAGCTTGGGCGCAACCGTCAATCACCGAGTATACTGCGCAGATGCAGCCGCACCAAGGTTTCTTGACGTTTTATCACGATCAAGCCACGGGCAAAATCTATCTGCAAATCCCACGCGAACAACAACAGTTCATTTTCCAAACGAGCTTGCCGTGGGGGCTAGGTTCAAATGATATCGGCTTAGACCGTGGTCAACTCGGCACGACACGCTTAGCAAGCTTTTATCTTGAGGGTGATAAAGCCTTACTCTTACACCACAATACTTATTATCGGGCGGATTCTGATAACGCAGCCGAACGTGCCAGTATCGACGAAGCCTTTGCCGATTCGGTGATCGCGGGTTTCAGCATTGTCGCGGCGGATGCGCAAGCGGTACTGATCGATTACACGCCCTATCTGCTGAGTGACACTCACGGCGTTGTGCAGCGTTTACAACAAACACAACAAGGCAGCTATCACGTTGCCAGCGATCGCAGTGTGGTTTATCCAGCACGGAGCAAAGCGTTTCCGGACAACACCGAGCTCGAAGCAAAAGTTACTTTTAGTGGCAAAGCAGCAGGTCGTTATGTACGCCAAGTCGCACCTGATGCGGATCATTTAACGCTGCATCTGCATCATTCTTTTATTCGTCTTCCAGACGATGGTTACACTCCGCGCGAGTTTCATCCGCAAAGTGGTTTTTGGGCAGAAGAATATCGTGACTACGCAGCACCGCTAGGCACTGATATGGCGGTGAAAATGATTCCACGTCACCGCTTAGCCAAGGGTGAAACCATTACCTATTACCTCGACCCCGGCGTTCCAGAGCCGGTGCGCAGTGCCCTACTTGATGGCGCACGTTGGTGGCAAGAGGCCTTTGCCGCAGCCGGACATCCCGACGGCTATGAAGTTCGCGAACTCCCAGCTGATGCCGATCCGATGGATATTCGCTACAACGTGATTCAATGGGTGCACCGGGCAACGCGCGGCTGGTCGTACGGTTCATCGGTCATCGACCCTCGCACCGGTGAAATATTAAAAGGTCACGTGACCCTTGGCTCCCTGCGCGTGCGTCAAGATATGCTGATCGCACAAAGCTTGCTGGCACCCTATGCCGAACGTCTTGGCGCCGAATCTCAAGCCGAGCTGCTCGAGACTATCGAAGCGATGGCGTTACAACGCATCCGCCAACTTTCCGCCCATGAAGTTGGCCACACACTCGGCATCGCCCACAATTTTGCCGCAAGCGCCGACGATCGCGCCTCGGTGATGGATTACCCACACCCACTCGTGACCATTGGCACTGACGGCGAATTGTCGCTCAATGGTGCTTACACGAACGCCATCGGTATTTGGGATAAGCAAGTCGTGCGCTATGGTTACGGTGACGACTCTTTGAGCGATATTTTGCGCGAAAATCAACGGCTTGGTTTGGCTTTTATCTCTGACAGTGACGCCCGACCGCAAGGCGGCGCCCACCCTGATGCACACTTGTGGGACAATGGCAGCGACCCGGTCGCCGAGCTGGAGCGTGTGCTCGCTGTGCGCAGTACCGCTTTAGAGCAGTTTGGTGTTGCCAATTTGGCGTCCGAGCGTCCGCTTTCCGATCTACGGGCTCTGTTGGTTCCGGTGTATTTACTCCATCGTTATCAAACTGAAGCCGCGGTTAAAATGTTAGCGGGCGTACACTATCGTTACGCCATGAAGGGTGATGCTGACGTGAAAGCGCGTGTTGTGAATGCAGCGCAACAACAACGCGCATTGCAGCTGCTCGCGCAAACTTGGCAAGCAGATGCCTTAGCGCTGTCGCCAGAAATCCGCGAATTGCTGCTGCCTTTTGCTTACGGAAGTAGTGCCACGCGTGAAAACTTTAGCGGGATGACTGGCTTGGTGCCAGATCCGGAAACTATGGCTGCAAGTGCAGCGCGTTTTAGCTTGCAACTGGTACTCAATAATCAACGCTTGGAGCGTTTACTACAGCAAGCTCAGCACGACGCCGACGTACCAAGCGTGACTGACGTACTGACGACCATCGCGACAAGCGCGATTGCACCGGCACAACAAAATGCCGCCACTAGTCTGCAAGAACGTATCGCATTTGAGGCGCTTACCGCAGTCGCTGAAGTTTACCTACAAGATAACAGTCCAGCGTTGCAGGCCCGTTTACTTAGCTTCATGCAGCAACAGCAGCGAGACTGGCAAAGTGCGGCTGACAGTCCTGCCAAACAACTCGCTCTCGCGGCTTTGACGAAGTTATTCGAAGATCACACTTGGCCGCTCAAAGGTGCTCCAGCACTCCCTCCTGGCTCACCGATCTAAGTAATCAAGTCATCAATAATCAAAACAAAAAAAGCTGAGACGTTGCCGCCTCAGCTTTTTTAATGATCGCAAAGCACGTGTGTTAGTCGAGGTTTGCGAAGAATGAATCCGGCAACCAGCGTGGACGCTCAGCATCGTTGGCGATGGTTTGGCCGATTTCGTAGTTGATGTTGGTAAAGACAACGCCGGCTTCGTAATTGATTGGTAAGCTGGGTTGATCGCTTGGGCGATGGTAGTGCTCAGCAAAGAACTGGCCCCAAATTTCACCACCATTCTCATCTTCACCTTTGGCGGTAAAGCCGGTCATCAGGAATACCGCCGGTACGCCTTTTTTCACGAATGGATAGTGGTCTGAACGGGTGAAAATGGCTTGTTCTGGCATTGGATCTTCACTCAACTCAATACCATACTGGCCAGCAGCTTCGGCAACCGACTCGCCAAGTGTTGAATGCGTTGAACCAAACGCGATGACGTCGGCAAAATCATACAGCAACACAGGCATATCAAGATTCACGTTCGCAACAATTTGCTGCAACGGCACGGTGGGGTAGTGTGCGAAATAATCGGCACCTAACAGACCACGTTCTTCGGCAGTCACTGACAAGAACAAAATCGAGCGTTTTGGCTGCGTATCGGCTTCGACAAACATCCGTGCGGTTTCAAGTAACACGCTGACACCACTGGCATTGTCCATCGCGCCATTATTGATGTGGTCGTCTTGGCTTAAGTCTTGGGTCATGCCGATGTGATCGGAGTGGGCGGTATACAGCACATACTCGTCGCGCAGTTCTGGGTCACTGCCAGGCAAAATTGCTGCTACGTTCGGGCTGGTAATTTCTTCGTGCTCAGAAGCCCGCTTTAGAGTCACCGATACGCCTAACTCGAATGGCTTCGGCTGCTCGCCTTTTTCCAACTGGGCAAAAACTTCATCCATGCTAATCGCAGCGTTCACAAACAACGGCTCTGCTGCGGCAAAATCGACATAAGCACTACCTGTTAAGTTCTTATACGCCAAATTCGGTTCACCATCGGCATTCACCCAGGTAACGCTCGGTGCGCGTTGATACATAGCACTGACTTTAAACGGCCGTACTTCTTCACGCATTGGCGTGTGCAAGTTAATAATGCCTACTGCGCCGCGCTCTGCTGCAAATTTTGTTTTGCTGCTGTTGAGGTGCGCGCCCTCTTCGCTCGGCAAATCAGCCGGACGACCGCTGACCATCATGACAATTTTGCCATCGACATCGACATTCGCGTAATCATTCAAACCGAACTCTTCTGAAACCAAGCCGTAGCCGACAAATACCACAGGTGCGGTGACTTCGGTTTGTTCAGCGTAGGCACTTGGCCCAGTTAAGAATTCTTTACCGTACTCAAGTTCAACTTGGTTGTCGCCGGTATCCACCACCATGGTCGCGCTACCTTCGACCAAGCTGCTGCGACGAAAGCGAATACGCTGATAGTAGGTGTCATCGTCGCCCGCAGGCTCAAGTCCCAGCTTCTTAAATTCAGAGGCAATGTATTGCGCGGCAATTTCGTGTCCACGACTGCCCGTATCGCGCCCTTCAAGTGCATCGCTGGCGAGAAATTCGAGGTGAGCGCGCAAGGTTTGCGCATCGGCCGAGACCGCTTGTGGTGCTGCTGATGTTGCCTCGCCACCACAGGCTGCGAGACCTGCTGCCAATACGGTAGCGCCAACAAGGCTTAGAATTCGCATAGTTCTTCCCATCGTTGTTTTTGTAAAAACAGCATTCTAACCAGATGCGCCAAGAGAAACGAGTTTTTGTTGCAGGGCTTTGTAATGGATTGTTTCAAATCTTAAAAAAGACTTGAATTGTTATAGTATAACATTACAATCAATTACACTAAGATGAACCACAGCTTCGAAACCTACCATCATTAGAGGACCTTAACATGTTGAAGTACAGTCCTGTTGCCCTGTTAGTTGCTCAAGTCTTGGCCTTGCCAGTTGCTGCGCAAGACACTCAAGAAACCAGCAAAGCGCAGCATGAGCATGACAACACCGAGGTAATCGTCATCACCGCATCGCCACTGGCCCGCACTGAGCTTAATTCAGCGCAACCGATTTCAGTGATTAGCGGCGACGAACTCCGCGAAAAGCAAGCACACACCCTAGGTGAGACCTTAGCGCAAGAGCCCGGCATTAATGCGACGCACTTTGCTCGTGTGGCCTCAAGTCCAGTGATTCGCGGCCTCGATGGCCCACGCGTGAAAATTACTCAAAATGGCCTCGATACCGGTGACGTATCGCGCGGCAGTCCAGACCATGCGGTCACCACCGAAACTTCTGTCGCTGAACAAATCGAGATTTTACGCGGTCCAGCCACCCTACTTTATGGTAGCGGTGCCATTGGCGGTGTCGTCAACGTGGTCGACGAACGCATTGCACAAGACTTTGTCGGCGGTACGCGAGGCTTTTTTGGTGGCAACCTAGCAACCGTTGATGATTTGCGTGATGCAACTTTTGGTATCACCAGCGACGTCGGCAATACGGTCTGGCATTTTGACGGTTTCACCCGCAGCAGTGACGACTACAGCACCCCGACCTTCCTCAATGAAGAAGGCGAAGCCGTCGACAGCGTCGAGAACTCTTTTGTCGACGCTATGGGCGGTACTGTTGGTGTTAGCTATATTCTTGATAACGGCTTTATTGGGGCTTCTTACGCGCGTCTCGAGCAAGAATATGGCATTCCTGGCCACGCGCATCATGAAGAAGAACATGAAGATGAGCACGGGCACGAAGAAGAACACGCCGATGAACATGACGACCACGAGGGTGAAGTGCTGCCCTACGCTGACCTTGTGCAAGATCGCGTACAACTCCATGCGGGCTTCGATCAGCCTTTCTCGGGCATCGAAAAACTCGATATTCGCTATGCGTTTACCGATTATCAACACCAAGAAATTGAAGGTGACGTAGCCGGTACAACCTTCACTAATGAGCAGCATGAACTGCGCGTCACAGCGAATCATCACCTGACTGGCAACTGGTACGGCGCCATTGGTTACCACGGTTTTGACCAACAGCAAGCGGCCTTTGGCGAGGAAGCCTATACGCCAGCCAGCGATACCACGCGTCACGGTTTCTTTTGGCTCGCCGAAACGCGGGATGAGACCCTCAACTGGCAGACCGGCATTCGCTACGAGCTGGTCGATATCAGCGCACCCGGCCTCGAAATCGGCGCGAGTGATTATGAGTTCAAGCCGTTTTCAGCCTCATTTGGGGTGAGCTATCAGTGGCATCCGCTGGTGCGTTTTAATGCCAACCTGAGCCATGCCGAGCGCGCTCCTTCAGCCAATGAGTTATTTGCTAACGGTCAGCATTTGGCGACGCGTACCTACGAGCTGGGCTTAAACTATGAGTTACACGAAGAAGGCGACCATGCTTACGCAATTGAAGCAACGGATCGTGCACCAGCGCTCGAAAAATCAAACACGCTCGACCTTGGTACGCACATCGAGTATGGCGACAATCACCTTGACATCACCCTGTTCGTGAGCCAAATCGATAACTTTGTGTTTGAAAACGTCACCGCGATCAATAGCGTCGACCTAATGCAAGACCATGATCATGACCATGGACATGAAGAGGAGCACGAAGAGCATGCCGAGGAAGACGCGCATGACCATAGCGAAGGCTTACCTGTTGTGCACTACCAACAAGTTGACGCGCTGTTGTTTGGTTACGAAATCAGTGGTTTATGGCAACTTACCAATGAGTGGCAACTGACCGCATTTAGCGACTATACCCGCGCCTACACGGAAGATTCACGCAGCAACTTGCCGCGTATTCCACAGCAACGCTTGGGTAGCGAAGTTACCTATAATCAAGGCACTTGGGAAGCACGGGTGGGTTATATTTGGCACGCCGAGCAAAACCGGGTGGCCATTAACGAGACACAAACACCAAGTTTTGGCTTGCTCAACGCACAGTTTAACTACTTCCCGCAGACGTTTGCGGCGAACAACTTAAGCATTTACGTAAAAGCAGACAACTTGACTGACAAACTGGGCTACGTGCACACCTCTTTCTTGAAAGAACAAGCTCCGCTAGCGGGTCGTAACTTTAGTATTGGTATTCGCGGCGAATTCTAGCGCATTGTCGCCGCGACTTATCGCACTCAGCGCAAGCATTGGCTCTGCTTTGGTAGACTTAGACAAGATTTCATCTCGTCGACAAGGAAACAGGCATGCGAATGTTCGCGCTGAGTTTTATTTTGGGTTTTATGATCACTGCACCGAGTGCGGCGCAAGCGGTTGCCAGTGCCGAAAACTTTGCCCAACAAGAACTCACCATTGAACGCATCTTTTCTGCACCTGCGCTCACGCCTCCAGCACCACAACAACTGCAATTTGCTCCCGATGGCAACCTACTGAGCTACGTCAAAGGCTCTAGCGAGACGCCCAACATCAATGATCTGTGGGTGTACGACATTCGCCAGCAACAGCACCGACAGTTGCTAGCCGCCGCGCAACTCGTGGCAGACCCAACGGCCATGTCTGCCACCGAACAAGCACGCCGCGAACGGCTGCGCATTCGCGCTGGTGGCATCGTTGAATACCATTGGTCACCAGACGGTCAACAGCTGCTGATTCCGCTTGCTGGACAACTGTTTCTGGTCAAGGTCAGTGACGGTGCGGTTAAAGAACTGACAGCTGCTGACAGTGCCGTGAGCGATGCACGCTTTTCGCCACGCGGAAACTACGTCAGTTATCTGGATGCGCAGGGTGCCTTACAGCTGATCCAACTTGCTGATGACAAACGCCTGCAAGTCACCCCAGCACGCACTGCCACCACCAGCTATGCCGTTGCCGAATTCGTCGCGCAAGAAGAGATGAAACGCATGACGGGTTATTGGTGGAGCCCAGATGAATCAAGTATCGCCCTCACCCGAGTCGATACTAGCCTAGTCGAAGTCAGCGCACGCACCGACGTTTATGCTGATCGCACCGAATTGGTCGAGCAACGTTATCCATTTACCGGCACGGCAAATGCTAAAGTGGATCTAGGCATTTATCAGCTCGACTCAACCCTGACGCGCTGGTTAGGACTCGAAAATCGACATCAAGCCGGCTACCTCGCACGGGTGAAATGGCTCCCGAACAGTTCGCAGCTCAGTTATCAATGGCAAACTCGTGACCAGCAACAGTTGACGCTGTATCTACAGCCACGTAACCAAGCCGATGCGACCGCCGTGTTGAGCGAAACTGCCACTACGTGGCTCAATCTGCATGACGACTTGGTGTTTTTGAACGACTCGCGGCACTTCATTTGGGCCTCAGAGCGCAGTGGGTTCAAACATTTGTACCTCTACCGTATTGACGGCAGCCTGATCCGCCAACTGAGCAGTGGTGATTGGCAAGTCGATGCAGTGAGCGCGGTCGATGACACCACCGGCTTCGTGTATTTTACTGGGCGCAAGGAAACCCCGCTCGAACGACATTTGTATCGTGTCAGTTTGAACACCACCACGCCAAGTCAACCGACCCGCTTGAGCCAACGCGCAGGCATGCACGAAATTACCTTTGCGAGTAATTATCGTAGTTACCTTGATAGCTTTTCCAGCAGTACCCAGCCGCCGCAGGTGAGTCTGCACGGCCCAACTGGTGAGCGCATCACCTGGCTACATGAAAATGTGATAGATGCCAGCCACCCGCTGGCGAACTATCTTCGCGACTGGGTTTATCCAGAATTTGGTCAACTAACTGCCGCCGACGAGCAAACCTTGCATTATCAGCTCTACAAACCCGCCAATATGGTCGATAACCAGCCCTATCCGGCCGTGGTGATGGTTTATGGCGGCCCGCGTGCGCAGCGCGTGACCAATAGTTGGGGTGACTATTTCAGTCAGTATTTGGCACAACAAGGCTATGTCGTTTTCAAACTCGATAATCGGGGCAGCGGCAATCGCGGCAAGGCTTTTGAAAACGTTATCTACCGCCAGCTCGCGCAAGCCGAAGTCGCCGACCAAGTGTTGGGCGCTGAATTCTTGCAGTCGCTGCCGTATGTCGATGACAAGCGGATTGGCGTATTTGGGCACAGCTACGGTGGTTACATGGCGTTGCATTTAATTTTACGCGCGCCGGAACAGTTTGCCGCAGCGGTAGCCGGTGCACCGGTCACCGATTGGCGCCTCTACGACACCCATTACACCGAACGCTACATGAGTACGCCGCAAGATAATGCTGACGGCTACCGTGCGGCTGATGTGTTGACCTATGCCGAACAACTGGAACAGCCGCTGTTGATCTACCACGGCATGGCCGATGACAACGTGCTCTATACCCACACCGCCAAGTTATCCTATGCCCTGCAGCAAGCGATGAAGCCGTTTGAGTTAATGGCTTACCCCGGCAAGCAGCATGGTTTGCGCGGACGTGAAACCTCGATCCATCGGTATCAGTTAATCGCAGACTTTTTTGCGCGCCACTTGCAATAAGATATACTGAGCGCATTCACTTCACGCCAAGGAGATATTCAGGTGATGCGCTTTCTTTCCCGTCGTTTGGTCATGCCCAACGACCTAAACTTTGCCGGTTCATTGTTCGGTGGGCGGATCCTCGAATGGATCGATGAAGAATCTTATATTTTTGCCGCCTGTCAGCTGGATGCCAAAAGCCTAGTGACCAAACACATCGGCGCCATTAGCTTCGAAACCTCAGCGTATCAAGGCGATGTCGTTGAGTTTGGCCTCGGTGTACAAAAAGTTGGCCGTACGTCGATTACGGTGACCTGTGTGGTGCGCAACAAGCAAACCAAACAAAATATTTGTGTTGCTGACGATATTGTTTTCGTGCATATCGACCCAGCGACACGTACGCCACAACCGCATCATAAAACTAAAGCTGAACTCGACATGTTAAAAATAGAAACGCCGGAATAATTCCGGCGTTTTTGACTCTGTTTCCGTTTTTTTTCGGGCTTATTTATGTAAATAAGCACCGGCAAAACAGGTAACCGGCGTAGCAGTTGGCTTACCGTGCTGCCAATCACCATTTTCAACACCGCTACCAGCAATATCGACATGCATATAGGGCAACGGATGATCGCTATCGTTGCCGTGCTGATCCAGGCCAGACGCTATCGCCAAAAATGCCATCGGGAACTGATGCCCGCGACGGGTTGTAGCGGACGGCCCGTTGTTGCTCGATAACACGTCGTCTGATTTGGTGCGCGGTGCGACGAAACTAAAGTCTTCGCGACGTGACCAGCTCACCTCAGTTGGATCGCCGTACACCTCACCCGCTTGCCAGAGTTTATCATGCAAACCTTGCGCTACTGCTGCACCATTCGGCACTAACGCCGTATACGGGCCCTTGGCTAATGCTGCGTGTCCCGTCAACGTCGCCACACTGAACAACTGCGGACGCGGATAATTGCCTGCTTGCACGCGCAAGTGCGAGAGCAAATCAGCTAACAGTAAGCGACCTTCGGCATCGGTATTGCCGATCCGCACGCGCACACCACTGTGGGCGGTGATAATTTCGTCAGCCACAAAGGCATCACTGCCAATGCTGTTGCGTACGAGGCCTAGCTCGGCCACCGCACTGACTGTATCTGGACGCATTTCTGCCAGCGTCTTCATAAAGCCAGCTACACCTGCTGCGCCTCCTTTATCGCGGCTCATGCCTGCCATATGGCCGCCTGTCTTCATATCGGCACCGCCGGTATCGTAGACAATGCCTTTACCGGCAAACATCAGGGTTTGTTCTGCCGCTGGTGCGTTGTACTCTAGGCGCACCACCACGGGCCAATGCCGCTCGACCTTGAGCGATGCCCGCGCTACCGACATCAACAACGGGTACTCGTGTTGTAATTGCTGAATATCGTCAATCACGGTAACTTTCACCGGCGTGTGGGCGAAGGTTTGCTGCAAGTACTCGGCAAACTTCGGCGGTGCCATGCGCTCTGGCTCGGTGCCACATAAGTCGCGTGCCACGCGCTTGCCAGATTCAACTGCGGTTAACCATTCGTTATCGAGCGTACCGACCACACCGATACTACGAATAGTTTCAAGTTCTTCTTCACCGAGCGCTTCCCGTGCTTCTAATGGCTCGTAGAGTGCTTGGCAGGCGCCCCAATAAGCAACGGCTTCAGCTTGTCCGTAACGTGCATCATCGGCAGTACCAAACACCACCAATAATGGCATTTTAGCGCCAGCTTGTTGGGCGATACGGGCGCCCACCCCGGCGGCATCGGCGATACTGCGCACGTCATCGTAATCGCGCGTCAATGGCCCCGTTGGCGCCGTGATTAAACGTCCGCCAAAGACATCAGCGGTCAATAACAAAGGGTGCTTGCCGACGCGCTGATCAAACTGTTGCGCACGTTCGACATAATCCGCAAATTCTGCAGGTAACTGTTGTGCAAAATCACCCACCAAAATCACTGCGTCGTAATCCTCATGCGCAGTGCTGTAACTTTCTACTACTTCAACTGTTGGAAATGCCATAGCTATCCTCGTTGGTTTAAGTGAAATTCAGGTGGAACGCTTACAATCGACGCCAGCGTGTTCCTTGTGGGGTATCTTCGAGTTCTATCCCCATTGCTGTTAAGGCGTCGCGCGCGGCATCTGCCGCCGCCCAGTCTTTGTTCGCGCGCGCAGTGCGGCGCGCTTCAATCAACTCTTCAATTTTCGCGGTATCCAGATCATCATTGCTAGCACCACCTTGTAAAAAAGCTTCTGGCGTTTGTTGCAACAGCCCAAGGATGCCGGCCAAATGTTTGAGTACGGCACCAAGCGCATTGCGTGTCGCAGCACTCTCGGCGCGATTGATTTCGCGTGCCAGATCAAACAATACCGGGAGAGCTTCGGGCACGTTAAAGTCATCGTCCATCGCTTGGTTAAAGCGTGCAACGTAAGGCGCTGCAACGCTATCATCAAGGTCGACGGCCTGGCACTCACGCAGTGCGGTGTACAAGCGCTCCAGCCCTGCCCGCGCTTGTTCTAGGTTTTCGGTTGAGTAATTCAACTGCGAACGATAGTGACTCGAAAGCAGGAAGAAGCGCACTGTTTCAGCATCGTATTGCTTAAGCACTTCGCGAATGGTGAAAAAGTTGCCTAGAGACTTCGACATTTTCACCGCGTCAACTTGCACCATGCCGCTGTGCATCCAATAGTTCACATAGTCGTGATCGTTGGCGCAGCAACTTTGCGCGACTTCGTTTTCATGGTGCGGGAAGATCAAATCTGAACCGCCGCCATGAATATCAAAATTTTCACCTAAATGGCGTTTGTTCATAGCCGAGCATTCAATGTGCCAACCTGGCCGCCCTGCGCCCCAAGGTGATGGCCAACTAGGCTCACCTGCTTTGGCTTGCTTCCACAACACAAAATCGAGCGGGTCGGTTTTGTTCTGCGCCACGTCAACCCGCGCACCGGCTTGCAATTGTTCAAGATTCTGGCGGCTCAATTGACCATATTTATCGAAGCTACTGACGTCGAACAACACATCACCATCGTCGGCAACATAGGCATGCCCACGCGCGATCAAGGTTTCAATCATGCTGATGATATCGCCCATATGCCCAGTTACGGTTGGCTCAATGTCTGGGCGCAGCAAATTCAAGGCGTCAAAATCATCGTGCATGGCCTTGGTATAACGTTCGGTTACCGCATCGATCGCCTCGCCATTTTCGTTGGCGCGACGAATAATTTTATCGTCGACGTCGGTAATATTGCGCACATAAGTCACTTTAAAACCTTTGGCCCGCAAATAGCGCACCACGACATCGAACGCGACATAAGTGCGCGCATGACCAATATGACAGTAATCGTAAATGGTAACGCCACAGACATAGAGCTTCACCTCACCGGGGGTGATGGGTTGAAAGGCTTCTTTACTGCGACGCAAAGTATCATAAATGGTCAACATGCGAGATTAAGCTCCAGTTACGTGGGTCGTTTTACAAAATTTAGAAGCTAATGATACCGCATGGTGCCGCCTTGTCACAAACAATGCTAAACTGTGCGCAGCTAATTGAATTGTTAACCTTTATGATGGAGTCAGACTTATGCAAGTAACGTTGCACACCAACCATGGCAAGATTCGCCTTGAACTTTTTCCAGAACAAGCGCCGAAAACCGTCGAAAACTTTTTGAACTATGTGCGCGAAGGTTTTTACGATGAAACGTTATTTCATCGCGTCATCAAAGGATTCATGATTCAAGGCGGCGGTTTTAATGGTGAGATGGTACAAAAAACACCTACCCACGATGCCATCGAGAACGAAGCCGATAACGGCCTGAAAAACCTCAAAGGCACGGTCGCTATGGCGCGTACTCAAGATCCACACTCGGCAACCTGTCAGTTTTTCATCAACGTCGCAGATAACGAGTTTTTGAACTTCAAAAACGAAAGTATGGGCGGCTGGGGCTACTGCGTGTTTGGCAAAGTGATTGAAGGTATGGACGTAGTCAGCGACATCGAGCAAGTCTACACCACTCAGGCAGGCTTCCATCAAGACGTACCAAAAGACGATGTGGTGATCGAAAAAGCCACTATCGATAGCGAGTAATTAAGCATTATGGCGACATGGTTTATCGCAGATTTACATTTGTCGCCAGCGCGGCCCGACATTGTGCAATTGTTTTGCGACTTTTTGCGCGATGAAGCCCGGGCCGCCGACCAACTCTTTATTCTCGGCGATTTGTTTGACGCTTGGATTGGCGACGACGACAACAGTAGCTTTGCCCAGCAAATTCAAGCCGAGCTAAAGCGTTACACCGAGCATGGTATTCCGACGTACTTTATTGCTGGTAATCGCGATTTTGCCATTGGCGAGCGCTTTGCTAAGCAAACCGGTATTGAAATCCTACCAGACCCTACAGTGATAGAGCTCTACGGTACACCGACACTGATTCTGCATGGTGATTTGCTCTGCACTGACGACCACAGCTATCAGCGTTTGCGGCGCTGGATCCGCAAGCCCTGGTTGCTGCACGGCTTGCTGGCCTTACCGCTCAGTTGGCGTATGCGGATTGCCAAAAAATTACGGCAATCGAGCAAAACCCAAAAACCGTTAAGCGAACAAGAGCTGCGCATCATGGATGCCAATCCGCGAACGGTGCAGGATTATTTCGCGCAATATGGCGTGCAACGCATGATTCACGGACATACCCATCGCCCTGCAGTGCATCAATTAAGTGACCAAAGTGGTCAGTCCCTCACGCGCATCGTGCTCGGTGACTGGTACACGCAAGGCAGTATGCTCAAGGTTACCCATGAACAGCAGCAGCTAATGCAACGTCCGTTGCCAGCGGCCGTCCCGAGTGAAATTTAAAGTCGCTGTCAGGAGCTAAAATCAACTCTGCTTCAAGCTCCGCAAATTGCCCCACTCGCGCACTGATGTCCTGCCCTGCAATAGCTTCAGCCAAACTCAGATAATCTTGATAATGGCGTGCTTCTGAGCGCAACAAAGAGACATAGAACTGACTTAAACGCGCAGGCAAGTGTGGGGCCAACTTGGCAAAACGCTCACACGAGCGCGCTTCAATAAAAGCACCACAAATTAATTTGTCGACCAAAGTCGCCGGTTCATGGGTACGCACCTCGCGCAGCAGCTCACGCGCATAGCGACTCGAAGTGATTTTATCGTAAGCAATGCCAAATTCATCAGCAACCTCTAATACCTGATAGAAGTGATGCAGCTCTTCTTTAATTAGCATCACCATTTTATCGATCAAATCTTGACTGTAAGGCTTATCGGCACGCCCCATCATGGTTTTGCGCAAACTCGTGGGTTGCGCCAGCGCGCGCCAATCCCCTTGTAAGCGGTAGGTGTAGTCTTCATAAGGCGCCAACCATTGTAACAATGCTTCACCACTGGCGGCATCCACTGCATAACGACGCAACAGCAACATTGCGCTCTGTGCGGCTTTCAGCTCGCAGACCATGTGGTCGCGCAACAACACCGGCAACTGCTCCGGTTGGCACGCCATAGCGACCCATTCGGCAGGCGTTTCGCACAGTAAGAAGTTGCGGATGGGAGTAAGTAATCGATCGACTTCAGCAGACTGCATAGGAAATTTTGCGTGGCTTGTAAAAAGCCTATTTTACGCATCCCTTTAACTTAGGACAAGGTTGGAAGAAAAACCTCAGTTGTCACCGAAAAAGCCTTGACTATGGCGAAAATCCGACCATTATTGAATGTAAGTCGAACAAAAAATCGACGTAGCAAAAACAATAATAATATTTTACAAAACAACGAGAAGTAGAGGTTCATTATGATCTTGAATCATATTTGGGGACTGTACGCACACCCGCGGGAAGAATGGAAAACCATCGACGAGCGTCACGAGAGCATGACCTTTGCCTTAAGTCATATTCTTATTGTCGCTTTGATCCCCTGTGCGGCAGCATATTACGCATCAGCTCATTTAGGTTGGAGCATCGGTGCACGCGAAGAAACCTTCTTAACGCAATCGAGTGCAACGATTTTAGCAGTGGCGATGTATATCGGTATTCTCGGTGCATCTTTTGCGCTTGGTTATCTCATCCATTGGATGGCGAAAACCTTCGGCGCGCAACCAACTTTCACTCAATCAATGGAACTTGCGGCCTATACTGCGACGCCTGTGATCATGTCGGGTGTGAGTGCGCTCTATCCTGAGCTCTGGTTTGTCACCTGTGTGTTCCTAGCTGGTGTTGCCTACTCGGTCTATTTGCTTTATTCCGGGGTACCGATTCTAATGCATATCCCCGAAGAACGTGGGTTCATTTACGCTAGTTCGGTGGTCACTGCCGGCCTCATTATGATGGTCGTACTGATGGTGACCTGTGCGATTCTATGGACCAATGGTTTTGGTCCGCAGTACATGTAACGAAAGCAACCGCTCACCGAAAACGCCGACCCTGTCGGCGTTTTTTTATGGTAGTCTTTGCGGGTTCATTCTTATTCTTGTTTCATAACTTCAGGAAAACGTATGCGTGACAACAACAAAAAGCTCAGCTTAACAACGCGTATTGTGATTGGCATGTTCGCCGGGATCATCGTTGGCTTTCTACTAAAACTTTTATTCCCTGAAAGTGTTTTGGTCGAAGGCTATCTCACCAAAGGTCTATTCCATGTTGTGGGTCAGATCTTTATCAGCTCGCTACAAATGCTGGTTGTACCTCTCGTGTTTGTGTCACTGGTTGTCGGTACTTGCTCGATCAGTGACCCCAGTAAATTAGGTCGTTTGGGCGGCAAAGCCGTCAGTCTTTACATGGTCACGACCGCCATCGCCATTACCTTTGCGATTTTTGCGGCAGTTGTTATCCAACCAGGTGCCGGCGTTGCCATGCAATCGGATGCCACATTTGAACCATCACAGGCACCATCATTGGCTCAAGTGATTATCGATTTATTCCCGAAAAATCCGTTCTCAGCGATGGCGGACGGCAACATGCTGCAAATCATCGTATTTGCTCTGTTGTTCGGTATTTCGATGGCCTTGATCGGTAAGTCTGGCGACCGCTTGAAAGGCTTCTTTGAGGACTTCAACGAAGTCATAATGAAGTTAGTCGTAATTTTGATGAACCTCGCTCCCTACGGTGTATTTGCACTCATGGCGAAACTGTTCAGCGAAACCGAATTTGAGACTATTTTCAGTCTCGGCAAATATTTCTTGCTGGTGTTCTTTGTCCTTATTTTGCATGGGCTGGTGACTTATTCACTTATCCTCAAGGGCATGACAGGTTTAAGCCCTTGGATGTTCTTGAAGAAAATGCGTGAAGTACAAATTTTTGGCTTTACCATTTCCAGCAGTAACGCCACCATCCCGGTAACTCTTGAAACCGTCACCAAGCGTTTGGGGGTGAGCAATAAAATTGGCTCATTCACCGTACCTCTCGGCGCGACTATTAACATGGATGGCACTGCCATCATGCAAGGCGTCGCGACGGTATTTATCGCACAAGTGTACCTAGTCGATTTATCCATTGCTGATTACGCTATGGTGGTGCTCACCGCCACACTTGCCAGTATCGGTACCGCAGGTGTGCCAGGCGTTGGCTTGATCATGCTTGCTATGGTCCTCGGCCAAGTCGGTTTACCCGTCGAAGGTATTGGTTTGATTATCGGTGTTGACCGCCTACTCGATATGACACGCACAGCGGTGAATGTCACCGGTGATGCAATGGTTAGTGTCATCGTGGCGAAGAGTGAGGGTGAACTTGATTACGCCATCTATAACGATGAGAACGCTGATATTGAAGCACGCGATGTAGGTGAGCAAATCGAAGAGAAAATACACGAAAAAGAAAGTCAGTAAATGCTTAAGCTGGGGGCGTTAAAACGCCCCCATTTCCCGCCACACAAATTGCGTCAAACCCTGCATATCGACCGTAACGGCATCCGTGTTGCCACGCATCGTCTGTTGAATAAGCTCGTTGAGTAACGGCCCCAACACACTGGTAACCCATTCGTCTGCAGTCTGCCCAGCTTTGATCTGCGGCAATTCTAATCGTGCTAAACGCACACTTAGCAACGGCCGCCCGCGGTCAAACAAGTTCACCACTACATCTTCAAGCAGCACCTCATCGACTTGCCACAAAATATTTTGCTTGGCGCGTTGTACTGGCAAACGCGACTGCACACGCTCAATCACAGTATGCAAGTTCGATTGACCGGTACCATAGTAGGCAATGGTCAGCTGCGCATTCCGAATTGCAGCGCTGGCGAGCTGCAAGTTATCTTGTTGCTGCGATAACCAATCCCCTTCTAAACGCACTTGTTCAGCCCAAAGCAATTGGTTCAAACCGGCATCGAGTTGTTCGACTTGGGTCGCTACGCCTAGTTCGCGCGCGTTCAGTTCAGCAGTTAGGGTATTCAGCTCGAAGCTGTCGTAACTGACAGTCACACCCAGTTGCTTGTCGGCACGTTCGACTAAATCGCTGGCGACACGCTCCGATAAGGTTTGCTCTGGAACGGCCTCAGCGCATCCAGACAGCAGCATTGCAGTCAATGCCGTGGCGAGAATGGAATGCTTCATAATAGCTCCTTGCGCAGGCTCTCAGCGCTTTTGGTGACGTTCACGGTTTTCCAACTTTTGATCGGCGTTCTTGCGTAACATCACATACACCGAACCGGCACCGCCGTGTTGCCGTTGCGCACTGTGAAATGCCATGACTGGGTCCAGTTGCTTCAGCCACTTCACCACATAACTTTTTAATAGCGCTGGGTGCGGTTTTGAATGGCGGCCCATGCCGTGCACTACAATCGCACTACGCACGCCACGCCGGTGACACAGCTGAATAAAGTCGAAGAGCGCCTGGCGTGCTTGGCGCAGGGTGTGGTGGTGCAAATCGAGACTGGCCTCGATACCATAATGCCCCTGCTTCAAGCGCTTATAGACACCGTGTTGCACACCATCACGACGGTATTCGACACTCTCTTCCGGCTCCACCAGGTCGACAAACTCCATCGACAAATAATTGATATCGTCTTCAAGAGCTTTTTCGGCAGCCGCGCGACGCGCCTCGACATTGCCTTTGTGAGTTTTCTTCGGCAATACCACCGTGTCGTCTGGCGCTAACGGTTTTACATCTGCCATCTGTTGGCGAAACTCGTTCACATCATCGCTCATGCTGACTCCGCTATTCCTTCACTTATGCTCTACTTGCTTAGGCTTTACTTAAAAATGTCTTGATACTCTCTAGTACGGCAGTAACGTTTTTTCCGATCCGTTCGCCGAGTGGACGTTTTTCACTGTACCGTACCAGCAACAGTGTGTGTTCTTCGGCGCGTTGTTGCAGCCATGCATCACCCGTAATGATTTCATCGACGAGTTGCAGGTCTAGCGCTTGCTGTGCGGTCCAATATTCTCCAGTGGCTACTTTTTCGAGTGCCAACTGCGGGCGATAGTTCGCCACATGCTGCTTAAATTGCTGATGGATCTGCTCCAAATCCTCTTTAAATTTGTGTCGCCCTTCATCGGTGTTTTCGCCGAACACACTCAACGTGCGCTTATATTCGCCAGCGGTAATTTGTTCAAAATCAATATCGTGCTTTTGCAAAAAGCGATGAAAATTGGGCAACTGTGCAATCACACCAATGGAGCCAATAATTGCGTAAGGCGCCGCGATGATGTGTTCCGCCACAGCCGCCATCATGTAGCCACCACTCGCGGCGACTTTATCAACACTGACAATCAGCTTTAATTGCGCGTCACGTAAGCGTTGCAGCTGTGCAGCACCAAGCCCATAACCGTGCACGACCCCGCCGGGGCTCTCTAAACGCACCAACACCGTATCGCCCACTTCTGCTGCGCCAATAATCGCATTCACTTCGCGGGTCAGGTGGTCCACTTCATGCGCATCCACACTGCCTTTGAACTCAATGACAAAAATGCGATCGCCACTTGGATCAGCTTTCTTAGCTGCCTGTTTTTCTTTCTTTTGTGCTTGCTTACGTTGCTTTTTATTCAGTAATTCTGCGCGTACCGCCCGCCCTGCATTACGAAAGCGCTTGCTCAAATTGGTGACTTGTAATTCGCCCTGCTGTTTACGCTGGCGTTGCGCGGCATTGGCGATGAGTGCAACCATCAAACCAAAGGCCATCACAATAATCGCTGCTTTAATCAAAAAGTCGGCAATCTCAAGTAAAAACGTCATCGTTCCCTCACTTTTGCTGAAAGCATAAAAAAGGGCCGACGAGCGGCCCTTTTAAACTCATCTGTTTACAGTATACAGATTATTGCTGAATCACTGCAGTGTTGGTCACTGGAATTGCTGTGGCATCGGTGGTGAACCAACCCGCTGCTTGCAATTGCATTTCCATAGTTGCCGCTGCTGAGGCAGTTGGGTCAACGATAGAACCATGGTCACCTGCGATAAAGCGCACAGCACCTGAAATCGGCGTACCGTCGGTGCTAGCAGTGGTCTGCGTGATAGCAGGTAACTGCAAAGCGCTGATGAGTGGCTCGGTACCTGCTAACGGTTTGCCTTCGACTGCGTTCGGAATCACTTGGTCAGGCAATACATCAGCACCATTACCTACCACTTCGATAAGGTGAATTGGGCTCTCGTTATTGACCGCTTGCGCAGCAAAGTTGATTGGGTCTGCCGAATCAACCACTGACTGTGCAGCAAATGCGAACTGCTCGAACACGCCATTAATTTGTGCTTGTTCAGCCGCACTTAGGCTCGCCCAGAACTGGGTGTAAACTTGCACCAACAAACCTTGGAACTGCGGCGACGTCGGTGATACACCTGCGTTCTGTGCTGCAGCGTTTACTGCCGCTGCGAAATCAGCATTCGCTGCGTAGAGCAACTGACCTTTGATAACCGGACCAAATGCATTCGATGCCAACAAGAAGTTTGCAACACTTGCGCCTGGCGCCATCAAGGTACTTGCGTTAACGCTGAACAATGCTGATGCAGGAGCCAAAGGACCGCTCATCGGTTCATTTGCTAGCGCAGTGAATCCCGTACCAGCGATCGCACCTAGCGAGTGACCGACAAAGAATACGTCTTGACCATTCAAGTTAGCACCCTGTGCCGCGTTGAGGCTCAAGCGTAAACCCAGCAAGTCAGAAATCGACTGACGCAGGTTATCGCGTGCGGTCAACAAGCTACCTAAGTTCATGTACGCGGTTGCGCTACCAGTCGTTGCATTAATAGCACCGAAGCCACGGTCACCGTGTAACGGATGATCAATCGCAACAGTTGCGAAACCAGCTACAGCTAACGAACCTGCGATACCAAAGGCGTTGGTCTTATCGCCGGTAATGCCGTGTTGGAAGATCACCACTGGCCAACCGTTTGCAGGCTCTTCAAGTGGGGCTAGACCTTGCGCAGCACGCACCATGTTTGCCATTTGCACGTTTGGTACTGTCACCACAGCAGGAATTGTGGCTTGGTCAGCAACTGCAGGGATTGGGTTAAATTTGGTTACATGACGCTCTTCATCCACACCCGGGAAGTCGTAACAGTTGTATGGAGGTAACAAGCGTGACGGATCCTCTAAACCGAGCGGATCGATCGCTTGTGCTGGAATCAAACCAGCTTGCACGCCACCCAAAATTGATGCCGGACTGTCACACTGTGCACGCCAACGACCATTCAATGGTGCAGTTGGGTCTTCCGCGGTTGGCACTGGCGAGAAGTACGGCAAAGTTACCTGGCCTTGATACAGTGACGCCGATGCAGCTGCTAAATAAGCAGTGTCTTGTGGATTTGCTTCTAGACGACCCGCAGCGACTAACGCGTCGCCAACGGTCATACCTGTTGGTTGTGCCAGCAATGCAGGGCCAGCTCCTTGCGAGAACTGCTGTGCCATCAGGGCTTTAATCGCATTGAATGCGTCGTTGACTGATTGCGTGGTAAAGCTCGAAGTGTAGATAATATCTTCACGATCAAGACCGTAGGCTACCAATGCCGCTTCGTGGCTATTGATAAGACGTTGTAAGCCAAGCGCCGACGCGTCACCGGACACTGGATTAGTATCGGCATTGCGCTTCATCAAACCGTATGTCTGTGACGGCAACACATCACGGCCCATTTCATCTTGAATGTTGTTGGTCAGTACCGCTACGTAACCCGTTTTCGCTTTTAATGGGCGCAAAGGAATCACGGCAACACCATTTGGACCAGTGGCACGGACGATAAAGTCAACGCCATGGGTGAGTTCACCGGCAACCGCACAGGTCGCTGCTGGGCTCGCTGCCGCACAGTCAGGGCTTACAGCCGAACCACCCATGATAGTTTCGAATACGCGCACACTGCCGGCAGCTTCAAGTGAAGCGGCAGTTACGCCAATCTGGTTGCCATTCTCATCGACCGGCAACGAGAAGCTAAAAGTTAAAGTTGAGTGTGTACCCCAGCCATCAAGACCGTTTAATGCGACCTGCGGGTCAGCATTATCTGATGGATCCGCTACTGGAATATTAAGGGTGCCATCGACACTGCCGCTAAGCAGAATATTCGATGGAACCGGCACTTCACCATTACTTGGATCAAATACGACGCGTGTCGCATTCACTTGATAATCTTGCGTTGCCGATGGTGGCGCTTCGTCACCACCGCCACAGCCTACGAGGGCAAGAGCGCTACTGATCGCTGTTACGAGCAAAAGTTTTTTCATGAGGCTTCCCCAATCCTTGTTCGTGTTGTTATGTTTGGCGCACCTAGCTGATGCTTTTATTGTTCTTGCCTATCATCGCCTTTTCTAACTGGTAGGACAAGACACGCACTTAACAAAATTTTATACACCGCTGCGGCTCGGTTTGAAAGTACTTTTCAAGAAATTCTCGTCACAAGCTGAGAATCTGAGCAAAAACCAGTAAACTAGCGGCATTCTTAACTAGCTAGTGTAAGCCGAAAATGGAACAGATGCATAACGACGTAAAAAAATATGATTTAAGTGGCAAAGTGATTCTCGTCACCGGTGCCGGTGATGGCATTGGCAAGCAAGCAGCTCTGACCTTCGCCGCCGCTGGCGCCACGGTCATTCTGCTCGGTCGTACGGTGAGTAAACTAGAGCAAACCTACGACGACATCGTGGCTACAGGTGGCCCGGAGCCAGCCATCGTCCCGCTCGATATGAAAGGTGCAACCAAAGCTCACTATCAAGGCCTGTGCGCAACCATTGAAGAACAGTTTGGTCGCCTTGATGGGTTGTTACAAAATGCCAGCCTGTTGGGTGTTTTATCGCCGTTTGAGCACATTGACCATGACAGCTGGAACGACATCATGCAGGTGAATGTCACCGCACAATTTATGATGACCCAAGCCCTGATGCCGGCACTCAAGAAAGCACCTAAGGCCAGCATTGTCTTCACCTCTTCCGGCGTCGGCCGCAAAGGCCGTGCATTTTGGGGCCCTTATGCGGTCAGTAAATTTGCGACCGAGGGTCTCGCACAAGTCATGGCCGATGAATACGAAGGTTCGAACGTTCGTGTCAACGTCATTAATCCGGGCGCAACGCGCACGACCATGCGTTCAAAAGCCTACCCTGCAGAAGATCCAATGAAATTAAAGACGCCAGCTGACTTAATGCCAACTTATTTGTATCTAATGAGTGACGACAGTAGCGACGTCAATGGACAATCACTCGACGCACAATAAAGCTAAGGAGCCTTCTCCATGTCGCAACAAACAGTACAGTTACAGTTAACCGGAATGAGTTGCGCGGGCTGCGCTCGCAGCATAGAGAAAGCGTTAACCGCGGTTACTGGTGTTGCGTCGGTCAATGTTAATTTTGCATCCGAGATTGCGACCGTTGAAGGCCACCAGTTGAATTCAGAACAGCTGGTCAGCGCGGTCAAACAAGCTGGTTACGAGGCAAATGTCATTAATCATGATGAACCGAGCGATGACCCTCGTGATCAGGCGCAGCAGGTGCAACTGTTCAAGTTTATTGCCGCGGCAGTGTTGTCACTGCCACTGCTCTACACCATGTTTAGCCATTTTAGTTGGACCAGCGCGGTCCCAGTACCTGATGTCTTGATGGCACCGTGGTTGCAACTGCTGCTAGCAACGCCAGTACAATTCATCATTGGCTGGCAATTTTACCGTGGCAGCTACCATGCACTGCGTGGCGGAGCTGCCAATATGGATGTGTTGGTAGCACTCGGCACTTCCGCCGCCTACTTCTATAGTATTTATTTGGCTTGGTTTGCCGCTGATTATCACCCGCACGAAGGGCTGTATTTTGAGACCAGTGCGGTGCTCATTACGCTGATTCTCTTGGGTAAGTGGTTTGAAGCTCGCGCGAAAGGACGTTCCTCGACCGCGATTCGTCAATTGCTCGAGTTGCAACCGCAGCAGGCGCTGGTCGAGATTAACGATGACACCACTAAAATCGTTGCCGTGGCTGAGCTCACCGTGGGCACTATTGTGCAGGTGAAGCCGGGACAGCAAATACCTGTTGACGGTGAAGTCATCAGCGGACAGTCAGCGGTGGATGAATCAATGCTGACCGGTGAAAGCATGCCAGTGAGTAAGCAAAGTGGCGATCCCGTGATTGGCGGCACACTCAATAGCACTGGCTTTTTACGCATCAAGGTGGCCCATACAGGCAAAGACACCGCATTAGCGAAAATTGTTGCTGTGGTGGAGCAAGCGCAAGCCTCTAAAGCACCGATTCAACGGCTTGCTGATCGGGTTGCAGGCATCTTTGTGCCGGTGGTACTAGTGATTGCCGCACTCACATTAGTGACCTGGTATTTTTGGCTCGCTCCTAGTGACTGGCGTCAGGCATTTGAGGCGACTGTAGCGGTGTTGGTGATTGCCTGCCCTTGTGCCTTGGGTCTGGCGACGCCTACCTCGATTATGGCGGGCTCGGGTCGAGCCGCGCAGCTTGGTGTGCTGTTCAAGCGCAGTGAAGTACTGGAACTTACCCAACAGGTCGATACCATTGTGTTCGATAAAACTGGGACGCTCACTGAGGGCAAACCCAAACTCACTGAATTTGAGTTGCTAAGTCAGGTCTATCAACAAGCAGAAGTTGCGGCGGTGGTGCTTAGTATCGAGCAACAATCCGAGCATCCGCTCGCGGCAGCACTTGTCGAAGGCATGCGCGCGCACACCGAAAGCACATGCAAAATCACCGCTTTTAATGCCGAGCAAGGCAAAGGCGTGACTGCCGAGGTGCAACTTGCCGATGCTCAGCAAGCCGTTGCGCTCGGTAATGAGGCCTTGATGCAGCAACACAGCATCTATGTCAACGAAAGCGTCACTGCACGCGTTCACGAACTCCAGCAAAATGGTAAGACCGTTATGCTACTTGCGATTGCTGGCGAACTCGTCGCTCTCCTTGCCGTCGCCGATACCCTTCGTAACACGACTAAAGAAGCACTTGAGCGTTTGCGTCGGCGCAATCTTAAGTTGGTCATGTTGACCGGCGACAATGCGCGCACCGCAGCAAGCATTGCCGATGAGCTTGGTATTGATGAAGTTATCGCTGACGTGCTGCCTACCGCAAAGGCTGATCAAATCAAGCAATTACAACAGCAGGGGCGCAAAGTCGCCATGGTTGGCGATGGCGTTAACGATGCACCGGCACTGGCGACAGCAGATATTGGTGTCGCTATGGGGACCGGCACTGACGTCGCCATTGAGGCTGCCGATATCGCCCTGATGCGCGCAGACTTGCGTAGTTTGGTAGATGCGATCGAAATGAGTGAACTTACCGTAAAAAACATACGACAAAACTTATTCTGGGCGTTCGCATACAACACCCTAGGCATTCCCATTGCGGCTTCGGGCTTGTTGGCACCTTGGCTCGCTGGCGGTGCCATGGCACTGAGTTCGGTGTCAGTGGTATTGAATGCCCTGCGGTTGCAGCGCGCGAAGCGTTAACGATAAGCGTTGTCGGTATCAAAACAATGGTTTATCTTAGGTAAAGATTCGACAACGGTGAGAAAGAGATGGTGTTAACGAGCGTGGTACTGAGTGCACTGCTAAATACCAGTGCACTGCAAGTTGAACCTTTAGCAATTCGTCCAGACGTCGATTGGATTGGTGTAAGCACACCAAGCGCCGATGTGATTTGGGTCAGCGGCAACAAAGCAACCATCGCGCGCAGTATCGATGGCGGCAAAACTTGGCAATACAATACACCCACCAAAACAGCCCTTGAATTCCGCGATATTGAAGCACTCGATGCGCAACATGCGTATGCTCTCAGTGTTGGTGATGGCGGCGATTCGCGGATCTATTACACCAATAATGGCGGCGCTAGTTGGCAAATGCGGATGCGCGCTGCTGGCAATCAATTTCTCAACTGCCTTGCGGTAGCCCCACGAAGCAACGAAGCTTGGGTCTACGGCGATAGTATCGACGGCAGCTGGGACCTGATGCGTAGCGCCGACGGCCGCAATTGGATCCCTTCGCGTAATGCAATTACCGGTCCCCCACTTGATGGTGAAGGTGGTCTTGCCGCCAGCGGTGCTTGCGTGCGCTACAACGATGGCATCTGGGCAATGGGTACTGCCAATGCCAGTACGGCCCGACTCCTAATCAAAAGAGAGTTTGGCATTCGCTTTCGCGCTATCGACACACCTATCGCGGCAGGCCCGATGGCAGGTATCTCCAGTGTCTGGCCCTTCAGTGAAAGACATGTGCTGCTCGCTGGTGGTGACCTCAACAATCCGGAACGCGAGCCACGTCTGGTAGAAATGCGTAATAGCGAATTTACCGAGTTGACTTCGCCGCCTCTCGCTGGCGCTTTATATAGCCTCAGCGTTACCGCTGCTGGTGGCTTGATTGTCAGTAACCCTAACGGCGCAGCGTGGTTACCCAATACACAAAGCACCGATTGGCAACTACTGAGCGAAGAGAATATTTGGAATAGTAGTTGCGCCGGACAGTACTGCTATTTAGTAGGAAAAAAAGGCTTTGTCGGCAAGCTTAGCTTGCCAACAACGCCATCCCGCCAGCCAAATGACTGACGTTACAAAAGCCAAAGCGGCTCAGCACTTGAGCCGCAACCGCACTTCGATTCCCTGAACGACATAAACAGACAATAGGACGATCTTTATAGTCCGCACGGTGATCATAAATAAACTGCACCAGCCGCGTGAGTGGCACGTTGACCACTTGCGCTGGCAGCTGCAACGGCGTCACTTGATGTTCTTGTTGCTCTCGCACATCTAGCACTAGAGTTTCCGGACGGCGCAACCACTGCTGCTGTTGCTCAGGCGCAATATCGACCAAAGCACAGCCACAATCTTGTTGATTCAACTCATGCAACTGCGTTGCAAGCGCAAAGTTCTCGTCCCATTTGCGGCAAATTAAGGTCTGCTCGCCAACGGCTTGATTGAGCAATGTGGGCGCTTCTTGCTCACCCACAAAAGCAAAATCTACATGCGCTTGGGCGCTAGGTGAAATCGGCGAGCTCAGCAGATATATCGGCTGCCGTGTGCCAACGCGATAAAGACGGCGATTGCCGACCAGTAAGCAGCCTTCCGGTGGCAAACTGCAATCTTCTGGAATAGTGCAATCGGCCTGCGCATGACGTGGCCAACCCACATTGTCGCGCTCGGCATCACAGCCACTGGCGCAGACCAGTTGTGCCAACATTGCCGCGGTAGAATCTGCACTTTGTGGCTCAGTTGTGACCACTGCCTTAACGCGATAGTGCTGACACTCTACCAACTTCTCAATCCGCTCTGACAGTTGCGCAATGGGATCAATCACCACAAGTTCGCGTGCGGCGCGATCGATAATCAAATAGCAACACTGCGCGTCAAAGCGTAACTGCACAACACCGTCGAGTTCACTATCAAAATCTTCGTTGGTATCGCTGAGCAACAAACAAGAATGCCGCAACGCTTGTGCAGCTTCTTTGATACGCTGACAGGCAGCATCGATGGTGGCTTGCTCGGTCGCCGGCCCGAACGATAAACGGATTGCCGACTGCGAACGCCAATCTGCGAGCCCCATGGCATCGAGGACAAAACTACGGGTGACTTTTGAGCTACAGGCTGAGCCTGAGCTGACACGAATATTGGCGGCGTCAAAAACATCCATGATGTCGCGCGACGGCACGCCACGAACGGAAAAGTTGAGCGTGGTCGGTACCGAATATTCGAACGCGTGATTCAGTTCCAAAGTTGGGAACGCGGTGCGTAATGCAGCTAACAGCTGCTCACGATACGCATTTAATTTGGCTACCGGTTTGAAGACTTGCTGTTCGGTGTCGAGCAATAGCTCAAACAGGGTGTGTAAAGCCGCAATTCCGGGTAGATTCTCGGTGCCTGAACGCAGCCCCTGCTCTTGCCCACCACCGATGATCAGCGGTGTAAACGGCGCATGCTCGCGTACATACAAAAAGCCAATACCCTTGGGACCATAAAGTTTATGCCCGCTAAATGGCGCATAATCAATTGTGGTCGCAGCTAAGTTCAATTGGCCTTTACCAAGCATTTGCACGCAGTCGACCATCCACGGCACCTGCGGCCCGTGCTGGCGAATCACCCGCTCAAGCGTCGCGAGATCCTGTCGTACACCCGTTTCGTTATTCACGGCCATGGTGCAGATCATTAACGCGTGCGGTAGCTGTGCGGAAATAAAATCCAGATCTAGCAAACCGTTACCGTCAACCGGAATAGCTTTGAGTTCAGCGCCAATCCCCAGCAATTCATTCCAATGGGCTAGCGCCTGTGGTACTGCCTTATGCTCGGTGGCGCCATACAGCAAAACTTTCCCCGCGGTGGCTAGGCCTTGCTTGCGTGCATGACTTAAAGCCGACAGCACGGCAGTTTGAATGCCCTCAGTGGCGCCACTGGTAAACACCAACTGACCGCGCCCAGCACCGATGACGTCGCGCCCTAATCGGCGCGCATTATCTAGAATGTACCGTGCTTGTAATCCGGTAATGTGACTACTACTTGGATTACCAAACACCCGTTCCATGGTGTGCGAAACCGCTTGTGCGATTTGCGGTAAGACCGGCGTTGTGGCGTTACAATCTAGATAAATTTCATCAGACTTTGGCCGAATGTGTATTGGAGTTACCATGATCCCTGCTTAATGAATTCGATTCTTTTGCCATTCTTGTTCTTTTGCCATGCGCTCTTTTTTATCGTCACATGGTTCGTCGCAGTCGCAGGCTTTATCCATACCCAGCGCGGAAATGCCGCCACAACTGCCAGAAATCGATTTCTTTTGCACGATAAACCCAACCGACATGGCTAACACCACCACTAAAAAGATGGCAAATACTAATAAAAATAACCCCATGCGGACCTCCTGAGTTACTGCAAATAAGGTTGAAACGCTGTACTAGTGTACTCTTTAAACGCATCGTTTTCACGTGTAATGAGCATCACCGCAAGGCCTTTTTGCTCGGCAAATGTTAGTGCCTGTTCAGGCCCCATCACCGTCAATGCGGTCGCATAGGCGTCGGCATCCATACAGTTATCAGTAATCACCGTTACCGACACTAAATTATGCTGGATCGGCTTGCCAGTGCGCGGATCGATAATATGCGAATAACGCTGCCCGTCTTCTTCGAAGTAATTGCGATAATCCCCAGAGGTGGCAATTGCAGCATTGTTAATCTCTACGATACGTTGCGCAGCGCGCTGGGTCGCATCAGGCTTTTCAATCGCGATCCGCCACGGTTGGTTCCCTGGTTTGCTGCCCTTGATCCGCATCTCACCGCCAATTTCGACCAGATAATTCTGAATTTCCATTTGCTCTAACAAGCGAGCTACACGATCCACCGCATAACCTTTAGCAATCGTTGATAAATCAACATAAAGCTCAGGAATGCGCTTTTGCAATTGATGATTTTCAACCGTTAAATGCTGATAACCCGTCATCTTCATCGCCGCCTCAAGCTCACCTGGGGTCGGCACCGATTCTGGGCGTTGTTGCGGACCAAAGCTCCATAAATTCACTAGCGGACCTACGGTCACATCAAGTAAACCGTCGGTTTCTTCGGCAATCGCCAACGCACGGGCCACAACGTTTTCTAGCGAGCGCGACACCACCACCGGCTCGGTCGTCAATTTGCTGTTAAAGCGAGACAGTTCCGATTGCGGGTCATAAGTAGACATTTGACTGTTAATTTGCGCTAACAAACCATCCACACGCTCCTGCAGTTGCTCGCTATCATGGCGTGGATCAGCAGTTACGTAGCGAATATGGTAGGTCGTACCCATGGTATCGCCCTGCACAGCAAGCTGCTGAGGCGCATGGGTGCATGAAACGAAAAAGGCTAGCCCCACTAGGGCTAGCCAAACAAAACGTAATGATGAGAAGGTCACCTTACTTATCCACCAAAGTCGTCCAACATGATGTTTTCGTCTTCTACGCCCAAATCTTTGAGCATGTTAATCACAGCGGCGTTCATTACCGGCGGACCACACATGTAGAATTCGCAATCTTCTGGCGCATCGTGGTCTTTCAGATAGCGCTCGTAAAGGACGTTGTGGATAAAGCCAGTGTCGCCATCCCAATCATCTTCAGGTTGCGGATCTGACAATGCCACATGCCATTCAAAGTTATCATTTTCACGTTGCAACATATCGAAGTCTTCAACGTAGAACATTTCTTTCTTCGAACGCGCACCGTACCAGAAGCTGATCTTGCGCTTCGAGTGCAAGCGACGCAACTGATCGAAAATGTGTGAACGCATTGGTGCCATACCAGCACCACCACCGATAAAGACCATTTCAGCTTCAGTTTCTTTGGCGAAGAACTCACCGAACGGACCAGAAATTGTCACTTTATCACCTGGCTTCAAGCTAAAGATGTACGATGACATCTTGCCTGGTGGCAAGCTTAAGTTGTTCGGCGGCGGCGTTGCAGCACGCACGTTCAACATGATAATGCCTTTTTCATCTGGGTAGTTCGCCATTGAATAGGCACGAACTGTTTCATCATCAACTTTAGATTCAAGATCTAAGAAGCCGAAACGCTCCCAGTCACCGCGGAATTTCTCTTCAATATCAAAATCTTTATATTTGATATGGTGCGGTGGCGCTTCAATCTGAATATAACCACCTGCACGGAAAGGTACTTCTTCACCTTCAGGCAACTGCACTACGAACTCTTTGATAAAGGTCGCAACGTTGTCATTCGACTTAACTGTACAATCCCACTTACGAATACCGAATACCTCTTCTGGTAATTCGATTTTCATGTTTTGCTTCACGTTTACCTGGCATGACAAACGCACACCTTCACGTGCTTCTTTCTTGTTGATGTGGTCTTTTTCAGTTGGCAGGATATCACCGCCACCTTCTAATACCTTAACGGTACACTGACCACATGAACCACCACCACCACATGCTGATGATACGAAGATACCAGCGTTAGCCAGCGCGCCTAGCAGCTTGCCGCCAGGTTGCGTGGTGATTTTTTTATCTTCATCGTCGTTGATCAAAATCTCGACATCACCCTGAGGGACCAATTTTGATTTTGCGAACATAATGACCGCAACCAAAATCAGTACAATCACGGTAAACATGCCTACGCCAAGCGCTATTAACGTCAAATCTTGCCCTTGCATCGACTTTTACCTCTTAATTTAGCGTTACTTGTTGCGTTGTCATTATAGGGATACGCCAGAGAATGACATAAAGCCCAAACCAATCAGACCTACGGCCATGAAGGTAATACCAAGACCACGCAAACCATCCGGCACATCTGAGTATTTCATTTTTTCGCGTACCGCTGCCAAGGCAACAATCGCGAGCGCCCAGCCAACACCGCCACCGATACCGTAAACGATACTTTCAGTGAAGTTATAGTCACGCTCAACCATGAAGGATACACCACCGAAAATTGCGCAGTTCACCGTAATCAATGGTAAGAAAATACCCAATGCGTTGTACAACGCAGGCACATATTTATCGAGCGCCATTTCAAGGATCTGAACCAGAGCCGCAATCACGCCGATAAAGGTTAAGAAACGCAAAAAGCTTAAGTCGGCATCTGGAAAACCAGCCCAACCCAATGCACCTGGAGCCAAGATGTTGTGGTAAACCAAGTTATTCACCGGTACTGAAATACCCAATACCACGATAACCGCAACACCTAGACCAAAAGCAGTGCTCACTTTTTTCGATACTGCCAAGAACGTACACATCCCCAAGAAAAACGAGAGGGCGAGGTTCTCAACGAACACCGATTTAATAAATAAACTGATATATGCTTCCATGATCGGCCCCTTAATCCTTCGGTTCTACTTGTTCAGGACGGAAGGTACGCAGTACCCAGATGAACCCGCCAATGATGAAGAATGCGCTTGGTGGCAATACCAACAAGCCGATCGGCTGATACCAGCCGCCTTCAGAAGCGAGTTGTAAGATCTGATAACCAAACAAGCTACCTGAACCAAAGAGTTCGCGGATGAAACCGACGGTCAACAGAACTACTGAGTAGCCTAAACCGTTACCGATACCATCAAGGAACGACAAGCCCGGAGGACTCTTCATCGCAAACGCTTCTGCACGACCCATAACGATACAGTTGGTAATAATCAAACCGACGAAGACCGAGAGTTCTTTAGCGATGCTGTACGCATAGGCACGCAGCACTTGGTCAACAACGATTACCAAACTGGCGATGATGGTCATCTGCACGATGATCCGAACGCTTGATGGAATGTGATTCCGAATCAAAGAGATAAACAAGTTCGAAAAGGCTGTTACCAAGGTAAGTGCGATACACATTACCACGGTGTTTTCCATTTTCGAGGTCACTGCCAATGCCGAACAAATACCAAGGATTTGCAGGGCAATCGGGTTGTTCGCGAAAATCGGTCCAAACAGGACTTCTTTCATTTCTTTTGCGCTGCTAGCCATTGTTCAGCTCCCCCTTGCGAATTTTGTCTAATAATGGGCCATAGGCCTTATCGCTGAACCAGTAGGCAACGAGATTATCGACCCCATTACTGGTTAAGGTCGCACCAGAAAGTGCATCAATATCATGGTTTTCTTGTGACGGGTTCTTCATGATGTCGAGCTCAATTGAAGCGTGCTCGTCACCATAAATTTCTTTACCCTGCCACTGTGCAACCCATTTTGGATTCTGGATTTCACCACCGAGTCCAGGCGTTTCGCTGTGCTCGTAGAAGTTGATACCCTTGACCGTGTTCATGTCTGACTCGAGTGCCAGCAATCCATACATGGTGCCCCATAGGCCATAACCACGAACGTAAAGCACAGCAGTTGCAAGTTCACCATCAGTATCGTTAATCAGATAAACCTTAGTGACATTTTCGCGCGTGCCAATGCCCGCGACATCTTCAGATTTCTCCAACTTGGTGCTCCAGTCAGGCTTATTTGCCGCTGCAATCGGGTCATACGCAACTGGATCTTGACCATTGGCACTGTCGACAACTTCTAAAGTGTCTAAATTGACAAGTTTAGTTTCAACCCGCTCGTTGAAGACCGCGACCACGTCGGTGTCCGCTTCGAGTAAGCCTGCCGCATCTAATACGTTACGCTGCATATCAAGCGCAGCATTACGCTGTTGCATTGGTTTCAAACCAACAGCAGAGCCGGAAACGATGATCGCGCACACCAAACAGAGTGCAACAACGACAAATAGTGTTTTGCCGAGTGATTCATTTTTCTTAGCCACGAGCTAACCTCCGCTTGATGTTCGCTTGTACTACAAAATGGTCAAACAATGGCGCGAACACGTTAGCAAACAAGATAGCTAACATGATGCCTTCTGGATAAGCTGGGTTTACCACCCGAATCAATACGGTCATCGCACCAATCAAGAAGCCGTAAGCAAACTTACCTTTATTGGTAAATGATGCAGACACTGGGTCAGTTGCCATGAACATCATACCGAAAGCAAAACCGCCTACTACTAGGTGCCAGTACCACGGCATCGCAAACATGGTGTTGGTGTCGCTACCGATGGCATTAAACAACAACGACAGTGCGACCATACCCGCGAACACGCCGCCAACAATACGCCAAGAGGCGATGCGGAAGTAAATCAGCGCCAAACCACCGATGAGAATCATCAGGGTTGAAACTTCACCCATTGAACCTTGGATGTTGCCAAGGAAGGCGTTCCACCACATGTCCATGTCAGCAAAGTAGTTTTCACCGATGGCAGCTTGACCAAGCAAAGTTGCGCCCGAGAAACCATCTACTGCGGTCCAAACTTTGTCGCCTGAAATCTGCGCTGGAAAAGCGAAGTACAAGAACGCACGGCCGGTCAGCGCTGGGTTTAAGAAGTTACGCCCAGTACCGCCAAAGATTTCTTTACCGATAACGACACCGAAGGTAATACCTAAGGCGACCTGCCACAATGGGATAGTCGCGGGCAAGGTTAACGCAAACAGTACCGAGGTGACGAAGAAACCTTCGTTGACTTCGTGCTTACGTACGGTTGCAAATAACACTTCCCAGAAGCCGCCAACGATAAAGGTCGTAGCGTATACAGGCAGGAAGAAGCAAGCACCGTACCACATTTTGGTACCCCAACCGGCGTTGGCCATATCGCCACCAAACAGTTGGAACAAACCTACTTGCCAAACGTCAGCTAGTTCATAGCCGTTGCCTAGTGCCAAGAAGGCTTGGTTACCCACGTTGTACATACCCCAGAACATTGCTGGGAAAGTCATCATCCAAACGAAGATCATGATGCGTTTCAGATCGACGTTATCGCGAACGTGAGTGGTTTTCTTCGTTACTTTGCCAGGGGTGTAGAGAATGGTCGCCACCGCTTCATACAGGGCATACCATTTTTCATACTTGCCACCTTTTTCAAAGTTCGGCTCAATCCGCTCAAGGTAGTTTTTCAAGCTCATGATTAGCCCTCTTTCTCAATCGTGGTCAACACGTTACGTAATACTGGACCGTACTCGTATTTGCCCGGGCAAACATAGGTACATAGCGCCAAATCTTCTTCGTCCAACTCGAGACAGCCAAGTTGCTGTGCTTCGTCGGTGTCTCCAGAAAGCAGGTCACGTAACAAGATAGTCGGCAGAATATCTAACGGCATTACGCGCTCATAGTTGCCAATTGGCACCATTGCACGGTCAGAACCGTTGGTAGATGTGGTCATCGCGAACAATTTCTTCGGTGACAAATGGCCAGCGAATGCACGGGTGATCGAGTGCTGATCTGTACCCGGTTTGATCCAGCCGAAAAGTTCTTTTTGGTCACCTTCTAACAACACGCTAACTTGCATGTGGAAGCGACCTAGCCACTGGTGCGCGTCATCAACTTTATGACCATTCAACACCGAGCCTGAAATAATACGTTGCTTACCTTCGGCAAGTTCACCTTTGGTCAACTCGACCAAGTTGGCGCCCATTTGCGTGCGCAGCAAACGCGGTTTGTTCACGCTTGGACCACCTAACGCAACCACACGGCCAGTATAGATTTCACCAGTGGTGAACAATTTCCCGTAGGCGATAACGTCTTGGTAGTTGATGTGCCATACGTGCTTTTTCATGCTCGCCGGCTGTAAGAAGTGAATATGCGTACCGACCAAGCCCGCTGGATGTGGGCCTTTGAAGCTCTCCAGCTGCACTTTGGCATCACCGGTCTCAACTTTAGCATCGGCAGCCTTGGTCACATAAACCTTGCCTTTGGTCAAGTTGGTGAGTACCTGCAAACCATCGATAAAGGCTTGTTGTTGCTCGGCGATGATGAGGCTCGGATCAGCTGCCAACGGGTTGGTATCCATCGCGTTCACAAAAATCGCTGCAGGTTCTGCATCTAGTTTTGGCGAGCGACTGAACGGACGGGTGCGTAACGCGACCCATTGCCCGGAGTTGTTTAACTGTTCCACAACTTGTTCGCGGTCAAGGTTGGCAAGCTCTTTGCTGTCGTACTTGGTGAAGGTTTCTTGCTCATTGCCATCGATTTCAATAACAACAGCTTGCAAGACACGCTTCGCACCACGTAAAACGTCTTTAACGACGCCAGCAGCAGGAGCGGTAAATTTGACGCCTGGGTTTTTCTTGTCTTCGAAAAGTACTTGGCCTTTTTTAACGCGGTCTTCAACCTTGACATGCATGGTTGGACGCATACCGATGTACTCTTCACCCAAAACGGCAACGGTGGTGATGGATTGACCATCTTCGATAGTTTGCTGGGGTGCACCCTTGATTGGGATGTCCAGCCCTTTCTTGATCGTAATCATACGCGTTTGCACTACTCGTTAGGGAAGATGAATCTTTCTCCAGCTACGTGTTTCTTGTAACTGAAACCTGATAAATCAAAGGGTTAGCGCAATAATTCCCGTAAGCCGAGCAGCTATTGCGCTGACCAAATTTTATACATAGTCACCTAGGGCGGGCATTTTAGCACTTTTGTGCCGCAGGTTGCCACCTTAGACGGCACAAAAATTGTGGATTTATGACAGTTCTTTTGGGGTAGTTTGCCCGTAAAACTTTACGACCAATTCACCACCGGATCGACATCCGCTTGATAGTCCACGCCGGCAAGTCCAAAGCCAAACAGCTTCAAGAAATCAGCGTGATACTCTTGGTAATCAGCTAATTGATGGAAGTTGTCTTGATTGACCTGATCCCATAAAGCTTTGACCTTGGCCTGGGTGACATCATTGGTCTCTTTACCGTCCATGCGCAAGCGGCCATCTTCATCAAGCGTCGGTTCAGCCGCGTAAAGACCTTCGGTAAACAGACGATAGATTTGCTCAATACAACCTTCGTGCGTGCCCTCTTCTTTCATAACGCCGTAAATCAACGAGATATAGAGCGGCATTACTGGAATCGCCGAGCTGGCTTGAGTGACCAAAGCTTTCAACGATGACACGTAAGCTTCAACATTCAGTGCACTGTGGTCTTGACGAATCGCCGCCGCGGCACGGTCTAAGTCTTCTTTCGCTTTACCAATAGTCGCATGTCCATAAATCGGCCAAGTGAGTTCTTTACCGATATAGGTGTACGCCGTCGTTTTCGCATTTGCTGCTAACACCCCGGCCGCATCGAGTGCCGTTAACCAACGTTCCCAGTCTTCACCGCCCATGACTTTTACCGTATTGGCGATTTCCTCGTCATTGGCTGGCTCAAGGGTGATTTCTTTGACTTCATCTTTGTCAGTATCGTAGGTTTTCGTGGTATACGCCTGCCCTACTGGTTTCAAGGTTGAGCTATACACTTCACCCGTTTCTGGGTCTTTGCGCTTGGGCGATGCCAAACTGTAAATCACCAAATCTACCTGACCCAAGTCAGCTTTAATTTGTGCAATCGTCTGCGCTTTAATTTCGTCAGAAAACGCGTCGCCATTGATACTATGCGCATACAAGCCCGCTTTGTTCGCCTCTTCATGGAACGCCGCGGTATTGTACCAACCGGCAGTGGCGGTTCGCTTTTCGGTCGGCTCTTTCTCAAAACACACGCCGATGGTTTGTGCGCCAGCGCCGAACGCCGCAGTGATGCGCGATGCAAGACCATAACCGGTCGAGCAACCAATCACCAAAACGCGCTTCGGTGCATTGTCTATTTTCGGCTGTTGCTGAATGTACTCGATTTGCTCACGCACATGCGCAGCACAGCCCACTGGATGTGCGTTGGTGCAAATGAAACCACGAATTTTGGGTTGAATAACCATTGCTGATCCCTGTTTTTCTCGATAATTACGTGCAGTTTAACCGACCCATGTCCGAAAACACATCTGATTAGTTTAGCTGGCTACCGCCACGACAAGCGGGTGATGCTGGTACCTTACCAAGCTCCTGCCACTCTTCTGGACTGTAGGTGTGCAAAGCGAGCGCATGAATAGGGCCTGCCAATAATTCGGCGACAGCCTTATTTACGCTACGGTGGCGCTGCAGCAATCGTTGTCCAGCGAAGCTTTCACTGACAATCACTACCTTGAAATGGGAGTCGTCGGTCGGTGTGCCATGCATGTGGCTTTCGTTAATCACTTCGAGGTGCGCGGGTTGTAACGCTGCAGTTAGAAGTTCTGTCAATTGCTGCTGAGTACTCATCTCAATCCTCCGCCAAAGTATTATCCAGAGCACTAAAACAAATTGCATCATCACGCCCCAAACGCGCTAGCGCATCGAATACTGAGGGCTCAGTCTCGCCATAAGGATAAGCGATGCGATAAAACTGTGAGCTCTGAGTCCCCCACTCTTGATACAGCAGTACCCCATGTTCGTGATACAAATTCGCCAATTGATTCAATCCCTCTGCACGGTAATCCGGAAATGCCGAAACTTCACCGGTCAGGCGCCAGCGATTTAGATCACCGGGCTCAGCTAACAGTGCAGTATTGACGCGATTGCGGCAAAAGCTGAGTTGTAGGGTTGCTGCGCTTACTTGCCAGTCGCGATTGGGCAACTGCAGTAGGTCAATTTCGGCAATCAGCGCCGCGGCTGAGGCATCATTCGCGGGTTGTGGCGTGCATGCGCTTATGCCCGCACATGCGATAAGGGTCATGACAAAGTGTGAAGATCGAACCACCTGCGCAGCCTCGTGAACGTTGAGAGGAATAATGCAGCATGATACCGAAGTTGGGAGAAGATGAAAGTGGGAACATCCGTGTCCCTGTGAAACGGTGTCGCTCCTTAACTCCGTTTCGTAATCCTGACAACAATTTTAAACAGCCTGTTTACAAATTGCAACCTTCATCACAACATTTTATAAACGTCCGTTTATTCTTTTTCTTTGACCTGTTTAACCGATTGTTCTGCCGCAGTTTCTTCTACGGTTACCAAGGCAATGATATGCCAGCCGGCCTTCGGCTCAAATTTATGATCACTGGTAAAGACATGACAAAAACCACGATCATCCAAGGCAAACATAGGTGTCGCGCGGTTGCCGTAACGCTCTTGATAATCGCGGAAAGTAAAACTCTCAGTCAACGAGGTGGTTTTCATTTGCGCACCTTGGAACGCCAAGCTTGCTAACTTGGAAAAGGTCACGCCTTTGCCAAACAACTTCAAGCGTTCGCGATAACTTTCAGACAATTGGTTACGTGCCGGCGCATCGTGTTCGTTGCTCGGTAAACCAAAAATCTTCTCGCCGCTAAACCAATCCATGAAATGCAACGCGACAACTGGGTTTAACTGCTTGTATGGCGACATAATCAAGACGCGGCCAATTCCAGTCAAGTCCATATTATTCTCGGCATGTTCCGACGTCGGGTTACCAAAATACACGGGTAAATTTTCCATCCGCGCCTGTTTCACGTTCTCCCAGTTGGTATCTGCCAATAGCACTGGCAAATCATGGTCCTTTAATGCTTTTGCTACCCGCCGCGCCATTACATTGGCACCGAAAATGAGAAACCCATGCGCTGGTGGCTCGCGCAGTTTTAATAAGTGTGCAAAAGGTTTCGCCGTGAGACTTTGCAATACCACAGTACTCATAATCACCAGAAACACTAACGGCACCAGCAGTTCTGCTTCAGCCCAACCGTTTTGCTGCAGCTTCAGTGCAAATAATGCTGACACTGCTGCTGCCACTATCCCGCGTGGTGCTATCCAAGACAGCAAGGCCTTTTCTTTAAAGTTCAACTGAGTTCCCATTGCCGAGAACCAGACGCTGAGCGGACGTACCACAAAAATAATAATCGCCAACAACACTACCGCCGGCATCCCGAGTTGGCTGAAGGTCTCAATGTTGAGCCGTGCGGCCAAAATAATGAAAAGCCCGGAAATCAACAAGACACTGAGCGTTTCTTTAAATTCAAGAATGTCGTCTAAATCGAGGTTCTTGGTGTTCGCCATCACCATGCCCATTACCGTTACGGTCAGCAGGCCTGATTCATGCTGCAGCGCGTTCGAGAGCGCAAATACACCGAGCACAGAGGCTAAGGTCGCAACATTCTTTAAATAGTGTGGAAACCAGCCTTTGGTAAGTGCAATACCAAGCACTTTACCAGCGGCATACCCCAATGCAAACCCGACCCCAATGGTAATCGCAAAGGCCTGCATGGCGTGTGCCATACCAGCACCTTGGCTCGCAATAATGAATTCATAGACGAGTACGGCTAGCAACGCACCGACAGGATCGATGATAATGCCTTCCCAGCGCAAAATATTGGCAATATTGGCTTTGGGTCGCACTGAACGTAGCATCGGCATGATCACCGTGGGTCCCGTAACCACTACTAACGCACCAAACAACGCCGCAAGTTCCCAGCCAAAGTCCAGCAATAAATACGCAAAGACTGAGATACTCACCCAAGTGATCAACACCCCAATGCTGACGAGGTTTGTCACCATGCGACCGTGACCGCGAATCTCTTCCATTTTAAGCGTCAAACTGCCCTCAAAAAGAATGATGGCAACCGATAAGGAGACTAACGGGAACAATACATCGCCAAAGACCGCATCAGGGTCGAGCCAGCCAAGTCCGGGGCCAACCAACATCCCCACCAATAGCAGTGGCAAAATCGCGGGAATTTTTAACCGCCAAGCCGACCATTGACAGAAAATGGACAGCACACCGATAAGCGCAAGTGCAGACATATTCGACATAAAATTTAATTCTCCCTGTCATGGCAACGACTTAGCATGGAGTCACCGATGAATAAGTTGTAAATCCAAGTTTACTTGCAAAAAATGACTCTCGAAAGAAATACCCACAATGGTTTGTTGATAATCATTCGCATTTGCGTACAATAACGGTATCAGAATTTGCTTCATGCACCATTACGAGGGTAACAATTTATGCGATTACCGAAAATGCAAAAACTTCTTTCTTTGAGCGCAGTTGCGCTCGCCTGTTCCGCTACTTTAGCACAGGCTGCTACGCTTAACGTCTACTCGGCGCGTAAAGAAGCCTTGATTAAACCAGTTCTCGAACAGTTTACCGAGCAAACCGGCATCGAAGTTCGTCTGCTCACGGGTAACGGCAATGCGTTGTTAGCACGCCTCGAAAACGAAGGTGAGAACAGCCCGGCAGATCTGTTTCTAACGGTCGATGCTGGTAATTTACACCGTGCTGCCGAAGCTGGAATCTTCCAACCGATTACCAATGACGACGTACTCAAACAAGTGCCAGACTACTTGCATGGCAGCGATAACTTGTGGATTGGCTTAAGCTTGCGCGCCCGTCCGATTTTTTATGCCAAAGATCGTGTCGATCCGACCTCCCTTGAAGGTTATGAAAGCCTTGCCGACGCAGCTTGGGACAATAAAGTCTGCATTCGTTCGTCAGACAACATTTACAACCAGTCGCTGACCGCAGCACTCATAGAGCATTGGGGCGAAGCGAAAACTGAAAGTTGGGTGGAAGGTCTAGTCAGCAACTTTGCACGCCCACCGGTCGGCGGTGACCGTGACCAAATTAAAGCGGTTGCCGCGGGCATTTGTGACGTCGCAGTCGCGAATACCTATTACTTTGGCTTAATGCAAACCTCCAGCGATGCTGAAGAACGTGCAGCTGCCGAGAAAGTTAGCATTTTCTGGCCAAATCAAGATGAGTTCGGCACCCACGTGAACGTTTCTGGTATTGGCTTAACCCAGCATGCGAAAAACAAAGCCGAAGCTGAACAACTTATCGCGTTCTTATTGTCGCCAGAAGCTCAAGCTTGGTATGCTGCCACCAACAATGAATACCCAGCTGTAGCCGACGTGGAATGGAGCGAAACCTTGCAAGCTTGGGGCGAATTTAAAATGGATAATCTCGAAATGCGTTACCTTGGCGAAAATAATGCCGATGCCGTGAAACTAATGAACCGCGCAGGCTGGCGTTGATTCCGCAAAGAATGCCACAAAGCTGGCGCCAGTGGTCATTGATAGCCTCAGCCATTGTGCTGGGGCTACCTTTGTTGGTGATTGTCTTTGCTTTGCTGCAGCTGCCGTTTGGGGGTGACTTCAATACCTTATCTCACTTGTGGCAAACGGTTATTCCTGAGTATGTACAGCATTCACTAACGCTCATGATGGGTGTTGCCATAGGAGTCATCGTACTCGGCGTTAGCACCGCTTGGCTGACAACCAGCTGTCGCTTTCCAGGCCAAAAGCTATTGAGTTGGACGTTATTATTACCGCTCGCTATGCCTGCTTATATCACCGCCTACACCTACACTGGCATGCTCGACTTCAGCGGACCCGTGCAAAGCACATTGCGCGACTGGTTTGGCTGGGGTTATGGCGATTATTGGTTTCCGCAGATCCGTAGCATCGGCGGTGCCATCGCCGTCTTAAGCTTAGTGCTTTACCCGTACGTCTATCTGATAGCACGAGCAACCTTTTTACAGCAATCGGCGACCACCTTAGAAGCTGGTCGCAGTCTTGGCTTATCGCCGTGGCAATGCTTTCTGCGCATTGCTCTGCCATTGGCGCGCCCAGCAATCGTCACTGGCACCACACTCGCGTTAATGGAAACACTTGCCGATTACGGCACCGTGCAATATTTCGGCGTCACTACTTTTACCACAGGCATTTTCCGCACTTGGTACGGCTTAGGCGACCTGAATGGCGCGTTGCAGCTTGCCGGGCTACTGTTAACTGCGGTAATAGCACTTATTTTACTGGAGCGCTGGTCGCGCAATAAAGCGCGTTATGATCAACGTAATCCGCGCCCCGCTGCGGCATTCGAGCTGCGTGGCGGCAAAGCATGGTTAGCCAGTCTTGCTTGCTGGTTGCCGCTGGTATTTGGCTTTTTGCTACCAGCGTTACAACTCACGGTGTGGTCAGTAGAACGTTGGCAGGTCTGGACCGACGCTGATTTTTGGGGACTTGCTTGGAACAGCTTCAGTTTAGCGCTGATTGCGGCCATGCTGGTCGTTATCATCGCCTTGTGGCTTGCCTATGGTCGTCGCCAGCTACCGGTTCGTGCCGTGCGTATTAGTGTAGGTTTTGCCGGCTTAGGTTACGCAATTCCAGGCCTCGTCATTGCCGTAGGTCTATTAGTGTTGCTCACCGCAGTTGACCACGCACTCATTGCCACCAGTAAGCAACTTTTCGACTGGAATCCTGGCTTATTGTTATCCGGCACCCTATTTGCGTTGTTGTTTGCTTACACCGTTCGCTTTCTGAGCGTTGCTATTCAAACGTTACAAGCCGGCTTAGCCGAAATTCGTCCGAGCATGGATGAGGCAGCGCGCATTCATGGCTATCGACCGCTGCAAGTATTGCGACACATTCATTTGCCGTTGTTACGACCCAGCGTCCTGACTGCAATTATTCTGGTCGGCGTTGATGTGCTCAAAGAACTGCCGGCAACACTGGTATTACGCCCGTTTGACTTCAATACGCTGGCGGTGCGGGCTTACGAAATGGCGGGCGATGAACGGCTTGCCGATGCGGGACCACCGGCACTGATGATGGTACTCGTGGGATTATTACCGGTTATTCTGCTGTCCCGCGCTATGCTAAAATCGCAACAAAATGCTTTAAAGGAGCCTGATTTTGTCCCTGTTACAGCTTGATCACTTGCAAGTAAATATTGGTCAGCAAGCCATCGTGCGCGGTGTCACCGTCACCTTGCAAGCAGGCGAAATCGGCTGTTTACTCGGCCCCAGCGGCTGTGGCAAAACCACCTTATTGCGCGCCATCGCTGGTTTCCAACCTGTTGCCGCCGGTAGCATTAGCTTAGCCGGACAAACCGTCTCAACACCAGCCTTTACGCAAGCTCCGGAACGCCGTGGTATCGGCATGGTATTCCAAGACTTTGCGCTGTTTCCGCACCTGACAGTAGCGGAAAATATTAGCTTTGGCATGCGCCACGCGAGTGCCCAAGACAAACAACAGCGGGTCGATGAACTGCTTAACCGCATCGGTCTGCCGGGGTATCAAAAACGTTATCCGCATGAGCTCTCCGGTGGTCAGCAACAACGCATCGCACTCGCTCGAGCGCTAGCGCCAAAGCCACGCTTGTTATTGCTTGACGAGCCCTTTTCGAGCCTAGATGCCGAATTGCGTGAGCGTCTTGCCGTTGAAGTGCGTGAATTGCTTAAACAAGAACAAATCACTGCCTTATTGGTGACCCATGATCAGCAAGAGGCGTTCGCCATGGCGGACAAAGCCGGCGTCATGTACCAAGGTGAATTGTTGCAGTGGGAAACACCCTACCAACTCTACCATCAGCCACGCCATCAAATGGTCGCCGATTTTATTGGTCATGGTGTGTTACTGCAGGGTACGGTGACCGCTAGCGGCACTATGGCCTCGCCACTGGGCATGCTAGAACATCCGAGCTTGGTCAATGTTGAGGGCGGCACACCGGTCAGTTTTTTGGTACGCCCTGATGATTTAGTGCCAGATCCAAGTTCGCGCTTGCGTGGTCGCATTAAAGCAAGAGGCTTTCGCGGTGCGCATAATCTCTACAGTGTTGAGCTCAACAGTGGTATCGAAATTCTGACCTTGAGTCCTTCACACGAACAAATGGAAGTGGGCAGTGAAATCGGCCTGCGTCCTGATTTCGACCATTTGGTGGTCTTTGCCGCGGATCACTGCGAACTGCCAGGATTTCAGAACACAGCGCCCGCGTTTCGACCTGTGTTACCAAAAGCGCAATCGGCGTAGCAGTAAAAATTCAACCACTGAGATAATCGCTAGGGCACCGCAAAAGATCCAAAATGCGTCAGTGCTTTCAACGCCCGGCATGCCACCGATGTTGATACCAAATACGCCCGTCAAGAAACTGATCGGCAAAAATACGCCGGCAATCACCGAGAGCCAGTAGGTATTGCGATTCATTTTCTCGGCGACCTCTTGTTGCAGGTGTTCACGCAGCATCCACACCTGCTCGAGCAGCATCTCCAAGGATTCCAGCTCGCGCTGGATGGCATCGCGTTCGTTCACCAACCACTGCACGTTCTCCGCATCGAGCCACTTGTGCGCTTCACTGCCGAAACGCTCAATCGCTGTCAACTGTGGCCGCACGAACCTAGTCAAACGCAGCATACGGCGGTGTAACTCGGTCAACTTACGTTGCCGCTCTGAAGTTGTGCCGACATCATCGTCTTCAAGTTGCTCCATTTGCACTTCAATTTGATCAAGAAGTTCCTCCAGACGATTGTTCATTTCTTCGATCAACATCACCAAGAAGTCTTGCAGCGACTCAGGTCCATCTTGCTTCTGCAAGCGTTCGCGAATGACCCCAACCGAGCGAATTGGGCGTTTTCTGAAACTATAAATATTTCCTTTGTAAAACAGCACTCGCAAACTCAGCATGTCCTCAGGACGTTCGCCTTCGGCCAAGTTCACACCCCGCAAGATCAATAAAAATCCTTCATTGACACGTTCAAACCTCGGCCGCGTATCTTCCTCGAGGACAGCATCAATAAGCGGCTCTGGTATACCTGAAGCGGTTAACCACTCAGCAATACCTTGCAAGTCGCGCTGAATGTGATACCAGCATTGCTGCCGGTCATGTAGCTCGGAGCTGATACTCAAGGCTGGATGCTGACTGAAGTCCCAGCTATCGATAATAAATTCTGGGCGTTGCTGTGACATAAATCTTCCTTTTGCTTAATTCCCAATTCATTTCATTTAACGTTACAATAGCGGACTCTGCAACTCTCTGAAGAAAAGGGATTCTATGCTGTTCGCTGTTTTTGCAGTCATTTTTGGGCTGGCACTGCTAGTTTGGAGCGCTGATCGCTTTGTCGATGGTGCCGCGTCAACGGCAAATCATTTAGGCATGCCGCCGTTGCTCATAGGTATGGTGATCATCGGTTTTGGTACCTCTGCACCGGAAATGGTTGTGTCGGCCATCGCCTCGTCACAGGGCAATCCCGGCCTCGCACTCGGGAACGCATTTGGTTCAAACATTACCAACATCGCGCTGGTCCTTGGTCTGACCGCTGTACTCGCACCTATTGCTGTAAGTAGCCAAGTGTTGAAGCGTGAAATGCCACTGCTGCTGGCGTTTACCTTACTCATGGCTTGGCCTCTCTATGACTTGGTCATCACTGAAATTGAAGCCTGGATGCTATTAGCGATGTTTTCGGCTTATATGGGCTGGAGCATCTATCAAGGTATGCGCGGCAAAGACGACGCACTTGCAGCTGAGTATGATGAAGAGATTCAAGCGCAAAAGATGTCACTCAAACAAGGTATCAGCTGGCTTATCGTTGGCTTAGTTTTGTTGGTGATCAGCTCGCGCATTCTGGTCTGGGGCGCAGTTGATATTGCCACAGCCCTCGGTGTCAGCGACTTAGTGATTGGTTTAACCGTAGTGGCCATAGGTACTTCGTTGCCGGAATTGGCGTCCTCCATCGCCGCCGTGCGTAAAAACGAACACGATTTGGCCGTCGGCAATGTCATCGGTTCGAATATGTTTAATACCCTCGCGGTGGTCGGTATCGCTGGCGTGATTCATCCAATCGACCTCGATCCGCTGGTGCTCAGCCGTGACTGGCTAACCATGACGGTACTTACGTTCTTACTCGCGGTGTTTAGCTTCCGTTTGAATCGACCCACACGAGTGAACCGAATTCAGGGTATTGTGCTATTACTGTGTTACGCAGCTTATACTATTTACCTATTGCAAACAGGATTCTAAAGCATGCAACAAGCCGCTATTGATCGTGCACAAAAACTTGGTTACGCCGGTTTACTGCCCTTTTTGTTATTCACCATTGGGGCGCTGCTCGACGTTTATGCGGATCATGCATTACGATTATTTGTCATTTACAGCGCGCTCATAGTGAGCTTCTTGGGTGGCGTGCATTGGGGACTCGCAATCACACGTGACGACGCCCCGACACGCCAACTCAGTTGGAGCATGTTGCCCACCATTATCGCGGTAGTGTTATTTTTCGCTGGCGTCTGGGTGACGCCGCTCACTATGCTCAGCGTGCTAGCGTTAACGCACCTGTTCTGGCTCAACTTCGAAAAACGCCACTTGCAGACGCACCCTTGGTACCTCGAACTTCGCGGTCGCTTAACCTTTACCGTCGTAGCGCTGCACGTCATTTTGATCATTATCTCGTTGTAGTGAGTTCCACTTACCCACAAAGACTGTTGCGAATCGTTCGCATTTGTATTACCATTCATAGGAATTCGTTAATGAGGTTCCTATGTACGTTTGTCTCTGCAAAGGCGTTACTGACAAAAGCATTCGCAATGCGGTGCACGATGAAGGCATCAGTAGCATGCGTGAATTGCGCCAGCAATATGGCGTCGCGTCGCAGTGTGGCTGCTGCAAAAGTTGTGCGAAAGAAGTACTTAGCGAAGCAGTCAAAGAACGTAATCAACGCTTTTTAGAAGAAACCTTATTGCCAACCACGGTGTGCTACACTTAAGCTAGGTTTATCAATACCTAGGTTAGGAGTAGTGCATGCAAGGCGAAGCCAAAGTTTTACAAGAACTTAATCGAATTCTCACCCGTAAGTTAACCGCGATTAACCAGTATTTTTTACATGCACGCATGTACAAAAACTGGGGTTTTGAAGCGTTAAACCACACCATCTATAAAGCCTCCATTGAAGAAATGAAGCACGCCGATGACATCATCGAGCGTTTGTTATTCTTGGGCGGTCTGCCCAATCTACAAGACTTGGGGAAACTCTATATCGGCGAAGACCCACGTGAAATGCTTGAACTTGATCACAAGGTTCAACACGCCGATGTGCTCGCGCTTCGCGAAGCCATTGCCATATGTGAAAAGCATCGCGATTACGTCACCCGCGACGAGCTCGAAGAAATTCTTGAGCAACAAGAAGAACATCTTGACTGGCTAGAAACCCAACTCGAATTGATCAGTCACTTAGGTCTGAGCACCTACTTGCAAACCAAATTACACAAGGAGTCGTAATATGGCACTCGATTCTGCCGCTGTTGTTGAACAACTCAATCGCTTATTGGCTTTTGAACTTACCTCGATCGACCAATACACTGCTCATTCGCGCCGCTACGAAGATATGGGCCTCGAAAAGCTGTACGAACGCATCAATCACGAAGTTGACGACGAGCGCGGTCACGCTGACTTGCTGATTCGCCGCATGTTGTTCCTTGGGGGGCGTCCGCAAATGGATAACCGCGAAGCGCATTCAATTGCTGATGACGTGCCCACCATGTTGCGTAACGACTTAGAGCTAGAACACAATAATGCGCGCACCTTGCGTGAAGTCATTAACTTTTGCGAAGAAGCTGGAGACTTTGTAACGCGAGATATGTTGGTTGGTATCCTCAAAGACACCGAGGAAGATCATGCTTATTGGTTGCGCCAGCAACTTGATTTGATCGACCGCTTGGGACTAGAGCTTTATTTACAGGCACAAATGTGAACGAGTTCTTAACCTCTGTAAAGCAAGCCTTTGATTGGTTAAATACCGAGCTGTTCTCAGTTGGTGAAACTGCTATCACCTACGGGTCGGTATTTCGTTTTATTGCGATACTATTCGTTGCATGGATAGTATCGCGCTTGCTACAAAGCGTCATTCAGCGCTTTGCTAATTACCGCCATACGCTTGCACCCTCCTCAGTTTATGCACTCAAACGCATTACCCATTACGTAGTGCTGGTGGTTGGTGCGTTAATTGCGGTGTCCTCGATCGGTATTGACCTGACGAAATTCGCTATTTTTGCCAGTGCCCTGGGTATCGGTGTGGGTTTTGGCCTACAGAACCTGATTAGCAACTTTACCGCCGGTATTATGCTGCTGTTTGAAAAAACCTTGAAGGTTGGCGATTTTGTAGAACTCGAATCGGGCGTCACTGGTGAAGTAAAAGAAATTAATATTCGCAGCACTATCATCACTACCAACGATAACATTGACATTATTGTGCCGAACTCAGAATTCGTTGCTGGACGGGTCACCAACTGGACTATGCGCGACACTTACCGTCGCATCAAAGTCGGTTTTGGGGTGGCTTACGGCACCGACAAAGAGTTAGTCAAAAAAGCGGTTTTAGAAGCTGCCGAACGAGTTCCACATACACTGACCGATGGCACCCGGCGTCCACCACAGGTTTGGTTAGTCGAAATGGGTGAAAGTTCGCTTAATTTTGAACTGGTTGTATGGCTTAAACCGGAAGCAGTAAATCGTCCTAGTGCAGTGAAAGCCGCTTTTTTATGGGAGATTCATACCTCACTGCTGGAATACAACATCGAGATCCCATTCCCACAACGCGATTTGCATATCCGTAGTTGGAGTGAAAATGGTGCAGTAAGGATGGCGAACACCACGTCCGCCAAGCCAGAATCAGCCCCAGAACCTGAATCCCCCTCAAAAAACGATGCCGCCGAAGAGCTGTAACGCTTAGCGTTGCAGCTGCTCGCGCAATTCATCCACACAGTTCGGATCATCGATAGTCGAAGGAATAGCTAACTGCTGTTCACCGTCGGCGAGCTGCCGTAGTAAGCGACGTAAAATCTTACCCGATCGTGTTTTCGGTAAACGCGGTACCACATGCACTTGGCGTAAGCAGGCCACGGCGCCAATCGAGTCACGAACCCGCTGTACTAAGCGCTGACACAGTTCGTCTGGGTCAACGTCGCTGCCATCTTTGACAATAACTAAACCTAAGGGAACCTGGCCTTTCAGTTCATCAGCAACGCCAATCACTGCACATTCGGCAACCGCTGGGTCCATGGCCAGAATTTCTTCCATTTCACCCGTCGAAAGCCGATGCCCCGCAACGTTTATCACATCGTCGGTACGTCCCATAATAAAGACGTAGCCATCGTCATCCTTGTAGCCGCCATCGCCGCTGCTGTAATAACCGCTAAACTCACTCAGATAACCCTTGATAAAGCGTGGCTCGTCGCCCCAAATAGTGGTGAGACAGCCCGGCGGTAACGGTAATTTAATCGCCACAGCACCCTGCTCATTCGCCTCTACCTCACTACCGTCTGGCGCGAGAATACGAATATCATAGCCAGGTACCGGCAAGGTCGACGAACCGGGTTTAACTGGATATTCAGTAATGCCTACCGGGTTCGCACAAATAGGCCAACCTGACTCAGTTTGCCACCAATGATCAAACACCGGTTTGCCAGTGACCTCTTGCGTCCATTCGAGGGTCGGTGGGTCGAGTCGCTCACCCGCCATGTAGATACGCTCGAGCGAATTTAAGTGGTAGTTTTCCAAGAGTTTGGCTTCTGGGTCTTCTTTTTTGATCGCACGAAACGCAGTCGGCGCCGAAAACAGCACTTTGACTTGATACTCATCGCACATCCGCCAAAATGCGCTGGCATCAGGCGTGCGCACTGGCTTGCCTTCGTACAAAATAGTAGTCGCGCCGCGTAGCAGCGGACCGTAAACGATATACGAGTGGCCGACCACCCATCCTACGTCTGAGGCTGTCAGCATTACGTCTCCAGCACCAACGCCATACACCGTGTCCATCGAGTAGTGCAGTGCCACAGCATAACCTCCGGTATCACGCACCACGCCTTTGGGTTTTCCGGTGGTGCCCGAGGTATACAAAATATACAGCGGATCAGTCGCCTGCATCACCGTGCATTCAGCGGGTGTCACCTCGCTTACTGCACTTTGCCAATCGATATCACGTGGTGCCTGCAGCTCAACTTGGCATTGCTCGCGTTGCCATACAATCACGTTACCAGGTTTATGGTCTGCTTGCGCAATCGCGTCATCGACCATTGGTTTGTAAGGGATTACCCGATTCACCTCGATGCCGCACGATGCGGTGATGAGCAATTTCGGCTGCGCATCGTCAATACGTACTGCAAGCTCGTGCGGCGCAAAACCGCCAAACACCACCGAATGCACCGCACCTAACCGTGCACAAGCTAGCATGGCTATCGCAGCCTGCGGAATCATTGGCATGTAGATGACGACACGATCACCTTTTTTGACATGATGTTTTTTCAATAGCCCTGCAAACTGCGCCACAGCATCACGCAACTCACGATAGCTATAGCTTTCTTTACGGTCCGCCACCGGCGAGTCGTAAATCAGCGCCGTTTGCTCACCACGGCCATCATCAACATGATAATCCAACGCACAGAATGCGAGATTCAACTGGCCATCAGGAAACCATGCCGCAGTGCCATTACTCCGCAGTTCGAACCCTTGCTGCGGCTCTTGAAACCAATGTAAGCGTTGCGCTTGGTGCAACCAGAACTTGGCTGGCTGTTGTAACGATGATTCATACTCATGTGGATAGGTATTCATACTGAAATTCCCTTGGCGTACTGCGATGCTGTTAACTTTAGCGCAACAACCGCAAATTCCTATTCGACTTGAGTCGTACAAAGCGAAAAGCGGGATTCGGGATTCGTGCGTTCGGCTTCGCCTCACTGTTGGTCCGCTGCGCTTTTCGAATAGCGTAGCGGACGAATACCGAACAGCGCAGCGTACGAATCACGGTTTTGGTGTTTATAGCCTTGTTTTTGACGGGCTGATGCCCTATCATTGCGGCCGCTTTTGGAGAGGTGTCCGAGTGGCTGAAGGAGCACGCCTGGAAAGTGTGTATACGGTAACCCCGTATCGAGGGTTCGAATCCCTCTCTCTCCGCCAGATACAAAAAGACCGCCCTTGTGGCGGTTTTTTTGTATGTGGTGGAGGGAGCGGCTTTGGTGAGAACCCTTTGGTTCGACAAAACGGCAGGATAGCCGTTTTGCACAGCGCAACGCGCTGCCTGCAGGGCGAGGGCCATGGATGGCCCGAGTGAATCCCTCGATCGAAGCCAGATACAAAAAGACCGCCCTTGTGGCGGTTTTTTTGTATGTGGTGGAGAGAGCGGCTTTGGTGAGAACCCTTTACGCTGACCTATATCAATCCAACCACGCAATTTGTACGTAATCATTGTACTAACTTCAGAATTAGCTAAGATAGCAGTGATGAATTTTTCAGCGAGGAGTTGTAGCTATGTTGCAGAAAGTAGTAGGTGGTTCGATTGTATTGGTTGGCTTGTTGTTCGCAGGTAATGTGCAAGCGAATGAAGAAGCTGAAAAACTGGCACAGCAAAATGCTTGTACTGCGTGTCATGGTATTGATAACAAGATTGTAGGTCCTGCGTATAAAGACGTTGCGGCAAAATATGCTGACGACGGCGATGCGCTGGCAAAAGTAAAAGACTCCATCAAGAATGGTGGCAAGGGTAAGTGGGGTGAAGTTCCTATGCCTGCGCAACCACAATTATCGGATGAGCAAATCACCCTGCTCGCCGAGTGGATCTTAAGTCTGAAATAAGGTTGTTTATCGTTCAACGCTTGACGTTGGACGCGAATGCTACCCTCCTCGTCACGTGCTCGTTATAGTGGGGCACATCTAACGTGACGAGGAGATTTTCATGAAACCTTTCCTAGTATCTCTTACCTGCGCTGCAATGCTGTGTGTAAGCACTATGGCTGCGGCAGCAGATCGTATTACCGGCCACCATTTTGCCACCCGTTCTGAAGCCATGGCACCGAATGCAATGGCCGCTACCAGTCAACCGCTGGCGACCCAAGTCGCGCTCGATATTATGCAACAAGGCGGCAATGCCATTGATGCTGCGATTGCTGCTAATGCGGTACTCGGTTTAGTCGAGCCAACGGGCAATGGCATCGGCGGCGACCTCTTTGCAATTGTTTGGGACGCTGAAACGCAGCAGCTTTACGGCTTGAATGCGTCTGGACGCTCGCCACAGAGCCTGACACTAGATTACTTTAAGCAAAAAGGACTCGACAAGATCCCAGCGCGCGGCGTGTTACCCCTTTCGGTACCTGGCACTGTAGATGGTTGGTTTGAGTTACATGAAAAGTTTGGCGCATTGCCGATGGCGCAAGTTCTCGCGCCCGCTATTGAATATGCCCGTCAAGGATTCCCAGTCACTGAAGTGATTGCTTATTACTTCGAACGCAATGCCGAGGTGATTGGTGAACAGCCTGGTTTTGCCGAGGTGTTTCTAAAAGACGGCAAGCCACCGCAAAAAGGTGAGCGTTTCCGCAATCCCGACTTGGCTAACACTCTAGAAAAAATCGCTAGCGAAGGTCGCGACGTTTTCTATCGCGGCGACATTGCGCGCACCATTGACGCTTTTGTGGCAGAGCATGGCGGCTTCTTGAGCTACGACGACCTCGCGAATCACACATCAACTTGGGTAGACCCCGTCTCGACCAATTATCGCGGTTATGACTTGTGGGAACTCCCACCGAATACGCAAGGTATCGCTGCACAGCAAATTCTCAATATGCTCGAGAACTATGACTTAGCCGCGATGGGCTTTGACAGCGCTGAGTACATTCATCATTTTGTCGAAGCTAAAAAGCTTGCCTTTGAAGATCGCGCAAAATATTACGCCGACCCAGAGTTTAGTGCTGCACCGGTGACTGGGCTGCTCGACAAAGATTATGCCAAGGAACGTGCCAAACTGATCGATCCAAATCGCGCCGGCAAAGCGTATGAACCAGGTAATCCACCGACCGAAGGCGATACGATTTATCTGACGACCGCGGATCAGCAAGGCAATATGGTGTCACTGATCCAAAGTAATTACCGTGGCATGGGCTCTGGCATTACGCCAACGGGTCTGGGTTTTGTGATTCAAAATCGTGGCGAGTTGTTTGCTTTGGAGCAAGGCCATGCGAACGCCTATGAACCTGGTAAGCGACCGTTCCATACAATTATTCCGGCATTTGTAACTAAAGATGGTAAGCCACTGATGAGCTATGGTGTGATGGGCGGTTCAACGCAGCCACAAATGCATGCACAGATTCTTATCAATATGATTGATTTTGGTATGAATCTGCAAGAAGCGGGTGACGCGCCACGAATTTTGCACACGGGTTCAAGTCAGCCGACCGGCGAAATCATGACCAACGGTGGTGTGGTGAGCCTAGAGAACGGCTTCTCGGCGGCAACGCGACGCGAGTTAATCAAAATGGGACATACCCTACAAGAAGCAGTAGGTCCTTACGGTGGTTACCAAGCGATTTGGAAGAACCACGACGAAGATGTCTACTATGGTGCCTCGGAGAGTCGTAAGGACGGCCACGCGGCAGGATTTTAAATTTGGAGGTTGAAAGTGCGCTGGTGGGCTTGGTTAATTGCAATTGTTGCGGTAGTTATTGCTGTTTCATCCTGTAGCTCACCGGGGCGCTATGCCGAGCGAAATCCGTATCTACAACCCAAAGATACCAATGCTATCGACTTTTTTATGATGCGTTGGTTTGGCGATGATGAATGGGCCGACCAAGTCAGTGAGATAGCTGCCAACCCAGAGCTGGTGCCACAGCAGCAAGTCAACCTTGGAGCCCTACTCGCGCCGGCCACTGAACCACAAATCACTTGGCTTGGACATGCGACTTTTCTGCTGCAGTACCAAGGTCTGAATATTCTCACCGACCCTATTTTTAGTGACCGCGCATCGCCACTAAGCTTTGCCGGTCCAGAGCGCCTGCAACAGCCGCCGCTCAGCATTGCAGAGCTGCCCACGATTGATTTTGTGATCATTAGCCACAACCATTACGACCATCTTGATGAAGCGACGATTCGAGCACTGGGTTCCTCGGTAACCTATCTCGTTCCTTTAGGGCTCACTGCATGGTTTACCGACCTCGGTATTGCTGCAGCGCAAGTGCGCGAGTTTGATTGGTGGGACGTGCAGTCATTCGGTGCCTTCCGCGTTACTGCTACCCCAAGCCAACACTGGTCTGCACGCAGTTTATGGGACAAAAACGACACCCTGTGGGCGAGCTGGCATCTGGCTATCGGCGATTGGCAAGTTTGGTTCGCCGGCGATACCGGCTACAACGACAAGCAATTTAAAGACATCGGCCAACGCTTTCCTGACATCGATGATGCGCTGTTGCCGATTGGTGCCTATTTACCACGCTGGTTTATGCAACCGCAACACATTAACCCCGAAGAGGCTATCATGATGCACCGTGACGTTGGCGCAAAGCGATCGTATGCAATGCATTGGGGCACCTATCAACTTGCCGCAGAAAGCCTCCAGCAGACCCGCGACGACCTCGCCACAGCGAAACAAGCACTCGCCACTGATACCAGCACAGTGCAGCTGATGGCTATCGGGCAGACTGTAAAAGGCGGCGCGTCGTTGTTTTTCGATGACGGTGATAGTAAAAACTAAGTGCCATTTTTTAATGCCGTGAGGTAAGCTGTTCCTATTGCGGATAACAACTCAATGAGAACACTATGGATTTAGTTTTAACGGCGCTGATAGCGAGTACCATTACCGGCGGACTTACCGCGGTGGGTGCTTTGCCAGTGCTATTTGGCAAGCGGCCATCGGAGCGTTTTAACGATACCCTACTCGGCTTTGCTGCGGGGGTTATGCTCGCCGCCTCATTTTTCTCGTTGATTGTACCCTCGATTGATATCTCTACCGAAATGTACGGAGTTGGCCCTATACCAGCTCTTATCGCTGTATTCGGTATCCTCTTAGGCGCCGCTGCGATTGCAATGATGGATCGCTTGTTGCCTCACGAACACTTTATTTCGGGGCCTGAAGGGATTGCCAGTGAGAAGATTTCCGGCGTGTGGCTGTTTGTCTTCGCTATTGCCATCCATAACTTCCCTGAAGGTCTGGCCGTCGGCGTCGGCTATGGCAGCGGCGAGACCGATACAGCTTTCTCGTTAGCACTCGGTATAGGCTTACAAAACTTGCCTGAGGGGCTTGCAGTAGCTGTTGGCTTAATGGCGGTTGGCTATTCGCGCATGAAAAGTTTCATTGTTGCCGCTTTAACAGGCCTCATTGAGCCTATCGGTGGTCTGATCGGCGGCATCTTTGTTAATTTGTCGCAAGTTTTACTGCCGTGGGGGCTAGTTTTCGCCGCAGGTGCTATGCTGTTTGTAATCAGTCACGAAATCATTCCAGAGACTCATCGTCGCGGCCACCATCAACGCGCGACCGCAGGTTTGATGGTAGGTCTTGTAATTATGTTATTCCTTGATGTGTGGTTAGCAGCATGACAGCAGTCAGTTTTATCGGATACGGTGATATCGCAACGCGTACTAGCACAGCGTTGATTTTAAGTAGCTACACTAAGATGCGTGGCTTGTGCCGCTATCCAGAACTTAAAGATAACCCAGCGCATGTTGAGCTGATTGCTGGCGATGCCGCTAACGCGGCTGACATCGAACGCGCAGTGACGGCGGAAACTGAAGTCATCATCATGACGTTAACGCCAAACCGACAAAGTGACGATAGCTATTACAATGGTTATGTTGTGCCCGCTCGAATATTGCAAAATCACCTGCAAACCAATGGTTGGGAGCCGCGGATTATCTTTGTCTCAAGTACCGGCGTTTATGGGCAACGCGATGGCAGCTGGGTCGATGAGACCTCTCCAGCAGAGCCCAACGATCAGGCAGGTAAAAGCTTATTACAAGCTGAACAAATCATTGCCAGTGCGAGTCCCCACACCAGTATCTTGCGTTGTTCTGGCATCTATGGTCCCGAACGCACGCGTTTGGCGGAATTATTGATTTCTGGAGAAGGTACCATCACACCAGCCTGGACCAATCGTATTCATGCCGACGACGTCGCTGGCTTTATCGCTTATCTAGTACAACACCCTGAGAAGTCGCAACCGGTATTCTTAGTGAGTGACGACGAGCCGTTATTACAAGAAGATGCCTATGGACGCTTAGCTAAACGCTTAGGTATCGATTTGCGCACAATTGCTCGTAGCGAAGCAATTGGTCGCCGCGGCAGCAAACGCATCAGTAACCGCTTGCTACACGCTAGCGGTTACCAACTGATTCACCCTACCTATGAGCCGCGTTAGGCTTTCTTAAAGTTCAACATCCGCGTGAGCGGTTGCATTGCGCGCTCACCCAATGCTGGGTCAACATGAATCTCATGCGCCTTCCCGCCGTGCTCTAGTGCGTCGGCAATCGCCACTAAGCCATTCATCGCCATCCATGGACAGTGTGCGCAACTGCGACAGGTGGCGCCGTTGCCTGCGGTTGGTGCTTCAATGAAATGTTTATGCGGTGACAATTGCTGCATTTTGTAGAAAATGCCGCGGTCGGTCGCAACAATAAAGGTGTCGTTTGGCAATTCTTGGCTCGCTTTGATCAACTGCGAGGTAGAACCTACGGCATCAGCGAGTTCAACAACTGCTGCCGGTGATTCCGGGTGCACCAAAATCGCCGCTTCTGGGTAAACTTTCTTAAGGTCTTCCAACGCTTTCGTTTTGAATTCGTCATGCACCACACAAGCGCCCTGCCACATCAGCATATCGGCACCAGTTTGCTTTTGAATGTAATTGCCCAAGTGTTGATCAGGTGCCCAAAGGATTTTCTCGCCTTCAGCATCAAGATGATCAACGATATCTAATGCGATGCTGGAAGTGACCACCCAATCTGCACGCGCCTTTACCGCTGCTGAAGTGTTGGCATACACCACCACAGTACGGTCAGGATGCGCGTCACAGAACGCTGAGAACTCTTCAATTGGGCAACCAATATCAAGTGAGCAGGTCGCTTCTAAAGTCGGCATCAGCACGGTTTTATGCGGCGTTAAGATCTTCGCGGTCTCGCCCATAAACTTTACGCCGGCGACAATCAAGGTTTCAGCTGTATGGTTTGCGCCAAAACGCGCCATCTCTAACGAATCAGAGACGCAACCACCGGTTTCTTCCGCCAGTGCTTGGATTTCTGGATCGGTATAGTAATGCGCCACTAACACCGCATTTTTCTCTTTTAAGAGCTTTTTAATACGGGCAATAGTGTCAGCTTTTTCGCGTTCGTTTAGCGGCTTAGGCTTAGCTGGAAAGGCATAATCAAGCTTATCGATGACACGCGCTTGGATTTCTTCAGTGATACTCATACGACTACTTCACTACAAGGAATAAGTTCGGGGATTATAGCGAAAAAAGCGAACGGGGTAAAAAATAGTGGTGGGTCGTGCAGGATTCGAACCTGCGACCAATTGATTAAAAGTCAACTGCTCTACCAACTGAGCTAACGACCCACTAAAAAAACAGAATGGGGATGATGAGAAGATTGGTGGGTCGTGCAGGATTCGAACCTGCGACCAATTGATTAAAAGTCAACTGCTCTACCAACTGAGCTAACGACCCAATCTCATCGGCTGCTGCTTATCAGCGGCAACGGCGGCATAGTTTACTGAAAAAGCCGCTCGTTGCAACTGTAAATTGCAGATAGATGGTGCGTTTGCTCAATTTGCGAGCATTCGCGGCAAATCCTTACAAGGTTGTTACAAATTAGCGAGACGTTGGCGCGCTAAATCAGCCGGTGTACTGCTTGGATATTCCGCAATGACTTTATCAAAGTAACTTTTCGCAAGCTCTTTCTCGCCCTGTTGTTGCGCAACGATACCAAGCTTCAACATGCTGTCGGCACGCTTATTGCTATCTTTGAACTGCTCAACCACAGCGGTGAACTCAGCTTTCGCCTCGGCAAAATTGCCTTCCGCGTACAACAACTGACCTAACCAATAATGCGCGTTTGGAACATAGGTAGAATTCGGAAAGTTTTCAATAAACTTTCTGAATTCAGGAATAGCTGCATCATAGCGGCGGTCTTCCATCACCATACGAATGGCTTTGTCGTAAGCGTCGTTCTCGCTTAAGTCACTTGAATAGTCGCTACCACCATTGTTACCACTTTCGGCTACCGGCATCGCTGTCGAAACCGCAGTGTCGTTGCTAGCAGGTGGTGGGGTTGCATTCAACCGGCGGTCAATTTCTTGATAAATCTCCCGCTGCCGTTGCAAAATTTGTTCAAGTTGGTAGGCGTGCTCTTCCGTTTGACCGCGCAATTCCGCAACTTCGGATTGCAACGATGCCATTTGGTCTAACAACGCCATTTGTGCAGCATTACGTGCATCCATGACGCGTTCAAGTTGCTCTAAGCGTTCTTCAACGCTGCCACTGCCTAATTTAGATACCGGTGCCTGTGCAAGCACGACACCGGGAATCAAAAAGGCCAACACGAGAATTAATTTTTGCATTGGCTTACCATTTATTGCTTGTTAGTGCGACTTAGTATACCAAAACGCCACGACGGTTTTTCGCGTACGCAGCTTGCGTAGATGCATTAACCAATGGCTTTTCTTCACCGTAAGAAACAGTTTCGATTTGGTTTGAGCTAACACCTAAGTTTTGTAGGTATTGTGCAACTGCTTTCGCACGACGCTCACCCAACGCGATGTTGTATTCTGGTGTGCCGCGCTCGTCACAGTGACCTTCAATCGTCACGGTTACATTCGGATTTTGTACCAAGAACTCAGCATGCTCAGAAAGCATTGAGCCGTACTCTGAACTAATGCGCGAATCATCAAAAGCAAAGTAAACAATGTTTTCTTGACGCAAGGTTTCCATTTGCTCAGCACGAATTTCTTCAGGCGTTTTCGCACGCTCAGCTGAATCAATCTCTACACCTGATCCATCTTGTTCTTGCTGCTGCTGGTTGGTCTGTTGATTTGCCGCATCGTCAGCGCTTTGGCTTGAGCTACAAGCTGCCAAGGTCAGCATAGGTACAGCGATAAACAGGCTTTTTAATAACTGATTTGCGTTCATGTCCGCGTTCCTTTGTTCAAAATGTTCAAAAATGACTGAAGTTGTAAGTATTCATGCTAATGCACTAGCGTAAAAACGGCGACCACGCAGGTGATTTAACTTCACCTTCGCGGGCTGGAAGACGCGCTTTAAAACGGCCATCCACCGAAACCAACGCCAGTACTTGTTGGTTATTATGTGTTGTACTGTAAATCACCATACTGCCATTTGGCGCTAGGCTTGGTGATTCATCCAACATTGTTTGGGTCAATACTTGCATGCCGCCTGATGGATAGTCTTGCTTAGCAATATGATAATTACCTTGCGTACGATTCACCATGACCACTTGCTGACCGTCTGGAGTCCAAGTTCCCCCCAAGTTTTGCTCACCCTCGAAGGTGACTCGGCGAACCTGACCTGAATCTAAATTTACGCTATAAAGTTGCGGTCTTCCACCTCTTTCTGACGTAAAAATCAGCGATTTACCGTCCGGTGCCCAGCTTGGTTCCGTATCAATTGAATAGTGCTGAGTCACCCGCTCTAAACGTTTGGTCGCAATTTCCATCACATAAAGTTCTGGATTGCCATCTTTCGATAACACCATAGCCAACTTTTTGCCATCTGGCGAGAAAGCAGGACTACTATTAATACCAGAGAATGAGGTGATCTTCTCACGACGCGTGGTGTAGATGTCTTGAATGAAAATTTCTGGGCGCTTATTCTCAAAACTAACATAGGCCAGCTTATTACCGTCTGGCGACCATGATGGCGACATCAGCGGCTCTGGGCTGCGCAGTAATACTTTTTCGTCGTAACCATCATAATCAGCAACCACCAACTCGTATGGTTTATCGTTGTTGTGGTTCACTGTTACATAAGCGATGCGTGTCATAAAAGCACCCGGCTCGCCGGTCATGGTTTCATAAAACACATCAGAAATGCGGTGCGCATACTGACGGAACTGATCACCATCAATCACACTGCGACGCGAATCGAGGATGTGATCTTGCGAATCTACCAGCTGACCATTGCGCAATTGACGCGAGCCACTGGTAATCTGGCCACGCAAGATATCGATGATTTGGAATGAGACGGTGTAGCGATCGACCGCGTACGGTTCAATTGTGCCCACTAGCACGGCTTCAACACCTAGCCCCGCCCAGCTCGGATAATCTAGTTCTGTTTCATTGCTCGGCATTTGTGGCATACCGTTCACCGGAATCGGGTTGAATTTGCCACTACGCATAAGGTCTGCGGCAATCACCTCGGTTAGATTACCTGGAGCAGGCCCTTCACCAAGCCAACGAAACGGTACTACGGCAATCGGACGCGCACTGTCGATACCATCGGTGATGACGATTTCGAGTGAGGCATTCGCTGGGCGCTGAACTATTAGCAGTGTCAGCAGCGCAGTCAGCGCAATCAAGGTCAATTTTTTCATCATAGTATTGGTTACCGTTACTTCCTAAAAAAGCTTGTATGAGAGCCTATATTAATCAAATTCAGGCGCCACCGTAAGGTTAATGTCCTTCAATTGATTAAATACCTCGGGATTATCTGACACCGGCAAGCTGCCAGCTTTGAATACGGCATTTTCAGCCGCTTTACACACGGCCGGATCGCCGCCTAAATTGGTCACCGAGATAACAAAACCACTTGATGCCAAACGAATATTGACGCGACATTCTTTACCACGCATCGACGGATGGGTGATCAGATTGCGCTGAATCGTTGCTTGGATCAAGCTGGTGTACTTGCCAACTTCACTCTGCACTGCACGCGCTCGTGCTGCCGCACGTTGTTCCCGTTCACGCGCCAGTTGTTCTTGCATTTGCCGTTCGCGCTCGGCGCGCTCACGTTCTTCTTGCTCTTTACGCTTACGCTCTTCTTCGCGCTTACGTTCTTCTTCGAGCCGCTTACGCTCTTCTTCTTCACGACGCTTACGCTCTGCTTCGGCTTTGCGTGCCGCCTCTTCTTCAGCTTTACGGCGCTGTTCGGCCTCAGCAGCTTTGCGTTCGGCTTCGCGTTGCTGTTGCAACGCAGATTGTTTCTCGCGTTCTAGGCGCTCGCGCTCAGCTCGCTGCTGCGCTTCGAGTTCGCGCTGACGTTGCTGCTCAGCCTCACGCTGGCGTTTCGCCTCATTCGCACGCCGTTCTAGCTCCGCTATTTCATCTTTCCGGCGCTGATCAGCCGCTTCAATCTCGGCTAACTGTTGCTCTACCTTGGCTTTATCAACAGTCGCAGCTTGCACAATCTCTTCATTGGGCAGCACCTCTTCACTCAAAGGCGCATCCAATTGAATTTCCATTACCTCAGGCTTACTCGGCGAGAACAACGAACCTGCGAATAACACCACGACAACCCCCAAATGCAACGCTATCGACAGCAGCAATGGAGTTGTCATTTCATCCGGCCATGTAAACTTACCAATCTTCACATGCGCCTCACTTAATTCTCGGTGTCTTCGGTCATCAAGCCTACCGACTCAACCCCGACCTGCTGCAACAGCACCATCAGGCGGACCACTTGGTTGTATGACACACCACCGTCACCATTGACCATAAAGCGCGTTTGCGGGTCGCGAATCATCTCTGCCTGCACACGTGCCGCAAGGGTTTCAATATCTAGGGCGTCGTTCGGATTACCAATATTATTCAATGAATTGATATAAAACTGACCATCACGATCAACCGTAACAATAACGGGTGGTTTACTGTCTTCACTCAACGGCTCAGCGTTCGCATTCGGCAGATCAACTTTCACACCTTGGGTGATGAGCGGTGCCGTCACCATAAAGATGATCAGCAATACCAACATGACGTCGATGTAGGGCACCACGTTAATTTCCGAAACCGGCTTACGCCGTTTGCGCATGGTGGTCATCATCATGACGCTTCACCTGCCTTAGCAGCCGCTGGTTTCGCTGGAGCACTGCCTTGGCGCTGCAAAATCGCCAACAGTTCGTCCATAAAATTCAAATATTGGTTATCGACTTTTTCAACTCGATGCGCAAAACGGTTGTAAGCGATGACCGCAGGAATCGCCGCAAACAAGCCCATAGCTGTGGCAATCAACGCCTCGGCGATGCCCGGCGCAACCATCGCCAGGGTCGCTTGCTGCACTGCGCCCAAGCCGATAAAGGCATTCATGATACCCCACACCGTACCAAACAAACCGACATAAGGACTGATAGAGCCGATAGTGGCCAGCAAACTCAAGTTGCTCTCTAATCCGTCGACTTCACGTGAATGCACCACGCGCATCGCCCGATAAGAAGCCTCGAGAACCTGTGGCTGTGTCAGTGCAGTATTATTACGTAACCGCGCAAACTCTTTGAAGCCAGCATAGAAAAGCTTTTCCATACCGTTGGCGTTTTGCGCCCGCGCGCTAATTTCCTGATACAAACGCGCTAAATCAACACCGGACCAAAACCGATCCTCAAAAGCAATCGCATCCTGACTGGCTTTCTGAATAACCTTGCGACGCTGAAAAATCATCATCCAACCGGCTACCGAAAAAGCTAGCAACATCAACATCACCAGTTGCACCACAAAGCTAGCTTCTAAAATTAACGCAGTAATCGACATCTCAGCTTGCACGCTTCAGCACCTCTATTATTTCCGTTGGCATAGGTACCGCGCGCACCGCGCTACCCACTTCCCCTAAATTGACACATGCCGCGCGGATCTGCGCTTGGCATAACACATTATTCTCGTTATCAAGCACCTGTTGACTAAATTCGACCGATGCACGTTTCAAACGTTCGACCACAACCGTCACGCGCAGTTCATCGTTAAACCGCGCCGGACGCAATAAATCCATCTGCACTTGGCGAACGACGAAACCAATGCGGTGCTCAAGCCAAGTATCTTGTTCTATCCCTAGCGAGCGTAACCATTCAGTACGCGCCCGCTCAAGGAATTTGAGATAATTGGCATAATATACGATACCGCCTGCATCTGTGTCTTCATAGTACACACGAATGGGCCATAAAAATGCATTTGTCGCGTTCATCCAGTTACCTTTGCATGATTTTTTCGTTATTCGTTATTCGTTATTCGTTATTCGTACGCTTCGCTGTTCGTGCGCTCACTACGTTCGCTGTTCGGAGCTCTCCGAACAGCGCGCAGCGCGCTCGAATAGTGAGGCAAAGCCGGACGGACGAATCCCGAAGACCGGTTATTATTGATTAACAACTCATATTTATGCATAAAATTTTTTATTAGACAAAATTTACCAAAAACAGTCATACTGCTGTTTTTATTGATTTATTTTGGTCTGACCAATTTTATATAGACTATTTTTTGCACTGCATAATTTATTCAATATTAGATTTTCTAATGGATGTCACAATTTTTCTCGTTTGAACAGTTGTCCGACCTCCGTATAATGCATCGCACATCAGTTACGAAGAGACCGGTTGTCAATTCTATCTGTTATTGTTCCCTGGATTTAACTTCCTTGTTGTTCTGTAGTTTTAACCCGCCTCCCCGGCGGGTTTTTTTTACCTGTAAAATATCGTTATTCGTTATTCGTTATTCGTTATTCGTTAGGGTTGAGAGACTCTGCTCCAAATTGTTAAGCGCCGAATACGAGCTTTCCAATATCGGAAGCAGCTAAGAAACCATTCGCAGCAATAAACGCGAACATAACTAGCGGCTCCACTAACGATTAACGAATCACGAATCACGATCTTTGAACGCTAGGCCGAAGTGGGCGTAGGCATGCGGTGTTGCGATTCGACCACGGGGCGTGCGTTGCAAAAAGCCCTGCTGGATCAAGTACGGCTCAAGCACGTCTTCGATAGTGTCTTTTTCTTCGCCAATTGCAGCTGCTAGATTATCTAATCCGACCGGACCACCCGAGAACTTCTCCATGATGGCAAGTAAAAGCTTACGGTCCATGTAATCAAAGCCGGCTTCATCGACATCCACCATTTTCAATGCAGCCGACGCAATCGGCTGGTCGATCTTGCCATCGTTGCGCACTTCGGCAAAATCACGCACACGACGCAATAAGCGATTGGCGATGCGCGGGGTACCGCGCGAGCGCCGTGCAATTTCGGTAGCCCCCGCAAAATCCAAATCTAGATTTAGATAATTGGCTGAGCGCTGAATAATGGTTGTGAGTTCTGGCACATTGTAAAATTCGAGACGCTGGACAATACCAAAGCGATCACGCAGCGGTGACGTCAAGGCCCCCGCCCGGGTGGTCGCGCCAATCAAAGTAAAGGGTGGCAAATCGAGTTTGATAGAACGCGCAGCGGGACCTTCACCGATCATAATGTCCAGCTGATAATCTTCCATGGCTGGATAGAGTATCTCTTCAACCACGGGACTCAGACGATGGATTTCATCAATAAACAGCACATCGTGCGCTTCGAGATTGGTCAGCAATGCCGCCAAATCGCCAGCTTTCTCTAATACCGGACCTGAAGTTTGCCGAATATTCACTTTCAGTTCGTTGGCAACAATATTGGCCAGCGTGGTTTTACCGAGTCCAGGCGGACCAAATATCAACAAATGATCGAGTGCCTCTGCACGCTGTCGAGCCGCTTGAATAAAGATTTCCATTTGTTCGACAACATGGGTCTGACCGGTATAGTCAGCTAGCATCTTCGGCCGAATTGCACGGTCAATGACGTCGTCTTCGCCTTGTTTCTGCGGCTGATTAATACGATCCGGTTCAATCATTTAAAATTCCCAAACTCGTTATTCGTTATTCGTCCGTTCGGCTTCGCCTCACTATTCGTGCGCTCACTGCGTTCGCTGTTCGAGGCTCTTCGAACAGCGCGCAGCGCGGACAAACAGCGTAGCGTACGAAAAGCGAAGCGCACGAATCCCAATTTTAATTACATATTCTTCAAAGCGGTGCGGATCAGCTGCTCGCTGCTCGCGCCATCATCTGCTTTCAATGCCTGCGCCACCGCCTTCTCTGCTTGTGCCGGCTTGTAACCCAGTGCAAGTAAGGCACTGAGTGCGTCATCACGTGGTGAGTTACTGACTAGCGTGCTTTGCATGTCACCAAAATCTATCGGTGCTGCATCGGTCGCTGGTGTTGCATTGCTCCACTGTTTCAAGCGATCGCGCATCTCAACCACCAAGCGTTCGGCGGTTTTCTTGCCAACCCCTGGCAATTTAACCAACGTGGACACATCGTCGTGGGTCACTGCCTGCACGAATTGCTGCGCGGTCATGCCAGACATGATGGTAAGCGCTAACTTAGGACCTACGCCTTGGGCTTTGATCAGTTGCCGGAACAAGCTGCGTTCAGCAAAAGTATTGAAGCCATACAGCAATTGGGCGTCTTCACGGACAACAAAATGGGTGATGATACTGACCGGCTCGCCAAGCTCGGGCAGCTCATAAATGCACGTCATTGGCATCTGCACTTCATACCCGACGCCATGCACGTCAATCATGATTTCGGGCGGTTGTTTACTTATCAGCGTGCCACTTAAACGTCCTATCAACGGGATCTCCTTCCGGCCATTAAGATGGCCTGTTGCCGATGGTGCGCATGACACATCGCCACCGCTAAGGCGTCGGCCGCGTCCGCTTGTGGCCGATGACTTAATTTCAGCATCGCCACCACCATGTGTTGTATTTGACTCTTATCGGCAGCGCCAGTGCCGACCACTGCTTGTTTGACCAACCGCGCCGCGTACTCAGCGACGGGCAGTCCTGCTTGCGCAGCCGCAACGATGGCGGCGCCGCGCGCTTGCCCAAGCTTCAACGCCGAATCTGGATTACGTGCCATAAACACTTGCTCGATGGCAAATTCATCCGGCTGAAACTGCGCGATAAGTTCACTCACGCCATCATGAATGACCTTGAGTTTTTCGGCAAGTACCAGCGGCTTGGCCACAGTGCCAGCCGCATTAATGCAACCACTCGCAAGGTAGGTGAGCTGATTGCCGGATTGACGAATCACGCCGTAACCCGTCAAGCGTGAACCTGGGTCGATGCCCAGAATCACGGTCATGAGCTGAGCCGCTCCAACACATCGTCGGCGATATCGGCGTTGTGATACACCTCTTGCACGTCGTCGAGTTCTTCGAGCGCGTCAATCAGTTGCAGGAATTTCTCGGCATCGTCTTCGACCAGCGGTGAACGCGTATCAGGCAATAAGCCCACTTCAGCATGATCAGGCGTGAGATCAGCAACCAGCAACGCATCTTTGACGCGACCAAAGGTATCTGGGGTGGTGTAAACGTCGAAACTGCCATCGTCATTGCTGACGAAATCTTCCGCGCCAGCCTCAAGCGCTGCAGCCATTAGCGCGTCTTCGTCGTGTTCCGCGTTAAAGCTCAGCACGCCGCGTTTGTGAAACAAATACGCGACCGAACCATCGGTGCCTAAATTGCCACCGTTTTTGCTAAACGCGAAGCGCACTTCTGACACTGTACGATTGCGATTATCCGTCATGGTTTCGAGCAGAATCGCCACGCCGCCGGGGCCATAGCCTTCATAGGTCAACTCTTCGACGTTGTCGCCTTCAAGACCACCGCTGCCACGCTTGATCGCGGTGTCGATGGTGTCTTTTTTCATGTTATTGGCAAGCGCTTTATCAATCGCTGCCCGGAGTCTTGGATTGGTCTCGGGGTCACCGCCGCCTTCGCGTGCGGCAACCACGATTTCCCGAATGAGTCGGGTGAAGATCTTGCCGCGCTTAGCGTCCTGCGCGGCTTTGCGATGTCGGATGTTGGCCCATTTAGAATGTCCAGCCATCGTCCTACTCCTCGTTAGTCTTTTGCTTCCTCAGCTAACTTAACGGCTACGCCCAGCTCCTGCAAGGCATCTTCGTTGGCAACGCCTGGGGCATCGGTCAATACGCAGGCTGCGGTGGTGGTTTTCGGGAAGGCAATAACTTCACGAATCGAGCTTGCGCCCACCATCAACATCACCAAGCGGTCGAGGCCAAATGCCAAGCCCGCATGCGGTGGCGTACCGTACTTCAATGCTTCCAGCAAGAAGCCGAACTTCTCTTGTGCTTCGTCTTTGCTGATGCCCAAGATTTCGAACACGGTTTGCTGCATAGCGTTTTCGTGAATACGCACCGAACCACCGCCAACTTCAACGCCGTTCAAGACCATGTCATAAGCGTTTGATAATGCCTCGGCTGGATTGGCCTTTAACTCTTCCGGCGTAACGCCTACTGGCGCAGTGAACGGATGGTGAATCGCATACAACTCACCGTCATGCTCTTCGAACATGGGGAAGTCAACGACCCACAACGGACGCCATTCATCGCTGACAAAGCCATGTGCTTCACCGACTTTCAAACGCAGTGCACCCATAGCTTCAGCAACCACAGTTGCGTTATCGGCACCGAAGAACAGAATATCACCATCAGCAGCTTCAGTGCGCTCCAAGATACCCTGCAAGGCAGCATATGGAATGAATTTAAGTACCGGTGACTGAATCCCGTCACGGCCAGCACTTAAGTCATTTACTTTCATCCACGCCAAGCCTTTAGCGCCATAAATGCCGACAAAAGCGGTGTACTCGTCAATCAGTTTACGGGTGATGTCGCCCGCTTTGCCTGGCACTTTAAGAGCTGCCACCCGACCCTTAGGATCATTTGCAGGTCCCGCAAACACTTTGAATTCAACGTCTTTCAGTAAGTCGGCAACATCGACCAGTTCCAGCGGGTTACGCAAGTCAGGTTTGTCACTACCGAAGCGACGCATGGCTTCGTGCCAAGTCATGCGCGGAAAATCACCAAGATCAACGTCAAGCATTTGCTGAAACAGGCTACGAACCATCTGCTCAGTCACGCCCATGACTTCGTCAGCACTCATAAATGAGGTTTCGATATCGATCTGCGTGAATTCTGGTTGACGGTCCGCGCGTAAGTCTTCGTCGCGGAAACATTTGACGATTTGGTAATAGCGGTCAAAACCCGACATCATCAGCAACTGTTTAAACAGCTGTGGCGATTGCGGCAAAGCAAAGAACTTACCTTTATGAGTGCGACTCGGCACCAAATAATCACGCGCGCCTTCTGGGGTAGCGCGGGTCAGCATTGGCGTTTCGATATCTAAAAAGCCAGCGTCATCCATGAAGCGACGCACCGCACTGGTCACCCGCGCACGGAACTGCAGATTGTGATTCATGTTCGGGCGGCGCAAATCAAGGTAGCGATAACGCAAACGCGCTTCTTCGCTAACGTGCTGGTTAAAATCGATAGGCAGCGGCTCTGAGCGACTGATGATCTCTAACTCACTCGCCATCACTTCGACGGCACCCGTCGCCATACCCGCATTCACTTGGCTCTCAGGACGAGCGCGCACGGTACCCGTTAAGCGGATACAGAATTCTTGGCGCAACTTGTTGGCAGTTTCAAAGAGTGCAGCTTGATCCGGATCGAATACCACTTGCACCAAACCAGTACGGTCGCGCATATCGATAAAAATCAGACCACCGAGGTCACGACGTTTGTTCACCCAACCACACAGAGTTACCTGTTGGTCGACAAGGCTTGTTTCAAGCTTTCCGCAATAATGGCTACGCATGGGTTTGTCCCTACCACAAGTTAAAATTTTTGAAGCGCCACATTATAACGGACTCATAGAAATTGTCAGTAACAGATGCGGAAAGAAAATCCTCAATTTGCGCTGCTGTTTACGCTAAACTACGCAGTGATTTGAATTTTTTTGCAGGATGAACCTACGTGGGCCAATTTGATAGCAAACCTGACGCCATTTTTGCCGAGCCATTAAGCAAGGTGAGTGATTTCGTGTTCGACCAGCGTGTGGTCGAGGTTTTTCCCGACATGATCAATCGTTCGGTGCCCGGCTATCAGAGTATATTGCAAGGCATCGGCCAATTGACCCAGCGCTTTGCGCAAGCTGATTCCGTGTTATATGACCTTGGTTGTTCGCTTGGCGCCGCGACACTTGCCATGCGTCAAGGCGCGAAGGGCTTAGCGGACGTGAGTATTGTCGCGGTCGACAACTCAGCGGCTATGGTCGAACGCTGTCGCTTGCACCTCGACGGTTACCGCAGTGAGATTCCGGTGCACGTCGAGTGCGCAGACATTCGCGACACAGAGATGGCGAATGCTTCGGTCATCACCATGAACTTCACCCTGCAGTTCGTGCCGCCAGAACAGCGTCAGACCTTGCTGCAACGTATCTATGACGCTCTCAAACCGGGCGGTGTGCTGCTACTCGCGGAAAAATTCCGTAGCGCCGACACCGAGATGGATGCGGTATTGGTCGACCTGCACCATGAGTTCAAGCGTGCCAACGGTTACAGTGAGCTAGAAATCAGTCAAAAGCGTGCGGCCATCGAGAATGTGATGCGCATTGATACGTTAGAGGCGCATCATGAACGTTTGCGCGAGATTGGTTTTGCGCATTCGCAGGTCTGGTTTCAATGTTACAACTTCGCCGCCCTGCTCGCAGTTAAAAATTAGCTTCGGGCTTCGTACGCTGCGCTGTTCGTCCGCTTCGCTATTGGTGCGCTTCGCTTTTCGAACAGCGAACGTAGTGAGCGCACGAACAGTGAGGCGAAGCCGAACGGACGAATAACGAATAACGCTTTTAGGATCTACACATGGATTTATTTCGGGATGACTTGATTGCCGTAGCGCAATCGCCCCTCGCACATTGGCTCGAACAACTGCCCGCGCAACTGGCAAAGTGGCAACGCGAGCAGCAGCATGGTGAACTGCCAAAATGGCTGCGTTGTGTTGCGCAATTGCCGAAGTTGCAAGCAGAGCAGGTCGACTTAGTCGACACCGTAAGCGTGCAAGCCGCACAAGTGAGTGATGGCGAACAGCAGCGGATTCGGGGCTTGTTGCAACAGTTGATGCCGTGGCGCAAAGGGCCTTTTAACTTGCACGGTGTGCACATCGATACCGAATGGCGCTCAGACCTGAAGTGGCAGCGCGTGGCGCCCCACATTGGCGACTTAAGCGGACAACAAGTGCTAGATGTTGGCTGTGGCAGTGGTTATCACCTGTGGCGCATGCTGGAACAAGGTGCGGCGCAAGTTTGGGGAGTCGACCCTGGTCAGCTCTTTATGGCACAGTTTATGGCTGTACGGGGCTTCATGCCGGCTGAGCTGCAAGCGCGCGCACACCTATTTCCGCTGGGCGTCGAAGACCTGCCTGACTTAAACGCTTTTGATACCGTATTCAGCATGGGGGTGCTCTATCACCGACGCTCACCAATCGATTTCTTGACGAAACTGAAAGCGCAATTGCGTCAAGGTGGTCAGTTGGTGTTGGAAACTTTAGTTGTTGAGGGTAGCGAACAGACGGTTTTGGTGCCGGGACAAACCTACGCGAAAATGCGTAATGTCTGGTTTATTCCGAGCACTGCAGCACTGCTGCACTGGCTTGACCGCTGTGGTTTTCGCAATGCCCGCATGGTTGACGAGAACGTCACAACACTTGAAGAACAACGCGCTACCGAGTGGATGGACGGTCAATCGCTTGCTGATTTTCTCGATCCGCAGGCCCCATCACTGACTATTGAAGGTTATCCTGCACCGCGGCGCGCAGTGATTATTGCCGAGCGTTAATCGCCCCACCTTAAGTAAGGAGCTACCATGAACAACGCCTATCGCCCTCGTACCACCATTGAGCAATGGCGGATGTTTCAGGCAGTGGTTGATTATGGCAGCTATGCGAGCGCCGCTGATGCATTGAGTAAAAGCCAAAGCTCTATCAACCATGCGGTCGCCAAACTTCAACAGGTACTAGGGGTTGAATTGCTGCGAGTGGTCGGGCGCAAAACCGAACTGACCCCCATCGGTGAGGTCATGTTACGCCGCTCACGGCAGCTAACCTCGCACATTACCGAGCTTGAACAGCTCGCCAAAAATCTAGAGCAAGGCTGGGAGCCTGAAATCAAACTCGCCATTGAAATGGTGTTTGACCGCAGCTTGATGTTACCGGTATTGCAAACGTTTCAGACGCAAAGTCGTGGTAGCCGTTTAGTCATCGAAGACACGGTACTGACGGGCTCGATTGAAGCGATCACAGAGCAAAGTGCAGATATCGTGATTTCGCATCAGTTACCGAAAGGCGTAGTTGGAGAACCCATCATTAACTACGCCTTGCAACTTGTGGTCGCCAAAGACCATCCGCTGGCAGCGGAAACACAACCGTTGCAGCCCGATCAGCTCAGTCAGCATCTACAAATTGTGATTCGCGACACCGCCCGTAAGCCGGTTGAAGCCGAAGGCTGGCTACGCGCTGAGCAGCGTTGGACCGTGAATAATTTCAATGAGGCACTGCAGCTGGTCGAAGCTGGTTTGGGCTTTTGTTGGTTACCGCCGTTTATTACGGCGCACAGCAACCAGCTTAAAGAATTACAGCTCGAGGGCAGCTCGCATCGCGCTGGTGGTATGTATTTGGTCTTACCCAAAGACGAAAAAACCGGGCCATGCGCCCGGTTACTTTACGATTTACTGCGTCAGCAATTGGTGGGCGGTTAAGCCCACCGTAGCTTAGAACTTCTCAGATTTAGGCGGCTCGTTGGCATTAATCGCCACCGCCTCTGGATCAGGTTGTCCCGCCAATGCTTCCCACTTACGCGTCTTCAGCGCAATGAGGAATACCACAACACCTACACCAACACCGAATAAGGTGATCTGCATGTACATGTCTGGCATGGTCGAAACGTTCTCTGGATCCAAGTTACCAGCAATCAAGCCGGCGAGTAAGCTACCAATGGAGTAGGTTAAGACGAAGATACCCATCATTTGGCCAGCCATACGACGTGGCGACAGTTTACTTACTGCGCTCAGGGCAACTGGGCTCAAGCACAACTCACCAACCGTGTGTAAGAAGTACACCGCAACCAACCAGTTTGGTGAAACTTTCATGCCCGATGCTGCTGCTTGTGACGCAAAGAACATCACAATGAAGCCGCTTGCCATGATGATCAGACCCAAGGCGCTCTTGAAGCCATAGGAGGGGTTAATCATGCGCTTGGTTAAGTTGACCCACAACGCTGCAAAGAACGGCGATAGCGCAATCAGAAAGGCTGAATTCAGCATCTGGAACCAAGTGGTCGGAATTTCAAAAGTCCCTACCATGCGGTCAGTTAAGTCACGCGCAAATAAGTTTAACGATGAACCTGCTTGCTCAAAACCAGCCCAGAAGCAGATCGATGCGATACACACCAAGAACAGTGCACCTAAACGCTTCGCCTCATTGCGCGTGAGCTTGCCAAAAATGAAGATACTGGCGTAGTACACAAAGAACACAATGGTTGCTGCTAGGGCCACATATTGTGCAATCGCGATTGGATCGATGATGATCGCGCCAGTCGTAGCGCCCACAAAGACCACGCCAAGGCCAGCTAAGAACGCAATGATAACGCCCCAACTAATACGGCGACCACTTGCTGACAATGGTTTTGGCGCTTCGGCACCTACGTCGCCGAGTTTCGGCAAGGTCATACGATATTGGATAAGACCGAATAACATACCCACTGCAGCAGCACCGAAGGCCCAATGCCAACCCACATTTTCCATCAAGTAACCGGTCACCAAGTAACCAATCAGCGAGCCAATATTAATACCCATGTAATACAAGGTATAACCAGCATCGCGACGGTCATCGCCGTCGTCATATAGCTGGCCGACCAAGGCACTGATGTTTGGCTTCAACATACCGGTACCGAGCACGACCAGAATCAAACCTAAAAAGAAGGTTGTTTCTGATGGCACGGCCAACACGATATGGCCACACATAATGATGATACCGCCATACCAAGTGGCACGTTGACCACCAATCAAACGGTCAGCAATCCAACCGCCGGGCAAGCCCATAAAATACACGGCACCAGTGTAAAGACCATAAATAGCAGTTGCTGATGCAACAGTCAGAGCTAAGCCGCCCTCTTGCACGGCCGCTGTCATAAAGAGTACGAGTAGCGCACGCATGCCGTAATAGCTCATGCGTTCCCACATCTCGGTAAAGAACAAGGTTTGCAACCCGGCCGGTTGGCCGAAGAAGCTATTGTCCTGAGGAGTTACGTTTTTAGGTTCCATACCTATTTAACCTTCGTTGTTGTAATTATAAAACGCCGAAAAAACTGTAATACCCTACAGATTTCGGCGTTAAAAGGAAATAGAAAACGTTGAATGGATAGGCTTACACGATTGACTTGAGCCAGTTGCGTAAATCTTGGGCAAGATCCGGATGACGTAACGCTTGTTCGATGAAGGCTTGGGTATAACCGAGCTTATTACCACAGTCATTGCTGCGGCCTTTCATGTAGTAAGCATTCACCGGTTGCTGCGCGAGCAACATGTCCATCGCATCGGTTAGTTGGATCTCATTACCAGCGCCCACTGGCGTGCGCTTGAGCAAACTCCATAAAGCTGGCGGGAACACATAACGACCGACCACGGCAAGATCAGACGGTGCTTTATCTACGGTCGGTTTTTCCACCAGCTTCTTAATCGGTGCTTGCTCACCTGGCGACAGATCAACACCATTGATGTCGGCAATACCGTACTGGTTCACCATAGCCTGTGGCACTTTCTCGACCATCACTTGCGCCACCCCCGAATCATTGTAGTTGCGCACCATTTCAGCAAGGTTGTCGCGTTTTAAGTCACAACTTGCAGCATCCACCAGCACGTCTGGTAGCACCACCGCAAAGGGTTGGTCGTCAATCAACGGCCGCGCGCACAGTACCGCATGCCCCAAGCCTTTGGCGACGCCCTGACGGACATGCATGATGGTCACACCGGGCGGTGTAATCGCTTGCACTTCGGCTAGCAACTGACGTTTTACCCGCTGCTCAAGCGTGGTTTCGAGCTCGAAACTGGTGTCAAAATGGTTTTCAATTGAGTTTTTACTCGAATGGGTCACCAAAATAATATCGGTAAGACCTGCGGCAGCGCATTCTTCAACAATAAATTGAATCAACGGGCGATCGACCAAAGGCAGCATTTCTTTTGGGATCGCTTTGGTCGCGGGTAACATCCGTGTACCTAGTCCGGCAACGGGAATGACGACTTTTTTCACCATGTCATCGGGTCCTTGTTTTGTCCTAATCCAGTTTTTTATTCGAATTGATCGTAAAAATCATCACCGAGGTCTTCGAGCTCGTTCGGGTCTTCCTCTTCAACCGGCGGATTTCCGTCATACACATTGTCACGCCAGTTTTGGAAGTAAGCCTCGCGCACAAAGCTGTATGGGTCGAGTGAGTTTTCCATGAGACTCTGCTGCTCTTGTAAGCGTAGTCGCAGATCGAGCGCACGAATGGCCAAACGTCCGATTGTCAGTGGTGTGCTCAAATCGTCAATCGGGAAGTACATACCGTCAACGACGTCTCCGCCACGGTCTAGTACAACGGTCGGCCCCATGCCTGGCAGCATAAGGTAAGGTCCATCGCTCACACCCCACACTGCGAGCGTTTCACCAAAACCTTCGTCACGAACCGTCAACCCCATTGGCGTGGCGACATCAAATACCCCCAATACACCCACGGTGCTATTGATAAGGAAACGCCAAAAGGTCACGCCAGCGTCTTTGAACTTACCCTGCAAGGTATTATTCACTAAGTGCGATGGTTCACCTAAGTTTTCAGCAGCATTGAGTAGACCGGTTCGAACCGGCTGCGGGATCATGCCGTACGTACGTGCGGCTGGCCAAATCACGTAATCATCTAGGGTTTCGTTGAAATCCCAGACTTCGCGGTTCACCTCTTCAAATGGGTCGCGCGGATCCGCATAGGGGTCATCTGGGGCTGAGGCGCAGCCGCCCAAACCCAAAACAATAATTGCAATTCCTAACTTCCAAAATTTCAAGCGAGACTCCTTTATTTACAGCGCTCGATCAATAATTAACTCGACTTCGACATTGCTATCAGCAGCGACCACTTTTGGCTCAGCACCCAGATCACCTGCGCCAATCTCAATGCGGTCATCCGTCGAAATACGCGCCTCAACCTGCCATTGGTTCAGTTGACTCATTTTATAGTCTGGCAGCATTGCTTGGGCATCAGACAGTTGTATGGTCACCGGAAAATCACTGACCACCTGGCGTACCACTGCAGCAGGCATGGGCGCACCGTCGACAGCTTTGACATACACAAACAAGGTCGCATCAGCTGGTAACTGGTTCTGCATGCTTTCACTTAGCTGCACAGTGACCGTAAGCGTTTGCGCACTGCCGTCAAGCTGTTGCTGTGCATCGGCAAGTGCTTGTGCAATGGCATCGGCGCGCGGGTCATCTGCAGGCAGCAATTGTTCGAGTAATTGCCAAGCTTGCACCGCTTGTTGATAGTCGCCCCGCTGATAAGCCACTGCGCCAGTGAGCGAGAGACCATCAATATTACGCGGGTCGATGCGTAACAGTTGTGATAATAAGCGTGCGGCCTGCTGTAGTTGTTCGGCACCACCGACATTGATCAACAACTGCGCGTAACCGAGCAAAATAGCAGGACGTTCGTTGTCCATTGCATAAGCTTTTTCATAAGCTGCTAAAGCTTGTTCGAATTGCTGCAACGCCGTCGCCGCACGAGCATAAAGCATCCACGCCATCGCATCGCCATCGTCTTGTTGTAAACGTTGCCGTAAGCCAAGCGCAAACAGCTCAAGTTGCTGTGGCGATGGTGCAGCATTTTGATCGGACAGTACTTGCTGCGCTAAGGTTGGCAAAGCGCGACGCGCTTCATCGGCATACTGCTGTTGGTTCCAGCTGCCAAACAGCGAGTAACCTACCGCTGCCAACACCACAATAAACACCGCAGGTAACCAAATGCCACGACCGATAGCGCGCTCTTGCAATTGTTCTAACTCCGAGTTCTCACTCACAAAGCGTTTATCAAGTTCAGTCAATGCGCCTTGATAGGCCTCTTCACTGAGCAAGCCATCGGCAAACTCTTGCGACAGTTCTTCTTGGCGCTGTGCATAGAGTTCGCGGTTGACGTCTAAGCGGGTCAATTGCTGCGCGCGTTGTCGCACGCCGAACCACAGCACCATTACCAGTGCCAATAACGCGAGCAGCACCATACTCAGGATCAGTAACCAGTTCATGCGTCAGTATCCTTCTTCTCGGCGCGCAGCGTCGCTAGTTGAGCTTGCTCTTCATCGCTTAGGCTGACTTCGGTCTGCCGCTGTTGCTTCACGCGGAATACAATAACTAGGGCGCCAATCACCAGAACCGCGACCGGTCCCCACCATAAAATGCTGGTGGCAATATTCATTGGCGGTTGGTAATGCACAAAATCGCCATAGCGCGCGACCATAAAATCAATCACTTGCTGCTTTGTTGCACCGTCTCGCACCATCAAATAGGTACGATCGCGTAAATCCACCGCTAACTCGGCATTAGAATCGGCAATGCTCTGATTTTGGCACTTAGGGCAACGCAACTCGTCAATAAGCTCGCGAAATAAAGCCTCCTGAGCTGGGTCTTCAAATTGATATTCTTGTAGGTTTTGCGCTTGCGCTACAGGCACCGACTCAAGCCACAGCGAAGGCGCAACCAGCATAGCCGCGACAAAAAATGTCGCACGAATCATCTGCTTCATTGAGTCGCCTCCTCTGTTGTTCCTGCGAGTGCACGATAACGCTGTCCCAACTCGCCACGCCACACACGCTCGTTGACGTCACCCACATGGCGATACTGAATATTACCATCAGCATCAATCAGAAAGGTTTCCGGCGCACCATAAACGCCAAATTCCAGCGCCACGGCGCCATTGGCGTCGAATAAATTCGCGATATAAGGGTCGCCTAGGGTATTTAACCAATCCACGGCTTTCGCGAGCGAGTCGTCTTTGTAATTGAGCCCAACAATCGGGACGCCTTGGGCTGCCAACTCGTTCAAATACTCGTGTTCCGCACGACAGGTCGGACACCAAGTCGCCCAGACATTCAACAGTAAGGGTTGACCGCGCAAAATGCTCTCATCGAAACGTTCATCGGTGTTGTATAGATTCGGCACAGAGAACTGTGGCACTGGCTTACCGACCAACGCTGAACTGAGTTCCGTAGGATCCGAGAACAAACCCCGCAGCAAGAATCCGACGAGCAATAAAAACGCAATCAGTGGTAGCAATAAGATGGCCCAACGCCAACGGTTCGAGGTCACATCACTCATGTTTTCTCTCCCGCTTTGAACGCACGATATCGCTTATCACTCATTGCCAGTAAACCGCCGAGCGCCATCAGTAATGCACCCAACCAAATCCAACGAATAAACGGCTTCACATAGATGCGCACCGCCCAGGCGTCAGAATTTTCCAGCGGCTCACCGAGTGCGACATAAAGATCACGGGTGAAACCGGCATCGAGGCCAACTTCAGTCATACTCATGCGCTGAACTGTGTAGAAACGTTTCTCAGTGACCAAATCAGAAATCTTACGATCGTTGCTATACACCGAAAACTCTGCGTGATCGGTCAAATAATTCGGGCCTTCTTGTTGTGAAAGCACGTCAAACTGGAAACGATAACCTTCAACCATAACGCTGTCACCAGGCGCCATGCGCACATCGCGTTCGGTCTCATACTGGGTCACCGCGCCTATACCGATCAACATGACCGCAAAACCCAAGTGCCCAAGCACCATGCCCCAGTGGCTGCGACCTAGCTTGGTCAGACCGGCTAGGCCTTGCTTACGCTGCTGCACACGCAGCCGCAGCTCGGTCAGCAAGGTCATCACAATCCACATACTCATAATCATGCCGAGCACCGCCATGGCTTTGACTTGCTCAGCTAAGATTGCCGGCAGTGCATAGCCCAACGCCAGCGCTAGAATAAATGCCAGAGCTAAGCTGTTCCGCAGCGGCGCTAACTCTTGGCGGCGCCAACGGAATAACGGCCCTAAGCCCATGAACACCACAAAAGGAATGATTAGGTAGGTGAACATTTGATTGAAGAACGGCACGCCAATTGAAATCGAGCCCAAGCCGAGTTCTTTATGGACCAGCGGTAACAATGTGCCCAACAACACCACTAGGGTGGCGGCAACTAACAGAATATTGTTACCTAGCAGCATCACCTCGCGCGATGCGGTTTCGTACTTGGTGTGACTGTTGACCACACCGCCACGCAGCGCGAACAGCAACAGCGAGCCACCAATCACCACGGCCAGCAAACCGAGAATAAACAAGCCGCGCGCGGGGTCGGTCGCAAACGCGTGTACCGATACAATCACACCTGAACGCACCAAGAAGGTGCCGAGCAAGGCTAAACTGAAAGCTGAAATAGCCAGCAACACAGTCCATGACTTAAACGCGCCACGCTTTTCGGTCACCGCCAACGAGTGAATCAACGCCGTACCAACGAGCCACGGCATAAAGCTCGCGTTTTCTACTGGGTCCCAGAACCACCAACCGCCCCAGCCAAGCTCGTAGTAAGCCCACCAGCTACCAATCGCGATACCGAGCGTCAAAAAAGCCCATGCGGCGGTAGCCCATGGTCGTGACCAACGTGCCCAAGCAGCATCCAGCTTACCGGTCAGCAACGCTGCGATGGCAAAAGCAAAGGCCACCGAGAAACCAACATAACCCATGTACAGCAAAGGTGGATGAATAATCATGCCGGGGTCTTGCAGTAATGGGTTGAGGTCGCGACCATCTACCGGAATCCACGGCAAGACCCGATCAAACGGGTTAGAAACCGTGAGCATGAATAGATAAAAGCCAACGCTGATTAAACCTAAAATGGCCAACACGCGGGCCATCATGGCAATCGGCATGCGTCGCGAAAAGAGTGCAACGGCGGCAATCCAGCCTGCTTGCATGAGCATCCACAACAGGAATGAGCCTTCGTGCGAGCCCCACACCGCAGTAATGCGATAAGCTAGCGGCAACTGTGTATTAGAGTTGGCGGCAACGTATGCGATACTAAAATCATTAGCAATAAAGCCCCAGGTCAGGGCAATGTAAGCCACCAAAGTGAAAAAGAACTGCCCATAGGCAAGCGGACGTGCCAGCAGCATCGCACCACTGTGGGATTTATGCGCGCCCCATAACGGGTATACGGCAAGCACTAACGAAAAGGCGAGGGCTAGCGCCAGCGCAAACTGGCCGATTTCTGCGGTCATGACTGCTTATCCTTGAACGCGTCTGGTTGATTCGGGTTGACGTGCTTAATCCCTTTCATTTGCTCGGCCAGTTCCGGTGGCATGTATTCTTCATCATGCTTGGCAAGTACTTCGGTCGCTTCCATAACAGTAGGTTCAACCATCACACCTTGCGCAACAATGCCCTGCCCTTCACGAAAAAGGTCAGGCAAAATACCGGTATAGAGGATTTTTACCTCTGGGCCAAGGTCAGTTACGCGAAACTCGACTTCCAAGGTTTCTGGATTGCGACGCACCGAGCCTTCAACCACCATACCGCCAATGCGCAAACGCTGGCCGACCTCTGGCTTGGTCATATCTCGGCCTTTACCGTCAATCACTTCACTTGGCGTATAGAACAAGTCTATATTTTGCGATAGCGCATACAGAATAATGCTCATCGCCACAGCCACCCCGCCGATCAAACCGAGCGCCCAAGTTAATCGTTGTTTACGTCGCGGATTCATAGCCACTAGGATACCCCTTGTTTACGACGCGCTAGCCGTTGTTGCCGTTGCTGCTCTTTAACAAACTCTTGCTCGAGCTTGCTGCGAGCACGCAACCCTTGCACTACTACCAACGCCAATGCAAGAAAACTTACGCCAAAGGCGAGCCAAACGTAAAATCCATAGCCGCCCATTTCAATAAATGCTTGCCAACTCTCAAATTGCATTAGGCTTGCTCCCCTTGCTGAAGTTCCATTTTGACCCAAGGTCGACGCAATTCCTGCCGCAAAATTTCGTTACGCATGCGCTGCATCACTAGCGCACCGGCCAATAAAGCAAAGCCTAACATGCAGGTTAAGAGGGGAATCAGCATGCTATTCGCCATTGGCGGCCGCTCAAATACCGTTAGCGTTGCACCCTGATGTAGCGAATTCCACCAATCGACTGAGTAACGAATAATCGGAATGTTGATCACCCCGACCATCGCCAAGATGCCTGCAGCTTTTGCGCCAGTGCGATTATCGCTAAACGCATGATAGAGCGCTAACACCCCTATGTATAAGAAAAACAGAATTAGTTGCGAGGTGAGTCGTGCATCCCACTCCCACCAAGTGCCCCACATGGGTTTACCCCACACAGCACCGGTGAACAGCGAAATAAAGGTGAAGACAATACCAATTGGCGCAATGGCAGCCAGCGCCCAGTCTGCCATTTTTAACTGCCACACGCGGCCAACGAAAGCGGCGACCGCCATGGCAATGTACAGACTCATGGAGAACATCGCGGTCGGCACATGCACAAAGATGATGCGATAACTATCGCCTTGCTGGTAATCGGCGGGCGCAAACGCCAAGCCCCAAACCAAACCAGTCGCAAGTACTGCTACCGCACCGATGCTCACCCAAGGTAGCCAGCGACCTAATAAGCGGTATACAACTTCAGGTTTTGCGTACGGATGTAACCAGCGCCACATGTCAATTCACACTCACTCGAATCGCTGCAGCAACCGCAAACGGCGACAACAGCAAAGTTAATAAACTTAAGCCCGCCAATAATAACACCTGCGGCCACGCTTCTGTACCCACTAACGCTGCTTCAACCGCGCCACTGGCAAAAATCAGTAGCGGAATAAACAACGGGAGTAATAATAAACTCAACAAAGCACCACCGCGTCCCAGACTCACCGTCAACGCAGCGCCAATTGCTGTGACTGCGCTAAGAATCGGGGTCCCTACCAACAAGGTTGCTACCAGCGCGCTCCAACCTTCTAACGGTAGTTTTAATAATAACGCACACAGCGGCGCGAGGATCACTAACGGCAAGCCACTCAATAACCAATGCACGGCAACTTTACCGAACGCTAAAAGCGCCAGTGGTTGAGGTTGTAGCGTTAACTGCTCGAGGGTGCCATCGAGATAATCTTCACGAAATAAACGCTCCGAACCTAGTAACGCCGACAAGAGTGCGGCAACCCATATGACACCGGCGGCGATGCGCCCAAGAATATCTGGGCCAGGTCCAACGGCTAGAGGGAACAAAGTTACCACCATCAACACAAACAACAACGGATTTAGAACGTCACTGCGGCGCCGCATGACCACCATCAGATCACGACGCATCACGGCTTGGAGCGCTTGCCAACTAGTAGCCTGCATCATCGCCTCCTTCAATCCGCAAGCGCTTGAGACGTTCTGTTTGCCACGTCAGCTGCTGGTGCGATGTCAAAATAATCGCCCCGCCGTTTGCCGTGTGCTCGGCAAACTTTTGCTGCAGCAATTCGATACCAAAGGTGTCCAACGCAGTAAATGGCTCGTCTAAAATCCACAACGGTGCTTGGCTATACCACAGTTTGGTCAGCGCAATACGCCGTTGCTGCCCGGCCGATAACTGCCCTGCTGGTAAGTCTTCCAAGCCTAACAAACCGACGGTTTCCAAAAGTTGCCACGCGTCAATGTTGTCGACACCGCAGAGCTGCGCTTGTAACGCAACATTTTCCAGTGCAGTGAGTTCCGATTTAACCGCAGCTTTGTGGCCCAAAAATAGAGTTTGGGCGCGCCAATTTTGTTGTAAATCTGGCTGTTCAGGAAAAAATGTGATGTGTCCCGCTTGCAGTTGTACCAAGCCGACCAGCGAGCGCAGTAATGTTGATTTTCCGGCACCGTTGACGCCTTCGATATGCAGCACTTCACCCTGTGCAAGCTCAAAGGTTAAATCGGCAAATAAGGTTCGGCCTGCACGCTGCGAGGCCAGATGAGATACGGCAAGGACTGTCGACATGATGTATAGGCGGTACTACCGAAACAAGCGTTTAAATTTGTTCCGATAGTACCACAGATTTTCTGAAAAACTTACTGGATCTCGATGACCACTGGTTGCGCAGTTACGTCCGCTTGGATATCGCTGACGATAACCGAAGAGGGTGAAATGTTGGCGCTACCATCATAAGAAATCGATACTGAGAAGCTCGAACCTGCTGGTACTTGACGACAGGTAAAGAAAGATGTTGTTTTATCAACTTCCACTCGCTCGCAATCGAGGTTTGGATTGGAGACGGTGAAGCCTACTGAGCGCCACTGCGCATTGCCACAAGCTACTATAGATGTTTTATTACCTTGGACTTTGTTGTAAGTACAATCGAGGTCGAAAGTTAACCGATAAAACGTTTGATCACCTGTATCAGAGTAGGTAATTGCAGCATCCACTGAACTATCGTAGAGCATGCTCTGTTCATTGGGGTGGGTGGCGTTACCACCGAGCACCGCGGCATTGCCACTCAAAACGGTTGAAGTAATGGTTGCAGTTCCCGCAGATTGGGTATCAACACGTCCGCGGCTGTAAGTCCCGTAATAGTTCAGTTCCGGGTTAACAATGGTTTCAATGGCTTCATTGGTGACTGTCGCTACTGCTTCTGAGTTTGAGGACCAATTAGACAGTAAGCTTAAGTTCACTTCATAAAACGGTACCATCGCCAACCAGTCTTTTTCACCTGCGTTGATCGCGTCTTTGACTGCCTGTTCGTGTGAGTCGGGCATGATGTCAACAAAAATACCGCGTGAAAGCATTTGGTAAGAGCCCGGAAACAATTCAACATTTCTTCCTTCGGGCTGCTCAGGAGGCGTTGTCCCCATCACTTCCGCATAGACTACATCACGAACATAATCTTCGTACGCCGATGCAGACGCTGAATTCAACAGATACTCACCGTTCATCACCGTGACTGCACTTAAATTCCAATCAGGATACACGTAGAAATAGCCATTCACGCGGCGCATCCGACACGATTCTTCGTAGGTTTGCCCTAACAGGCTTCCGATTAAGCCGACGGCGACCAAATTACCGGCACCGTCGCGAGTAAAATGTTGGTGGTTGCCACCCCGCAGTGAGCGACCGTCATCTTGGCGATAGACATTTTGTGCTGCGACCATTGCTTCGTTGTCATGATGGTCACGACAACAAATGGTGCATGGATCCAGATTCTCTGGCGCCAAGTAGTTGTAATTCTCGGCAGATGGTGCGCTCGAGCCCGCTGGATATCCGATCCGCTTGCTGGTGGGTTGTGAACTGTTCGGATCTAGCACCAAAATGCCATCTTGAAGAATTAGGCGTGCCGGAGTCAAACCTATTGTTGACTCGCCGCCCATGCGACACTCACACTCAACGGTCATGAAATCTTCTATCCGCTGTGTCTGGGTTGCTTGGTTGTAAGTCACGGTATCGAAGTTGACACGTAAACGGTCATCTTTCTTACTAACCTCCGGTGTCGGTTTGGTTGTTTCTCTAATGGAATATTCACTTGCTGCGTCATCATCCGTAAGACGAATGGCAATTACATCCGGTGCCGCACCGGGATTAAATGCGACTTGAGGAGTTTGGCGCATGCCCGGCTGGGTTACGGCCAAACCACCGTCTCGTGCTTCCACCGAGGTATACCAAGATTCTAACTCTAAGCTACCGGCATCGCCACCGCGCTCCGTCCAGCCAACGCTGACCACCACGGCTTTTGCATCTGATACCGACGGCAACGGAGTTGGTGCACTTGGACTGCTCGCCGTGACCCACTCACCAGCAACATAATACTGATCAGTCACTGACCAATTAGAACTAAACTGCTGGTCCGCTCGCGTCACTGTGGCAGAACCTGACGTCAAGTCTTCGTAGGCTTGAAAACGCAATGTTTCGAGGCGTTCACGTGCGACTTCCATTGCCGCTGTTCGTGCCGATGCTCGCTCTGAAGATTGAATGAACATGCGTTGCAAACTGACTAAACCGGCAACGCCAATGGCGATAATTACTAATGCAACAAGGACTTCAACAAAAGTGAAGCCTGTACTTTTGTTTTTACATGAAGTCATTCCAGCTACCTCCAACGCGATACACACGCATGAATTGGTCGCCTGTCGTTATCTGCGACGTAATACTGCCATCGTAGCGAACCAAAAAATTACCGGTCGAGAGATCAACAGACTGGCTCATCACCAGCGCACCAAACACCGAATTCGTACCGTTTAGACTGATGTCCCATGTGCCAAACGTCGGATCATCCGCAGGTGAGAAATGGAACACCATGCCATAGACTTCGGCACCGCCATTCATTCTCAAATCACCGTTATGCACTATCAAAATAACCGGATCATCCGGCGAGCCCACCACGGTATTAGAACTTATTCGGCATTCTCCAGTCACCCAAATAAAGCCCGTGGTGTTGGGACCCAGTGAATCGCAACTATCGAGAATTTCATCAGCTTGACTTCGCAACGACTCCCATTGAGATTCCGGGACCCCAAATAAATAATCTAGTAGGTCATCAGGAAAGTTCGGATCGTTATCAAATATATCAACACCAAAATCCCCTGCTTCGCTTAAAGAGTCCGAGGTGCAATTGTCATTGAGCGCAAACTCGTGTTGTCCACAAGTAGTGAAATTACCACTTCCGGTAATTGCATCTCGTGACCAAATAGAGAGCGGTACTCCCTCACCACCACCATTGGGATTGGCAACAATCTCAAAGCTACCAGATGCCGTACTTGCACCACGAATCGCTAAGGGTACGGTCGGTCCGCCGCGCAACAACGACATCACTGCCAGTTGTTGATTCACTTCTTGGGTTGCTACCCCGTCCGCTGAATTGGCGACGATATTTACGTTAACAATACTGACACGGCCACGTGGTGTGCCGGGATAATCAACCGAAGACAAAGTTGCAGTATAAGGAGAGCCATCGATATCGCCATTAATCACAAGATCGAGGTCAGAAAGATCGTTGTCCAACATCTGTATCGTTTGTTCAAGCCCCGCATCGGCAACTTGCATTGCCTCCTGCATCGCCAAGTGATTGCGCATAATGCGCTGTTCCTGTGCTTTGAAACGGGCAGTATAAAGTGTGACCAAAATAATAATGGCGAGCAGCAGGACCGTCAGTGTGACGGTTGCAAAGCCTGTCGTGCTTTTGTCGAATCGATTAGAACGCATTTCTTAGCACCACTTCGGTTGTTAATGAACGCGTGATATCAGCATCACTTGGCAATGCCACATCTAGTTCGACCGTAATCCGTTGTTCGTTCACTAAATTTATCATTTGCTCAGTTAGGGTAAATTCTAAACCAGTAATTTCAATCATATCGTTGGTAGTGATATTTTCCCAACCTGAGGCATCACAGCCAGCAGAACTGCGACGTAACTGCACACGTCCATCGACTAATCGATAACCAAAATCCTCTGAAGCACCATCGTGCACGCCATCACCGTCGGCGTCATACTCGAACAGAATACAACTATTGACCGTTTCACCGGTGACATTGGCAATAACGATAGAGTCATTAAAGTCAGTACTTGCATTCGTTGGGTCATAGACCAGCCGTGCTGCATCGCCGCGATAGCCTGTGCGCTTAATGTCGCCGACCATTAAATCCATAATGGCTGTTGCTTCCTCATTCAGTTGACTGAGCTTCAAACTACGCGAATTGACCCCGAGTGTATTTGAAAACACAGCCGTCAACGCGGCCATTAACAGCAAACCGAGCGTAATGGTGATCATCAGTTCAACCAAAGATAAACCCTGTTGGCGTTTTAACATGCTGGATAATTCCCAAAATCGCCTGAGGCGTTGCAATAACGCAAACGCCCCAACAAACTCACTACTACACGAACCTCGCCCTCGACGGTGGTACCATCCATGAGTTGGTAACTCACCGAACCGGCGTTTCCTTCTGCAAGGCCGCGCATACCATCAAATCGCGTGTGCTCGCCAGCCGAAAAGTTAGCATTGACACTAATACCGGTGTAATCGGCACTATTAATTTGCCGCAACACACCGTTAATACTGCAATCTTCAGTCAAACAATCGCAATCGTCATCGACCGCTACCGCAGCGCACCAGTCGCTGCCACTTTCATCCCACACCACAAAGCGCGGTTCCGAAGTTCGTAATGCGTCTGAGCGGGCGTACTGCAACAAAGCATAGGTATCTTGCGCCGCGCCTTGCAGTCGCATCGATTTCGCCATATCGAGCATAAGTGGCACACCGGCACCGAGCACGATACTCAGGATCACTAAAGTGACCAGCAGCTCAAGCAGGGTAAACCCACGCTGCAGACCTTTGCCAAATCTCACAAATGTTATGCGCATTGCGTTCTCAGTAAAAATAGCGTATCTATTTTAGTTGTTATGTATGCGTTATAGTGTAGTTCAAAAAATCATCTTTGACGACTAGGACAAGAAATGCAAGCAAAAATAAAGCAGTCAGGTATGACGCTAATCGAGCTAATGATCGTAATCGTGATTATTGGCATCATTGCTGCGGCCGCCTATCCGAATTACGTAGACTATGTTCGCGAGTCTCGGAGGGCAGATGCCATGGGCCAATTGCTGACGCTGCAAATGGCGCAAGAAGAGTATCGATTGAAGAATACGGCTTACGCTGCCTATGCTGATTTGGGCGTGACCGCGAGTAGTGAGTTTTATACCTTTAGCGTGAGTAACGTTGGCACAGAAAGCTACACCATCACCGCAACCGCGACCGGTGGCCAAGCCAATGACACTGGCTGTACGACGCTATCGATTAATCAGAACGACCAAAAGACACCTGCGGAATGCTGGCAGCGCTAGGCTACCAGCTCACCACTTAAGAAACTTCGACTACGCGTAGTTCGGGTGGGATTGAAAAGGTTACGTTTTCTTCACGACCGGAGCGCTCGCTCACAGCCTCGCCACCCCAGGCCTGCAACTGTTTAATGACATCCTTGACCAAAATTTCTGGTGCCGATGCGCCAGCAGTCACGCCAACACTTGCCACACCCTCAAGCCATTGCTGTTGAATACAACTGGCGTCATCAATCAGATGCGCAGGGGTACCCATTTTTTCCGCTAGCTCGCGTAAACGATTGGAATTTGAGCTATTCCGCGCACCGACAACGAGCAACAGGTCAACTTCTGCAGCTAATTCACGCACCGCATCCTGACGGTTTTGGGTGGCGTAACAAATATCATCTTTTCGTGGTCCCTGAATCTCTGGAAACTTGGCACGTAGAGCATCGATGACATCAGCAGTATCATCAACTGACAGAGTGGTTTGGCTCATGTAATGCAATTGGGTGGGATCTTTAACCTCGAGCTTAGCAACATCCGCCACCGACTCGACCAAGTAGATACCACCCTCTGCGTTTGCGTACTGGCCCATTGTCCCCTCAACTTCAGGGTGTCCCGCATGACCAATCAAAATACATTCTTGCCCTTTGCGACTGGCACGGGTGACTTCCATGTGAACCTTGGTCACCAGCGGGCAGGTTGCATCGAATACTTTTAAGCCACGATCTTTCGCTTCTTGGCGTACCGCTTGCGACACACCGTGCGCAGAAAAAATCACGATACTATTGTCTGGCACTTCTTCAAGCTCATCAACGAACATGGCTCCAGCTTGGCGCAGCGAATCGACCACATATTTGTTATGCACGACTTCATGACGCACATAAATCGGTGGTTCAAAAATATCTAACGCACGTTCCACAATGGTAATGGCGCGGTCAACGCCGGCGCAAAAACCTCGTGGATTAGCCAACACAATTTTCATACCAACTCCAATAAAACCCGGCTATTCGCTATTCGGTTGTCGTACGCTTCGCTGTTCGTCCGTGCTTCGCACTATTCGGGCAAGACCGAATAGCGAGCAAAGTGAGCGCACGAACAGGGAGGCGCAGCCGAACGTACGAAACCCGAACATCGAATTATGGGTTTACCTCGATGATTTCGACGGCGAAACGCACCCGCTGCCCTGCTAACGGATGATTAAAATCAATCGTCACAAACTGTTCATTGATCGAACGCACAATGCCCGGCAACTGCGTGCCATCTGGCTGCGGGAAAGTGAAAATTTGACCTTCCTCAGGGCGCCCATCAGTGAACTTGGTCGTCTCTACTTGATAGTAGTTGTCTTTGTTCGGCATGCCAAAAGCATCTTCGGGCGCCAACTCAAACTCACGATTATCACCAGCTTTGAGACCAATGAGACAAGCTTCAAAATTTTCCGTTAAGGAACCGTCACCGACCCGGAACTTCGCTGGCTTGCCCGACATTTTGGTACTGTCGGCGACTGAGTCATCGGTCAGCTTAATGGTAAAATGCAAAATCACTTCCCGGCCATGCTCAATAGGAAGACGACTGATCATGCGCGTTGCTCCTGACGTTGTTCAAAGAATGCTTCGAGTAACATAAGTACTGCGCCAACGGTAATTGCCATGTCGGCAACATTAAAAGCTGGCCAATGCCAGTTGTTTACGTAAACGTCGATAAAATCGATGACATAACCGTGCCATAAACGGTCAATGACATTACCAATGGCACCCGCCAAGATTAGTGAAAAGGCAAGATTCTGCCGCCACAATCCGACTGGGTTACGGCGCAACCACACCAACAAAATAATCGACACGGCGAAAGCTAACAGGGTGAATAACCAACGTTGCCAACCACCTTGGTCACTTAAAAAGCTAAACGCCGCGCCAAAGTTCTGCACGTAAGTGAAATTCAAGTACGGCATAATGGCGATACTTTCATACAGATCGAACGCACTGACCACCCATTGTTTGGTCACTTGGTCGATGATGATCAGCACCAGCGACAACCACAGAAACTGCAGTCCACTGGCACGTTTTTGGCTTACGGCTGTTGCGTTAGGCAAAATGACGTTCCTCACCTGCACCTTCAACGTTGGTCACACAACGCTGACATAAAGTTGGATGTTCAGCAATGGTACCGACCTCAGGTCGGTGATGCCAACAACGCTCACACTTGCTGAAGCTGGTTTTCGCAACTTTTACCCAGAGACCTGCAATCTCTGTTGCTTGGGCATCAACAGGTGGTTGCTCCACGCTGTTCACTTCGACTGCCGAGGTCAACAATACAAACCGCAGCTCCTCGCCTAACGAAGCGAGCTGCTGCGCCAAATCTGCTTGTGCATACAGCGTCACAGTTGCTTGCAATGAGCCACCAATCAGGTCGTCACGACGCGCTTGTTCCAGCGCCCGGTTCACTTCGTCTCGAACTTCGAGCAAACGCTGCCAGAACGCATTGTCTTCGTCACTCACTGCGATGCCATCAGCGCCACGATACCACGCCTCGGTAAATACATAGTCACTGCGTGCAGCGCCGTTGGCGTCTTGGGCTGGCAATGCAGTCCACACCTCTTGTGCAGTAAAGCTACAAATCGGTGCTAACCAGCGCACCAACATTTCAGCAATGTGATACAGCGCAGTTTGGCACGAGCGCTGTGCGACACTGTCACGTTTCGCGGTGTACTGACGGTCTTTAATCACATCCAGATAGAAGCTGCCCAGTTCGATTGAACAGAAGTGCATCAAGCGCTGCACCACGTTGTGGAACTGATAGTTGTCGTAAGCGTCGAGCAATTCTTCTTGCAACGCCACCGCACGGGCGACAATCCAACGATCCATGGCGACCATTTGCTCCGCCGGCACGGCGTGCTGAGCTGGGTCAAAGGCGTTGATGTTAGCTAACAAGAAACGTGCAGTGTTACGCAAGCGACGATAGCTGTCGGCCGCGCGCTTCAAAATCTCGTCTGAAACCGTCATTTCGGCCGAATAATCGGTCGCCGCCACCCACAAACGCAGAATGTCACCACCGAGTTTGTTCATCACTTCTTGCGGAGCCACAACGTTACCGATAGATTTCGACATCTTGCGGCCCTGGCCATCAACAGTGAAGCCATGGGTAAGCACTTGCTTGTAAGGTGCTTGCTGATACATCGCAACACCCGTTAACAATGACGATTGGAACCAACCGCGATGTTGGTCTGAACCCTCAAGGTACAAGTCAGCAGGCCACTGTAAGCCTGGTGTTTTATTCAACACAGCTTCATGAGTCACGCCAGAGTCAAACCAAACATCGAGCGTGTCCGTCACTTTGCGGTAATTTTTGGCTTCGTCACCTAGCAGCTCTTCAGCATCTAGGTCAAACCATGCTTGTATACCATCCTGCTCGACTCGCTGCGCGACCTGCTCCAATAGCTCCAAGGTGCGCGGATGCAGTTCGTCGGTATCACGATTCACAAACACTGCAATCGGGTTACCCCAGGTACGTTGCCGTGAAATACACCAATCTGGACGCCCGTCCACCATACTTTCAATGCGGCTTTGGCCCCATTCAGGCACCCAACGTACTTGCTTGATTTGCTTGAGTGCATTGGCACGCAAGCCTTGCTTGTCCATGCTGATGAACCATTGCGGGGTCGCGCGGAAAATAATTGGCGTTTTATGGCGCCAGCAGTGCGGATACGAATGCTGGTAGGCTTCGTGGTGCACCAAGCGTCCAGCGTCTTTCAAGGCCTCGACAATATTGTCATTGGCTTTCATCACGTGCTGACCAGCGAACATCGGAGTATCTTCTTTATAGACCCCATTATCGCCCACTGGATTGTAAACTTCGATGCCGTAACGCTGACCTACCAAGAAGTCATCGACACCATGGCCTGGCGCAGTATGTACGCAGCCCGTACCCGATTCAGTAGTGACGTGCTCGCCCAAAATTAGCGGTACATCGATGTCGCTAAACAGCGGATGATGCACACGCATGTTTTCCAATGCTGCGCCTTTGGCGAAACCTAATTTGTGATAGTCATCGATGCCCCAACGCTCCATCGATGCCTTGACCAGCTCGTCAGCAATGATCAAACGCTGCGCTGGTTTACCGTCTTTCGCCTCAACCTGCACTAAAGCGTATTCCAACGCCGGATGCAGCGAGATCGCACGGTTCGCCGGGATGGTCCAAGGTGTCGTGGTCCAAATCACTACGCCAACTTCTCCGCTGCCAGGATGCCCTTCAGGATGATCAAAGGCCGCCACCACAGCAGCTTCGTCAACCGGCACAAAGCTCACATCAATCGCTGGTGAACGCTTGTCTTGGTACTCCACTTCCGCTTCAGCAAGCGCCGAACCACAGTCGGTACACCAATGCACTGGCTTAAAGCCCTGTTGCATATGGCCATTGGCAATAATTTTACCCAGCGCACGAATACTGTCTGCTTCCTGCTTAGGATTCATGGTCAAATAAGGATTATCCCAATCGCCAAACACCCCTAAGCGTTTAAAATCTTCGCGTTGCTGCTCAACTTGCGACATCGCATAGTCACGACAATGCTGACGAAACTCAGCAACCGAGAGCTTCTTGCCTGGTTTGCCATGCTTTTTCTCAACTTGCAGCTCGATTGGCAAACCGTGACAATCCCAACCCGGCACATAAGGCGCATCAAAATCGCTTAGCGTTTTCGCTTTAACGATGATGTCTTTCAGAATCTTGTTAACCGCATGGCCAATGTGAATCTGACCATTCGCATATGGAGGGCCATCGTGCAAAATAAAAACCGGCTTACCCGCTTTTGCCACGCGAATCTTGCCGTAGACGTCGTCGGCATACCACTGTTCAAGCATTTGCGGCTCGCGCTGCGCGAGGTTGCCACGCATCGGAAACTCAGTTTCCGGTAAATTCAGCGTGTGTTTGTAGTCGGTCATTATCTGGGTTCCTTTTTCGAGCTTAGTGAAAACTCGGTTACTTATCTCTATTCAAACTATCTAAAAGCGTTATTCGTTACTGGTTATTCGTTAGGGGGAGGCGATAACGACCGCCCTTAACGATTACCGATTAACGACTAACGTCTTTGCTTTCTGCGCGTCCGCGACGATTTGCTGCTTAAGAGCTGCGAAATCTGCGAATTTTTGTTCCGCACGAATAAAATGCGTCGGCAGAACTTTCAGCTGCTGACCGTAAAGATCACCAGTGAAATCGAACAAGTGCACCTCAAGTTGCACCCGCTCACCATTTAACGTCGGTCTGCGCCCAATATTAGCAACACCAGCGTGCATTTTGCCATCATTGCTTTGCACCTGCACCGCAAAAACACCCTGCAGCGGCGACCGCAGCCGTTTTAACTGAATATTAGCCGTCGGGAAACCAATGGTGCGACCTTTTTTCTCACCATGCACCACCCGCCCTGCAAAAGCATAGGGGCGCCCAAGCATTGCCGCAGCTTGCGCAAAATCACCCGCATTTAGTGCTTCGCGAATCGCCGTACTACTGACGCGCTGCTGCTGTTGTCGATAACTATGGGTATCGACCACTTCGAATCCCAGTTCCGCTCCAGCGCGCTGCAACATGGCAAAATCACCTTCGCGACCATGACCGAAACGGAAGTCATCGCCAACCACTAAAAACTGCACACCCAGTTGCTTCACCAATACTTCATCGATGAATTTGCGTGCTGGCAAATTCGCAAACTTACGATTGAATTCAATCACGATGTGACGGTCGACGCCCTGCGCACGCAAGGCTAAATGTTTCTCACGAAAATTCGTCAGTCGGGCCGGCGCGCTGCTCGGCTGAAACAGTTCTTGCGGTTGCGGCTCAAAAGTCATGACTGTCGCTGGCACACCGCGCGCCAAAGCTTGCGCTTTCACTTGTGCGAGTACCGCCTGATGCCCCAAATGGACACCATCAAAATTACCGATGGTCAGCACACAACCACGGTGTTGCGCGCGAATATTATGAATTCCACGAATGAGTTGCATCAGAGCTTTGCGAGCCTGTTGAGTCAGTTGCTTAACAAAGCGGCGATTATAACAGGCTGGGCAAAGGCTAACCAGCCGCAGAACACGCAAAATCTAAGTTCGTGCTTCGTGGTTCGTACGCTTCGCTGTTCGTCCGGTCGGCTTTGCCTCCCTCTTCGAATGTGCCTCACCGAGCAGCGCGTAGCGCGCACGAACAGCGCAGCGTACGAAAACCGAACAGCGAAGCGCACGAAGTTAGCGGAGTTTAACGCGGAGCAGGAGCAGCACTGCCAAATAACTCAACGCGCCGGCGCCAATCAGCAGACTCAAGCGCCACACCCGCGCCATAAACTCTGCTGCAAGCCACCAGTCACGCGTTGGCGCAAAATACACAAGCAAGGCAATCATCGCCAGCACCGCAGCAGTCACTTTGCTGAGATAGGTGAGTGTGCCCGGATAGCGTTTAAGCACCCCATCACGCCACAAGTTGTATCCTAATAAGCCAGCGTTAAGTGCCGCCGACATCGAGGTTGCGATCGCTAAGCCGACATAGCCAAACGGAATCGCAAAAATGACGTTAAATACCATGTTGCTAACCATTGCGATGATGCCGTATTTGACCGGCCGCTTGGTGTCCTGCCGCGAATAAAAGCCAGTCGCTAGCACCTTGACCAGCATAAAGCTCAGTAAACCCGAGCCATAGGCATAAAGACTGTAGGAAGCAAAACGCGCATCTTCAGGGGTAAATTCACCGCGCATAAACAACACCATCAACATTGGCTCTGCCAACACAATCAAACCCGCCATCGCTGGCAAGCCCAACAGCACCACCTTACGGATGCCCCAATCCAGAGTGCGACTGAACTCTTCCGCGGATTTATCCACATGGCGCGACGACAGCGCCGGTAAAATCACCGTGGCAATGGCAATACCAAACAGTCCCAAAGGAAACTCAAGTAAGCGATCGGAGTAATACAGCCAACTAATCGAACCGCTCATCAAAAAGGAAGCAATAAAGGTATCGAGCAGCAAATTGATCTGACTGACCGACACCCCGAACAGCGCCGGAATCATTAAGGTGCGGATTTTAGTGACCCCAGGGTCACGCCAACCCCACCGTGGCCGCACCAACAGCCCAGCGCGTTTCAGAAACGGAATTTGGAACAAGAACTGCACTAAGCCACCGGCAAAGACGCCCCACGCGAGAGCGTATTCGGGTTGTTCAAGCTGTGGCCCCAACCACAACGCAAAACCTATGATCGCGACATTCAAAAACACTGGCGTAAACGCAGCCACCGCGAATTTACCCAGCGTGTTGAGAATCGCGCCAGCTAATGCAGTGAAAGTGATAAACCACAAATACGGAAAGGTGATGCGCAACAAGTCCGATGCCAACACAAACTTGTCGCCCTGCGGACCATCATTGTACCAGTCGACAAACCACCCCATACCAAATAGCGCCGCTACTATCGGCGAGCCAATCACCCCAATCAAGGTGACAATAGTGACGAGCGTACCGAGCGTCCCTGAGACGCGCGCCACCAAAAGTCTGGTATCTTCCAGCGGCTTACCTTGCTTATATTCAGTCAGCACAGGCACAAACGCCTGCGCAAAGGCGCCCTCTGCGAATAGACGGCGCAAAAAATTCGGAATTTTATTAGCAAAAAAGAAGACGTCGGCAGCAGCGCCAGCCCCCATCAGGTTGGCAATCACAACATCGCGCACGAGCCCGAGCACGCGCGAGATCAGCGTCATAGCGCTGACAATGATTCCAGATTTAGCAAGTGATTTAGACAACGAGTACCCCGTTATTCGTTATTCGTTATTCGTTATTCGTTACGCGTGGTTCGTACGCTTCGCTGTTCGGTATTCGTCCGCTCCGCTATTCGGAGGCGCACCACTCGAATTAAGGCATTCAATAACTGATAGGTTCCAGATAATAAGTCATTTTCCTCTGAATCGATATATCCCAAGCGCATTGCGATTGTCATTTGTATCTTCAGCTCAGCGATAGATCCGCGGGCAATATAAAGAAATCTTAAGAAGTCTTTGTCTGAAGCTCTGTGCGCTCCCTCTTCAATATTACTGGGTATACTAACAGCACACCTTTGCATCTGGCTCGATAAGCCGAACCTTTCGCTAGCAGGGAAGCCCCCAGTGACTCTATACACCTCGCAACACAGCTCAATCGCGACCTTCGTAACTAGCAATTCCCTTGCCATGTAATGCTATCCTTGTGTTTGAGTCCTTACCGAACAGTGTAACGCACGAACAGCGAAGCGTACGAACCACGAATAGCGAATATCGCACTTGACTTTAAACTCGAAAACAGGCATATTCCCCGCCCTAATAAACCATTGCACACAGATAACGAATTTTAGGAGTTCACCTTGGCTAACATTAAGTCTGCGAAAAAGCGTGCGGTCCAAGCGGAAAAAAACCGTCGCCACAACGCGAGCCGTCGCTCAATGATGCGTACCTTGTTGAAGAAAACTATCGCTGCTATTGAAGCTGGCGATAAAGCAGCTGCGCAACAAGCGTTCGCAAGCTTGCAACCGACTCTTGATCGCTATGCGACCAAAGGTCTGATCGGCAAAAACAAGGCAGCTCGTCATAAGAGCCGTTTGAGCGCGAAAATCAACGCTCTGTAATTGCCCAAGGCGTAAGCATGTATTGAAAAAACCGGCTCATGGGCCGGTTTTTTTACGTCTGTCCCCGTAGCTCAGCTGGATAGAGCAGCCCCCTCCTAAGGGGCAGGTCGCAGGTTCGACTCCTGCCGGGGACGCCAGCTATTGCTTAGGCTCTGGCCACGGCGGCAAAAATTCGGCGTAGTTTTTGTAACGCTGAATTGAACGGGTATAAAGTGGTTGGCGAACTTGCCACACGCTGGCAGTGCGCACGCTGTTGCGGCGTTGGTGAAAGTCCAAACAAGCTGCCTGCCATGGCAAATCAAGCCACTCGAGTAATGCCCGTAATTGCTGTTCTGGCTGTTGCACCACCTGCTCATAATCAATCGTATAAATATCTGCCCCAAAGTCTTGCTGCCACTCTGTCAGAAGCTGCTCCTGTTGCGCAATGAACGCAAGCGTGTCACTGATACTGTTGGCGTAATTCATGCCCGCACCCAACCGAGTGAAATAAACCGACAATGCATTGTCTAGCGGATGCCGTTTAGTGACGATAAACTTGGCTTCTGGTAGTGCGCGCTTGATCAGTCCCATGCGCCAAATATTGTCTGGCCGCTTGTCGGTGAAATAACGCTGCGCTGGCAGCCGCTCACTGACAAAGTTCAGGTACTCGGCGCCTAATTGCCGGGCCAGCGCGTTTGTTGCGGCTTGACCGCGGCGCGCTGGATCAAAGCGCGCAAAGAAATCGAGCTCTCCCCCGGTGCTAACTTCAGAGTGAGCGCCTAGCATCTGCTCTAATAAGGTTGAGCCGGAGCGGAACATACCGCAAATAAACACTGGAATACCCTGCGCACCGACCGAGTTAGCGGTGGGTTCAACCTCTAACCAAGCTGTTTGTGCGCGCGCGAACGCCTGCTGTTGCTCTGCTTGCCAAGCTGGCATCCTTTGCGCATTAAGCTTGTTCGCCTGCTGGTAAAATGAAAATGCCGTGGCGAACTCAGCGCAATCGTCATGCGCTTTGCCCAGTGCAAACAGTAAATCAACGTGGTCGTCGTGCGGCAAGTTTGCTTGCGCCAGCAGTTGTTGCATGGCGGATATCAAGGGATCAGCGCTAGCGTCGAATTGGGTCACGTCAGCAAGGCGAGCAAAAGCATAGCCGTTGATCGGCTCGAGTTCGATAACTTTGCGAAAGCATGCCGCAGCAGCGCTACGATCGCCTTGCTGCTCGTGACAATTGCCTAAATTAAGGAGTGCAGGCAAGTAATTTGGCCGGAGCGCAAGTGCCTGTTCGAATGCCGCCAATGCAGCTTGATTGTCGAGTAGGCCCTCATTGTGGATTACACCAATATTCAACCAAACTTCCTCTGGGCTATCGATACCCAGTTTCAGCGCGCGCTGATAATGCTCAATCGCTAGCTGAAAGTCGCCGGCATGGCGCAGGTAGAAGGCACAGTTGTACCAAGCGCCAGGATATCGCTCAAACTGGTGCAGGTTGGCCAAATAAAGATCAACAGCATAACGAGCGCGCCCCTGCTGCCATGCTTGTTGTGCTGCTTGGTCGAGTTGCGGCAACTGCGAGAACTGCGGCAATGAATGATGTTCAGGCGTCATAAATCGGCGGTGAATCCTAATGAGCGAATGTCGCAAGCCTAGCAAGTTTAACCCGTTGAGAAAACACTGTTTTGCAACGATAGCGTTGTCTGTTGCGCGGTTCTTAGTTAGTCTGTATCCATCATCTGACGCAAAAATAGACGTAGTATCAACGATGCAACCGCAACAACGCTACCAACAAGCCATTCAAACCTTTCGTGCCGGACAACACGCGGAATCTGCCCAACATTGCCAACAACTGTTGCAGTTGCAGCCAAAGCACCCTGATGTATTGCATCTGCTCGGTTTGAATCTGCAAGCACTACAACAGCCACAAGACGCAGCACGCATTTTTAAATTTGTGCTGCAACAGCAGGCTAATCACAAAGGCGCACAAAAGTCGTTGATTGGCCTCTACAATCGTTTAGGTTTGCAGGAAGACGCCTTGCCACTCGCGACACTGTTGGTCAAGCAGCACAGCAATGACCCTGAAGCTGTTTTTTTACAGGCGCAAACACTGCGTGACCTCGGTCATTTTGACCAAGCTCTGCAACTTATCGAGCCGCTACGCGACCAATTGCCACAGGCTTGGCCGTTATTAGATTATTTGTATGCCGGCGTGCTGCATGATCTTGATCGTTATAATGATGCCGAGCAGGTGTTATTAGCCTTGGTGGCAGCGCAACCTGAGTACATCGATGCCCATACCACCTTGAATAAATTGTACTGGGAGCAGGGTCCGCAAGAGAAGTTCATGGATTCTATTCGTACCGCGCTAGCACAGTTACCGCAATCTCGTGCCTTACATTATTGTTATGCTGTGCACTTTCTCATCGCGGACCGATATGAGCAATGCCGGGCCGCGGTTGAGAACGCATTACAGTTGTTCCCGAATGCTGCAGAGTTTGTCCACTTGCTTGGCTCGACGTTCGCCCGCGAGGACGCGAATGATCAAGCAATGCAGCATTATCTACGCGCGCTTGAACTGCAGCCTAATAGCGATCGGTATCAACTTGATGTGGCCAATCTTTTCATCAAAGCGGGTGATTATGAGCGCGCACTCAGCCATCTCGACAAAGCTGAGCAACTCGCGCCTGATAACCAAGAAATGTGGGCCTACAAAGGCTTGTGCTATCGCTTGTTGAATGATCCGCGTTCGCAATGGCTCGATGACTACGACGGTTTTGTACAAGCATTGCCGATTGATGTACCGCCTGAGTATGCAAGCCGTGAGGCATTTATTGATGCGGTCGTGACGGCCCTCGACGGATTGCACAAAAGCGCCCAACAGCCGCTCGATCAGAGTGTCCGTAATGGCACCCAGACCGTCGGCTATCTGTTTCAACAGCAGCACCCAGCCATTCAGCAATACAAACAAATGTTGGAACGGGCAACTCAGCGCTACTTAAAAAGTCTACCTAATGATGCAAAACACCCTTTCTTGCGACGCAAACAGCAACAATTTCGCTTCACTGGGGCCTGGTCGGTCAAACTCAAGGAAAGCGGTTTCCACACTAATCACGTTCATCCCAAGGGCTGGTTATCCTGTTGTAGCTACTTAAAAGTGCCTAGTAACGTAAGGCAGGACGACCCACAACGTCAGGGATGGATTAAATTTGGCGAAACCTCAATGCAGCTTGGCGAGCGTGAACAAATCGCCAAAGCGGTCTGTCCACAAGCTGGTTATGTGGTGTTTTTTCCAAGTTACTTTTGGCACGGCACAGTGCCGTTTGCAGGAGATGAGGTGCGGATGACCTTACCGGTCGATATCGCGCCGCACCTCATTTAACAAACCTAATTAGCCTTCAAGATACTCTGCATCGGACGCAAGAACTCCGCATAGTGCTGCGCTTTACCTACTGATGATGCATGCACTGGCTGACGCACTTGAGCTGCACTCGCAGTCGTTGAAGCCGATGCTTGCTCATGAAAAGCGAGAACCTCGTCTTGCCATTTGAGCCCGCAGTGCGCTAGCAGTTTACGCGCCTGTTGTTCAGTATCAGTGACGACGTCTTCATAGGCTAACGTCAACATGGCGTCACCACAAAGTTCACGCCACATCGCCATCACTTCACGGTATTTGTTGAAGTAGCGAGCCAATTCTTTCTGGTCATACGAGAAATTGTAGACTTGATAGAACATGGTTTTATAGATGGCATAACAGGCATCAAGCGGGTCACGGGTGAGATCAACAATTTTAGCGTGCGGTAGCGCCTTGCGAATAAAGCCTACATACAAATAATTGAACGGCAGCTTATCGACCACAAACAGTTTGCCTTTGGCAAGTTCCGCCGCTTGTTGCATATAGCGCTCGCCGATCTGCTGAAAATCAACCTGCTGCAGTGCTTGATCGCGCGATAAAGTGTTGTCACTTTCTTGCACAATGCCATTAATCGCCGTATTAACCAACCACGGAAAATCTTGGAATTCCCCGATACTAGCTACATGGTCGTGGGCTGCAAGCATACGCTCCACTAAAGTAGTGCCAGTACGCGGCATGCCAACGACGAAAATGGGTGTGACCTGCGGCTTTTTAGTTTGTTTCACAGGAGTGAGATCGAATTCTCCAGCCGTCTTAATCAGGGTATCGATCGCATCTAATTCGCTGCGCTCATCGTAAATAACCAATGCCCGTTGTGCTTTGTTGGCTTTTTCGAGCACTTTAAAACTGGCCTCATACTGCCCTAAATCTTCGTATTCTTTGGCCAACGCAAACCAGATCGGCGCGTCATACTTATCGGCCTGCTTCAAGCGCGCCTCAAGCTCAGCAATATGGTTCTTCTTCTCTGTTTGTTTACGGATCTGTGAGCGCATGTGATAAGCCCGCGCGGCTTTCCCTTGGGTAGCTTCGATCACCCAATCAAGATTCTTTTCGGCGGCACTCATTTTATTGGTGAAAAACTGATTCATCGCTTGCGCAAAGCGAATATCAACATGCTCTGGATGCTCTTTCGCGAGTCGATTCAGCAATGTCAAAGCCTGCTGTGGCATATCGAGCTGTTGGTAAATCTTAGCTAACTCATGGGTAAAGCCTGGTCCTACCTTGATTTTCTTATCTGCATATTTCAGCAACTCAAGTGCCTTTGCACGTTGACGTGAAGCCAATAACGCATTCAGTTTATCTAATACGAAAACCGGTTGGTCAGGCACTTCATTAAGCGCTCTGTCGATGTAACCAAGTGCATCGCTCGGGTAGCCTACTTGCATCGCCAGTTGAAAGGCACGATGTAGTACCGGAACTGCAGTGACCTCTTCACCTGCTGCTGAACGGATCAGCTGTCGCGCTGCTTCGAATTGTTGTTGTCGAGCAAGTTTTTCGACCGCACTTGCTACTTGCGGTAACGGATCCTGACGGGTTTGCGACTGCATTGTTATAACCTACTTCATTTTCAAGAAGACAAACAAAAAGCGGCGACCGAGGCCGCCGCTTTAAATTGTCGTGCTATTGCACCATTCGCTTAGAAGCGAACAGTTACGCTAGCGTGGATGTAACGACCAAGTGTGTCGTAGAAACCAGCCACTGTGTTAGCGTTGTTAGACAAGGTAACACCCATCATTGGTGGTTCTTTGTCAAACACGTTGTTGATACCAACCATTACAGAGGTATTTTCGCTTACGTCGTAAGCACCGACCAAGTCGATATAGCTCTGTGCAGAGATACCTTTACCTGCCAACAAGGTGTCAGTGGTTCCTTCGTAGTCAACTTGACCGAAGTAACGCCACTTCGCAGTTGCGCTCCACGCACCGTCACTTGCATAGTTAAGTGACAAGGTGTGACGCCATTTTGGCTGCGCGAAACACTGGGTGCTGATCAGGCCGCTACAGTCGTAGTCGAACTCTGGGAACTCAGTGTTAGGCTGGAAGATTTTCTCAAGGTTATAAGTACCGATGACTTTCGCAGTCAATACACCACCAGCGAAGTCTTCGTCAACGTAGTTGGTGCTTAAGTCAACACCACGAAGGACACGGCCACCTAAGTTTTCGTTAGGCAGGATCAAGTAGCCTTCTTCACCACGCCACAAGCTGCCTGATGGAGCACGGACAACTTTGTCACAGTACTCACCTGTTTCAGCACACTGCTCGAGGATAACTGAAGGCGCCAAAGTAGTGATAACGTCTTCAATCTCGATGTCGTAGTAGTCAAGGCTGAAGTTGAAGTTGTCAGTAGGCTGAGCAACAACACCAACAGTCCAGGTATTTGCGATTTCTGGGTTCAGGTCAAGGTTACCTGAGAACAAACCGTTGTACTGGCCAGCAGGGTTCGCACCGATGTTGCCGTATTGGTCTGGAGTTACACCCGTATTCGCACACTGTGCAGCTGAGTAAACTGGGTCAGAACCGGCACACGGATCTTCACCGCCCCACAGACCTAATGAAGTACCAGTGAACAAATCACCAACGTTTGGTGCACGCACCGCACGGTTGAAGCTTGCACGGATCTTCAGGTTGTCAGTTGGATCGTAGTCGACCAATACTTTGTAGGTTGATTCACCGCCTGAGCTGCTGTAGTCAGAGTAACGAGCACCTAATTCAAGCGCTAAGCTTTCAACACCTTCGATACCGTCAACGATCGGCATACGTAGCTCACCGAAGAGTTCGCCAACGTTGAAGCCACCAGCGATGCTTTGCGTCGGACCGCCTTGACCAGACAACTGACCAAGTTTGTAAACTTCATCCGCAGTACGTTCGAAGTCAACTTCACGGCTCTCTGCACCGATTACCGCAGCAAACGGATAGTCAGAGCCAGGCAAGCTGATATCAAGGTCGCCAGCCAAGTAACCAGAAACGATACGTTGCGTAGTGATACCGGTCATTACCGCAGTACCGCCAAGTGCGTCAGCTGCTTCAGCAGTTACGCCGCCTGGAGTAAACACGTTGTATGGTAAACAACCGTCAGCACATTCAGGAGAGTTTACATCGCCCAATGCTTGACCGATACGTGGAACATAGAAGTCGTTTACATAAGCAGTGCTCGAAGAAGCTTGACCCAACTGGAAGTTAATATCATAAACCCAGTTGTTGCTTAAATAACCTTCGATACCAGCTACGATACGAAAAGTATTGTGTTCAAGCTGGTTCTGACGTGGACCACCTTCAACGTTACGCTTACCAATGTAGGCACCGACTTGCTCAACGTCTGGACCGAACGTGTCAAAGAACTGCTGGCGCTGTGCGTCGCTAAAGCGTGGGTTATCGATATCCAACGTGAAACGCTGGAAGAACACGCCTGATTCAGCAATCTGTGCAACCGTACGGTTGTGCATGAAGCTGGTTTCTAAGTAGGCTTTAGAGTCGTCAGTAACTTGATACTCAACGAATGCGCCTAAAGTGTAACGTGTGTCAGGACGCATGAAGTGGTTGACTGGCGCGTAGTTGTAGACGTTGGTGCCGTCGTAAGGAGTAAACAGACCGTCTTGGCCCAAGCTCCATAAGACTTCTTGCGAACCGTCGTAAGCACCGTCAACAATTGGTGCGAAGTAGCTGTTAGGCGATGGCGCAGTTGCAGATCCACCACACGAAGTAGCAGCACCGTTCAATGCACATGATGAGTAGTCACGTGCACCTTGGCGCAGCTCTTCTACTTCACGCCATGTAGCGTAAGCAGTTGCGTGACCACGGCCACCACCGAATTCACCACCGATAGTCAAATCGATGTTGTGTTGACGACCGTCGATACCGCTGCTTCCGCTTGGGTATTCGAAGTTACGGTTGTCCATCAGACCTTGAATGTAAGAGTTGCCATTGTTGTGTTGGAAACCAGAGGTACCGGCAACAATTTCAACACCTTCAAAGTCGTCTTTCATTACGAAGTTAACAACACCAGCTACCGCGTCAGCACCGTAGGTAGCAGAACCACCACCGGTCATAACTTCTACGCGCTCAACGAGTGCTGCTGGGATTTGGTTGATGTCTGGTGATTCTGAGTAGATACCACCTGACTGCAAACGACGACCGTTCACGAGCACCAAAGTACGCTCTGCACCCAAACCACGAAGGTCAAGTGAAGCTGTACCGGTCGCGCCGTTAGCGATGTACGAAGTTTGTGCTGCCTCGATTTGCGGCAAGCTGTTCATCAAGTCTTCGATTTTAGTGAAGCCTGATACTTTGATTTCTTCTGATGAAGTAATTTGAACTGGGCTGGCAGATTCATAGTCAGTACGAGTAATACGTGAACCTGTAACCGTGATGCGCTCTTGCGCTTCTTCAGCCTGTTCTTCTTCAGACTGGTCTTGCGCAGCGGCTGTGCCCGTCAGTGCTAAAGAAGCACCACCGAACATCAGTGCTAAGCGGATAGACTTAGCTAAGTTGCTATTCTTATACATTATATCTTCTCCCTGGATCACTTTAGGTTAGTGATTTCTAGCCATACCAAACACGGCAAAAAACACCACATTCAGCAAGTACTTAACTCGACAATCTGTGCGTTTAAAGCGACAAATTACGATTAAGTTCTCTTGATACTAATCAAAAAGAAGGAATAGGGCAAGCACCTATGACGCACGAATTTAAAACAATTTCGTGCGTTTTTAGTGGTTAACATTTGACCTAAACTTTCATTACATCCTTTTTCGGTTGTCGACAGTTAGTCTTTTTCGGGCAATAAGTACTGCTCAAAAAATAATACCGTTGCTTCTTGGTACACATCCGCGTTTTCTTTACGTGCATAGCCATGCCCTTCGTTAAGCGCATTCATGTACCAAACTTTTTTATCGGCAGCCCGCAACGCCGCAACAATTTGCTCGGCTTCAGTGACCGGAACCCGCGGGTCATTCTCGCCTTGCACCACAAACATTGGCACGTTTATTTTGTCGACATGATTATTCGGACTAATGGCCTCCAAGTGCTCGCGCATTGCAAGGTCGCGCTCATCACCATACTCAGCACGGCGCAGATCACGACGATAGCTTTCAGTGTTTTCCAAAAACGTCACAAAGTTCGAAATACCAACGATATCGACTGCAGCTTTTAACTTGTCGCTGTAATGTACAGAGCTGGCGAGCACCATGTAACCGCCATAACTACCGCCAATCACCGCCACCCGTGAAGCATCTAAATCGGGTTGCGTGGCAATCCAATCGAGCAAAGCGCCGATATCCTTCACCGAGTCTTCGCGATTAAAGCCGTTATCGAGGCTAACGTAGTTTTTACCGTAACCCGCCGAACCACGCACGTTCGGTGCAATCACTGCGGCGCCTAATTGCTGCACCCACAACTGTACGGTGCCGCTAAAGTACGGGCGATACTGCGCTTCAGGGCCGCCATGAATGCTGATGATGACAGGTGCCGGACCCTCCGCTTCAGGTTTATAGACAAATGCGGGCACTTCAAGACCATCGAAACTTTCAAACCGCACTAATTCTGGCTCAACGAAAGTATCGGTGTTTAAGCCACCAACCTCGCTATAAGTCCAACGTGCGAGTTGATCATTAGCGTCCAACATAAACACATCAGTCGGTGACTTCGGCGTGTTCAGACTCAGCGCCAGCTTGTCGCCATCGGGACTAAACACCAAACCGCCAACCACGCCAACCGGTAATCCTTCGACCTTGCTGTAAGTGAAGCTTTGCGGATCGAGACGATACAGCTGACTCATGCCCTCTTCGTTGACGGTGAAAGCGGCCTTGCTACCATCATCGCTCATGGCAAAATTATCGACGTTCCACGGAATGCTCTCGGTAATGACCGTGACTTTATCAGTTTCGGTATTACGAAATGCCAGTTGGGTAAAATCAGAAAATTGATCAGTGGTGAAAAAGTAACCTGTTCCGTCTTTGCGATAACCTTGCGGAAAGTTGGCGCTCTGCCCTACTTCACTGGCTTCAC